>JBGSWR010000035.1:0-124023 GCA_041751855.1 Pyrinomonadaceae bacterium
AGCATCACGCCGCACACGAAGTTCAAGGCGGAAGCGTACGTTTTGACGAAGGAAGAGGGCGGGCGGCACACGCCGTTCTTCACTGGGTACCGGCCGCAGTTCTACTTTCGGACGACGGACGTGACGGGCGTGGCGACGCTGTCGGCGGGAGTGGAGATGGTGATGCCGGGAGACAACGTGGCGATGGACGTGGAGTTGATCACGCCGATCGCGATGGAGAAGGGGTTACGGTTCGCGATCCGCGAAGGCGGGCGGACGGTGGGCGCCGGCACCATCAGCGAGGTGGTGGAGTAGAGGGAATTTTTGATTTGCGATTTTTGATTTTTGATTGGTGCGTTTGTTAGTTAAACCTGGAATCGGCAATCGGCAATCGGCAATCGAACAATCGACAATCGGCAATCGAACAATCGAACAATCGGCAATCGCCAATCGGCAATCGGCAATCGCCAATCGGTCAGTTTGTAATCGAGAAATTGAATTTATGCTAAACGAAAAGATTAGAATCAGGCTGAAAGCCTACGATCATCGTGTGTTGGACCAATCGACCACTGAGATTGTCGAAACAGCGAAACGCACGGGCGCACGCGTGGCGGGCCCAATCCCCCTGCCAACAGTCAAGAATAAATGGACCGTGCTTCGATCGCCGCATGTGGACAAGAAATCGCGCGAGCAGTTTGAGATCAGAACGCATAAGCGCCTGATGGACATTCTCGACCCGACGCCGCAGACAGTTGATGCTTTGATGAAACTCGATCTGCCCGCTGGCGTGGATGTTGAGATAAAGGCATTTGGCAGGCAGTAGGATTTGAGCTGCTGGATGAAACTCGATCTGCCGGCGGGTTTGATATTGAGATGAAGCGTTCGGCCGCCAGTAGGTAATTTTGGTTTGTGGCTCTGCTTGCAGTAAATCGCAGATCAAAAATCGGAAATCGAAAATCATGATTAACGGAATCATCGGTAGAAAAGTCGGTATGACGCAGCTCTTTGCTGCGGATGGGACGGCTACGCCGGTCACGGTCATCAAAGCAGGTCCATGTGTTGTCGTTCAAAAGAAGTCAGCAGCCGGGCCGGATGGTTACGATGCTGTTCAGCTTGCCCTGGTCGATGAAAAGCCGCTGAAGTTGAAGAACGTTACCAAACCGATGCGCGGGCATTTTGAGAAGACCGGCGGCGGAGTCCCACCGGCCCGGATTCTTAAAGAGCTCCGCCTTGATGGCGCCGGAGCGGAAACCAATGTGGGTGACAAGGTGCTCGTTGACCTCTTCGCCGATGGTGACATTGTTGATGTGATCGGACGCTCCAAGGGTCGTGGCTTTGCGGGAACGATAAAGCGCCACCACTTCAAGCGCGGTCCCGAATCGCATGGTTCGATGAATGTACGGGCGCCTGGCTCGATCGGGGCGTCGGCTTATCCGTCGCGGGTAGTTAAGGGGAATCGTTCGTCTGGCCATATGGGTGACGCCAGGATCACTGTTAAGGGATTAACAGTGGCGCGCGTGGACTCAGAGAAGAACCTGCTGCTGGTGCGTGGGGCGGTTCCTGGGGCGCCGGGCAGCGTTGTCATAATCAGGAAGGCCGCGAAGCCCGAAAAGAATCAAAGTTGAAGTGGGAGGTGACGGACGATTGAGTCTGTCGTCCGTGATCAAATACGGGAGTTAATTATGCCTACCGTAAAGGTGCGCAATCTGAATAATGAAGAGATCGACGAGGTCCAGTTGTCGGATGCGGTGTTTGACGCACCGTTGAATGAGCCTTTGATTCACGCCGCGGTCCGCAACTTTATGGCCAATGCCCGTCAGGGTACTGTGGGGACCAAGACGCGAGGCAACGTCTCTGGCTCGGGCCGCAAACTGTGGAAACAGAAAGGCACGGGACGGGCGCGCATTGCATCGCTGCGGTCGCCTCTCTGGAAAGGTGGCGGGAACGTCCATGGGCCGCAACCGCGCGATTGGTCCTACAGATTGCCGAAGAAGATGCGGCGGGGAGCGTTGCGATCGGCCCTCTCTGAGCGGGTCCGTGAGGGAAACGTTATTGTCCTCGATAATTGGTCCTTCGAGCGCCCCCGGACCAAAGATTTCATCGCTTCTCTGGGCAAGCTCGGGCTTGATGGTAAGACCCTGATTGTAGACTCTGCCGACAATGAGAATCTCGTTCTCTCCGCGCGCAACATTCAGCGGACAAAGATCGTCGATAGTGGTGGCCTCAATATCTACGATCTCCTTTATCACGAAAAGTTGGTCCTTTCGCGGACTGCCGCTCGGGAAATTGAACGGTTACTTGGCCCCCAGAAATCTGGGAACGGTGAGATAGAAGAGCCGGAGGCGGTCGCCGCGCCAGAACCGGAAGCCAAAGCCAGGCGAAGGCGTAAGAAAGAGGAGGCGACCTAAAAATGAGAACGATATGGGACATCATTAAGTCGCCAGTGATTACTGAAAAGGCGTTAGTGGCGAAGGAGGAGACACAGGACTCGGGTCAGTTACTGACTTTCAGAGTGGATCGCAGCGCCACGAAGCCGGAAATCAAGACGGCCGTCGAAACCATCTTTCAGGTGCGGGTCGATCATGTGCACACGATCAATTTTATGGGAAAGACCGCTCGACGCGGCCGCTTTGAAGGTCGAAAACCCTCGTGGAAGAAAGCGTACGTCACCTTGAAGAAGGGAGAGAAGCCGGTTGATTACGGCGAGTCGATTTAAGGAATTTTGATTTTTGATTTTAAGACTCTCTTAACTCAATCAAAAATTACAAATCGGAAATCGCAAATAAGCATTATGGGCATCAAGAAACTTACACCAACTTCTCCCGCACGGCGCTTTCAGACCTATCTGACGCGCGATGAGTTGACCGTTGGCGCTGTCCCCGAAAAGTCCTTGCTTGAACCAAAGAAGCGAATCTCTGGTCGTAACAACGATGGGCGGATTACGGTTCGGAGGCGCGGCGGCGGACACAAACGCTTCTATCGGATTATCGATTTCAAGCGCGATAAGGAAGGTGTGCCGGGGCGAGTGACACAGATTGAGTATGACCCTAACCGGTCGGCGCACATTGCCCTGATCACGTACCTTGATGGAGAGAAGCGATACATCATTGCGCCCACGGGCCTTGAAGTGGGAAAGACCGTGATGAGTGGTCCAGAGGCGGACATTCTGCCGGGCAATACTTTACCGTTAATCAATATCCCGTTGGGAACGCAGATTCATAATATCGAATTGCGACCCGGCAAGGGTGGGCAAATGGCGCGCTCAGCCGGCACGTTTGCTCAACTTGTTGCGAAGGAAGGCAGCTATGCCCAGTTGCGCATGCCCTCCGGTGAGGTGCGCCGCGTGCCGCTCGTTTGTCGCGCAACTATCGGGCAAGTCGGCAATATCGAACATGAGAACATCTCGCTGGGAAAAGCGGGGCGCTCGCGTTGGCGAGGGTTGCGGCCGCATGTTCGTGGCGTTGCAATGAACCCAGTCGATCACCCCCACGGCGGTGGTGAGGGCAAGACGTCTGGCGGGCGCAATCCCGTTACGCCCTGGGGGCAGCCGACGCGCGGTTACAAGACGAGAAGCAATAAACGCACGCAGAAGATGATTCTGCGCGATCGGCGAACGAAGTAGTTGCGTGTTTTCGACTAGAGCCGAGTTTGAGCGATTCAGGTTCGGAATAGAGCAGAGTTTGGAGCTTAATTATGGCACGTTCGGTTAAGAAGGGACCTTTCATAGATCGCAGCATAGTGCAGGCTGTGGAACGGGCCCGTGCGGGTGGACAACGACCGCCTGTGATCAAAACCTGGTCGCGACGCTCGACGATTACGCCCGACATGGTTGGGCTGACATTTGGTGTCCACAACGGAAAACGGCACCTGCCAATCTACGTGACTGAGAACATGGTAGGCCACAAGCTGGGGGAGTTTGCGCCGACAAGAACATTCAAGGGCCACTCGGGCACGAAGGTAGAGAAGGCATCAAAGGTATCCAAGTAGGAAACGAATAGGTCGCCTGAAATAGAGCGATTCACGAAACCCAGGTTTCGAGGTTGATGATGGAAGCAATTGCAAGTGCAAAGTATCTTCGGGGATCGGCGCAGAAAGCGCGACTGGTCATCGATTTGATTCGTGGTAAAGACGTCAACCGGGCGCTGGCAATTCTGCGCTTCTCAGAGAAGCGTGCCGCGAATGGCATCGAAAAGTGCATGCGTTCCGCTATTGCGAATGCCAACGAGGCTGCTGCGAAGGCTAACGTTGCAATTGATCCGGATGACCTGTGGGTGAAAGCAGCATTTGTCGATCGTGGCCCAACCAAGGGTCGCCGGCGCATGCGTCCCGCGCCCCAGGGGAGGGCCTTCCGAGAGCAGCGTCACTTCTGCCACGTGACGATCCTGCTCTCCAACGATGAGCGTCGGGATGCAGGTCCGCAAGAGGACGCTCCGGTGGAGGCTAAGCCGGCAAAACTGGCGGCAAGCAAGAAACGTAAACAAGGGGGAGCAGTTGCTGCGCCGCGGGCAAAGCGAACCGCGCCCGAGACTGGCGAAGAGAAGAAAGCGACGAAGCGCGCCACAAAGAAGAAGAGCGAGACGAAGGACGAGTAGCGAAATCGACTCGATTTCTCAGACTCAAAATAAGAGTCGCTGAAAGTCCAACAGTGGAGACTGGAGATAATTGTGGGTCAGAAAGTTCATCCTTACGGGTTCCGGCTAGGCTATAACAAGGACTGGCACTCGCACTGGTTTTCCAAGAAACAGTACGGCGAATTTCTTTTAGAAGATCTACGCTTGAAGCGCGATTTGAAGCAGCGGTTTGCCGGTG
Source organism: Pyrinomonadaceae bacterium (assembly GCA_041751855.1). Lineage (GTDB taxonomy): Bacteria > Acidobacteriota > Blastocatellia > Pyrinomonadales > Pyrinomonadaceae > PSRF01. The sequence goes on from JBGSWR010000035.1 coordinate 4,789, forward strand.
CCGGCGTGTCACATGTCGACATCGAGCGCGCGGCAAACCGTCTGAAGATCATCATCTACACTTCGCGGCCGGGGATCATCATCGGGCGCAAAGGAGCTGAGATCGACAAGCTGAAATCAGACCTTTCTTCGAAGACTGGCCGCGAGGTTCTGGTTTCGATTCAGGAGATTCATAAGCCGGAGTTAAATGCTCAACTCCAGGCCGAGAAGATTGCCGCCCAACTCGAAAAGCGGATCGCCTTCCGCCGGGCGATGCGAAAGGCCGTTGAAGAGTCGCTGCGGTTCGGGGCTCAGGGTATCAAAGTGAAAGTGAGTGGCCGTCTCAATGGCGCTGAAATCGCTCGAAGTGAGTGGCATCTGCAAGGCCGCCTTCCGCTCCATACGCTGCGCGCCGACATCGATTACGGTCTGGCAGAAGCACAGACCACCTTCGGCGTGATAGGGGTCAAAGTGTGGATTTACCGGGGAGAGATTCTGGATCCGAGGGCTGCGATGGCGCGAGGCACGGGTTCAGATCCGATTAATGAAACTCGCGTCGGAGAGCGAGAGCGCCGTCCCCGCCCGCGCCGGGAACGTGAGGGCTCAGACGGTCGCAGACCACGCGGAGATTAGAGAGATTCCGGTTGCTCTGCAAAACCGGAAATCGAGGTAGGTAAATCATCATGTTGATGCCGAAGAAAGTTAAGCACCGGAAGCAGATGCGCGGGCGCATGACGGGTAAGGCCCAACGCGGTCACGAGATCAGCTTCGGTGAATACGGCCTTAAGACGCTGGAGCCGGCGTGGATCACCGACCGCCAGATCGAGGCGGCCCGTATCGCAATGACGCGCCATATCAAACGCGGCGGCAAAATCTGGATCAGAATGTTTCCTGATAAACCGGTGACTAAGAAACCCGCTGAAACGCGTATGGGCAAAGGCAAGGGAGCACCCGAGTACTGGGTGGCCGTGGTCAAGCCGGGCCGGGTCCTCTACGAGATTGAAGGTGTCGACGAGGCTACTGCGCGGGAAGCAATGCGACTGGCCGCGCAGAAGTTGCCCATTAAGACAAAGTTTGTGACGCGCGCGGATCAGGAGGGAGGCGCGATCTAGCCATGAAGAGACGCGAAGAGTTGGATAAATTTATCGAGATGTCAGAGGAAGAATTGGGAGCAGAGACGGCCCGATTGAAGGAGTCGCTCTTTCGTCTAAATTTCAAGCTCGCGCTTGGTGAAGTGGACGCGGTAAAGCGTATCCGTCAGGAGAAGCGATCGCTTGCCCGGATCCAAACTATTACCCGGCAACGCCAACTCAGTGCTGACCGTTAATGATCGAATGCGGCGTTTCCGCCGTTGATGAGTGATAAGAAAATGGCAGAAGAAAAGCAGGAAGAATTAGACACGACGGCAACGGCGGAAGAACCGTCGTCACCAGCGAAACCGAAGCCGCGCCGGTCCCAGCGTGCCCAGAAGGTCGGTGTTGTGGCGTCCGACAAGATGCAGCAGACCGTAGTTGTACGCGTGGACCGCCTCGTCTTGCACCGTAAGTATCGTCGCTATGTAAGACGAACCTCGCGGTTTATGGCGCACGATGAACTAGGCGCCACGGTTGGCGATAAGGTGAGGATAGTCGAAACACGCCCGCTCTCAGCGCGAAAACGTTGGCGGGTTATCGAGATTGTGCAGAAGGCGGCGAAGTAAATTCGATTTTAGATTTCCGATTTTAGATTTGCGATTGCGCTCAATCAAGAATCAAAATTCGAAAATCAAAAATATCTTGGGGAACTTGTCATGATTCAGATGCAAACCTCGCTCGATGTGGCCGACAATTCAGGCGCGCGCCGGGTCGAGATGATTATGCCGATCGGCGGTTCGACTGGAAAGATTGCCAGTCTTGGGGATCGGATTAAGGTCACCGTTAAAGAAGCGTCACCGGACGGCACGATCAAAAAAGGGACGGTCCAGGACGCGGTGATTGTGAGGACCCGTAAGGAGGTCCGCCGCAAGGACGGTACTTACATTCGTTTCGATCAGAATGCTGCGGTGTTGATTAAAGAGGACGGTACGCCTATAGGCACACGCGTTTTTGGACCAGTCGCCCGTGAATTGCGGGATAAGAATTTCATGAAGATAGTTTCACTCGCGCCGGAGGTGATTTGAAGTTATGGCAGGAACAAGGCGCTCGAAGATTAAGAAGAACGATCAGGTCGTGATTATAGCCGGCCGCGATAAAGGCAAACGCGGTCGCGTGTTGGAAGTCGTTCCGGCAAGAGGAAAGATCAAGGTTGAGGGCTCGGGAATGATCAAGCGGCATCAGCGGGCCAACCCGCAGCTCAACCGAGGTGGCGGTATCCTCGAGAAGGAAGCCTACATCGATATCTCCAATGTGCAATTGCTCGATCCGCAGTCGGGAAAGCCGACGCGCGTGAAATACCAGGAGGACGGTGACGGTAAAAAGTTTCGCGTAGCCGCTTCCAGTGGGCATTCGCTGGAGAAGTAGCAACGGACCCGCGCAATCCAGCCCACTGAAGCAAGGATTTACGAGGAATAGACATGGCAGCAAGACTAAAAGAGCGGTACCAGAAAGAGGTCTCTCCGGCAATTGCCAAGGAGTTTGAAATCAAGAACCCGATGGCAATCCCGCGCGTTGAGAAGATCGTGATCAATATGGGGATGGGCGAAGCTATTGCCAATAGCAAGGTCCTCGACACTGCGGCTGACGAGTTGCGGGCCATAACGGGTCAGAAGCCGGTCGTCACAAAAGCAAAGAAGTCGATCGCTTCGTTCAAGCTGCGCCAGGGAATGCCCATTGGGGTCATGGTGACCCTGCGTGGCGAGCGCATGTATGAATTTCTTGATCGGCTGGTTTCGATTGCGCTGCCGCGAGTGAGGGACTTTCGCGGCGTCTCGCCGAAGGCCTTCGATGGCCGTGGTAACTACACCATTGGGGTACGCGAGCAACTGATCTTTCCTGAGATCGACTTCAACAAAGTAGACAAATTGCGAGGGATGAATATTTCAATTGTAACCACGGCGCAAAACGACGAGCAGGCCCGCGCACTGCTTAAGGGGCTGGGTATGCCCTTCCGGCAGTAAGCGGTAAAGACGAGAGATAACGAGGAAAAATGGCGAAGAAATCATTGATTGCGAAAGCGGGAAGAAAGCCCAAATTTTCGGTGCGAGCTTACACTCGCTGCAAGCGTTGCGGGCGGCCCCGCGGGTATCTGCGCAAGTTCAATCTGTGCCGCATCTGTTTCCGCGACCTTGCATTGCAGGGCCAGATTCCCGGCGTCGTAAAGTCGAGTTGGTAGAGAGAGTTCCGATTTCCGAGTTCCGATATCGCGTGGTGGTAATCGGCAATCGGAAATCGGCAATCGAAAGTGGAGTTTATTCATGACTGATCCCATAGCCGATATGTTGACGCGAATCCGCAATGCCATTGCGGCTAAGCACTCCCGCGTGGATATTCCGGCGTCGAAACTAAAACTCGAGATTGCCCGCATCCTTAAGGAAGAGGGCTACATCAATAACTTTGTGGTGAAGGGCGAGGGACTTAAGCGGACGATCCGCATCTTCCTTCGTTATGACGCGCGCGGTACGTCATCGATAACGCACCTCGAACGGGTGTCGCGTCCAGGAAGACGGGTCTATGTTGGTTCGACTGACATTCCCAAAGTGCTGGGCGGGTATGGAGTAAACATCGTGTCAACGTCGCGAGGGCTCATGAGCGGGAAAACAGCGCGCCGTGAGAACGTTGGTGGCGAGCTTTTGGCACAGATCTACTAACGGAAGTGAAGGCGAAAGGATGAACTGAGTTCGTAAGTTTTAGGCTTCGCCGTCATCCGGAGGTTCTATTTATGTCGCGCATTGGAAAGAAACTTATCCCGGTCCCCAAGGGTGTTACCGTAACTATTCACGAGAACGAACTCGAGATTAAGGGGCCTAAGGGTACCCTGAAAACGCCTGTGCCACAGGGTATTAAGTTTAAGGTTGAAGCGGAGCAGCTAATCGCTGAACGCTCTTCTGACGACCTGGCTGCCATGCATGGGCTTGCTCGGGCTCTCGCCAATAATGCCGTTCTCGGGGTTACCGAGGGCTTTACCAGGCAGATGGACGTCGTCGGCGTGGGCTACAAGGCGGATGTTCAGGCTAAGCGAATCGTTTTTTCGTTAGGGTACTCGCATCCAATCGAGTTTCCGCTGCCTGATGGGGTCGAAGCCAAAGCTGAGCGCATGACGACGAAAGGCGGCATCCAGCAGTATCAGACCACTTTAACGCTAACAAGTATCGATAAGCAAAAGCTTGGTCAGGTAGCGGCCGAGATGCACAAGTTGCGTAAACCCGATGCCTACAAGGGCAAGGGAATCCGCTACGCGAACGTGCCGATCAAGCTGAAACCGGGTAAGACGGGCAAATAATTCCGACCAATTGGCGGGCGATCGTAGTAGGTTGTCGGAAATATGTAGGTGAACGATGGCAAATACGAACAGAGCAGTAGTGCGAACAGCGATTCACAGTCGCATTCGCCGCAAGGTTAGAGGGAGCGAGCACCGGCCGCGTCTGGCTGTGTATCGCAGCTTGAACCATATCTACGCGCAGTTAATCAACGATGACAACGGTCAAACCATCGGGTCCGCTTCAACCACTGAGAAGGACCTGCGAGGTCAGACCGGTGGCAACATCGAAGCCGCGCAACGAGTCGGCAAGGCTATCGCGGAGCGGGCCCTCGCCAAGGGAATTAGTCAGGTAGTTTTTGATCGCGGCGGTTATCTCTACCATGGGCGAGTGAAAGCGCTCACCGACGCCGCTCGGGATGCGGGCTTAAATCAGAACGCATCTGAGAACTTAGCAGAGCAGTCACAGGACAAAGAAGAGCAATGAGGCAACCTAAGCAACGGATTCCGGCACAAGGACTTGACCTTAAAGATCAGGTCATCTCAATCAACCGCGTAACAAAGGTAGTGAAGGGCGGTAAGAACCTCTCGTTTGCCGCACTTGTAGTTGTTGGCGATGAAGGCGGCCATGTTGGTTTCGGCACGGGAAAAGCGCGCGAGGTGCCACTCGCCATTAAGAAGGGCATCGAGGCAGCCAAGAAGAACCTGATTCGAGTGCCGTTGATCAACAACACGTTGCCGCATCAATTGATCGGAGAGTTTGGCGCCGGCCGGGTGCTGGTAAAGCCGGCCTCGGAAGGTACCGGAGTAATTGCTGGCGGGGCGGTGCGTGCCGTGATGCAGGCGGTCGGTGTCCGCGACGTGAGGACCAAGGTGCTGGGCTCGACGAATCCTCATAATGTGGTGCGCGCCACCTTTGATGCACTCCTGCGGATGAAAGACCCAATGGAGTTGGCGCGACTGCGCGGTAAGCAGGTCGAGGAGATGTGATCTGGAGTCGTCAGAATCAGTTTGTGAGGTGTTATGGTAGAGAAGAGTGAGGATAAGACCCAAAGAGGATCGCAAGCGACGGTCAGAATTCAATATTATCGGAGCTTCATCGCTGCTCCGAAAAAGCACAAAGAGGTGGTGCGGAGCCTCGGCATAACTAAACTTAACCAGATCGTAGAACGGCCGGATACTCCGTCGATGCGCGGGGCGGTGGCCAAGGTTCCGCATCTTCTGCGCATTGTCGAGTAGGTTAAGTCAACATTGGGTTTTAGTGTTTCCCAACGGAGTAGTAAATGACCATCAGTTTGAACAGTATTCGACCGGCAAAGGGTTCGACTCATAAAAAGAAACGGGTCGGCCGAGGGCCCGGGTCCGGCCTTGGTAAAACCGCCGGACGCGGTGAAAAGGGTCAGAAATCCCGCTCTGGTTATTCAAGCAAGATCGGTTTTGAAGGCGGACAGATGCCCCTTCACCGGAGACTGCCCAAGCGAGGGTTTACAAACATCTTTAAGAAACGCTGGCTTGAGGTGGGTCTGGCGGCGCTTGAACGAAGCTTTGAAGCCAACGACGAAGTGACCCCCGATATCTTGCACGAGCGCGGTATTATAAAGAAGGCGAAACATGACGTCGTCGTGCTGGGAAACGGCGAATTGTCAAAGCCACTGCGTATTTCAGCTCACCGGTTTACCCGTAGCGCGCGCGAAAAGATCGAGAAAGCGGGTGGTACGGCGTCGGAGATTACTAAATAGCCGAAGCGCTGCGCAGGGAGCCATATGGAAAAGTTTTTTGCCGCAGTTCGCAATATGTTCACCGTGCCGGATCTGCGCCGGCGCATCCTTTTCACGCTTGGGATACTCGCGATCTACCGGCTCGGCGCTCACATTGGCGCTCCCGGAATCGACCGGGACCGCCTGGACCAGGTTTGGCACGATGTGGCTGGCACTTTGCTGGGTGTGCTCGATCTCTTTTCCGGCGGAAATTTCCGGACCATCTCGGTGTTTGCGCTCGGAGTTACTCCTTACATTACTGCGTCGATCATCTTGCAGTTGATGACAGTGGTGTCGCCGCAGATTAAGAAGCTGCAGGAAGAGGGAGAGGTTGGCCGGCAGAAGATTAATCAATATACCCGATATTTGACGGTCGGGTTGTCGGCAATCCAAACATCCTTCGTGGCGCATTGGCTCCAGGTTAATGGGGTTGGTGCTCCCACGTGGGGATTTCTTCTGACTACCGTCCTTACGTTGACCACCGGAACCGTGTTCGTAATGTGGCTTGGTGAGCAGATTACCGAGCGCGGCGTCGGCAATGGAATTTCATTGCTGATCTTTTCGGGCATCGTCATTGGCCTTCCCAGCGGCGTGCAACAGGTCGTTGAGCGCCTTCGAGGTGGCGATACGATGGCAACGATCGCGGTGATGGCCCTACTCGTGGCAATGGTAGGGATCATCGCCTTTATTGTGCTGGTTGAAGCAGCGAGGCGAAAAGTCCCGATTAGTTACGCTAAGCGCCATATTGGCAAACAGATGGTGGGCAGTCAGCAGACGACGATGCCGCTGAAGATCAACATGGGAGGCGTCATCCCGGTAATCTTTGCGTCGTCAGTTCTTTCGATGCCGCAGAGTATCTTTGCGGCCTTTCCACCAGATCCCACCCAGGCCGAGACAGTTTGGGGGAAAGTCTTCGGCTTCTTCCAGTTGTTTCATGCCGGTGATCCCTATTATGAACTGGTCTTTGTCTCGCTCATTGTCTTCTTCACCTTCTTTTACGTGTCGATTGTTTTCAACGTCGAAGAGGTCTCTGACAATCTGCGCAAGCACGGCGGTTTCGTCCCCGGGATCCGACCAGGTCGCGCTACCGCTGAACACTTGAATACCATCCTCACAAGATTGACCACCGTGGGGGCGCTTTATCTAGCGTTTGTCGCATTTGGGCCCCAGATCATGCTCAGTGGATTCAAGGTTGGCCGGCTTCCGGTGATTGGGCCCTGGCTTGATGCGTTTGTCAGTAGCACACCGGGTCTCTCCTGGATCCCCACCGGCATGGGTTATGAGTTCTATTTTGGCGGCACCTCATTGCTGATTCTGGTAGGCGTGGCGATGGACACGGTCTCTCAGATTGAGGCCCAACTGGTGATGCGAAACTATGAGGGGTTCCTTGGCACCGGAGGACGTCTGAGGGGGCGAAGAGGGTAGCGCGCAGTCTGTTTTAGTAGGTGTGTGAGGTAAATCAGAGTCACCGATTCATGTCGAAAATCGTTGTTTTGATGGGTGCGCCTGGTGCTGGGAAAGGTACGCAGGCGCGCTTGCTTCAGGAGCGCCTTCAGTTACCGCAGATCTCCACTGGCGACATTTTCCGGGCTTTGAAGGAGTCGCGGACGCCCCTCGCAGAGGAGGTCCGACAGATTATGGAAGCGGGTCGGCTTGTGCCTGACGAGTTGACTACACGCTTGGTCCGTGAACGGACGGTGTGCGAAGATTGCGCTGGTGGGTATATCCTCGATGGCTTTCCGCGTACGCCCGCTCAGGCAGCGATGCTCGACCAACTGGCAGCCGAGCAGGGTATGCAGATTCAACCCATCCTTATTGACGTGCCGTTCGAGCAATTGGAAAAACGGATGACCGGCAGGCGCAATTGCCCCGTATGCGGCGAGATTTACAACGTCTTTTTTAAACCGCCTAAGACCGCCGGGGTTTGCGATCTTCACCCTGATACGAAATTGAACCATCGAGCCGACGATAATCCCGACACCGTCCGGGCCAGGCTCGCTACTTATGAGGAGCAGACCCGGCCGCTGCTTGAGTATTATGAGGGTGCAAGCTTGCTACGCCGGGTGGATGGCGCCCGAGATCCCGAAGCGATCTACCAGGACCTCGAGAAGATCGTGAAGGGCCATAACGAATAGGGTTCACGCTGTAATGATTATCGGAAAGTCAAAGAAAGAGATTGAAAAAATGCGCGCCTCCGGCCAGTTGGTCGGGCGGGTTCTCGAGGAACTAAGAAAGATGGTTCAACCCGGCATTACGACGCTTGAGATTGATCGGGCGGCTGAAGAGATGATTCGCGATGCGGGCGCGCTACCAACATTCAAAGGCTATCACGGGTTTCCGTTCTCGATCTGCGCTTCCGTAAATGAGGAAGTCGTACATGGTTTCCCTTCTACCTACAAGTTGAAGGAGGGAGACATATTTTCGATTGACTGTGGGGTGACGCTTGACGGCTTTGTCGGCGACACAGCTATTACGGTTCCGGTGGGCCGGGTCAGTGAAGATTGTCTCAGACTTATCAGGGTAACAACGGAGTGTCTCGGACGTGCCATTGAACAGTGTCAACCGGGCCGTTATTTGGGTGATATCGGGTGGGCGGTCCAGCAACATGCTGAGGCTAGCGGCTATTCGGTAGTGCGGGATTATGTGGGTCATGGCATTGGACGTAAGATGCATGAGGATCCGCAAATACCCAATTACGGAAAACCAGGACATGGGGTCAAGATTAAGGCGGGCTATGTTTTCGCGGTTGAACCCATGATCAACATGGGTAGTCAATATACCAAAGTTCTTGCGGATGGTTGGACAGTGGTGACCCTAGATGGGAAGGCTAGTGCGCACGCCGAGCACACAATTGCGGTTACAGAGGAGGGGCCTGAGGTGCTAACACGTTTGGCCTCAGCCGAGCCGCAGGGGTCCGTTGCGACAACTGTTTGAACCCGTTACTGATAAGGTCAGACTGGCTTGGCAAATTCGGCGCTGGCGTGTTAGTATTCGCAGTTTGTCAGCACAGCCAGAATTCCATCCTGAGAGGATATGGCGAAGGAAGAAGCTATAGAAGTTATGGCTAAAGTCCTTGAGACTTTGCCGAATGCAATGTTCAGGGTTGAGTTGGAAGACAACCAACACCAGGTGCTTGCGCACATCTCAGGAAAGATGCGCAAGCATTTTATTCGCATCCTTCCCGGAGACCGCGTGTTAGTTGAGTTATCACCCTACGATCTTAACAGGGGACGCATAACTTACCGTTACAAGTGACGGCTGCCGGCTGGAGTGGGAAGGGATTGGGGGTCGTAACATGAAGGTGCGAGCATCCGTTAAAAAAATGTGTGATAAGTGCAAGGTCATCCACCGAAAGGGTGTCGTTAGGGTGATCTGTGTTAATCCCAAGCATAAGCAGCGACAGGGCTAAGAAGCTGGGGACCTTGTTCCCGGCTGGCGAATTGAGATCGTTCTGGAGACTTTTGAAACATGGCACGTGTAGCTGGCGTTGATTTGCCTCCCCATAAGCGGGCGGAGATCGGCCTGACGTATATCTATGGAATTGGCCGTTCGCGTTCGAACAAGATTCTCAACGAAGCGGGCATTAGTCTGGCAACGCGTGTCCGGGATCTGAGCGAAGAAGAGCTGAGCCGCATTAGGGCAATTCTAGAAGCGCAAGGTGAAATCGAAGGTGATTTGCGCAAGCGCATTCAAATGGACATTAAGCGGTTGATGGATATTGGCTGCTACCGTGGACTGCGGCACCGGCGCTCACTGCCGGTCCGAGGACAGCGAACTCACACGAATGCGCGAACCCGCAAGGGACCGCGACGGGCGACCATTGCTAAGAAGAAGGCGCCTGGGAAGAAGTAGGGGGATCCTCCTGCTCTTTTCTGACGGGGAGTCAGCGAGAGTTTGGTGGTAGCGAAATTTTTAGTTCAAAGAACGAATAGAAGCTTCAAATATGGCAAAAGCAGGCGGAAAGAAAAAGGTCTTTCGCAAGAAGGAAAAGAAGAATATCCCGGTTGGTATTGCGCATGTCGCGGCATCGTTCAATAACACGATGATCTCGATTACGGATCTTGAGGGTAACCTGGTTGCCCAGTCTTCAGCCGGCGCTCGGGGCTTTCGCGGTTCGCGAAAGGGCACTCCCTTCGCGGCTCAGCAGGCGGCCTACGAGGCTGCTCGCAAAGCCCACGAAACAGGCATGCAGCAATGCGAGGTTCGGGTAAAAGGGCCGGGGGGTGGTCGCGAGTCGGCGATTCGCGCGATCGCCAATGCCGGAATCAGAGTGACCACTATTCGTGATACTACTCCGATTCCGCATAACGGCTGTCGTCCGCCGAAGCGGCGACGCGTCTAGCGTCTCCGCGTACTACGAAGCGAAGATTCAGGTTTTAGCTTGAGTCAGGGTAATCATAATTCAGGCCTCATTTTTTGGAGAGCCTGGAATGTTTTAGCAACCTAAAGGATGAAGGGCCAGCGCTCAATGCGCCGCCTGTAAACTTTTCCGTCTTATTAGACTGGAGGCAATTAGTTGGCTAGGTATAGAGGTGCGGTGTGCCGTTTGTGTCGCCGCGAAGGTGCAAAGCTTTTTCTCAAGGGTGATCGATGCTACAAGCCGTCTTGTCCGATTGAGAAGCGGGGAACTCAACCGCCCGGACAGCACGGCAACTCAATGCGACGCGGCAAGGCCCTGGTCGGGTACGGCCAGCAACTGCGCGAAAAACAGAAGGTCAAGCGCATCTACTTCATCCTCGAAGGACAGTTCCGCAACTATTTCGAGCGCGCCACCCGCCTGAAGGGGATCACGGGCGAGAACCTGTTGTTCCTCTTAGAGCGGCGTCTGGATAACACTGTCTACCGCGCTGGTTTTTCAACCTCCCGTCGGCAGGCGCGTCAACTTGTAAACCACGGACATATCCTCGTTAACGGACGTAAGGTTGATATTCCTTCTTATCAAATGAAGATAGGGGATTTAATCTCGGTAAAGGATCCGAGTCGCAAGAATCCCCACATCGAGAGCGCCTGGGCGACCGCGTCTGGTCGGGGCCGCCCACAGTGGATCTCTCAGGACAGCGCCGAAATGACCGTCCGCGTGAGCGGTCTGCCAACGCGCGAAGATATCGATCGTTCAATAAATGAGCAGTTGATTGTTGAGCTTTACAGCAAGTAATCAGATTACGCCCGGGGTTCGCAGTTGTGGCCGCGACTGGAGCTTAACGCATTTTTAACTGATTGGGACCGATGAGCTATGGCAATGGATCAAAACAATCTCTGGACAGGATTTCAAATGCCGCGCCGGTTGGCTGCCGACACCGAAACGCTCACTGAGCGTTACGGACGCTTCTCGGCACAGCCGTTCGAGCGCGGGTTTGGCACAACGATAGGTAATTCACTCCGGCGGGCCCTCCTTTCCTCTATCGAAGGGGCTGCAATTACTGCTGTCAAAATCGAAGGAGTGGAACACGAGTTTTCCTCGATTAAGGGAGTGGTGGAAGACGCGACGGACGTTATTCTAAATCTCAAACAGGTACCGTTTAAGCTGCATAGTAATGAGCCCAAGACCTTGAGGATCTCCAAAGAAGGTGCCGGCGAGGTTACCGCCGCCGACATCGAGGCGGATGCAGACGTTGAGATTTTGGACCAGAACGTACACATCGCCACGGTTAGTGATGGGGGATCGCTCAGGATTGAAATGCGCCTCAAGCGAGGACGCGGCTATGTTTCTGCCGATCGTAACTTCGACGAGGATCTCTCGCTTGGTTATATACCCATCGACTCGGTCCACACTCCGGTTAAGAAGGTCAATTACACGGTGGAGGCGGCCCGTCTAGGGCAGAACACTGAATTTGACAAGCTCACGATTGAGGTCTGGACCGATGGATCTGTGAAACCCGAAGATTCGATCGGCCTGGCAGCGAAGTTGATCAAGGACCACATGTCGATCTTCATCAATTTCGAAGAAGATACCGATGATTTTGCTTACGCCAAGATGGAACGGCCGCCCCTCCCCCGCAACGATCAACTCGATCGCTCGGTGGATGAACTCGAATTGTCGGTGCGCTCCTACAACTGTCTGAAGAACGCCGACATCAGGACCATCCGTGATCTCGTCCAGCGCACCGAGCGGGAAATGCTTGCCACGAAAAATTTCGGTAAGAAGTCTTTGAATGAAATCAAAGAGATACTCAATGGAATGGGCCTGGACTTCGGCATGGAGTTTGACGAGCAGGGTAATCCGATTCCCGGTTCCGGCGGCCGCGATGGCGTCGATATTTCGGAGTTCGAGACCGAAGAGTTATAACAGCGCGCGCATTACTGTGGCGCTGGCATCAGGTTGTGGTCCAGATTTGCATTGAAAGCCCGAGCGGGGAAGTTAATTGAGTCATGCGGCACTTAAAGGCACATCGTAAGCTTGGCCGGACAAGCGAGCATCGGATGTCGATGCTTCGCAATCTTGCCACCTCATTGATCAATTCGAAAGACGAGCGAATCGTGACAACGCTGCCCAAGGCAAAAGAGTTACGGCCATTCGTTGAGAAGGTGATTACGCTTTCCCGTCGTGCTCAATCTCTCGAGGGGGATGGGGTCGAGGTGAAGGCCGTGCATCTGCGCCGGCAGGCAGCAGGATTCTTTCATGCCGGCAACATGGAACAGGCATCATTGACCGGAAAGCGTGGTCAGGTGCGTCCGCCGCGTACAGCCGGAGTATCGGCTCTCAAACGACTTTTTGACGAACTCGGAGAGCGGTTCAAGGATCGGCCGGGTGGTTATACGCGCATCCTCAAGCTTGGGCGGCGGGAGGGTGACAACGCCGAGCTTGCAATAATCGAATTAGTAGGCAATCCACGTGAACTCCAGGCTCTGGAGGCGGAAAAGAAACGCGCCGCGAGAACGGCCTCCAAAAAGAAGGCAACGAAGGAACGAAAACGTTCGGCGCGCAGCAAGACGCCCGAGAAGGCTGAGGCCGAAGGCGCTGATGCTAGCTCGACCGATGAGCCCATCGAGAGTGCCGAGGTTGCGGATGATGAAACAACACCTGCTAAAGAAGAAGAAAAATAGTTAAGCGCTGGATCATCGAGCGGCCCGCACCGGGTTGGGAGGGCGTTCGACCGGTAAAGGCCCCAATCGACCATCGGCAATCGTAAACCGGGTCCCTTGGGGCTAATTGCTTTGAACTGTGCAACCCTGAGACATAAACCGAATGAGCGACCAGGAAAATCGCCAGTCAGCCGAACATAAACAGGGGAAGGACGTTGGTCGTCGCCGCCGCCCTGGCGATCAGGCGTCCACTCCTGAGACATCGATCAACATGGATGAGTTGCGCGATCTCATCGCTTTGATTCGGGAAAATGGGCTAGCTGAATTCGAGTTGGAGCGAAAAGGTTTCCGGGTACGCCTTCGCCGAGATGTCGGGACCGGTGGCGCTGACTTACAAAAAGAAACGCCGTCGACGGAGGTAGTGGCCCAGCGCCGGGACGCGCGGAATCCGGAGACGCCGCTAGCGTACAGTCCCGTTCCCACTCCCGCTCATCCAGGGGCCCAAGCCGAAAACGCTGCCTCGGAGGATCAGGATCTTCATATCATCACTTCTCCAATTGTCGGTACTTTTTACCGCTCAGCTTCCCCAAGTGCTGAACCCTTCATCAAGATTGGTAGTAGTGTAGAAGCCGATTCGGTCGTCTGTATTATTGAGGCCATGAAGCTGATGAACGAGATTCAGGCGGAAACAACTGGAGTCGTGGCGAAGATCTATGTTGAGAATGGTCAGCCGGTAGAATACGGACAGCCTCTCTTCGGCATCAGGAAGTAGCGATTAGTCTCTTCAAACGTCCAGTGTCATCTCTTCTAAGACAGACATTGGGCGTTGAACTTTATTGTTTACCAGATGGATTCTGCACCTCGTAAATTTAAGAAGATACTCATTGCCAATCGCGGCGAGATTGCCTGTCGTATTATCTGGACATGCAAAGAAATGGGCATTCGCACGGTTGCTGTCCATAGCGATGTCGACCGCAATTCTTTGCATGTGCGTTTTGCCGACGAGGCTGCCTGTATTGGCCCTGCCCCTTCCGCCCAGAGTTACCTGAATATTCCCGCAATTATCAGCGCCGCCGAGATCTTCAACGTTGATGCCATCCATCCGGGCTATGGGTTCCTCGCAGAGTCTTCGTACTTTGCCGAGATCTGCGAAGCGTGCAATATAAAGTTCATTGGGCCACAGCCGGCTCTCATTCGTCTGATGGGAGACAAGGTTGAGGCGCGCCGGGCCATGAAGGAGGCGGGGCTGCCTATCCTTCCGGGCAGCTCCGAGCCGATCAATTCAGAGGCTGAAGCACTGGAGTTGGCGCGCGAGATCGGGTTTCCGGTAATTGTTAAAGCCTCTGCCGGCGGCGGTGGACGTGGGATGCGCATTGTCCGCAGTCCAAGCGAACTTGGTTCCGCACTGGCAACTGCTTCGACCGAAGCGGCGGCCGCATTCAAAGATGGCAGCGTTTACATCGAGCGTTACCTTGAGAATCCGAGACATATAGAGATCCAGGTAATGGCCGATGAATACGGCGACTGCATTCACCTTGGAGAGCGCGAGTGTTCCATTCAACGACGTCACCAGAAACTGCTTGAGGAATCACCCTCTCCCGTCCTTTCGAACGAGCTTAGACAGCAAATGGGTGAAGCCTCGGTCAGGGCATGCAAAGAGCTGGGTTACTCGAGTGCCGGAACCATCGAGTTCCTCCTCGATCAGGAAAACCGCTTCTATTTTATGGAGATGAATACCCGGATTCAGGTGGAACACCCTGTCACCGAGATGGTCACGCTGGCTGACATTGTTCGAAATCAGATTCGGATTGCGGAAGGGGAGCGCCTGGGCTTCACGCAGGATGATGTTCTAATTGTGGGTCATGCTATTGAATGTCGCATCAATGCGGAAAACCCCGAGACCTTTGCGCCTTCTCCGGGAGTTATCACGGCCTTCAATCTGCCGGGCGGTCCAGGTGTCCGGGTCGACACCTATGTCTATTCGGGATACGCGGTACCGCCTTTCTACGATTCCATGATCGCGAAGGTCATCGTGCACGCACGCACACGCGACCTGGCTATTGCGCGCATGAGACGCGCCCTGGAAGCAATGGTCATTGAAGGCATCAAGACTACTATTCCGTTGCACCTGAAGATTATGAACGATCCGAAGTTCCGCGCCGGCGATATTTCCACGGGTTTCATGGAGTATTTTCTGACCGCAAACGGCGCGCGCAATCGGGGCGGCCTGGTCGCACGTCCCCAATAATCATTAAAACCAACGCCTCCTTCCGAAGTAGCGAACATCGCTGTCCGACGAACTTCAGTTTGTCGTTTCGGCGCAGGTATTTGCGAGTTCGAGCGAAGTCTTGACCCTTCTTTCAACGTTTTTCGTTTACCGACGTTGACCGTCTTTATTCAGGTTCCGGAGTAATCGAAAAAACGACAAACTGAAGTTTATCGAACATCGCTGTCCGACGAACTTCAGTTTGTCGTTTCCGGCTCAGGTATTTGCGAGTTCAAGCGAGGTCCCTTCGCCGGTTGCCGTTTAGGCAGGGGACGCCTATAATAACTGACTTTTTAGTGGCTAATATATCCGTCTGAGAGGGCTAACGATGTTTCAAGCAATTGTAAGGACCGGGGGCAAGCAGTTTCTTGTCGAAAAGGGCCAAACCATACGGGTGCCATTGATTAAGACGGAGCCCGGGCAATCGATCGAGTTGGAGGCGCTGCTGACCAGCGGCGAAAATGGCAGCGTGGGCTCTCCCTTAGTGGAAGAAACCAAAGTAACTGCTAAGGTAATCGATCATGGTCGTGGGCCGAAGATGATTGTCTTCAAAAAGAAACGCCGCAAGCAGTATAAGCGGAAACATGGGCACCGGCAGGACTATACGACACTATTAATTGACTCGATTAGTTAGTTAGGAGGTAGAGATTCGGGAGTTCAGTCACTTGCGACCGGCGTTTGCGGAGTCTTTGGGATCCTGAATCGAGACCAGTATGGCGCACAAAAAAGGGGTTGGATCATCACGTAACGGCCGCGATTCGTCCGCTCAGCGGCTGGGGCTTAAGAAGTTTGGTGGCGAACGCGTCATTGGGGGCAACATTCTTGCAAGGCAGCGGGGCACAAAGTGGAAGCCGGGGAAGAACGTTGGCCGGGGAAAGGACGACACACTCTTTGCTCTGGTTGACGGCGTGGTCACGTTTGAAGACAAAGGACGCGCTGGAAAGTTCATTAGCGTTTATCCACCGGAGCTAGCGACTCCTGCGTAAGTTGAAGAAAATAGAAGGCAGCTTTTTCCACGCGACGCCGGAGCATGGTCAACCATTGCGTACCGGGCGTCGCTTTCGATTTAAATGTTCATTGACCGCGCAAAGATTCGTATCCAGGGTGGCCGCGGCGGAAATGGCGTGACGGCTTTCCGCCGCGAGAAGTTTGTACCGCGCGGTGGTCCTTCAGGGGGTGATGGCGGGCGTGGAGGGGATGTTTGGATCGAAGCTGATTCGTCGTTGAACACGCTGCTCCACCTCCGCTATAACCCCGAACATGTTGCCGGTCGGGGATTGCATGGAGAAGGATCCCGGCGTTCTGGTCGAAATGGCGCCGACGCGATTGTGCGTGTCCCGGTGGGAACTCAGATCTTTGATAGCACAACAGGTGAACTCGTTGAAGACTTGACCACAGACGGCTCGCGCTGGCTTGCCGCTAGTGGAGGCCGAGGCGGTTTCGGAAATGCGCACTTTGCCACTTCGACTAATCGCGCGCCTCGTTACCATCAACAGGGTAGCGAAGGAGAGGCAAAAGAACTGCAACTGGAGTTGAAATTGCTCGCCGATGTCGGGCTGGTGGGATTTCCCAATGCTGGAAAATCAACGTTTATTTCAACGGTGTCCGCTGCTAAGCCTAAAGTTGCAGACTACCCGTTCACAACCCTCGAGCCTCATCTTGGCGTGGTTGATCTGGGAGACTTTCGGACATTCGTAATTGCTGACATCCCCGGGTTAATTGAAGGCGCTCATAAAGGGGCCGGACTTGGAGACCGATTTTTGCGCCACATCGAGCGCACGAAATTGCTACTTCATCTGGTTGACGTTTCATCGTTCTCCGCTCGGGATCCTGTGACTGACTACGAGACGGTAGATCAAGAGTTAGCTGCTTACAGTTCATCTCTGGCGGATCGGCCTCAGATCGTTGTTGCTACCAAGATTGATGCGTTGGATAACGAGGAACGATTGACATCGCTGAGACAAAAGGCTGAGGAGATTGGAAAGCCGTTTTATGCGATCTCTTCAGCGACTGGCGAAGGGGTTCGTGAACTGGTCAATGGTATTGCCGCGGAGTTGCATAAGCTGGATCTCAGTGATCAAGACTACCCTGAGACAGTTGTGACCCTCTAGTCCAGGCGACGACGAAGCAAAGGTAAAGAAGGATTGACGGCAAAGCTGAATGGAGCGGCGGAAACGAACAGCTATCTATGGCGGCACGTTCGATCCCGTGCATTCAGGTCATTTGGAAGTTGCGAAGCAGGTAGCGTCGCTATTTGAACTCGACGAGGTATTGTTCGTTCCCGCGCAACTGGCGCCCCACAAGCAGGGACGCGACGTGACACTAGCGCTGCATCGTTATGCGATGCTGGCCCTGGCGACGCAGAATGAGCCGCAATTGCTGGTGTCGATGTTTGAAATCGAAAGTAGCGACGTCGGCTACACAGTCGAGACGTTGACCCATTTTCAGAAGGAACTGGGAGACTCCGCTGAGCTCTTCTTTCTAATGGGTGCCGACTCCTGGTCGGAGATCACTACGTGGCGCGAATGGGAACGCGTGTTGACAATGACGGATCACATTATCGTAACGCGCCCCGGATATCCGGTGACTTCAACCCATGTTGGGCCAACGGTGGCTAACCGCGTAATCGATTTACGAGGTCAAGGGCGTGACGGTGTTTCAAGAGCGCTCGATACTACAGAGAACCGGATATATGTAACCGACGCCGCTGTCGTCGAGGTTTCGGCAACTGAGATTCGTGAGGCAGTTCAAAAAGGGCGGTCCGAGCAATTGGGGACCCTGGTTCCAGGGGCAGTTGCGGACTACATCAACAAGTACGGACTATACAGAGAGTTGAATGAAACATAATTCACCAATCAAGGAAAAATCGCTCAATCCGCAACAGATCAGGCATGCCCAGATCGCGCCTGTAGCGGAGACAGCGACCCCGGGGGAACTGGACGAGCGTGTGGAGATGGCCCTGCACGCGGCGGCCGATAAAAAGGCCATTGATCCTGTCGTTCTCGATCTGCGCGAAGTTGCAAGCTTCACAGATTTCTTCCTGATCACGAGCGGCGCCAATGAACGCCAGGTGCAGGCGATCTCTGATGGGATATCTGAAAACCTCAAGGGCGCGGGTACTCCGGCTATTCGAGTCGAAGGCTATCAGACCGCCGAATGGATACTTCATGATTACGGCGACTTCGTCGTTCATATCTTTGCCGATAAGGCTCGCAGATTTTACGACCTCGAACGGTTGTGGCGGGAAGCTAAGCAAGTGCAATTGCCGGCAGATATTGCGCAAGCCGGCGGGAGCTCATTCAAAAGCGATCGTGATTGAAATCTATGCGCAGTCTGAAGGAATGCGCGAGGCGCTTAGGCTGGCAGCTCGAGTAGCCGGGACCAATGCAAATGTCCTGATCACCGGAGAGTCCGGCGCCGGCAAAGACGCGCTAGCGCTCTTTATTCATTCGCAGTCGAGTCGCGCTTCTAACAGCTTCGTTAAGATCGACTGTGCTACTTTGCCGCGAGACCTGCTCGAGGCAGAGTTATTTGGTTATGAGCGAGGCGCCTTTACCGGGGCAAGCGAGGCAAAGCCGGGCAGATTGGAAGCGACTCATCGGGGCACCCTGGTCCTGGACGAGATCGCCCACTTATCAGTTGATGCTCAAGCCAAGTTGCTTCGCGTGATCGAAACCCGGGAGTTTGAAAGGCTTGGGGGGCGGCATCCAATCAAAGTGGATGCCCGGTTGATTGCCATCACGAACGTTGATCTGGAAGATGCCGTGAGGCGCCGCGATTTCCGCGAAGACCTGTTCTACAGACTTAACGTGGTTCGCATTCACGTGCCGCCTTTGCGAGAACGAGCGGAAGATTTACCGCTCCTGGTTCAGTTCTTTGTCAGAAGTTACGCCGCAAAGCATGGTCGCAATCTGAGTGGAACATCTCCTCTCGCACTGGCGTTGTTGCGCGAATATGATTTTCCCGGTAACGTGCGCGAGCTTGCCAATACGATTGAACGCGCTGTGATCGTATCTGCGGGAAAGCGGATTGAAGAGACTGATTTACCCGAGTCTATGCGCGCGGCGGTAACTGCTCAGCGACGGCGCGTTCGACCGCAGTCCCTGGCAGAGGTCGAGGCAGAATACGTGGCCGAGACATTGCTCGCGACTAAGGGTAACAAAAGCAAGGCAGCGCAGATCCTCGGGATTAGTCGCAAGAATCTTTATGAGAAAATCGCCAAGTACAAAATTGAGAGTGCTTGATCCTACTGAATCTTGCTGGTGATGCGGATTCGAGTTGTTTGGCTTGGTAAAACCAGAGATGCCCACCTCCGGGCACTCGTTGATGATTATTTGAAACGACTTCGCCATTTCGTTCACTGTGAGATCACAGAAATCCGTGAGAGCGTCGACACGAGAACAAAGGCGGGCATCGATAGAGATTCAAAGCGCATCTCAGACGCTCTCCATAGCGGAGCGTTAACGATTCTGCTTGACCCGGAGGGCTCGGAGTTTACCTCCCGCAGCCTGGCAAGGCAGGTGCAGAGGTGGGAAAACAGCGGTATTAAGGAGGTTGAGTTTATCATCGGCGGCCCCCAGGGGGTTTCAAAGGAGATCTTAGACCGAGCAGACAAACGTTGGTCACTCTCTCGCTTAACCCTGACGCATGAGATGGCGCGAGTCTTATTGCTTGAACAGTTATACCGGGCGTATACGATTAATCATGGGTTGCCGTATCACAAGTAGCCGGTAGCGATGATGTCAACAGAATCTCAGTTCGCAGACGGCTCTAAAAGGGTGGAGGATAAGACGAATAATGGAAAAAAGGAAAATGAGGGTTTTTCGTGACAAGTTACTGGATCGGCGTGAAAGTCTAGTTGGACAGGTGCAACAGGCCGAATTGTACAGTCGGGAGCGGGACGCCGAGGCAACCCAGGATCCGGCCGACATGGCTGCCAATGCCTACACGAAAGAGCTCCTGGTTTCAATGTCGGACAACGATCGGAAACTGCTGAAGCTCATTGATGAAGCCCTCGAACGCATTGAAGAGGGTAGCTATGCTCGATGCGTTCATTGCAACGAAGCGCTCCCTGAACGAAGACTTGATGCTGTGCCCTGGGCGCGCCTTTGCGTTCGTTGTCAGGATCTTCAGGAGCGAGGCTTGTTGCAAGAGGACGAAGAATAAGGCATCTCGACCGCGTTTTTAAGAGTAACCTGTGCGGCCCCCTGAAGATACTTTCGGGGGCCGTTCGATTTTCTCACAACCTTTTCCCCAAATGTCCCTCACACGAGTTGCAAGCTTGATCTACGATGCCGCCCTGGCTGTCGTCTATCCACAATCATGTGTTATCTGTGGCGCCGGCGTCGAATCGAGGCGCTGGGGAACGGTTTGCGAACGATGCTGGGAAGGAACAAGAACATTCCTGCCGACTGAATCACTATGCTGGAAGTGCGGAGTACCCTCGCCCGGAGGCAGGGCGGAGAAGCCTGAACAGGTCACCTGCCGCCGTTGTGTGCTCGAGCCATTCACTGGGGCTCGTGCGTGTGGGGTCTACGAAGGCGCTTTGCGGGCGGCCATCCTTGGGTTGAAGCGTGAACCATACCTACCCCCATATTTGACTGATTTACTGATCGATACGCAGATGCGCCGCCCGCTGCACTGCGCAACGCTCATTGTTCCTGTCCCGTTGCATGCTGATCGAGAGAGAGCTCGTGGTTTTAATCAGGCGCTTGTTATCGCTAGTGAGCTTTCACGCTCAACTGGCATTCCGCTCGCTGAAAAGATTCTTGTCCGCAGGGTCTCTACAAGTCGTCATCGGGCAGGCATGGATGACAAGGCTCGCCGCCAGACAGTCGCGAATGCATTTCAAGTCCAACATCCCGCTATCATTTCCGGTGAGCGTATTCTTCTCGTTGACGATGTGTTTACGACTGGCGCGACTGCGGCAGCTTGCGCTGTTGTTCTGCTGGCTGCGGGAGCGAAAGAGGTCCTGGTACTCACGATTGCGCGTCCTCTATTCATGCCTCGGTGATTGGTAATGGACCGTTAGCCCGGTATGATGAACCTATGAAAGCACTGTATCCCCAGATCGAACCCTTTGACTCAGGCAGGTTGAAGGTTTCAACGGTTCATGAGATTTACTACGAACAGAGCGGCAATCCAAACGGCAAACCCGCGGTCTTCCTTCATGGTGGCCCGGGTGGAGGTCTCGTTCCTGAATATCGCCAATTCTTCCATCCCGACAAATACCGCGTGGTGCTTTTTGATCAGCGTGGCGCCGGTAGGAGTACACCGCACGCGCATCTGGAAGACAACACCACCTGGGCTCTGATTGAAGATATCGAGCGATTGCGCCGGCACGTGGGAATTGAATCCTGGTTGGTATTTGGCGGTTCCTGGGGCAGCACACTCGCCCTGGCTTACGCACAAACGCATCCGGAGAGAGTTACGGCCCTTGTCTTACGCGGGATCTTTCTGTGCCGGTCACAGGAGATTCAGTGGTTCTACGAACAGGGGGGCGCGAGCGCTATCTTTCCCGATGTCTGGGAAGAGTATGTCGGCGTCATTCCGGAAAGCGAGCGGGGTAACATGCTCGCCGCTTACCACCGCCGACTGATGAGCGAAGATGAGGCAGAGCGCCTTAGAGCTGCCCACGCCTGGTCTATTTGGGAAGCAAGCACCTCGAAACTCTTCCCTGATCCCCACTTGATCGAGCACTTTTCTGATCCGCACACAGCACTGGCTTTGGCCCGAATTGAATGTCACTACTTTGTCAATAACGCCTTCTTTGAAACCGATAATTACCTGTTAGAGAACGTGAACGGAATTCGTCACCTTCCCGCTGTTATTGTTCAGGGGCGTTACGACGTGGTCTGCCCGGCGACGAGCGCGTGGGACCTCCACCGCGCGTGGCCCGAGGCACAGTTTCAGATCGTGCCGGACGCAGGACACTCAGCAACAGAGAGAGGCATCACCGGAGCGCTGGTGTCCGCCACTGATCGGTTTGCTGCTGACTAGAGCGGTTGTCTAATTTGAAGGGGGCCCTCGGTGGCCACCCGCACTGAAAGACTGTTTCGGCGGTTAAGGGCGGCTACGGAGGGCCACCCCCTACAAATTAAGATACCACCTAAAGCAATTGATTTTGACACTGTCTGAGCGGCTCGCGTAATATCAGGCTCAGGATGACCGGCCGCGTCTTAGTGCTTAATGCCTCGTTTGAGCCCATCAATGTGTGCACCGAAAGGCGCGCCGTGGTGATGATCTTTAAAGGAGTCGCCCGGGTCGAGGAGCACAACGGACACATGCTGCATTCGGCGAGACTGGCAATCCATGCGCCATCAGTGATCAGGTTGACTGAATATATCCACATTCCGTTTGAGAGGCGCTCGCTTTCGCGAAAGAATATCCTGCTCCGCGATCATTCGACCTGTCAGTATTGCGGCAAGGCTTACCCGCCATCGGAATTGACTTTGGACCACGTACTACCACGCTCTCGAGGGGGCGAGTCTACGTGGGACAACCTCGTAGCCTGTTGCAAGCGCTGCAATCATCGCAAAGGCAATCGGACCCCGGAGGAATCGAGGATGCATCTGCTGCGGCGGCCACGGGGGTTCTCGCTACATGTCAATCGGCAAATTATGCGCTATCTTGGTAGAGCCGACGAGACGTGGAGAAAGTATCTGTTCTACGAATCTAACCATAGTGAGTAGCGGCTTGAAACGCCCTGCTTGCTGAAACATCAAGAAGAGGTTGTAATGAATGAAACCATGCTGGCAATTGGAGGGCTGGGGACTCCCGAACTCATCGTCATTGCTATTGTCATTGTCCTTTTGTTTGGGGCGACCAGGCTGCCACAGTTGGCCAAGGCCTTAGGTCAAAGCAAGCGAGCCTTCAAGGAAGGCCTGGACGAAAGTGACAAGGAGGTGCAAAAAGAGCTCGAGAAGTAGTTGCCCTCGGCCACTACATCTGCCTGCCGATCCTCACTATGTTTGCATCTTCTGCCCCACTGCTAACGTTGCCTTAATTGACATCGGAAAGTCTGCTGCGTGTCGCTCCTCTTCGATGATGCGCTGGAGCTGTTCCGCCACACATTCCCTAGCGTCTGCTGGAAGTACTTTCAGCCATTCCTTCATCAGGAAATCAGCAACAAGTGGTGAGTTCATAAAGTCTTCGGCAGATGCAAAAGCGAATTCCTCACGTTGAGTCCATGACTTTATATGTTCAAGTCCCGCGGCGGCGGCGATCTCCTCGAGGTCTCCAATGGTTGGCAACTGCGAAATCAGCTCCTCGACTTTGTACTCTTGCTCTAAAAGCCCACAATCGTGTATCGCTTCCCAGAAGATGGAAAGAAACTCACCGTAGCTCGAAGCCGTTGGCAGAGTAATAGCAACGGTACGGCCACGCCCCGCAACCCGGACCATTTCCCGGACCATGTCGGGAACACGTGGCGGCGCTACCAAAGAGGCGTCTCCCACCACTACGTCAAAGTGATCGTCAGGCATGTCCAATGAGTCGACCTGGCCCAACTGAAAAATGGTTGGCGCTTTGGTTGCGGCAGCTTTTGCTCGTGCGAGTTCGAGGCTCTCATCATTGTCGTCGATCCCGAGAAAGACCAGATCCTTACCTCCTCGCTCCTGTAGCGCCAATGTGTGTCCTCCGGTATTGGCGCCAAGATAAAGAGCCCGACCTTTCTCCGGCAGTTCTAGATGCTCGTCAATAAGACCGGCAAATCTCTCGCCCCAATCCGGAGCCACAAAAAGATCGTGCAGGTAGGCGAGTTCCTTTTGTGATTTGGCTTGCATGATTGTTACCCCTATCGGCCGGCCTAGTCTTCTTGAAAGTACTTCTGTCCCTTCAACCGCTCTGGCAGACAGGGCATCTCTTTAGCGCCGGGATCGCTGTGAACGTATTTATAGCCTTCACCATAACCGAGATTCTTCATCAGTCTGGTTACTGCGTTACGCAGGTGAAGAGGTACCGGTTCACGCGCGGTGGCGGCGGCATCTGAGACGGCCGCCTGATAGGCCCTTTTGACTGCGTTGGATTTGGGGGCTTGCGCAAGATAGATCGTCGCTTGAGACAATGGAAAGAGCGCTTCCGGTAATCCAATAAGCTGAACGATCTCAGCCGCCGCGGCAGCCTGGACCATCGCCTGCGGATCAGCCAGGCCAATGTCTTCGGAAGCGAGAATGCAGAGACGGCGCGCAACAAAAACGGGATCGGCGCCTCCTTCGATCAATCGTGCCAGCCAGTAGAGCGAGGCGTCGACATCGGAGTTTCTCAGGGACTTGATTAAGGCCGAAGCCAGGTTGTAATGCTCTTCACCACCCTTGTCGTACGCGTAATGAGCTCGTCCGAGTGCCTCGATCAAGGTTTCTTCGCTAACGTGGCGCCGCTCGCCGGCGTCCGGCTCTGTGGATTCCACAGCAGCCTCGAGAGCTGCGAGAGCAACCCTTGCATCTCCTCCGGATGACTCAGCAATTCTGTTCAAGAGGTCTTGGGAGATCTCGGGTTTTAGGTTGGCAAGACCGTGTTCGCTGTCGTCGAGGGCGCGCCGCAAAATCACTTTCACTTCATCCATATCAAGAGGATTGAGGACAACCACCCGGCAACGCGACAACAAGGCGCCGGTTACTTCAAATGAAGGATTCTCGGTGGTTGCTCCGATAAAAGTAATCGTCCCGTCTTCAACTGCGTGTAACAGCGCATCCTGCTGCGCTTTATTAAAGCGATGAATCTCGTCAATGAAGAGAATTGTCCTGACGCCCATGCGCAGTTCGCGTCGCGCATTGCTGATTGCTTCTCGGAGATCCTTGACTCCCGAGAAGACAGCCGAGAGGGGAACGAATCGCGCTTCAGTCTTCTCTGCCAGCAATCGCGCTAAGGTCGTCTTTCCGGTGCCCGGTCCCCCCCAAAGAACCATTGATGGCAGATTCCCGGGGCCTTCGATCAGGCGGCGGAGCATTCTTCCTTCCCCAACAAGGTGGCGCTGGCCGACAAATTCTGCCAGCGAACGGGGACGCATACGCTCTGCCAGCGGCGCAAACGCCTCGTTGCTGCTCTCCGGGACCACTCCCTCGAAGAGGTTTCCTGTTGTTTGACGAACCATGGTTTAACCGTTCCATGATTATCCTAGAAAAAAATGTCAAAGGCGACCGGTGGTGAGGCCAGATTCCCTGGCTGTAGCTCATGGCTGCCTTTCTCTTGTTCGGGAGATCTAGGCATAAACTGGCAACAGATTTTCAACCGCTTCGGAGCGTACATCGGGATGTCTGTGATATAAATATTACGGCGGTATTCGGAATCCACGGAACGCGAATCAATCATAGTTCGTATATCAGGCGAACGCGCCCAATCGCGCAGATTCAGGGTCAGCAACAACAGAAGCGGGGAGATTTGCTATGAAAGAAACGAATGATGTTCTTAGAATCGTTGGTGTAGTCCTTTTGGGACTATTCGTGCTCGTAGTAGGTGTGCCCCTGGTGCTTACGGCCGCTGGTGTGACCCTGGGTATTCTGGGCGCCCTCTTTTCACTGGCAGTAATGTTGATCAAGCTGGCCGTGGTGCTGGCGATCGGCTACCTGATCCTTGTGGGGATTCGGGCGATTCTCCGGTGATGAGTCTTAGCGAGGAACCCAAAGGGTGCAAACCCAACGGACCTTACGATGTTGTGAGCCCCCTTTCATACTGCGAAGCGGAAGTGCACGACGTCACCTTCCTGCATGATGTAGTCTTTGCCTTCCAGTCTCAATAATCCCAGCTCGCGTGCGGTTGCAAAGGACTTTGCCTTAATCAATTCTTTGTAATCAATCACCTCAGCTCGTATGAAGCCCCGTTCGATATCTGAGTGGATGACGCCTGCGGCCTGTTGGGCTCGAGTGCCCCGGGGTATGGTCCAAGCGCGTACCTCCTTCTCTCCCCCAGTCAAAAACGACATCAAGCCCAGCAGGTGATAGGCGCTCTTTATCAGGCGATCGACACCACTGCTCGTGATGCCCAGGCTCGCCAGGTAATCCTTGCGTTCATCCGTGGGCAGAGCAACGAGTTCGGCCTCGAGTTGGGCGCAGATCATGACACACTCGGCGGCCTCTTCTTCGGCAATCTGCCGGATGGTTTGAACATGCGCGTTCGTGTTGGGGGAAGCGAGCGTCGCTTCGTCTACATTTGCAGCGTAGATAGTGGGCTTGGTTGTCAGTAGAAAAAAGCGGCGGGCGATCGCGCGTTCATCATCCGTCAGTACCGCCGTCCTCGCAGGTCGACCCTGCTCGAGAACTGGCTGAAGCTTATCGAGAACAATGAGTTCCGCCCGGGCGGCCTTATCGTTGGCCTTCATTGCTTTCTGTGCCTTCTCGCGGCGACGTTCAACGGTAGCAAGATCTGAGAGCGCCAGCTCGATCTGAATAGTTTCGATATCGCGACCCGGATCTATTGAACCCTCGACATGGATGACGCTCTCGTCCTCGAAGCAACGTACGACCTGAACGATGGTATCGGTCTCCCGGATGTTCGCCAGAAACTGGTTCCCGAGCCCTTCTCCCTTCGAGGCGCCCCTGACCAGACCAGCAATGTCAAGAAACTCGACGGTTGCGGGAATGATTATCTTGGTCTTAACCAGCTCGGCGAGCGGCTCCAGCCTTTCGTCCGGTACGGGCACCACGCCGATGTTTGGCTCAATAGTGGCGAAAGGATAATTTGCCGCGAGGGCGGCAGTTTGCGCGGTAAGTGCATTAAAGAGCGTCGACTTACCAACGTTTGGTAAACCGACGATGCCGGCTCGTAACATGATTTCTGTCCCGCGGGAAGCTAACCGATATTCCGAACCGATGCAACAGGCAGCGCCTGGGCCTGCTAAGTGCAAGCCTACCTACTTGATCGTATTCCTGCTGCTTCGCGTATAATCACCCCGCCCGCGTTTGTGTATTCCTTGGCGGACAACCGGAGAGGACCGCGGGTTCGGGCCGCCAGGTAGTCAGCGCTCACACCACTTTGATGATTGTTTCACTCGGGCTTGCCCTGCTAGTGACTGCCAGCGGCACGCTTGCCACTTATCTGTACGACGTTCGAGTTTCCTTACCGGCGCGGGTCGCTGCGGGCAGTTGCATTGGTCTGGCAGCTCTTGGGCTGCTCAGTTTTCTGATTGCCTGTCTCATCGGCCTAACTCCGCTGTCGATCTTCATTACTGTCGCATTACTGGCTACTCCCTTTATGTTGCTCTTCAGATCCGACTTAAGGGAAGAGGTGCGGCGGGATCTGGGTGTTATGCTGAAGATCCTTGAACACTCGATCATGAGGCCTACCTGGACCGCGGCCGGCTACGTTCTCTTCTACGCGGTTACGACCACGATCTTGTGGCAGGCTTTCAATCGCGCCATGATTGAAACTCCTGAAGGGATCTATACAGGCTTACTCAACAACTTCGGAGATCTGCCCTTCCATTTGAGCGTGATCACAAGCTTCGCTTTCGGCGAGAACTTTCCTCCTGAAAGCCCAGCTTACGCTGGGGTGAAATTTACCTATCCTTTTATTTCAGATCTTATCTCGGCAATATTCGTTCGTAGTGGGGCCACTCTGGCGCAATCGATGTTCATCGCGAACATGATTCTGGTGGTTTCCTTCGTCGGTTTGCTTCACCGCTGGGCCTTCGAGATGTTGCGGGACAGGCTGGCTGCGATCATTACTCCGTTGCTGGTGATCCTCAATGGTGGTTTTGGCTGGGTGCTTTTGTGGAGTGAAGGAAAATGGAAGGAAGAAGGACTGCTTGGAGTTCTTAAAAACCTGCCCCCGTCAGTCACGGTCATACCAGAGACTACCTGGCGGTGGGGAAATGCGATTTCGACCCTTCTCATTCCCCAACGAGGCATGCTATTGGGCTTACCCCTCGCGGTCATTGTTTTTACGCAGTGGTGGCTGGCGACCAGTGAAGGTCAAACAGGCGGGGAAGATGAACCGGGGCAGACCCAGAGCGGGAAACGTAAGAAGGGCCGGAAACCCCGCAAGAAACGGGATTCCGTTCCAACCTATACCTCCACTCGAGTTATCCCCCCTATCGGCCGGATGCTCGCAGCCGGGTTGGTGGCCGGCCTTCTGCCACTCGTACACGCCCACAGTTTCATGGTAGTCATAACAGTTGCGGGATGTCTGGTACTTCTTCAACGACGGTGGCGTGAGTGGATCGCCTTTTTTCTGGCTGCCCTGGTGGTTGCGAGCCCACAATTGTTATGGTCAACGCAGGGTAGCGCCGTGGATGCTACAAAGTTTTTTGAATGGCACTTTGGCTGGGACCGCGGCGACACAAGCGCCTTCTGGTTCTGGTTTAAGAACACGGGATTGTTCATACCTCTTCTAATTCTGGCACTGCTTTGGCGTGGCCAGCGTCCCATCATTCCCAGACAGGTACTAATCTTTTATCTTCCGTTCACGCTATGCTTTATTGTTCCAAATGTAGTAAAGCTGGCTCCGTGGGTTTGGGACAACATCAAGGTGTTGTATTACTGGTGGCTTGCTTCTGCCCCGCTGGTGGCACTCTTTCTGGCCCGTCTTTGGCATCGGGGTAGAGCGCCTGCGGTACTGGCGGTCTTCCTGTTCTGTTTTATCACTCTCGCCGGGGCGCTTGATGTAGCAGGCATTGTTATCAGGTCCAACATGTACCAGATATTCGACCGGCAAGGCTTGGAATTTGCCGAGCTAATTAAAGAGCAGACTGCACCTCGCGCGCTGATCATGCACGCTCCAGTGCACAATCATCCGGTTTTTCTCACGGGCCGTCGTTCGCTAATGGGGTATCCGGGACACGTCTGGACTCATGGTCTGGATTTTGTGCAGCGTGAAGGCGAAATCAAGAGAATGTTTGCCGGGGCATCCGGTGCAACCGGCTTGTTGAAAAAGCACGCAATTGATTATGCGGTCCTCGGACCGCATGAAAAAAATGTTCTGAGTGTTAACGAATCATTCTTTTTGAGTTTTCGAAAGGTTGGAGAAGCAGGTGCCTACCGCCTCTACCAAATCTCGCCGCCGTAAAGGTTCCGGGCGCTCGAGATCGACAACTACTGAATCCATATCAAACGCTCCCCGCGTGCCGGTGGATCATCTATCGGAACGCACATGGCTCTATGCCGGCGTCGTGGTCATGCTGATTGCAGCCTTCCTTCGCTTCTATGACCTGGCGCTTGTTCCGTTACATCATGATGAGGGAGTGAATGGTAATTTTCTGGTACGACTGGTTCGTTCAGCCGAATACCAATATGATCCATCCAACTATCACGGTCCGACGCTCTATTACTTCAGCGCATTCATCGGCTGGATCATAAGAGGTCTGTTTGGCGAAGAAGCACAGAATGCCTACGGACTCAACACGGTAACTATCAGGATAGTAACCGCTCTTTTCGGGCTGGGAACGGTCGGCCTCCCTCTTGTGATGCGCCGCCGCCTCGGGAACTTTGGCGCACTTTCGGCAGCCGCCCTGATAGCTGTCTCTCCAGGCGCGGTCTACCTGTCACGCTATTACATCCACGAGACACTATTTGTTTTCTTTACGCTGAGCACAGTCGTGGCGTTCTCAAGATACTTCGAAGGACGCCATCCGGTTTACTTGATCCTTGCAGCAATCTCATTGGCCCTCCTCTTCGCAACGAAGGAAACGGCGTTTATCTCTGTTGGGGTGTTAGCGATCGCGCTCACATTAACACTGGCGTATCGCTGGTGGTGGCGACACTTTGAAAAAAGAGCCCCGGGAAAGAAGGTTGGAGAAGAGCAGGTCCAGAGGCGTGGGATGGAGACACTCATCTGGGCTTTTATCGCTCTTGCCGTGTTCGTCGCCGTCTATGTTCTCTTCTACTCGTCCTTTTTTAAGAACTATCCAAAAGGGATTTACGACTCGCTCAAGACCTTTGAGTTTTGGACCAAAACCGGAACTCAGCATCACGTCCATCCGGCTCAGACGTATTTGCGATGGCTATTCTTACAGGAGGCTCCGATCCTGCTGAGTGCGATTATTGGCGCCGGTTTGGTGGTCCTGAGACCAAGGAATTCGTTCGCTCTTTTCTGCGCGCTTTGGGGGTTCGGACTGCTTGCCGCGTATACGCTTGTCCCGTACAAGACCCCCTGGCTCACACTCAACTTCATCGTGCCGCTGGCTCTGATTGGCGGTTACGCTTTTCATCAGTTTTACCAGTCAGGTCCCGGAAAGCCGTTTCTCGCTATTGGTATCCTGGTACTGGCGGTGGGCTTAAGCGGATACAAGAGCATCGATCTCAACTTTTTCAACTACGACAATGACAACCCCAGGTATGTCTATGTCTATGCTCACACGCATCGAGAACTGCTCGCATTGGTGAAGGAGATCGACAATGTCGCCAAACGCTCCAGCGAGGGGAACAGGCTCGGGATTACGATTGTGGCATCGGATTATTGGCCTCTTCCATGGTATTTCAGGGACTACGGTCGAGTCGGCTACTTTGGCCGGATGACCAGTACCTCTGAGCCAGTCATTATTGCCGCAGCGAGCCAGAAAGCAGAGATCGAACGGATGTTTGGCGACCGCTACCGGCAGGTGAAAACCGAATTCAATGCCGGCGGAAGCTATGCGCTAAGGCCCGGGGTAGAACTGTTGTTATACGTGCGGTCGGACCTTGCGGGGGCGATCGGCAAATCTTAAACACAGACTTAACCTTGTTTCTTGCTTCAATTAAGCGAGCCTGACTTGAAGTTCTGGTTGACATTCTAAGCGCCCCGCACTTATAGTGGCACACCCGTACTATGCCTCTGAGAAACCCTGTTTGCAGGGGTTTAAGAGGCTAGCCGATTAGTGACGACTTGCACGAATGTTCAAACTTCAACGGCTAGAGATCACCGGCTTTAAATCCTTCGCCGATCACACCGAAATAATCTTCACTGGGGACGGCATTACCGCCGTTGTCGGGCCAAACGGCTGCGGTAAGAGCAATGTTGCCGACGCTATCGCCTGGGTCCTGGGTGAGCAACGGGTTAAGTATCTGCGCGGCTCTGAAATGAAAGATGTGATCTTTCAGGGCTCTCGAGATCGTCAACCAAGTGGCATGGCTGAGGTCGTCATGCACATGGTGCGAGATGAAACCATTGAGCACGAACCGGATATAGAGGACATAGACTCGACCCTTGAACAGATTGATGCTGCTGCTGTTGACCTGGACGCGTCGTTGCCCGAAATAAGCGCTGCTCCTCCTCTCGAGAATCTTCCTCCCGACGCAAATGCTTTCGAGCAGAACGCAGTCGAGGCTGTCCCGGTCACTGAGAAGGCCACCTCGAGTCCCAGGCTTTTCCACAAACGTCACTGGCGGAAGCGTAATCTAGCGCTTGAGTTTGCTCCTGGTGAATCTGTCTCCGTCACCCGTCGGCTGTATCGTTCTGGCGAGAGCGAGTATCTCCTGAATGATCGGCTGTGCCGCTTGCGCGATATCCAGGATCTCTTTTCTGGAACCGGCCTTTCGGGTGCTCACTACGCTATCATCGAACAGGGGCGGATTGGTCAGATTCTCTCGGCAAAGCCGATGGACCGCCGCACAATCATTGAAGAGGCGGCTGGCATTACAAAATTCCGCGTACGCCAGCGCGCAGCAGAAGCGCGCCTGGAATCTGCCCGTTCGAACCTCTCGCGCATCTCGGACATCATCTCGGAGATTGATCGGCAAGTGAACAGCCTCCGGCGTCAGGCGGCGAAGGCGAGACGCTACCGTGTGCTGCGCGAAGAGTTGCGAGGCTTGTTGCGCGACGTCTATGTTGCGGAGGACCGAAAACTTACCGCCGTGCTCGCTCAAACCGAGACTCGGTTGCAGGAATCCGGAGAGTCCGAACGTATTCTTGCTGAGGAGTTGGCTCAGCATGAACAGGATGGACGCGCGGCAACCCAGGAAGCCCGTCGGCTCGAGGATGACCTGGCGGTGACCCGAGCGACTGCTGCTGAGGCGGTGCTCCGGCGCGATCGAGAATTGCGCGAGCTTGGATATCAGCAGGAACAGTTGGTTGAACTCGAGCAGCGCAAGTCGCACGTCGCGGGCGAAATCGAGGCCCTTACCGCGCGGTTGCTCCTGGTTGAGGCCGAATGCAAACGGCTCGAGGAGGAGGACGCAAAACTAAGACTTGAAGCTGACGATTCGGCCCAGGCACTCCAGCGCGCTGAAGAGACTTATGCCGTGATGCTGATTTCGACAACGGAAATCGAAGCCCAGATCGAGCATGAGCGGGCCGAATTGCTCAAACACACCGCTGTTGCCGAGCGCCTCAGAGAGATCGCGCATCAGTTGGCTGGTAATCTCGAGAAGCTTGCTTTACAGGCGGAAGGTTTGGAGCGCGAAGGTGAGCGCGCCGCCGCTGTTCATGCCGAGCGCATGGCGGAGGCTGAGAAGGTTGGACAAGAACTCAACATAGTGCGCTCTGACCTTGCGAAATTGAATGCCGAGCGCGAACAGGCCGTTTACGCGGTCGTGCAGGGCCACGAAGCCGTCAGTGACACGGATGCTGAACTAACCCGCGTGCGCGATGACTACTCACGCACCAGTCATCGTCTGGAAAGTTTAAAGGAGTTGGATGACCGTCGCGCCTACTATTCGCCGGCCGTGCAACTGATTTTTTCTTCGACCGACACCCCGCGTGACTTTCATTTCATCGGCACGTTGGCTGATGCTTTGAACGTAGACGCAAAATGGGAGCGAACTGTTGAGGGCGTGCTCGGCTCATCATTGCAATCCATCATTGTCCCCACCCCTGACGATGCAGTGCGCGCCGCCCAGTGGCTGAGAGAGAACAATGGTGGTCGAGCCAGTTTCCTTGTTGCCGGGTTGCATGGAGCGAGTGACGAAACGGACACGTTGCTTTGTCGGCTCGAGGAGCGACCGGCGCTCTCTGTCTCGTTCGCAGTCGAAGATACAGAAGACGTTCATGTCAGGGATCTGCTCGGGGCGCCTTCGCAATTGTTGGCGGTCCTCAACCGAACCTTGCCCCAAAAGATGAACGCGCGGGTCGCGCCAAATCTCGAAGCGGCAATGATGGAGTCGCTGCGCACTGGCGAAGTTTACGTCACGTTGAACGGTGATTGGGTAGCGAGTGGGCAACTTGTCAATGCCGGCGATGCACGGGCGCTTGAAGAGGGCGCGGGGCTGCTGGCATTTAAGCGAGAATTGCGGGAGCTCGAGGCCAGGTCGGCAGTTCTTTTGACTGGGGTCCAGTCTGCCGAACAACTTGTGGCAAGCGCTCGAACACGTTTGGTGGGGCTCGAGGACACTGTCTTACTCCTGAATGAAGCCATTGGTCGCGAAGAGCGTGAGGCATTGGCGAGAGAGCTGAATGCGACGGCTCTGGCCCAGGAGATTGAGCGAGCTGAACGCCACCTTCGAGTTGTGGCTGATGACCGAGCCCGGGTGGAAGAAGAACGGCTCGAAATTGAACGACGGCGACTCGCAACTTTGAATGATGCGGAAGCGGCGGAGGAATCTCGAGTGACAGCGGCCAACGCCGTCGTGCGAGCGTCCGCAATGCTTTCTGAGGCCCGGCGCGAAGCTGAGCTCGAGAGTGAAGGACTTGCAGAACAGCGTGCCCATGCTGCGGCTGCGGCTGAAAGGCGACGCTCTACGGCCAGCGATCTGCGTCGCATGCTTTCGGAGCATACAGACCTGGCAGAGAGAATCGAGCGCCACCGGTTTGAAATTGTGGAAATGAACGCTCGCATGGATGAGTTACGCCGGTCAACGGCAGAGCTCGAACAGCGGGCGGCAGGCGTTCAGCAAGAGCGCGCTGGCGAAGAAGGGGCTATCTCAGACCTGACCTCTCAGTTGGAGCAGGCGCGGCAAAAGGCAGACACATTGGCCACCGAGCTCTCAGATCTCAATCGGCGTGCGGCAGAGTTGCGCGACCTTCGAGGCGCGATAGAGATTCAGCGGGCGGAGGCTCAGGCAAGGCTGACATTTGTGCGCGAAAACTGTGCCGTTGAGCTTAATCAATCGCTGGAAGATCTGGCGCGCGAACACGAACCCAACCCTGAGTTCGAACTTGAGGGCGGTCAGGCGCGGGTGGAGGAATTGCGCCGGCGGCTCGAAGGTTTTGGCGCCGTCAACATGATGGCGCTCGAGGAGTTATCCGAGGCTGAGGAACGCCTGCTTTTCCTCACTTCACAACGACAGGATATAACTGATAGCATCTTTTCCACTGAAGAAGCACTGCGTGAAATCAAGCGTCGCTCGCGTGAGAGATTTCGTCACGCGTTTGAACAGATCAACCTTAACTTTGGGGAACTGTTTAAGGAATTGTTTGGCGGTGGGCGCGGTGAAATGACGCTTATTGACGCCGATGACGTCCTCGAATCGGGCATCGATGTGATTGCGCAACCCCCGGGCAAGCGGCTACAAAACGTTCTATTGTTGTCGGGGGGAGAGAAAGCGATGGCGGCGTTGGCGCTTGTGCTTGGCATCTTTCACTATCGGCCGGCGCCCTTCTGTCTGCTGGACGAAGTTGACGCGCCGCTTGACGAAGCCAACGTTGGACGGTTTACTGATAAGGTCGCGCAGATGTCGACAGATACGCAGTTCATCGTCATCACGCACAACAAGAAGACGATGGAAATGGCACGTGCTCTCTATGGTGTGACCATGGAGGAGGTCGGTGTTTCGAAGCTCGTCTCGGTCAAGTTCGAGTGAAGAGTAGTAAGCCCTATTTTAGTTATGCATTGCACGCCGCGCTTGTAGTTTTGGGCGCGGCAATTCTTACTGCGTTGTTAGCAGCCCCAACTCTAGCCATTCAGAGCAGTGGGTCACAAAAGCAGAATGTTCGCCCAAGCGCGACTAAAGATCCCGGCAGTTCCTTAGAAGAGGGTGAGAAGAACGTCGAGCAAACCAGCTTTGGGTACGAATTCACGCAACCACAATTTCATATTCGACACATATTAATCGAGCACGACGCCGGCGGCGCCGGGAAGATTACTTTTGAGCGGCTGCACGAGGAGGTGGCGATCGTTGAGCCTGTGGCTTTGTCCAAGACGGCGCTAAGCCGGATTTCCACGTTGTGGGAAACGTCGCGGTTCCTCGAGTCCGACACCAACTACCAATCCGATAAACAGTTTCCTCATCTCGGCACGATTCGGCTCATGATGGCGAAGGGAGAACGGAACCGTACCGCAGAATTCAACTGGACCAACAACGCTACCGTTGCTGCGCTGGTGGCCGAATACCGGCGCGTCGCAGATCAGGCGATCTTTGTCTTTGACATTTCAGTGGCAAGAGCGAACCAACCGCTAAACGCTCCCAAACTGCTTGAGCGACTTGAGTTGTTAATGCGCAGAGACGGGATTTCGGATCCTGAACAGCTAGTGCCCTTACTGCGCGACATCAGCAGGGATGAACACATCCCCCTCATCGCCCGGCATCATGCTGATCGATTGCTGAAGAAAATGAAGAAGTAACTCTGACGTGGTCGCCGTTTCCTTCTGCCCAAACAAGACATTCACGAAACAGCGAAATTACACGAAAATAACCGAGACAAATACAACTGTCTCCGTTTACCGAGACCGCGACTTCTTGTTTTCTTAGCAAAGTTTCATTTTGGTTTTCTGAGCAGCGACGATCCCAGACTAAAAGCCTGCGTTCGTTTTCAAACTCAAAACGTCCTATTGCCTTGCGAGTGGTCTTTAGCTCGATCTTAAGGATCATTGATTCCATAGCGTTTGGTTGCAGCTTTCGCTGCGCCGTGTCTGCACTGAGAATGACAAATGAAAAATGTCCAATATCAAATGTCAAATGAACCGACGCTGTCGTAGCTACCCTTTTCGGGTTCACACTGATTCACCACGAAGACACGGAGCGCACTGAGAATGACAAATGAAAAATGTCCAATATCAAATGTCAAATGAACCTACGCTGTCTGCCCTTTTTGGGTTCACACTGATTCACCACGAAGACACGGAGCGCACTGAGAATGACAAATGAAAAAATGTCCAATATCAAATGTCAAATGAACCGACGCTGTCGTAGCTACCCTTTTCGGGTTCACACTGATTCACCACGAAGTCACGGAGCGCACTGAGAATGACAAATGAAAAAATGTCCAATATCAAATGTCAAATGAACCGACGCTGTCGTAGCTACCCTTTTCGGGTTCACAGTGATTCACCACGAAGACACGGAGCGCACTGAGAATGACAAATGAAAAATGTCCAATATCAAATGTCAAATGAACCGACGCTGTCGTATCTGCCCTTTTCGGGTTCACAGTGATTCACCACGAAGACACGGAGCGCACTGAGAATGACAAATGAAAAAGGTCCAATATCAAATGTCAAATGAACCTACGCTGTCGTATCTGCCCTTTTTGGGTTCGCAGTAAGTTCCCCCCGAAGACACGGAGCGCACTGGAGGTTGCCTGATTCTCATTCGATTAATTTAGTGGATAGTGGAATTCGTGTCTTAATGGTCAAAATTGTGAGCGGATCATCTGCACGAATTCCATGACGCGATTTTCTGCCCAGAAACGGTCCTCGCCGTCTTTCTGGGAACCCACGAAAGCGACGTGGCCACCATGTTCCGGCGCTAGCAGCAAGATGTAAGGATTTTCCGTAAAAGCTTTATTCCGCAATGGCTCGAAGGGAATAAACGGATCGTCTTGCGCATGAATGATCAGAGTCGGAATGTGGAGGCTTTCGATTACCCGGATGGCACTGGCCTTTTGATAGTAGTCATCGACTCCCTTGAAGCCGTGCGCAACGGCCGTATAGCGGTCGTCAAAATCCCTTATGGTCCGTACCAGATGGACTCCGCTTGTGTCGTAGAGTTCAGGGTAAAGTTTCTGCTTGAGGTAAATCCGCTTTCTCAATCGGCGCACAAAATCCTGATGATAGATCCAGTTGGACCGCAGGTTGATGCTATTAGCGCTTGCAGCCAGGTCCACCGAGGGCGAAACCGCGCAAGTTCCGAGAACTTGCGGTGGCGGTTGGGAACCAAACTCAGCCGCCAGCTTGAGCACCAGGTTACCGCCGAGCGAAAATCCGATCAGAAAGAGCTTTGAGAGGCCGTCTTTTTCGATGAGCTCCATAGCGACCGCACGAAGGTCTTCACTCATACCTCCATGATAGAGCGTCGGAGTCAGGTGCTCTGTTCCGCCACAATTACGGAGATTCACCCGCACGACATTGAATCCTGCGCGAAATGCTTTTTGTGCAGTGCCAAGCATGTAGACCGAGTCACTGGAACCCTCAATCCCATGCCACATCACTGCCGTTGGGTGCTTTGGCGGATCGGGTTGCCAGCGACAGTGCGCCAGGACTCGCACGCCGGGCGCAACCTCAAATAAGCGGTCCTTATCTTCCTTTGCACGTAAGCGGAATCGTCGGGGCCAGGCATAGCCAATCAGCGTCTGAGCGTGTCCATTAATGAAGAGCGGATGAGGCGAGAAGGGTTTACCTACGAAAACGCGCGCCGCCTCAGCGAGAAAGGTACGCACCCTTGCTTCGGCGACTATCGTTCCAGAGCAGGATTGGGCCGATTGAGAATCCAGGAACATTGATCAACACTGAACAGCGAATTTATGCCTGATCGATTCTGAAGGTCCGAGACTATCGTCAGGCATTATACGCAAAAGTTACGGCAAAATCAGTTCACCGGCAGATCCTTATAATGGACAAAAATACTTGGCGTGCAAAGACCAGAGATGAGCTGATTGTCGAGGTTTGGGAGGCGTTGGACTGTGAGTCGGCTGGCGCCCGCGAACTCAAAGAGATTCAAAGGATGGTTGAGGAGCGATTCGGTCGCGGCGCCGTCGAGAGCCCGGCGGCGATCGCGCGCACGCTCGCCGACGAGGGGGCAGTGTTGCGTCATCCGGAAGTCCTCGAGTTTGATTCAGAATGGCGCATTGAACACGCTTCAGAGTTGAGCGAGATCGATGATCTGGAGTTCTCGTCACTCGAATCAGCGGCGTTATCGCTGCATCGACTCGAGACGCTACGAACCCAACTCGGAACTAGAACCGATGGGCCTGGGCTAAAGTCCCTGCTTGACCTTGTCTCGGAGTATCGGCGGGATGTTCTGCTCGTTGCGGGAAGCAAAATCGCGGAAGTTGCGGCCCGTGCTGAAGCCAGAGAGATAGCTCTGTGGCTGCGAGTGTGGTTGGAACAACCCGACCTTTTTGCGGATTGGCTGAGTCTGCGTACCAGTTCTCCCGAATTTATTCAAAAGTTTGGCGACCGGCAACTTCCCTGACAGCCAGCTCCTTTAAATTCCTGTCATTTCTGGAACTTTCTCGGGATGTCGCGCGAATTAGTAGTGACAGCTCGCGACTGAAGCAAGCAATGACAGCATTTAGCGATCAATCTGATAGCGACCTGCTCAGGCGGGCTGCGGACGGTGAAGAAGATGGCTTCTGTGCTCTTTACAGGCGTCATCAGGCGAGCATTTATAGATTCGCATTGCAGATGACCGGTTCGACTTCTCAAGCGGAAGACGTCACTCAAGAGGTGTTCATGGCATTGATTCGAGATCCTGTCTCCTTCGATCCGGGACGGGGAACCCTCAGAGCTTTCCTGTTGGGGATAGCGCGAAATCAGGTTCTGCGTAGATTCGGCAAAGACCGTTACTACGTGCCTATCGATGAAGAGGCGGAAATGAGACCTGCTAATGAAGAAGGACCGCTGGATCAAGTCTCGCGCGACGAGCTGATCGAGAGCGTACGCCGGGCCATCTTGAGTTTGCCGGAACGTTACCGCGAGGCAGTGATCCTTTGCGATTTGCAGGAGCTGAGTTATGCGGAAGCCGCCGTCGTATTGAGTTGTGCTGTCGGGACGGTTCGTTCGCGGTTGCATCGAGGGCGTGCCATGCTAGTGGAAAAGCTGCAACCGGCCCATCACAGCGATCCCGAGCGGGGAATGAGATCAGCGAGGTGTTTTGCGTGAACTGCGAAAGATTTGCCGGATTGGTTACTGATTTGTCGCGTCATGGAATCATGGATGCGCGCGTCCGTGAGGAGGCGCTCGCTCATGCTAATGAGTGTGGGCACTGTGGACCAAGGCTGCACGGGGAGCTGGCGTTGACGGCAAAGCTCAGGCTGCTTGCTGACGGCATGAATCAACTGCAAGCATCCAAAGAATTGGGAGAGCGGCTGCGGGTAGAGTTTCGAAGCCGCACGTTTATCAACTCTCGTCGGAAGGTTGGGAGGTTTCGGCCCTGGACCACGGCTGCCGCTGCGGCTGCCCTCATCGCCCTTGGCATAGTACTGGCAAGTTGGCGAGTCGCTCCGGTCATTGAGGAAGGTAATCACTCGAGTGACACAACTAGGTCTGTGGCCGCAAGTCTGTCTGAAGAACCCTTGCCTGAGGGACCTGTAGAAACGGTTGTGGAAGAGAGAGAGATTGAGGCGACCGCTATTCTGCCTGCTCGTCAGCCAGCGCGTAAGCGGGGCGGAAAAAGAAGTCTAGTCGTCGAAACAAGACCCGATAGCGACGATTTCGATTACAGCGAAATAGAGATTGCCACTGACTTTCTACCCGTCAATTATGGAGGACCCATGAATCTTCAGGACGGTGGTCAGATTGTGCGTGTGGAACTGCCCCGCGCCGCGCTTCTGAATTTTGGGCTGCCTGTAAATATGGCCCGCGTCGATGAGAGGGTCAAAGCGGATGTGATAGTGGGCGCCGATGGACTAGCGCGCGCCATCCGTTTTGTGCAGTGAAAACCAGGTTGAGAACCATTATTGAAAGGAAGAATTTAGACATGAAATTGAAATGGTCGATCCTTGTGAGTATCGGAGTCATGATCGCGTTTCTGCCGGGCGCTGGCCTAGGCCAGGAGCAGGCGCCCGCACCGGAACGCAAGGTAATCCTCGAGCCTCACGGAGTGATGCAGGGACCGGTTGGGACACACTTGCCGCCAATTGGTGAGAACACTTTTGTATTCATGGCATCCGAGATGGGGTTCGACGCGAAATCAGTGAAAGGGTCGCCTTATTCGGCTGAAGCTACAACTGAGGCAATTCAGACGCTGAGTGACGGAAACCGGATCGTCAGGAAGTCATCAGCGGCGGTGTACCGAGACAGTGAAGGTCGAACTCGTCGAGAGCAAACGTTGGCTGCCATTGGTCCATTTGCCACTGCCGGCGAGCCGCCGAAAACCATTCACATCAACGATCCGGTGGCTGGAGTCAGCTACATGCTGGATCCGAATACTCGCATAGCTCGCAAGATGCGGCCGATGCATTTTTCACAGGGAATTGCTTCCAGCTCGGGCACGGGAGCAGGTGTTGTGGCTTTTCGATCACCGGGCGCAGTCACTGTTCAGGCCGAGGGTAAGACTCCCTCCAGGGAAGGAAGGATGGCAACAGAGCGAAGTACGATTTTCACACAGCGCTTGCCTCATCCAGGTCCCGATCAAGGGCCGGTTGTATTCTGGCATGCAAACAAGGAGACGAAAGTGAGCACGGAGTCTCTGGGAAGCCAGATCGTAGAAGGCGTGGCGGCTGAGGGGACGCGACAGACCTTTGTGATTCCCGCCGGCGAGATTGGCAATGAGCGCCCGATTGAGGTCGTGTCCGAGAGTTGGTTTTCACCGGAGTTGAAAACGGTCGTCCTTACTATTCATCGCGATCCGAGGTTTGGAGAGACGATCTATCGTCTGACAAACATCAATCGCAGTGAACCAGACCGTTCACTCTTCGGAGTTCCGGGAGATTATGCTGTAAAGGATGCAGCGGTGCCGGTTCAACTGTTCCGGATGAAAAAACCAGAGGGTGAACAATAGGGCTTATAACGTTTGTTCCGAAGAAAGAACTGATCCACGAAGACGCACGAACCTGACACGAACCTCTCTAATTCTTCGTGTAGGCTCGTGCGGATTCGTGGATCCTGTCTTTTGTTACTCTTCTTCTTCGCCGCCGCGAATCCGGCCCTCGGCGCGCGACTGCTCGACGATCTTCTGAGCCAGATTCCCCGGTACGGGATCATAGTGAGAAAACTGCATATGGAATGATCCACGGGCCGCGGTAATCGAGTTCAGGGTCGACTGGTAGTTCAGCATTTCGGCCATCGGCACCTGTGCCTTGATGACCTGCTGGTTCCCCGTCGTCTCCATTCCCTGAACCCGGCCCCGTCGCGAGTTCAGATCCCCCATAATGTCGCCGCTGTATTCCTGAGGCGCCAGGATCTCTACGTCCATGATGGGTTCAAGAATCGAAGGTCTTACTTTTTCCATTGCTGCCCGAAAGGCCTTTCGCCCGGCCGCTCGGAAAGAATGTTCATCAGAATCGACAGTGTGATAAGAACCATCTACGAGCTGAACTTTGAAATCGACCAGAGGATAACCGGCGATGGCGCCTGACTGCGCTGCTTCAATAATCCCTTTCTCAATCGCTGGTCGAAACTGCTGCGGAACAGAACCCCCGAAGATCTTATCCTCAAAGACAAACCCGCCACCTCGTGGCAAAGGTTCGAAAACCACTTTGCAGTCGCCAAACTGTCCGCGACCCCCTGTTTGCTTCTTGTGCCGTCCCTGCACCTCGGCGCGTTGGGTGATGGTCTCTTTGTAGGGAACTTTTGGGGGATGAAGCGTCACTTCGACGCTATAGCGTTTCCTCAGCTTTTCCACCACAGTCTCCACGTGCAACTGGCCCGAACCGGAAAGCAAAAATTCCTTTGTTTGCGAATCACGCGTGAAATGAAGGGCAGGATCCTCCTCCAGAATCTTATGGAGGGCGACGCTGATCTTCTCCTCGTCCTGGCGTGACTTTGGTTCAATCGCAAATGCAATTGCGGCTTCAGGGTATTCGACCGGTTTATAGACAACTGGAGATTGCTTCTCGCAAAGGGTATCGCCGGTCTGAGTCTCTTTAAGTTTCACGCAGGCAATGATGTCGCCGGCGTGGGCCTCGGACGTCTTGTCAAGTTGCTTGCCCTGCATGATGTTGAGCGCGCCCAGACGCTCCATCACGCCTCTGCTCGAGTTGAATACGGTTGCGTCGTTTTGCAAGTGACCGCTGATCACTTTCATAACATTGATCCGGCCCGCGAACGGATCGGCAACCGTGCGAAAGCAGTATGCAGAAAAAGGCTCCTCATCACTGTAACGCCGGGCAATCTTTTCGCCGTCCGTACCTGAGTCAACTGGATGTCCGTATTCGGCTTCATGAGCTGCCGGGTTGGGTGCATAGTCCACCAGCCCGTTAAGTAGCGCGCGCAATCCTACGAGACTCAAACTCGAGGCAGCGAATACAGGACAGAGTTTGCTCTGAGCAATCGCGCGACTGATGTTGGGAAGTATGTCCTCTTCATCCAGAGTGCCTTGTTCGAAATACTTCTCCAGCAACGCGTCATCTGATTCGGCTACCAGTTCCACTAACCGCTCTCTGGTCCTTTCTAGTAGATCCCGGCCCTCGCTGGGAATATCAATTTCCTTAGGTTGACCATCTGCGCCGAGTTCGTATGCTTTCATATGAACAACATCGATCACGCCACTGAAGTCCTTTTCTTTCCCAATCGGCAGCGTGAAAGGAATGATTGCTCGGCTAAAACTGTTCTGCGCGCTGCTCACAGCAGCTCCGAAATCTGAATGTTCCTTGTCGAGCTTCGTTACCACCATCATCCGAGGGACGATAAATTCGTTCGCATAGGCCCAGGTTTTTTCCGTCTGTACTTCGACGCCCTTAACGCCGTCAACTACCACGAGCGCGCAATCAGCAATTCGCAGAGCTGGACGGGCATGGGCCACGAAGGCCGCGTATCCCGGGGTATCGACAAAACTAATTTTTGTATCCCGATGATCAAGATGAGCGAGGGAAATATTGAGGGTTATTTTGCGAGCTATTGAATCCTCTTCATAGTCGGTAACCGTTGTACCTTCGTCAACCTTACCCCAGCGCGGAGTTACTCCAGCGACGTAGAGAAGCGAACTGATCAGTTGCGTTTTCCCTGCGTCGCCATGTCCAATGACCGCAAGGTTGCGAATCGACTCAGTAGGATAAGCTTTCATAACTATAATTCCTTTCGGGCATACAAGATTTGGCGAAGGGTACCCGGCCGCTTCGGTAAGAAGTCTCCTCAAAACCTGGCAGGATGTGCTCGGGTGAAGACCTAATTTATCCGAGCGTTAAGGGTAAAGGCAAGTTGAGCCTTCGCAGGACCGTGTATCCGCAACTCGTTCGCAAAGATATTGGGAAAGGGCTCTCCTGCCCGGAGGAGCATGAACGAAACCGTGTGGCCTACATTCCAAATGGACACAATTTTAGGTTAATTCGAACTATGACACGATCGTTTTAGATACCGATGAGCGATTACTGGCTTCAGAGGGACCAGCGG
Source organism: Pyrinomonadaceae bacterium (assembly GCA_041751855.1). Classification (GTDB taxonomy): domain Bacteria; phylum Acidobacteriota; class Blastocatellia; order Pyrinomonadales; family Pyrinomonadaceae; genus PSRF01. The sequence goes on from JBGSWR010000035.1 coordinate 48,475, forward strand.
CCATCCTTTACTAACCTCGGGGCATCGAAGAGTTGTCCACGGGTAGATAGGAGTTTGGGAGAAAATAACATGATTTACAAAAGATTGATGACGTTGTTTGTGTCTTTAGTGTTCGCTTTTAGCGCTGGTATCGTTGCTTTTGCTGCACCGGTCAATGCAGAAAAGGAGCAGCGTAATCGTCGCGTTCTGGCGCCGTTAAATATTGCGATTCTTATTCAGGATGACCTTGTTTCGAGGGTAGGCAATGAGTTGAATGTCACCCGCGATTTTATCCGTACGCTTCCGGCGGGTTCACGTGTCATGGTTGGTTACATCACCGCTGGCACTTTGCAAGTCCGCCAGCCGTTCACGACTGATCTCGAGAAGGCGGCCGGATCGTTACGCATTCCGGTAGCGAGCACAGCCGCGTCGGCTTACAATCCTTATGTTGAGGTTATTGAAGCGCTGCGTAAGTTCGATCAGGAGGGAACGGCGAGAAATGCCGTGTTGCTGATCTCGGACGGGCTTGACACAAGTCGCGGATTCGACGTGACATCAGCAGGTCGGACGTTGGATCTCGAACGGGCTATTAATGAAGCGCAACGGCGCAACGTGGCTGTTTACACCTTCTATGCGCCCTCGGTAGGCCTGACTAGCAGAAGCCGGTTAGCGGCCAGCTACGGTCAGAGCTCGCTGAATCGATTGGCAGATGAGACTGGCGGGAAGGCGTTCTTTCAGGGCACCAGTTTTGTGACATTCGATTCCTACTTTGCCCGGTTGCGAGAGACATTGAACGATCAGTACGCAAGGGCCAGATAACCGGAGTTTATCGGTTTCAGGAAGCGCTATCGAGGAACTTGATCTCGATGGCGCTTCTTTTTTGTAGCGCAAGCGTCTTCACGACCGGGTCAAACATCGGGGTCTGGAAAGTTCGGAACGCATGTTTGTTTTGAGGTGTCGTTGCGTTGTTTGAAGGGCTGAATTTGTACTTGGCCCTAAACAAAGGCGATGGTAAAGTTGCACGGCAAAGCCGGAGCAAATGGCCTGGTCGAGCTTGTTTGCGGGCTGTGGCTTACGCTCTGAAGACTGCAAAGTGCGCGAATATTGTCTCATCGTCGAAGGGGCTTACCTCTCCGAATCCGAGGCTGAACACGCCTTGCGTGACCCATTTATCGAAGACTGGGTCGAACAAACCGGGCGCTTTCGAATCCACAACATGGATGAAATACAGATTACGCCGGGCGTTACTTTGGGCTCACTGGGAGTTTTAATGCTTGATGAGCGGGTGTTTGAAATTGCCAGCGCCGATCCTGAAAGCCCTTTAACTGAACATAAAGCGAAGGGAGTTGCCGAGGCGCTCCGGCGGCAGGATATGTTCGACGATATTAAGGTCGAACCCCGCTATGACGAAGAGTCGACTGTTTAGATGGCACCCAGTTGCCTCAATTGCCTTTCCCGCCATTTCAACCGGTGTTTTCAGATATCCGCAATCTGAAGCGGCGGCAATCGCCTCACGAGCGATAGAAGATTCTATTTATCATAGATAGCCAAGATGATCGAAGTGAGCGAAGCTACAAACAATAAACGGGGCGAACAAGGTCCTGAGTTGCCTCATACCCTGTTTCCACTCGAGCGACTTGCCTGGAATTTCTGGTGGAGTTGGTCGATCGAGGGACCAAGTATCTTTCGGTCTCTCGATCCGGATCTCTGGGAGGAAGTAGAACACAACCCTCGTCTGCTGCTGGCCAGAACTTCCGAGTCGAAACTCGCTCAGATGGCAACCGATCCTGCGTACATCTCTCGCGTTCGTCGCACTGCCGACAGGTTTGACGATTACATGAAGCCGGTCAGGTTGTGGCAAGACGAGTCGGGGTCATCCCCGATCACGCCAGAGCGTCCCGTTGCCTACTTCTGTGCTGAATATGGCGTTCACAATTCGCTGCCGCTGTACTCAGGTGGCCTGGGAATGTTGGCCGGCGATCACCTCAAATCAGCGAGCGACCTCAGGTTACCGTTGGTCGGAATCGGCCTCCTATACCGCTATGGCTATTTCCGGCAGAGTCTCCGGCGCGATGGCTGGCAAGAGGAATATTACGGTGAGACCCACCCGTCCGAGTTACCGTTACATTTGATCAAGGACGAAGGTGGTGCGAGTCTCTTGATCGAAGTATTGATTAGAGATCGTGTGGTGTGGGCGCAGGTTTGGCGCGCAGACGTTGGCCGCGTACCCCTTTATCTGCTCGATACAGACATTCCCGAGAATGAAGAGACGGATCGCTGGGTAACGGCCCACCTATATGGCGGGGATCGCGAGACTCGAATCGTGCAGGAGATGTTACTCGGAATCGGCGGTGTTCGCCTGCTGCGCAAACTGCGGATTGAGCCTCATGTCTATCATCTCAACGAAGGTCACTCTGCTTTCCTGACACTCGAACTGGCGCGCGAATTGATTCATTCCCGGGGACTAAGCTTTGCGGACGCGTCGAAACTCGTACGGGAGCAGTGCATATTTACCACGCACACGCCCGTTGCCGCCGGCAATGATGAATTCGATCCGGATCTGATCCAGCGATCGTTTGGTCCCTCCTTCGAGCAGGAACTCGGGTTAACTCACGATGAATTCCTCGCTCTGGGCCGCATAGACCCGCTAAACCATCAAGAGCGCTTCGGGCTGACACCGCTTGCAATTCGCATGTGTCGCTCGACCAATGGTGTCAGTAGAAAGCATGGAGAAGTTTCACGGGCTCTGTGGCACAAACTTTTCCCGCAACTACGGGTCGAAGAGGTTCCGATTACCCACGTCACGAACGGCGTACATGCTCCTACCTGGGTGGCGCCACTTATCCGAGCACTCTATGAAGCCTCCATGGGTGAGGATTGGACCAACAAGGTTCGTGATCCGCGCCAGTGGGAGCGGGGGATAGCCCGCATTTCGGACGAGGAATTGTGGAATTCTCATCGACTCTTAAAACGAGGGCTGGTGGCTTTTATTCGGCACCGCTCTTTTCACGCGCGGCTTGCGCGCAACGAGAGCGTTGAGTACGCGGAGGCTGCGAGGATCATTTTCGATCCTGAAGCTCTCATAATCGGATTTGCGCGGCGTATTGCCGGCTACAAGCGTTGGGGGCTCTTGCTGACGGATCAGGAGCGGCTGCTGAAAATGATAAATGATAGCGAACGTCCGGTCCAATTTGTATTTGCAGGAAAGGCCCACCCACAGGACCAGGGAGCAAAGTTTATTTTGCAGCAGATCGCCCAGTGGAAGCACGATCCAAAGCTTGGTGGTCGAGCGGTTTTTTTACAGGACTATGATCAGGAGATCGCGCGGCAGCTTGTAACGGCGGTCGATGTCTGGTTGAACGTTCCCAGGAAGCCTCTCGAAGCCTCCGGAACAAGCGGCGAGAAGGTAGCCATTAACGGCGGCTTGAACTTGTCGGTTCTGGACGGCTGGTGGATGGAAGGTTATGACGGGAAAAACGGGTTTGCAATTGGGGACGGCGCAGCACCGCAGGATGATGCCGAACTTGATTTGAGCGATGCCGATTCTCTATATCGGGTGTTGGAGAATCAGGTTATTCCTCTGTATTACGATCGCGATCGTGAGGGCCTGCCGAGAAAGTGGATTTCGATGATGAAACGCTCGATCTCCACTCTGGTTCCCGCTTATAACAGCGACCGGATGGTCGAAGAGTATGCCCGCCGACTATACATGAACCCGGATACTGACACTCGATAACCACGGCAAAGAGTGGACTGGGCAATAATGATCCCTAGTCCCAGTGTGTTAGACTACCTGCCGAAGTCTCAGCGATTCCTTCCGTTATTCGATCATTCCTGAATAGCAGTAGATCGGGAACGTTTGAGATGGTTCTTCATGAAATACTGCACCGTCTGCAAAACTAAATACGAAGACAATGTGAGCTTCTGTACGGCCGATGGGGAGGTCCTGGAGGACGATCCTTCTTCGATCGTTGGTACCGTTCTTGACGGGCAATATCAGATCGAAGCCTTGCTCGGAAAAGGCGGGATGGGAGCGGTTTATCGCGCCCGACACATCCTCCTGGGCGACTGCGTTGCCATCAAGATTCTCCCGCCCGAAGTTCGCAACAATACGGAGTGGCTCCGTCGGTTTCGTCGCGAGGGTCAGGCAGCCCGGCGTTTCCGGCACCCAAACGCGGTGACAGTCTACGATCTCCGCACCGCCGGAGATGGCACTATCTACATGGTTATGGAGTATGTAGAAGGCCATACGCTCGACGCTGAGATCAAGAGACGCGGAAAATTCACTCCGGCCGAAGCCGTGGCGATTCTGGAACCAATTATGAGTGTGCTGCATACGGCGCACGCCATGGGGGTCGTGCATCGCGATCTAAAGCCGGACAATATCATGATCGGAAAGGCAAGCACTGGCGAGGGACCCACCGTTAAGTTACTTGATCTCGGAATCGCAAAGATGCGGGAGGTTGCCGGCTCTGACACGAGTGGAACAACTGCACTTACGCTCGCTGGGCAAGTGCTTGGCACGCCATATTATATGTCTCCCGAACAGTGGGGGGAGTTGCCCAAAGATGGTAATTCAGAGATTGATGGCCGCGCTGATATCTATAGTCTTGGACTCGTTGTTTACGAGATGATCACGGGTAAGCGTCCTGTTTCCGGCCTGACGCTTCACGAACTGCGGCGGGAACACCTGTCTGTTACGCCGCCACTTTTGGAGCAGGTCGTTCCCGACGTGCCACGTGAGTTCAGTGAAGCAATTGCCAGAGCGTTGGCGAAGGATCGCGATGACCGTCCTGCGACTGCGGGTGAGTTGGCGGCGCAACTCCGGATCGCGACAGGGGTAACTGCGCCGTCTGCCCCCACTGCTTTCCCGGACATCCCACCGATCGAACAATCAAGAGTCGAGACTGTTGAAGCAGCGAGAACCAGACAAACCCGATCGGACGTTAATGCCCCTACGGTGCTCACAAACGAGGCGATGCCCACAGTTAGTCCAGGTATCCAACAATCCGGTCCGTCATCTCAAACAATTCAAGGCGCCGAAAGCCGGCCCGCGTATGTGAGTTCCCCTGCCGCGCCCGGCTCTCAGGATTTCGCTACCATCGCCGAGTCCGCTGTTGGAGGTGTCGCCCCTTCTGCCACAATTTCCCAGGTTCAAAGGCGGCCCGAAGAACGGGTTCGACGTCGGGGAGGACTGATGGTAGCCGGCGCAGTCGTTGGCTTGGCCGTGCTTATCACGATGGGTTTTGGTGGATTCTATGCCTTCAATTGGTTGACGTCCGAGCCTGACAGCAATACTCGCGGGAATGAGAACCTGGCGGTAGTTGACCCCGCTACTGAAGTGATTACGCGACGTGAAGTTGGTCACTACTGGCTGGAACTATGGAACAAGTCCGATAGTCAAACACTGCGTGTGGCGGGCGTCGTCCCATTAGCTTCGGGGCAGGCATTCAAGTTCAATTTTGTCTTTGGTGATGATGGGTATCTCTACATTGTAGGTCCTGGCCAACAAAATCAGCCTACGGCATTTCTGACTGCCAAGCCGCCAGCCGGATCGGGTTTGGATTCGAATCAGGTTACCAGGGGCGTGAATTTCAGCTTCCCAAAGGGCGCCGAACATTGGCTGGAACTGGACAAGAAGCCGGGTACTGAGACGTACACAGTGCTATTTTCACCCGCGCTGCTTGAGTCACCGCTTTTTCTGGCCTCTCAAGCCACCGGCGAGCCCTTGAGTAGGGAAGAGTTGAGTAGCTGGAACGACTTTGTCTCTAAATCGAAAGTAACCAAACCAGTGGTCGAACTAAACAACGGAGACGGAACGGCGCCTTTTGTCACGATTAAGCTCCCCGAAGCGGAGGCTGCTGGGAATCCGATCATCTTTGAGATTCGTATTCAACATAAGTAGTTTCTTCGATTGTAATAACGAGGGACTGGTTTCAAGGAGGATGAGATGAGAAAAACGTTGGCTGCTATTTCGGCGGCTGTCTTAATTGTTGCTGGATCGCTAGTCTCTTCCGGGCAGGATGAAGAGAACGTGCGAGGCGCCTTTCTCACCACGCGGCCAAAAGCTGAAGAAAGAAAATCCAGCCCAAGACCTGCGCGTAGCCGCCGCCGTCCCAAGCCGACTGCGACCAGTACCCCGGCAACAACAACAACTCCGGTCAAGTCAGACCCGTCACCGGGTACTGGGAGTCCCCGGAGCAGGGAGCAGCGCATAGGTCTCGGCTTGACTCTCTTCATGCGAGACTCCAACGGCATGGCGGTCAGAGTTGATCCCGCACACGAGTTTCGCGAGGGTGATCGCATACGTGTCCTGCTCGAAACCAACGCCGATGGCTATCTTTATATCTTCAATACTACCAACGAAGGCCCGCCAGTCCTGCTCTATCCTGACCCGCAACTTGATGAAGGCGGAAATTACGTTCAGTCGCATGTTCCCTTTGAGATTCCTTCGAGCCTTGCTGCTGAAGAACGATTGCGGTGGCTTCAGTTTGACGAGCATGCAGGAAGAGAAAGAGTATATTTTGTGTTCTCGCGAGAACCTTTATCGGGAATTCCGCTTGAAGAGGAGTTAATCTCCTTTTGCGCAGACAATAAAGGCTCATGCCCGATCAAGCCAGAGGCTGATCTCTGGGCAAGGATCCAGCGCGAAGTGAATCAGCAGACGCAGATAGCCAAAGCGCGAAGTTACGGTAAGACGGAGACTGCTGGTGAGCGCGAGGCTACCACGCGCGGGATCGGGCTGAGCAAGGAAGATCCGGAGCCGTCGCTCGTCATGATGACGGTTTCGTCAGATCGTAATACCCTGGTAACAGCGCTCGACCTGACTCATAAGTAAAATCAGCGCTCATTAGTTTACGTAAGTCCCCCAAGACGACTGGCCTTATTTTTCGAGGAGTTGCTTTATGAAATCTATCTCTGCGAGGCTAATTACCTTGCTCGCCACGTGTGCGCTTCTTTGCAACCTTACCGCCGTCCCAATTATTGCCCGAAGTGCGCAACAGCCGTCTCAACCGCAGCAACCAGATCAGGCTGCCACTGCGTTGCGAGAAGGCAGGCAGTCGCTTAAACGTGGGCAGTCGGATCAGGCTCTCGTGCAGTTTCAGAAAGCCCTGAATCTTTATGCAGCGGCGAAGAATAACAGGGGCATGGCGGCGACCCATAATGAGTTAGGCGACCTCTATCTGCGCCAGGGTCAACATACCGTCGCTCTCGATCATTACCAGAAGGCTCTGGACGGTTTCATCGGCGCACAAGCGAAGCAGGATGTGGTTACTGCCGCAGTCGGCGTAGCCGACGACAAATTCAATGCCAATCTGATGCTGGCAAAGATCGGAGACGTCAATTTCCGCCTTGGGAGGTACAACGAGGCAAGAGCGGCCTATGGCAGGATGGAGGCAAAGAAGCCTGAGAGCGCCGCTGCTAAGGTCGGGAGGAGATTTGGAGGCTTCGGAGCCATCGTGGGTGGTATCTCAACCGGCAATGTTTCAGTGGCAGCGCCCACGAGCGCTCTGACAGTTGCTCTGGAAGCGAAGAAGGAACTGGATGAGTATAGAGTCTCCATTGTTTATGCCAGTTACCAGTTGGGAATGGGCCGGTTAGCGTATTTCAACAACGAGTTTGAGCCGGCAAAAAAGAACTTTCAAAACGCGCTCGATGCTGCGGGTAGCAGTCTGGCGTTTCTGGCAGGGTTGGGCCAAACCCGTCGTTTTCGGGCGGCGGCCAGAACAAGCCTCGGGGATGTGGCACTGCGGCAAGGCAAATTCAAAGATGCTACGAAGTTTTACACGGACGCTTCGAAGGGCGCTCAGGAGGATAAGCGGCTCGATCTGATGTGGCCGGCGCAGCGAGGGCTCGGTCGAAGTCTGTGGCTTCAGGCGGAGCAGGAGAAGAACACGAACAAGGCAGAATCAATGAAGGAATCGGCAATTAGCAATTACCGAAACGCCCTTTCTACGATTGAAACTTTGAGGCAAGGGAGTCTCCGAGCCGACGAAGCCCGCACAACATTCCTCGCCTCAACCAAAGACGTTTTCGACGAAGCGGTTGCCAGCCTTGCTGAAATGGCTTTGCAGACTAGCTCGGCGCCCGGAACTCCGTTAACAGGGAAGGCCCTCGAGTATGCAGCGGAAGCTTTTAAGATCAACGAGCAGTCACGGGCCCGCTCTCTTTTGGATCTGATCAACGAAAGTGGAGGTTCTCTCACCGAAGGAGTACCCGCAGAACTGCTAAAGCGAAAGCAAGTCAATTTGAGCCGTCAGCAGGAAATCGCCGAAGTTCTTACGGGTATCAATATTTCGACAGACGAACAGAAGAAGAAACCGAGCGAGCTCGAAACCGAACTAGAAACGTTACAAACAGAGTTTGACCAGATCGAAAACCAGATTCGTACATCGAGTCCGCGGTATGCCCAGCTGACCGCGAGCCAACCACTCTCGCTTGCGGAGGTACAACAGAAAGTACTCGATGATTCGACTGTGTTGATGGCTTACAGCCTCGGTACGGGAGCTTCCTACCTTTGGGCGGTAAGCAAGGGAGCGGTTGCTTTGCACAAGCTTCCGGCAAGACCGGAATTGGACAAGCTCGCAACTGAAATGCGTGCGCAGCTAATACCTTCCAAGCTCCAGCGACGCATTGTCGGCATCGACGTAGTAGACCCTGCCCGGGGATTGGGCATTTCTGCTACCCCCCATGCGGATGGTGCTGCTGCCTTTATCGCCGCCTCCCACGCGCTCTATAAAGCAGTGGTTGAGCCCGCGGCCCCTATGGTTGCTGAGAACCGCCTCTTGGTGGTGGCAGATGGGGCCCTCAACTATGTACCGTTTGAAGCCCTGGTTAAATCAGCGACCCCCGGCGATTATTCGACGCTCGACTATCTTCTCAAAACCAATGAAGTGGTTTACACGCCTTCTGCCTCTGTTATCGGCGCGATTAGAGCGCAAGGAGGGAAAACCGTTGGCAAGGGCCTGCTGGTAGTTGCCGATCCCGTGTTCAATTCACTGGACACCAGGGCACGTGGGGTCACGAGTACGACGGAAGCTGAGGCAGCTACCAGAGGACTAGGTCTTCAGAGTGCCCTGACAGATGTTGCAGGGTCGCCGGCCTCGCCTCCCTCCGGAACGGAGAAGATGCAGGGCTTGCCACTCTCACGACTCGCGGGGACCAGAGCTGAGGCTGAAGAGATTGCAAAACTCGCTAAACAGTCGGGCGCTCAGACCGACCTTTGGCTGGACCTTGAAGCTGCCGAGGCAAACTTTGAAACCCGCGACTTAAGGAGCTATCGCGTAGTCCATATAGCAACGCACGGCCTCTTGAATGCTGAGCGGCCCCAATTCACCGGCCTCGTCCTCTCTCTAGTTGGTAACAAGCACGGGGACGGTTTCCTGAGAACTGACGAAGTGTTCAATCTTCGCCTCGGCTCGCCGCTAGTGATGTTGTCTGCCTGCGAGACCGGGCTTGGCAAAGAACGACGCGGGGAAGGGGTATTGGGTTTGACCCGGGCTTTCATGTATGCCGGCGCCCCTACCGTTGGTGTCAGTCTTTGGTCCGTCGCCGATAAATCGACCGCCGATCTGATGAGCGATTTCTATAGGCGCCTGCTTGTTCCTGGAGCCCAGCCACAACAGAGTCCCTCAGCCGCAATGCGCGCCGCACAACTTCAAATGATTGCCGCCAAGAAGTACAGTGCCCCTTTCTATTGGGCGCCGTTTGTTTTAATCGGTGACTGGCAGCAGGGATGATTCTCTGATTACATCAGGTCAGGTACCTGGCGGATGATCGTTCGGGCAAATGTCTTGAGCCTCTCGATCATCCGCCGCCGGTCTTTGGGCCTTCCTTTTTAAGAATCCGTCCCGCCGCGCCGCCAGGCGCTCAATTCTTCCCAATTGCTTTGCGCCGTCTTCGCAACTTCCCGGCGAGGGTCGCCAAGCCGGTTCCGAGGAGCGCGATCGTTGCGGGTTCCGGAACAGGCGTCATACTTGCAGTTCCTTCAACGACAATATTGTCGAGTCGATTATTACCGGTTGATGACGAAGCCCCGTCGAAGATAATCCGGAAAACCACGTCAGGGTTGTTGTTCAGTGCTGTGATTCCGCTCAAGTCAAACGAGAGCGTACTGAATGAGATCCCGGGACCAAAGGCGCCACCGAATGTAGTAAAAGTGGCGCCCCCGTCCGAACTGTATTGAAACTGGTTGTTGTTGAAACCAGTAGATGTGGCTTGCGCCGCGAAACTGACAATAATATTGGTAAAGCCAACAGTGCTCACGGTGAAAGTGAGATTGCGGCCGTTATTGGATAGACTGGTGCCGCCCTGAAGAGTGAGCGACTGACCGGCGGTATCTCCGAGCCTTGCGTTGTTCCCAGTTCCGCCGAAACTGAAAAGCACATTGGCCAGATTGAAATTGGTCGTTAGGGAGCCGGCGCCATGGCCAATGCTCAGATCGGAATTATTGAAGTTCCAGACTGCGATCTCATCGGCTTTGGCCGTCATCGGCAACATAAGCAGAAGAAGTGGTAACGCCAATGGAAATTTAAGCCATGTCAGGCTCAGTGAGGATGGTTTAGACATCTGTGATCTCCTTAATGAGGTTAGGAACAAGCTTTTCGGCCGTAAAAGCCCGAGAAACTTTCACTAGAGATTCGAACAGGTGACGCAGACAATTGATTTGGCTTGTGAGGTCAGCCTATGCGGTCTCAGTTAGCGGGGCAGACAATAAGCTCTTTTTCAAATCTCGTCAATAGCCAAATCAGTCGAAAACAGGCGACCAACTAATCATCTGCCGGCAAGGTTGTCTTTGGCTTAACCGATTCGGTGAGCTAATATCACGGCAGTCAAAAGATTGGGATCGATTTTGGAAAATCATTTCAACAAGATCAGTAACACAGAATCATTAGTGGAGTTGTGGGCGCGTTCACGGAATGAGGCGGTGGTGCTCTTCAAGCACAGCTTGACCTGTCCAATTAGTGCGGCGGCTCATGAGGAGATGTTGAGGTTTGGTGGAGATGTCGCGCTGGTTGAGGTGCAAAAGGCTCGCGAAGTTTCCCGCGAAATCGAGGAACGTACCGGGATTGAGCACGAGTCACCCCAGGTGATCATCCTCGGCGGCGGAACGGCTGTCTGGAGTGCCTCGCATTTTGACGTACGAGCGGAGAAAGTGGCGGAAGCTGTTAGGAAACACAATTCGGATCGGAACTATCCCGGTTAAGTTCTATGATTGATGCCGCTGAGAGACGTGGGCCAGCGATCGAGCCGCGCCAGATAATGCAGGACGGCGATGCTGTCGTGCAGATCATCTGGGCTGACGAAAAAGTCTGTTCCTACAGGGCCCCTGATCTCAGACGCGCGTGTCCCTGTGCCCAGTGCGTCAATGAGTGGACAGGCGAACGTGTTCTCAGGCCGGAAGCAGTCTCCGAAGATGTGATTCTGAAAGACATCAATCTGGTGGGGCGTTACGCTCTTAACTTCCGTTATAGCGACGGACACGAAACAGGTATATATAGCTTCCGATATTTACGTCAGTTGTGTGACGAAGGAAGGCATTAGATTCAACAAACTGAAACCTTTCGATATAAAGTCCGAGTTGGATTGGTTACGCTTATGAACGAACGTGATTTCTTTAACGAAAAGGAAGAGGTCAAGAAGGCGACCTATAACTGTCCCCACTGCCGGCAGCGCGCGGAATATGATGTTCGGTGGATTAAACGAACTAAGAAGCAAGGGCCGCCCCGCGGTGCAAATGAGCAGGACCGCCTGCGCTTTCAAAAATCGCGTGACTACATGGTTCGAGTAGACGATCTCCTCGCCTGTAGAAGTTGTCGACGGCGATTTGACATTCCGAGCTCGCAGTCCGTCGTTTTCATTTGAACCAGCACCAGAAACTTTCTAGCTTCATCGCTGTTGGCAGCCGCAAAATTCTTTCAACTGACAGACCGGCATTCTGGTATTAGGGCTCCAGAAGGGCCACCTACCTAAAAACGGGCCAAACTGGGGATTCAGTCTCTGGCCTCTGGCTTGCCAACGCCTCATTGCTGATTAAAACCTGTTACTGTAAAGGCAAGCTGAGTATGGAACCAGAGTTCGCCGGCGCCACCAAAACCAACTCATCGTTCTTATCGCCACTGGAACGTCGCCTTGCTCCAATAGTGCTGCCAGGAATTCCACGGTGGATTGAAACGTACCATCTGACGATGCTGACGCTCGTCTGGTCGCTGTCGATAATCCTGTTTAGCTATCTGGCTGCCGGAAATATCATGTGGCTGGGAATGGTTTCTTTGATGATCGTTTTGCATTGGGTTACTGATTTCTTCGACGGAAAGCTTGGGAAGTACCGGCAGACCGGGTTGTTGAGATGGGGGTACTACATGGACCACCTGCTCGACTACGCGTTTCTCTGTTCAGTACTCATTGGTTATGGATTCATTTTGCCTGAGCAGTCGCGTTACCAACTCTTGTTTATGCTCGCGATCTTTGGCGCTTATGACATGAGCACGTTCCTGGCTTTTGCTACCACCAACCGGCTGAAGATCAGCTTTTTTAAGTTTGGTCCGACCGAATTCCGGCTAGCCCTGGTGGTTATCAACACCCTTGTAATGTTCTTCGGGACCCGCTACATGGTAGGCGGTTTGAAGTATGTAAATGTGGGAGCGGTTATCGGGCTATGTTTACTGGTTTATAAGACTCAGAGGACAATCTGGGCGCTTGATATGAAGAAGAAACGAGAAGCAGCGATGGACTCACGGCCGGGAGATCTGGGGGAAACTGCGCAGTTACACCCAATTGGCCCTGTACTTTTAAGACCCAATTCACATCGAACCCAGTCTGATTATCAAACACCAAACCCATCACAGGCTTAGGTATCCCTCCAATTTTGGGGATATTCAGGGCGAGGCAGGGTTCTGGCCCTTTGTTTGCAAGTCATACTGGCGGAATTCGTTCTAGTCTTAAGAATCTCGGAACTCTCTCAAACAGAAATCGTTTGATATGGAAAGCAATTAATTTAAGCGAGCAATAATCATGAACGAGAAAAAAACAGTTCGAGTAATCAAAAAAGATGAGCGGGGCAGAAAAGAACCCGCGGCGCCCAAACCAAATACCGCGCGCGATATGGTACAGACGGTCACCAATTGGGTAGATGAATTCAAGCAACGGCGTCGCACGGAAACTGCTGTGGCCATCAAGACATTTCTATCGGAAACTCCTCGCCCCAACGAAGCCTAGGCATCTTCACTCCCCCTTGCCGGCTCTCCCAATCGAAAATCAAGTTCTAGAAGTGATGCGTATCGTCTCCGCTGCAAACCGGCGTGAGACCATGTTATTGACAGTGGCGCGACCCGGCGCTAGCATTTATTAACCCCCGCTGGCGTGATCATCTGAACACGGGACGGCTGAAGATGGCAAAAGGATCCACAACCAGGAAAGCCGGTAAAGCTCAAGTGCGCCCTCTTTTCGATAGCATCCGAAAACCTGCGGCGCGGCCGGGGCACCCGCTAAGTGAGGCCAAACCTGCAGACAAAGCGCGGCCAGCCGGGCGTAAGGCAAAACATAAGCGCAGGTCAGAAGAGGCCTTTGAACGGGAATCCGCCGATTGATAGGCGCAGTATCAAGCCTCTGTTTAGTCATCACGTGACGTGACGCCTTCATCTAACTTACCGTCACAGGAAGTCGTCCGGGCTTTTCTGGCCCATGCCCGACAACTGCTTACTCAAGAGTATCTCGGAAAAATTGATCGCTGCCTTGAGCAGCTTTCTGACGAACAGGTGTGGTGGCGGCCAAATCAGGAGTGCAACAGCATTGGAAATCTGTTGCTTCATCTGGCCGGAAACGTGCGCCAGTGGATCGTCTGTGGCCTGGGCAGGGCGCCCGATCAACGCCAGCGTCAGGAAGAATTTGATGAGCGGTCAATGATTTCACACCGAGAATTGCTTGCCCGTCTGAAAAGCACATTGGCAGAGGCGGAGCAGGTGCTGACCCAGTTCGATGCAAAACAGATTCTCGAGCGTCGGACAATCCAGGGGATGGACGTGACAGCGCTCGAAGCGATCTTCCACGTGACGGAGCATTTTTCGATGCACACCGGACAGATAATTTTGCTTACGAAGTTGTTGACGAGAAAAGACCTCGAGTTCTATGACTTTTCCACTGGAGTGCCCGTCCACACCTGGAGCAAAACGTACAGGCGTAAGGATTCCTGATACCTCTGGATAGTGGGTTTCCATTAGTCCTTTGACATTATTTGACATAATCTTTTCTCATCTTTTGAAACTCGGCGATTAATGCTTAATATAGGGTTTGCGAGCTTTTGTTAGCCCCGGGTTAGGGAAAATTTCTCGATTGCAAAGCCCGGTGCATCTCAGGTCCCAGAGGAGGTCATCTGAATGACTTACGTCGTTGCCGAACCATGTGTGAACTGCCGTTATACGGATTGCGCGCTGGTTTGCCCGGTTGAGGCTTTTCACCTTGATGACGATATGCTGGTTATTCACCCAGAGACCTGCATAGATTGCGACGCGTGTGTTCCCGAATGTCCTGTCGAGGCAATTTTTGCCGAGGACAAGGTTCCATCGGAATGGGCACAATTTACGCAGATGAATGCCGAGAGAGCTCTAAGCGGACTGCCGACCATAATGGCGCGGCTCGATCCGCTCTGCGAATAACACTATCAATGAAAAAGGGCACAATTCGTCTACTGGGCGCTGTGGCGTTGGCCGCCGGAGCGATTGGTGCGGCCAGCGCATTCTTTACAAAAAAGAAGAACATGGGGAAAAGAAAACAAAGATCGTCAGGGACTGGTGATGTATGGGCACGACCAGGTATGCAAGTAACTTTTAGAGCCGAGTTGATGCCCGGACGGGAGCCTGACGAGCGAACCTATCGGGTCAAAGAGATTCTGTCCAGCGGGCGCGTTCTACTGGATGAAGTAGCAGGCGAACACGCGGAAGGAGAGTTTGAACCCGTTCAGTAAACCCCGACCTCACAAGTCAGTTTCACCACGAGTAGGTTTCACCCGGTTCCATCACCCTCAGCCCCGAAATTTTTAGCTCGTTTAGTTCCGCGATGACTTTGTCGCGGTAGGTGGGCTTGATGTGTACTGCCATAATATCAATCCCATTATGGTTGAGTTTCTGCAACTCCTGCTGGAGCGACGCCGGCGTAAAGTGGCGCGAGACGTCTGCGAGTTTTGCCATGGAGTTCGGAAAAGATGCTTCTATCAGAAGAGCGTCTATCTTCCTGACGCGGTTGACAACGTCCCAGAACTCCTGCGTCTGCGCAGTGTCAGAACTGAAGGCTACGGTTGTTGACGAATCTGAGACAATCAGCCCAACGGTCGGCACAATGTGATTGACAGGGATTGCGATCACGTTTAAATGGGCCACCTTAAAGTCCTGTCTCAGCGGTATCGGCACGTATTCCATCACTAGGCCATAGTCGTTCTTCAAACCGGAAAATCGCGGATAGACGTTCCAGTTAAAGACGTCACGCTCGAGCAACTCGATGACCTCGGATGTGGCATGGACCTTAATAGGGCTCTTCAGTGTTGGATAAAGATCGTCGATGAAGATTGGCAAGCTGGCTATATGGTCCATATGAGGGTGAGTAACGATGATGTCCCTGACCTGTTCACGTTGGGCGCTGGTGAGGGCAATGGCGAGGCTGCCGGCATCCACCGCGACGCAATCGTCAATCAGAAAGCATGTCAGACGTTGCTCAAGGGTTGCGCGGCCGTGGCCGTCAAACGTGCTTGGTAAGAGTTGGATTCTCACGTTTAGCTCGGATGGAAATGATCTTCGTTCGGGCCGAGGCTAGTATAAGCCAAGCCTGAGCCAGGCCGCGAACTTAGTTCGTCCACCCCGTTCAGGTCAAGCGCAATCTTTTTTGCAGATCCCTTAGCGCTTGCTGGTAGGCCACCTCCCGGTCCTCACCTGATTCTCCTTTAGGCAGAATACCTCGAGCTACGCGGTTCCGATGGAACGCCAGTTCGCTGGCCATTTGGTTAAACTGCATGCAGGCGCGCCAAGTTGCTACTCCGCCCCGGGAAAAGGCGCTGTAAGAAGCTCCCATGCGGCCCCGCACTGTACATACTTGATTGTATTCTGCCGGCGTCAAAAAACCGTCGTGTAGATCAGCCATAAGAAACTCTCGCACCATTCGACCCTCACGCCGGAGCGCCAGAAAGATAACCAGAATCATGATGAAGAATGCGGGAACCATCACACCAAAGTAGGTGAGGATAAAGACTAGCCCACCTCCCAGCACTGCGGAACCATTCCAGATTGCATGCAGTAAGATAGCCGCCAGCAGCCCCACAATCGGTGTGGCAATCTTGACAAGCATGTTGTGCGAGTGGCCTGCGAGCCCCAGTCCGATCCCCACCATACTGGTGAAGAGCGGATGAGAGAATGGAGCCATCATGCCACGAATGACGAAGATTACAGTCAAACCACCGCCACCACCTTGAAGCGCCGCGCGTCCGTAGTACTGGATGTTTTCGGTCATTGCGAATCCAAGACCCACCATTGCAGCATAGACTATTCCATCGACTACCCCGTCAAACTCATCCCTCTTGGCAAAAAAGAAGATGAAGAGAATAACCGCCTTCGCGCATTCCTCTACGATCGGAGCTGAGATCACCGCACCAAACGCTTCGCCTGCTTCCAGGCTATCAGTTAAGGCGTACACAACCACGCCACTAGCCGTGTTTATTAAGTAGGCAAAAAAGACAGCAACCAGAGCCCCCCAAAAGAAAGCAGTGAGAAGCATCCAAAGCGGTTCAGATTCATATCGGTCGATCCAGAGCACGAGAATCACATACATGGGAACCGGAAGCGTAGCTGCTACCAGTCCAATCAAGAGCGCTACTGGACCGGTTTCGACTCCAATCAGGAACAGCACAATGAGCCCCAGTAAGAGAGCGATCAGGATTGCCGTGATTCCCAAAACGATGTTGATGGCGCTGCGGCTCCGGGATTGGCCAATTGAGATGGTCGTCGCAAGACTTGCCGGCGTCTGGTTCGGTGAATTCATCATTACTCAGAAGCTCCGTGCACACACTATGTGGAAAAGTCGGACTGGCTCTCGTCAGATTGTCGGGAATAATGCCTCAAATATATCGAGGTTGAAAACAGTTTGCATAGCGTTCTAATAAGGACTGTGGTCTGTTCCTAGCGAGCACAGGTCAATGCCCGACCCCCATCGATGGAATACGTAGCCCCTGTGATCCATGAAGCTCGTTCAGACGCGAGAAAGAAGATCAGTTCTGCTATCTCTGTTGGCTCACCCACTCGGCCGAGCGGATGGGTCTGAGTAGATCGCTCCAGGAAGGCCGCGTATTGCTCGTCACTCATCCCGCCACGTTTATGAATCTCGGTAACGACGACGCCAGGGTTTACAGCATTAACCCGAACCCCCTTCCCAGCCAACTCAAGGGCTGCGCACCGCGTTAGCTGGTCCACTCCCGCTTTCGAAACACAGTAGGCGAGGACGCCCGGGAATGAGCGCAGACCCGTTACACTTGACACGTTAATGATGTTGCCGCGTCTTTCAACAATGCTTGGAAGGGCCAGTTGAGTGATCATGAAAACCGCTCGCAGATTTATGTTGAGCATGGCATCCCACGCCTCCAGCGAGGTGTCCTCGATTGTGCCTGAAGCTATGTGCCCGGCTGCATTTACAAGCACATCAATCCCGCCCAGTTGCGTTAGAGTTTCCGAAACGGCGGTCATTGCCTCTTTCTCAATCGCCAGATTCGCCCGGACAGGTACCGCGTTCCCGCCTTGTTCACCGATTTCGGTGGTAATCCTCGACAGGGCATTCTCGTCACGTCCGACGGCCGCGATTGTTGCTCCAGCGCCTGCGAAGCGAAGGGCTGTGGCCCGACCAATGCCTGATGTCGCTCCGGTAATCAGCACGACCTTTTCGTGGAATTCGGATTCCATGGTTGGTTCCCCCTGCGTAAATTCAGGTCGAACTTGCTCAATTAGTTGTATATTGACAGAGACCGCATAAAAAGTTGACTATTACGCCGTTAATTCTTGTGGAAATCAAGAATTATCCGTCGCTTGCCTGGCCGAACGGATCGGTCCCATCACATTTTGAGACATCCCCCTGGAAAGGAAAGGCCTTTGGACAAGAACTCAGCAGATCAGTTCTTTCCTCGCACAGCGCGGTCTACCTCGCGCCATAACGCTGGTGCCCGAAGGCGATCAACTCGGCCGCGCACTCCCTCGAGTAAGAGTTACCTGTTAGGGGCGGTTGCTGTCGCCACTGGTCTGTTCATTGGCCTTTGGTGGCTCCTTGTTAGCGGTGGAGACGAGGCCCCGTGGGTGGCTGCGGGACTTGCCGCAAGTGTGGTATTGCTTGTGGCTCTCTCGGCGCGCGAGGTCGTCATGCGCCGGGCCTGGACCCGATACTTGTTGGACCAGGACGGTCGCGAGCACCCGAGTCACGAAGCCGGTTCCCATGCCGGGCGTGCAGCCAAGTCCTTCTCTTCCTCCATTCATTCATCAACTCTGCGGGTGCTTCAGCAGAAATCAACCGAGTTGGATTCGCCCGGCTCCTCTTATGAGAGCCATCTGGAGCTATTTCATCTTTGTACGGACTACCTTGCAAGCACTGAAGAGTCGCTCCGCTTCAATAGCCTTTCTGCCGAGCAAAGAATCACCATCCGTGCGGGCCAGGAACGTGTAAAAGCGCTTCAGAAACATCACCTACTGACATGGGCGCGAGATGCTTCGCGGGCGATGACGCGTGAAGCGCAACAGCGCGCTCGGATCACTGATAAGATCGAAACCGCCAACCGTGCCCTCGAGTGCCTCGACAGGGCGTTGAAATATTTTCCCGATGATCCCGAAGTCAATGCATCAAAGGTTGCCGTTAGGGAGTTCATTGCCTCAGTTAAAGTGGCCCATTGGGTTGAGTTGGCTGAACGCTCAGCTTTCAAAGGCCATTACCGGCGCGCGATTTTAAGGTATCAGGATGCCCTTTTCTACTTGCTTCGAGAGAGCGTCAAAGATGAAGTAAAGATTGCGGGCGCTGACCGCATTGGCCGGGAGATACGCATCTTGCGAGCTCGCTTGGCTGCTGTTGTCGAACCGGAGGGTTCGAAAGGCGGGGAGAGAAAGGTTGGCGGCAACAAGCACTAGAGCTACTGGTCGTGATTTCACAACGTTGTCCAAAGTGTGGCAGTTCGCGTATTCGAGGCGGCTACAGACAGTTGCCTCTGATAGTAAGGCTGTTTGGCATTCATAATCTTTTGTGCGATCATTGCAACTTCTTGTTCACGGGGTTTGCGATACCAGGTACAGTAAGAAGACACGGGCGAAAACGCGGTCCCCAAAAGGAAGTGACAAAACCGCCTGATGTCGAACCGAAAGCAGGCTAAAGGAAGCCATTCTCCCAAATTCCCCCGGCAAATGATTGTGTTCTTCTCACTTAAGGTTCCTTTTATGAAATCAATTAAACTTATGCTGCTGGCGGTCCTGTGCTGTCTGATTGCGGCGTCCGGAGTTCACGCTCAACAAACCGAACAGTCACCTGGTCCTGGTCCCAATTTGCAACAACCTGCCTCTGTCGATAGTCATGGAATCAAGAATTATCTTCTTGGTCCTGGCGACCTTTTGGACGTCAGGGTGTTTGCACAGCCGGACTTGAATGCCATTGCCGAAATCGACAGCGACGGAAACATCAGCTCACTGCCGTTTCTAGAGATGCCAATTCCCGCAAGATGCCGCACCGAGAAGGAAGTGCAGAAGGATATCGCCGCCGCTTACGGAAAGTATCTCAAGAACCCGCAGGTGAGTGTGCGAATAACTGAGCGAAAAAGCCGGCAGCCGGCTACGGTCTTTGGCGCTGTTCGCCAGCCGATCCGGATTCAGATGCAGCGGCAGGTTAGGCTCAATGAATTGATGGCCGCATCCGGAGGATTTACCGAGCGTGCGGCAGGCACGATTCAGATTCTTCACACTGAACCTGTGATGTGCCCGGGGCCCGGTGAAGAGGAGCAGGCCGCACCTATTGATGGGACCAGCGTTCCGTTTAAGGTGATCAAGATTTCAGAACTTCGCGCGGGTAAGCCTGAAGCGAATCCAATCATCCGGCCAGGCGACTACGTCATGGTGACAGAGGCCGAGCCTATATATGTCACAGGTAGCGTACACTCTCCGCAGGGCGTCTACATGCGGGATCAGCTAACCTTAAGCAGGGCCCTTGCAATGGTGGGTGGTGTGAAAAGGGAGGCGAAAACCAACGACATCAGAATCTATCGTCAAAAGCCAGGCTCTCCGGATCAGGAAACCATTACTGTGGATCTGGTAGCAATCAAAAAGAACCAGAAGCCGGATGTACTGTTGCAACCTTATGACGTGATCGAAGTGCCTGAAGCTGGCATGCTTTCCAGCCAGCGAATTGGGTCAACACTGCTCAGCGCAGTTACCGGGGGACTTGGCAACATGTTCACCACCATGGGTGGAGCGATCCCTACGAGGGTAATCTATTAGCTGACGCGCATCGGATAGTTTTGAAAGAATTCAGAGAGCTTAAAGAGAGGGTTGATGAAGAATACAGGACGTCAGCGCAGAAAACTGTTTACATATGGTTGGATTGCGGCAATAGCAATTACGGTTACCGTTTTGATTTACTGGGAGCTGACTGCCGTGCTTTACATTCTCGCGACGCTTGGCGTTACGGGACTATTGATCGTAGTAGCTTTTGACGACTTTGGTCCAGACAGTAGACCATCAAATCAGATTATCAATATCGATGACGCCGCCGCGATTGGAAGCGGAATTAGTTCGTCGGTTCCGAAAAAACAACTCTAGTTTAGTACTAAAATGCCTTGCGTCTCACTGTATGAAACCGTGCTGTTAATTTGCGCGGTTTTTCGCCGACTTTAATTGTAGAAGCGGTTGAAAGTTTAAGCAGACTGTTGCATAATCCGGCTGCGTTCACCTCCCCGGTGGACGAAGTGGTCGCGTGGGGTGAGGACACGTGGCCTTAGGGTGGGGGCAGTGGGAGGCCCCCGCCCGCTTTTGTTTTAGTACCTTCTCCCTCTCGCCCATGCACGCTGGCTCATTCATTTTTCAAGCTTGAAAGAAGAGTATCAACCTTGCAAGAAACGATTAGTCGTCGAAAGGAAACTTGCAAGGTGAGATTAATACCCTCAGCGGAAAGCTGAGAAGGGGATGTTTAGGGATGGACGAACTTCCGATCTATCCTAAGCCTGCGCTGCGCTAGCCTCAGGTGTACGGCCCGCCAGGAAACAGGTGCGGCAGTACACGGGGCGTCCCTGGGACGGATAGAAAGGGACGGTGGTTTGCTGTCCACATTGGGCGCATTGAACCGAAACCTCGATACGCTGGCGTACCCCCGAAGATTGCGCCGCGGCTATTGCTGCCAGCCTTTCGTTCTTGGCCTGCTTACATGGCTTGCACCGCTTGGGCTCATTCTTCAAACCCTTGTCGTGAAAAAAAACCTGTTCTCCGCCAGTCCAGGTGAACTCTTCACCACAATCGACGCACTTTATGCTGCGATCCTGGTATTGAGTTTCAGAGGAGGTCTCGATTTCGCTGGCTGCTTCGATTTGTGACATGCTCAACGCTCCCTTGGGTCGTTCAAAACGGACGAACTGAAAGGCCAGTCAAGAAACAAAGAAAGTGACGCTCACAGGGGAGATCGTTACTCTCTATGGGTGAGAATGAAGGCCCTCGGGCCCCTCGTTTCACAAAATCTGGTGGGAAAAGTATATCTATGTCGAAACTGTGTCAAGGGCCAGCTTGCTTTTGTTGGTGAAGAGATTCTTGACAGCAAAGAACCGTCATGCCAGCATCCGTGGCCTCAGACATGATTGCTGCCACGTTTGCTCACTTCAAAAGCGGTGAAACCTGGCTTCGGATCTTAGCAACACATCAACAAACTCAGGATGCCAATGAAAATTCTGGTTATCGGTTCGGGAGGTCGAGAGCACGCGATTACCTGGGCACTTAAAAGGACGTCCGTAGTACCCCTCGAGCTTTTTTGCGCACCCGGAAACGCTGGAATAGCAGCGATAGCGCGTTGCGTTCCGATCAGCGCAACTGACGCCGTTTCATTGATTCAGTTCGCGCGCGCCGAGGCCATAGACCTCACCATCGTGGGGCCGGAAGCGCCATTGGCTAACGGAATCGTCGATCAGTTTGAACTCGAAAGGCTGGCGATTGCAGGTCCCAATCTGGCCGCGGCGAGACTCGAGGCTAGCAAAGTCTTTGCGAAAGAGTTCATGGTAAGACATGGAGTTCCCACGGCCGCTTATAAAGTAGCCAATTCGCCGGTAGAGGCGCTGGAGTTTCTTCACAGCGGGGAATTTGGATCTCCTTCATCACCCGTTGTCGTTAAAGCTGATGGGCTTGCAGCGGGGAAAGGCGTGATTGTGGCAAGCTCTCATTCGCAGGCCGCGCTCGCTGTGGAAGAGTTGATGTCCGGAGAGCTGGTGGAACGAGAGGCAGCCCGCCAGGTGCTTGTTGAGGAGGCTCTGACGGGGACTGAGGCTTCAGTGCTTGTCTTCGCCGATGGCAATGATTACGTGCTGATGCCTCCTGCCAGAGATCACAAACGCATCGGTGAGAATGATACGGGGCCAAACACGGGTGGCATGGGTGCAGTCACAGATCCGGCTATTTTGGATCGTGACATGTTGGCCAACATCAGCGCTAAGATTATCGAGCCCACTCTGGCTGGTGCTCGTGAAGATGGATTCCCCTTTCGAGGAGTTCTTTTCGTCGGGCTGATGTTAACGGCTGGCGGGCCAAAGGTGCTCGAATACAACGTGCGTTTCGGCGATCCTGAAACGCAGGCGATTCTGGTTCGATTGAAGGGCGATCTGGTTGGAGTATTTGACGCGATCCGGACTGGCAAGTTAAGAGAAGTAAGCGTGAATTGGACTGATGAATCGTCCGCTTGTGTAGTTCTTGCCAGCCGTGGCTATCCCGGCGCCTATGAGAAGGGATTGCGGATTGAAGGCCTTGATCGCTCAGGCGGAGTCAAGAATGCCGAGGTTTTTCATGCCGGAACAACGAAATCCAATCAAGGGGAGTTTTTGACTAGCGGTGGACGCGTTCTGGGTGTTACCGCTACGGGTAATTCGCTAAAGATGGCTTTGGATCGTTGTTATGGCGCATGCGAAACAATTAAGTGGACCGGTATGCAGTATCGGCGGGACATCGGGCGGTTCCGAGACCCTCGCTAGCAGGATTCGCTTGAAGCGCTGAATCACCACTCCGGACTCCATCTGTGTGATTTCGCGTAACAGTGCTGTTATACTTTGGGCTTACTTTCCGTCTGGGAGTCGAACCCGAGGAACTTACCTGTCGTACAGACCATTAGCGGACGGGCAACGTCATTTAGCAGTTAAATTGAGGGAGAAAGCTCGCACATCTAAGTGCTGGAGGCTGAGCGAAAAAGATGGGACTTTGGAGCAGATTTAAGCGTTCAATGCGCTCGCTGTTTGGGGGCGTAATCGAAAAGACAGAAGACCCTGAACTGATACTTCAACAGACGATCCGCGACATGAGGGATCGGGTTCCCGAGTTGAATAACTCAGTGGCGCAGGTAATGGCGACTGAGAAGCTGCTCGCCAAGAGCCGGGAGCGTTTGGATGCTCAGGTAGTCGATCTTGACGCGAAAATTCGGGCCTCGGTCAAGATGGGACGTGACGATATAGCAACTGCTTATATCGGACAGTTACAGCAGGCGCAGATGGATCTGCAAAAGACGTCTCAGCAACTGGAGCATGCAAGCCTTGCATCCAAGCAGGCGCTCAAGGCGCGTGACAATTATGTGTTGCAGATGCAGCGGCGCACTGCCGAAGCGATGCAGCTAATTAACCAGTCCAAGCAGTCCAAGCTCCAGGAGCAATTGGCGCAGACAATGGAATCGTTTGAGCTTGGAGACGATGCTTCGACCTTTAACGAAATGCGGGATAAGATTGATCGTCGCGCTGCTGCTGCCGAAGCTAAGATGCAGCTTGGCTCGGCTTCCGTAGACTCCCAAATGCAAGACATCGAGCGAGAGGCCATGGATATGCAGTTGCAGGACAAGCTGCTCGCTTATAAGAGAGACATGGGGTTGTTGCCCGCAGCAGCCGCATCGACGCCTCACGCTTTGCCAGCGGAAGGCGAGTCTTCTGGTTCTGACCAGCCTAATGAAGTCGTGAAGAATGAGAGCCACTCTAATTGAAAGGCAATCTGGAGGGTGGATCTGAAATGGTCCGTTTGTTCAGTTCGTCAAGTTTATGGCTGAGTTCCCTAAGTTTGATCTCAAGTATTTGAAAGAGGCCTTCAAGGAACCCATCAATTTCTGGGGGATGGCTGGATTTGCAGTTGCTGCCGCTTATGTTCAGGATGTAACTCCGCTGGTCTTTGCTCTGGGAGCGGAAACTCTTTATTTAGCTACCGTGCCGGCAAGTTCACTTTATCGTCGTCTGGTGGATCGTCGCGAGAAGCAGCGAATGCTTAAGCTGCGCGATCAACAGCGAGAAGCTTTGATTAAAGGGTTCGATCCGCGCGAACGTGAGGCGGTCGAGTATCTGCGCTGGATGAAGAACCAGATCTATTCGAACTACAAGAAGTTTACCGGCACAAAACAGATTCCAGGTAACATTCAGAGTCTGGATCACCGGTGGGAAGACTTTGTCGATCTACTGGATGTCTATCGGCGCCGGAAACAGCACCTTAGATCCATCAATCGCCAGGCAGTGCAAAACCAATTAGTACAGGCCGAGCGCGCCGTGGAACTTTCCAAAGACGAACGCGAGAGACGCATTCAACAGGCTAACGTGGAGATCCTGCGGCGTCGCGTAGCAGCGTTTAACGACATCGAGCGCTCGGTAAAACTGGTCGAGGGCCAGTTACAATCAATCGAGAATTTCTTTGGCCTTGTCAACGATCAGGTTGTAACTCTGCCGACACCGGAACGAGTGTCATCACTGGACTTCGAACAGCTAAGTGATTCGATTGCGATGACCAAGCAGATGCTCGAAGAGACTTCCGATACTTTTGCCGCGCTTGACAGCCACAATCGCGATATCGCGAACTACGAGTTACTCCTCTCTAATAGCAGTTCATCAAAATAACGTGATGCCAGGGACCGCCTAAGATGTTCCCCCCCGGGAGCCCCCCGGTTTGCGACGCTTGATTGTGACGTCCGCGAGGGAACCGAGGGGGGATGTGGTCGGGCCCGCTCTGCCTACTACTCCCGTAAGAGTCACCATGTCGCCGCGACTCCCCGACCCCGCTTCAAGCTCAGAAGTTCGGGTTGCCGAAAAGCTGTTGCAGCCGCGAGATTGGGGTAAGTTTTTTAGCCTCGGAACGCAAGTTAACAGCATGCGCCGCATCAAAAAACAACTTTGAAGCGACCGTTTATCAGTAACTTAGTAGTTAAGGTTGAGTATGAAGAAACACTCTCTATTGCATTGAAAAAAAAGCTGACCACAATATATTGACATGTATGTTACAAAGATGTATAGTGCGCTCCGCTTGAGTCGAGGCGGATTTTAGTTGGAAGCAGCGGCAGGCCCTCTAGTCGCTTTCCAGGCAGGTTTTTGCGCTTCGTATAGAGCCAACCGGGGTATCCGCAAATCATCTTAGTTAGAGCAACGCGAAGGTATACGCGTAGCCAACCCGTTTTTTGACGCCAGATAAACAAGGTTAGCACCGGTCTCCCCATAGAAAGGAAGAGAAGTGAGATGAGCGCAGCTATCGGCAAACAGGTCGCAAAGAATACTTCTCCCTCAACCACGCCCGCACGTAAGAGCCAACCGCTGGGACTCAATGCCAAGCGTGTAATCAGCAGAAGGTATTCTCTTAAGGATGCCAAAGGTCGGCCGCTCGAGGAATGGCCTGATATTGTGCGTAGAGTGGTTGGTCATGTTTCGGCTGCCGAAAAGAGTCCCGCGAAGCGCGATGAATTTTTTGCTGCCATGACCGAGGTTATGATGGCCCGTGAATTCGTGCCTAATACGCCATGCCTTGTCAATGCGGGCAAAGCGAACGGCCAGTTGGCAGCCTGTTTTGTGCTGGATGTCCCTGATTCGATCATGGGAATCATGGAACATGCCAAGGCAGCGGCGACCATCCATCAGACTGGCGGTGGTACGGGGATGACTTACGAGTTCCTGCGACCGGCGGGCGCAATGGTTAGTTCCACGCGGGGAGTCGCGTCCGGTCCCGTCTCTTTCATGAACATCGTGAACCAGGTAACCGATGTGGTTAAGCAGGGCGGAGTGAGGCGCGGCGCCAATATGGGCATGATGCTTGTTACCCACCCAGACGTGTTGCGGTTTATCCACGCGAAGAACGACCAACACTCACTGACGAACTTCAATATCTCCGTTAATGTGACGGAAAAGTTTCTGAGGGCAGTCGATAACAACGATTGGTTTCAACTCGAGTTCGGAGGAGAGTCATGGACCGAAGCCATCTACGATCCTGTCCGTGACGGAGACTACGTCATCTATCGGCGCGCCGATAGCTCAACGGTAACTTTCAGCGATCGTCAGGATTTCCTGAGCGCCGACCTTTCAGGGTGTACGGTCGAAGAGCCGCCACGACCAGGCATGGTCTATGCTCCGGATGTCTGGAACCGCATCATCTCCAGTGCGCACAAATACGCCGAACCGGGGATCGCCTTTATCGACGAAGTGAATAGACACAATCACATGATGAAGTCGATGGGGCCGATATATTCATGCAACCCCTGCGGTGAGCAGTTCCTCCATTTTTCGAACTCATGCAACCTGGGTTCGATCGACCTTAACAAATTCTACGATCCGGAAGGGAGGGTAGACTGGGACCGGTTGCGCAAAGTAACCCATCTCTGCACGCGTTTTTTGGATAATGTGATCGATACCTGTGCCTGGCCCTTGCCTGAGATTAACGATGTCGTTCACCGTACGCGCCCCGTCGGGTTGGGGATTATGGGCTTTGCGGATCTATGTCTGAACCTGCAAGTCACCTACGGTTCATCAGCCTCGATCGATCTGATGGACGAAATGATGGGCTTCATCCGTCGCGAGGCGTGGAATGCAAGTATTCAACTTGGCGCCGAGAAGGGAGTCTTTTCCGAGTTCGAGCCAAACCGCGAAGCCTACGAAGACTTTCTTTACAATCAGGTCGGGATTCCCCACGATGTTCCTTTAACACCTCGTAACTATGAAGTAACCACGATTGCTCCTACCGGTACGATTTCGCTGGTGGCGGAAACTTCGTCCGGAATCGAGCCTAACTTTTCCTGGGCCTACGTGCGCAAGGATACGCTGGGGACACGAACCTATGTGCACACCCTCGCGGCCAAGGCTCTGGGACTCGATGTCGATCAGACCGATCAGGAGTCAATCGATCAGGCAGCCGCCTACGTCGTCGAACACGAACGCGAGCTGCCTGACTATTTTATTTCGGCGATGAATATCAGTGCCGAGCAGCATGTGCATGTATTGGCAGCCGCCCAACGCAACGTAGATAACAGCGTCTCAAAGACCTGCAACGGCGCCGTGGATGATACTGTCGAGTCTGTGGATCGCTTATATCGGCTGGCGCGCCAGCTTGGTTGTAAAGCGGTCAGTTACTATCGCGACGGGTCGCGCGAGAACCAGGTGCTTACCTCGATGAAAGTTGAGGAGAAGGGGGAGACTGCCTGCAATCCGGAAGCGGCGGACATAGCGCTCGATGAATTGACATTGGGACAGGCTGCGGCAGATCCGGAAGCAGAAGGCCTCGCTAGAGCGGAAGCGGGCGCATTAGTCAGAGAACAGGCAGATGCCGAGGAAATGGCGAAGGAGACGGCGGCCCGGGAGAGAACACATGCTGCGGATGGCATCAGCGCTCCTGCGGCGACGGCTCTGCGCATCGAACGTCCGCGCGAACTGCGCGGCGCCACGTGGCAGATTCCGTTCGATGGTCAGAACCTCTACGTAACCGTAAACCACGACGGTCAGATGATTCAGGAAGTGTTTGCTACCGGACCGATCAGCGGTGGCGTGGGGTTGCTTGCTTCGAAAATGCTGAGAGGTGGCTTTGACGCTGCTGAGGTGGCCTACAGTCTGAACAAAGTTACCGGGACTCATGCCGTTTGGTTCAATGAGCGGCTGCTGACATCACCCGAGCAGGCGGTCGCGGAGTGCATCATGATCACGAACCGGCGCCTCCAGAATCACCCCGATTCAGCGCGGGCGCTTGGCAAGATGCAGGCGTCGAATCCTGAAAAACAGGGGCCTGGGGTAACTGGCGCCATCATGTCTTCGATGATTGGAATTTGTCCTGAATGCAAAGGCCAGTTGGAACACGCCAGCGGCTGTGACTTCTGCCGGGATTGCGGGTACTCGAAGTGTAAGTGATCGCGGAGTCTTTAGTTCCCGCGGCTAAATAAATAGCCCCGTGCTGATGCAGATCAGTTTCGGGGCTATGTTTTTTTGAACCTCCTTCAGCTCCGATCAAGCTTAAGCACTGTGTGCAATAGAAAGCATCAGGTACTCTAGTGGGGCTAAGCAAACTAAAACGGGGTTATGAAAGAATGACAACTCCCTGGGAAACGTTGGAGACTACGACTCATCAGGATCACGTGATTGCCCACGTGGTAGACGCCACGATCCTGGGCTATTTCACCCGTGATGAGACAATCTATGTGCTCCTCGATATAGGATTTATCTGGACGATCTATCTTGATGGGGAGATGGTCCTGTTACCACAGTCCGTCACAATTGGTGAACTCGAGGTTAACGAAGAGACACGAAGACGAATTCAGTCCGAGAGTGACGATCTCATCAAAGGAGAGTTAAATCGCGAGTTCGAATACCTGGTTCCCGCTTCAATGGAATGTATGATTACCGAGGTGAATGTCTTCGCTTCTGGCGATCAACGACGCTTGGTTGTTAGTGGCGCGGAGAGCAGTCTGGCAATCGAAACGTCACTGGCGACGAGTGAGATGAAGATTTATGAGTATTAATAACGAAGCTGGCGCCGCTAAGCCAAGCCCCGAGCTCGACAAAGCAGCCAGGGCCGAGCGAGATTTTCTCCGCGACCGGTTGCGGCGCGAACTTGATCGCGAGCCGACGGAAGAGGAACTGGACGAGTGGCTGCGGCAACACACCGAGGGTTACTGAAGAAAAGGATCCACGAAGTGACGTGTAGCCAATCGTGGATCCGTGATCT
Organism: Pyrinomonadaceae bacterium; assembly: GCA_041751855.1. Classification (GTDB taxonomy): domain Bacteria; phylum Acidobacteriota; class Blastocatellia; order Pyrinomonadales; family Pyrinomonadaceae; genus PSRF01. The sequence goes on from JBGSWR010000035.1 coordinate 77,625, forward strand.
GGTTGCGTTGAGCGAGTTATCCGATCAATTACCCGCTCACAACCTGAATCTGATTATCGACCTGTAGTACCCCTTTAACGGCCCTTACCATTCGCTCGATCTCCATTTTCAGCGTCTCGGATCTAACCGTTCCCTGCAGCGTAACCTTTCCGCTGGCGACGGTTGCTGTAATACCAAGCGTGGAGAAGATCTCATCGTCCGCGATCTGGCGATCGATGTCTGACTGGATTCGCGCATCGGTCTGAACCTCCCCGCCGCTTGGCGCCGGCTGCTGAATGATTACGGGGGCCGATTGGACTGGCGCCGGCTGCTGAATAATAACGGGCGGTTGTTGCGCGGCCGGTTGCTCGATGATCGTAGTTTGCGGAACAGGCGCTGGTTGAGTTGCGACGTCATTTCTGAACTCGTCAGTCCGGCCAGTCATCAGGAACAGGACCAGCAGAGTCACGAGTCCAATAGCTACGATAACAAGTACCCCCACCATAGTGCTGGATACGCCATCGCGCTCGGGAGTTCTTACGGCTTCCGAGTGAACTACCTCGCGCCGTGTGTTTGGTGTTTCAACTACAACCCTACTTCTTTTTGCTTGCTCTTCGTCATATGACATCTGTTTTTCTCCTTTACTTCAAATAGCCGGCTTAAAACTTCGGTATCCTGAAATTCAATGGCTCGCGGCTGAAAAGGAGCAAGCGCTATTCCTGTAACTCGTTCGCAATAAGGAGATAAGCAAGTTGGAAGAATCGCATCACGTATGCGCTAATTGTGCGGTACCAGGAGTTTAAACCTGAGAACTGCCAGCGTACGTTTTTAGTTCCAAGTTTTTGGTGACGATCTAAATTGAGACAGCTCGGAATGGCTTACGCGGCGAGAAACCGCGCTGGAACCCGTAAACAATGAAACTCATAAACCGTTTGCGCTGCCGCTCATGAGCCTTTGGTGACGGGTCGTTGACCGGTCGCATACCTGATTGCATAATCTGGCTAAATGGCCACCGCAATTGTTCATCATGAGCTGTTCAGTCAGCACGACACCGGCCCTACTCATCCCGAGAGTCCATCTCGCTACGCGGTTGTGATGGATGCGCTACGTTCCGATGCCAGGCTCTGGCCTGCCCTGTTGGAATCTATGGCGCCGCCCGTAGCTCGGGGCGACCTTCAGGCCTGTCATTCGAGCCAGTTGTATAAGAATGTCGAGCGCGCGGTGCGTGAGGGCATGGGCTATCTCGATGCCGACACTACAGTCTCGATGCGATCTTTCGATGCGGCATTACATGCGGCCGGCGCTGCCTGCCATGCCGTTGATCTGGTATTGGGTGGCAAGGCGTCAAATGCTTTTGTTCCCGTTCGGCCGCCCGGTCATCATGCAACCGCGGAACGATCAATGGGTTTCTGCCTCTTCAACAATGTTGCGATAGCCGCCCGGTACGCTCAGCGACATTATCCTGAGATTGAAAGAGTCGCCATCCTCGATTGGGATGTACACCATGGTAACGGCACACAGGGGATCTTCTACGACGACCCGACTGTGTTTTTCTTCTCCGTGCACCAGTATCCCTGGTATCCCGGCACGGGCGCACGTGGGGAGACAGGAGTTGGTCGTGGTCGGGGGTTCACGCTCAACGTTCCCCTACGCGCAGGCACGCCCGCGCAGGAACACAAGCGAGTTTTTAGTGCAGCGCTCGAGGAGATGGCTGCCAGCTTTAGGCCCGATCTGATTATTATCTCGGCGGGCTTCGATTCGCACCGCGGCGATCCGCTGGGCCAACTGATGCTCGAGAATGAAGACTTCGAAGAGATGACGCAAGCCACGATCAATTGGGCAAAGGACCATTGCAAGGGCCGGATAGTCTCCTGCCTCGAGGGCGGCTACAATCTCGATACTCTCGGCCATACTGTTCGCGCTCACGTTAATCAACTTCACTCTGATGGCATTTGAAGAGTCAATGTGGCCCTTAACCAATGACGCCGCAAGTGTTGAACACTGGCTGGCGCTGGAGTACACTCAAGACACCTAAAACCTGTTCGGAACGTAGCCTCAGATAAGCGATATGAGAGAGTTCGAGCTCATACAACAGCAACTCCCAGGGTGAGGCCAAAGAGAAAGGTTGTCCCGCCGTTCCGATAAGTTGAGAGCACTGCCGATTCGCACCTGCTCTCATGGAGAGAAGAGCCATGCCTGACATCGAAATTACATGTGCGGAATGTGGAAGCCCCTTCCCATTCAGCGAACGCGAGCAGGAATACTACAAAGAAAGAAACCTGACACATCCTAAGCGTTGTAAACCCTGCCGGGAAGCGCGTCGTGCTAATTTCGGAGGCTCGAGAGGCGCGGGGGAGCGGCAGAAGTTCGAAATAACGTGTGACCAGTGTGGCAAGATCGACACTGTACCCTTTAAGCCTTCGACGGGCAGACCAGTCCTCTGCGGGGATTGCTTTAGCGCGAATCGGGCCGCACCGCAGCGTACTTGAGAGTTGGCTCGCTCCATATCAACCAAAGCGCTTTATTCTCCTTTCCTGGTCTCGACCACTTTATGCGGCGGGTTTAAAACCCGCATCGCTCTTAACAGGTGAGCCTGTGAGCTACGAAACTATCCAACTTGAAACACACGGTGCGGTCGGCTTGATAACGTTGAACCGGCCCGAGTCGCTGAATGCGCTAACGGCGAAGTTAGGACAGGAGTTCCTGGAAGCGTTTGCTGAGGCGCGGGCAAAGAATATTCGTGCGTTGGTTCTTACGGGTGCGGGACGGGCTTTTTGCTCGGGTGGGGATCTGAGAGAAATGCAGCGAATTGCGGCCCATGACGGCCGGGTTGACGCTTTCTTCGACGAGCCGTTGCGACTACTGAACGAATGCGTTTTGTTGATTCGCAGGACACCCCTGCCAATCATCGCGGCAGTCAACGGCGCTGCCTCAGGTGGGGGTTGCAATCTGGCGCTGGCCTGCGATTTCGTCGTTGCCGCCGAAAGTGCCCGTTTCAACCAGGCCTTCGTCAGGGTAGGGCTGTCGCCAGATTGTGGCGGAAGCTTTATTCTGCCTCGTTTGATTGGCTGGCGACGGGCCACGGAGCTGTTAATGACCGGTGAAGTCATCAGCGCCCAAAGGGCCGTGGAACTCGGGATGATTAATGCCGTCGTTCCTGACGCTCAGTTAATGGACCACGCGAGAGCCCTGGCAGTGAAACTTGCAAATGGGCCGACTGCCGCTTTGGGACGCGTAAAGGAGTTGCTTGAAGCCAGTGCAAAAAATGATTATGCGGCTCAGTTGGAGTTTGAACGATTGGTCCAAATCCAATCCGGCCAAACGCAGGATTTTAAAGAAGGTGTGGCAGCTTTCATCGAGAAGCGGCCGCCACGATTCGTTGGGGGTTGATCTCCGAAGTTGAAATCGACGAGGTTGCGGGCCGCTGGGTTTATCTGGCGGCTTTTTTGCAACTCATGACCTCAGTAACCTACATCCAATTAGGACGAAGATGAGTGAGAAGGTCTTGACGCTCTAAGCGTCTGCGCGAGAGTGAATCAGTCGACGGATGCGGTCAGCAAACAGGACGTCGATCTTCTTGGGTTCTATGAGCGCGGTTACTTCGCCCGGCCCCCACATCGGGTGAACCATCACCTGACCGGTTCGATAAGTCCGTTTACTGTCATAGGGCTCGCTGACTACCGCTTTTGTCCGGCCCCCCGTTAGCTTTGTGCCACTTGAGAACGAACTTCTGGTACCGCATTTGGGGCAACTGACACGTGAAATCGAACCGCGCTTGGTGACTGAAGCGACAACGTGGCCCCGCTCTTCCTGGCAGATGAGACACAGTTTTTCGACGCGATCACCAATCGCGTAAACCGGCTTTTCCATAGATTCCTTTCTGACTGAAGTAATGCCGCGAGTTTTTACCACCTGATAATGCACTAATTGATTGCCACTTGCAAGTTGAGGTCCGGCAAATCTGAGAATCGCTTCACCGCTTACACAAGTATTACAAAGGCTTTATCAGCAAGCTGATAGGATAGTTCGCAAGGCTGCTTCCCGCCGAAAATCTTGTTGAGTCGGAGTACTAATGCCAACCGTACAAAGGGATCATATCAATTGGGTAACGACCAGCTTCATGCTCGTTTTTCACGCTGGCGCGATTGCAGCACTCTTCATGTTTAGCTGGCAAGTGCTGGCTGTCACACTGACGCTCTGGTGGATCTCGGGGAGCCTGGGTATCGGTATGGGTTTTCACCGTTTGCTCACGCATCGCGGGTACAAGACTCCAAAGGCGATCGAGTACTTTCTGACGTTTTGCGGAACGCTTGCCCTGGAAGGGGGCCCTATCAATTGGGTTGTGACCCATCGCATTCATCATTCAAACACCGACAGACCCGGTGATCCGCATTCGCCCCGCGACGGACGTTGGTGGGCGCACATGGGATGGATTCTGCGGGGGACGGCTCAGCAGCATGAAGACTCGGTATTGCGACGTTATGCTCCAGACTTAATGAGGGATCCTGTACACGTCTGGCTTAACCGGCTCTATTTCGTGCCCCTGATTGTTCTGGGTCTGCTCCTGCTTGTTTTCGGTGGTTGGTCAATGATGTTTTGGGGAATATTTCTGAGGGTCACGGTGGGGCTTCATGCTACCTGGTTGGTGAATTCGGCAACTCATCTTTGGGGCCGGCGGCGATTTAGTACCAGCGACGATTCGACGAATAGCTGGTGGGTTGCACTGCTGACATTTGGCGAGGGTTGGCACAACAACCACCACGCCTTTCCGCGGGCGGCGAAGCACGGGCTAAGGTGGTATGAGATTGATGTCAACTGGTGGGGCATTGCCACTCTTAAGCAGCTCGGCCTTGCGAGAAACCTGAAGACTGTCACAGAAGAACAGATGCGGACCCACAACGAAAAGCAGGAACTCGCAGCCTAGATATTTCTCTCCGCAGCCTGGCCGAGGGCCGATGTCCTTCATCGGGCGGTCAGCATCCTTTACAATGCCGGCATGCCCGTCAGCGGCCGTCGTAAATCTGTAATCTTCTTTATTACTCTTGGCGCCTGCCTCGTCGTTCTCGCGATCGCGTTAAATGTTGGCTGGATTCTGCTCAACTGGCGTGAAGTCGCTCTTCTGGTGCTCGGGATCATCTTCTTTCTGGTGATTATCTTTGGGCTTGTACTTAATACAACCTTCCTGATTCGCGAGATAAAGCGCAATGAGCAACACGATGCCTTCATCAACGCTGTTACTCACGAACTCAAGACGCCAATTACCTCCATCCGCCTCTACCTCGAAACTTTGAAAGCCCGGGATTTAAAAGAAGAACAACGACAGGAGTTCTACGACATCATGCTCGCAGATAGCGATCGCTTGATACAAACTGTCGAGCAGGTACTGCGCGCCGGACAAGCGGGACATCGTCGCCGGCGAATAAACACGGCGATTATTGATGTGGGGCAAATGGTCAAGGAATGTCTCGAGTTGGCTCGTGTCCGCTATAACCTCGCCGCCGATTCACTCAGTTATTCTGAGGCGTTCGACGGCGAACGGCCCCGCGTTGCCGGCGACATGGACGAACTCCGCGCCGCTGTTTCGAATCTGCTCGACAATGCAGTTAAATATTCGGAAGCCGAGGTGCATGTGTCGGTTGAAGTGGCGGCCATCGATGCAAAACGGGTTGCGGTGCGAATCGCAGATCAGGGCATCGGTATTCCCAGCGCCCAATTAAGGCGAATCTTCAGACGCTTTTACCGTGTGCCTGGACGCGTGATGGCCCGGGTGAAGGGAACTGGCCTCGGACTCTTCATTGTAAGCTCCGTCGTCGAAAAGCACGGAGGGCGAGTGTTTGCCGAAAGCCCCGGGCTTGGTCACGGGAGTGTTTTCACAATTCAACTTCCAAGGGCTTGAGCAATGAATTCAGTGCTGATCGTTGAGGATGAGGACCATCTGGCCGAAGGTCTGCGCTTCAACCTGGAGGCCGATGAGTATAAGGTCGATATCGCGGGTGACGGTGAGGCAGCGCTTGCCCTATTGCTTGGAGACCGTCGCCCGTACGATGCCGTTGTGCTTGATGTGATGCTGCCCGGCAAAGATGGTTTCACCGTAGCAGCAGAGTTACGCGCAGCCGGTCTCTACGTACCGATTCTCATGCTGACTGCGCGCGGGCGCCCGGAAGATGTCCTCCTGGGTTTCGAGTCGGGCGCCGATGATTATCTCCCCAAGCCGTTTGAACTGAAGGTCCTGATTGCGCGCTTGAACGCCCTGCTCCGCCGACGTGAATGGTTTAATAAGGACAACTTCGAGCGTGACAGGCAAGAGGCAAAACCACAGCCGGACGATGTCTTTGAGTTTGCCGGCAGAAAGATCGATTTTGGATCTCTGGAGCTACACACGCCGCAGCAGACCGTCAGGCTGACGCTGATGGAGACGGGGCTGTTGCGCTATCTCATAAAGCATGAAGGACGAGTCATCTCACGAAAGGAGATGCTCGAGGAGGTTTGGGGCTTGCGAGAAGATACCGACACCCGCGCCATTGATAACTTTATTGTGCGATTAAGAAAGTATATAGAGGACGAACCGTCGCGACCCAAACATCTACTTACTGTAAGAGGCGTTGGCTATCGGTTCCTGGCCGAATTGACCGACCGGATAGAGGCGGATATTTAGACTTGCTGCGCTTTGAGGAGATTAAGCAGGACTAATTACCTGCGGTGATTAGTGATGACCTGACACCAAGCAGGTCGGAAAAGTCTTTAGTGTAGACGGCCTCAACTTTTCTTACCTGACCCACCACCTCCGAGAGTTCGTCGCTGGAAATAAAACCATTTTCAGTGTGGGCGATTGCCCAAAGCCTGATATGAGCGGCGGTCCGGAGTAGATCTTCAACGCAGCGCAAATACTGCTTCTTGCTCTGAACAGCCGCACCAAGTTTGCCTGACTGTAGTTGCTCGAGTGAAACCCAGAAGTCGTCGCCTCCCCGCAGCCACTCTTCACGCCAGGTAAAACGACCTGGTGGCGTTGCCTCGGATTGAATCACCGGAGCCGGTAACCTCAGAAACAAGAGATCTGTGTGATTGCGTTCTGCAATAAAGCTGTGCGGTTCCTGATTAGTACTCTTGTTTCTTAGCGCATTGTCGTAAGGATAGGGCAAGGTCTCCTTTAGTTGCTTGAACACGTTGGAGAGTGAGAGCGGCTGGCGCAGGTTTCTTGTCTCTGGGCCAAATGAGAGGACGTAGTCACCCACCATCATTCCGACGGTGAGAGCCAATGCCCGTTTGTATGGTGAGCGAAGACGTTCGGAGTTGAAACGAACATTGTCAAACCACCATGTGTCCGTTTCGTTAAACCACTTCAGAAGCGAAGGGTTATCGAGTTTATCACGAGGGACATAAGCGTCCGAGACTATCGTATCGACCTCGTCAGCAGAGAGCTGTTCGGAATGGTTCTCTACGAGGGCGGTGGCTTTGATGAAGGCCCACAATAGCGGATCATTAGCGGCAACTCTTACGCGCCAGCGCTTAAGATGTGTGCCCAGGTCGGATTCGCCGGAAAAAGGTAACGCAATAGAGGAAAACTTGAGCCGGCGAAGTACGCTCAGCTCAAAAGCTAGCCACCCGTTGGGGAATGTCCCGGAATTCTTGTAAGTCACTAACCGTTTCACCCGATCACTCATCGCCTGGATGAGAAAAGATCCTGTCCGGTTTGGCTGGCGGATTGAATTGCGCGCCAGTTCCGGCAAACGCAAGGAGCGCCTCCAGCGGGCCGAGGGAAAGAAGCACATTGACTACATGTGGATCGAACTCGATTCCTGCCCAGGTGGTCAATTCTTGTTTTGCCTCGGCTTCGGTCAGGGCTGGCCTATATGGACGAGCATCAGTGAGCGCGGCGTAGGAGTCCGCTACGCGAAGAATCCGGGCACCCAATGGGATCTCTTCACGGTGCAACGTATCGGGGTATCCGGAGCCATTCCACCACTCATGATGCCAGCGTACCAACAATTGCGCCGACCGGTCCGCGCCCGCCCGAGCAGCTTCCTGCTCACCAATTACGGGATGTCGGGCAAGATCGATACGTTCCTCGTCCGTGAGCGATCCTGAGCGCTGGATGTACTGTCGTTCCATTGCTGCTTCACCGAGATCGTGAAGGAGCGCGGCTACCTTCAAGGACTCGCGGTCATGCGGGGCTACGTTGAAGCGCTGCGCAATTTCATCGGCGATTGCCGCAATGCGAGTCGCATGCGAATTTCGGTATTGTTCGAATTTGTCAGTCGCCAGCGCGAGCTGCAAGAAGGCCTCACTCGCACGCGCCTCAGCCGGTAGTTTAGTTACAGCCGCCATTGTTTTCTCTCGAAGAGCACCATTCTAACCCTTAATTGGTGTCTGATTTAAGCCGACGCAAGAACTCCTGGGCCGTGGAATTATCGGGCTCGCTCGCAACTGCTCGTTCCGCCTCATTCTGCGCTCGCAGCAGGAATCCCAGATCGCAGTACAGTTCAGCCAACATTAGTCGATAGGCCGCTTGATTTGGATCAAGCTTGGTAGCTGCGAGCAGCTCTGCCTCTGCAAGCCGGCGCGTCCGGGCATTTCCGGCCAACGCGCGACCGTAGTAGGCACGATACCGTGCCTCTTTTGGCTCTTTACGGGCTGCCGCTCCGAGCAGGGTTACTGCCAAATTAGTTTGTCCTTGCTGGAGTGCTGCGAACCCTTCCTTGAAGTTAGCTTCAGCTTTCTGAAACTCAGGCTCAGATTCCGTTCCCGAAGGGTCCACGGAAACGTCGCGGCCCGACTTAGGCGCCGAGTCTGCAAACTGCCGCGCTCGCGCCTGTGCCGCAAGCTTTCCGTCATAGGTCGATCGGCGTCCCGGATCTGTTAGGGTTTCGTAAGCTTGAGTAATACGCGCAAAAGCCGACTCCATGCGAGCGTGTACCTCTTTCGAAACACTCACGCGAAAGCGATCCGGGTGGTAACGACGCGCGAGCATGTAATAGGATCGTTTGATCTCCTTCAACTGGGCGGTGGCGCCAACAGCCAGGACTTCGTAGTGACTGGCAGCCTCATTGATTCTCAATAAGTACTCTTCCAGATGTTTCTCTTCATCTATTTCCTCGCTTTCCGATGGGGGCGCAACTGTCGGGGGCTCGGTTTTCACGTTCGGCGCCGGCTGATGGGACCGAGTGGGCGTCGGCCCATCGGGAAAGACCGAGTTCCATCCGTCTCGCTTGAGATATCCTCCAAGGGCCAATGTGTAGATCATGCGATAGGCTTCGAGATCCCCCAATCCACTGATCGCGATCAGCTCGTGCAGTCGAATGGGCGTTTCGACTCTAGATAAGACAAAACCTTCCGCAGGCTGTAGGTTGTTTGCCTGTGGTGGTTCCGAAACCGGCGAAATGAGTTCCTGAGGATTTCGAAAGCGAGTAGATATGAACCCAGGTTCCATTTGCCGTGCGCCTTCCATCAACAAACGTTCGGTGTTTATTTCGACGCGAATGGGGTCAACGAGGCGAGTGCGTTCGTCGAAGTTCCACAAGCCCTCGCCCCACAACAGAACTACCCCAAGCACCCCTTTAACCTGGTTAATCAGGACGCCAGCAATCGCCTCGGCAGACAGGACTCCGCTCGTAGACAGGGCATTGACCAATTCCACGTCTGATTGTTGACCGAGTTTTGAAAGTTTCGTCTCTGAGATCAGTTGTTGCGCGGTCAGTAGATGGCGGAGTCGCAGCGAACGGATGTTTGCCGCAGCGTAAATGAGGTTGCCAGTGTCGAAATAGAGCGCCGCCCTGACCCGCTCCTGCTCGAGGCGCAGCGTGCCCGAAAAGTTCTTGGTCGAAATCTCACGAATTAGTTCGGCGACCGGCTGTTCGCCTAATTGACCGTTCATTTGGCGTGAAACAAACTCCGGCTGATGCTCTCATAACGAGCCCGTTTCATCATAGCGCACGAGCAAGGTAAAAAAGAAGTAGGGCTTTGACACTCTTGAGATGCATCTCTATATTGATGGTCACAGACAACTTATGCGCCAGTGTTAATTTATTGGTGGGCTTTAGCTTTTTCAAAAGGGGTTGCTCTCGCGTTAGATGGATGACGAAGCCAGGAAGAGCGGTAATATATCTCCAGCCAGCCATGGTGAAGTTGGTAACGTTTCGCTCAAGAATCTCAACTCCAATTCGAGTGTTGAGCACATCTTCGAGCAGTTAAGGGAACGAACAGCCGAGCTGGAAGAAGCGAACCGCGAATTGCGACGTATCTCGCATTACCGCTCACTTTTTCTGGCGCGAATGTCACACGAACTTCGCACACCGCTGACGTCGATTCTGGGGTTTAGTGAGATTCTCCTCGAGCAAGAGCAGTTGACCGAGGCTCAACGCAGATTCTGTTTAAAGATCCAGGACTCCGGGCTGCAACTACAAGCAAGTCTTAACCAATTAGTAGATCTCTCTCGGCTTGAAGCGGGCCGCACAGAGCTCTTCTTCCAGGAATTTTCCCTGCGAGAGACTCTGCGCGAGTGCTGCGCGGCTGTCGCGCGGTTTGCCCAGAAGCTGCAGGTAAAGCTCGAATACGATCTCGCGCCGGGAATCTCTACTGTGGTTTCGGATCAGGGGAAGTTGCGGCAGGTCTTGTACAACTTCCTCTCCTGGTCGGTGAGCCGAAGCAGAGCCGGGGACGCGGTGAGCCTTTTCGGAGCATTTGTCGAGTCGGACTTGTTACAGATCCGCATTGATGATTCGGGACCTCCGTTAACCGACGTCGAGCATCTATTTGATCCGGACGCGAGTCCCGGTTCGCGAAATGATGCCGCCGTGATCGGTATTGTCATCGGCCGGCAACTGCTGGATGTAATGGGTGGCAAGGTTGTGCTTCAAGAGGGGGACAAGGGTGGTCTTAGCGTTCTGATTCAGCTTCCGACAAGGCCAACGAAGGGGTAGACAAGGATGGAACCGATCCTTATCCGCGAGTGTGTAACCATTGATGAGTTGGACAATTGCGTTAACTTGCAACGAGATATTTTTGGTCTTCCGGATCTGGAGATCTCACCCCGCCGCCATCTGATCGTTTCCCGGCAGGCGGGCGGCTGGACGCTGGGCGCCTTTGCGGGTGAGCGGCTCGTCGGCTTCGTACATCATCTGGCAGCAGTCAACGGCAAGGATGAGATTTCAGGTTATTCGCACATGATGGCCGTTGCCCGCGACTATCAAAATCATGGTCTGGGAGCCCGGCTCAAGTGGGCGCAACGGGAACGGTCGCTGGCCGAAGGTCGTAGCTTTGTCAAATGGACCTGGGATCCAATGCAGGCGCGCAATGCGCACTTTAATCTCAATCGGCTTGGCGTAACAACGAGCAGCTATGCTGAGAATTTTTACGGCACGGACTATGTTACCGATCCCGATCAACAAGGCAATCGGAATATCGATAGCGATCGTCTGTTTGCCAGTTGGGACCTTCGATCTAACCGCGTGATGCAGTTGGCCGGCGGTTCTGCTCCGTCGCCGCTTCCGACAGCAACGCTTAAGATATCCATACCACCGGATTGGACCGGACTTGTAAAAGAGAACCCGACACGCGCGCGTGCTGAGCAGCTCCGGGTTCGCGCTGAATTCATAAGTGCTTTCTCGGCGGGTCTGGTCTGTGCCGGCTTCGAACGGAGCCAGGAGAGCCCGTCATATCTGCTCTTTCAGCGGGCCAGTATTTTCCCCCGCGCAGCAACATAATTGATGGATTCGAAAACCGGATTCTTGCATCATCGATATGCCTTTTACTCGTTTTGATCGTTATGTAGATCGGCAGGCGCGCACTTTCGCTGAACGCCTCCAGGCATTGTGTCGAATGCCGTCTGTTGCCGCGCGGGGCACCGGCATGCGCGCAATCGCTGAAGCGGTCGAACAGATGATGCAACGGGTTGGGATTGGCACGCGATCCATCCGCATGGGGACGGGTTACCCGATCATTTACGGGGAATGCGGGAGTGGCTCGCAAACCTTTGTGATCTACGGTCACTACGACGTACAACCGGTGGGCCACCTGACAGACTGGTCGGTTGGACCATTTGCGGCGGGAATCATCGACGGGAAACTGTACGCCCGCGGCGCCGCAAACAGCAAAGGCGATCTCGTCGCTCGAATTGCTGCAATCGAGGCCTACCAGAAGACGTTCGGTAAGATTCCAGTGTCTCTTCGGTTTGTAATCGAAGGAGAGGACGGATTGGGCAGCCCTAGCCTTTACCGTTTCGCGAGCGAGCATGCGGAGTTGATTCGCGGCGCCGGGTGCATTTGGGATGAGGGCTACCGCGACACTAAGGAACGGCCCGTCATCAGTCTGGGCTTTAAAGGGATTGCGTTTTTGGAGCTTCGGGCACATGGAGCGCGCGCCGATCTTCACTCAAAGTGGGGCGCGATCGTCCCAAATCCAGCGTGGCGTCTTGTTCAGGCGCTGGCCACAATCACATCCCCAAAGGGGGTAATTACTATTGACGGGTTCTCGTCCTATATCGCGCCGGTCTGCGAAGAGGATGCCGAAGCCCTCAGGGCCATCGAGATTGATGAAGTTGGGCTCAAGCGCGAATTTCGCATCGCCGGTTGGACTCGCGCTTTAAAAGGTCAGGCGCTCATAAAAGAACATATCTTTGGTCCAACGTGTACGATCTGTGGGATCCAGACCGGGCACACCGATGCAGGGCCAAAGACGGTGTTGCCCAGTACGGCCATGGCCAGACTGGATTTGCGGTTAGTTCCCGATCTTACACCAGCGCTGGTGGTGGAACTCTTGCGCCGGCATCTCGATGTTCGGGGCTTTAAGGACATCGAGATCATTGAACTCGGAAGCGCGCCTTTGGCAAAGTCTTCACCGAAGTCCGCAGTGGCCCAGGCCGCGATTGCGGCAGCTACAGATGTTTACGCGATGCTCCCGATGGTTTATCCCATGGATCCGTCGAGTGGCCCCGTCGGTGCAGTCTGCGGCGCTTCCGATCCAGCGGCGCCGGTTGTTTCTTTCGGCATTAGTTATTCCGGGTCGAATCCGCATGGTCCGGACGAGAACATTCGCCTGGATGACTTTCTTCAAAGCATAAAATTTATTGGACGGCTGATTCACCGGCTCGGCGAGCCGCGCGCAAAGAACAGCAGTGGCTCAATCAAGAGTCGGGAAATGAAGGATGACGCTGCGGTGGTCCATTCTCGCGGTTGATTTGATCATTGGCACGGAGGTCAGAGGAACAGGATTGGCCAGACCGCAAGCAGTCGAGAAAGAGATCGAAAAACTTAGAGACGAAATCCGGCGCCACGACGATCTCTATTATGTTAACGACAATCCCGAAATATCAGATGCCGAGTACGACGCGCTGATCGAGCGCCTGAAGAAGCTCGAGGCGCAATCCCCGCATTTAGTAACTCCTGATAGTCCCACCCAACGGGTTGCCGGCCGGCCCGCCGCAGGTTTTCCGGAAGTTGTACACCGGCGGCCAATGCTCTCTCTCGACAACAGTTACAATATTGACGAACTTCGTGCTTTTGATGAGCGCTGTCGACGGCTGGCGGACGGGCGCCCTTTTGAGTACGTAGCCGAACTCAAGATCGATGGACTATCGATTTCGCTTCATTACGAAAACGGGGTTCTGGTGCGAGGGATCACGCGCGGCGACGGGCGCATCGGTGAGGATGTGACCCATAACGCGCGCACGATTCGTAGCGTCCCGTTAAAACTGCGCCGAGCCGCACCGGCAATGGGGAAAGACCTGGAGGTGCGGGGAGAAGTATTCATTCCGTTAACGGTTTTTGAGCGTATAAATGCCGAGCGTGAAGAGCAGGGAGAGCCAAAGTTTGCTAATCCCCGTAACGCTGCCGCCGGCGCTATCAGACAACTCGATCCCCGCATCGTCGCCACGCGCAGGCTTGATATGTTCGCCTACGATTTGATTGCCGGAGACCGAAAGCCATTTCCGACCCACTGGGAAGCGCTCAACTGGCTCGAGAAAACCGGCCTTCACGTTAATCGTCACCGGGCACTTTGCCAATCTATCGACGATGTCATCAATTTTTGTAATGAAATGGAGGCTGGACGCGATGGCTTGGGTTACGAGATTGATGGGGTAGTCGTCAAGATAGACTCGACCGCGTTGCAGGACGAGTTTGGCGCAACACAGAAGGCCCCACGCTGGGCGATCGCTTATAAGTACCAGCCACGTCAAGCTACCACCCAGGTAAAGTCCATTGTCGTTCAGGTGGGCCGCACCGGCGCACTGACCCCGGTGGCAAATCTGGAACCTGTTCTCCTCGCCGGCACCACAGTCTCACGCGCCACCCTGCACAATGCTGACGAGGTCAAACGGCTTGGGATTCGGATCGGCGATTGGGTCTTGATCGAGAAGGGCGGCGATGTCATTCCGAAAGTGTTAAAGGTCATCGAATCGCGTCGCACTGGCAACGAGCAGCGTTTTAGGATGCCGAAAAAATGCCCTCAGTGTGGGGGCGCGATTTCCCGACCAGAAGGCGAGGTCGTAGCCCGTTGTATCGCTGCCGATTGCCCCGCCCAACTCAAGGGCCGGATTCTGCATTTTTCTTCGCGCCGGGCCATGCGAATTGAGGGTCTCGGTGGTGCGTTGGTGGACCAACTGGTCGAAAAAAAGCTGTTGCGAGATGTAGGCGACCTCTATGCCTTGAAGCTGGAAGAGATTGCCGGCCTTGAGCGGATGGCAAAAAAGTCGGCTTCAAATCTTTTGTCCCAGATTGCAACGAGTAAGTCCAGGGATCTCTCGAACCTGATTTATGCGCTTGGTATTCGCCATGTAGGCGACAGGACCGCGGGGATCCTGGCACGACATTTCGGCTCGCTCGATCGTCTGAAAGAGGCGAGTGTTGTTGAACTGGACGATATTCCGGAGATTGGCCTCACTGTGGCGCAGAGTGTTCGCGATTGGTTTGACGACGAGGGTAACACCGGGCTCTGTGAACGACTCCGCGCTGCCGGCGTGCGCACCGAAATTGAACGCCAGACTACCACCACAGCCGATGAGAGGTTCGCGGGCAAGCAATTTGTGTTGACGGGAAAGCTGGAAACGTTGACGCGCGACGAGGCCCGCGGGCTCATCGAAGCACGGGGCGGACGGGTCACGTCGTCTGTCAGTGCCCGGACAAGTTATGTGATTGCCGGTGAAGATGCCGGTTCAAAGCTGGATAAAGCAGCGGCTCTCGGGATTTCGGTCCTGGATGAGAAGGCTCTCCGACAGATGTTGGGGTATGATTGAGTCCGACTAGCAGCAGATCATGATCCAGCCTGATGGTGAGGAGTCGTTAATGCAAGGCCAGCAAAAGGACCGAAGCTTGCAGCTTCTATACACCCTCTTTTGTGACGACGTTCGTCTCGAAGTCGGCAACAAACTGTCACTGATGGGTGTGTTTCAAAATATTATGGTGCAGCAGTTACCTGTCTCCCTGATTAAGTTCGCGGTCGTGAACCACTGGCGAGGGGAAGGTGTCCACCTTTCCGAGGTGCGCATTCTCACCCCGGATCGGCAGCAACCCGTCGTTGTCTCTCAGCCGACGCGATTCGAAATCGCTGCAGGCGGCTTTGCCGACAACATAAGTTTCTTTGTAAATGTAACGTTCCCTGCTGCCGGCCAGTACTGGGTGCAGACGCTCGTCGATTCGAACCTGTATGACGAGCAGCCCTTAACCGTGTCTGACGGCCGTGAAGGCGAGACCCAGAGTTTTTCCGAATCTGTTAATTAGGCGCGACTAGGGCCTAAAATTCTATCTGGTACAGTTTAATCTTGGAGTTCAGGGTGGTCGGTTTGATATTGAGCAGTCTGGCGGCCTTCGCCTGATTTCCACGGGTTCGTTCCAGCGCGAGCTTAATCAAACCACTCTCAAAACGCTTAACTTCATCGTAGAAATCGATACCCTCGGCCAGGTTCATCGACCTGAGACGGGTAGATTCCTCGGTAAAGGCCCGGTCCTGTGAGAGTCTTTCTGTCTCGTTCAATAGCATGGCGGCAAGGTCCACAAGTCTCTCCATGCGGTCCCGGATTGGATGCCGGGCGATTCGTAGTTTTACGGGCTCATCAGCCTGTATTCGGAAGGTTTCGTTGGCTTCTACTGCAGCGGATGCTTCAGCGCTCATCTGGTTATACCCCTTTGTTCAAATCCCCGACGTCAACTACTACGAAAACACCGGCCCCCAGGTTCCTGTGGCAGGTTTTTTATACTTTATCGAGAGGCGAGTTTTGTCCGTGGGGTTGCCTCGTGACTGGTTAACGAACAAAAAGGCGAGCCAATTAACAGGCTCGCCTGATGCTCAATCGATATTTTTGGTGCGGATGAGAGGACTTGAACCTCCACGATGTCACCATCACAGGCTTCTGAGACCTGCGCGTCTGCCAGTTCCGCCACATCCGCAACGGGAAGGCTCATTATGCGAACCGTCCTCTTGAGTGTCAAGAAAGCAGATTGTGAATTTACATTGACGGTGCAACCACCCGAGGTGATCTGTTAAGGTAAGCGGCAAATGAAGATCTGGCCGTGGTTCGGGAACAGAGCGAATGGTCGAAACAGCCATGGGCGGCGCCGCCGGTTTGCGTAAGCGCTTTGCAGAAATTCGGGAAATAATTGCTGAAACCGCGCGCCGGTGTGATCGTCTCCCTGACGAGATCACGATCATTGCTGTCAGTAAGACCCATCCTGTCGAAACTGTCAGACAAGCCTTTGCAGCAGGCGTGACAAACTTTGGTGAAAATCGGGTCCAGGAAGCCGACAAGAAGATCGTCGAGGCTGGACTTCAGGGTGTCCGCTGGCACCTGATCGGCCACTTGCAAGCCAACAAAGCGAGGCGCGCAGTCAAGCTGTTCGACGTAATTCACACGCTCGACTCGATTTCTCTCGCCCAACGGCTCGATCGCTTGTGCGCTGACGAAAACCGAGTAAAACTTCCGGTGCTGATTCAGGTTGACCTGGCCGGTGAGGATACTAAGACTGGGGCCACTGAGCGCGAGCTTGATGAACTCCTTGGGGTTGTGGAGGGCTGTACGCGGCTTGAGCTTCAAGGGCTAATGACCCTGCCACCTTTCTTCGCGGATCCGGAGAGGGTGCGTCCATATTTTCGCCGGCTGCGTGAGCTACGCGACCAAATTGCAGCCGGAGGCCACTTTCGCGATCGAGCAGGCGATCTGTCGATGGGGATGAGTCATGACTTTACCGTGGCGATTGAGGAGGGTGCAACTCTGGTCCGAATCGGAACCGCAATCTTCGGCGCACGTATAAAGGAGAAGTTCGATTAAGAAAGTTTTGAGCCGAATACCCGAACATGATGCTGATCATTGAACGTACGTACCTTTTCGTTTACTGGCTGGTAATAATTGCAATCATCGCAACGGTTGCGTTGATGATCTTGCGTTTGATTGCGATCCAGCTCGACATCAATCCCTTCACTTGGACTGCATTGACGATCAGACGCCTTACCGATCCACTACTCCTACCAGTTCGACGCGGCCTGATTGCGCTCAGTGTCGATCCTAAATTCGCTCCCGTAGTTGCGATCCTACTTATCATCTTACTTGGTTGGTTTGTGTTGCAGCTCGTTGGCGGGCTTGTAAACACGTTGGTTGGTGTCCTCGAGAGCTCGTTGAGACAAGACCTTGTCGCGGCCGTGGGCTATGTAATCTACGGTCTACTCGGTTTGTATTCGCTGATGATATTCATACGTATCATCTTTTCGTGGGGCATGGTCAGTTATTCCAATCCGGTTATGAAATTCCTGGTTAACGCGACTGAGCCTTTACTGGCGCCTCTCCGCCGGATAATCCCGCCCCTGGGAATGTTCGATATTTCCCCGATTGTTGCCTTCGTTATTGTCTGGCTGTTGCAGTCCGCGGTGGCGGGAACTCTCCTTAAGGGTTTGAGACTTCACTTCATTGCTTAAAGGGAACGAGGGTGATCGAACACACTGAGAAAGATGGAGCGCTCACCTTCAAAGTGCAAGTGGTCCCACGCGCCTCTCGGAGCGAGATTGTCGGAGAGTACAACGGCGCACTACGCGTGCGGGTAGCAGTAGCACCGGTCAATGGAGCAGCGAATCAGGAACTAGAGCGCTTGTTGGCTCGGGCATTTGGTGTTTCTGCTAAGGCGGTAGCGATAATTGCCGGTCACAGTTCAAGACTCAAGCGGGTGTCTATCAAGGGCGCAACCAGGAGGTCGTTGGACCAGTTTTGACTGAGGTGAGACTTGTGGCCCGTCGTGGGAGAACCCCGGAAGTTCCTGAGTGACCGGAAAGATGCGGACTTCGATTCACCGCTTCATGCTTTAGTAGAACGTAAACGCTTGCGCTGGCTTCAACTTACGATTAGCGTGCGGTAAGATTTTCAAACCTTCAATTAAGATTACCAAAGCCGGCGCCCAAATCGCCGTAAACGCAAAAGGGAAGTCAAATGTCAGGACACTCGAAGTGGCATAGTATTAAGCACAAGAAAGGCGCGCTCGATGCCAAGCGCGGCAAATTATTTACGAAGTTCATCAAGGAACTAACGGTTGCGGCCCGCTCAGGAGGTGGTGATCCCGACGGCAATGCCCGGTTGCGTAAAGCGATCGCGGACGCTAAGGCGGGCAACATGCCCAACGATACTATCGAGCGGGCCATAAGACGCGGTACCGGAGAAGAAGAGGGCGTTCACTATGAAGAAGTAACGTACGAAGGTTATGGACCAGGCGGTGTGGCCCTGCTTATCGAGACGATGACTGATAATCGTAATCGCACGGTCGCAGAGATTAGACACTTGCTTTCAAAGAACGGAGGCAATCTGGGTGAATCCGGATCCGTGGGGTGGATGTTTGATAAGAAAGGCTACATCGTGGTCGAGAAGGCGAGCAAAGCGGAAGACGAACTTTTCGAGTTGGCGATCGAGGCTGGCGCGGACGATCTTCGCGATGATCAGGAGAACTTCGAGATCATTACGGCGCCTGAAAGCTTTGAAAGTGTGCTGACAGCAGTCAAGACGGCTGGTATTGACCCTCAGGTTGCGGAAGTGATGATGGTGCCACAGAATTACGTGAAGCTCGAGGGCGCCGATGCGCGTCTGATGCTTAAGTTGATGGAGGCCATCGAGGACCATGACGATGTGCAGAAGGTCTCTGCCAATTTTGATATCAGCGAGGCTGATATCGCAGCGGCGTGACCGACCTTTGAGCGGGGAGAAGCGTTGTCTTCCCTGACTGTTGGGAGAGCGACTCGGAGCACCAGTAGATTCGCGCCAGAATCCACACCTTACACCGAGCCACTCAGCCAACTCTCTACCGCGCTAGTCAGCTCATGGCTGACGGACCACGGCACAGGAACCAAAACCTAAAACACACGCATATGATCTACATTGCATGAGTTTGCGCGGCGTCATGCGGAACCTGTCCGGTCTCGAGCATGTTCTTCATCCGCATCAGATCTTCGTCAATGTCTGCCTTAGGATCGACCCCCAGCAGTGCGGCAACGCCATGACCAAGCGCGCCCGCGGGCGGGTTATAGCTCAATTTGACGTCAATGCGGGTTGAACCATCCTTGTTAGCTTCGAACTTGACCAACCCTGCGTGATCTACCACTGAGCCGGGCTCAGTTTTCCAGGCTAGAACCTGGTTAGGCTCGAGCCGGGTTGTCACTGCATCCCACTCAACAGGTACCCCTGCCGGGCCAGTTACCTTCCAGTGGGTACGGTTGTCGCCGATCGATCGCACCTCCTTGACGTTACTCATGAAGAGAGGAAAGGTTTCATAGTCGCTCCAGAGCCCAAACACTTTTTCGAGCGGCGCGTCAACATTTAGCGTCTTCTTGATAGTTACGGCCTCGCGGCCTCCTCCCAGTCCCGTCAGCCGCTTGACTTCAAGATTAGTAAGACCACGCGCCAGCAGAAGTAGACCTGCTGCGCCAACTCCCGCTCCTACTGCGTCGCGCCGTTTGCCCCCGTAGATTGCGAGGGCAGCGCCACTTGCTCCCGCCGCGAGCCGCGCTGCCGGTGACCAGTGTTCTTGCATAAATTCCATCCGGTTACCAGGGCGAATTCGCCCACCTTGTAGAGCGGGAATATCCCCTGGTTCGTTGTGAACTTCGAGCTGGTTCTCGACATCTTCGACCCCTTTAACTCCTCTAACGGCTTGCAACAGATCATCTACCTCATGTCTGAGCACGGGCCCGCTCAGAGTGATCTTACCGCCATCAACGGTCGTGGTTATTGCACTCGGATGGGAAATGATCCTTCCCAGTTTTGACCTAACGCGCTGCTGAAGTACTTTGTCATCCACTTCGGTTTTATCTCGCCGCACGCTGGACTGGATCTGTGCAGCGAGTCCTCGCGCCCGATTCGTTATGTCCCGTGTTGTAACGCCCACCCCGTGGCTGGTTTTGCGCGCCACATTCTTGAGCCGGTCACGGACGAGAGCCCTCCGTCGCTTGCCGCGATCCGGATCGAGCAGATACATAATGCCAGTCCCGAGTCCAATACCGGCGCCTAAGGTTAATGCCTTATTCATAACTTCCCCCTTTGTCTGTTCTGAGTACGTTCGCCGGCCTTGAGGGGTTCGGCGAACCATTCTTCAAAAATAATTGTGCTTAATGAGCCGCAAGAAAGGTGCCAAGGGTAACCAGAAGCTGCTCCGGGAACTAATTTGGTATGAGACTTGTTACAAAACGATTAACTTAAGCTTATCAGTTCGTAGATAAGTGTTCAGCGGTGTGTTTTTTTATCAAAAGAAAGAAGGGTTTAGCAGGCACCCTTTGGATGGGGTCCCGGAGTGAATTGAAAATGTTGTGGGTTTTTGCATCGATATTACTATGCTTGTGGATCGTTGGGCTTCTTGGAGAGATTGGAGGCCAGTTCACTCACTGGCTTCTCGCAATTGGGGTGGTCATGGTGATTGCGAATCTCGTTGCTGGACGACGGCCAGTTCTTTAAAGAACTTTAACGATAAGTAAGACCTGACTCAAAACGATTAGCGCTGAAATTGTACGAGAGCTACACAGATTGATGTCTCGATTTGGTGCGAAACTGATCACAGCCCGGACCGAACCACTCGCCTCACTTCAAGAGAATAACCAACCAAACCCCTGGCTTCGTTGTTTGATGTAAGGCGGTGGTTCCGCCCGCTCAGATCCTTGCATTTACGCAGATCTTGCCCGCACCTTATCAGATCCCGTAGCTGTCCCGATCCCGGTGCTCGGAGTCTTTTCGGAGAGGTCGGTCTCCCGTCTGACCCGAATGTTGTTTTGTACATCTGAAACACCTGACACCGATTCAGCAATATCTTCAGCCAGCCGCTTTGCGAAGCGACTGTTTACACTGCCGGTAAGCGTTACTTCTCGGTTGTTAACATCCACTTCGATGTCGCTGGCATCAAGCTGCGGATGGTCTGTCAGGCGATCATTTATATCTTCCTTGATCCGGTCGTCCGAGCGCCGATAGTTACGCGGACCGCGGCCCCGGTAATCGCTGGCTTCGTCTTGCCGCCGTCGCCTCTCAGCCTCCTCGTCGCCGAACCACGAGGCTACTTCGTCACTCACGCGGTCCCACCAGCCTCTATCCCCATAGGCGCGTTCCCGCTCAGGATCATAACCATATCCGCGAGCGCGATCGCGAAAGTCGCGACGACCAAAGCCTCCGCGCGCAGAGCCTGACGAGTAATCCCGTTCGTGGGTACTACCGTACTCTCTGCTATAGGGACTGTAGGCGGGGCGGTCGGTCATCGATCTTCCGCCATAAGTTTCGCGCCCATAGTCGCGTGAGCTCGAAGGAGCTCCAAAAGCAGTGCCGTAGTCCCAACCGGTCGACAGACGGCGTCCGTAGTCACGCCCGGACTCGGGTTCAAGTTCAGAAGAATAGTCATAACTTGATTCGTTTCTTCTGGGCTCATAGTCCGACGCGTTGTAGCGGCGACGGCGCCATGAGCGTTCGTAAGACTGATCACGATCGGAATCGAGATCCTCGAAACCGTACTCCTTATCGCGATACCTTCTTGGCATTTCTTTCCCTCCTTGAATGTTTGCGAAGATTTCTACCAAATTTAATCGGGGAATGTTGCGGAAGTTGCACGTAGCTCGCCCATTCCGCACATGTCGATCCCATGCTTGCAAAGACGTGCGATCCGTCTGCTACCAGCTTGCAACCAACTCTTCTGAGGCCTGCCAGGCAGGCAGGTTCTCCGGAATCGAGGCACGGTGGAGTCTATTGGGCTCGCCCAATAAACTGCCGGCCCCCAGCACCACTGTCGTTACAGGATCTTCCGGTACCTTCACGGCCAACTGAAGCTCCATTTGAAGACGCTTCTGCATTCCTTTTAGCAGTGCGCCTCCACCGGTAAGAATTATCCCGGAGTAGTAAATATCGGCGACTGCCTCAGGCTGAGAGTCCTCGATGACACGATTGACGGCAGCGATGATCTCTGCCACCACCGGGTCCAATGCTTCTTTTATCTCTTCAGCGTCAATCTCAACGGCGGTTGCGCCACCCCCGAGAACGTGCTTGCCCACAATCTCCCACTTTCGTGGCCCTCCGGATTCATTGTCATTCAGAGAGGCCCCGATCTCCTTCTTGACACGCTCGGCAGTGTATTCGCCAATCTGAATGCTGTGAGTACTTCTAACGTAATCACGGATGGCTTCGTCCATCGCGTCTCCAGCAGCCGGCAGACTGACTGATGAAACGACCCCACCGGAGGCGATCACCGCGACTGTAGTTGTGCCGCCGCCAATATCGACCACCATGCAGGCCCGCTCATCCTCAAAGCGCAAACCTGCTCCAAGGCCCGCTGCGAGACCCTCATCAATAAGATCAACTCGACCTCCAGCAGAATCCTTGACCGCGTCCCTCACCGAGCGTTGCTCGACTATTGTTGCCGAACCTGGAACGCCAACTACCGTGTGACCCCACCGGTAGCGAGCATCTGTAACGCGACTAAGAAATGCCCGGAGCATTTTCTGCGTTATTTCAAAGTTAAAGATTGTTCCGCAACGAATTGGCCGGTGCACTTGAATGTCGCGTGGGGCTCGACCCAGGAGTTTTGCAGCTTCCTGCCCTACCGCGAGAACATCTCCCGTATATTTCTCAATTGCGACCGCCGAGGGTTCATTCAGTAGAATTCCCCTGCTCGGCTCATATAGAAGCGTGTTTACTGAACCAAGATCAATCGCCAGTTCACTCTTGAACAGACTCCTTAAAATATTCATGGCCGTTCTCCTTAGCTTGAAAGTGGCCTTGTAACAAAGTTCGCAATTTGAAAAGCGCAACTGTCATGCCATGTTGAGTGACCTATTTGGCAACACTTGCCCCAGTACTGTCAGAGGGTGCCAAATTGACTTGCTGATCAATTGTCAGGGGGCTTGCCGCTACACTTTAGTCACAACTACGGCAAAATATTGGGATTTCTCGCCTGTATAAAAGTGTTGAAAGAACAAGGGGGAAAGCAAGGGGTTAACTGGAAGGGCGAGTTGTTTACTCGAGAGAGGAGAACGGCTTGCCTTTCTTGTTATGGCCTTCTCAGTAAGTATCTTGTTCGTGGGGTCGCAGGTCGGTCCTCAATTCAGATTGAGATAGTGAACTCGGGGCATTCAGATTTGCGCCGGGATCCACTCCAACCCCTAGTCGCTCGACCAACTCTCCGCCAAGCCAGCCCGCTACGGCGGCAACGATCACGGCTATTACCGATATCGCGAGCGCGCTCACACGTGGGGCTTCGGGAGTTCCCGAGCGCAGTAGCCAACTTATCCCGAAGAGAATTAGTACGACCACATTCAGTAGGCCGTGCCATAGTCCGACCCGCTTAGCCCGAGTTCCGTCTGGGATAGCCAGATAGTCAATCAGACCGAATAGACCGGCTGCAAGACCACCGATGACACCTGCGACGATCATCCAAAAGGAAACGAGCGCCCACATTGAATTGCCGCTTAGCAGGTAGACTATGTCGAAAATTACGGACGTAGTCAGGAGTCCCAAAGGAAATACAATAAGAATAGGATGTATGGCGTGCCCGAACAGTTTAGCCTTACTTTCCATCTCGTCCTCCTATTTCATGACATTCGGTGTAAGCATCCCGTACAAAGCAACAAGCTCTCGTGTCTCTTTACTACTCACTGGAAGACATTCGCAGCGTGAGTTACCTTGTTCAGGCACATAGGTCAGCAAAGAAGGTGCCGGGTCATGAAGAAGGTTCCGAAAAAAGTTCCAGGCGCTCAGCCAAGGGCCGAAATTGAGCCGATGGAGGCACTCCTCGTTTCCCAGATACCGCAAGGCGAGCAATGGGTCTATGAGCCTAAGTGGGATGGATTCCGCTGCATTACTTTCCGAGACGGCGATAGGGTCGAGCTTCAGTCTAAATCGGGGCAATCGCTGACAAGATATTTCCCCGAAATTGTCGATGCTGTTGGGAAACTGAAAGCCACCCGCTTCGTTACGGACGGGGAACTGGTAATCCCTGTAGGCAAGGCATTCTCTTTTGACGATCTTTTGCAGCGAATTCACCCGGCCGACAGCCGCGTTCAGAAGCTCGCTCGCGAGTTTCCCGCCATGCTGATTCTTTTTGATCTGCTGATTGATGAAAAGGGGACTTCACTGCTTGATGAGACCCTCGATCTGCGCCGCACCAAGCTGGAGCGGTTCGCGACAAAGTATCTGAAAGGCAGATCCAGGTTTGACCTTTCACCGCAGACAGGGGACGTCGCGGTGGCGCGCCAGTGGCTTGCGAGTTCAGGGCTACAACTTGATGGAATCGTTGCGAAGCGTTTGGATCTACCCTACAAATCCGGTGAACCCACTGGCATGCAGAAGATCAAGAAACTGCGCACGGCCGACTGCGTGGTGGGTGGATTTCGGTATGCTTCAAACAAGAAGGTCGTGGGTTCGTTGCTACTCGGACTCTACGACGACCAGGGCCTGCTGCATCATGTGGGCTTCACCGCCGCGTTTAAGGAGGCCGCAAAGCAGGGGCTTACGAAGAAGCTAGAGCCGTTAATTCAACCGCCTGGATTCACTGGTAACAAACCAGGAGGGCCGAGTCGTTGGAGTACGCAGAGATCGGGTGAATGGGAACCCCTCGCTCCGAAACTGGTGGTGGAGATTCAGTACGACCACTTCACCGGCGGGAGGTTCCGTCACGGAACAAAGCTCTTGCGTTGGCGCCCGGACAAGAAACCTCGTGCCTGTAAATTCGACCAGATTAAGTAACGCTTTGGTCTTTGGCCTTGGGTCTTTGCTCCTAATTTGCCGGAACCGAAGGGGGTAGGTGGTCGGGACACAAGTGCCTGCTTCGGTGTTTATCGCTCAGCCATAGACGGTAGCTTAGACGTTAGAACTTTAAGGCTGCGAGTTCAGTACGCATGGAAACAGAAGGACCCTTTTCAGACCCGAAGCTACTCATTACCCGGGTGATGGGTGGTGCTCAGTCGCTCGAGGGCGAGAGGTGCTTCCGGACTGCGCGGGTAGCGCCTAACGATTTCGCGCCAGCTTGCTCCGTCGTAGTGGAATCGCTTCGCCTGCTCATCGAACACAAAGCGAATGCCTTGTCGGT
Organism: Pyrinomonadaceae bacterium; assembly: GCA_041751855.1. GTDB lineage: Bacteria > Acidobacteriota > Blastocatellia > Pyrinomonadales > Pyrinomonadaceae > PSRF01. Next base: position 103,112 of record JBGSWR010000035.1, read on the forward strand.
TATAGCGGTCCAGCCCAACATAGTTGAGAAAGTAACTAACTATCGGGCCTCCCGCAGCCAACTCTCGCGGGTCGAGTCGCCTCTCGGCATCCCGGGAAAGCTTTTTCGCAGCTTCCTCGGCCGCGTCTCCAAACATTAACAAAACAGCCGGACGGTATGCCGAGCGTTTGAAGGTGTCGAGAAATATTCGACCCCGGACAATGCGATCGAATTCCGTAGCCGTTTCGATCAATCTAAATAACCGTTGATCATCACCAAACCGCCAAGCGGATACGACTGCCTCGCGCTGAATCCAACCGCCCGTTCGGCGGGTGACAGTCACGCGATAGAAAACTATGCCTGCGCTATTGCGTCGCTCGTTTCGAATGGCCACCTGACGGCCGCGACTAAGGCGTTTTAGCAGTTTTGCGGAAAGGGATGGCTCCGCCCGCAGTGCCGCGAATCGCTCGTCTACAACAACGGCTGTCCTACGGCTTTGTGCAAGAGCTGGTGGTGTGACGACAAGAATAATGATTGATACGGCGAGTGTGAGGTATGCATTCATGGCCTTGCCTCCTTGCAAGATGAGGTTGACGAAAGCTGACAGGCCGAATTCAGCGAGTAGCTCGCCGGCGCGTCAGTGAGGTTGCGAACTTCACGCCAGGGTCCGAGGCGAGGATGCGTTGAGTTAGCCCGGCATGGTGGAAGTGACAAATTGCTACTGCCAGAGCGTCGGCTGCATCGTGCGGGTGCGGCACAGTCTTTAACGAAAGTAGCAGTCGTACCATCTCCTGGACCTGATGCTTCTCGGCGTTCCCATAGCCCACTACCGTTTGCTTCACGAGCCGAGGTGAGTATTCGTGAATCTCGAGGGCCGCTTTTTCGGCGGCAAGCATTGCCACGCCACGGACCTGGCCAAGCTTTAAGGTGACTTTGACATTTGTGGCCAGAAAGCCGTCCTCGATTGCGCAAGCCTGCGGCGCGTGACAGGCAATCACGTTTTCAATGCCGTTACTGATCTTCAGCAGACGCGCCGAGAACTTCTGGTTAGCCGAGACTCTGATGGCGCCAAACTCAACGAGACGATAACGCCGGCCATCACCTTCGATGATGCCCCAACCTGTAGTTTCGCTACCAGGATCGATACCGAGGACGCGCATGCGCCGGGCAGTATACTACAGGTGGGGAACGGGACGGGGAGACTGGGAGACGGGGAGACGGGGGGGACGGGGGACAGGGGACAGTCGGCGACGAAAACATCTGACATTTGAAACATCTGACATTCATCATTTTTCATCTGTCTCTCTCAAGTGAGTCTCGTCCCCCCGTGCTCGCGTTCCACCGTGCTAAACTGTCGAGCTCTAATTCAAGAACGCCTGAAGGGAAGATTCGCGCATGGCTCGCAAGCTTTCGTTAATCTTTTGTCTCACTCTCTCTTCATCTCTTCTTCTCATTATCGGCTGTGAGAAGGGCGGGCAACAATCAACTCCTTCTCAGACAAATGAAGCTCAGCAGTCATGGGATTCTTATGTCAACGACTTCCTTGAAGCCTATTTCGTGGCCCGCCCTGACTTTGCAGTACGGGCCGGCCGTCACGAATTTGATGGTAGACTCCCTGACTACACTCCTGAAGGCATTGCAAATGAGATAAGGCGATTGCGAGCAGAGAAAGAACGAGTCGCGAAGTTTGAAAAATCTAACCTCGAAGAACGCCAGCGGTTCGAACGTGATTATCTCCTCGCGGTTATCGATAACGATCTCTTCTGGCTCGAATCGGCCGAATGGCCCTATCGCAATCCCTACTTCTATGCCGAGGCAATTGATCCAGACGTCTACGTCTCGCGCGCCTACGCGCCGCTCGACCAACGGTTGCGTGCTTACACCACTTACGCGAAAGCTCTCCCGGCCGTTCTCGATCAGATTCGCAAGAACTTGCGAACACCATTGCCACGAACCTACGTAGATATCGGTCGCATCTCGTTTGGTGGTCTTGTTTCGTTTTATGAAAAGGACGTGCCTGCGGTCTTTGAATCTGTAGACGACCAGACACTGCAGAAGGAGTTTCGCGAGGCCAACGCCGCTGCCGCGAAAGCAATGAAGGAGTTGGATGCCTGGTTCCAGTCGCAAGAAGCTACGGCAACGGATAGGTTCGCGCTCGGGGCTGAAAAGTTCAGTGAAATGTTACGGGCTACTGAGCGCGTATCAGTGCGGCTTGATGAACTCGAGACCGCCGGCCGTCGCGACCTTGAACGAAATCAGCAAGCTCTCGCGGACGCCTGTACAAAGTATGCGCCGGGCCAATCGCTGCGTGCCTGCGTCGAAAAAGCCGAATCGGTTAAGCCGGCGGGTGGGTCCGTTGAAGCTGCTCGTCAACAATTAAAGGAACTAAAACAGTTTCTGATAGATAAGAAGATCGTCAGTATTCCCGGAACCGAAAAGGCACTGGTTGCCGAAGCGCCAGCATATCGTCGCTGGAACTTTGCCTACATAAACATTCCTGGTCCATACGAGAAAGGGCTGCCGTCAACATACTACATTGCCCCGCCCGATCCCTCATGGTCTCCCCAGGAGCGGGCAGCGTACCTGCCGGGCCGAGCAAACCTGTTATTCACCTCGGTTCACGAGGTTTGGCCCGGCCATTTTCTTCATATCCTGCACGCTAAGCGGTCTCCATCAAAATTCGGCCAGGTCTTTGTGGGTTATGCTTTTGCTGAAGGCTTTGCTCATTACACTGAAGAGATGATGTGGGAGGCGGGACTTGGCGATGGTGATCCGGAAACGCACATCGGACAACTGCTCGCCGCGTTGCTGCGGAACGTTCGTTATCTGGCTGCGATTGGCATGCACACGGGCCGAATGACCGTGGCGGAAGCCGAACAAATGTTTCGTGATGAGGGTTATCAGGACGCAGGAACAGCGCGCCAGCAAGCCTCCCGGGGCACTTTTGACCCGGCTTATCTGAACTACACAATGGGCAAGTTGATGATCAGGAAGTTGCGTGAGGACTGGACAGCAACGCGGGGTGGGCGAGAGGCCTGGCAGAAATTCCACGATGAGTTTCTTACATTTGGAGGACCGCCCATCCCCCTTGTCAGGCAGGCCATGATGGGCAAGGAGAAAGGAACTCTCTTTTAGTTGTTAATAACTCCTTCTGAGGGTCGTTGTATGAGTGGAAACGACCTTAAGGAGGGCACCGTGCAGGCCGCCATTAGAACTTTGAAACCACTTCCAGACCCTCCGGGAGAGCTGGAAACCCTCTTCCGAAACCATCACGAACGCGTTTTTCGCACGGCTCAGCGCATTACCGGCAGTGCCGCAGATGCCGAAGACGTGCTGCAAAACGTGTTCCTGCGCCTGGCCCGGGGGACTCAGCACTACGATTTGGCACAGAACCCCGAAGCCTATCTGGCACGGGCCGCAATAAATGCCTCATTGGACCTCTTGCGCAGCCGCACGAGATCCAGGTCTGTGGCACTGGATGACGTCGATTCAAAATTGATAGTCAGCGGTTTCAAGAATCCCGAAGCACAACACGCCGACCAGGAATTGCAGTTGCTAATCCGACAGGCCGTCGGTCGTTTGGGGACCACGGCGGCGGAAATGTTTGTCTTGCGCTATTACGAAGGCTACGACAATCATGAAATAGCAAAACTGCTCGGAACTTCCCACCTGGTCGTTGGTGTGGTCCTGCATCGGGCCCGCACAAAACTACGTAACGAGATTGGGCACTATCTGGAGAAGCATCATGAAAAGCAATAAAGAATTGGACAACATCCTCGATAAAGCGACCAGCGCGATTCGAGAGGAAAAGATCGAACCAGCGCTGGTTACGGCCGCGGCAGAGCGTGTTTGGGCGCGCCTTGCCGCGGAAACCCAAGGCACAACCCCGGTACTCAATGCGCAGACAGCGTCTGAACGCATCGAAAGCTGCGGGGACTTTCAATCGCTCATTCCTGATTATCTGACGGGAAACCTTTCGGAATCGCGTTCGCTTCTGTTGGTGGATCACACTCATGAGTGTATCCCTTGCCGCAGGGCAATGAAGGAAGCTCGATCGCGCAACGCAACGGTGCGGAAGCCTGCAATTGCGAAAAGAACTTACAGCATTCAGCCGGTAGTGCTGCGTTGGGGAGTCGCTGCTGCTCTAATCATCGGGTTTGGATTGTTGGCGCTGCCCGTATTACAGCGTTATCTGCCTTTCGGCGGGGATTTTGAAGCTACAGTGCAAGCTGCGGAAGGCCAGGTATTTCAGATTCGGGATACCGAGAGCAATCCGATAACTACTGGGGGACAACTGGCACGCGGAGAAGTAATACGTACGGCAAAAGATGCGCATGCCCTGGTTCGGCTTGGAGATGGCTCGACCATTGAGATGAAGGACCGATCCGAACTCTCGATCACCAATGACTCGCGGGGGACAACCATACATTTGAATCGGGGGAGCATCGTTGTCGAGGGCGCCAAACAGAGCGGCAACAAGCTTTTTGTAGATACGGGCGATTCGCTCGTCGCGGTTTCCGGAACAATCTTTTCAGTCAACAATGGGACCAAGGGATCGCGTGTGTCAGTGGTCGAAGGGGAGGTGAACCTGAACCACGCAGGTGCAACTCGAGTGGTGCGGGCTGGCGAACAGGCGACCACAAACAAAGCAATCCAGACAATCGCGGTCAAGGACGAGATTGCCTGGAGCCGCAAAGCCGCGACCTATTCTGAAGCGCTGGCGAATTTGTCCACAGAGTTGAGCAAGGTGCAACAACCTGGTTTGCGCAACTCAACGAGGCTGCTGGATCTCATGCCTGCCGACACAGTGTTTTATGCGGCATTGCCGAACCTGACAGCGACGCTTGCTGAATCGCACCGCATCATGCAGGAACGGATGGAACAAAATCCGGCACTGAGCGAATGGTGGCAGAAGGAGAACGCCGGAAAAGGTCCCGGAATAGATCGAGTAATGGGAACAATCAGGGAGTTTGGCGACCACCTCGGGGATGAGATAGCAGTCTCAGTCTCGATCGACGGCAAAGGCGAGCCGTCGGCGCCGCTGGTGCTGGCCCAGCTCAAATCTTCTTCGGACTTCCGTGCATTCCTTGAACAACAGATTGCTAAGCATCAGTCCGAAGGCAAGAGCGGACCATCAATCAAGTTCATTGACGACCCATTGTCCGCGGCCGCTCCGGTTGCCGAACCTGGAAAGCGGGTCGAAGAGCTTTATGTTTGGATCAGCGGAGACCTATTTGCCGCCAGCCCTCATTTTGAGCAACTCCAGACTGTTGGGAACCTCTTGCAAAAGGGCGGCACGAGCAGCTTCACCGCCACGCCGTTTCATAATCGAATCGCGCAGGTATACGCAGAGGGTGCGGGCCTGGTGATCGCAGCCAACCTCGAGCAGGTAATTGAACAGACTCAAAGCGTCCGCACGCATGGTCAGGGCGGTGAACAACGGGAAAATGCATTGGAACGGCTGGGCGTTCTGAGCGTGAAATACTTTGTGCTCGATCAGAAAGACACCGCTGGCAAGACCAATACCCGGGCGGTGCTCTCATTCAATGAAGCCCAGCGTGGTATTCCCTCGTGGCTGGCGACACCGGGACCGATGGGTTCGCTCGAATACATTTCACCCGACGCGAATGTGGTGGCCGCCTTCGTTGTGAGAGATCCGGTCGCATTGGTTGATGACCTGATCGGCGCAATCGAAACGGTTTCGCCGGATCTGCGCCAGAATCTTGATCGTCTCCAGACGGAACATGGTCTCGACCTGCGGCGTGACTTTGCAACCCCCCTGGGCGGTGAATTTGCTTTTGCTATAGATGGCCCAATCCTGCCGACGCCTTCGTGGAAGCTGGTTTTCGAGGTAAACGACCCTGAACATCTCCAGCGAACTCTAGAACAGGTCGTCGTCGAGATTAACAAAGAGGCGGCGAAACATAACAAGGCGGGTCTGATATGGGATCGCGCCGAGCTTGGAGGCCGCACGTACTACACGTTGAAGTCGGGTGATTTTGGCGTCGAAGTCAACTTTACTTACATCAACGGTTACCTGCTGGTCGGACCGAGCAGGGCACTTCTTGATCGCTCGGTGCGCTTGAACGAGGCGGGTCAGACTCTGCTGCGTTCGTCGCGTTTCGTAACCGGGCTGCCTGCTGACGGCAATCCGAATTTTTCGGCGGTCTTCTATCACAATCTGGCGCCAATCGTGCAGCCGCTAGCTGACCGCGTGGCGAACTCGACAAGCACCGTCCTCCCGGAGGAGCAGCAGCAAGCGATCAAAGCGATGGCTGCCGATATGCAACCCACCCTGGCCTACGCATATGCCCAGGGTGACAGCATAACCTTCGCGGCAAACACGGAGGGTGGACCGTTTGGACTGAGTCCGGCCAATTTGCTGGGTATGCCGAATTCTTTCCAGATTCAGCACATCCTTCAGCAAGGAATGAAGGGTAAGTAATTTGTCCGTGGTTCGTGGTCCGTTGACAGTTGGTAGCCTTACCATCTACTGACGACGGACTACTGACAACGGACCATCAAAGGATTTCTTATGAAGCTGATCTCGATTTCATTGGGTTCGTGGTTGCTTGGTTTGTCAACAATCCTGCTGACCTTCAATGTAGTTCAAGGTCACAGCTTCAGCATGGCGGGTGTTAAGGGCGCCACGATAATCTCTCTGATTATCGTGGCGCTCTTGTTCGCCCTGGCCTACGCGCCCTCTCTGTTCTGGCTGCGGCAGCGTCTGGGTGGTTGCCGCCCCGTCGCATTGTTCCCGCTCGCCTCGGCCCTGATACTGAACGTTCCTGTAATCCTGATCGGAATTCTTGCCATTGGGAGAACTTTAGCGGCCCCGGAAGCGTTTGCCTCTATCGGCGCTTTTGTATTGATGGGGACAGCATTCGGTCTGGGATTTGTTTGGAATTATCAGGACTCGGGGATATAAAGAGGTGCATGGCAACAGATGATATCGTTGAAGAACCGGCCGGATCTGCCAACCCTGGCGTCCCAGCCCCTGTCATCCAGCTTGATGGCTTGAGCGTCAGCTTTGGTGGCCGCCCGATACTTAGCGATTTGCGCGGGCAACTACGCGGACGGGCGATCGGATTGCTAGGTCCAAACGGCGCCGGCAAGACGACTCTGATTCACACACTACTTGGATTTCACCCGCCGTCCGCCGGGACCGCCTACATCTTTGGCGAAGACATCACCGCCGACCCCAAACAGATCAAGCGTTTTATTGGTTACATGCCCGAGCGCGACTCGTTCATTGCCCGGATGAGTACCGTTCATTTCGTGCGCCTGATGGCCGAACTCTCCGGATTGCCTGCTGAAGCGGCCCTGGAGCGTGCTCACGAGGTCCTCTTCTACGTCGGCCTCGGTGAAGCGCGCTATCGCAGTCTCGATACTTATTCGCTCGGTATGAAGCAACTCGCCAAGCTAGCCCAGGCAATCGTTCACGGGCCGAGCCTGATTTTTCTTGACGAACCGACCAATGGACTGGATCCCCCTGCGCGCGTCCGCATGCTGCAATTGATCCGCGAAATTCGAGACAGCGGACAGGCCAACATCGTTCTTTCATCGCACCTGCTTCGTGACGTGGAAGAGTGTTGTGAAGAGATCCTGATTCTTAAGGAAGGGCGCATAGTCGTTTACTGCAATCTCGAAGAAGAGCGGAAGGCAAACCGAAAATTTCTGGTCCTGGAAACCCGCGGCGACCAGGAGAAATTTACTGCCGCCGTTTCGGCCCTTGGTTGCGAGTATGCGTTGACAGGCGATCACCGTTTGAAAATAGTGCTGCAAGATGGGATTGAAGTGCGCGATCTTTATCGCATAGCAGCCACCCACGAGGTACAGATCAGACGGCTGAGTTACAAGCGCGACTCCCTTGAAGATATCTTCCTGAAAGCGATGGAGAACGGTCATGGCAGTTTATGAGCGCAATTTCAAGCGCTACGCGGGCGAGCTGACTCCTGAATGGAGCCGGTTCCTGATCATCCCACGTCATGCGTTCCGCGACGTCTTCAAGTCGAAGCTCTTTACCGCCTTCTTTGTAATCTGTTTTGTTCCGCTGCTCGTCGAAGCGGTACTGATCTATCTTCATCACAACGTTAACGCGCTGGCCATATTAAAGGTCAACGTTACGGAACTCGTCCCGATTGACGGCTCGTTCTTCCAAACCTTTGTAGGTATCCAGGGGGGCTTCGCATTTTTTGTGGCCCTGCTTATCGGGCCACCACTGGTTTCACGAGATTTGAGAAATAATGCCCTGCCACTTTATTTATGCCGGCCGTTCTCACGGTCTGAGTACGTACTGGGAAAGATGGCGGTCGTCTTGATCCTGCTATCGGCGATTACCTGGGTTCCCCAGTTGCTGCTGTTCGGTTTTCAGAGTTATCTCGAGGGGGCTTCCTGGTTTGTGAATAACCTATGGCTTGCGAACGCTATTTTGATTGGCAGTCTTGTTTGGATCCTGCTTTTGACGTTGCTGACGCAGGCAATTTCGGCACTCGTAAAATGGCGAGTTATCGCAAGTGCAGTGCTGCTCGGGATCTTCTTTATCCCGTCGGTGTTTGGCGAAGTCATCAACAATCTGTTTATGACGCGTTGGGGAAACATTGTCAGTCTGGGCGCTCTGATCGGCAATGTCTATGCCGGGCTCTTTGGCACGTTTGAGCGGGTAACCGGGCGAGCCGTCTATTTTGACGGTTCAGTGGAGCGGGAAATTGTCCTGACGCAGCCACCCCTATGGTGTTCCTGGGCCGCGTTGTTTGTAGTTTGTGTTGTCTGTCTCGCTTTGCTTTCGCGCAAAGTAAAAGCGTATGAGGTTATAAAATAGGTCTTGGGCCTTAGGCCTTTGGTCTTTGGTCTTTGAGCTTAGCTCTGGTTAACGCAGCACCGAGGACAAGAATTCAACAACCAACTAACGACCGAAGACCGAAGACCGAAGACCAAAGGCCAAGACCAAAGGCCAAAGACCAAAGCCCAAAGCCCTTATTTCTGATGTCTGAACAGTTGATCATTTTTGAGAATGTTTCCAAGTTCTACGGTGAGATTCTTGGCGTCAATCGGATCAATCTCAAGATTGGTCCCGGCATCACCAGTCTGGTGGGACCAAACGGCGCCGGGAAGTCTACGTTGATGAACTTGATGACCGGGCTGTTGCGTCCAACCCGTGGCAGGATCTCTATTCTCGACATTCCAGTCGATGATCCTGAGCGACTGTTTCGTAAAGTCGGTTACTGTACCCAGTTTGATTCTTTTCCCCGTGGTCTTACCGGACGCGAGTTCATTCATTCGTTCCTGCTGGTCCATGGGTTCGATCGAGAGCAGGCGGCGATGGCCACAGTAGCCGCTCTCGAACGAGTGGCCCTGCTTGATGCCGCCGATCGTAAGGTTGCCGCCTATAGCAAGGGTATGCGACAACGCATAAGACTGGCCCAGTCGATCGCCCATAATCCTTCCGTGCTGATCCTTGACGAACCTTTGAACGGACTTGATCCGATGGTGCGGGCCGAGACGATCGCGCTGTTCCGCGGGCTTGCGGCCGAAGGCCTCCACCTGATCATTTCCAGCCACATACTTCATGAAGTGGACATGATGTCGGACAGGGTCGTGTTGCTCAATAACGGATATGTCGTGGCCGAAGGCAATGTCCATGGGGTCCGAGACGAGATGGAAGAGCATCCGATCCAGATTCTGATTCGCTGTGACAATCCCTCGAAACTCGCCGCTCGGGTTTTTGACCAGAATCACGTTGTCGAGGCAAGGATTCATGAAGACCTGGGCGGGCTTTTTGTAAGGACAAAGGATGCCGATGGTTTTTATCTGCTGTTGAATCGTATCGCTGCTGAGGGAACAATCACGATCGAATCTGTGGCCCCGGTCGACGACGATCTGAATGCGGTTTACCAGTACCTGATCAACTAACTTTGGAGTGCGGCGGCCCGGCGCCGCTTTTCTCGTCGTGATCCTGAAAGGAACTTGAAAGCTTGAGCAAAGAACTGGAAAAGACCGAAGTGGAACTTTCGCACTCGAAATTGTGGGCGCGCCAGGTTGGGGCCATCTTTCGTCTCGAGATTGAGAAGAACTTTCTGGGTAGAAGGTCGATCCTCATCTATCTGCTGGCGTTGCTTCCTGTCTTCCCCTTGCTGGTTCTTGCGGTGTTCGCCCCGCCAACCAGGGAGTGGCACGATTTTTCACAATATGGGACCATCTATTCTGTTCTTTACGGCGGCTTGATATTGAGGACCGTGGTCTTCTTCGGTTGCGCCTGGATCTTTATGAACCTGTTCCGTGGCGAACTGGTTGACCGTAGTCTTCATTACTACTTTTTGAGTCCGGTGAAGCGAGAAGTGCTGGTTGTTGGAAAGTACATTTCCGGACTGGTGACTTCGGTGATTCTCTTCAGTGTCACAACCGTGCTCTCGATACTATTACTTTACTTTCCGCATTTTTATTCCGAGAGCGTAAGATACTTCCTTGATGGACCGGGCCTTGGTCAACTGCTGACCTATACCGGTATCACCATTCTCGCCTGCGTTGGGTACGGCGCATTCTTTTTGGTTGTAGGGCTCTTCTTTCGCAATCCGATAATTCCGGCACTGGTGCTCTACGGCTGGGAATGGCTCAACTTCCTGCTGCCACCGTTGCTCAAGAAGATCAGCGTGATCCATTACCTGAACTCGTTGACGCCCGTGCCCGTGTCAGAAGGACCCTTCGCAGTTGTTGCTGAGCCGACGCCCGCCTGGATAGCTGTGCCCAGTCTGGTCCTGGTCACGCTGCTGGTCCTGGTAGCTGCCAGCTATCGCATTCGCCGGATGGAGATCAGCTACGGCAGCGAGTAGGCCAATGGGCCATTCAAACAATTCCTCAGGGCCAGGTTATATACGACTCCTACGAACTGGCGTAGGCCCCGCCGGATTGAGCTTGACGCTTCTGGTTCCAGGGCATCCGAGCCAGCATCATTCCCATCCCGCACGTATCCGTAATCGCCGAAAAAGCCAGCCCGGCCCCGACGAAACCTGAAATCAATAAGAACCAGGGTGAGAGTAAACTCAGAAGCACGCCGGAGAGCACCAGTGTTCCTGCGACGAACCGGACCTGCCGCTCGAGTGACCAGACTCGACCCTCCCCTCGCTCGATGGGTAGTCCGGCGGCCTCCCAGCCCTGTAGGCCACCGTCAATCAGTCTCAGATCGACAAACCCTCGCTTGGCGAGCTGCTCGGCAGCCTGGGCTGCGCGCCTGCCGGTTCTACAAATCAGATAGACCGGACGCTCCGGGTGGAATCCTGCGAGGCTTTTGTCCAAAGTGGAAAGGGGTACGAGGCTCGCGCCTGCTACACGCTCGGTTTCGTACTCCGAGAATTCTCGGACATCCACAAGTTGGCACTCGCTACCTGCGGCTAACGCCTCATGTAGTTCTTGCGCAGTGCATTTCCTTATTTGATCAGCCATGTTCTCCTCCTTTTGACCATTGAGTCTCCTCGTTTTGCTTTCCGTCAGCTCGGCGCCGGTAGAATCGATGTATGCATACTATATAACTATCTGTGGATTCTCCTGCTAACGTAACTATTCTCCCGAATCCAGAAACGCCATGGTTTATCAATCCAGTCTCCGGCATAGTCGATACCAATGCGCGGCCCAGACGCAATCTTTGACCGTCCGATCCGCCGAAAATCTTCCAACCAAACGCGATCGGCCAGCAGATCGGCGCGATCCAGTCCGCGATCGATACCCATCGCAATGCAAAGCTTCCCGGGACCATTAGTCAGGTTCCCGTCTGCGTGGGCCTGCCGGCGCTGCCGCATGATTTCGATTCCTTCGACGGGTTCAAGCGCTCGGATCAGAATGGCATGCGGGATGTCCTGAACATTTGTGACTACGTTGAACTGGTTATACATTCCATATACAAAATAGACGTAGGCTGTACCGCCTACAGCATACATTGTTTCAGTGCGCCTGGTCCTCCGACCACCGTAGGCATGCGAGGCACGATCTTCTGGGCCACGGTAGGCCTCGGCCTCGACGATCATTCCCGAAACTCGAGCGCCATCCTCTGCGGGCGCTACCAGAAGTTTTCCCAGAAGCTCCCGAGTAACGGTTAGAACGTTAGCACGCGTGTAGAAATCACGTAGCAATTTGCGATCGGACATCTTGTTACGTTTGCAGGCGCAAAAGCATTGCAAAGAAGATTATCAAACCCACGACTACGATTCCGCGCCGTACCCAACGTTGCCCGACGTGCACGGCAATCCTTGCTCCAAAATATCCACCCAGCAGAGCGCTGCCAGCCATCAGCAACGCTTCGGGCCAACTGATCAGACCAGAGATGGCGAAGCTCAAAACGGCAATGCTGTTTATACAAATACCGAGAAAGTTTTTTATCCCGTTAGCTTGATGGATGTTATATAAACCCAGCAAGCCCAACACTGCCAGCATCACGATGCCATTCCCGGCCCCAAAGTAGCCGCCGTAGATTGACGAAAAGAACTGGCTAGCTATTCCAACCAGCCACCATGAAGCTTCAGGTTTGGCCGCCACAGGCTGAACGCGCAACCACTGATTGATCCGCCCCTGAGCCATGAACAAGACCGTGGCAAAGAGGATCAGGAATGGCACTTGCCGCGTAAATGTCTGTGATGGGGTGACAATCAGAAGCCAGGCGCCCAGCGCGCCGCCCACAACGCTGGTGAGGCCAAGGCGAAACAATATTGGAGAACTGTTTTCGAGCTCCCGCCGGTAACCATAGACACCTCCAAAGAGGCCGGGCCAAAGAGCAATAGTGCTGGTGGCGTTTGCTACTTTGGAATCGAGGCCTAACCAGATGAGAAGTGGGAAGGTGATCAGTGTGCCGCCGCCGGCGATGGAATTCACACTGCCCGCGGCAAAGGCGCCGGCCAGCAGCAGGAGGATGTGAAACCAGGACATTCGCAGGCATTATGCCCGGTAATCGCACCTTTATCTAATTTGTGCAATCGGTGGATGTTCAGATGGCCCACCGATTTGAAGAAGTGAAGACCGATGGTTGGCCGCGTCCACTACTGACCACTGACCACTGACCACTGACTACGGACCACTGACCACTGACCACTGACTACGGACCACTGACCACTGACCACTGACTACGGACCCCTACCTTCCTTTTACTGATTTCTTCTCGGCGATTATCCAATGATGAGGATCGAGTTCTACCTTCCGGGGGCGCATTGGAAGGGGGATCTTAAACTCCGCCGTCGGGCCAAGAGCGTGGACAGTGCCCCGTGCATGCTGATTGGCGCCAAACGATAACACGAGGGGCAACACCATGAACCAATTGTCGGGAACATTCTGCTGCGTCACCGTGCCCGTCAACAGGACTTTCCCATCGGGTTGGTCTTGCACCTGATACTGAATCTCATATGAAGGAAAAGCCGACTGATAGACCCATTGGTTGAAAAACCAATCGAGGTCCTTGAGGTTATATCTCTTGCCTACCGGCGATCGCGCAAAGTGTTCGCCGGCGACGACACGGAAATCGTCGGTCGAAGCAAACTTATTGCGATGGCGTTCGACGAAGTCAGTCATCATCGCAAAAAACGCCTCGTCATTGCCGGTTGCGGGATCGCTCAGAAGAAAGTGAAGCATGCGCAGCACCAGAGCACCCTTGTTGTAGATTAGAGTTTGATAGGCGCCGAGCGTCTTCGGTGAGTTCAACCGATGGCCCAGAATAATCGGTCCAACATCGACCAACCTTCCTTTGCCAATGCCGGTTGTCGTCACCGGGGGATCCTTTAGCGATGACCGCAATGTTCCTAACAAATCGTCGCGTGCTCCCTGACTGGCTCTCAGACCCGTGTAGAGAATGCCTGAATACTCAGCAAAGCCTTCGCTCAGCCACTGGTCGCGATACGAGCGCCAGGCGACGATGTTCCCCCACCACTGATGAGCCGTTTCGTGCGCCACAAAAGCATACGTGTACTTGCTGGCCCGGTCCGTGCGCGGAATCATGAGAAGGCTGGGGAACCCCTGACCAAAGCCAAACGGGTGGAATGCGGCGCCGAAGACTGGATAAGGATATTCGCCAAACAGGACAGTGAAGTAGCGTAATGAATTGTCCAGTTCGGCAACTATAAAGTCCTCTTTAATCGCCATGATCGAACCTGGCAGTGAATTGAATTCCACATCGATTTGCTCGCCCTTCCCTCCCTGGTCCAAACGCATCAGTTGCTTATGGCGTTCAAACGGCCCCAAAGCGAAGGTGATGAGTGCAACCGGGTGCCGCATCCTGAACTTAGAGACAAACGTGTCCTTATCGTCCGGGTCAGGCTCTTCAACCAATCGCTCACCCACGCTTGCGATTCGCAGACGCTTTGGGTGCCGGAAGGTGAGGTCGAATGTAGCGCGGTCCAGGTAACCATGTCGCGGAAACCAGCTAGTGGTGGAACGTGGATAGTAGCAATCGCGAGCATTCTGGGCGTCATACATGAAATCGCCTTCAAGCACGAATTCAAATTCCAGCTTCTCGCCGGCGTGCGCCACAGTGGGCAGAAAAACCGTGAATCCTCCCTCCCAATCCTCTTGAATGGGCTCTTGTTCCAAACCGCCAACGCGCACATTTTTCAGGCGAAGTTGCTTCTTTAATCTGACGCTGTCGTATTCACCGAGCGATTCGCCAATCTGAAATGAGACAGCGCGTAAGTTTGGATGGATGACATTAGCTTCAACGCGAGCCAGAAGGCTGAGGCGTCTGCGATGCTCACGGAGATCAAGGTTCAGATCGTACCGGGATACGTCGATCAAGTCATTGGTGTCGGAATAGTTGACAACTCGCTTTTCGTAGTCCTCAACGCCGTAGAAGGCCATCCAGACAGTATTGCCGTAAATGGCGGACTCGTAAGAGAAGAACATTCCCTTCTCACCTGCGTTGAGGGTGAAGTTTGCTACCGGAATCCGGTTTTGATAGTCAAGGACGTAACTGAAGCGGCCTCGTTTTCCGCCTTCAAAGTGCGCGAAGAAAAAGCCGGGATTCTCTTTGTTGACAAGAGACAAGGTCATTCGAGCTGGCAGGTTTGCGCCCGTCTCTTTTAACAGACGGCCATCAATTTCCGCAGCAAGTCTGAGTGCGCGGTCACTTGTTACCCCGGCTTGCGAGGAGTTCTGATTGATAAGATCGGCTGTATCGTCAGTGAACCTGAGCACCGCCGTCCTAAAGTCTGATTCAACGACCTCGGCACCCAGCAGCCGCCGCACGTTCTCTTTTTCGAAATCAGAGGGGGGAACCGGTGCGTTGATTCGGCCCTCGCCGATGAAGACTGCGCCAGTTATCCGCCCGGCTACCGGCGACGCAAGATAAAACGTGCCGTCGAAGATCAGGCTGGCCCGATCGCGTTTCAGAGTAAATCCTTTTACCTGAACCGAATCACCAGTCAACTGGAACTCTTTGATCTGGTCATAGATCTGCTTGCCTTGCTGGGCGAGGTTTTCCTGTGCGAACGACCTCGAACCAACAACAAGGACGAAGAATAGAGCCAGCAGGACTAGAGATCCGTGAGTGACGCGCAAAGTGGGAGTCGTCATGGGGTGCTCCTATTTTTACAGTGAGTGAAAGCACCTGAATGGTAGACCTTGAACCGGCAATAGTAAATAGGGTTTCGTGGATCGGGTCTTTGGTAGGTTAAGAGCTACGTCCACTCACCCCTCAAAGCTACTCGAACTAGAGGTCAGACACCACGGACTACGGACCACCACTTACCCTCTTGACAGTACGATATCCCAGGCAACAATTAATGAGTCAGCCTCGACCTCTTTAGTAGGCGGAAGCACCCTGGCAATAACTGCTTCCCGGCCCTGCCCCAGTCCGTTAAAGATAAAGTCTCTCTCATTCAAGGGTTCGTTAGGGAAGTACATCTGAGTCACCACCCGACCTTTATGCCCAGTGACATCGAAGTGCAGATGGGGCGGTCGCTGATTGTTGGGATTCATGGGATTGACGGGATAGGTGCCAGGCTTGATGGTTTTGAACCGATATCGGCCTTCACCATCTGTAACCTGGGCTCCAAAACCCTGAAAGTTTGGATCTAGCGGTGCGGGATTTATGTCGGCCGGATGATCGTAACGGCCGAACATGTTGGCTTGCCAGAGCTCAACCTTTGCGCCTGCTACCGCCACGCCCCTGGTATCAAGGACGCGCCCCATGACATGAATGACCTTCCCTTGAGCTTTGCCACTCTTACCCTTGACCAGAGTGAGATCCGCGTCCTCGTCCAGTGGCCGGGCTCGAGGATAGAAGGGTCCCCTGGTTTGTGATGGCGTAATCTTTGTCTGCCCTTCCTGAGCCGAAAGAAACTCATGAGGACATATCAAAGTAAGGCCGCCAACGGCAACTGTTAATTGGAGAATCTGGCGCCGCGAAACAGGTTTGTCAGGATGGTCCATGCTACTCCTTCCCGGCTGAGTTAATTCTTTGCCGGTTCTTTGCGTTATTAGATTTCGCGAGGTTTGAATTGCTGTTCGATCGCTTCTTTTCATGCACGGTCTACAATCATTGGCAACGGATTAATCGCTTCCGTCAAACTATAGAACCTAACGTTGCTAAAACGAAGCCATTCTTCCAATAGTTCCGGCCCGATCTCTAATTCCGCCGTGCTGCGGAAAGAAATGACGTGTTTCGGACCACCGACTACTGACAAATTCCCCTTAGACCATTTACCATCTACACACTATGGTCAATCGAATAGCCCGGAAGCTTGCGAGCCTATCGCTCACTATCATATTTCTCTGCTTTTCAGCAACGAGTCAAACGCCAACCCCCACCACTGTCTCTGAGCAACCGGCCGAATCACCAGCCGGATCGCCCGACGCTTTAGTAACCCCAGGAATAACCCCACTTACAACTCCGACGCCAATTCCCCTTGGTGAAGTATTTGAACAGGCTGAGGTGGCCTCCGCGGCCCTGCGTGAGATCGAAGAGAATCTGGCAACCGATCAAAGCATTATCAGTGCGAGCTCCGAACTGCCGGCCATCACACGCGAGATCGACAGCCGGCGTGACGAGACGGCCCGGGCGATGGCGCCGGGAGCTTCCCTGGCAACGCTGCGTGAGCTCGAACAAAGCTGGCAACGCATCGCTGATGCCTTGCGGACCAGAAGACGCGCTCTCACCAATCGGACAACACAACTCGATCGGGAACTCGAACGCCTGGCTCGACTCTCCTCCGCCTGGGAGCAAACACTTGATCTGGCCCGCACCTCTCAGACGCCTACTGAAATCCTTAACCGCATCGAAGACCTTACCGCGTTCATAGCCCAGACAAACGAACGGGTGGAAAGGCAGCGCGGAAATGTATTGACGTTGCAAAACCGGATTGCCGAGCAGGAGGTTCGAGTAGCGGATGCGCTTGCGGCTGTCCGGGACTCTCGTAGCGCGGTGGTCTCACGACTGTTTTTCAGAGACAGCGTGCCGATCTGGAGTGAAGCGTTTCGCTCCCTGGCGTCAACCAGTCTGCTAAGAGAGACACAAAACTCCTTTGCGGCCCAGTTTTCAGCATTAAGGGCTTACTTCGAACAACGGCAAGTCAGATTCTTTTTTCACGGCATTGTGTTTGTGCTCTTTGCCGGGGCCCTTTACCGGGCACGCCGGCGCGTGCGTCCCTGGACTGAGAAGGAGCCGATACTGAAGCCGGCTGCCGTGGTTTTCGAGTTACCGTTCGCGTCGGCGCTCCTGCTCACGCTGATAGCCAGCAACTGGATCTACCCGGAAGCTCCAAGATTGCTGCGAGCGATTCTGGGCGCTGCGGCGCTCGTACCAACAGTAATAATCCTCCGCCGGCTTATCGAACGAGATTTGTTCCCAATCCTGAACGCTCTGGTCATTCTTTACTTTATCGATCAGTTGCGTGCGGTGGCAGAGCCACAGGAGTTACTGTCCCGCTTGCTGTTCGTTCTCGAGATGTTGGGTGGAATTCTCTTCATGGTCTGGGTGACCAAGGCAGACCGCTTCGCCGGTGACAAGGACGGGCGATCCGAAAGGACCATCAAATTCGGAGCGCGGATCGCCATCGTGGTTTTTGGCGCCGCCTTGCTAGCCAACGTTATCGGATATGTAAGTCTCGCGACTCTGCTTGGCAATGCGGTTTTAGGGAGTGCGTACCTCGCCGTCATTCTGTACGCCGCTACACGCGTGGCTGACGGGTTGATCATGTTTGCGTTGCGCATGAAGCCCCTCTCGTCGCTCGGAATGGTTCGGCTTCACAGAGGCCTTCTACGTCGACGGCTCCGGCGGTTAATACAGTGGATTGCGGTATTACTGTGGGCCTTTTACACGCTGGACATGCTCTCGTTGCGGACGCCTCTGATCGAATTTATCCGGGCCGCTTTAACCACGTCCCTGACTGTGGGCTCTTTCAGTATTTCGCTTGGAGACGTGCTTGCCTTTGCGATTAGCGTCTGGCTGGCATTTTTGATTTCACGCTTCATACGCTTCCTGCTGGAAGAAGACATCTATCCGCGCCTTGGTCTTGCCCGCGGTTTACCGTATGCGATCTCGACAGTACTTCACTACTTCATACTGCTTGCTGGTTTCTTGATCGCAGTAGCAGCCGTAGGGGTAGATATGACACGATTCACAATTTTGGCGGGCGCCTTTGGGGTCGGTCTGGGCTTCGGTCTCCAGAACGTTGTCAATAATTTTGTCTCGGGACTAATTGTATTGTTTGAGCGACCGGTGAAAGTCGGAGACATTGTCGAGATGAATAATGCAATTGGGATGGTGAAGAGGATTGGCATTCGGGCCAGCGTTCTGGGTGGTTGGGATGGCTCCGAGATCATTGTGCCAAACGGCGCGCTAATTTCGGAACGACTGACTAACTGGACTCTTTCGAACGTCCAACGCGGGATTCAAATCAAAGTAGGAGTGGCTTACGGAAGTGATCCCGAGCAGGTGATAGAGTTATTAAAACGCGTCGCCACAGAGCACGAGCTAATTATTGACGATCCGGCGCCGCAGGCATTCTTCATTGATTTTGGTGCAGACTCATTGAATTTTGAATTGCGCGCCTGGACGATCCATTTTCTTGAGTGGGTAAAGATCCGCAGCGACCTGTCGGTAGCCATCAATGCCGCGCTTGCCGAAGCGAACATTTCGATTCCTTTCCCGCAACGCGATCTACATCTCAGGAGCGTCGATCCGGCAGTCGGCAAGCAATTAAGGGGGGAGGTCAGTGGTTCGTAGTCCGTGGTCCGTTGTTGGGTTTTGGTCTTGGGTCTTCGGACTTCGGCCTTGGGTCTTTGGCCTTGGGCCTTGGGCCTTGGGCTTAAAACTTCCGCCACTGGGCCTTGGCCTTCTAATGTTTCATTAAATACAGAACCGGGTCTCTAGAGGACCAAGTCCCAAAAGACCTAAAAGACGAAGACCAAAGGCCAAAGGCCAAAGGCCAACAGACAACTGACTACGGACCACTGACCACTGACCAAAGTCCTTTTCGTCCCATATCTGGGCCGCCTTGTCACAAACTTCTTCTGGATTTCTTTTCCCTGGATTAGAACGTGCGCGGTAAAAACCGCCCATATCCCTGGACTTTTCGGAGGAGTTGTCATGAATACCTATCTCGCATTTGGCTTCACACGTCTCTTCAGATCCACACCGGCTCTGTTGGTGCAAGCTTTCGCGCTCGCGCTTGTCGTCGTTGTTCCCGCGCTGGGTCAAGGCCTTCAGTCTGGCAATGTCACCCAGTACAAGATCAAATCTGCGGTTCTTGGTGAAGAGCGGAATATCATCGTTCGGATGCCGGCGGGCTACGAAACCAACAAGCTCAGTTATCCGGTCCTTTACCTGACTGACGGCGATGCTCATATCTCCCACACAAGTGCCACCATCGAGTTCCTCGCGCGAAATGGCCGAATGTCAGAGGCGATCGTCGTGGGCATCTCCAATACCGATCGTACTCGAGACCTAAGTCCTACCAGGTCACCATTGACCAGACCCGATGGCAGCTTGCAATTGCCCACCAGTGGGGGCGCCGACAAGTTCATAAAATTCATCGAGACGGAATTGATCCCTGAGATCGAAAAGAATTACCGCGTTCATCCGTATCGCATCCTTGCCGGCCATTCTCTAGGAGGCCTGTTCGCCATTCACGTAATGATCTCGAAGCCAGGGCTCTTCAATTCGTTTGTAGCCGTTAGCCCCGCGCTGCAATGGGACAATCAAGTTATTGTGAAACGCGCCGACGAGTTCTTTAAAGGGCGAAAAGAGTACAAGGCAACACTGTATCTGTCTTTAGGATACGAGCCGGGGCAGATCACGGAAGGCTTTAATCGGTTCAAAGAGGTGCTCGCTGCCACTAAGACCCAGGGCTTTGAATGGGAGGCACAGAAGTTGGAAGACGAGGACCATGGATCAGTCGTGTTGCGCAGTCATTATGCGGGTTTCCGGAGGGTTTATGATGGCTGGCAGATGCCACGGGATGTGCAGACCGGCGCTGTTGATGGCGACATGAAAGACGTTGAGGAGCATTACAAGAAGATCTCTGAAAAGTTCGGTTATGTAGTTTATCCCCCTGAGCTTCTGGTTAACCAGATGGGATACCAGCTTCTGTTTGGCGGACACCTCGACGAAGCAATCACTGTCTTCAAGGGCAACGTCGAGCGTTATCCGGAGTCGGCAAATGTTTATGATAGTCTGGCGGAAGCTTATGAGAACAAGGGACGACTGGATCTTGCGGGGCCTCTATATGAGAAGGCACAAACGCTTGGTTCCCGGAACAGGGATCCCAACCTTGCGATCTATCAGGCGAATTTTGCCCGTGTAAGCGCGAAATTAAAAGAATCGGACGCTGCAAATAAATAAATCTTAGGGTCTTTGGCCTTTGGTCTTGGGTCTTGGCCTGGGTCTTGCGCTTTGCCTGAGATCTATGCTCCTCAAGGCTAAAAACCAAAAGACCAAAGACCAAAGACCAAAGACCAAAGACCTA
>JBGSWR010000036.1:0-15742 GCA_041751855.1 Pyrinomonadaceae bacterium
AAACCGTTCCCATCACCATGCCGGGCGTGGTGTTAACCGACGCGGGGATGGGGGGACGGGGAGACGCGGGGACACGGGGACGCGGAGACGCGGCGATCAATGTGTTGCCTTCCCCGTCGCTCCCCGTCTCCCCATCTCCCCGTCCCCGTGTCCCCCCGTCTCCGTGTCCCCGCGTCCCCGCGTTCCCGTGTCCCCCCGTCTCTCCCGCGCCGCGTCGCTCCGACAACTTCGCCAATCCAAAATCCAGCACTTTCGCATAACCATCGTTGCGGATCATTATGTTCTCGGGCTTGATGTCACGATGAATAATGCCCGCCTGGTGCGCCGCCGACATTGCTTCGGCAACCTGAACGCCAATCTTTAGGATCGCATTCAGCGACATCGAGTCCTTGCTGGCGAGATGGGCGCGCAGCGTCCCGCCGTCGATCAGTTCCGTGGCAATGTAATGGTTGCCATCGGCCTCACCAATCTCGTGCACGGTCAGGATGTTCGGGTGGTTCAGGGCGGATGCGGCCCTCGCCTCCTGGACAAATCGACTCAGCTTGTCCGCGTCTTTGCTGAGTTCTTCATGCAGAAACTTGATCGCCACCTTACGATCGAGCTTTGTATCCTGGGCCAGATAAACCTCACCCATACCACCCGCACCGATCTTCGAAACGATCTTGTAATGACCAACATTTTTACCAGGTTCTATCCCCATAAGTTCTATTCCGGCAGATTCATCCGCGTTAACATCGCTTTGAACCGCGGGTCGTCGCGCAGTTCGTTGAGGGCAAGCTCGATCCCGATCGTCGCTGCATAGGATGACCTTTCTTCGACGTCCTTTTCGAGCATTGCGATCGCGGCTTCTTTATCTCCGAGAGCGGCGTGGGCGATGGCGAAGCAAAAATTTGGGACATAGCTCGTCGAGGCGAACGTTTTCAGTGCCTCCATTTGCCGTTCGGCTTCGCTTCGCCTTCCCGCTCGCACTAGTGCGCGAATGAGCAATGCTCTGGTGTAGCCGTCATCACTCAGTGAAATCGCCTTTTCATATTCTGAAATCGCGTCGGCGAACTGCCCCTTACCTGCGAGCGCATAGCCAAGGAATGTATGAGCAAATGAAAAGCCCGGCTCGAGTTCGAGCGTCCTTCGTGCCTGCTCGATAGCTTCATCGAATCGGCCTGCATAGCCCAAAGCACTTGCAGTGTCTGAACCGATCACGGGTGACAACGGGTCCATCTCGCCCGCGCGTCGGAGTTCGCGAATGCCTTCGTCAAATCGCCTTGTCAGCACCAGAAAATCAAGCCCTAGCCACTGATAGGCCGTCGCGTAGTTCGGATTGAGTTCGATCGCGCGGCGAAACTCGCGCTCGCTCCCGCCTCTGTCAAATTCAAAAAAAGCGAGGTACTTGCCGCGAGCAGCGTGCGCTTCTGCGAGCACGTCGTCGATGGCTAAAGCTCGATCGATCGCCGCTTTCGCCTTTGGCATGCTCTCTTTGGCCGGAGCCACGCCGTAAAACGGAAAGAGGACATACGTCTCTCCCAGCCCGGAAAAGGCGAGAGCATAGTTTGGGTCCTTCTCGATCGCCTGATCGTAAAATCCGATCGCCTGTCTGAGTGATTCGGGGGTACGCTTATTCCAGGAAAAGCGTCCCTTCAGGTAAAGCCTATAGGCTTCGGGACTTGAGGTGTAGCTCTTCTCGACTTTGGCTGCGTCGGCACCAGAAAGCTTTGATTTTAGCTTGCTCGACACATCTCGTGCGATGTCGCTCTGCAATGATACGAGATCGGTCTGCTTGCGTGTATATTGCTGACTCCAGATCGCATTCTCGTTTGAAACATCAACCAATTCGAGGCTCAGCGACAACTGATCGCCGCGTTGGACCACCCGCCCGTTCAGTATTGCCTGCACACTCAGTTCCTTACCAATCGTTTTTGCGTCTGTTTCCTTGCCTTTGTAACGAAAAACCGATGAGCGCGCCTTTACACTTAAATTCGGTAACTGAGACAGGCTGCTGATCAGCGTCTCGGTCATACCGTCAGAGAGATATTCAACGTCCGGATTGCCGCTCTCGTTAACAAACGGCATAACGGCGATTGATTCGATCTGTTTGGTTGAAGAAAAGTTTCGATAGCCAAAGAATCCGCCAACAAGGAGCAGTACAGCCAAGCCTAATCCGACCAGCGGCCTTGTCGCTTGATTTGCGGAAAAGCTGCGCCTTTGCAAGGACCCACCCAAACTTTCTTGAGGCTTCGCCTCGGTCGTGAGGATCTGAGCACGAGTCTCAGCCTCGCCGCCTGATGCTCTCTCGTGCAGGATCGCGGTCGCCGGTTCATCACCGAACTGGCCGCCCGCCGCGGCAGGCGTGTCTGATACAGCCGGGCCGTAGAGCAACGCTGCTCCGTCATCGAGACAGAACATCATCGTATTGTCGTATTCCCGGCCGCATTCAGGGCATCGTTTCATAAAACTCTATTCAGGCAGATTCATGCGCCGAAGTAGATCTCTGAACCGAGGGTCATTGCGAAGCGGCTCGAATTCGACCTCCCAGCGGATCTGTTGCAACTTTCCATTTCTAGTTCGAAAGTCCTTTTCAAGCCAATCAAACGCCTTGTCCTTGTCACCAAGCCCCGCATAGACGGAAGCGATATCAAATCCGCTCGCCTCGCGCCTTAAATATTTGTCTTCGAGTTCTTTGACGATGGCAATTGCCTTCGCGCGTTCTCCAGCGACGGCGAAAACGTGGCCCACTGAGCCGAGCGTTACCCCGGCCCGTTTAGATAGCTCCGCTGCCTTTTCCGCGGCGACGAGGGCGTCCGGGAACATTCTTTTACTCATGTAGGAGACAGCGAGGCCTTCATAGGCGGCGGGGTAGGTCGGGGCGATCTCGATGATCTTCCGGCAGGTTTCGATACTCGCGTCAAAGTTTCGTTGTTGCAGATAGAGTTCGGCAATGTTTATGCCGATCACGCTCGATAGCGGATCGAGCTCATACGCTCGCCTGATCGCAGCCTCCGCCTCGCGGTTACGTCCTATTTCCTTGAGAAGAAGTGAATACCAGTGGTACGCGGTCGGGTAATTTGGATTGATCTCGATCGCCCGTTTATATGCCTTTTCGGCCTCAGACCATTGCCACGATTGCTGGTAATTACTTGCTAGGGTCGCATGGGGCTCAGCCAACTGTGGGTCGATCGCGATCGCGCGTTCCGCGTATTCCTGCGCCTTCGGCACGGTTTCGCTGTTTGGAATGCCGGAGTACTCGCTCAACACGGCGTAACAATCCCCCAAACCGGCGAACGCCAGAGCGTAATTTGGGTCTATATCGGCGGCGATCTTAAATTGCTCGATCGCTTTGTTTATGTCTTCACTCGTTCGTCGGTTCCAATAGTAGCGACCCTTCAGATAGGCCTGGTAGGCTTCGGGATCCGAAGTCCCGGCTTTGGTGACGCTTCTTTCCTCTGAGCCGGATAACCTGGACTTAATATGGTTCGAAACATCTTTCGCAATTTCGCTTTGCAATGAAACGAGTTCCGACTGTTTTCGCTGGTATTGCTCGGTCCACAATACTTTGTCGTTTTGTACATCGACCAGCTCGAGACTTAGCGTCAGTTGGTCGCCCCGTTGTGCAACCCGGCCATTCAATAGCACCTGGACATTCAGCTCCCGACCGATCGTCTGCAAGTCTGTATCTTTGCCCTTATAACGAAAGACCGACGAGCGCGGCTTAACGTTTAGCATGGGCAGGCTTGTTAGGCCCTTGATGAGGGTTTCGGTCATGCCGTCCGAAAGGTACTCCAGATCCGCATTTCCGCTTTCATTGATGAACGGCATGACGGCGATCGAATTGATCTGGCCGCCACCGGCTCGCGAGAAGACTGCGAAGTATCCGACCGTCGCGATCACGGCGATCAACACTATTCCGATGACCGCGGTCGCCAGCTTGTGACTCTTTGCCTGCGTTACGGCGTACTCGAGGCTTGACGATGAGGTTGTAACATTCTGCGTGGCGGCCATCTGGCCGCTCGCTGTTCGCTTGCCGGAGCCGGTGTAGAACTGCGTCTCACTCTCGGCTGATTTCTGCGCAAGGGTCTCGCGGTTCGGTACGATCGAACGCTCGAGCTCACCCTGAATATCAAGTTCCCGGCGCAAATTCTTGAGGTCTATCAACAGGTCGCGCGCCGACTGATACCGCATCTCCACATCTTTCGTCATCGCTTTGCGCACGATCCGCTGCAATTCAGCCGGTACGTTTTCCAGAAGCAGTGGCTCTTTCTCGAGGATTGAGACAATGGTGTGATTGATGGTTTCGCCGGTGAAAGGAACCTTGCCGGAAAGCATTTCATACAAGACGACGCCCAGGCTCCAGATATCGGTTCGCGCATCGGTTTCTTTGCCCCGTGCTTGTTCGGGCGACATGTAGGAAACCGTTCCCATCACCAATCCGGGAGTGGTGTTAACCGATCCGGGGACGGGCGGACGGGGAGACGCGGGGATGGGGAGACACGGAGACGCGGGGATGGGGAGACGCGGAGACGCGGCGATCAGTGTGTTGCTTTCGCCGTCGCTCCCCGTCGCCCCAGCTCCCCGTCCCCCTGTCCCGGCGTCCCCGTGTCCCCGCGTCGCCCCATCTCCCGGTCCCCCTGTCCCCGCGTCGCCGTGTCCCCGCGTCCCCGCGTCCCCGTGTCCCCCTGTCTCTCCCGCACCGCGTTGCTCCGACAACTTCGCCAACCCGAAGTCCAGCACCTTCGCGTAGCCATCTCTGCGCAGCATGATGTTCTCGGGCTTGATGTCGCGATGGATAATGCCAGCCTGATGGGCCGCCGAGAGAGCTTCCGACACTTGCACGCCGATCTTCAGGATCGTATTGAGCTGGAGGGATTCCGTCTGTGAGAGATGCTCACGCAGGGTCTGGCCGTCGATTAACTCGGTCGCGATGTAGTTCTTACCGTCAACTTCGCCAATCTCATAGACAGTCAAAATGTTTGGGTGATTAAGTGCGGATGCAGCTTTTGCTTCCTGAATAAACCGGTTCAGCTTATCCGTATCCTTGCTGAACTCTTCGTGTAGGAATTTGATCGCAACTTTGCGATCGAGTTTTGTGTCTTCGGCCAGATACACCTCGCCCATCCCGCCCGCGCCGATTTTTGAGACGATGCGGTAATGCGACAGAGTTATGTTGGACGCCAGTTCTTTATTCATCTACTTTCAAATTCAATCCGGCAGATTCTCCGTTTGAGCATCTCTATGAATCGCGGTTCGGAGCGCAAATCGTCAAGCTCTGGGGCAACTGCATACGTATTGGCGGTTTCCGCACGACCCGACATCTGTTTTTCGAGGCAGTTCAATGCTTCCTCTTTTGATCGGCGAAAGCGGGTCAAGTTCTTCAGCACGCTTCAATCCAACAAGACCATCATCAAATCGTTTTACATTCGCGAGGTCAGCACCAAACCAATGATGGGCGGTCGAGTAATCTGGTTTGAGTTCGATAGCTCGGTGATATGCCTTTTCCGAGTGATCCCGGTCCCATTCATAATTGGAAAGATAGAATCCGAGCGCGGTGTGTGCTTCCGCAAGCTGTTCTTAAATCTCCAACGCCCGCAGAGCCGCCGCTTGCCTGAGGCATGCTGTCTGTTGCCGGAGCAACATCGTAACTTGAAAAGAGAGCGTAGGTTTCGGTGGTCTTTATCGATTGCCTGCCGATAAAACTCAGCAGCTTGTTTGAGCGCTTCGCCGGTTCGCTTATCCCAGAGAATTTTCCTTTCAAATAGCGCTGATAGGCATCTGCATTTGTCGTGTAATTCTTTTCGACTGTTGCCACCTCAGTACCTGAAATTAGGATGTTCGTCAAGAAATGTTTGGATCTTCGCTTTTAAGATCTGAAGATCATTTTCGATCACGGCCCAAACAATGTCTGTATCGATACTGAAATAGTTGTGGACAAGTATGTTCCTCATCCCAACGATTTTTGACCATTCAATATTATCTGAGTTTGTAGTGGTTGCCGGCGACAAGGCTCGAACGGCCTCGCCGATTATTTGGAGGTGGTGCAAAACCCAGGTTTGGATCAATTCGTCTTCTTCAAAGACCGTGCGGCCGCGAGCAGCATATTTCTCGATCCGCTCAATCGCTTCAAGAATATCGAGAAGCCTTTCACGATCATCCCTCATATCGCACGAGCCTCACGCAGAACACGTTTGCGGATTCGCGGACGCAGACCCTTCTCAGTAACGACATCGACCGGTCGCCCAAGCAATTTTTGAAGATCCATCAGCAGTCCGCCGAGATCAAGTAAGCTTCGTCCCTTTTCCAGATCAACTATGAAATCGACGTCACTCGCGTCATCAGCATCGCCGCGCGCCACCGAACCAAATACACGGATATTCGTCGCACCGTATTGTTGCGCGATCTGTGCGATCTGATCTCGCTTGCTTGTAATTTGCTCGATTCTCATTCAACAATAATCTACCACACCTACTGTTCCGGCAACCCCATCCGTTTCAGCAGATGGTCTCAAACTCTGCGGCCGGTCCAAACGTCGCGGTTCGGGCTTCACTCGGTACTGGAGGTGAATCACTAATAAGCGCGATGCCATCTGCACGGCAAAAAGCGAGGGTGTCGTCGGCTTCAACGCGATTACATTGGGGGCAGCGTTTCATACGTCTATTCCGGCAGGTTCATGCGCTTCAGCAATGCTTTGAATCGAGGCTCAGAACGTAATGCATCAACTTCAGGCGCTACCGCCAATGTGCTTGCCCAATATCCGCGTTCATCGACCTCTTTCTCAAGCATCTGTAGCGCTTCCTCTTTTTCATTCAGCCCTAGATGTGCCATCGCGAGAGCGATGCTCGGGACATCACGACGCAGGGATTCTCTTTTTAACTCATCGAGCAGTTTTCTTGCTTCCTCGCGGTGTCCGGACCGTCCTAACACGAGGCTGAGATGACCCTTGTTGAAAGCATCCGGTATTAGCTCAAGGTTTTTGCGGCAGGTCGGAACTGCCTGGTCAAGCGCCCCCTTTGCAAAGTAGGTCCAGCATAAACCGCTCGTCGCCAGCGCAAAGTCGGGGTAGAGGGTAGCTGTACGCTGGTATTCCCTAAGGGCCTCATCGTAACGACGGGTAACAAAAAGTTGCCAACCTATGTTGAAGCTTATTATCGGCGATAGTGGATCCAATTCGAGAGCCCGCTTCTTTTCGACATCAGCTTCGTCAAACCTTTTCACTTGGGCAAGGAGCTCGCCGAGCCACTGGTGGGCGGTCGCATAATTTGGATTGAGTTCGACAGCCCGACGCAATTCTCTTTCGCCACCGGCCCAGTCATATTCGAATGTAAAAAGATACCAACCGAGTGCTGTGTGTGCTTCAGGCAACGAGTCATCCAACTCCAGCGCGCGCAGCGCGGCGGCTTTTGCCTGCGGCATGGAGTCTTTCGCCGAAGCTACGTCGTAATTTGGAAACAGGACGTAGGTTTCGGCCAATCCAGAGTAGGCGAGCGCGAAGGCCGGGTCCTTGCCGATTGCCTGGTTGTAGTATTCGACGGCTTGTTTGAGGGATGCGATTGTCCGCTTGTTCCACTGGAAACGCCCTTTGAGGTAAAGCTGATAGGCTTCGTTGCTGTCGGTATATTCCTTTGTTATGCCCCTTGCCCCTTCTCCCGACAGCTTCATCTGGAGCTTTTCCGTGATCGTGGTCGCGATCTCACGTTGGGTAGCCAGCAGATCTGACATCTTGCGCTCATACTGTTCACCCCAAATGATCTTGTGATGTGCAGCGTCGACCAGCTCAACGCTGATGCTGAGATTCTCACCGCGTTGGGTCATTCTTCCGGACAGAACAGCCTGCACACCAAGTTCCGCGGCTATTTTCTGAGCGTCGAGCTCTTTGCCTTTATAGCGCATCACCGCACTCGTCGGGCTGACCTTCAGATTCGGCAGTTGCGATAGCCGATAAATGAGAGATTCGGCGAGACCGTCCGACAGGTACTCGGAGTCCGCGTCCGAGCTCCGGTTCTGGAATGGCAGCACCGCGATCGAGTTGATTGCGCCTCCGCTGGTGTTGCGAGCCCGCCAGTACAAACCTGACCCGATTATTCCCGCGACGAGCCCGAGAATGACTATGACTACAACAGTTTTGTGCTGTTTGATTCCTGTTACGAGATACTCGGCGCTCGAAGTGGGGTGGGCCGGCGCGGCGCTGGTCGCACCACTAACTTGTGTCTGCGTATTTTCTGTGCTGGCTCGCGCTGCGGCGCCGCTTGTGGTTCGAAACTCAGGCGCAACAGTTCTTTCAATCTCGGCGTCGACATCGAGCTTCCGCCTCAGGTTTCGCAGATCGATCAGCAAATCCTTTGCTGTTTGATAGCGCTCATCTTTCTCTTTGGCCAGACACTTGCCAACGATCTCCTCCAAGCGATCCGGCACGCCTTCGACCAACTGCGAAAGCGCGATCGGATCTGTCTCCTGGATTGCAATGACTTGCCGGTGAATATCTTTGCCTTGAAAGGGCACGACTCCGGCAATCATTTCGTAAAGCACGACACCCACGCTCCAGATGTCGGAACGGTGGTCAACGAGTTTACCGGCCGACTGTTCGGGTGACATGTAGCTCACTGTGCCCATCACTACACCCGGTTCAGTGCGGACGAAAACCTTGGTGCCGGCTTCGGAGTCGATCCGTCCTTGCGGCGAAGTCTCGCTCAGTTTCGCGAGGCCAAAGTCGAGTACTTTTACGATGTGGTCCTTGCGGACCATCACATTCTCGGGCTTGAGATCTCGATGCGTAATGCCGGCTTCGTGGGCAGCGTTCAGCGCGGCGACGATCTGAGTTGCCAGATCCAGGATATCTATTAGCTTCAGACGACGCCCGGATAGATGCTTTCGTAGGGTTGTTCCGTCGATGTATTCAGTGGCAATAAAGGAAACCGCATCAGCCTGGCCGAATTCGTAAACAGTGAGAATGTTTGGATGGTTGAGATTTGAGACAGTGCGAGCTTCCTGAGTGAATCGTTGTAGACGATCTTTATCTTTGGCGACTTCAGCGGGAACAATTTTCAGAGCAACCGTGCGCGCGAGCTCGGACGTGTCCTGTGCCAGGTAAACCTCACCCATCCCGCCCTCGCCAAGTTTAGAGACAATGCGGTAATGCGACAGAGTGGTGTTGGCTAGAAGTTCTGTGCTGATTACTTTCCTCCCTTTCCATTCAGCGACGGGCCAAAGAGTGCCCCATGAACAACCCCCTTACCAGTTGGCCCATGAGGCCATCGCGGTCGGTCGAAATCGACCCCGGGATAGTTTGCGCCTTTGACCTTGAAGTTCTCATCCATTGTCAGCTTGCCTGATTCACGGTCAACATTGACGATCAACACCCAGGATCTATGGTTGCCGGTTACAACTACGCGGCTAGCACTTCTATCAGCAGCCACCCAATGCGTATTCTCGAAACGCTTGTCGAAAACCAGTCGTGAGACCTCAACGGGCTCGGCTGGATTACTGACGTCAAGTGCAATCAGGCCTGGTAGTGACGGATCAGTCTGAATCCAAAACGTCCCCAAGACGACAGGTACACCACACTCGAATCCCGTCTTATCTGCTCCCGGGAATGAGTACACAAACTCGGCTTTCGGATCAGACGTTTCAAGCCCAAGTACGCGATAGAGTCCGCAATTGAAAGTGTTCACGTACAAAGTACCGTCGGGTAGGAGACGCGGTTCGGCTGGATTGAGTTGAGCTTTGCCATTTGGCGAGGGTGGGAGCGGAATAGTTGCCAGCAATCGCAGGTCCTTGAGCGACCAGATTTGAATGTGGTTGGTATCGGTAAACGTGTGCTGGTGCTCTGAAGAGCGGTGCGCATCGGGTGAAGCCCAACTGGGCAGGCCCATTTCCGTACTTGTAGTTACCACCCGATCGATCTGCGGAAGCACTGTTAGGCTGTACGGCCAAAGCAATTTCTTTTCGAAACCGGGAACGTCTGCGCTGCTTGCCCGCACCACCCTACCACGAGCATTCAACTCAACCAGGCCACCCGGCGGCTCATAGCCTTTGCTCTTTACCTGGTAGGTGGCGAGGACATTACCGTTGGGTATTCGCACAAAGCTGTGCGGAAAACCATAATCTGGGGTTTGCGTGAATTGCCCGACCAACCTGGGCTTCCTCGGATTTTTCAGATCAATAATAAATGTGCGCCCGGCGCCCCAACCGTTGGCAAACAGAGTGCCTCCAACCGGGAATTCATATTCAGTGTGATGTGGACCGGTAGCCCGCACACCTACGGTAACCGTAGTGATGACTTCCCCGTACGTGGGCGAGAAGGGCTGCGCATCGATAACCGCCAGGAAGTCGGCGTCCTTCTGATCATCATCTCCGGTCCAAACAAAAAGATAAGGGCTCGGAGTCATGGTGGCGCTGACAGCTCGTTGCGACTGGCCCAATACTGCTTGATTGACTCTTCGAATCGTTGGACTCAAAAAGCCAGTGATGATCAGAATAGCCGTTATCAGGATTGGCTTTATTGTTTGAAAAGGGAGCTTCATGTTGTTCTTATGTCTCGTGTTTCTCATAAACCATGAGCGATTGGTATTGGCGATGGTGGTCCCTCAGGCTGAAGAAGCAACGTCTCAGGCGCAGCGCCGTTTCTGTATTGAGCCAGCAACGAATCGAAATCAACTTCCACACCAACAGGATTCGCTGCAAATGCGTTGCTGTTCATATATTCATGTGCCTCTTCTGCATTGCCACAACAATCAACCTGAAATTCCATGCGATTGCCATCGGGGTCCTGATAGTACAAAGACAGGGTCACGCCATGATGGACTTGCCAGTAAGGAGTGACACCTAACCCTTTCAAACGGTCGTAGGTATCGAGGAGTTTGCCGACATTCGAATAGGTGTAGCCGACGTGGTTGACACCAATTTTGGAACTGGCATCTATGTCTGTGCCGTTAGGACTAAGCACATTCATGTTTGCGAATGCGAATCGATGATGCTCGTCGTCGTAGGTAAGAAACGCGAACGCCGGGTTTTTGTGTTGCACCGTAGCTTCGAAAACGTTTTGGTACCACGAGATCATTTCATCGAAGCGTCTGGTCATATAGACAACGTGCGCCAATTTTGATGGGGGTGCCATGTCGTTAATTCCTTTCGGGGTTACATGTGAATCTACAGTTGACTGTCCAAATCCGATTCTCTTCTTAAGATTGTCACAACGTTCCGACCGGCATTCAGAGGATCGTCCTCCGATTCGAACGAAACTACAAAGGCGGCAAGCCCATTCGTCGGCGGAGGTCCGCCATGCGCGGGTCCTCTCGCAACGACTCAAAGTGAATGAAGCTCACCCACGCAGCCATCGTAGATATACGGTTCTGGAAGTCCTTTTCCAGCCAAACGAAAGCATTGTCTTTGTCGGCCAGCCCCGCATACACGGCCGCAATGTCGTGACCGTTCGCTCGTTTTTGGGAATACAAATCCTCGAGTTCCCTGATCAGCTTCACCGCTTCATTTCGACTGCCGGTCCGAGCGTGAATGAAACCGAGATTTGCGAGTAGCTGGCTCCAACGGTTTGATAGCTCCACGCCCTTCTGTGCCTCCGCCAAGGCTTCGGCATTTCGCCCCTGTTTCAGCCGGATCAAGCTCGACGCCCGGCGAATGCCGGCAAAGTTTGGGTCAAGCTCGATCACTTTCGTGCACTGTGCATAAGCTGAATTCAGATCTCCCAATAAGATATATTGTTCGGCCAGATTTTCGGCGATGATAAGCGATAGCGGGTCAAGTTCCTGCGCCTTCTTGAATGCCTGCAAAGACTCCTCGAGCCGTCCCGAATCTTCAAGAAAATTCCCGTACCACTTATGTCCGGTAGCGTAGTTTGGGCTCAATTCAATAGCTCGTTTGAACCCGGGCTCAGCTTCGGCCCAATTCCACAACATATAGTTTGTGTAAGCGAGCGAAGCATGTGCTTCTCCCAACGACGAATCGATCTCTAGCGCGCGGTTCGCATAGGCCTTTGCGTTTGTCAGGACCTCCTGCGACAGCGTGGTCCCGTAGAATGGCAGCAAGACATAGCAATCGGCAAGGCCGACATAGGCCAGGGCGTAATTCGGGTCCTTATCGGCCGCCGCCTGGAATTGCTCTATTGCTCGGCGAAGGTTCTCGCCAGTGCGTTTATTCCAATAAAACCTCCCCTTGAGATAATGCTGATACGCTTCGTTGTTATCCGTGTAATTCTTGGTAATGCCCCTTTCATCTTTGGCCAGCTTAAGCTGAAGTTTTTGCGTGATCGCGATAGCTATTTCTCGCTGTGTAGCGAGCAGGTCGGACATTTTGCGGTCGTACTGCTCGGCCCAGATCAACTTCTCTGTTCGAGCATCTATAAGCTGAACACTGATGTTCAGGTTGTCGCCGATCTGGGCGAGGCGACCTGTCATAACCGCGTCAACCCCCAGCTCACCAGCAACTTTTCCAGGCTCGCTTTCCTTTCCCTTGTATCGCATTACCGAAGTCGTCGGGCTGACTTTTAAATCTGGTAACTGAGAGAGACGATAGATGAGTGAATCGGCTAAGCCTTCAGAGAGATAGTCTGTATCGGCGCTGCCGCTGCGGTTCTCAAACGGCAGCACAGCAATCGAGCGAATCTGTTCGTCGCCTGCCGATCGCAGATATCGATACGCGGTGAAACCAACGAGGACGATGACGACGAGCACCAGTGGGGCAAGAAGCAGCCGCTTATCAAAGCTCTTCGTACTTGGCGCATTATCGATGGTCACCGGTCGTTGCGAAGCGTGGACACCGGACCCCGGCAGGATCGCTGTCGCGGGTTCATCCGCAAACGCGGGTCCTTCCAAAAGCTTCGCTCCATCGTCGAGACAGAAGCTCATCGATGTATCATACTCATGACCGCACTGAGGGCATGTCTTCATACAATCATTTCGGCAGTTTGAGGCATTTTACCAGGTCCGCATACATCAGAACGGCGGCGTAATTTGCACACTGCACAATCGAAAGCGGCTCGAGTTCCATTCCTCGTCTCATCGGAGCGACAGCTTCATCGGGGGGCTAAGCGGGCTCAGGAACGTCCAGCCGTAGCGATAATGCGTTATGTCCAGAACAACAGCCTCAGTTTCGTGCCGGATCGATTTATTGTCACTGGGAATCAATTTCTTCGCCGCTCTTTCGCCGCGCTTCACGGTCGCGAAAGAACCGCTCAACCGAAGGTGAAATGTAAAAGCTCGTTTGTTTTAGCTTTTGAAGTGCGACCAAAAAATCCACCAGCCCCTTTTCAGCGGCGCGATCCAGGACACCCAAAGTTCCGCTAGTAATCAGCTTGCGTTTCGCAGCTTCGCGCCTTCCTGCTCTCTCGTCCACTAGAAGCAAATCTGCTCTTAATTCTTCGACCAACTGGATAGCTTCTCTCTCGCCTTCATCGAGGTGGGACAAGGTTCGATCAGACACCCACGTTGGAATCCTGATTTCGACCCATCGAGGCTGACTCCCGATCCATTTCCGAACTACAGCAGGAGTGGCCGCCGCCTCCAGCTCGCGGTAAACGGCCTTAGGAATAATCACCCGACCAAAAAGCGCAGCCAGGATATCCTGCTCCCCATAAGAACCAGAAAGTTGATCGGCGAGGTATCAGCGACAACTATCATCAGGAAATGAGTTTTTTAAGATGAGCTATCTCCTGGTGCAGTTCTTCCTCGTCGTAATCGATCCAGGGAACGCCGTGCGCAGCCAAAAAGTCATAGACTTCAAGTCTCGACTCGAAACCCAGAATGCGGCGCACCTGTGAGGTTGTAAGCTGTCCCGACCTGAAACCGTCGAGAGCTATTTGTTCTAGCACCCGTCGCGAAACTTCATCACTGTCCACTGATAGGATCTCGTCAGGAAATGAAGCGGTTATGCTCATAACCAAATCTTAACATCACGTAGTTTTAATCAACAGCGCGAAACCGAAATCTTCAAGCCGGGTTACTGATAATGATGCCATCGCAAGCGGTGCGCGCATCAAGCGCTTGTCAAAGCCTTTTGCCTTTGGCTCGCTTGCAACTCCCGACCGTTCGGCAGAAGGTATCTGGGCCCGCGTCGGCTCCTCGGCCACAGCAGAAGAATGAAAGATGGCCGTCGCTGGTACATCTGCTGTTGTCGGCCCTTCAATCAGGCGCGCGCCGTCATCGAGACAATATAATAGTGTTTCGTCGTAATAGTCCCGCCTGCAGTCCGGGCAGCATTTCATAATCTATTCAGGCAGCTTCACACGCTTTAGAAGTTCCTTGAATCGCGGATCACTGCGCAGGTCGGCCAATACCGTCTCGACCTTTATTAGTGTCATATTAAAGGAACGAGAATCGAACGTTTTTTGGAGCCATTCGAATGCCTGATCTTTGTCGCCCAGGCCGGCGTGTACGATGGCAATGTTATATGGAGAGACGTGTCTTTGCTTTGACAACTCCAACATTGGCACGCTTCGTCTCACGTTCCGTCCCGGCCCAATCCCATTCATACCAAAATAGGATTTTTCCCAATTGGTAGTGAGCTTCGGCGAGCGTGTCATCCAATTCGAGCGCCTTCAAGACCGCCGCCTTCGCTTTGGGAATCGAATCATT
This sequence comes from Pyrinomonadaceae bacterium, assembly GCA_041751855.1. Taxonomy (GTDB): domain Bacteria; phylum Acidobacteriota; class Blastocatellia; order Pyrinomonadales; family Pyrinomonadaceae; genus PSRF01. The sequence continues at coordinate 14,568 of JBGSWR010000036.1, forward strand.
CGGGGCTAAGTAGAAATCGTTTGCAAAATCGTATGCGGCGGCAATTCCTTGATAGGCCAACGCGTAATTCGGGTCTATCTCAATGGCTTTTTGATAGTATTCGATCCCTTTCTTATAGCCCTCTTCAGTATATTTTGTCCTGTAAAAATTGCCCTTGAGGTAAAGCTGGTAGGCTTCGGGATTTTGGGTGTAGATCCTGGTTAATTTCGCTTCGTCTGCACCGGTTAGTTTGGTCTTCACCCTACTTGAAACATCACGAGCAATGTCACTTTGGAGCACCACTATTTCTGTTTGCTTGCGGTTGTATTGCTGACTCCACACTACTCTGTCCAACGCAACGTCAACAAGTTCGACAAAGAGCGAAATGTCCTGACCTCGCTGAACGACTCGGCCATTCAGTACCGCCTGAACATTCAGTTCCTTACCGATCGTCTGGGGGTTTGCCTCTTTGCCCTTGTACCGGAACACGTTAGACGACGTAATCAGAACCGGAAGCGGAGAAGCTGGGGAAATTGCGTCACCACATTCTTGAAAGATCAAAGTGATCGCGACAGCTCAGACTCAATTTCCCCAGCTTCGCAGCGACCGGATTAATCGTAGGTAAAGCGCGCAAGATGATGACGATTACTGTCTCGCGAAGTTAATCCGGTTAGCGACGTAATCAGAACCGGAAGCGGAGAAGCTGGGGAAATTGCGTCACCACACTCATGGAAGATCAAAGTGATCTCAACAGCTCAGACTCAATTTCCCCAGTTTCGCAGCGACCGGATTGATCGTGGTCAAGCGCTCAAGATGATGACGATTACTGTCTCGCGAAGTCGATCCGGTTAGCGACGTAATCAGAACCGGAAGCGGAGAAGCTGGGGAAATTGCGTCACCACACTCATGAAAGATCAAAGTGATCTCAACAGCTCAGACTCAATTTCCCCAGTTTCGCAGCGACCGGATTGATCGTAGTTAAGCGCTCAAGATGATGACGATTACAGTGTCGCGAAGTCGATCCGGTTAGCGACGTAATCGGAACCGGAAGCGGAGAAGCTGGGGAAATTGCGTCACCGCATTCTTAAAAGATCAAAGTGATCGCGACAGCTCAGACTCAATTTCTCCAGCTTCGCAGCGACCGGATTGATCGTAGTTAAGCGCTCAAGATGATGACGATTACAGTGTCGCGAAGT
>JBGSWR010000037.1:0-14674 GCA_041751855.1 Pyrinomonadaceae bacterium
GGGAAGTATCTCGTGCTACTGCAAGTTTTTGCTAACGCCCGGAACGCAATCTAACAGAATGCGCCACGTTTAGCTTGCGTACCGGGAGATAGGGAAACTCTTAATTGAATGGAGTAGTCGACGGATGTGCGGTGCCAAGGAAGAAACGGGAAGTATCTCGTGCTACTGCAAGTTTTTGCTAACGCCCGGAACGCAATCTAACAGAATGCGCCACTTCTGCGTACCGGGAGATAGGAAAACTCTTAATTGAATGGAGTAGTCGACGGATGTGTGGTGCCAAGGAAGAAACGGGAAGTATCTCGTGCTACTGCAAGTTTTTGCTAACGCCCGGAACGCAATCTAACAGAATGCGCCACTTCTGCGGACCGGGAGATAGGGAAATCTCTAAATTGAACGGAGTAGACCTAAGCTGCAAGAGACGCTGGCCTTAGATTTACACTGTACAGATTCGCGAACGGCGTGGGCCCCCCGCAACACCGATGGTGTTAACGGGCCTGAGTGATTCTATTTGCGCCTGAAAGGCTCTCTGGTGCGCGCACGACGTTCGAGATCACACCCAGGCGAGCCAGCATTCGAATAACGTATCCAGAAACATCGACCTCATACCAGCGCCAGCCGTGTAACGCCGAAGCAGGACGGGAATGATGGTTGTTGTGCCAACCCTCTCCTAGAACAAGTAACCCAAGCCACCACACATTGCGGCTCTCATCCCGGGTCATGTTTGGACGTGTGCCCCAGACGTGGCAGACGCTGTTGATGCACCATGTCAAATGCCAGAGCGCAAGAGTTCTCAGTACCGTACCCCACAACACTCCACGCCACCCGGCAATGAGATAGCAACCCACGGCAGTCAACACCCAGGGCAGCGTGAACAACAATCCGCGATCGAGTACACGCAGCCAGGGATCGTTCGCGCAGACATCAGGGACCAACTCCCGGTAATCCGCGCCCTCTTCGGCGTCCCGGCACATGATCCATCCCATATGGGCGTAGAAAAAGCCCATCAGTGGCGAATGAGGATCTCCGTGTTTGTCGGCTGCCTGATGGTGTCGCCGGTGGATCGCCGCCCACCGCGCTGGTCCGCCCTGTAGAGCGGCCGCGCCAGTCCAGGCCAGTACGCGTCGCATCCATTGATCACACTTGAAACCACGATGAGTCAGCAGCCGGTGGTAACCGATACCGATCGCCAGAGTCGTACTTAGATAGAGAGTAAAGAATAAGGCAAGGTCGATCGGTCGAGGCCAAAACCATACGCCAAGAAGACCGGCTGTGTGCAGGCCCACGACGAGAGTGCTGTGAGTCCAATTGAGTCGAGGTAAGTTAGGCACGGACGGATCGGCAGACAGTTATGGCGGTGATCATCGCGGAGTGTTTCATTACGAGTCGGCAGAGAGTCAGGGTATTCGAATTTCCTCGGGCGCCTCTATTCCAGGTAGTGCTCATTTAATCTGTCTTTCAAAGCGGGGGGGGTGTTCTTCCAAGCGGCGATTGAGAAGTCTTTGGTCGAATAAGACGACGGCAGCCGAGCGCTCTGCCACTTTGCCCGTTTCACTTCATAGGACCAACGGTAATAAGGACCATTCGCTCGCCTGGTGTAAAAGACAAGGTCAATCGGGCTGGTTTCGGGCGCCTCTGCATTGACATAAATTCGCAATCCGTTCATCCTCACTCCCTTTCAGGTTTTTGGGTTCAATCTAAACTACTCTGGATTTTTAAATGGGGTCCAGAATAGGCTCGTTTGCCGCGAGCGGCCCACCAACCACCTTGAAGGGAACGAGACCGCGTTTAACCTCTTCCACCGCGATGGTGGTATTTCGACGCCTCAATGGATCCACCTCGATCCTCGGCTTCGATCCCCTACATAGTTGTTTGTTTCTCAGAGCGGCCACCACGATCAAGCGAAATCGTGAATCTATTCCCAGCCCGAACTCGTTGCTATCGAGGATGGCCGGCGCGCCGTTGGTAGTCAAATCAGTTTCAAACATAAGATTGTATCTGCCAGCAAATACTTACCGCACTAAAGGTCGCGGCTGGAGGCGCGTCAAAATGCAGCCAGACTTGCGCGTAAGCGCTGGATAACCATAACGCGTGGTTTGTGCTCGAATTGTCAGGGAGGGGTTAAATAGATTAGGGGGATCCTGCGGTTGACCGAGTCACATTGCATATCACAGACGGCACAAGGAAAATGACGAATAGCGCAATCCCGATGTCGAAAGATAGGTATTCCAAAGAACTGAAAGCAACAACGTGTTCAGTGTAACACACATACTGACGAAACCCGGGCCGAGAATCGCGAAGTCAGACTCATCACGGCAATCCCAGCATCAGCTCCCCATCTTCCACCGGAAAGCTCTATGGCGGAGTGTTGACTAACCTAAATGAGTCGGCAGGGGCGAACCGGCAAAATAATACACGTGAGTTGACCGTCACCATCCAACCGAAGCTGGTGACGCAGCCTATAGATCGCGTGACAGCCAAAGAGGCCGGAGCACACTTCAGCGTAACCAAAGATGGCCCGGCGCTGTGCGTGGTGATGTCTTCCGGTGGTGATTCATCGTCTCAGAACAAGAATGACGAAATCTGGTTCTGGGTTGATTGCTCCAAAGGGGTAAAGATATTGACCGGCGTGAAAGCAAACTTTGAGGCATACGCGAACTTCAACCTAAAAAACGGTTGGAAGGTCAAATCGTACCAGATTGTGAATCCTGAGATATTCCGAGGCGGTTGGAATTGGGTAACCACTCCTGCGAACGGAAGCACGAGCCCACATGCAAAGCTTCACCTTTGGTCGGACTTCGGGGGAAAGGTGCGCGTGACCCTGAAAGTTCTGATCGAAGGTCCTGAAGGAACTAACCCTTACCAGTGAGCCTTCCAAGAAAGCCGCGGAAGCCAGGAGTGGAATTGCGCGGAATCCTGGATCGATCTGAAACCGAAGGGATTCAGGAGTCTTTGCAACATGCAGGGAAGTAGTATAAGTTTGCTTGTTTCCGAAGCTCATAATGACGAAAACGGCCCCAAGCTTTGAGATCAACTCAACAAGTAGACATCGTTAGTCCGGAATTTAAAGCAAACCCGTTTCCATTCCTGAAGGAACTGCGAACCAACGAACCAGTCTACCGGACCACGCTTCCTGATAAGACTCCTGTTTGGCTTGTCGCCCGCTATGACGACGTCAATGCGTTGCTGAGGGATGAGCGCTTTCCGAAGAACCGGCGCTCTGCAATGACGCCCGAGCAACTTCGTAAGCTACCCTGGGTGCCGCCAATGTTCCGTCCGCTCGAGCGGAATATGCTCGACCTCGATCCTCCCGATCACACGCGTCTGCGCGCACTCGTGCACAAGGCGTTTACGCCACGCCTTGTTGAACAGATGCGGACGCGTGTGCAGAGCCTGGCCGACGAACTGCTGGATCGGGTCGCTCGTCACGGTGAAATGGATCTGGTCAAAGATTATGCTCTTCCCTTGCCCATGACGATCATCACCGAGATCCTGGGTGTACCGGCCCAGGATCGTGATAAGTTCCATAAGTGGTCCAACTCGGTCGTCTCGCTCTCCTCGCCCAATCCGACGCTCCGAGTGTTGCCTGGCGTCTGGATGTTCATCCGTTACCTCCGTCGCTTCTTCAAAGTACGTCGTCGTGAGCCAAGAGATGATCTTGTAAGCGCGCTGATCCAGGCGGAGGAGGCCGGCGACAAATTGAGCGAAGATGAGTTATTGGCGATGGCTTTCCTGCTGCTGGTCGCGGGACATGAAACGACAGTCAACTTGATCAGCAGCGGTGTGCTGGCACTCCTGGAACACTCCGACCAGTTGGAGAAACTGCGCCGCGATCCCTCACTAATTAGATCCGCCGTCGAGGAACTGCTGCGATACACCTCGCCGGTCTTCATGACAACCGAGCGCTATGCCCGGGAGGACGCGACAATTCAAGGTGTCACGCTCCCTCGCGGCGAAATGACATTCGGAGTTATCGGGTCGGCGAACAGGGATGAGACCGTCTTCGAGAATCCCGACGCACTGGAAGTCACTCGCGAGCCGAACAAACACCTTTCATTTGGGCAGGGAATACATTTTTGCGTCGGGGCGCCACTGGCGCGCCTGGAGACCCAAATCGCCGTCAATACTCTACTAAGACGATTGCCCAATCTGCGTCTCAAGGATCCACCGGATGCGCTGCGGTGGCGTCCAAGCATGATTCTGCGCGGTCTCGAACGGTTGCCGGTTGTGTTTTAGATTTCAAAGCCGAATCACGGTGTTTGAGACTCTGGTTGAATTCGAAGGTCGCGCCACGCGCTTTCCGATTGAGACTTCCCCTCCCGATCGAGCGCAATCACCCGCCAACGCAGATAGCCTCCTTCGGCCTTATCTCCTATCCACGATGGCGCGCGATAGGATCTCTTATTCGGCGAGAGAATCGCTGATAAGATCCGTTCACTCTTGAGATCCTCAATTTCCAAACGATACAGCGCCGGCTGCGTGGTGTCCGCCCAGGTGAACTCGATGATCTGATTGTTCGTAGCTACGGTCTTATCGGCTGGCGCCAACAGGGCGATTGGACCAAGCAACTGAGTCTCGGGACCGGCGCCAACGAAATAACGCAGAACCGGCAGAGGAAAACCAGCGACAGCTCCGCTATGCACAACTCCTGGACCAGCGCCCGCGATCGCCAAATTTGAATCACCTTCTTTGTCGTCCGCTGTCTCGATTCGCAACAAGACCAGATACTGCCCATTCACTTCATTTGGCAGGCGCGCGGGGTCTGGTCCATTCAGGACATACCTACCGGCCGGCGGCAGGAACACATTAAACGTCTCCACCAGCTTGTAGCGGCGCTGCCTGCCACGTTCCTCGATCGGCAGCGAAGATTCTGTTAACAAGTCAGTTGTCGTGGGCAGGTCATCGCCTGGCATTACAACTTCCCAGCGACCTTTCAACCGACCGGTGCCGTTATAGGCGATCTCGGCTTTAATGGGAGGCACTCTGTCACCGGTGCGCGTCAGCAGGACCGGCTTATCAATCGCAAATGAGAGTTTCACATCGGTCAACGCGAAGGGAGTACGCGCCCCACCTCCCGTCATGCGACACGTCACCGGAACATATACATCCGGTCCACCGACGGTGCTGATGAATCGTCTGACATAAAAGAAACTCGAGGTGTCCCCCGAAGCGGCGGCCTGATAGGCCCGGCGCGAGACGGAAGGGGGAATCGACATAATATCGGTAAAGCCTCGATTACCACTCGATCGGGAAAGGTCGAAGCGTGCCGGAAGGCAGCCGAAGATAGCCGCTGGATTGCACCTGAAGCCCAGGTCCGGCGCGGCTGGCACCACCTCGGCACACCAGCATCCTTCTCCCGGAAACTGGTTGAGTAGACCACCAAAGGTTAGAAAGATAACGGTCGAACCTTGCGCATTCACGTTGACTCCATTGGGATCGACGACGATCTGAGCCGCCAGTCGTTCCGCCGACATCAAGAGAACTGCCAGAACTGACACGAGGGCGAGCGCTTGAAAGGAGATCTTCTTCACGGCATGTCTCCTAGAAAAAGGTGAAAGTAAGTCCTGCGTTAAAGGTTTGAAGCTTAGTCAGGTTGTTGAAAAAGAAGATGTTGTCTTCCGAGCGTGCGTAACGATTGGCATAGCGGATGAAAAACTGGCCTTCGACCTTGCGGTAAGCACTTCTTTCCGCTCCAAACCGCATGGACCACTGTAGGTCGAGATCTGCGCTTCGGCTCGTATTAGTCTCGAGGGCATCTCCTGCGAAAGTGCTTGAAATCGTTGCGGCAAACGCTGATCGCGCTGTTGTCTGCCAGTTGAAATTGACGCCGGCGCGCAGGTTGTTATCCTGGCGGCCTGACTCGAGATTGTTGGCCCGCTCCTTACTCAAATCAAAGTTGAGTTCGAATTTCCGGTGCGGTGAGAATCCCACCGTAAAGGCATTTACCAGATTCTTCAGATCAGCCTGTTCCCGGCCCACCTGCCGATTGTCCTGAAATGAGTTGTTGAGCCGATATCCAAGGCGCACTATCTTGACCTGCCACTCCGCGTTGAGCGTCTGGTTCGTGCTGGCCTGATCGGGAACGTGTGAATCGGCAAAATCGCCGTTTACCGGCAGGAAGGCTCCAAACGCATGCGTCCGCTCGTAGGCGTATGAGAGGCGCGGCAAGAACTGCGAGAGAGAGCCATTCGCCTTGATTATCGACACCACCGGCAGGGCCACGTTGAACCCACTCCGCCGAGTAAGTGTCTTGAGAATACTGGGAATGTCCTCGAGATTGTCGTTGAGGCGATTATGACCGAAGTTTGCCGAGATCTCGCCAATGCTCCCACTCAATTCAAATTGGTTGTCAATCCGGTCGGCTTGAGTAAAGACCGCGATACTCCGAAACAGCGGGTCTACCCGATTATGGCGAAACGTCAGAGAGAGATTGACCTTCTTGTCGCCTAGCAACGCTATATCTCTTAATAACTGGTAGGTTAGGTCCAGGTAACGGGCATTTCGCGCAGCTTCCTCTACCGGCACTACCGGCAAGCCCTGATTAAGCAACGGATCGGTAGGATTGCCAAAGCGGCTGCGGCCAAGTCCACCGTCAACCCGCAGTCTTCCATCTTTGTCGCTTGCCACGACCCGCATTCCGAACCCGTTACTGCGTTCAGTGTCAGTCAAGTTGCCCTGGTTGAAATTGTTGAGCGGCAGGAGTGAACCGCGTAAGAGGCCAACTTCTACTCGCAGGCCACCCGGCCGCTTCGGGAAAGCCTCATAACCGAGGGTTCCGGAAATAACCTGGTGCTTGCGTTGATTTAGACCGACGAAATTATTCCAACCAACGATGCTGGTACCGTTGGCGGCATTGAATGAGAGGTCAAACTGAGAAGTGAGCGGAGCGCTGACAGTCACGCCTCGACTCGAGAAGCTGTTTATTAAATAACGATTATCTCCGTACGTTGTGTGGCCGACATTGAACTTCAACCGGCTGAGTTGCATTTGAACTTGATAGCTGGAGAGATCGATCTGTGGGGCGGCCTCGCCGAGCTGGCCAAACCGCAACGCTTCCCTCTGATAGCTGGCGCCAACCACATCAAATTGATTTTGCAGCTTGAAGTTCTTTCCGGCAAAGCCGGCTTGCAGACTGGCCTGTAACGTGATGTCGGTGAAGTTAATGCGCTCAGGTCTATTGGTGTCAGGAAAGTAAAGAACCGCCGATTGCGACTTGAGTCCAAGGGTCAGGGAGGGCTTGAACTCGCTCTTCTGAAAGCCCAGGAAGCTTGAACGCTCGCCGGCGGTTTCCGGCGGCGCAGGCGGATTGGGCTCCGCGTTTGGCGCTGACTCTGCCTCGGCTATTAAGGGAAGCCGCGCGACCTCTTTCCATTCATTGGCTGAGGAGACAAGATATACAGTAATCGTCGAGTTAGCTTCAGTGAGAGTAAGGACGCCGGGCTGGTAGCTGATCTCCCTTCCTCGGATCGTGCAGATGCTCGTGACATCCGTCTCGCCTATCAGTACGGCGAGTTGCCCTTCACCAGGAGAGAGGTCGCGGTTGAGCCTTAACTCAATTGACTCGGCGGAAGACAGGGCGCCCTTCGTGACAAAGTTTGCACTGACTGTCAGTTCCTGCGCCGACACGGTCGCTATCAACCCCTGAAGACAGAGCAGAGTGATTACGAAAATGCTAAATCTCAGGTGAACGAGATAGGATTGAGCTTGCAGTGTTTCCCTGACCATGGCATTGACCTTTTCTGAAGTGCAGTCGCTCTCAACGCCTCTGACCTATGGACTTGGAAAGAATGAGACTCTGAGTAAGCCTTTTACCTTCGTCTGTCCTAAATTTTCGATTCGGGCAATCCAACGCATTCCTTTATCGATTTCACGTTCAGTAACCTGCTGCTCGACGCGCAGCGGACTGCCCCCTTGCCTACGCGCGTATGTCCGATCTTGTGCAGGATGTATCAAAAGCAGGGCTAACGGAGACTGGCCTGCGGGCTGAGTGGAAAGTTGGTCCTCCTGCCAGAAGGCTTCAATCACCAGGCGGCCGGGCATTGTCACGGAGAAGGCCATTTCCTGGGCATTCCGGGCATCAAGGAGTGTGAACTGTTTATCAACCAGGGACCTGGCGGAATTAGGAATAGTAATGCGCAGTTTTCCCTCGACCTCTGTGCGAGCCCGGTCGACATCGTTGATCAGCTTAATGGTCCATTCGGGTTTCCTCATCGCTACGAGACGATCAATCTCATCTTCCGTAATCCTGTAATCTAGTCTTAGCGGGCTGACGCCGCGGCGACGAACGACTTCGACACCGTCAGGGCGCAGGATGACAAGGCTTAGAGAGGCTGCCGAAGATCCAAAGGCATTTTGGATTCCGATCGGCGCCCAACTCGCTTCGATTAGCATTACGCCGGGGCTGCCAACCCGCGAGCCGACACTAAACTCGCTACGCAAATCTGCCGATAACTTGAAGGGGAACTCGATTGTTCGAGAGTTGGCGTAATTGACAGGGGCATACAGGGTTAGGATTCCGAGGAAGGCAACCAGCGCATTAGGCAGGGCTCTTTGACGTTTGCGCTTCATTCTCTCTTTCCTCTTAAGCAACCAGGACGGAATTGAGGTCAGTTATTCAGGAACAGGCCACGTTGAATCCCACTCGACCGGCCTCAAACTCTAGTGGTCTCTTGTTAGGAAACGTGTCGGTAAGTTTTGCGCTGAGATTGTGAGTTAGAACTGCCGGAGGGGGGCTTCTCACTTGAGGGATGTTTATCCAACCGTAGCAGCACAAATGAGACGAAGAACAGGTGTCAATCATCCCAGCGGGGTGCAGCAGGTAGTCTTCAATCTCTCCGCAGCGGACGCCTCGACCGCTCTCCTGTCTTATTTTCTTTTCATGCCGGGATCGCGCCTACTGGTTAGACAAAAAGAGGCAGTAGTAGCCCCGCAACTAGTCCTTGCCTACACCCAGCGCGTCGGCCACCCGGTTGATGTAGTTGAACCAGGAAGCGATCAAAGTGATTTGCAGAATGCCGCGGTCATCAAAACCCGCCGCGCGCAACGATTCGTGATCGTTTGGAGTGGTCCGGGTCGCATCGCGCGTGATCTTTTCAACATAGGCCAGCATAGCACGCTCCTGATCCGTGATAGGCGCCGTCCTGTAATCCGCCTCGAGAGCGCGAACCAGTTCCTCATCCAAAGTTACTCTACGCAGAAACTCTGCGTGCGACTCGATTCAATAGTGGCACCGGTTTAGCACCGATACGACCGTCGTAATCATTTCGTGCTGTCGACGCGACAGCGGCAACTCAGGTGACATCAGCACACCGAACGCTGCAAAAGCGTGATAAAGCGCATCAGGTATCAGACTGTGAGAAGCAACAATCTGCGAAGCGCCTCCATCTGCAGTCGGATGTACAGGAACTGCATATTCAGCGGGATAGAGCGCTCGTTGGGCCTCGATTGCCACGCGTAACTTTTCATCGGCCTCGTCCAGCGGAACTGTGCGAATCCACGTCATTTTAGTCTTTTCTCGTTTTCTGTTAGAGTTTCTTGTTTCGTTGCCGGAGCGGCTTCAGACTATCGGATTAAGTTGTTTGTCTGCAACGAGATTCAATTTAAGTAGCGCGATTTCAGGCGGAGCGTGCCAAAAGAGCGCAACCTGTGCTATTACCGCGACATCTTAGGCTGGGTTTCTCAGGCCGATGTTACGATTTACTAAGGAATTTTAGATCAATGCATGCTGTTCGTCATCAAGTTCTCGCGGCTCTTTTTGCCTTGTTCCTAATCACTGCTCCGGCAGCGCCGAATGTCCTCCCTCAGACGCCAACGGGCGCCGACGTTGTGATGGTCCTTCCGTTTGAAAATACATCGGCAAGGCCTGAATACAACTGGGTCGGCGAAAGCTTTGCCAACTCGGTAGCGGAACTGCTCAACAAGCCCGGATTGATAGTGGTTACCGGCCCTGAGAGGGAGATGGCTTACCGGCGGCTGCGACTGCCCGAAACCGTAATACCATCGCGAGCAACGGCAATCAAATTAGCGCGCGAAGCCAAAGCCACCATGGTCGTATTGGGCACTTACTCAGTTGTACCAACCTCGCAACAGGCAAAGGCGGGTCAGGAAGATGCGGTCGAAGCTTACGTCCAGGTATCGGCCCGCGTAATAAAGGTCAACGAAGGTCGGACCCTCGGCGAGGTCATCGACGGGGGTTGGGCCACCCGGCAGTTTGACTTTGGTGGTCCATTAACGACGCTACAGACGATTCAGGGACGGATTGCCTATTACATTTTGTATCAGCGCGATAAGGCGCTGCCGTTCTCCCAGAATCAATTGGTCCAGGAAGCTACCAAAGTTCCCCAACGCGCGTTCGAGTCTTACGTCAAAGGCGTTCAGTTAGCCGATCGGGATCAAAAACGTTCCAATTATCTGAAGAACGCGATGCACTTCTATGCCGAGGCCAACGGCGGCGCAGTCTATCCGCAGGCCGCTTTCGAGCTTGGCCGATTCTTTATGATTGAAGGGAAGTGGAAGGAAGCGACCGAATACTTCACCAAACTGCAAAAGAAGGATCCAAATTACGCTGAAGCCGCCTTCTATGCCGGACTCGGATATGCGAAGCTCGGTGAACTCGGACATGCCCTCGCTGCCCTTGTTCCTCTATCGTCCGAGATGCCGCTGATTGGAATCTACAACAACGCCGGCGCGGTGGCGGTCCAGGCAGCCCGTGAAGAGAAAAAAGAGTCTGAACGCGCGCGATTGCTCGCTCAAGGCACATCTTTTCTGGCGCGCGCCGCCGAGTCTTCCCCGGACGACCAGATGGTGCGCTTTAATTATGCTTATGCACTCTTCCTTGCCGGCCAATACAATGAAGCCGCCGAGCAATTGCGGCCGGTGATCACCCTCGATCCGAGAGATGGTCAGGCCTATTTTCTCTTTGCCAAATCGCTCGAGAAGATCGGCAAGACCGAAGCCGCCAACGCCGCCGATGACCAGGCCCGCCGCTTTCTGCAAACCTATGCTAATTGGCAGACCGAGTGGCAAAAGAGTCAAACAACAAGCCGCGTCTCTCTGCGGATGCGCGATGTTCTGAACCGCGACGATGTCTTTGACCTGATGCGAAGAAGGGCCGTTGCCTCAAACTCTGATGCGGGACAATCTGGCGCCCAGGACCTGTTGGCCAAGGCTCGGGAACTCTATCAATCGGGCCGTGACGAAGAGGCATTGCCGGAACTGCATCGGGTCGTCATGGCCGAGCCCACCAACGCTGAGGCCTATCTTTTGAGCGGCAGGATTAACCTGAGACGGGGCGACCAGGAGGCAGCAATTGCGGCGTTAAAAACGGCCATCTTCTGGGATCCGAAACTGGTCGATGCGCATATTTTACTTGGAAGAATTTTCCTTGACCGCGGCGACCTCGGCGAAGCCACCAAGTATGCCACCAGCGCGATGAACATCGATCCCAACAATCAGGAAGCCATCGCCTTGCAACGCCAGGTGACCATGGGCAGGAACTAACGCTGATGGTCTGGCTACTTGGCACGTTCTTCCTTATAGTAATTCTGGTGGCGCTCTACCTCGCAGCTACCAGCCGACATCGTAAATCCGCAACTGGAGACCTGCACCTTACCGGCGCTTGGGCTCGCGTCGAAAGACAGCTCAATCCCGAAGGGACCATCCTGGTTCAAGGCGAGCTTTGGCGCGCCCGCTCAGTAAGCAGCGAAGTCCTCATGACTGACTCAATGGTGCGCATCGTAGGGACGCAGGGCCATCTGCTCCTCGTAAAGCCGGAGCCCTCGGTTAGTTCCAATCAAATCTGATTTCCAAAAATTTCGCGTTTGTGGCACGGCAAGTGCTCTAAGTGAAGCCGGCACGCACGGAATAAACAAAAAGCGTTGACCGTGCCCCCGCCGCCATCACCCCTCTGAGCGCCGCCTGCCGCTGCGCCAGCCACCCGCCGAGCGACCCTTCAGTGCTCCCTCCGAAATGTGAACCCAGTCAGAGATGACTGGGTTCTCCCTCTTTTTAGACAACCCGCTTTCCAAACTTAGAGCCTGCAATCCCGAGCTAACCGGGAGGCAGGGGGGACTCGGGCTTGTCAGAACGACGAAAATTGTCACCGGTGGGGTGACGTTTTCTGTCTTTTTGGGAGTTAACCAACCGATTTAGTCGGTTTAGGAGGGCCCAATATCCACAAAAAGGCGCCGCAAAAAAATATTTTTGCCAGCGCGTTCACCTCATTATTTCCTTCCCTGACCAAAGATTAGTTTGCGTCCACACCATTTTCATCAAAAATGGGTCTTAATAGATGGAGGGTGTGTGACGGACAGGAAGCGTATAACCGCCTTGGTTCGGGCAGCGCAGACAGGCGATGACCTCGCATTTAATGAGCTGGTCCGCTCATACCAGGACATCGCCGTAGCCTACGCGATGTCTGTCCTTGGTGACTTTCACCTCGCAGAGGACGCCGCGCAGGAGGCTTTCGTTGAAGCGTATCGAGAGTTGCCGGCATTGCGCGAACCGGCTGCGTTTCAGGGTTGGTTCCGAACCATAGTGTTCAAACACTGTGACCGGCTGACCCGTCGCAAGCAACACGCTCTGACGGGCCTCGAGGCTGCCCTTAACATCGCTTCGCCGATTCTCTCGCCACAACAAACGCTCGAGTCAAAAAGTGTCCGAAACTCTGTTCGCAAGGCCGTGTCCCCACTCTCCGACACAGAACGCGCAGTGGTTCTGCTCTATTACATGGGTGATCACTCGCACGCGGCAATCGCCGAGTTTCTAAATATCAGGGCTAATACGGTAAAGACACGACTGTATTCAGCACGACGAAGATTGAGGAACCACATGGGGCATATCGAAGAGAATTTGAATGCAGCTCGCCCGTCGAGTGACTCGAAGTTCACTGATAAGATCCAGCGTATGATCCAGCCGGAAGTACTCAAGAGAAACGAACGTCTCGTGTGGTCGCCTGGAATCGGCGCCGAGGTCTGGAGAATGTTTTGCGCCGCTATAGCCGGAGATCTGAAGACCATCAAACGTTTGCTAAAGAAGGATTCGTCGCTCGCGCGCAGCTCACATGCTTATCGAACTCCTCTCTATTTTGCCGTGCGGGAGGATCAGCTCGAAGTCGCGTCTTACCTGTTAGAGCACGGAGCGGATCCCTTGAATTCCGGGACATCAGACAGCCTGCTCGAGATTGCTCGCGATCGTGGGTATACCCAGATGGAACAGTTGCTCGAAGGTCGGTTTGCAAGCGCGCATGGCATCTCATCGCAAGCAGAGGCCATGGGAGCGGCAATTCGGGAAAAGGATTTGGCGCAAGTTAGAAGCCTGCTCGACAACAACCCTGAACTCCTGCACGCCTCCGACGCTCGCACTAATCAACCTATTCATTGGGCAGTGATGACAAGACAGATTGATCTGATTGACGAACTGCTGGCACGCGGCGCAGACATAGATGCGAAACGCGTCGATGGCGGCCGGCCGATTCACCTGGTGAACGGCGATTACCACTACCGCGGCTGGCGCGACGTACCTGAAGACACAGTGACTACGCCTGCTGAAGTACTCGCACATTTGCGTGACCGCGGCGCCTACGTCGACATCAATACGGCAGCGTATACCGGCGATCTCGAGCGGGTCAGGGTGCTGCTTGATGAGGATCCCTCGCTTGCCAATAGAGTTTCAGATTACGTGACCTATTACCTCGGTTCGGGCGCGCCGTTAAGGAATGCCGCCGCCCGAGGCGACATCGAGATCGTGAAGCTGCTACTGGAGCGTGGCGCCGACCCGAATTTGCCGGAAGAGGGGATCGCTCCACATGGTCACGCGCTCTATTCAGCGGTGGCAGCCGGTCACTTTGAGATCGCCAGGTTACTGCTCGAGCACGGTGCGTACCCGAGTGCGGCTGTCGAGAGTTCTGCTGACTGTTTGAGCAGGGCCATAATGAATGAGGATCAAAGAATGATCGATCTGCTCTCATCGTACGGTGCTACTCGTTCGGTGGAGATCATGGCCTATTACGGCGATGTCCGAACGGCAGCGGCGGTGTTCGCTGCTAATCCTGCACTGGCAGACGATCCGGAGGCGCTTTCAAATGCTGCTGAAGAGGGCCAGGAAGCTTTCGTTCGGCTGATGCTTCGCTACCGGCCAGAGCTGCCGAGGCAGATCTCCGTCGGAGCAAAAACGCGAGAATTAAATGAGCTTCTCTTCGCTCACGGGATGGATCCCAGCCATCCTGACTGGCTACGCATCACGCCGCTGCATCGCTTTGCCATGAAGGGTGACGTAGAGAGGGCGTCGATCTTCATCGACCACGGTGCGGATCTGAATGCACGTGACGAGGAATTGTGTTCGACCCCTTTGGCTTATGCAGCGAAGTTCGGACACATTAGCATGGTTGAACTCCTGCTGAGACGCGGGGCAAAGCTGAAGCTTCCCGATGACCCGCCCTGGGCCACGCCGTTGGCATGGGCTGTGAGGCGAGAGCATACCCCAATAGTGGAGTTGCTCGAACAATTTGAAAAGGAAGGCTCGTTACCGACTACGCCTTGCTAGTGCCCTGTGCGGCTAGTGCTGTAACACATGATTCCCACGTTCATTCGCATTGATAGTTAAATTTGGATGAATCTCGGCGCGCAGGAAACTAGTTGGCTAAGTTCTCTTCTCATTAACACCTCACTTTAGTGAGGTG
>JBGSWR010000038.1:0-80687 GCA_041751855.1 Pyrinomonadaceae bacterium
GCTTCCACCAACGCGCCAAAGACCACCAACGGAAGTTGGTGGATTTGTTCGACCTGGCCTACGGAGCACGCGGCTTCCACCAACGCGCCAAAGACCACCAACGGAAGTTGGTGGATTTGTTCGACCTGGCCTACGGTCTCATCAAAGGAAATCTCAAAAAACCACCAACTGCCGTTGGTGGTCTTTTCGCGCTGCGATCGATGGCTTGTGTTCCGTAGGCCGGGTCGAACAATCCACCAACTGCCGTTGGTGGTCTTTTCGCACTGCGATCGATTGTGTGCGTTCTCTAGGCCGGGCTGAACAATCCACCAACTGCCGTTGGTGGTCTTTGCCGATCGACACGGAAGAGTTTCTTTGTGGGTTAAGGGGGGATCTTTCCGGCAGCAAAAGGGCGAAACACGAATTCACACGAACTTAGACGAAACGCAAATTAACTTCAGGAATAAAACCATGAAACTGCTGACTACTCTTCTCTTTCTGCCAATACTTTTCTCGCAGGTTGCGCTGGGCCAAGCGCAGCCCAACTGGCCGCGACCCATCCCAGCGCGCATCAAGGACAGCGCTAATAAAGATCTGCTTGTGATGACCCTGGGCGATGTAAAAACTGTCCTCGCCGATGGTGTCTTTGATCCTACGAAGGACGAAGTGAGGTTAACGGACGGAACGGTCAAGAAGAATTACTACAAAGAGACGCTCGGCATTAAATACTTCCAGGCAATCGACAAAACGCGATTTCCATTGCCACCATCGGGCTGGTGTTCCTGGTACTTCTATTACCAGGAGATCAACGAGGACGAAGTAAAACGCAATGCCGACTGGATAGCCGAAAATCTGAAAGACTACGGCGCCGTCTATGTGCAACTCGACGACGGCTGGCAGGGTATTGGCCGGGGTCTGGGCGAAAACCGCGATTGGACCACAATTGACAAACGTTTCTCGGGAGGCATGGATCGGCTCGCCGCCCATATTAAGTCGCGCGGCCTCAAAGCCGGCATCTGGCTCGCTCCTCATGGCCAGAGCAACGAGGCCGTGGTCAAAAAGCACCACGGCGCTTTTCTGCTTAAGCCGGATGGCACCTCGGCATCCAGCACCTGGGAAGGTACTTTCCTTGTTGATCCTTCAACGCAAGAGTCACAAAAGTACCTGAAAGACCTTTTCACGACGCTTGCAAACTGGGGCTACGAGTATTTCAAGATTGATGGTCAGCCCATCGTGATTCGCGAGTACCGGCAGAAGAAGTCTTTCATGAAGAACCCTCCTGATGATTCCGACGGACTTTATCGCGAAACGCTCGCGAGCATTCGCGCCGCCATTGGTCCAAATAGTTATCTGCTGGGCTGCTGGGTGGTACCACTCGAAGGAATCGGTCTCATGCATGGTTCGCGGATTGGCGCTGACGTCCTGCCCAACTGGGACGGTTTCAAGTTCGCCTTACGCGCAACCATGGAGTACTACTTCCTGCACAACATCGCCTGGTACGCAGATCCTGACGTGCTGGTTGTGCGTTCGCCACTGCCGCTCGAACAGGCCCGCGCCTGGGCCACGCTTCAGGGACTAACAGGCCAGGCAGTGCTGACGAGCGACCGCCTCATGGACCTTTCACCGGAACGAGTCGATCTGTTGCGTCGTGTCTATCCGGCGGTCGACATCGTGCCGCTGGATCTATTTAAGTCCGATCGCAACAAACGCATCTGGGATCTGAAGGTAAACCATCTGGGCAGAAACTATGACGTTGTGGGTGTTTTCAATTTTGATGAGTCAAAAGCGACCCCAATCTATGTTGGATGGAAAGACCTGGGTCTCCCGGAGGATTCTCTTGTTCACGTTTTTGACTTCTGGCAAAAGGAGTACCTGGGCGCCTGGGAGGGCGGCATTAGCGTCGACCTGTTGCCGGCAAGCAGTCGCGTGCTGACGCTACTGCCTGCGTCAGAACAGCCGCAACTAATCTCGACCAGCCGGCACCTGACGCAGGGCTGGGTGGACCTGGTCCAGCAGGCCTACAACGCCTCAAACAACTCTTACAGCGGCCGGAGTAAGGTGATTAAGAATGATCCTTACGAGCTGCGTTTCGTTTTCCCGCGTGGAAAGAACTTCACCATCAAGGCAGCTTCGGCTCGCAGCGACGGCGGAAACCTGCCAGTCAGGATCTCAAATCATCAAGGGTGGGCCACTGTAGAATTCACATCATCGCGGACCTCAGAAGTAGCTTGGAACGTTTCGTTTGCGCCTGCCGATCACTATCGGTTTCCGGTGCGCGAACCACAAAATCTCTGGGCCGAGCGCGTCGGCCTTGATGGCGCCAATCTGAGGTGGCATGTGCCGCATCAACCGGCGGCAGGTTACCATGTGACGCTCAATGGCAAGAGTCTGGGCGCGAGTACGACACAGGCCTTCACGCTCACAGGTCTCCAGCCCGATGTGGCATACACAGCCGAAGTTCGCACGGTCTGGGCGGACGGCAAAGTCAGCGAAAAGATGGCAACGTTGAAATTCACGCTGCCGCAGATTCTGCCGGAACAAGTCTATCTCTCCGAACTCCAGCCTTATCGTCTGACACCCGGCTGGCGCCAACCCGAGCTGAATCGAAATTTCAACAGCGGTAGTCTCTCGATTGGCGGCCGGTTATTTGAAAAAGGGATAGGGATGCCGACCAATTCCGAAATTGAGTTTGAGTTGAACGGGACCTACGAAAAGTTCTCGGCATTTGTCGGCATTGATGACGAACATAACAACCACGAGTCAAGAGTGGAGTTCTATATATTGGGTGACGGAAATGAACTCTGGCGCAGCGGCGTGCTAACCAAGGCCAACGGAGCTAAAAGCGTGTCGGTTGACGTACAAAAAGTGCGCCAGTTGATGCTGCGCGTGCGCCGCGAGGGTGAGGGAGGGCGCATACATGCCGACTGGGGCGATGCTCGGCTTAGCAACAGACGTCCGGATTGACTACTCGCTGCGCCATAGTTAACTCTGGCCTGCAGACTTGGTCCGCAGAACAGTATATCCGAAGGCCACCAACGGCAGTTGGTGGAACGTTCGACCTAACCTAAGAAAAGAGACTGAGACAAGCGAACAAAGACCACCAACGGCAGTTGGTGGAACGCCCGACCTAACCTAAAAAAGAGAATGAGATAAGCGAACAAAGACCACCAACGGCAGTTGGTGGATTGTTCGACCCAGCCTAAAAGCGATGGATGAAGTTATCGTCACGACCTGCGAGGGACTAACCCTGATTGTAGGCAAAGTCGAACAATCCACCAACTGCCGTTGGTGGTCTTTAAGGGGCATGACTCAAGGAACCGATTGACTTAGCTTGAACACTGAGATGATCGATGCTAACAGCCAGATTTCATCTCATTATCTGCTTGAGAACTTAAACAAGCAGGGCCACTTCGTGGAGAAGTGTTTTAGATTCAAAGTGAGATTCAACGAGACGCGTCGAATACTTATAGTGCTGACTCTCGTCCTTTGTCATGCCGAGCCTGCCTGGGCGCAGGCTTCTGCATTAGAGTCTGCTCAAGACATAACTCGCTTTGATCGAGATCGAGTTCTTGCCGCAGCACAAAGTTATCTCAAAGAGCAACCGGTAACGATCATTGCCGCAAAGAGTCCTCGCAGCGCGGGTGGGCCGAATGACTTCTTCTCCGAAGGCGACTACTGGTGGCCGGATCCTGAGAATCCCGGTGGTCCATATATCCAACGCGACGGCATGACCAACCCCGACAACTTTACTAAGCATCGCCATTACCTGATGAGACTGAGCGTTCAGGTTCCTGCTCTGGTCGCTGCCTGGAAACTCAGTAGGGAACCCCGTTTCGCGCAACATGCCAGACAACACCTGCACGCGTGGTTCGTTGATAAACGTACTCGCATGAACCCCAACCTGCTTTACGCGCAGGCCATCCACGGGCGTGTAACTGGACGCGGGATCGGCATCATCGACACGATTCACCTGGTTGAAGTCGCGCGCGCGGTCGAGATCCTCGAGGCAGGGGGCGCAATGCCGCCAACTGAGCTGAAAGCGATTAAGGGGTGGTTCAGCGAGTATCTTCAATGGCTCACAACTCATCAGTATGGGATCCATGAACGCGAGGCTAAGAACAATCACGGCACCTGCTGGGTTATGCAGGTGGCCCAGTTTGCAAGATTGACTGGCAATAAAGACCTGCTCGCTTACTGCCGCAAGCGATTCAAGTCCGTGCTGGTGCCCAATCAAATGGCCAGCGATGGCAGCTTCCCTCAGGAGATGCGGCGCACCAAGCCTTATGGCTATGCGCTGTTCAACCTTGAAGCAATGTCAACAGTCTGCCATATACTCTCTACGCCGGAAGACAATCTATGGACTTTTGAACTCCCCGACGGTCGCGGCATGCGTAAAGCGTTGGAGTTCATGGCGCCTTATATAATGAACAAGCAACAGTGGCCACTTGCTCCCGACGTCATGTACCACGCTGAATGGCCGATGCGGCAGAGCAGCCTGTTGTTTGGCGGGCTTGCGCTCAGCCGCCGCGACTATATCGCGCTCTGGAAAAAGTTGCCGGCTGATTCAATGGTCGAAGAAGTCGTGCGCAACTTCTTTGTCAGGCAGCCGGTGCTCTGGTTGTAAATTGGTAGCTACCGAATGCACGAACTAAGGGCAGAGTTCCAGTCTCGTTACGGGGGTGAACCGCGCATCTACCGGGCGCCTGGCCGGGTCAATCTGATCGGCGAACATACCGACTACAACGATGGCTTTGTGATGCCCGCAGCCATCGAATTTTCGACTTTAGTGGCAGCGGCTCCTCGAGAAGATCGGAAAATCGCGATTCATTCGAAGAGTTTTTCCGAAGAGGTCGAATTCGATCTGGATGAACCGGCGCCGCAACCGCGCCGGCATTGGAGCGATTATCCGCGCGGGGTTGCCATCACGATTGAAAGTGCCGCTCATCGCTTACGCGGGGCCAATTTGCTCATCAACTGCGGAGTGCCAATCGGTTCGGGACTGAGTTCCTCCGCAGCCATTGAGGTCGCTACCGGATACGCGCTGTTGGATATCTCCGGCGCTGATATAGACCTTGTTGAACTCGCTCGACTCTGCCAGCGGGCCGAGAACGAGTTTGTAGGCATGCGTTGCGGCTTGATGGATCAGTTCGCCTCCTGCTTCGGCAGAAGAGATCATGCCCTGCTGTTGGACTGTCGCTCACTCGAATACGAGCTGCTGAGGTTGCCGGCGGAGGTGAGTCTGGTGATCTGCAACACTATGGTGAAACACGAACTGGCCAGCAGCGAATACAACGTTCGCCGCGCCGAATGCGAGATTGGTGTTAAGCTGTTGTCGAATTTCTTAACAGATGTGCTGGCACTGCGCGACGTTTCCCTTCCCGAGTTGCGGCAGTACGCCGGGGAATTGCCGCCACACGTAGTCAAACGTTGTCGCCATGTTGTCACGGAAAACGATCGGGTGATCGCTGCCGGAGCTGCTTTAAGAGCCGGGGACCTTCATACTTTCGGTCAGTTAATGGGCCAATCCCACGCAAGCTTGCGCGATGACTATGAGGTGAGTTGCGCCGAACTGGATCAGATGGTCAATCTCGCAAACGAAGTTCCCGGGGTGTATGGCGCGCGCATGACCGGGGGCGGTTTTGGTGGTTGTACGATCAATCTGGTGAACGCGGCGCACATCGACTCTTTCAAGCTACAGGTAGCAAAGGGGTATGAGGAGGCTACCGGAATCCAACCAGAGATCTACATCAGTGCTCCGGCGCAGGGAGTAGAGCGAGTCGAATAACAACAAGGTAAGCTTTCAATGTTAGACCCGGGGAAAGATCCACATCGTCGCTATAACCCGCTCACGCGGGAGTGGGTTCTTGTATCGCCCCACCGCACCCAACGCCCGTGGCAGGGCCAGGTCGAAGAGACGGCCGCGGAAAAGCGGCCCGACTACGATCCCGAGTGCTATCTCTGTCCCGGTAATTCGCGTGCCGGCGGTGTACGAAATCCCGCGTATACAAGCACGTTTGTTTTTGAGAACGACTTCCCTGCACTGCTGCCCACAACTACGCGGGAAGGCGCCGAGCAAGGAGGTCTCCTGATCGCGCAGGGCGAACCCGGCATTTGCCGCGTCGTCTGCTTTTCACCGCGCCACAGCCTGACAATCTCGAGAATGGAACTGACGGATTTGCAACGGGTGATGGATGTCTGGATCGAGCAGTATAAAGAACTGGGGGCTTTGCCGTTCATCAACTCGGTACAGATATTTGAGAACCGGGGCGCAATGATGGGCGCCAGCAATCCTCACCCACACTGTCAGATCTGGGCCAACTCGACATTGCCTAACGAGTTGTCCAAAGAGATCGCCGGGCTTACAGACTACAAAAACCTAAGGAATTCATGTC
This sequence comes from Pyrinomonadaceae bacterium, assembly GCA_041751855.1. Taxonomy (GTDB): domain Bacteria; phylum Acidobacteriota; class Blastocatellia; order Pyrinomonadales; family Pyrinomonadaceae; genus PSRF01. Next base: position 6,372 of record JBGSWR010000038.1, read on the forward strand.
TGCTTTGCGATTACCGGGCGCTCGAAATTGAGGCTGCCGAACGAGTTGTTTGCGAGAATGACAACTTTCTTGTGGTTGTTCCCTACTGGGCCATCTGGCCCTTCGAGACACTTTTGATCAGCAAACGGCATTTTACGGGGATCGATCAGTGTAATCAGAATGAGCGCTCTGGCCTCTCCATGATCCTGAAGCGACTGACCACTATCTACGATAGACTCTTTAGGACTTCGTTTCCTTATACGATGGGGTTTCATCAGCGTCCGACAGATGGCCAGGCGCATGATGAGTTCCACTTTCATGCGCATTTCTATCCACCGCTGCTTCGCTCTGCGACCGTCAGGAAATTCATGGTGGGTTACGAACTACTGGCAACACCGCAGCGGGACATCACTGCGGAAACGGCGGCTGCCCGTCTGCGTGAACTCGATGGATAGCTTTACTTAGATTTACAGATGACCGTTACGATCACCGACATCAAAACAATCGATATTCGCTTCCCCACGTCCCGCTCCCTTGATGGTTCGGACGCGATGAATGTCGATCCCGACTATTCCGCTGCATACGTCATCCTGCGCACCGACGGCCCTAACCGGCTTGAAGGTCACGGTCTCACTTTTACGATCGGACGCGGCAACGATCTATGCTGTCGCGCGATTGAGATGATCGGCTCACGACTGATCGGGAGAACGCTAACGTCTCTCACTACCGATATGCACGAGTTCTGGGAACTCGTTACCGGCGACAGCCAGTACCGCTGGCTTGGACCAGAGAAAGGAATTGTGCACCTGGCAACCGCGGCCGTTGTGAACGCCGTTTGGGACCTTTATGCGAAGGCTGAAAAGAAGCCACTCTGGAAACTTCTGGTCGATCTCCCCTCGGAAGAGATTGTTACAGCGGTCCCTTTTCGCTATATCACCGACGCGTTAACGCCCGCTGAAGCACTCGAGATTTTGAACCGCCAGGAAGCGGCGCGGGCCGAGCGTGAGGCAGAGCTGCGGGACCAGGGTTTTCCTGCTTATACAACGTCCGCCGGTTGGCTCGGTTACTCGGACGGGCGCATTCGCGAGCTGGTGCGGGAAGCAATCGCTGCCGGCTGGTCGGAATTCAAGATGAAGGTTGGGCGCAATCTTGAAGACGATCTACGCCGCGCCGCTTTGATACGCGAAGAGATCGGCTGGGACCGGACGTTGATGGTAGACGCCAATCAGGTGTGGGATGTCCCCCAGGCAATCGAATGGATGAAAGAACTTGCGCGCTTCAAGCCGCTCTGGATCGAAGAACCCACCAGCCCGGACGATGTCATGGGCCATGCAGCGATCGCGCGGGCGGTTGCGCCGATCGGCGTTGCATCAGGCGAACACTGCCAGAATCGCGTGATGTTCAAACAGTTTCTTGCTGCGGGCGCGCTCAGTTTCTGCCAGATCGATAGTTGCCGCCTGGGAGGCGTCAACGAAGTGCTTGCGGTCCTTTTGCTGGCTGCAAAGTTTGATGTGCCCGTTTGTCCGCATGCCGGCGGTGTCGGGCTCTGCGAGTACGTTCAGCACATTTCGGCCTTTGACTACATCGCGGTCGGCTCGTTGAAAGGGCGACGCATCGAGTTTGTCGATCACCTGCACGAGCACTTCATCGATCCGGTCATAATTAGAAACGGGCACTACCGGCTTCCAACAGCGCCCGGTTATAGCATCACCATGAAACCCGCGTCGCTCGAGCGCTATGCCTATCCCAACGGAGATGAATGGCGAGTCGATAAGGTCCAATAGAAGAAGTGATGGCTAAGGAACTTAAGGTAGCGTTGATTAGTGGTCCCGCGTACGATCCGCTTTACGCCTATCTCCCCGAGTTCACAACGACAACGGATATCCCGGTGAGCGTTGAGTTCACTGGTGATCACCCGACGCTGAACCGGCATCTTGCACAGTTGCCGGCAGTCCCTTATGATCTCGTCTCCACGCATACGAAGTACGCTCCTTCGCAACTGAATTTCCTCGCCTCACTGGATCAATTGATTGGTCCAGAGGCGCTCGAAGACTTCGTGCCACTGATTGTTGAATTGGCTACTGTAGACGGCTCGCTCTACAGTTTGCCGCGCAACATCGATGTACGCCTCCTGCATTACCGCACCGACCTCATTGATTCGGCGCCGGCAACGTGGGATGAATTGCTTGAGCTCGCGCGACAGATCAATGCGCCACCGGAACACTATGGTTTTCTGTTTCCCGGTCGGGAGTCTGGCCTTTTCGGCACCTTCTTTGAACTCGCCGAGATGGCAGGTGCACACCTCTTTCCCGCTGACCTTGTGCCGGATATCCAGAATGAAGGCGGACACTGGGCGCTCGGACTACTCCGCACTCTTTATGCTGAAGGCCTGGTACCGCAGGAACTTCCCGAATGGCACTATGACAAAATTCATGAGTGCTTTCGTTCGGGGCACGCAGCGATGGTGGGGGATTGGCCCGGGTATTATGCGCTCTATCGCGATCCTTCTATCTCAAAAGTGCATGATCGATTGGGACTGAGCCGGTATCCGGCTGGCCCGGCCGGTAAGTCACTGGCGTACGGAGGCGGCCATACGTTTGCGCTTACGAAGAGAGGGATTGGGAGACCTGAAGCCTTGCAGTTGTTGCTTCATTTGACTGCTGCCGATCAGCAGTTGCTTGAGGCGCGAAATGGTTGTGTCCCCGTGCGCCGTTCAGTGATGCAAAAAATGCAGCACGAAGCCGATCCCGAAAACCGGAAACGCCTGGCAATGCTCGAGGAAGTAATTGGCGGACACATTCTGATTCCACCAAAGCTGGCGCGCTATCCGGAGGTTGAAGAAGTGTTATGGCATACCGTGCAGCGGGCCATGATTGGGGAGATGGAGGTTGATGTTGCGCTGCGGCAGATGACTGAAGGGATCGCGAGAATCGTGAAAGGATGATGGATGCTGCTGTTGATGTGTTCGTGTAATTTCGTGTGATTTCGTGGATCGTAATGTTGTTCGCGCGAAAGAACCGATTGACTAAATCACGCGAAATTACACGAACTGGGGAAGCGCGGAAAAATTGATGCGGCGCTGACTGAAGGGACCGCGAGAATCGTGAAAGAATGATGTTGAAGGAGATTCCAGAACTGAGCGAGCAGGTCTTCCTGGTCACGGGCGCACACGGCTGTATTGGCGCCTGGATCGTAAAACGCCTGCTTGCCGCCCACGCAAAGGTGGTCATCTTCGATCAGAGTCCGGATCCGCATCGCCTGCGGCTGATCATGAATGGGAATGAGCTCGACCAGGTACAGGTGGTCACGGGCGATATTGTCGCCCGAGATGTGCTCCCTTCGATTATTGAAAAGTTCGCCATCACCAATATCATCCATCTTGCTGGTCTTCAGGTGCCTAGCTGTCGCGCCAACCCCCACCTCGGGGCGCTGGTCAACGTCGTGGGAACAGTTAATGTCTTCGAGGCGGCAAGGGGATCAGCCGGGCAGGTCGACAAAGTGATCTATGCAAGTTCAGCGGCAGTTTTCGGCGCTACTCCGGAAGAGTATGCCGTCACTGAGCGTGACGAACCACAACCCGAATCGCACTACGGAGTCTTTAAACGCTGCAACGAAGGTAACGCGCGCGTCTACTATCTGGACCACGGCCTGAGCAGTATCGGTTTGCGCCCGTTGACTGTTTACGGGGTGGGGCGTGACTTTGGCATGACTTCCGATACGACGAAAGCCATGAAAGCCGCTGTGGTGGGACGCCCTTTTCACATTCGCTTTGGTGGGCGCACAGATTTTCAATACGTTGCGGATACAGCCGACGCTTTCATTCGCGCGTCAATCGCAAATCTCGAAGGAGCTCACGTTTTTAATCTCCATGGCGAAGCTGTTCGTGTCTCGGAGATAGTTGCGGAGATTGAGAGTGTCTGGCCTAAAGCGCGCGGCACTATCACGCACGCCGAGGCGCCGCTTGGTGTACCTGGGAGCATGGACGGCTCGGCGATACGCACGGCCCTCGGAACGCTGCCGTCAACTCCACTGGCAAAGGGCGTGCGCGAAACAATGGAACGCTTTGCTCAGCTTCACAAAGAGGGGCGCCTCGACACACGCGAACTCGACGAATAGTCAGGAGGAACAATGGCCAAAGCAAAACTGAGTTTGGTTCTCTTCTTTTTAATCCTTAGTGTGGTTCTTGGGCCAGCTTGTAATCGGCCGCCAAGCGAGCAAAAACTGGTCATTGCCGTCATTCCCAAAGGCGTCTCTCACTTCTTCTGGCAGAGTGTTCATGCGGGCGCCCAGGCCGCTGCAAAAGAAGCTAACGTCGAGATCGTGTGGAAGGGGCCGGCCCAGGAGACCGACTATACCGGGCAGATCAATATGGTTGAAGACGCGATTAATCGCCGCGTTGATGGCATTGTGCTGGCGCCTTCACATCGTGATTCACTCGTGCCCGTGGTCGAGCGCGCCCAGAACAGCGGGATTCCGGTAACGATCTTCGATTCGGGGATTGGGACCGAAAGGTATGTTTCCTATGTGGCTACGGACAATCTGCAAGGTGGTTCGATCGCAGCAGAACGACTGGCGGAAAAGCTCGGAGGCAAGGGCCGAATCGCGATTCTTGGCGTGAAGGCCGGATCTGTCTCGACAGACGAGCGTGAAGAAGGATTCCAGGAGACGATCAAGAGCAAGTATCCGGAGATCCAGATTGTGGCTTTCCAGTATGGAGATGCTGACCGATCTAAGTCGCTCGATCGGGCAGCCGACATCCTGACTGCCAACCCGGATCTGAATGGCTTCTTCGCTTCAAATGAGTCTTCGACTGTCGGCGTGGTCCAGGCTATCAAGCAGAAGGGGCTGGCTGGAAAGGTTGTGCTCGTCGGTTTCGATTCCAGCCCTAACTTGATCGACGATCTGAGGGCCGGGGCCATCGATTCGCTGGTCCTTCAGAACCCCTACAAGATGGGTTATGAGGCCGTCAAGACGATGGTGGCGAGACTTAACGGCGAAACGCCCCCGCGCATAGTCGACACAGGCGTCGTATTGCTTACAAAGGACAACCTTGATTCCGACGAGATGCAGCAACTGTTGAAGGAGCCATGAAGGAGTGAGCAGTAAGCAGTGAGCGGCTCACTTACTAACTATGTCATCCCGGACACCAACGCTTGAAATGCACGGCATAACGAAGTCGTTTGCCGGCAACACCGTGCTTACCGGAATCGACCTCAGCGTTATCGCGGGCGAGGTCCACGCGCTCGTGGGCGAGAATGGTGCGGGGAAATCCACCCTGATGAAGATCCTCGCCGGCGTTCATCACTGCGACTCCGGACAGATTTTGCTCGACGGCCAGGCGGTACGCTTTGCTTCACCGGCAGATGCGCTTCGTCAAGGCATCGCCATGATCTATCAGGAACTGTCGCTGGCGCCTCACCTTTCCGTGGCCGAAAACATCTTTCTGGGGCGCGAACCATTGATCGTCAGCGCCCTCGGCATCATCAATAAGACGGAACTCAATGCCAAAACCGCAAAGCTACTCGGCGAGTACAGCTTTAAACTCGATCCCAGAGCGCGTGTGGGCGCGTTAAGCGCGGCCGACCGCCAACTCGTCGAGATCACTCGCGCCACCCTCGAGGCCAAGCGCGTCATTGTGATGGACGAGCCTACCTCCTCGCTGACGGCCCATGAAGTAGAAGAGCTGTTTCGTCTGATCCGCCGGCTGAAAGCGAGTGGTTTGGCAGTCATTTACATTTCACACCGGCTTGAAGAGCTCGAATCGATTGCCGATCGATTGACGATCTTGCGCGATGGTCGGGCAGTCTACACGGGGGAGTGGGGTGAGATTGACCGCGCTCAGATTATTCGTCACATGGCCGGCCGGGAACTCAAAGAGATCTTTCCTGCCCGCAATAGCTCCCTCGGAGAACCATTGCTGCTCGTCAAGGACCTCAGCCGTGCCGGAAAGTTTAGCGATATAAGTTTTACGGTCCGCTCAGGAGAAGTCGTCGGGATTGCGGGCCTGGCTGGCGCAGGCCGGACGGAACTCGTCGAAGCGATCTTCGGCGCCACCCCTGCGGACAGCGGCGAAGTTCACCTGAATGGCTCGCGTGTCGATAACGTGAACCCTGATAAGGCTGTGGCCCGAGGTTTGGGGCTGCTCACTGAAGACCGCAAGCGCACTGGTCTATGTTTGAACCTTCCGCTTGCGACGAATCTGACGCTGGCCAACGTGCGTCAACTCGTCAGAGCGTGGTGGTTGGAACGCAAGCGTGAGCGGGCAGCAGCGCTCGAGTACATAGACAAGTTGCACATCCGTCCGCCCAATCCGTATAAGACGATCGCCCGGATGAGTGGTGGCAACCAGCAGAAGGTCTTACTGGCGCGTTGGCTCTTTGCGGGCTCGCGAATCTTCCTGCTCGACGAGCCAACGCGCGGTGTTGACGTCGCCGCGCGCGCTGAAATCTATCGTCTCATCAATAAACTAACGGAAGAGGGCGCCGCTGTTTTGATGGTCTCCTCCGATCTGCCTGAGTTACTGGGTATGGCAGACCGCATTCTGGTGCTGCGGCGCGGCCGCCTGGTCGCCGAACTCAATGCACGCAGTACGACTCAGGAAGAAGTACTTAAACACGCGACGGTCGAAGAAACTGAAGGCCCTGAGCTGGCAATGCCCAGGGGACAACTGCACGCCATTCCAAACTCCTAACTGATGTCCGATCTAATAAAACGATTTCTGCCTTTTGTGAGCCTGATTGCCCTTTGTGCGCTGATTGCCGCGCTCGAACCGAAGTTCCTTTCCGCTGGTAACCTCGCCGGTGTGGCCAGGCAAACTGCCGTCATCACCATCATAGCCATGGGAATGACGATGGTGATGGTCTCGGGAGGCATCGATCTCTCGGTCGGATCGATGATGGCGCTCGCAGGAGTGGCAGGCGCATTCGCAATGGTAAGCGGCGCGCCGATTCTGCTCGGCGTTCTTGTGGCGATTGCGGCCGGAGCGGCCTGCGGACTACTTAATGGCGCGGCAGTAGCGACGCTACGAATCCCGGCTTTTATAGTCACGTTGGGAGCGATGGGTGTCTATCGGGGCGCGGCGCTGCTCGCGACTGATGGGAAGGCCGTGGTCGGTCTGCCCTCGGGCTTTGGTTATCTCGCTGAAGGGAGCTTGTTTGGATTTTTGCCGATACCTCTGCTGATCGTAATTTTGCTTGCGGCATCTACGCATTTTTTTCTGACGAGCACGCAAGCGGGACGATACTGCTATGCAATTGGCAGTAACAGTGAGGCCGCACGTTATGCCGGCGTGCGCGTTTCTCGCTATCAGATCCTCTTCTATGTTTTGCTCGGCGCTGTAACCGGTCTTGCGGGGGCTATCGAATCAGCGCGCCTGGTGACTGGGCAGCCAACCTCCGGCGAAGGCTACGAATTGCGGGTCATCGCCGCTGTGGTAATCGGAGGTGGCTCATTGAGTGGCGGCCAGGGCACGGTGCCGGGTACGATTGTGGGCGCCTTAATTATGGGTGTGCTTGCGAATGGGTCCAACTTGTTGGGAATATCGTCGTTCATGCAGCAGGTGTTGATTGGCGCGGTAATCGTGCTGGCAGTGACGTTCGATGAGTTTCAGCGACGTCGTCTGGAAACAGCTACTTCTTAAGAGGAAAACGGATGAAACTCGCTCAGTTCAGAACTTCAACCGATGAAGCACAACGCCTGGGTGTGCTCGTCGAAGATAGTGTTGTAGACATTGCTTTGCTGGCGCGTAAGGGAAGAGAGTTTGGTGTCAACGCCTCCGATTGGCTGACCCGGGCTACTTCGACAATCGGTGTGATCAAACGGTGGCCCGATGCGTCGGCGGAACTCAACGCTTTGCTAAGGGATTCGCGGGCGTTGGCGTCATCCGCATTTGCGGAGGCATCTTCGCCTCTGGATTCGGTCGAGTTTCTACCTGCCGTTAATCCTGGAAAGATTCTGGCGATAGGACGCAATTACCTGGACCATGCCATCGAAGGAGGCGCCGAACTTCCGCCGGCGCCACTTGTCTTTACCAAACTCCCCAACTCGCTCAGCGCTCATAACGCTCCAATCGAGTTACCAACGATCAGTTCGCAGGTCGACTATGAAGCCGAACTGGCAGTGGTTATCGGGCGGCGAGCCCGTCGAGTCGGCGAGGCCGAAGCTCTTGATTATGTCTTCGGCTACACGCTCATCAACGATGTCAGCGCCCGCGACCTTCAGTTTGGCGACGGCCAGTGGGTGCGGGGGAAAAGTCTCGATAGCTTTGCTCCGGTTGGACCATTTATTACTACCCGAGACGAGATTCCCGATGTACATACACTCAAGATTCAGGGGTTGCTTAATGGTGAAGTTATGCAATCGTCGAATACGGAGAAGATGATCTTCAAGGTGCCATATCTCGTGTCCTATATATCGCAGGGAATAACACTTGAGCCGGGCGATGTAATCGCGACCGGCACACCGGAAGGAGTGGGAATCTTTCGCAAGCCTCCGGTCTTACTTAAAGCTGGCGATGTATTTGAAGTCACGGTTGAAAAACTTGGGACGTTGCGAAATCCCGTAGTCGGACCTAACTAAAAGCGTATTAGTTGAGGGCGAACATCGGTCATGATATAAGGTAGCCATCAGCCAATTTAAGAAACCAATCAGTTGCGGAGCTTCTTGTTCCCTGTGCTGATCACCTCTTCGCATTAACAGGAGAATCTATGGCAGACAAACTAAAGCCCGAGTCTGAAGCCGAAAAGAATTCGGGCCACAATCCCAGCCGCCGGACCTTTCTCAAGGGCGTGGGCGTGGCTGGAGCTGGAGCTGCAATTGCTGACCATTTGCTGCTGAATGTCGAAGCGAAATCGGTCGGCACGGAACAGGCGGGAGCCCGCCCGGCCGCCGGGAGAGTCAATCTGGCGTTGAAGATCAACGGCCAGAAGCGAAACGTGACGGTCGAGCCGCGCACGACTCTCTTAAGCACGCTCCGCAACCATCTGGATCCACCGCTTACTGGAGCGAAACTGGTTTGCGACGCCGGCACGTGCGGGGCCTGTACCGTGTTGCTGGATGGCAAACAGGCCTACTCCTGTCTGGTGCTTGCGGTCGACACTGTCAATCGCGAGATAACAACAGTAGAAGGCCTCGGTTCACCGGAGAATCTGAACGCCGTGCAGAAAGCCTTTGTCGAGCATGACGCGCTGATGTGCGGCTTTTGCACTCCCGGTTTTGTGACAACCATCTCGTCCTATTTGAAGAAGAATCCCAACCCGACGCTCGCTGAAGTACGCGAGGCCTGTAAAGGTAACTTCTGTCGCTGTGGGACCTATCCAAAGATCTTTGAGGCCGCGCTGGCGGCTGCCAAGTCCAAATAGTGAAAAAAGAGGACAAAGCGGCGCCAGGCTGCCGCACTCCAAAATGGAGCACCTATGCAACAGCAACCACCTAAAAAGAAGAAGATAAAGGTTCCCAGAGTGGTCGACGGGATCGAGACCATGGTCGAGATCGAAGTTGACGACGTCGAAGGGCCTGTGTGGGGACCGAATGATAAGCACACGCTGCTCAATCATCACCTGCCGCGCGTGGATGGTCCAGTCAAAGTAAGTGGCGTGGCCCAATACACCTACGACCAGCGACTGCCAGACATGCTATATGCTCGCGTCCTCCAGGCGCCGCATGCGCATGCACGCATCCTCAGCATTGATACCGCCGCCGCTAAGCAAATTCAGGGTGTAAGGGCCGTAGTCAGCGCCACCGACGAGGGGGCTCCCGCGCCAAGAGATGCGGCGACTAAACAACCCGTCGTGCTCTTTGCTGGCATGCCTGTAGCCGCAGTTGCAGCTACAACCCCCGAGATTGCCGAAGACGCTTTGCGTGCCATCAAGGTCAAGTACGAGGTGCTGCCCCATGTGGTGCGTGCCGAAGATGCAATGAAGGAAGGCGCGCCCAAAGTCGAATCGGGCGGTAATCTCGAACCGAAGGACAAACGTGGCGATCCTGAGAAGGTGGCTGCCGATCTGGCTAAATGCGAGGTAGTCATCGAGGCCGAATATCGTACCCCGATAGTTCATCATGCCTCACTCGAGACCCATGGTCATGTCGTTGATTTTCGTGGCGGCGATACGGCCACAGTCTACGCTTCGACGCAGGGCACTTTCACAATTCCCGGTGACGCTGCCAAGGAGTTAGGGCTGCCGCAAAGCGCGGTTACGGCCGTCGTCGAACACATGGGAGGAGGGTTCGGCTCGAAGTTTGGAATCGGAATCGAGGGACAGCTGGCTTGTCGCCTCTCAAAGCTGGCGAAGGCCCCGGTCCATCTGATGTTGACGCGGAAGGACGAGTTCCTTTTTGCCGGCAACCGTTCCGGTTCCTGGCAGAAGCTAAAGGCTGGCGCAAATCGCGACGGCGCCATCGTCGCGCTTAATGCGCTTCAGTATCAACTGGGGGGTGTGGCTGACGGTTCACAGGCCGGACAGCCATACGTCTACGAGGTCGCCAATTCATTCCGCGAACGCATTGCGATACACACGCATGAGGATGGTTCGCGCGCTATGCGAGCTCCCGGCCATCCGCAGGCATGCTTTGCAATCGAGTCTCTCGTCGATGAGCTGGCTTATAAAATCGGTATGGATCCCATCGAGTTTCGCAAGAAGAACTTGAAGGATCCTGTCTATCATCGTCAGCTTGACCGGGGCGCGCGCGAAATAGGCTGGGAACGGCGAAATAAAACTCCCGGCGGCGGTGCAGGACCTCTGAAGCGCGGTATGGGTTGCGCAGTCGGCACGTGGGGCGGCGGCGGCAACAACCAGTGCAAAGTTGATGTCACCATCGCTCGTGACGGCTCAGTGACCGCGGCTGTGGGCTCGCAGGATCTGGGTACTGGAACTCGGACCTTCATTCGCGCCATCGTAGCCGAAGAACTCGGTCTGAAAATGAACGACGTCATCGAACAGATCGGCAGCTCGAAACTGGGCCGCGCCAATGCCTCGGGCGGTTCAACAACTGCCGCTTCGCTTGCTCCCTCGGTGAAAGATGCCGCCGTAAAGGCCAGACTGGCATTTGCCGAAAGAGTGGCGCCACTGCTTGGCGGCGCAAAGCCGGAAGAGATTACGTTCTTTGGCGGCGCTGTTCGTGCCGGAGAGCGCTCGCTTCCATGGAAACAGGCATGCGCAGCTTTGCCCGCGGCGGGTATTGTGGCTCATGGTGAGTGGGTGTCGTCGCTGCAAGCGTCTGGAGTCCACGGGGTCTGTTTCGCCGAGGTCGAAGTTGATGTCGAAACCGGGCACGTCCGACCCATCAAGATGGTCCATGTGCAGGACATCGGGTTGCCGCTGAACAGGCTCGCTCTCGAGAGTCAGATCAACGGCGGCATGATTCAGTCGCTCGGCATGGCGCTCTGGGAAGAGCGTGTGATGGACGCTGACCTGGGGATTCAGCTTAATCCCGGCTTCGGAGACTACAAGTTTCCAGGGGCGCTGGAAATGCCGGAACTGGTCTCTATCATCGACGATGAAGACACGCGCGAAGCAGTAATCGGGGTCGGCGAACCGGCACTCATTCCGGCTGTCGCTGCGGTTCCGAATGCCGTCTACAATGCCTGCGGCGTCCGCGTGCGAGAGTTACCGATCACTCCAGATAAGCTCCTGATGAGCCTGATGAAGGAGGCGAAAATATGAAAGCGTTCGAGTGGGTGAGTCCAACAACGGTCCAGGAAGCGGCGGAACTTTTGCAGTCCGGTTCGACTGCAAGAGATATGGACGAGCATGCTCGCCCCATTGCCGGGGGACAGGACCTCTTAACCACGATGAAGGAATATGTTACGCGTCCTGGGCGAGTCGTTAATCTGAAGGAGATTAAAGGACTTAATCGCATCGATGGCGACGCTCGCAAGGGGTTGCGCATCGGAGCGCTGGTAACACTCGCGCAGTTGGAGGAACACGCCGTAGTTAAGCGCAGTTTTCCCGGTTTGGCAGAGGCGGCAAACTCCGTTGCTTCACAACAGATCCGCAACCTCGGCACGATAGGCGGCAATCTCTGCCAACGTCCCCGTTGCTGGTACTACCGGCTGGAAGAGGCGTACTGCATCAAGAAGGGCGGCTCGGAATGCTTTGCTGCAACCGGCGAGAACAAATACAACGCGATCCTTGGCGGTGGTCCATCTTACATTGTCCACCCATCGGACCTCGCCCCTGTGCTGGTGGCCCTGGGCGCAAGCGTTAATGTCACAGGCGCCTCAGGCAAACGCGTTATTCCGTTGGAGAAGTTTTTTACGCTGCCATCAGAAGGCAGCATCAGGCGTGAGAATGTCCTGCGGAATGACGAGATCATTACTGAGGTTCAAGTGCCGGCTTCAGCATTCGCGGCTCACTCGACGTACCTGAAATTCAAGGAGCGCGACTCGCTTGATTTTGCGCTTGCGTCGGTGGCGGCAGCGGTTGCGCTCGATTCGGGGAAAAGAGTCACGGAGGCACGATTGGTACTGGGTGCGGTGGCGCCAATTCCCTGGCGCGTGCCCAAGGCCGAAGCCTTTCTCGCAGGTAAAACTTTGAATGCTTCCTTAATGGCCGAAGCGGCAAAACTGGCCCTCGAGGGCGCCGAACCACTGGGAAAGAACGAGTACAAAATTCCGTTGACGCAAACTCTTGTTCGCCGCGCTCTTGCAAAGGTCGGAGGCATCAAAACCTAGGGAACGGGCAGTCTGCCCGTCAGTATGGTTGACGGCACAATCACTCGCTGTATGGGAGATGGCATTTCAGTTGGAGGGGTGCGATGACTGACAAAATGGACTATCATGATCAACCAGCAATGGAGAGTGTACCTGAAACAGGAGCGCCAGTTACTCAAAGTGCTTTCTGTGGCTCGTTGCGCTCTAAAAAGTTCTTTATGTTGGATGGCCTGGCAACTGATGCCGGTGACTATCTTGATGCAAGTAATTACTGCTGGTGTGGTGAAACCCAAATGGTGATTGGGCCGGACGGTGGTCGCGCGCACCCAGGGCGTTGCGGACCTGAGCGTCCCTGTTACAGTTCGGCGCTCCAGGGTTAGTCGCTTCGGTCGTAAGGAGGTTTTCGTAATGAGAAGTTTTTGTACCGTGTTGTTAGTTCTGTTGTTCATGTGCGGCGCCGTTCTACCAGGGTCGCGCGCCGAAAGCAGCAGCCTCAACGGTGACTATGTGGAGGTGAGGACGGCGAGCGTATTTGCGGGCGCCTGTCACTACAATGGCGAGTTGACGACAGCGGGCCGCGAAGCGCTCTTAGCCTGGAACGTCAGTTCAGGAGTATGGGACGGTGTTGATCTTGCCGGGTTGCGCGCCATGGCAGTCGTGAGTGCAGGCGCCAATCTGGGCGATCCAAAGGCGGCGCGCCGTTCGGAACTGATTGTGGACGAGTCTGCTACGTATGCACAGACAGTGGCCCTATCGAAAGCCCTCAAGAGCAGATACAAAGCTGCTTTGGGTGAGGTCATTGTCGTACGCAATGCGCCAGTGAATTTCAAACACGAAGGAACTGTTTATTCGGTGAGTTCGCCTGCGGTTGCTTCGATCGAAGCCGAAGCGATGCCGGATGATCTGTGCTGCACCATGCCGCAACTTGTCTGGTACGAACCCTTCGTGCCCCTGCTTCAACGCAAGGTTGGCTACACGGGCAAGGCATCCTATGCGGGCGGTGCCGCCGGCGATCCCTGGCAACGGACCGGCGAGAACAGCGCCTTCTACGGCAACTTTTCGTTTTAGGGTAGACAGTTTTTAGGCAACCAGAGGACGTAAGGTACCAAGCTCCAAGCCATGGCGGATACCATCTGGCTTCGGCCGATGGAGCTTCAGTTTCAAACCTTACAGCGGACCCAACCTCCAGAGATACCATCTGGCTTCAGCCGATGGAGCTTCAGTTTCAAACCTAACAGCCGGGCCAGACCTTCAGAAGATACCATCTGGCTTCAGCCGATGGAGCTTCAGTTTCAACCTTACAGCGGACCCAACCTCCAGAGATACCATCTGGCTTCAGCCGATGGAGCTTCAGTTTCAAACCTTACAGCGGACCCAACCTCCAGAGATACCATCTGGCTTCGGCCGATGGAGCTTCAGTTTCAAACCTAACAGCGGACCCAACCTCCAGAGATACCATCTGGCTTCGGCCGATGGAGCTTCAGTTTCAAACCTAACAGCGGACCCAACCTCCAGAGATACCATCTGGCTTCAGCCGATGGAGCGTCAGTTTCAACCTAACAGCGGACCCAACCTCCAGAGATACCATCTGGCTTCAGCCGATGGAGCTTCAGTTTCAAACCTTACAGCGGACCCAACCTCCTGAGATACCATCTGGCTTCAGCCGATGGAGCTTCAGTTTCAACCTTACAGCCGGGCCAGACCTTCAGAAGATACCATCGGGCTTCAGCCGATGGAGCTTCAGGTTCAACCTAATCGCACCGACCTATGCGAAGATTAGCCGTTTTAGCCTATGGATTTCCTCATGAACTCGTATTATCATGCACCCCTCACGCTATGTCACTCAGTCCTCACTTTCGGAAGCTCGAGTCGGCCTATCAACTGCATTTCTACCTGGGCCTCAAAACGCATTATCTACGACCGCTCTTCGCAGATCACAAACTTCAGTTAGAAGTAACCGACACGGTCGAAGATGTTTGCCAACGTCATGGCTACCACCTTCTTGATACACAATGCTCTCCAGACCACCTCCGCCTAATGGTCAGCTTGAAACCTGAGCACACTATCTCTCGCGCTGTGCAGATGTTGAAAGGTAACATCTCGCGTCAGTTTTCACTCGCCCATCCAGATTTACTAAACCGCCACCTCACAAGGACACCTTGGGCAAAAGGTTACTTTGCGCGGTCCTCAGGTACCGTTGATCTCGAGACAGTTCGTCAGTATGTCGCAAATCAGGCTGCCCATCACGGTTATCGAGGTGAGTGGGCTGCGGCACTCACGTACACGAACCCGGATTTTAGGTCTCCAGCTTTCGGTTTTGATCACTGCGTTTGTATCTTGAATTATCAAATCATTTTAGTCACGAAGTTTCGCACCGCGCTTTTTGACGAATATATTGGCCCTAAGCTATTCGAATACATAGTTAGGGTGGGACGCAAGCGCGGGTTCGCTGTTGACCGCATCGGCATCATGCCCGATCACCTTCATTTAATCATTGAGGGTCGACCCGATCTCAGCGTAGCTGATTACGCGCTCTCAGTTATGAACAATACTCAGAGGTGGATGGAAAAGCATTACTCTGGGGTGCTTCAGGAGACGAAATGCTGGGACGTGTGGCAACCATCGTTCTATGGAGGCACAATTGGGGAGTATTCGACCGCACAAGCACGGCAGTTTTTGGCTGGGGTTAGGTCCACTTGGGGTTGAAATTGAAACTCCATCGGCTGAAGCCCGATGGTATCTTCTGAAACTATGGTCCCAGTTGTTAGGTCGAACCTGAAGCTCCATCGGCTGAAGCCCGATGGTATCTTCTGAAACTATGGTCCCAGTTGTTAGGTCGAAACTGAGGCTCCATCGGCTGAAGCCCGATGGTATCTCCTGAAAGTCTGGTCCCAGTTGTTAGGTTGAACCTGAAGCTCCATCGGCTGAAGCCCGATGGTATCTTCTGAAACTATGGTCCCAGTTGTTAGGTTGAACCTGAGGCTCCATCGGCTGAAGCTCGATGGTATCTAATTACTTTTACTCTCACCCGAGATTCCGCAGACCCAAAACCTCCGCAGCAGGCGTTCTGTCGCCCGTACAACTAATCCTTCGCGGCGCCTTTAAGTGGACCAGTTGATATCCCAGGTCGCGATACAACTCGACGATTCTCTTTGTTGCCTGGTTTGAAATGACGACCGGCCCATCATGGCTGGCCAACCACTCCGCCGCCTTTACCTGATCCTCCCAGGCAAATCCATCCTTTGCATACTGGGTGAATTCGACATCGTAAGGTGGGTCAGCGTAGACGAAATCATCAGCCTGAAGTGAAAGCTGTTCGAAATTCGTGCTTACAAACTCCCAATCGGCGAGAACCGGTTTAAAGACCGCAAAGCTGCGGCGATAGTTGATTGTTTTGTAGCTACCGAACGGAACATTGAACTCGCCGCTGCGGTTGAATCTGCATAAACCGTTGTAACCTGTTCTGTTGAGGTAGTAGAACAGCGAAGCAGCCTGCTTTGTCGTGCATTTACCGCTGCGCAGTAACTCATTGAAACGACGCCGGTGTTCGTAGAAGGCCTGCTCGTCGTTCGCCATTTCGATTGAGATTGTTAAGCCGCGCTTCAACCATTTGTAGAAGTTGATGACGTGCGGATTGATGTCGTTGAGCAACGCCTTGTCCGGCATCAGGCCGAGGGTCACTGCCAAACCGCCACAAAACGGTTCCACCAAACGGCGATGACTCTCACGCTCCCAGTATTCTTTCAGGTAAGGCAGTTGCCAGCGCTTTCCTCCGGCCCACTTTAACGGTGGCGAGAGTGGATATAGAACGTCCAGCGGTTCTCTGTCGCTATTTAAGGCCCGGGCTGTTTTCGTCATTGAAGACATTCACGAAGGCGGACTTACAAAACCCGGTTATGAGCGCCTGATTATATTAGCATTGAGCATCTGGTCCATTACCCACGAGGTACGCGCGGCAGTTTCTCCCGTGCTGGGCGAATCACCTCTTCCATTTAAGGCGTCCACAACAGTCTGGATGAGAGGCTGTGCGATATGCTGCGGGTTCTCGAAAGAAAATTCAGCCACCCCTGCCTTCGTTGTCAGTGTCACAGACGAAGCGCCGAATGTTGAAAACGAGATCCTGCCGTCGCTCCCAACAATCTCAGTTACATCCTTTTCATCGAAGGCAGTAAAGCACCACGTACCCGCACCGTGCACTCCCGAAGCAAACCGAAAGCTCCCTGTGACAATGTCCTCGGCTGGATACTTCCCCGCCTGATTCGAGGCAAAACCCTGAACTTGAACGATTGGCCCGAAAACGTAGTCCAGAAAGTCCAGCGTATGGGAGGCAAGATCCACGAATCTTCCCCCACCCGACACCTCCGGATTAACTCGCCAGGGCAGCGCCTCCGCATCGAAATCTTCCTGAGCAATCGGTTGATGTAAGGTGGTATTGACGAAACGAACTGCACCAATAGCGCCCGCATCCACCAGTTCTTTAACTTTCAGGAAGCGCGGCAGGGCCCGTCTGTAGTACGCGACAAACAGCGGCACCCGATGCCCCTTACAGGTTTCAATCATCGACTGGCACTCCGAAAAGTTCAGAGCCATCGGCTTCTCAACATACACAGGCTTCCGTGCAGCGGCGCTCAACAAGGTATATTCGAGGTGTGAGGAGGGCGGTGTAGCAATGTAAATAGCGTCAACTTCGGGATCGCTAATGAGCGCGGGGGCGTTGTCATACCACCGCGGAACTCCGTGACGTAGCGCATAGTCGCGCGCCAGTTCGCCCGTGCGACGCATGACGGCTACCAGAGTCGAATGCTCGGCTTTCTGAAACCCGGGCCCACTCTTGACTTCGGTAACATCGCCGCAGCCGATGATTCCCCAGCGAATGGTCCGAAGGTTAGCCTGTGTCATTACGGTATTGCTTTCTACACCGGGAGGCCTTCTAGCCTCATAATCTCGAGGGCGTTGGTAGTCGGGCACGGACCTGGTCGGAGCTTGTAATCAAAAACCATCCGGCCTTCTCGCACCTCTTCCCGGAAATGGAAGTTCTCGATACCGGGAATCTCGTAAGCAAGTTCTACCAGTTCGAGATCGTGCGTGGCGACGACGCCGATTGCAGTCTCACGGGTCGCAAGCGCGCGAATGAAAGCGCGAGCCCCTAGATGGCGCTCGCGATTGTTGGTTCCTCTAAAGATCTCATCGATCAGGAACAGGACGGGAAACTCGTCATGCATCTCCGTTGCGGCAAGCAGCGCCTTCAATCGCTTAACTTCAGCATAGAAATAGGAGAGGCCGTCCTGCACTGAGTCGCTAACGTTGATGCATGTAAACACCCGAAACAGAGAAAGCTGAAGTGAACTTGCATTCACTGGAGCACCCGCGTAAGCCAGGCACGTATTCACTCCTATCGCTCGCAGGAACGTGCTCTTACCTGCCATATTTGACCCGGTGAGGATTGTAATCCGGCGTTCCTCGTTCATCTCGAAATCGTTACTGACTTTGGCTGCGGGCTTGATCAGGGGATGGCCCAACGCCCGGGCTTCGAAGCGCCGCTCTTCGGACACAATTTCGGGAAAAACATAACCGGGATTCAAATAATAAAAGTTGGCCAGCGAATTCAAAGCCTCGAGCTCGAACCAGGCATCGAGCCAACCAGGTAACAGATGCGCTACCTCGTCTTTTAAGTACTCGAGACGATAAGTGAAATAGAAGTCCCACGGAGCGACTGCATTGAGGATTGCCCACAGGATCGGGTTTGTTCTCACGCCCAGTGCCGAGGCCATCGTTCCCACCCGTCGCAATTCGGCTGACGGCCGTTTGTGCTCGTCAAGGAATGGAGCACAGATTTCCGCCAGGCCCGGAGTGTTCTTGTACTTTCTCGATTCGAGATACTTGAAGATCACCCGGAATTTGCGAAGAGCTTTTTCCAGGTCCAGCAACTCTCCCCATGCCATCGCTATCTGCGATTGTCTCATCAGCGTGAGGCTGACGTAGATCATGAACGTGATTGGCCAGAGATGAGGAATCAGTTGCCGCGTGGCAAGGACAAACAGGATGATGTTCAAGACTGCCAGGACGCCAAGCAGCTTCAAGGTCGAAAGCAACGCATCCCGCCGAACACGATTTGTGAGCCAATCAGACAAAACCTGCGAATCCCAACGGCCTTTCGAATCGCCTGCGGCGATTGCCGAATAAAGCTGGAGCTTGTCGCGGAAAAGCGAATGTCCTTTTAGCTCCTCAACCAGCTTCTGTCTTTTCTTAATCGTGGGACGGTCGGGCCGGGTGGCTAACAGCCAGGACAGCAGACGCTCGCTCCCACCTCTGGTAATTGAAGTGTCTATCAGACGATGAAGTGATCTCGTTCCGGTGATGTCGAGGTCCGTCTCAAACGAATGCCTGCGCTCTGGTGGCGAGTAATCTGAGGAAGGTATCCGGTCCCACTCCAGATGGATTCTGGCTATCTGGACCCGCTTGATATCCATCATCAAGGCGTTTTTGGCGATACTGAATCGGACCTTGGAATGATAGAAAGCAACCCACAGGAAGAGAGCCACAACAACACCGGCAAGAACCCAGCCGGCCAGTTGTCCCGAGAGACTGCAAAACGCGAAGGCCAACACGATACCGGCGACAACGATTACTCGCCGTGCCGTCCAGTATTTCTTATCCAACTCCCCAAGTTGTCCACTGCGACGCTGGAGCCTTGAAATCATCTCTTCAAGAACTTTCAGTCGTTCAAGGTAGTCTGGTCGTGCCGCTTGCATAAAGAGCGCTTCCTGCCTCCGAAGGTTCCTTTATCCCTGTGGGCAATGAGGGATCGAACCTATCCTATCACCTTTCAGCGGTTGCACTTTTGTATTAACTTAAAAGCTGTGGCCCTCGCAGATTGGACCAGCGTGCGAGGTAGCTTTTGACATCCAGCTTTCGACGAGTGTTCGCACTGGACATGTAGCGCACCTTGCCAAAGATTTCCCGTTCGGGGCCCCATGGTCGATCGTAGCGTCCCAGCGTCCAGAAGATACCGCTGTAGGAATTCGGATTGCGCCCGTCGATGGCATATTTGTTATCTAGTTCAATCATGATCTCGAGCGCCTGTTCGGGATGTGTGGTCCAGTGCAGAATCTTTTTGCCCCATAGCATTCGCAGGTAGTTATGGATGCGTCCCTCAACTCGGAGTTGATTTTGCGCCGCGTTCCAGAGCCCATCATGAGTTGCAGCGTGTTCGAACTGGGCCATCGTGTACAGATGCAGCCTCTCGTCGTGACCATGGGTCTCCAATGTAGTCTGCGCCCAGGCCGGCAGCGACGAATAGCTGTCGTAATCGTCACGCCAGGTGCAAAAGTTGTAACCAAGCTCGCGCCACGTAACGAGCTGGTCCAGAAAAGATTCGGCGCCCGAACTCATTCCCCACCATCCTTCCCGCTTTCCACTGGCGCGCGCCGCCAGACGCGAGGGGATCCATTCCTCAATCGCGCCAAGGGATTCCAGAATCTGGTGGGTTGATATATGTCCAAAGTGCAGGTAGGGAGACAGACCGCTGGTCATCGAGGGCTCGATCGTTCGCCTGGTTTCCGCATAGTGAGGTAATCGGTTCCGCAGGAACTCACGCAACGCTTTCTCTCCGGCGCGGGAACCACCGGACAAAGGGACAACGCTTACATCATGGTCAATCGGAAGGTGGTCAAGCGAACTCTCCGGCTGCAATAGTCGATCATCCGCCGGCGGCCATCGTTGCAAAATTCGACGCTGCAGCTTCCTAATTTCCGGCAAGCCAGTTCGCAGGGGGGCACGACGCGGCGTCTGGTCCAGATGACTCAACAGTTCGCGTTGCAGGAACCGGCGAAAGTCATAGGCCCGTTCAAAGACTCGATCGGCTGCCCGGAGTGGCAGCAGACCATTCGAGTCGACCGCTTCCATTCTCACTGCGACCCGGCGAGCGGCTGTTTTAACCATGCGAGGGAGGAAAAAGCAGGGAAATTCATCGGTCACGATCGCACAGGCGTCACTCGAGAGCGCTTCGAGCAAGCCCCTTCCGGCCCCGACCTCCGGTTCGACATATGGATAATAGAAGACCCCCGTGTCAACCAAAGCCTTCTTATTATTGCGCATTCCATCGAGGACGAAGCGGTGGAAGCGATCGCACGCCCAGGGGTAATCGCAGCGTAGGGCCTCGAGCACGACGAGCGGCTTTCCAATCTCCCGCGCAATCTCGATGGCCCGATCGAGTGCAAAGTTCCAACGCGTACGACGGTTTGCAATCATCCAGTACAAGACGTAGCTTGCGCCGGCGCTTACGGGAGCGTCATTGCAGTCGCGAATCCGAACCGCGGGAACTTTGTTCATGATGAGCAATTGCGACCGCTACTTTGTACACCAAAGATGTCGCCAAGGCATCCACAAAGGCGTTCAGCAATGGCGTTTTAGCAATGCGGCAGGAACTGAGCAAGGATCTCATAGTCTCAGACAATCAGATTAGAAACTGTCAGAGTGGCTCAAAGAGGTTCAGAGCAAGGCTTCGGTTCGGATCAATGAGCCTTTTCGTTTTGGCGCTCTGAGGGACGAATTTCCGGGAATGTGACGCGGAGGGACTAAGTCCACAAACTCCCGCCGATCGAGCGCCGCTCCGTTACGCCTCGCTCATTCTGACTTCTCAAGTTTTCCTCAACCACCCGTAACTTACTCAGAACCTTCAAGTTCCGGCGATAGCCTGCGCCCCGTGAAGGCTCAAGTTTTTCTCAAGCCTCTCTCGTCATACTGTCTCCAACAAGCGGAGGAAAGAATTGAATCACATCCTGAACATTCAAACGAAGAGAGGAGTTGGAACCATGTCGGGACGCCGAATGACAAAGCTCACCGCCCTTAGCCTCGCGCTCGCGATGCTGATGGTAGCGGCTCTGGTTGCGGGCAATTTCACCGTCAGCGCAGGCGCTGCGTCAAAACCCGTAATTGTGCAGTTACAGTCTGATCCTGTGGTCGTCGCTAAAGCAGCGGCTGAAGCTCGAGGACAGGAATTTGATGAGTTGGCCTACCGCCAACAGATCATTGCCGAACAAGAACAGTTTCTGAACCAACTTACCAGCGCTGGCATCCAGTTCAGTATCGTCAGCGTAGATGCGCCGAACGGTCTTAATGGCGAAACGGCAAATATCGTCTTCCGTTTCAATTACGTTTACAACGGCATCACACTCACAGTCCCCGAGGACGCTATTCCAACAATCGAGTCGATGAGTCTGGTCAAGTCGGTCCATCCGGATGCAGAGATGGTCCTACACCTTGATAACGGCGTGAAATACACACGGGCGCCATCTCTCTATGGCAATCCACCACAGGTTAAGATGGGCGACTCACTACAGACCGGCGGAGTGCATGGTGAAGGCATCTATATCGCCATATTGGATACAGGTGTTGAATGGGCGCATCCGATGTTCGGCGGTGACCCCACTCCACCGCGATTCGGTGCGGCTCCCGAAATCGCAGCCGCAAATCCAAATCCAAAGGTTCCTTATGTTCTCAACCTGACCGCTGGTTCGATCAGCGATGACTTTGGTCATGGTTCGCACGTAGCCGGAATAGCCGCAGGGTATCTGGCTCAGGCGCCGGGACCTGATGGGCTTCCGCTTACGGCCGACGACATTTCGATCCACGGCGTTGCGCCGCAAGCGAAGATCATGGCCTATAAAGTGCTCTCAACCGTTGGAGCGGGTGTGGCCCACTCGACGGTCATGGCTATCGAAGACGCCGTGTCACCATTCACGCTCGCCGGGCATCCAAAACCAGTCGCGCACGTGATCAACATGAGTCTCGGCGCTACGACCAACGACCCGAATTATCCAACGTCAGTTGCCAGCGACAATGCTACGCTCGCAGGCGTTACCGTCGTTGCGTCTGCCGGCAACAGTGGGGCCTCTACTGCGGCCAATCCTACCGGTGAAGCGACCATTGGTTCACCCGGTACAGGGAGACGAGTACTTACAGTGGGCGCAAATATCGATCCCGGCTCGGCGCCAAACAAACTTGATGAAATCGGTGGCGGCAATCGCACGGATATGAAAGCCTTCCCATTAGACGGTAGCGCTCCGATCCTCCTGGATATCACCAACAATTATGTTTTCTGCGGACTGGCTGAGACACCGGACCAGGTGCCCGACTCTGTCAATGGCAAGATCGCATTGATTGAGCGCGGCGGGAGCGTCAACACTCCGCCGGAATCTCCGGTTGCCGCGGGAACTGGTCTCTTCTCAAACAAGGCGGCTTTCGCGACCGCAAAGGGCGCCATCGCGGTGATTATTTACAATAACGTTGATGGTGAACTAACTGCCGCCACTGTGCGCAAGGCTGTGGTTCCGGTTGTGGGCCTCTCAAAGGCTAATGGCGAGTATTTGAGGAACGCGATCGGCTCAACGGAGTTTGGGGCGATCTCGGCCAATCAACTCCGCCTCAATCGGAACCTTGTTTTCGAACCCGCGATGGGTGACTTTAGCTCAAAAGGTCCCGTTGGCGGCTTTGGCATGATCAAGCCCGATGTTACGGCGCCCGGCGTCTCTGTGCTTTCGGCCACGGTGCGGGTAGGTGGCATTGGAACCAACACGGCGTTCATGTTCGATCCGACGGGTTATATCTCGGTCTCGGGCACATCAATGAGTTCTCCTATGACAGCAGGTGTAGCCGCCCTGGTTAAACAAAAGAATCCACATTGGACACCCTCAATGATTCGAGCAGCGATCATGAACAACGCTACGAACCTGCGTCAGGCGGATGGAACACCTGTTCCGGACGGGACTCAGACACTTAACCAGGTGGGCGCCGGCCTTGTGGATGCTTTCGCCGCCGCCAATGCGAAAGCCATGATGGGCCAGGGCCAGTTCACCGAAGCTGGAACTACTGCCACGGGTCGTACCTTTGGAGTATTTGCCTCGGTCTCGCCAGGCAATCCGGACTTTCTTGCCAGCCACAGCTTTGGACAAGTGCCAGTTGCCGGTGTGATTGGGACCATTACAAGATCTCAAGCAGTTACCATCACCGACGTAACGAATGGCGCGGGCGCAGGCGTCTATCAGTTAAGCGCCAACGCGGTTCGAAACATGCCGGAAGGAGTATCAGTAAGCTTCACGAACGCGGCTGGCGAGTCGATTTCCGCAGTCGAAGTGCCTGCGGGTGGAAGCGCAAATTTCAACGTAAACATCAGCGTCAACGGTGAATCGGTTCCGGCGAACCCCACTCAGATCGAGTGGTATGTGCGGGCCACCCGCACTGACGGTGGGCAGTCGCTGCGAATGCCGTTTCAGTACCGTGCCATCGCCCCGACCGTCGCAATGTTCGCTCCGATGCTGAACAATGTCGGCAACACTGAGTTCAGCGGGAACCCGAGTACTGACATCGATGGCAGTTATCAACTCAGCTTTGCTGCTTCGGGCAGCCCGGCGCCAGCGCAGTTCCGCATCGAGGAGTCAAACAATAATGGCGCGTCATGGACAGTTCTGGGAGATGTCCCGACCTCACAAACTACCTTTGACATCACAGGTCGCGGCAACGGTACCTTCCAGTATCGTGTACGGGGACTGTATACGGTAGACGGTGGTTTGCTGCCTGGTCCACCCAGCGCGGCCAGATCAGTGGTTGTTGATCGTCGTCTCGAGGCTGATGTGACGGCGCTCATCGAAGCGAGAATGGTAGACGGCACGGTAAGTTTCGGAGGCGGGGTGTTCCAATTCGATCACACGCTGAAGAACACCTCTTCGGACACGTCGATATTTGCACCGCTCCGTTTCATCATCACTTCGGTTACCTCCGGTAGCGGAACCGTCAGCGTGAGGAATGCCGATGATGGCGGCAACGGGATAAATTCACCGGCGACATTCGACTACAAGTCATTTGTAGGAGTGGATCAGCAGCTTAGCCCGGCCGAAACCAGCGGAGCACGCAGGTTGGAGTTCAACAACGCGGCGGGCGAGATGTTCCAGTTCACGGCTGTAGTCAAGGGACACTTCCCCGATGCGGCCGGAGCATCCAGCGGATCCGGCGGTTCCGGCGGCACTGATGGTGGTGGCGGGACTTCGGGAAGCGAGTCGGGTGATGGTGGCACGTCAGGGACGGGTATAATTGGCGGGACGCTAAAGAGCGTTACGCTGCGATTCGTTGTTAACCCACTAACTAAATCGGTGACCGTTTCACTGCTGCAATAGAGCGGTTACTTACATGAACGCATCTGGACAGCGTGCAGTGGCAGGCTGTCCAGATGCGTTTGTGGCATGCTGTCAGCTTGCGTTTGTGGCGCATGCTGTCAGCTTGCGTTTGTGGCGCATGCTGTCAGCTTGCGTTTGTGGCGCATGCTGTCAGCTTGCGTTCCGGGGGTAAATGAATCCTTACCCTTAGACGCGGATTGTTACCAACTTCCCGCTGTAAGTTGAATCCTTCTCTTCGAGTTTTTGAGTGACGCCCGGTACGGGGGTAATTGAATCCTTACCCTTAGACGCGGATTGTTGCCAAAGATCCCGCTGTAAGTTGAATCCTTCTCTTCGAGTTTTTGAGTGACGCCCGGTACGGGGGTAATTGAATCCTTACCCTTAGACGCAGCTTGTTGCCAAAGATCCCGCTGTAAGTTGAATCCTTCTCTTCGAGTTTTTGAGTAACGCCCGGTACGCAACCTAACAGGATGCGCCACTTCAAGCCACGTGGGCAAACATAAAACATCTGAAAGCTTGTTTGGCGAACTGGTCTAATGATAAAAGCAGATCAAATTTAAGATTGGACCTCATCCTCACAAATGAGCAACCTCCGTTACAGGCGCGCGTATCGTCGCAATCTTCCTCATATTCAGCCCCCCGGGGCAATTCTCTTTTTAACCTTTCGCCTAACCGGATCTCTCCCGGGCAGTTTGCTCAATCGCTGGCGCCAGGAGAAAAGGTGGCTGAACAAACTAGCCCAGAGGAATGATCCACAGATCGAACAGTACCGAATTCAATCGTGGAAGCGATGGTTTGTGAAGTTTGAAGCAGTTCTCGATGCCGGCAGTTGTGGGCCGCTCTGGCTAAGCAACGAACTCATTGCAGACCAGGTCGCGGAAAGTCTTCATTACCGGGACGGCAAGGTATATAGACTCGATGCATTCTCGATTATGCCGAACCATGTCCATACGGTCTTCAAGCCGTTGCCATTGTTGCTTTCGGTTGATCTCTCAGACGAAGATGTTCCTTATCATTCGATTGCCTCCATTATGTTGTCACTCAAAGGGTATACCGCATACAAGGCAAACCGCTTGCTGGGCCGTGAAGGAGCCTTCTGGGAGGCTGAAAGCTTTGACCACTACGTCAGAGATGAAGCGGAGTGGGAGCGGATTATTGCTTATGTACTGAACAATCCAGTAAAGGCCGGATATGTCAAGCACTGGTCCGAGTGGAAATGGAACTATCGCCGGCGAAGCAAGTAGCTTCAACGTGGCGCATGCTGTCAGCTTGCGTTCGGGGGTAAATGAAGCCTTACCCTTAGACGCAGATTGTTACCAACTTCCCTCTGCAAGTTGAGTCCTTCTCTTCGAGTTCTTGAGTGATGTCCGGTACGCAACCAAACAGGATGCGTTCGGGCGTAAATGAATCCTTACCCTTAGACGCAGATTGTGGCTATTTTCCCTCTGCAAGTTGAGTCCTTCTCTTCGAGTTTTTAAGTGACCCCCGGTACGCAACCTAACAGGATGCGCCACGTCGATAAGACTCAAGTTTTCCTCAACCTCATTTAACCCTCTGTAAAACAATGGTTTAGCCAACCAACTTTATCCCACCAGCCCCTCAAGTTTTTCTCAAGGCCTAATTAATAACATCTTCCCCGCGCCTCATAACGCCGCCTGAGGGGGGACGGTGTTAGTTGCAGCGCTTCCGTGGCCCCCTTTGCTACTGGATGAAAAACCTTCTGGAGGCCTGACATGTCCGCGAAATTCACCAAGACTGGTTCCATATTGATAGTACTGATTCTTCTCGTAGTAGCTGCGGTGCTGCTTGAAAAGGCCACATCGCATTCTGTGACTGCCAGCACTGGCACAGTTTCGGTCATCGTCGAGCTCCACGATGATCCTGCCGCAGTTTATAAAGCCAAAGCTCAAAAGGCGGGCACACCTGTATCTGACGCAGACTTGAAGGCCTACCGTGATCAGTTGAGTGCCCGACAGGACGAATTCCTGCAATCACTGACCGCTAGCGGAGTGAACTTCACCGTTACCTCTCGCAACGTCAAAAACTATGACGGCAGTGTCGCGGCTGTTATCCCTTTGCGTTACACACTTGTCTACAACGGTCTCACCCTCAATGTTTCAAGCACAGACATCTCCACGATTAAGAGCATGCCCCAGGTGAAGAGAGTTTCACCGAACACACTGCTCTTTACCTCGCTCAATAACAGCGTGAGTTACATCAATGCTCAAAAGGTCTACGGCGCTCAGCAGGAGTTGACGCAGTTCGATGAAGTGCGACGCGATGGATACGAAGGGCAGGGGATCTACGTCTCGATCATCGATACGGGCATTGACTGGACGCACCCAATGTTCGGCGGCGACCCGAATCCGCCGCGCCTTGCAGTCGTGCCGCCAACGTCTGCCGTTAACACAAACAAAAAGGTGGTCTACTACCTACCTTTTACCGACATCGCCGTTCAGGACGGCTTTGGTCACGGCACACACGTAGCCGCCACCGTTGCTGGATACCTGGCGCAGACTCCAGGCGCTGATGGAATTCCGACCACACCGGACGACGTCCGTCTCCATGGCGTAGCGCCGCAGGCCAAGCTCCTGTCCTACAAGGTGTGCAGCGACGTTTTCTCGAGTATCTATTCGGCTACCGGCGTGGCTTTGGGTGGTTGTGCTTCAGCGGACACTATTATGGCGATCGAGGACTCAGTCTCACCTTTCACGCTGAATAATCCATTGCTGCCCAAACCCGTAGCGAACGTAATCAACATGAGCCTTGGCGGCAGTGGTGGTCCAGACAATCCCACCGCGGTGGCCGCAAGCAACGCAGCCCTGGCGGGCGCCACCGTCGTTGCCGCCTCCGGAAACTCGGGTCCCGGCGAGGGCACCACCGGGTCACCTGCGGCAGGCACTCATGTGATCTCAGTTGGGGCCACAACGCATCCGGGTGCGGCCAACTCCATTTGGTCCGTCGATGTCCTTCAAGCCAGCGCTGTTGGCCAGACGACGCTAGGGGCCGTCACTCCTGCGAAGCACTTTCCAACCGCTCCAGGCTTCGAGCGTGCCAGACTCTTCCCGATGGCCGGTACGCCCAATCCGCCTGCCGCCTCCCTGGCGCAGCGTTATGTATTCATCAATAACCTGGTGGGACCATGGCCGGCTTCTGTCTCCGGACGCATAGCGCTTGTTAGGGAGCCCGGTCTCACTTCGGTGACTTTCTTTGACATCTCCCAAATGGCTGCCGCATCAGGTGCAGTCGGGCTGGTCTATATCGCCACTACGCAGAATGCTACGGCGGTCACGGGGAGCATTCCGTCCGCAATTATCCTGCCTGCTGACGGCGAAATCCTGGTTGACGCAGTCTCGTCGACCGATGACAACAACGTCGACCCGCCCAACGGCGCTATCTCAGAGTTGCCGATCCGGATGAACCCAACTTTTACCGACTCCTTCATGGGCGAAATGGCGGGGTTCAGTTCTCGCGGTCCAGTGCGCGGACTCGGGCAGGTCAAACCAGATGTGTCCGCTCCCGGTGTCGCGGTGCTCGCAGCCTGCCCACCGGCATCACTACTCGGCGCTCTCGCCGCAGCCTCCACTCCCACATCGCCAAACTACATTGCAATCGATGGCACTTCGATGGCGACACCACATACTGCGGGCGCGGCAGCTCTGATCATTCAGGCAAATCCAGATTGGACACCCGACGTCATTCGCGCGGCGCTAATCAACACCGCGACTAACATGAGGGACCAGGCAGGCGCGTCAAAGCCTGACGGATTAACAGCCGATTCAATCATTGCTCAGGGTGGCGGTCTTATCGACATCAAAGAGGCGCTAAATGCAAAAGCAATTATGGGAGTAGCCGGCGATGGCATCACGAAGCCCGGTATTCTTGGCAGTCATTCGTTTGGCGAGGTTCCCGTCATCAATAGCCGCGTCAGCCACACCTCTCCTATCGCTGTAGTGGTGCGCGATCTCTCTGGTCAAGGTGGCTCATACAACCTTGCGATTGCCAACAATCGCGATCTCCAACTTGCCGGCATCAATGTCACGCTCTCGCAATCAAACGTCAACGTGGGCGCGAATGGCGAAGCAAGCTTCACAGTCAGCGCGACCGTTGACGGGGGTCTTCTGCGGGACGTGATGGCTGAAAAGACGGTAGGTTCAGAGGTCGTCTTCGAGCAGATCCAGATGCAGTGGTTTTTAACGGCGGTGCGAAGCGACGGTGGCGAATCACTGCGAATGCCGTTCTTCTTCCGGCCTGGTCCATCGATGCCGGCCGAACCGGTCGTTGTCACCACTCAGCACACGGACATCATGCCGGCCGGCGACGGAGGCGCCCAACGCGACGCGCTCGGTTTCGACCCCGCGCTGAGCGGCGTTACTTACGTAGATGTCCCATTCGAGGTAGATGCTTCGACTCTACACATTGAGGCGCTGACTGAATGGACGCAGGTCGCTGAAACGGGTCAACCGGACCTTGATTATCAACTACTCGATCCTGACGGTAACCTGGTCACCCAATCAGGCAATGGAGTTGGGCCAGAATTTGTGAGCGTACGCGTCTC
Organism: Pyrinomonadaceae bacterium; assembly: GCA_041751855.1. Classification (GTDB taxonomy): domain Bacteria; phylum Acidobacteriota; class Blastocatellia; order Pyrinomonadales; family Pyrinomonadaceae; genus PSRF01. Next base: position 35,728 of record JBGSWR010000038.1, read on the forward strand.
GCGACCAGGCACATATACGCATCGGGTAATCGGCTTTTCGAACGTTGGAACCGAGTTCACTGTTACAACCACGCTCACCAAAGGCAACACACCGCCTGTACTTCAGGCAATCGTCGGCGACTTCACCAACGCTCAAGGCACGCCCGTAGATTTCGACGGCACGATCAGCCTTAGTTGGGAGCCTACGAACGGTGCCACCGGCTACGAAGTCGAGCGCTCCTCCAATGGGACCGACTACTCGGTGGTCGCCACCCTCGGAGCCAGTCAAACGAGTACAAGTTTGACCGATCAGCCTGCCGGCGAGATTAGCTATCGAATTCGGGCATTTGCAGCAGGGCAGATAGGCTCGTATGTAACGGCGCCCAGTAATGTGGCCGCCGTAGTAATCGATCCGCGGGCCCAGGTCGATATCACAACTCAGGTTTCTACAGCCATGACTAACGTGAGCTTCGTGGGTGGGATTTTCTCGATGAACCTGAACCTCACTAACAACTCCACTTCTTCGTACGTGCCGCGCGTTGATCTCAACGTTGTGCGGATCACGTCTGCCTCCGGCACAGTCAGTGTCAGAAATGCAGACAATGGGGGCAACGGGAAGAACTCAGCTAGTCCCGCTCTGTTTGGTTATTCGAACCAGTTGGGATCGGATGAGACGTTCAGTCCTGCGGAAACTACTGGCAGCCGGACGTTGGAGTTCAATGACAGCGCAGCGGAGATGTTCAACTTCGATATTGCGGTAACCGCCTACCAGCGAACCGGCGGTGGAGGCGGTGCGGGTGCCGGAGGTTCCGGCGGAGAGGCAACCGGTTCAGCCGGTGATGGGACCTCCGGCTCTTCACTTCAATCGTTAACAAGGCTACTGCGCATAACGGTGAATCCGCTAACAAAAACCGTGAGCGCGAAGTTGCTTTAGTTGGCAAACACGGGCGGGGTGTACGTGGTCCGACGGCACCCCGCCTGCTTTATTAGCTCTTCTTAACCGGAAGATCTGTCCATCAGTAAACCAGTGGACTTTACGATTCGAATTAAGCAGCACGACGTTAAGAAAAGCAATGATTGATCCTATGAGTGACAATCTGCGCTAATTTACAAACGCTGCATCTATTTTGAGGTACGAACCACTGGCGAGGTTGTCGACATCAGCAAGCCAGGCGCGCCGCAAGCGCATAAGGTACTAGCCTGATTCAGAGCCTCATCGTTTCGGAACCTGGCGAGCCACCACCAAAAAGCTGCTTCGAACCCTGGTCTTGGTGCTCCCTGGCCCAGACTTCGTGATAACATGGCGGCATCACTAGCGGGCGTATCTGGTATCTGGCTTTACTAATCTCAGGGATAGCCAAGGTGACCTTTCGATCCGTAACGCTCCGTTCAACTTACTTGCCTAATGTTGATGAGGAGAGCCCATCTCTACTTTTTAACGTCAGCTTTATTAGTTTGCCTGTCTCACGTTTCGATGGCGCAAACCCCGAACAGGAATGCTTACGCCGTCCTCATTGATAACACCCTCTCGATGGCGACGCAGTTCCCCAAGGTAGTCTTGCTTGGAAAGGAAGTCATAGCCCGAGTCAATGGTCGCGGTCCAATAACATTATTCACATTTCAACCTAAGCCTGGCGGAGGAGAGTCTTCATTGACTGACGCTCAGGACACACGCGAAGGAGGAAGGTACGAGAGAACGATTGCCACAGTGAGATTAGAGTGGACAGAAGATCCAACCAGCTTAAGTCATGAACTCTTCCTTGTCTTTGGTGCGAGGAAACACGGACCTCCTGGGGGCGATTCAGCTAATGCTCGAAAAGATCAATCAGAGGACGGACGCGCAAGATGATGTACCTAACTAGGCGCAAGTATGGGCGTGTTGACTCCCCCTGACTTCAAGTTCAAGGCTGACTTCGAAGAGATGGTCATTCTGTGCGACGGCAGCCCGGTCCAACCAGTTCATCGCGGCAAAATCGAGTATGTAGAACCACTCCAGAACTATTACAGGACTACCATTCGAACAGCGTACGCCGGCATGTACACTTACACGCCTGAGGCTTTCGAACCAGGGAGTTGTAAGCAGCTTGAGTTACAAATCTATTCAGAGACGAATCCCAACGTCCCGGATAGAAAGATGGTCGGATCGATCACTATGCAAAGAGTTTGGAGCGACCTTCAGAGTTACCGCAACACGCCAGGCAGGCAATAGTTTCCCTGGCAAGGACGTACGAGTCGGAGGCCAATATGAAGCGAGTTCAGGTAATGACTGTCTTGTTGTTGTTGTTTCTCCTTTCCGTAACTACCGCAGCACAGAACAAGTTCCCGAACGCGATCGAAAGGTCTGGTGATGCCGGAAGAATTATTGCTACGCTGGCCCTCGTACCAGACACTGGCTTGCCATCCGGGCTCTTTGATAAGGCGGTTGCAGTTGGTGTATTTCCCCGCGTCAAGAAAGAGACCCTAATGTTCACCAGTGTTAGCCAGGGATATGGTGTCATCAGCTCCCGCGTGGATGGCGGGTGGACTATGCCAGCCTTCTATGAATTCTACGGTGGCGGGTACGGAAATCCTTTTGCTCAAACTGATACGTTCGGGATCATCTTCTTTTTCATGAGCAAAGAGGCGATGATTGCGTTCGAAAAAGGTGGCGTTCCATTAAAAGGCGAAAACAAAGCGCTTGCCGGGCCGCTTGAGCCTCTGACTGACGAACAGAGAGCGCAAATGGAAAGTGCGGAGATACTTGCTTATGCGTATTTCAATGGCAAGTTGAAAGGGACGGCTTTCGGGACCAAGTTCTGGAAGAACTTCCTGCTGAATCCGGACAACAAGATCAACACACCACTTTATGGCATGAAAGGGCGCGAGGTGTTGAGCGGCAAACAGGTTGAGCGCGTATCGCTGCCGGCAGGCATTCTCGCTTACCAGGAGGCGTTGCAGAAGTACTTTGGGGTGAGAAATAACGGTACCCACCAGTCCGAGGTAGATTAGGGAGTTTGAGAGATAGCGATCCAATCGGAACCGGAAGCGGAGAAGGGCTGAAAAATCGCGTTAACATAGTCTCGGAGTTGATCACGAACGGTAAATAGCGGGAGTCGATTTTTCAGCACTTCGCAGCGACCGGTCTAACCTTCGAAGCCAGAGAGTCGCCTTAAGGACACAGAGATTGGGTGAACCATCTGACGGTGCCACGGTTGTTTCGGCAGGCCTGGTCCTTCACGTTTCCACCGGTCGCTGCGAAGGGCTGAAAAATCGCGTAGCAATATTTAAGTCTCGTGATCAAACTGAGACTGTGGTAACGCGATTTTTCAGCCCTTCTTCGCTTCCGGTTCCGATTCCGGCCACCTCCAACTGTGTCCTGTGGTATCTTGCCTCGTAACCGATGCTAATCAAATTTACGCTATCGCTGTTTCCTTTGCTGTTCCTGCTAAGCTCGATCTCGGCTTGCGCTCAACAGAATGAAGCTCAGCGCCGCGCATGGAATCGGCGAGTTGAGCCCTTCCGAGTGATTGGGAACATCTACTACGTTGGCGTCGAAGGCGTCTCATCATTCCTGATTACCACTCCCGAGGGTCACATCCTCTTAGACAGTGGCTTCGCCGAGACCGTACCCATCATTCAAGTCAACATGAAGCAACTCGGCTTTCGAATTGAAGACGTGAAGATCCTGATCAACAGTCATGCTCATTTCGACCACGCTGGCGGATTTGCAGAACTGAAACGATTGACGAACGCCAAACTTATGATCAGCTCCGGCGACGCCGACTTGATCAGGACAGGCGGTAAGAGTGATTTTCAGTGGGGTGCTGATCCTTCGTTTCATTTCGAACCTGCCACTGTCGATCGCGTCTTAAACGATATCGACCGAATTGAACTCGGTGGCGTAACGATGACCGCTCGGATTACTCCTGGCCATACGAAGGGCTGCACCACCTGGACCATGCAGGTGCAGGAGGCCGGGCAGAGTTTGGACGTGGTCTTCATAGGCAGCACCAGCATCCCCGGTTACAAGCTGGTCAACAATCCCAATTACCCGAACATAGCAGAGGATTACGCGCACAGTTTCTCCTTGCTGCGGTCGCTTAAATGCGATGTTTTTCTGGGGCCGCACCCGTCTTTCTTTTCGCTGGACCAGAAGCGCGCCCGGCTCAAGCGCGGTGAAAAGCAGAATCCATTTATTGATCCCGACGGCTATAAACAGTTTATCGAGAGTTCTGAGGCTGCGTATCAGAAGCAGTTGAAGGAAGAGCGTTCACAAACCGGAGCCGAGTTGGCCCCGTGTGCACAGCCGCCGGAAGAGCAAACAGCTCTGATTAGCGCAGCAGAGCGCGGGAGCTTCCATGTTCGCCGAGTGGAGTTCTTAGGCAACAACTATACGCGCGATTATGTCTTAAGGCAGAAAATAAATATTGGCTTGCAAGAGGGCGCGTGTTCGCGCTCAATAATCTGCTCAAGAGTTTACAGAATGTAAGCAAGCTAAAGATCATTCATCCCGTAGGCTTGAAGGATGTCGTGTTACGTTTGGATGAAAGCGACGGGATGGTGGATCTCGTTATCTGTTTTAGGGAAACAATGGTGCGTCGTCAATAGTCCGTCGTCAGTAGTCAGTCTTTCGTATTCTGTAAAACCACGATCCAAGCTTGCCAAGGCCGAGTGCGATCCTAATTTCAACTTCTCCATGTTTCCTCCGAGTTCTCTGTAATACAAGTCCGCAGTTTCTTGTTTCTTAGCAAAGTTTATTTGGACTTTTTCTCGGCGCCGATTCTGCCCGGAAGAGCTGCGCGAGAAGTTCACCTCTCATTCAACCCTACCTTTAGGTTGGGGCCTCGTAGCGTTACACGGCACGAACCATTTTAATAATTTGCCTCAAAGCCAAGTCGATCGGGTGAAGAAGCTCTGGTACTCCCAGCTTATCCAACACTCGTTCGAGGTTAGCGTTCCCGAATCAACGTCCCAAAGTCGTGAGGAAGAGCAGCAGCGTGTGAGGTCCACCTTGAAAACCATTAAAATAGTTCGCAGCAGGAGGATACCCAGCCCCAACCCCAGCCTAAGGAGAGTGTGTCAAAAATAAGAGAATACCCCACTGCTTCAGCCTGGGTTGTTTAGTTTCGTCCTAACAGAAGCCGTGAAAAAATCGAGTGCTGTTTCCTCCTGTCCTGATGATTCCTGTTCGTGTGCCATCAAGATACCCCAGTTGCTTTAGCCTGGGGTGTTTCAATTTCGCCTAATCTAAGCTTTCCTTTTCCACACAAGATACCCTGCCGCTTCAGCCCAGGGAGTCTCAATTTCAGCCTATCCACTCTCTTCTATCTGGCCTGGATGTCTTGAATGGACCATACAAAAGGAAAGCTGAAGTTAGGTTGAAATTGAGACTCCCTGGGCTGAAGCCGGCAGGGTATCTTGTTCTGTTCGTCCGTTGTTAGGCCGAAACTGAAACTCCCTAAGCTGAAGCATAAGGGTATCAATCGATTTTTGACCCACTCTCTAAGGGTTGGGGAGAATGAGAAGTCTTCAACTCATTGATTCCTGGTGGTTGCGGCCGGAAATCATCCGTCGGGTCGTGTAAAACCGAGCGATGAGGATCTTAAGACCCAGGATCGACTCGTGCAAGACTTCTGGGCATTCGAGTCCTCGATCATATCGTGGTCGGAAAGAAGGGACATTTTAGTTTTCAGGAGGCGGGATTGATTTCTGAGAATTAAGGGGATGAAGACCCTAGGATCTCCGCCCGCAGGTCTTATGCCTCCGTCCCTGCAAGGACGCGAATTGGGAGAAGACGGAAAAGTGGAAACCAGGTAATAACTAGTTAATTGGGTGAAGAATTAGGTAGTACGAACTGGGGCGGCCACGGAGTTTTCCAGCCAGCTGGTCTGCTGGCAGATGTCTGAAGAAAACCACCAAATTGCGGTGGTTTCTTGGGATCTCTACTACCTTCAATCTTGCAGAACGGCACGAAGTGGCCGCGGATCTTTCGGATTCTACGAACTGGGGCGGCCACGGAGGGCCGCCCCCTACCATTAGCTTCATTAGTTTGTTTGATTCAACGTGTTGGATTGGTACAAGACTCACCAAAACCCGCTCGGTTACTGTTCCGCTGTATCGATTTAGACAGTATCTAAAGCGACTCTTAAAAAGGAGCACTCATGAAACGTCGAGAATTCCTGGTTACCGGCTCAACGGCCGCAGCACTATTGATGTCAACTAAAGTCGTTTCGTTAGCGCCTCTTGCCAAAGCGGGAGCATCGAACCGTTCGAACCCAGGAGAATCGGCCCCTTCGGACGCTAACAAGCTAACGCCGCCAACGGATGGACCGATCCAGGTTGCTTTCACGATCTCCCGAGGCGCAACGATGATTGATTTTGCAGGACCCTGGGAGGTCTTTCAGGATGTAATGATCAGAGACCCAAAAGGAGGAGGAAACTCCCGTCACCCGTTCAGTCTCTATACGGTGTCTGACAATACCGAACCGATCCGGGCCACTGGCGGAATGAGAATCATCCCGGACCATTCATTTGAAACGGCCCCGGCTCCTAAAGTGGTGGTGATTCCTGCACAGTCTGGCTCGCAAGCCTTGCACGCGTGGCTACGCAGAATCGTCGATTCCACCGACGTCACAATGTCTGTCTGCACTGGCGCTTTTCAGCTGGGGAGAGCAGGGCTCCTGTCGGGGAAAGAGGCAACTACTCATCATCAGTTTTACGATCAGTTTGCCAGAGCATTTCCGGACGTGAAGTTGAAACGCGGCTTGCGATTCGTTGAGGGTCCAAAGATCTCTACTGCCGGTGGCCTAACTTCGGGAATCGATCTCGCACTCAGAGTTGTTGAGCGCTACTTCGGCAGAGAAATTGCTGAACAAACTGCGGTTTACATGGAATACCAGAGCAAGGGATGGATTGTTTAGAAGACCCTGCCCCTGGACCTGAACACCATACTTAGGAGAAAGTTATGCACACTCGACGTTCAGCCCCTGCTGTCCACTCGTTCTGTTCGCTATTAGCCGCAATCGCTCTCTTTGCTTGCTCTCCAGGATCCGCCAGCGCGCAAAGCAATCCTGAAGTACTTATCCCCATCGAGGGACTTGACCCGGTAATGCTTTCACAGGGCAAAGAGGTCCAGGGAGAGATGAAGTACACCGTTACGAGAGGGCGATTCGAGTACATATTTGCGAGTACGGAGAACAAGGCAACGTTTGAAAAGGATCCCACTCGATACGAGATCCAGTTGGATGGTCATTGCGCTCGAATGGGAGCGCCGGTGGCCGGAAATCCAGACCTTTATACAGTACATAATGGGCGCATCTATATTTTCGGCTCCGAGGAATGCCAAGCGCTTTTCAAGGCCGCTCCTGAAAAGTACATGGAAGTCCAAGCTGCGCCCAAGTCACCGCCTACGCCGGAGATGGTAAAACGAGGAAATGAACTCATTGCAAGAGCGGTTGAAGCCCTTGGTGGAGGATCAAAGCTGGATCAGCTTCTCAGTTTTCAAAGACAAGGTCTGAGGGAAAACGACGTCAAAGATTCGTTGCTGCTGGCTTTTCCTGAGGGGCTGCGTCAGGAAACAGTGACACCAACTTTCACTCTCGTCTCAGTCATTACGCCGTCCGAATCATTTTCCCTTGTAAACAATGCGGCGAGGCCGATGCCTGAAGCCAACCGCACCGCCATCAATAAGGAGCTTCACCGGGAGCTAGTCGTTCTGCTTCGAGCTCGAACCCGATCGGACTTTAAGGCCTGGGTCACGAGCAATGGAGAATCGCCGGAACTCGTCGATGTTGAGCTTCCCACGTTCAACACGACCTTGAAAATTGATCCAACAACGGGCCGCGTGCTTAGCCAGATGTATCGCGGACGCGGGCCTGGCGGTGTGATCGGCGAGATAGTAATCAACTATTCCGATTTCCGGGCTGTCGAAGGATTGTTGTTGCCATTCAAGATGACTGCAACTTTTGATGGTCAGCCTTTCCCTGCTCTATCTGCGAGGATCGAGGCGATAACAGTAAACGGTCAAGTCGATCCCGCCAGCTTTAGGAAACCGCGTTCTTCCTCGGGAGGATGATGATGCAGTCCAAAGAACTACGCTCTGCGATTCCAAAAGCGATCGTGTTTATTGCGCTGATCTTGTTAGTGACGAATACAGCTTTCGCGCAACCGTCAGACTGGTCACAGTGGGGTGGCCCACAACGCAACTTCAAATCGGAGGCAAAAGGTCTCGCCACAACCTGGCCGGCAACGGGACCGCAGCGTTTGTGGCAAAGAGAGTTGGGCGAAGGATACTCCGCTATTGCCGTTGAACGCGGAATGCTTTTTACCATGTACCGAAAAGGCGAGAACGAAATCGTCGTCGCTCTCGACGCGGCCACTGGCAAGACGGTCTGGGAATACAGCTATGCGGCACCTTTTTCGCCGGAGTATGACATGGCAAATGGACCTGGCCCCCACGCAACACCGCTGGTAACCGGTAACCTGGTCTTCACTTCCGGTGCCACAGGTAAGCTGCATTGCCTCGACAAAAACACAGGCAAGCTCTTATGGTCACATGATCTGATGAGGGAATTTGACGGTACTTTGCGCGTGAATGGTTATTCTTGTAGTCCTATAGCTTACAAAGACAAGGTTTTCATGATGGTCGGCGGACAGGCTAGCTCGCTCGTCGCTTTCAATCAGAAAGATGGGTCGGTGATCTGGAAGAAGCACGACTTCAGGAATTCTGCCTCCTCTCCAATCATCATCAACGTCGACGGTCAGGATCAACTGGTTGCTTTCATGTACGGCGAAGTTGTTGGCGTGGATCCATTCAACGGAAACCTACTATGGAGTCACAATCATCCAGTCGAGTACGGCTTGAACACCAGCACACCTGTTTGGGGTCCTGACAACCTACTTTTCATCTCGAGCGGATACAACGGTGGCAGCCGTGTCATAAAACTTACCCGTGCTGGAGAGAAGACGACAATTGAAGAGTTGTGGGCGCATCGCCTGATGCGAATTCACTTTACAAACGCGATTCGCGTCGGAGATTTCGTCTATGGCTCAAGCGGCGACTTTGGGCCGGCGCCTTTCACCGCAATCGACGTCAAAACGGGAAAGGTTTTGTGGCGCAATCGTAGTTTTCAGCGCGCCTCATTCCTATTTGCCGACGGCCGTTTCATCATCCTTGACGAAGATGGTCATCTCATACTTGCCACAGCGACGCCTGACGGTTTGACGGTAGCATCGAAAGTGGAAATGCTTTTGAGTCAATCCTGGACTGTACCTACGTTATCAGGTACCCGGCTTTACTTGCGCAACAGGAAAAACATTATGGCGCTAGAGCTTGGCGCCCAGTGAGTTTTTTTACTGAAGGTCACTGCTCTCTCATTTTCGCAACCTTTATAGGTTGAGGTGTATCCCCAACCTTTTAGAAGCTGTGAAACAAATGATGACTCGTGCATTTCCTGTTGGTTCGTGCATCATTCATTACTGAGCAAACAGAGGATTCCACGAACCCACACGAAAGCGCACGAACAACCTCACCAATATTGGCATTGCAGCACTTCTTTATTCCTTCACAGCTTCTTCAGGTTGGGCTTCCTGTCGCTTAGCACAGTTGGACGAGTTTGCCTTCCGCGGGACGTGATCGGCCCGAGTGCCAGTGTGGACACCTCTCATTCACCCCAACCTTTAAGTTGGGGTTCAGGAGTTTGGACATTCAGAGAGTCATTACATCTGGTAGAACGCAAATCCCCCAAACGTCAGTTTGGGGATGCCTTCAAGTCCAACCTAGAAATCCACAAGCGCCCCCCGCCAAATCCCCCAAACGTCAGTTTGGGGATTCGTTCAAGTCCAACCTACAAAGCCACAAGCGCCGCCTCCCACTCAAATCCCCCACACGTGCGTGTGGGGATTCGTTCAAGTCCAACCTACAAAGCCACAAGCGCCGCCCCCCACTCAAATCCCCCACACGTAAGTGTGGGGATGCGTTCAAGTCCAACCTAACCATCTAACCAATGCTTTATTAATGCAGTGGAGACCTTACCGCAGGTGCCCGCGTAAGCGGTAGCTTGCCAAAGTTGTGTAAGACCGACCTGCACCAGAAGCTCAGGAAACCGCTGCCCGATATAATGCTGCCCGTTATTCAGCAACAGCAGGGCGCATTCTTCGATACTCATCTTCGGAACTACCCTCACCAACAGATGCACATGATCTGGCACGACACTGATCTGATCGATAGCGAACCCCCGCTTTGCGGCCACCCGCAACCAGTATGTGCTCAATCCTTCGCCCACCGTCGAAGTGAAAACTCCCTGCCGATATTGTGTGGCAAACACCAAATGATGGTTCAATTCAAAGCTGCTGTGCGCCGAACTTAGGCTGACTGGATTAGAAGCCCGGTAACGGTAGACGGGTGGCAGCAGGCGCGCTTCGTAGCCATGATGCTGAGGTTGCTGATCCAGGTACTGCCTCACTGCGCCGATGCGCATCTTGCCGACACTTCTGGCCAAATACCCGCCGGCCCACACCGGCGCGACCAATCCGAGTTGCCTGCCACATTCGCGCGCAGAGTTAGCTTTGAGAGTTTGTATAACCTTTGAGATTGTCTGTGCCGGTTGCATACTAACGAGGCACCGGACTTGGTCGGGATAAGTATTGAGCTGAAGAAGGTGGTAGTCGCACCTTTCACAGATCTCGTTGACCGCGGTTTTGAGAGCGTCAGCCGGTGTCGAGCCTTCAAAATATGGAAGACGACGATGAGTGCGGAAACAGAGATAATAGTGAAGCTGGTAAGCCCACGTAAGGCTAGTGAAGGGTGTGAGGTACATGGCCGGATGGTACGAGGAAATCGTTGGTAAGATCAAGTTTTCTAGGTTGGACTTGAACGCATCCCCACACTCACGTGTGGAGGATTTGCGCTCTACCAGATGCAACGACTTACGTACTCTTAATGTCCAAACTCCAGTTCCCAAACCTAAAAGGTTGGGGTGAATGAGAAGTCTATCCTGATTAAAATCTCTCACACGGTTTCGAGATTTGCTGGTCCAGCAGGCCTACCGATCGGTGTTTGCAATCTTTCTGTAGAGACCTGGTGTAATGCCGGTAACGTTTTTGAAAACTCTTGTGAAGTGGCTTTGATCCGCAAAGCCAGCGGCAAGAGCGACGCCAACAAGATCATTGTCGGGTAGCGCTAAATGTTTGCAGGCATAGCTAACGCGAAGTCTGTTCACGTACTCTCCAATCGTCTGGTGGTGAACGGTCCGGAAAACCCGGGAGAGATGAAATGGGTGCACGCCAACCTCATTAGCTATGTCTTGCACCTTCAAGTTATTGCGAAATTCTGAATGCAGGAGATCCAGGGCCCGCAAGAGCCATTCTGGTCCATGTTGCGCTCTGATATCTCTCATGCGACCCACAATCGCCAGCATCTCCAGCACGAGACCTTCTATGGTTAGCATGGAACAGGCATCCACCTGCTTGTGCTCGCGGTAGAGTCGCATCGCAAGCCAGGCCAACTCACCGCCATGAAGACTTGAGTCGAGCTCTAGGGCACCGACACATTCGCGCAGGCGGTCCATCCATTCGGCCTTAACCTCTACGCTAAAGAACCTTCCGCCACCTGGCCCGATTTCGTCAATATGCGTCGTTCCCGGCGGATGAAACATAACTGTAAGTGGCTTGTAAGTAATTCGCCTCCGGCCAAACTGTTCCCAGTAGTTGCCGTTCAGCAGCAGAGAAAAGTAAGCCAGTTCGTGAGAATGTGAAGGAAGTTTCCTGGCTCCTTCATGCCGAAGCTCCGAAAGGATTAACCCCGAGCCCTGTCGCTTGCGCAGGATCTCGCCGTAGAACTGCCCCGGCTGAAGATTTCGATTGACTGACATTTTCAGAAAAACTCAGTAAAGGCGCTAACAAGGCGGGAGACTGCCGCGCTACAAAGGTTCAAGCCTGCCACAATATCGCACAGGTAGGGGAAACTTTTCCAATGAATTCAAGGTCCGTTAAGGGTTCTTTGAAAACCTGCGCCGTGAGTCGTAAGAGCAAATGCCGGAGTCAAAATAGACTCAGAATACAAAAGAATTCCCTAAGACTGCGCATCTTCGTTCATACGGAGCAGGAACTGAGAGAACTGAGGGCTGAGACCAGGACTGCACGCTGATAGTGTCCTGTCTGCACGCTGGATCGGATGAGTTCGTCAAGGCATTAATGGTATCCTGCTGCGATTGAGGTCCTTAAGCACAGTTTTCTCGATAACGGTATCTCTGCCCAAGATTTATGGATCCTGCACGGCGGCTCGATTCGATTCTCCAGTCTTGACGTAGATCCACTATGAAGCCACTTAAAATAGGGATCACAGGCGTGCGCGGCATTGTCGGTGAGACACTGACACCAGAACTTGCTGTCGGCTTCGCACAAGCATTCGGCACTTATTTGGATGGAGGACGCATTCTTCTCGGTCGCGATACCCGGCCGTCTGGCCCAATGATCCGTTCGGCAGTTCTGGCGGGCCTTCTCGCTACTGGTTGCGAAGTTTTCGATCTCGGGATCTGCCCGACACCAACCATGCAACTTGCCGTTCGGGAACTCGACGCCGCCGGTGGCATTGCAATTACCGCCGGCCACAATCCTTTGCAGTGGAACGCACTCAAATTTGTACGTGGTGATGGCCTGTACCTTAATTCCTCTCAGGCCGAGGAGTTGCTCGACATCTTTCATCAGGGCGAGTTTGCCAAAGCGACCTGGGATCGCATTAAGCGGGAAATTCATTATCACGATCCGATTCCAGCGCATCTCGCGGCGCTGCAAAAAGCTTTCAACGTCGACGCGATCCGTACACGCCGGCTCACAGTAGCGGTGGATTGCTGCAATGGCGCCTGCTCGCGGTTAAGTCCGCTCTGGCTTGAAGAGCTTGGCTGCGAGGTTCTGGCGCTTAATAGCGATCCCACAGCCCTCTTTCCGCATCACCCGGAACCCAAACCTGAAACTATGGCCCAACTATGCGCAGTTGTTAAGGCGGGGCATGCCGACATTGGTTTCGCTCACGATGCGGATGGCGAACGTCTGGGAATCGTAACTGAGGCCGGCGAGACCCTCTCTGAGGAGATGACACTCACGCTGGCAACGGCCATTCGGCTCCAGCAAAGAACAGGCGCCGTGGTCACGAATATTTCAACAACAAGTGCTCTGGAACGGCTTGCCACCAAATATGGAGGCCACGTTGTCCGCACCCCCGTGGGACAAGCCTATATTTCCGAAGCCATGCTGGAACATAACGCAGTGCTCGGGGGAGAGGGCAGCGGCGGCATTACCGTTCCCGAGGTACATCTGACTCATGATAGCGCTGCCGCGATTGGTCTGATTCTCGAGCATCTCGCGCAAACCAGCGAACGAGTTTCCGATCTGATACAACAACTGCCGCGATTGTCGATCTTGAAGCACAACATCTCTGTGGACCCGAACCGGCTCTACTCAGTGCTTCAGAACTTTCGCACTGCCGTTGAGCGTGAAAAGCACACCTACGACTCGACTGACGGTATAAAGGTGACGCTGCCGGAAGGATGGGTGCACGTCAGGGCCTCAAATACTGAATCGATGATTCGGATTATCGCCGAGGCAGACGTGTCGGCGGATGCTCGCCACCTGCTCGATTGGGCCCGCGACGGGCTGAAGGGTTTGAATTAATAATGCGAGCAATACCAACTCTCAAGATCAGCATCTCTGGTGTACGCGGTGTAATCGGAGATTCCCTTTCACCGGCGCTGTTGACTCGCTTTGCGCAAGCCTTCGGAACCTATCTCGGCTCCGGCCCGATTGTTATAGGTCGCGATCCGCGCACGTCAGGCGAGATGGTCAAGCAGGCTGTCATCGCCGGGCTTTTGTCGAGCGGTTGCCGCGTTATTGATATTGGCATGTGTCCAGTGCCAACAGTTCAGATGCTCGTTCGCGAACGTAAAGCGCGGGGAGGTATTGCGATTACCGCCAGTCATAATCCTGCCGAGTGGAATGCTCTGAAATTCATAGGCCCACAAGGTCTGTTTCTCGATGAAGGACAGGCGCGTGAGATGCTGGACATCTATCATCAGGGCGAATACACGAAAGTCACCGGTATAGAGATGAGGACCGTCGAGGAGATCTCCGGCGCGGCTGAGCTGCATGTGAATAAGGTCATCGAAGCGCTGGGCCCACTGGCGAGTCGGGAGAAGAAGTTGCGGGTCGTCCTTGACGCATGTAATGGTGCAGGTTCTTTTGCTGGCCCGGAGTTGCTCAGGTCGCTGGGCGCCCAGGTTATTCCCATCAACGTCACACCCGACGGAACTTTTCCGCGACCTGCGGAACCTCTACCCGAGAACCTTGGCGCTCTTTGCGCGGCGGTCAGGGAACATCAGGCAGACATCGGGTTTGCCCAGGACATGGATGCCGATCGACTCGCTATTGTTTCGGAGCAAGGCGTCCCGATCGGAGAGGACTACACTTTAGTGCTCGCAACTATGTATGTGCTGGGCAAAGAGCGCGGTCCAATTGTCGCTAATTTATCAACTACAACAGCGCTGGAAGATGTTGCGAAGAGATTCGGGAGCGCGTTGTTTCTTACGAAGATCGGCGAAGTCAATGTCACCCAGGAGATGCAGAAACAGAATGCGGTGATAGGCGGTGAGGGAAACGGGGGCGTGATCTATCCCCGGATCAATTTCGCGCGCGATAGTCTGGTGGCGATGGCCCTCATTCTTCATTTGCTGTCAGAGAGCGGCCGGACGGTTAGCGAGATATTGACCAGTCTTCCTGACTACAAGATGGTTAAAGCGAGATTCACCTGTCCGTCAGACAAGATTAGCGGCGTGCTGAGGATGCTCCGGCATGAGTACGCAGCCTATCCATTGGATACGAGGGATGGTGTCAAAGTGACGCTAAACGATGGCTGGTTTCTGGTTCGAGGCTCAAATACGGAACCAATCATTCGAATAGTAGCCGAGGCGAAGAGCAACATCCGGGCTAGTGAGATCTCAGCAGAGATCCTTGCGAAGATAGAAGGCCAGATTGCCGACCGGTAATCCCGAGTAACAAACAAGGAAGTAAAACGAACCAACATCAGGGGTAAAATTCATCCCTTCACCATTAAAACCGTTTCAGCGAAATGTGATCCGATATTCCCTTCCCGCCATAAACCGGACCGTGACTACTCCATCCGCTGGCGCATTAAAAGTCTTTCGCCTACGGTTCTCCGAGATCGAAGCAATCCGCTGCCCGCGCGGCGGTCTTAGGTTGCGCTCGATCGCCACGACGGGTCGCAAAACCGCAACCGTAGCCTTACCTGAACTCCACCTCAGATCGACTCCGATCGCGCCGCGCGCACGTAGCCCACTGATCGCGCCCGTGGGCCACGCCCTGGGTAACGCCGGCAAGAAACTGATCTCCCCGGAATGACTCTGGACCAGCATCTCTGTCATGCCTGCGACGCCGCCAAAATTTCCATCGATCTGGAAAGGCGGATGATTGTCCATCAAGTTCGGCAGCGTAGACTTGGCCAATAACGCAACTACATTCTCATGAGCCAATTCTGCCTCTTCCAGGCGCGCCCAGAAGTTTATGATCCATGCCCTGCTCCACCCGGTATGTCCACTGCCCGCCTGTAAGCGACGCTCAAGGGAGACGCGGGCCGCCTTCGCTAGTTCCGGGGTCCCGCGCAAAGTGATCTGATCGTCCGGATGCAAGGCAAACAGGTGAGAGATGTGCCGGTGACCGGGCTCCGGCTCCTCATAGTCTTCCAACCACTCCTGCAACTGTCCGTGTTTCCCTATCCGCATTGGCGGCAGGCGCGCGCGCGCTGCGCTCACGGTCTGGCGAAAATCGGCGTCGATTCCCAGTGATTCGCTGGCGGCTATGACTCTGGTAAAGAGCGCCCAGGCGATCTGAGTGTCCATCGCCGGCCCCATGCAGAGTTTGGCCGCGCCATCAGCCGATTCGTACTGGTTTTCTGGCGAGATTGATGGACCAGAGAGCAGATATCCATTCTGGTCTTCTACCAGGTAATCGAGGAGAAACTCTGCCGCCTCCTTCATTACGGGGTAGGCGCGTCTGGCAAGAAATTCCTTGTCGCGCGTGAAGTCGTAGCGATCCCAAAGGTGCAGAGTGAGCCAGGCGCCACCCATGGGCCAGATACCGGAATGCACTCCATCAATCGGAACGGCATGCCCCCAGAGATCCGTATTGTGATGGATGACAAAACCTCTGGCTCCGTAAAGGCCCTTTGCAACCCGTCGCCCATCGGCCCGGGCGTTCTCGATCAGATCGAACAATGGCTCATGCAACTCCGACAGATTCGTCATCTCTGCCGGCCAGTAGTTCATCTCTGTGTTGATGTTTATTGTGTACTTACTATCCCACGACGGCTGTAGTTGATCGTTCCAGACTCCCTGGAGATTTGCCGCCATGGATCCGGGCCGACTACTTGCAATCAACAGATAGCGGCCAAACTGAAAATAGAGGCTCTCAAGCGCCGGATCTACTTTGCCCTCCTGCACTCGCCTGAGCCGCTCGTCGGTAGGCAGATTGGTCTCCCCGGCGCCGAGGTTCAACTCAAGCCGCCGGAACAGTCGCCGATGATCGGAGATATGAGCTGACCTCAGGTGGGCATAAGACTTCCTGGCAGCGGCAAGATAACTGTTATTCGCGCCAAGCAGATCTTTGTGTCGAACGTCGGTGGCGGCTGACAGAATTAAGGTAACGGCATTTGCGTTCTGAACCAGTACGTCGGCCCCATCCGCGCGAGTGCGTCCTCCTTCTGAAAGAATCTGAAGAACAGCTTGAAACCGGGCTCCGGTCTCTCGCTCAAGTGGGTGGCGGTCGCCCCGCGCGATGGCCTGTCCTTCAAGGACCACCATGTTGTTACCCAAAGATCTGGTTTGACTATCACGTTCCCGAGTGAGGGTCGCCGCAAACGCTATTCGACCGGGCTTATCGCAAGTGAGACGCACAACGATTACCTGGTCTACCGCTGTTGCGAAGATCTCACGGCTGAAGCGAGCACCAGCCAGGGTGTAGCTCACGCGCACGATGCCAGTATCCAGATCCAGTTCCCGGACATAATCCTCAGCACCGCTTGCTTCCGGAAAGCGCAGAATCAGGTCACCGAGCGTTTGATATGGCGGCATCCGTCGCGTGGTAGCGATCATTGTTTTGTCGGCGAGGGCTTCGGCTTCCTTAACTCTGCCGGCAAACAATAACCTTCGCACTTCAGCGAGATTTTTCGCCCCTTCGGGATTATTGCGGTCGCGGCGCTCGCCGGCCCAGACAGTATCTTCATTAAGCTGGATGCGCTCGGAACTGACAGCTCCAAACACCATTGCCCCCAGCCGGCCATTGCCAATCGGAAGAGCTTCATTCCATTGCTTCGCAGGCTGGCGATACCAGAGCAGGTTGGCACGTTGAGGTGAGACAGACTGAGCGTACGCCACCGCTGGCGCGCAAAACAGCAGCAGGATTAAGACGATTTGCAACACGATCGGCGGAATTCCTCCCCAACCGGGAGACGGAGTTAACCCGGACGGTCTAGTCGTGCATTAAACTGATCAGACACACGATCCGGAGAGCAAAAGTTGAGAGACTTTTTCCGGAAAGGATTTACTTGTTACAACTTCTATGTTGGCAGACTGTGCTCAGGGCTGAGAATCCCTGAGGTAATCCTCGAGCAGTTTCTGCGCCCGCAGACTGGGACTGATAACCGCAAGCTTCTGAGAGCGGTCATAACCACTGAATACCCCAACGAGTTCGGCTTTTTCGTTGTAGACGGGGCTGCCAGAATAACCATCGCGTCCGGTGAGTCGTGCTGACCAGTATTGGTGACCGCGGAAGTTGTAGGAACCATAGAAGCTACCCCTACTCACCATTTTGTCCCCATCCGGGCGCGCGATCAGAAACAGCCTTTCGTCGCGGCTCGGCTGGGTTTGAAATTCCGGAGTGCGGGCGTGCTTCGGAGTCCGGCAAACACTTAGAAGGGCCAGATCTGCATCTCGATCCACGCTTACAATGGACGCTTCACAACCGTTGACATAAACCCTCACTCTAAGTTCATCCTTTGGCTTAAATCCAAGCAGCGCCTTCTTGGAGTTGCTCAAGTCTCCGGAGACCACATGATAGGCCGTCATCAGCAAGCCATCGCCGACTAAAAACCCAGTAGCATGACCATTAGGACTCGAGTCGAGCAATGAAATAGCGCGTTCCAGCGTATTCTGATTCTTCTTTCTGAAATCTAACTCTAGTGAAAGAGTGAAACGTTCATGTAACTTTAGCGCGTTAACTGGGGGAGTGTCCGCCGTGGTGTTAGCGGTGAGCAGAGGCAGCAGAATTGCGATTGAAACAAAGCAGCAGACCTTCCGTATCATCTGATCCTCCTTAATCGATAGTCTTGATTGCGCTTTTTCCGACTCAGTTAGTTACCGCACGCCAAACCGGACCCGAGAAGCTGCGCACCTTGTGTAAGTGCCCGGGGAGAGCTGCTCCTTTATTGGGATGCGTGGAAATAAAGCGTCAAGACCTGCATCTCTTCCAGAGAGTCAGACAGACCCTTGGGGCCAAATAACGCTGCGTTTGGGACTGCCTTTTTATCACAGAAATCCTGATGAGGGTAGACAATTTTACCCAATTGACCGGTAACAACGATAGAGATTTAACCTTTCATCAATAAGTTTCAGTGATACCCTTACGAATTAGCTGCGTACTCTATTATCCGAGGAGGCTAATTTCCGTATCAGGTTCTCATACCCGGGCCTGGATCTAAGGTCATCCAACCTGGGATCGTACCTCAACACTCGCAATTGCTCTGTCCAGTTAACACACGGCTCTGCGAGTAACTCGAGCGCGCGCTCCGCCTGCCCGAACAGGTTGTAGATCATCGCGCGGTTGTACGGTAGTGCTCCTTCTCTTCCGGCGAGTTCCAATTCATCCAACATCGCTTGCGCCTCGGGGTGTTGTCCCACCAGCGCGTAAACATAACCGAGCAGAACAAGCAACTCGCAACGTTCTTCGGCAGCCCCCTTCTCAAACTCGTCGATCGCTTCCGTGTACATCTGTTTCTGCACGTAATTCAGACCAAGGTAAAGGCGTGCAGAAACGAACTCAGGCTCAATGTCGAGGGCTCGTCGGCAATAGCTGATCGCTTCGTCAAATCTTCGTGCGTAATAGAGCAGGTGGCCGACCGCAGCATTACTTTCGGGTGATAGAGGGTCAAGCTTCTGGGCGCGCGTTGCCTTTACCAGGCCCTCGTCCAAACGGCCCATCGCGGTTAGAAACCAGGCGTATCTAAGAAGGGCCATCGCGCAGTTCGGATTTGCGATGATTGCCCGCGTAAAAGACCTTTCAGCCCCTGTGACGTCTCGATCGTATTTAACCCTGACGACTGCCAGCGCCGCATGAGCTTCCGCCAGTCCCGGGTCCAGTTCGAGCGCTTTCATAGCTGTCGCCCGGACCCTTTCATAAAGAATGCCAGGATCCAGGCTCTCAAAGTTATAGGCAAGGCGCAGGAAATAGCAATCGGCAAGCCCGGCATAAGCAAGCGCATATCCCGAATCTTCCGCAATCGTCTGCTCAAAATATTCGATAGCTTTGTTGAGACCGTCCCGCGTTCTCTTGTTCCAGAAGTAAAGGCCCATCAAGTACGTCTGGTACGCTTCAGTGTTGTCCGGATAAAGTTTGCTTAGTTGTTTCCCGTCGGCAGTTATTTGTAGCGCCAACGACCTTGCGACCTGCTCGGAAATCGAATCCTGCACCGCAAAAATATCGGTGTAGTGCTCATCAAACTTGGCTGACCATAGGTGGCGGCCATCAGTAACCCGGAGCAATTGGACCGTAACGCGCACCTGCTCGTCTGCTTGCTGTGCTGTACCGTCCAGTACTGCATCCACGCCGAGCTCCCGCCCAATTGTCAGGGGATTATTCTCCCTGGCGGTGTACCGAAAGATCGCGCTGGTGGGCGAGACCTGGATCTGTTGCAGCTCGTTGAGCCTGATAATGATCGCGTCAGCCATCCCTAATCCTAAAAGCTCGTCGTTTCGCTCAACCCCAAGGGACTTAAAGGGCAAAACCGCTAGCGAATTGATGGCTTCGGGAAGCCCATTCGCGATTGAGGCTTCTGTTGAAGGCTCCGGCGTGCTGTCAGTAATCTCATTAACCCTGGCGAGGAAGTGGTAGCCCCGCTTGGGAATGGTAGCGATATACTGCGGCTCAGATTTGTCATCTCCAAGCGCTCGACGGAGATGAAAGACATTCTGTGACAGACTGCTCTCCTCGACAAAGGTGTCCGGCCAGAGCTGCCGCATCATTTCATCCTTACTTACAAGGCGGCCACTGTTCTCGACAAGCAACAACAGAGTCTCAAACACCTTTGGAGTGAGCGGTACGGTACTGCCGCCGCGAAGCAGGCAGCGCCTCGCTACATCGACGCGGTACGGTCCAAACTCATAAACGAGTTGCGGTGTTCTTCCGCTCATGACGACCCCCGCAAAACTTTCGACATCGTTTTAGACACATCAGATTTGGTAGGCCTTCGAGTGCCCGGAAAGCATCAACTCAATCTGAAGATCGGGGCCTGAGCCAAGACGTGCAGGCTCCGAAGAGAGCCTGTGATTCTGGGAAGATAGTGAGATTCTAGTTCTTAATGGTCCCACCGACAACCCGGCAGTCTCCCTTTTCGTGATTACTCACAGGTTGCATTCTGCGCGAACCTAGGTACACGGATATTCGTTATTATTTAGACACCTGCGGCAAAGGTCCTGGTCTTTCTGGGGTGCCCGAGGGGAAGTTCACAAGATCCATTATGGAAATAATTGAGCAGATCGCTGCTGAACATGAATGCGTCCTACTCTGTAAGGATCCTTCTGTGGGCTATCGCGGCATGATCGCTGTTCATAGCACCGCTCTCGGTCCGGCGGTCGGAGGCACACGGTTCTGGAATTATGCGGATGACGACGAGGCCCTCGCTGACCTGCTGCGTCTGTCGCGCGGAATGACTTACAAGAATGCGGTTGCCGGACTGCCATTTGGTGGCGGCAAGTCAGTTATCTTTGGTGACAATAGAACAACAGAACGTGAGCGGCTCTTCCGGGCGCACGGGCGATTTATCGACACGCTGGGTGGTCGCTACATAACCGCAGAAGATGTCGGCACAACTCCGGCTGATATGAAGTTTGTCCGGATGGAAAGCCGTTTCGTAGCAGGCCTGACGGACCCCTCGCCCGCGACTGCGCTGGGAGTTTTCCGAGCCATGCAGGCAGCAGCAAAACACCGTTGGGGCACGGACGATCTTGCGGGAAAAACGGTCGCTCTTCAGGGATGTGGACACGTCGGTTATCAACTGGCCGCAGCACTCAATCGTGCCGGAGCCCATTTGGTAGCCACCGACGTCGACGCTGTTCGGTTGTCGCGTGTCGTGAATGAGTTCGATGCTGCCAAAGTTGCACCCGATGAAATTTACGACGTCAATGCCGATATCTTTGCGCCGTGTGCCCTTGGGGGGATTATCAACAATGAGACGCTTCCCAGGTTGGAGGTGGAAATTGTTGCCGGAGCGGCAAACAACCAACTGCTCGACGCGATGCATGGGGACATGCTCGAAGAGCGGAACATTTTGTATGCACCGGATTATGTAGCAAACGCCGGTGGGGTCATTAACGGAGGCATTGAGCTCCTGGACTGGGAACCGGCATTCGCGCGAGAAAAGGTGCTGGCGATCTACGAAACGCTGCTTAACATTTTCGCGATCGCCAGCGCCGAAGGACTCCCGACTTACCGAGCAGCCGACCAACTGGCCGAACGCCGCTTAAGAGACGCCGCCACCAGTACAAAGTAACGCTTCTCGCCATTCCCTTATCTTAGCCGGGTGATCCAGCAAATCGCGAAGGGACGGGACCACCTTGGCGAGAGCTTCCTGCTTACAGTTCGACGATGCTCTTGAAACCGCCGTAGACCATGCGCTTGACATCGAACGGCATCGCCTTCGGTTCCACCATCTCTGCAATCCGCGGATCTTTCAATACCTTGCCATTGACTCGATCGCGATGCGCACGCGACTTGAATACGATCCACGAGAAAACTACTGTCTCACCGGGCTTCAGCTTGACGGTCTTTCCGAACGGAACTCCAAACTTCACATCAAGATCGTCGCCGGCTGCTTCCAGGTACTGGAGAGCGCCGTGTTCCTTCCAGACCTTTCCTGCCTTTTGAGACATCCGGCGATAGGCCTGCAAATTCTTCTTCGGGACTGGTAGTACAAAGCCATCAACGTAGCTCATGATTCCTCCCTAACAGTACAGTATTAAGTTTTGTGGGCCGCACCGCTCACCGTTGCCGCCCAATCTCTAAATTGCTGGGCCGAACCGTTGAGCCGCCCGGGCTCTGGCTTTAGCAGCCTCTTCCTGCCGGTTCTTTGGCGCGGCTGTCGATTTAAGTGAACGAAGCAGTTGGTCCGAGATCATGGCAACCTCATCCACGGCCGAGAGGAAAGCAGCCTCGTTCGCTTTCGAGGGTGAGTTGAACCCACTAATCTTCCTTACGAATTGTAGCGATGCCGCGCGGATCTCTTCTTCAGTAACCGGCGGTTCAAAATTGAATAGGGTTTTGATATTTCGACACATCGATTTCACCTTAGATGGCTTGCGTTTAGGCTATAGGTAGCGCAGGTTGAGCTTCAAAAGGATCAGTTTAATGCTGGTCCAAACGCAACCTGACAGGATGCGCCACGACGGGAACTAGTCCGTTGGCAAGCCGGGAATTTCAAGCAGAGGTCGAATCTCGATCGTACCCACGTCTGCGACTGGAATTCTTTCAGCAACGCCAATCGCCTCGTCAAGATCCGACGCCTCTATTAAATAGTAGCCGCCGAGCTGTTCGCGCGTCTCAGCGAATGGCCCGTCAGTAACAAGCCGCTTGCCCTCGCGCTTTCTGACACTGGTCGCAGTCGAAGTAGGGTGCAGGGGTCCGGCTGACAGATAATTCCCACTAGACTTTAGATTTTGGGCAAGCTGTGCCGACTCTACGTAACAATGTTCCCGCTCAGACTCGGTTAAAACCTGCTCATCCAGATAAACCAGCAACATGTACTTCATATAATGTCCTCCTATTAATAGATCGAACGCCACTGGCCCGGATCGACACCCCGGCAGGCAATTCTTTATTATCGGCCATGCCTCCTAACGCTAACGTCGCCGTCGATAACGTTTACCGCGCCGACTGGGGCCTCATCGTCGCCACCTTGATTCGGCAATTCCGTGACTTCGACGTTGCGGAAGAGGCAGCCCAGGAAGCGTTTGCTGCCGCCGTTGATCGTTGGCCGACAGACGGCGTCCCCGAGTTCCCACGTGCCTGGATAATCCAGACCGCAAGGCATAAAGCGATCGATCGGATCCGCCGGCAGGCGCGTTTGAGGGAGAAGATTGAATCGTTTGCCGAATCAAGTATCGAGCCGGCCGTGGAACCTGATTATGATATCGATCAAATCCCCGACGATCGTCTGCGCTTGATCTTCACCTGTTGCCATCCGGCGCTGGCTCTCGAGGCCCAGGTCGCGCTGACGCTACGGACCCTGGGAGGTCTGCAAACGGACGAAATTGCTCGTGCGTTCCTCGTACCCGCGACGACGATGGCGCAGCGCCTGGTCCGCGCCAAGCGCAAAATCCGTGATGCCGGCATTCCTTTCTCAGTTCCCCATACCAACGAGATGCCCTCGAGAATCGACGCTGTCTTGACGGTGATCTACCTGATCTTTAACGAGGGCTATGCATCAACACGAGGTGGACCGCTCGTCAGGGCCGACCTCTGCGCCGAGGCTATCCGTTTGGGACAACTTGTACGAATGTTAATGGAGCCTCGGCCACCTGCGGAAGCTACCGCACTCTGTGCCCTCATGTTGCTACACGATTCACGCCGCGAAGCCCGCCTGGACATAGCCGGCGATCTCGTCGTGCTGGAGGAGCAGGATCGCAGTCGATGGAACCAAAGACAAATTGCTGACGCCCTCCCCCTCGTGGACGAAGCGCTTCGCGGAGGGCCTGGGCCGTTTGCTCTGGAGGCTGCCATTGCGGCGGAGCATTGTAAAGCATCTCGGGCCGAAGACACAGACTGGCCCCAGATTGTCCGCCTCTATGATCTTCTAGCTCGAGTGCTGCCTTCGCCTATTGTGTCGCTGAACCGAGCTGTTGCAATCGCCATGTCTCAAGGTCCCGAAACCGGACTGGCACTGATCGAAGCCCTGCACGAAACGGGCGAACTCGATGGCTATCACCTACTGTATGCGGCGCGGGCAGACTTGCTGCGCCGAATCGGGGCCAGAGGAGAAGCGGCCCGTAGCTACGAGTCAGCACTGGCCTTGGTCACCAATGAGAGTGAACGCCGGTATCTGGAGCGAAGGTTGCGCGAAGTGCTTTCTTAGCGTTTAGCGGACCTTTCCGGGACCCCAAATAGCTCGGCCGGGTTTAGCGTCTGTGTGCTCCCCGTCCTTGAGTACGTGAACACCATTTACGAACACGTGCTGCACTCCGACCGCATACTGATGCGGCTTTTCGAAGGTGGCATGATCCGCGATAGTCTTCGGATCAAATACCACCACGTCAGCAAACAACCCTGGTCTAAGAAAGCCCCGCCCATCCAATCCGAGATTCGTCGCCGGCAGCCCCGTAAGCCGGCGCACTGCATCGGCAAGAGAGATAACTTTCTCTTCGCGCACATACTTCCCCAGTAGCCGCGCGAAGTTTCCGTACGCCCGGGGATGAGCGGAAGATCTGATGAATACACCTTCAGGTGCCATAGAAGCGGCATCAGATCCGAATGACACCCACGGCTGCTTCATTTGCTTCCGCAGATTGTCTTCGGACATCAGGAAGTACACCGCTTCCACGCGAGTACGGTCTTCAAGTATTAGATCAATAATCGTGTCGACCGGATCGCTCCCGCGCATCTTCGCCACTTCCGCCAAACTCTTTCCGGTCAGTGGCTTCAATTTCTCGGTTTTAAAGCCGGCGAGGAGAACCTTTTCGGCCGAGCCGGCTGCTAGATAAAGGTTCTCCCATTTGTCAGTGGGAGTGCGAACCTCCTCAACAATCTTCTGTCGCGTCACAGGATCCTCGAGCCGCTTGAACAGTGCCTCATTACCCCCATCCTGAGACCAGGGCGGCAGACTCGCCGTCAGTCCGGTCGCGCCGGCAGTGTAGGTGTACATGTCGGCCGTAATCTTCAATCCCTGGCGCCGAGCTTCGTTTACCATCCTGATAACCTGGTCCATCTTCCCCCAGTTCTCCTGCCCTGCCGCTTTCAGGTGGTATATCTCTGCTGGAATTCCGGCTTCTCGACTGATGCGAATTAATTCCGCCACTGCCTCGGTCAAACGGTTTCCTTCGCTGCGCATGTGTGAGATGTATTTACCCTTGTAGCGCGCCGCAACCTTGCACAACTCGATCAATTCTTCGGTTCGAGCGTAGAAAGCCGGCGGATAGATAAGCGACGAACCGATTCCCAGGGCGCCCGCTTCCATTTCACGACGCACCAATTCCCGCATCTCCTCCATTTGGGCGGCCGTCGGTTGCACGTCAGCTTCGCCGAGGACGTACATGCGGATCGTAGTCGCGCCTACGAATGAGGCGACGTTCTGGGAAACGCCGCGCTTCTCGAGATAGCTTAAATACTCCGCGAGCGTGGTCCACTCAATATCAAACTTGATGTCACCCTGCTCTGCCACCATCTGCCGCTTAAGCCGTTCGTTAAGCGGGCCCATGGACCAGCCTTCCCCGAATATCTGCGTGGTGACGCCTTGCCGGATATCACCCTGCGAGCGTCCGTCAACAATCAGAGACTCCGTGGACCATGAAAGCATATTGATAAAGCCGGGTGCGACCGCGAGCCCGCGAGCGTCAACGATAGCGCCGGCGTTAGCACGGGCCAGGTTGCCAACTGCTGCTATACGATCCCCGCGGATCCCAATATCAACGCGTCTCGCCGGACCGCCGCTACCATCGTAAACGGAGCCTCCCTTGATGATGACATCGAATGATCCTGATTGAGCGCTCGGTCGCCGGGCAACAGCCAGACCTGAAAGGATTATGATTAGCAGCAAAGCCAGTGCAGTCTTATACATTTCGCAGTTTTTCCTTCTTCACATTGTTTGCAAGCAACCCTAAGTGAGGAGCCTTGACTGGACCACTCCTGACTGGACGGATCTTACCGGACTCGGTTCGGTATCTCGGTCGCGTCCATTGAACGTACGTAACGTTCGAACTCGATTGAGTCTTCGTCACTAAAGACCATTCCCGGGATATCATTCAACACAAGATATCGGGGAATTACAGTCTGAACTTCACGACCGACCTGGGCTTCAGCATTACATTGTTTTGGACACTTCCAGTAATCCAGGCGAGCCGTCGGCGCCGCCGATCCCGCAGCCGCATTGAAAGGTTCCCAGCGATGTTTGCACGCATCGCATTGCAACACAGGCAACCAGCCATTCAGACTGATGCCAACCTTCTTTAGCTCTTGTTCAAGTGTAGATCTGTTCATGATCACTATTCCTCTTTACTGTTGTCCAACCCGTGGCAGTTGCAAAGACATTTCGGAGATACCTGGTTCTGCAAGCGAACTGTCCAACGGCAACCGATGATTGGGTGGTGTCCTAATTTGTAAGGGGTGGCTCTCCATGGCCGCCCGCATCGGAAAAGATGCTTCACTCAGTTATGGGCGGCCACGGACGGCTGCCCCTACAATAGGACACCACTGATTATTTGTTTGTTCTTGATTATAACCAGTGGTAAGACTACTCCGGCAGTTGCCCCTCTGACAACGTGCAGAGAGTGTTCGAAGGCGCGCCTTTGGGGGGCTCAAGGTGGAGATTCACGTTAGCGGGTGGCGCCATCACCATCGCTTGTGCGAGGATGCGGCGGGGTCACTCAATCATAAAACACTGCGCCTGTCTGAAATCTGGCTGATTCTTTCAAGTTCAAGGTATGCCGCATACTCTTCCATTGCTTCAGGACGTGCTCCTGTTATTGCTCGCCTCTGTCCCCATAGTATTTCTCTTCAACCGCCTTCGCTTGCCTACCATTGTGGGCTTCATGATTACCGGAGTCTTGATTGGTCCCTATGGGCTGGGATTGATCAAGAATGCTGAGGCCATCGAAGTGCTTGCCGAAATCGGCGTGGTGCTTCTGCTCTTTACCATCGGCCTCGAGTTCTCAGTGCACCGGATGCTGAAGATGAAGCGCCTGGTCCTTCTGGGCGGCGGCTTGCAAGTCGTACTTACAACGCTGTTCGTGAGCGTCATTGCGGGCTTACTGAATCGTCCCATCAATCAGGCGGTCTTTTTCGGATTCCTGTTTGCTCTTTCCAGTACTGCCATCGTCCTCAAGAGTTATGTCGAGCGTGCCGAGGTTGATGCGCCTCATGGCAGAGCGGCCGTCGGCATCCTGCTGTTTCAGGATTTAAGCATCGTGCCGATGATGCTGATGGTCCCCATCCTCAGCGGTAATGAAGGAACCTCTGCATCGAAGATTGCTCTTACTCTCGGGATTGCTGTAGCTGCCATAGCGATCATTATCTTCACCGCGCGCACGGTAGTACCCCACCTCCTTTACCAGATAGTTCGCATGCGCAGTTCTGAGATGTTTATGATTTCGGTCGTTCTGCTCAGTTTGGGAACTGCATGGCTAACCTCACAATTTGGACTGTCGCTGGCGCTGGGGGCATTCATTGCCGGGATGGTGCTCTCGGAATCGGAGTACAGCCATCAGATCGTGGCCGACATCCTTCCCTTCCGTGATGTCTTCAATAGTCTCTTTTTTATCTCGATCGGCATGTTGTTGTCACTGAGCGCTCTTGCTGCCGATCTCTTTACGGTGCTGACCTGGGTCGTTGCATTAACAGCAGGAAAGGCCCTGCTGGCTCTGGCAATCGTGCGCTTGCTTGGTTACTCATTGCGGGTTTCCGCAATGACAGCGGTCGGATTGGCGCAGGTCGGCGAATTCTCATTCATTCTCGCCAAGGCCGGTCTGCCGGAAGGCTTACTTTCAGGAATAGATTACCAACGCTTTCTCGCTGCTTCGATTCTATCGATGATTGCTGCGCCATTTTTGATCAAAGCGGCGCCGCGAATCGGCTACGCTCTACAGTCACTGTTTGCTTCCGGCTCTCAAAGCGCGGCGGCCGAATCCGAGCCCGCTGCAACAGATTCAGATCTGCGAGGCCACGTGTTGATCGTCGGCTACGGTCTAAATGGCCGGAATCTTGCGAAGGTTCTCCGAAAGACCGGGGTTTCTTACACCGTCGTGGAACTAAATGGTGAGACAGTTCGCAAAGCTCAGGCCCAGGGAGAGCGAATTGTTTACGGCGAGGCTACGCGCCGAGAAGTCTTGCACCAGAACGGTGTGGAACACGCGCGCATTCTGGTGCTTGCCATTTCAGATCCCCTGGCATCCCGGCACATAGTTTCGCTGGCCCGCCAGATGAACCCCCACATTCATATCATCGTCCGAACTCGCTACATGTCAGAGATGACGGATCTCATTCAACTCGGCGCGAGCGAAGTCATACCGGAGGAGTTTGAAACCAGCATCGAGATATTCTCGCGCGTGCTCAGAGAGTACGGACTTGCCCGCAGCGTGATACAACGTCAGGTTGAAGAGATCAGGAGGGAAGGCTACCAGATGCTGCGCTCCCCATCTCTGCCGATTGTCGATATCAATGAAATCGCCGAGGCGCTTAAGGCTACTTCGACGGAAACGTTAATTGTAGATCCTGGCTCGCCGGCTGACCGCAAAAGTATTGGAGATTTGCAGTTGAGAAAGAAGACCGGCGTGACGATTCTTGCCATCACGCACGAGGGCCAAACGGAAATTAACCCCGGTCCCGAGACATTAATCAGGGCAGAAGACGTGCTGGTTCTGCTTGGAAGTCCTGCGCAGATCGATCTGGCAATTGAAGAAATCAACGGCGTAACGGAGCCGGCGGCTATTGATCAAGGTGTCGACATCCCTGTCTAGCTTTTCGGATTTGAGAGAATCCTTACCTATACACAGCAGTGTGTATATGGTTCAGATCCTCCCTGCTTCCAAGGCACGTCTCAACTCATGCCACCCTCGCCCCCCCCGAGGTAGTAGTCCTAACCTCATGAGTTGAGATATATTCAGCCTCAGCATGACGCGCATCGAGCGACTACAGAAAATCGGCATCCTGCGATTGGGCACTCCAGATCGCGGCTTCCATTACAAAAAGGCTGGTGGCAAGAGGGTTCTCGTCAGGGACCTGCAACGCATCCACGTAATGCGAATTCCCCCCGCTTGGACCGATGTGGCCATCAGCACCTCGCCCAACAGCAAACTTCAGGCAGTAGGTAAAGATACGGCCGGTCGCTGGCAATACCTCTATCACGATAATCACCATCGAGCGCAGGACACCATAAAGTTCCGGCGCTTGATCCACTTCATTCAGGATCTGCCGCGCATGCGTTCCATTGTCGCCCGTCACCTGAAACAGCCCGGCGTCGGTCGGGAACGAGTGCTCGCCTGTATCTTGCGGATTCTTTCGACCTGCTTTCTGAGACCCGGCAGCGAAGTCTATGCGAGCGAGAACGGCAGCTACGGAATTGCCACGCTGACCCCGGACCACGTTTCAGTAAAGGGCGACCTGGTGCGGTTTGATTTTCCCGGGAAGTCAGGAGTGCGCCAGCGTCGCGAGCTGCGAGACAAGGATGTTGCCCGGGTGCTGCGAGTCCTGCTGAGGTGCCGCCAGAGTGAGGTCTTCAAGTATCGCAATGGCGACGGTGAGTTTGTGGATGTCAAGCGCCGGCATATCAACGAGTACATCAAGGAAGTTATGGGCGAGCGCTTCAGTGCCAAGGACTTTCGCACCTGGGCCGGCACGCTGGTCTGTGCGTGTGCATTGGCGCGCACAGGCACCGATACCGCGGAGAAGGTCACGCTGAAGAAACGAAAGATCGTGGCGGCGATTAAAGAGACCGCCGCAACGCTCGGGAACACTCCGGCGGTTTGTCGCGGTTCCTATATCTGTCCCGAAGTGATCAAGAGCTTCGAGAAGTGCCGTACCATGGACTGTTATTTCAGTAGCCTGGACCAGTTCATCAATTATCGCGGACGCAAACTTCACCCTGCAGAAGAATCTCTATTGCGACTATTGAAGCAGACCTCACGAAAGTGAGGAATCCACCGCAGGCTGTAGGGCGTCGCAAAAAGCCTGGGTGTGACTTTTCTCAATTAACACCTAACTTTAGTTAGGTGACCCAGAAACGACCAAGAACCGGAGAACCGTTTCAACGGTTTACGACACGCGAGGACGTCGGCGCTTTGTGACAACGCAGCAAACCGTTGAAACGGTTCGGGAAAGCGCTGAGGAAGCCTGCCACCTAACTGAAGTTAGGTGTTAATGAGAAGGACTCGAGCGGTAGCAATAAGATGTCCAAACTCCAGTCCCCCAAACGCAGTTGGTGGATTCTTCGACTCGGCCTACATACCACGAGCTACTGGCCCAGCTTTCAAAGACCACCAACGGCAGTTGGTGGATGGTTCGACCCAGCCTACAAAACCACCGGCCGAAGAAGCTCTTCACCGAACCACACAAAGACCACCAACGCAGTTTGTGGATTGGTTCGACTTGGCCTACCGAAGGCAGTGCCCTCTTTGAACTTCGATGGACCACACAAAGACCACCAACGGCCCGTTGGTGGTCTTTGGGAGCCTTCGGGTGATGCTTTTGTAGGTTAGGTCGAACAATCCACTAACTCCCGTTGGTGGCCTTTTGCCGGACCGCAGAAGAGAAGATGGGAACGTGCACCTTCTGTAGGCCGGGTCGAACAATCCACCACTTGGTGATGTACGTCACGAAAACCAGGACGCTTTGTTCTCTCAACGGTTACGGTGAAGCAGTGAGGCGTTGGGCTAGAAGGGCCCAACGCCTCAGGAAGAGGGGTTAATTGTTTTGTGCAGCTAGAAATCCAGGCGAGCGCCGAACTGCACAGTAAGCGGGCGGCCTACCGGTGGCCCAAAGCCTGGGCCAAAAAGTGAATTGGGTTGTTGGTAAAAGCCTCTCGAAGTCGCTGCGGTGTTCCCCAATCGATTCGATAATGAGAGGTTTTCTGTGTTGAAGAGGTTGTAGAAGTCTACATACCCCCTGACAGTAAATCTCTCCCCTAAGCGAAACGACTTTTGCGCTCGCAAGTCGACGTTAAAGAACCTTCCGCTACGGGTCTCGAGAATGTTTCCTGCCGCATCGGTGATAAAGCCCACGCGAACGTTATTCACCTGAACTTGCTGGCAGCCGAGTGGGTTGAGTGCGGCCAACGCTGCCGAGTTTCCGCGGGCGGCAAACACGGCTGCTGGATCCACCCCCTGACAAATGCGATCGTTGGTGGCGAGACCGTCACCATCAACATCCAGGCCCAGATTCAGCGAGTAAGGGCGTGAGCTCGCGAGTTGCATGATCGGGGCGAGTTGAACGTCGCCCGGTAAATCAAATACACCACTAAGGACAACGCGATGGCGTTCATCAAGCCGGGAGGGACCAAACTCTTCGGGCTTAAACTGGTTCTCGGGGGTGTTTGCAATGCCGTTGCCGCTATAGGACGCGACTGGTTGACCACCCCAGGAACGTGAGTTGGCGAGGATATAGCTCGAGGAGAATAGCGCGTTGCGTGTGCGCCATTTGAACGTCGTGGTCCAACTATCGAAGAGCGATCGGTTTGTTGTTCCGATCATATTTATTTGTTCGATGCGCGCCACATTATTAACTATCGGGAAGCCTGCATCGACAAAGGCGCGGTCAAGCACCCGGGTGTTGGCCCCACGTACGCAAAGCGGTGAAGCTGGCGTAGAACCTGGGAAGTTCGGATCGCAGATCTGTCGAATGCGTGGGTTGATCACCTGTACGCGCGATTCGTGTAATCCCAACGTATGTACGAAATCGCTGGAGATCGTGGCATTGTTCCAGATGGTGGTCTCAAAGCCTATTGAGAACTTCTGAACGTACGGCTCCTTCATATCTGGATCATTGATCCTTCCAAAACCGCCAAATGCCAGGTCCGAAAACGAGAAGCCGGCGGGCGGAGCAGGCAACGGGTCCACACCAAACCGGAACGCGGGTATCTGACCCACGCCAACTGACGTGTTAACGAGAGTCAGAGCAGTCTGGAAAAGCTCTGGATTTGACTGGGTCAGCGAGAATAGCGTCAGGTTCTGGAAGACCTGGTCGTAAAAGATTCCGTACCCACCACGAATCACTGTCTTGCCGGAACTTGTCGGATCCCACGCGAAACCGATGCGCGGTTGAAACTCCGTCCAACTCGGTGTCGTTCGTGTCAACTTTTCAGGGTCCCCGGTAATCGCGCGGGCAAGCGGGTGATTCAGTTGGCTAAGAATGAGGATGGTCCGATTGTTGTCCTGTGCCGGCAGGTTTCCGATGTTCGCATCCCAACGCAGGCCGAGATTAAGGGTGAGGTTGGGCCGAACTTTCCAGTCATCCTGAAAGTAGAGCGCCAACTGATCGATAGTTTGGATGTGATCGCCGCGGCCATCTGAGAAGTTGATCTGCCGTACGGCGCCCGGAGTGGCAAACCCCTGCGGATAGAGCCCATTCGTATTATTGGCGATAGTAAGCGGGTCATCAAAAAATGTAATTTGATGTCCTTGCGCGCCAAAGAAGAAGAACCCTCCCAGTTTCGTGTGGATATAGTTGACGCCCATCTTGCTACTGTGATTACCCACGTTCCAGGAGAAGTCGTTGCGAAACTGGTATTTACGCTCGAGCGTCGACTGCGGCACGTTGGCGTTCCTGCCAGTCTGGACAGAAGGAAACACGATGTTTGGCCGATCCGTTACACCGAGAATCGCATTGTTGAAGTCCTGAAAATGGAACGAAAATTGGTTCACCTTAGTCGGACTTACGGTCCAGGTGTGGTTGGCAACAAAGCTATGCAGCTTGTTGTCGTTTGTGTTCCCACCAGTAAGGTCGGCGTTAGCCGGCACACCGATCTGGTCGTTGGGAGAGCTGTTCTTCTGGAATGAGTACCGGTAGAACATCGTCTGGTTTTCATTAAGCCGATGATCAACCTTCACAGTCAGAAGCCAATCGTCATATGGTGTCGGAATATCGCCAACGGCTCCGACTCCGGGAATTACCGGCAACTGCAAAGCGGCGGTTGGCGACAACGCATTCAACTGTCGTTCGCGGAAACGCTCGAGGGCGCCAAAAAAGAACAGTTTGTCTTCAACGATCTTGCCTCCGATCGATCCGCCAATCTCCTGGCGACTGAACGAGGGCTTCGAAAAGTTCGGATTGGCGGCGATACGCTGCTTCTCAAAGAAATCCAACTTACGAAAGGCCTCATCCCTGAAGTTAGCGAAGAAAGATCCGTGAAGGTCATTACTTCCGGACTTGGTGATGACGTTGATCACTCCACCAACGGCCCGGCCCTGCTCCGCGGTCCAACGATGTTGGAGCACCTGAAATTCCTGAATGGACTCGTAGGCGAAGTTCTGCAGTAAACTCCCGACTACGTTGTCTTTGTTATCACCACCGTCAACGTTGACGTCTACTTGCCGGCCGTCACCGCCGTTGAACGCAACGTTGCCGACGCGCGTCTTTGTTGGATCGAAATTTCCGGCGGGGCGGGCTTCCGGCATAATTACGCTGAGCGCAGCGAATGTCCGGTTCAGTAATGGCAGGTTTTGGACTTCAAGGGGCGTAACTACGCCTCCCAATTCGGACTTCGTAGTTTCGATCAGCACCGAATCTCCGGTTATCTCCACCGTCGCGGTGACTTCGCCGGGCTTCAATTCGATATTGAGCGTCTGCTTAGAACCAACGTTAAGTTCATAATCCCTGAGTAAGCTCTTGCTGAAGGTCGGGGCTTCAACCGAGATGTCGTACTTTCCCGGGGGCAACTGAGTAATGATGAACTCGCCCTGACTATTCGTTGTAGCACTCCTACTCTGACGGGTCCCTGTACTCGTAGCAGTAACAGTCGCGCCGGGAACAACCTGTGCCTGCGTGTCAACGACCCGTCCGGTAATATCGCCAGTAGTCACCTGGGCGTTAGCCGGGATGTAAAACAGGATTGTTACTGTGAGAGCCAGAGTGCCGGACGCGCGGAACCATCGAAAGGACTTCATAGGATACCTCCCTTATTTGAGCAGAACTTCTAGGGGACCACACGCCGCCAAGCAACCGACATTCCAATGAAGCAGGGCGGGGTTGGACCTTAAAAGCTGAGAAAAATCCCACTAGTAATGGGGGTAAGGCCATCACTTAAGGCGTTAGGACTCCAAATTCCTGGAGCGCAATCAGCTTTCCGGATTTATCGGAGCCTTAGTCAAGAATCTGGCAAGTCCATTTTGACAGTCGGCTGTCAGGCGGGTAATGACGTTGACGTCGGCGCCCGTCTGAAGGGCTTCCGGGAGGGGTAGACCGTCAATTTGATAGAGGAGGCTTTTGGCCAGGGCCACTGCTGTTCGGCTGGTCTTTTCAAAAGAACGAATGTAGGCATTCACATCGTCATCCAGGGTACCGTCATCAAAAATCTCGTTTACGAGCCCGAAGTCTCGCGCCTGTTCGGCGCTAATCTCGAGGCCCCGGGTTATCAAGTCAAACGCTCGCTTTTCTGAAACCGAGCGGCGCATGATCGCCATCACAATTGCCGGCACAAAGCCAAGTTTGACTTCCGGATATCCGAAACGTGCTGAGCGAGAGGCTAAAACGAGGTCGCACGCCGTAGCCAATCCGCATCCGCCTGCGAGGGCCCGCCCACGAACAGCAGCAACAACCGGCACGCTGATCTGCCGCATTAACGTGAAGAGAGCAACCAAGCTTCCGGCATCGACGACATTTTCCGCGACCGTGGATCCGGAGATCTTTTGCAGTGCCTGAAGATCTGCGCCGGAACAAAAGTCAGGCCCTGCCCCCGTTATCACGATAACTCTGACGGCGGGATCGTCATTTGCCGTACGCAGTGCTCCTTTAAGAGCGGTGATCAGCGCATCATTAAGGGCATTTCTCTTCTCGGGACGGTTCAGCGTAATCCGGGCCACCGCGCCTTCAAGGGTATAGATTACGGGGTCTTCGCCGGCCATCTGTTGTCCTACCAATATTGTCGATCATCACATGAGGCCCAATAACTGGGCCTTTTCATCGGCAATCTCTATCTCCATCCTCAGCAAAGCGGTTGAGAAAGTCTTTCCCTGAGCATCCGTCATTAATGAAAGAGTGCCGCCACCATCAAGGCTTTCGTGAAGAAGGAAGTTGAGTGCTCCGAGGTTTGGTAATTCGAATCTCTCAACCTTCCCTTTGCAGATCCCTTTAAAGTGTTGTTTGACGCGTTCTGCCGTCACCTCATTAACGAGAATGGGAAAGAACTCTTCACGAAGGGCGATCAAGCCAACATTCGCGGTGTCGCCCTTGTCTCCCGAGCGCGCGTGGGCCAATCGTGTTAGTTGAACTCGCATTCAGTCTCCGTTTGAGAGGGGTTCCACAATAAATGGAAAGCAACTATAACCAGTGAGTGATCTATTGTGCCATCGGCAATCAGCGACCTGATGTCAGCCAAAGGGACCAATCGTACGGCGATGTGCTCCGAACTGTCGAACTGAGGCTGCTCGTACGCAACACAGTCCGTAGCAACAAAAATATGGAGCCAATTGTTCTGGATTGCCGGATTGGGCCGGGACCTTCCCAGCAGCTTGAGCGCTTCGGGCTTGTAGCCCGTCTCTTCCCTCAGTTCTCGTGCGGCAGTAATTTGCGGCGACTCACCTTGATCGACCATGCCACCGGGAACTTCTAGTGTCACCTCATTCGTACCGTGGCGATATTGCTCGATCATCACCACGTCACCGTCCCGAGTAAGCGGTATGACGTTTATCCAGTCGGGCGCTTCAATACAATAGAAGTCATGCTCGGACCCATCACGCGGATCTTCGGCGAAGTCTCTTCTCACTTTAAAGACACGGCAATCGGCGATCGACGTTGAGCGAATACGACGCCACGGGGGAATAGTTCTGAACTGATGCTGGATCATCTACTCTTCGCTTGGAGCTACACGTCAATTACATCGACGGCGGTTTTGATCTCGGGTTTGGGGATCAAAGCGGGCCAGTAGGCAACGATCTCTTCAACTTTTGGCCTGCCACCGGCGAACCCGGTAACCCCCGGAGGTCCGGTAAGAATCAACGGGGCGATCTCTTTAGTAAATCTTTCGACCGCGCTCCGGTTCTCGCCCCTCACACCGACGCGCAATTGGACCTCGGGGAGATCGCGGGGCGGATCACCCGCGAGAGCGCCATGAGTTGCATTGGCGCCAACGAACTCGGTGAGTATTTGATCAAACTGAAGCCCAAGTCGTTCGAGTCTGGCGCGCAGAATTTTGTCAGCCGCCTGCGCCTTCTCGAAAGCATCCGGCCACGAGTAGACCAGCGTCCCAACGGCTTTAAATCCTGCCGCGTAACTGATCGAGACTTTCAGGAATTCGGTAGCGGGACGACCCTTGATCCCGGAGACTCGCACGCGATCCGGTCCCGCCTCGGCAAGCCGAATGCTGGTGAAATCAGCAACGCAGTCGGGAGTGATGTACTCGTTTGGATCTCCCATCTCATAGACAAGTTGTTCTTTGACGGACGGAATGTTTACCCGACCGCCTGTCCCCTGGTGTTTTGTGATCACGAAGGTTGCATCTGGAGCGGCCTCGACAATTGGGAAGCCGACACCTGCAAGGTCCGGGATGTTGCGCCACTCATACTGGCAGTTACCACCTGAGGCCTGGGCGCCGCACTCGATGATGTGACCGGCGATTGTTCCGGCGGCAAGCCGGTTCCAGTCGTCAGCCGCCCAACCGAATTCGTGTATCAGCGGAGCCAAAGTTAATCCAGTGTCGGTAGCACGTCCTGTGATCACAATGCGGGCGCCGCTATTCAGGGCCTCAACCATCGGCCACGCGCCAAGATACGCATTCGCACTCTGAATACGATCGCGAACGGTCGCGAGCGGCGCGCCGGTATCCATGTTGCGCAATTCAATGCCTCGAGCAATGAGCTCATCGAGCCGATCCATAATGTCATCGCCGGATACAATGCCGATGCGCAGTTTCCCTTCGAGACCCAGTTCGCGGGCAACTTCGCGGACGGCATTCGCGCACCCCCCGACGTTCACGCCGCCGGCATTCGCAGTGACCTTGATATCTCGCTCGACACAAGCCGGCAGGATCTGCTTCATCAGCGGAATGAAGTCGCGCGCGTATCCGGCCGCCGGATCTCGAGAGCGTTGCTTCTGCATGATCGACATTGTGACCTCGGCAAGATAGTCGAGCATCAGATAATCGATCGGACCACCATCCACCTGACGCACCGGGGCATCGAGGAGATCACCCCAGAAGCCCTGACCAGCCGCAATGCGAATCTGTTCCTTCATCAAATATTGGTTTCCGATCTTGTTATACGTTCACTGTTTAATGGCAACATTTCTCCTTAGTATGAAACTAGTCCCACGGGTCTCAGTTTGTCCACAGACGCATTGCCTTAAACAGAGAAAGACCACCAACGGCAGTTGGTGGATTCTTCGACCTTGCCTAAGGCTCGCCCCGCACTGAATGACCGGTGGCCTTACTCCAGCGGCCTGTAGGCAGGGTCGAACAATCCACCAACTCCCGTTGGTGGTCTTAGCACCTTCATTCTTGAGCGCAAGTAGGCGGAGTCGAACAGTCCACCAACTCCCGTTGGTGGTCTTAAGCCCATAGTTCTCGCGTACGTGTAGGCGGGGTCGAAGAATCCACCAACTCCCGTTGGTGGTATTTGGTTTATTTCTTTGATTCTGGATCATCTCGGTGCCACTGAACGCCACGCGCGTAAGCTGTGGGGCGATCATTCCCAACGAATAGGCGGCAATACAAACTGACCTAAGTGGGGGCCGCTATAATTCAAACTGGTTCTTAGCGACAGTTCCAGCGCCGGTCTGGTATCTTCGGGCGTGATTACCGCATCAACAAATCCTCGCGCAGCCGCATACTTGGCGTCGAGTTCCATTTCATAGTTTTCACGCACCTTGTCCATCTCAGCCATGAGTCGCTCTTCGGGCTTCTCGCCCACACGTTTTAACTTCTCGAGTTGACTACCGAAGACAGCCTGCACGGCCGAGTCGCCTTCCATTACTCCCATGCGGCCCGTGGGCCAACTGAAGATGAAGTCCGGATCAAATCCCTGGCCGGCCATGGCATAGTAGCCGGCGCCCGAAGCGTGATTTATTGTCAGGACGATCTTCGGGACGATTGCCGTGGCCATTGCTTCGACAAAGCGGGCGCCCGCGCGAATGATTCCGGAATGCTCGGCCTCTGGTCCCACCATAAAGCCGGACACATCCTGAATGAAGAGCAGCGGCGTCTGGTGCCGGTTGCAGGTTTCGATAAAGTAGGCAACCTTCTCGGCCGAGTCGGTATAAATGATCCCGCCAAATCGTGGTGGGCCACCCCCTGGGGCACGAATCATACCGCGATGATTGGCGATTATGCCCACCTGAATGCCCCCGATCCGGGCATGGCCGGTGATCATTTCCTTTGCAAAATCGGCCTGAAACTCATCTAAGTGACCTTCATCAAGAATACAGTCGAGCAAGCGGCGAACGTTGTAAGGTTGTCGATGATCTTCCGGAATAATCTCGTAAAGATCCTCCGCCGGAAGTGCGGCGGCCTTGCTCTCATTGATTGACACCGCTGATTGCGGTTTAGCGGGCAACTCCGAAACAAACTCTCTTATCTTTGCGATGCACGAGGCGTCGTCGGCGACCCGGTAGTGGGCCACTCCGGAGATTTCGTTGTGAGCCCTCGCGCCACCCAGTGTTTCGTTATCGATTGTCTGGCCGGTCGCCCCTTTTACAAGATTGGCGCCGCCAAGACCCATGAATGAAGTGCCATCGACCATGATAATGATGTCGGACAGCGCTGGCAGGTAGGCGCCGCCGGCAATGCAGGGACCCATTACCGCTGCGATCTGAGGAATCTTCAGATAGCGTCTCATGATCGAGTTGTAATAGAAGATCCGCGCTGCGCCGTACTGGCCCGGGAAGACACCGCCCTGATAAGGAAGATTCACACCGGCGGAATCGACCAGATAAATGATGGGAACGTGCGAGCGCATGGCGATCTCCTGCGCTCGCAGAATCTTCTTAATAGTCTCGGGCCACCACGAACCGGCCTTCACGGTTGCGTCGTTAGCAACCACGACGACCTCGCGACCATGAATTCGACCCACGACCGTGACGACGCCCGCGCCTGGTGCAGCACCTTCGTACTGGTCATACGCGACGAGCAGACCAATCTCCTGCGTGTAGGAGTCCTTATCGAGAAGAAGATCGACTCGTTCTCGGGCGGTGAGCTTGCCCTGACTATGTTGGCGCTCAATCTTGTCGGGACCACCGCCCTGGCGCAGTCGCGCCTCGAGCTCCTTCAGTTCAGTAGTTAGGTGTTGCAGGCGGTTAACGGTAGATGGCGTCGCAGGTCCTGCTTCAGACTTCTTCATAGTTTAGATCGGCGTCAGCAAAAATCAGCAACCGGACTGGAGTGCGGTTCAGATTGGAACTTAAAAAGAAGGCCAAAAATAACACAGCGGGACCTCCCAGTAAAAACGAGTCGTGTGCGTTAGGTAAATTCAAACCTATCTTTTTCCACGATACTATTCATGAAGAGGAGGGGCGACTGCACTCAGCCCCAATTCCGGGTGATTCTCCTCGACATTACGCAAATGCCAGTCGCTGCGAAAGAGCAAGACTGGCCGCGCAAACCTGTCTTGGGTGATGAAAACCTCGAAAAGGCGGTTGACCTTCTTCAGTGCGTCCCAGCCCTCCGGCACCCACCGGGCCGCCGTGAACGGCAGCGCTTCAAGCCGGGTTTCCACCCCGTATTCGGAACCTAATCGGAACTGCACAACCTCAAATTGCAATTGGCCGACCGCTGCAAGAATCGGCTCCCGCGTTGCGGCATCCAGCGGGCGAAGGATCTGAACGGCTCCCTCTTCTTCGAGTTGCGCTACACCTTTTTGAAACTTCTTTGCTTGCGCCGGGTTTGGGTTCCGGAGGTTAGCGAACAGTTCCGGGGAGAACGATGGGATGCCCGGATAGACCAGCTTCGGCCCCGTGTAGACTGTATCGCCGATGGCGAAGGCCCCCGGGTTATTGAAGCCGATTACGTCGCCGGCGTAAGCCTCCTCAAGCGATTCGCGCTCGCGCGCGAAGAGCTTTTGCGGCCTTGCCAGCCTGAGTAACTTTCCCGTTCGCGCGTGCGTGACCATCATGTCCTTGGTGAACTTACCAGAGCAGACTCTCACGAAAGCGAGACAGTCGCGGTGGCGCGGATCCATATTGGCTTGAAGTTTGAAGACGAAACCGGAAAACTCCGGATAGGTCGGTGCAATCGGCCCGGCGCTGCTCTCGTGTGGACCGGGCGGTACGGCGTAATCCAGGAACGCGCGGAGGAAAGGCTCCACCCCAAAGTTTGTCAGAGCACTCCCGAACAGGAGCGGCGTCATCATCCCATTGTGAACCGCTTCCAGATCAACTGCCGCCCCCACACCATCAAGGATCTCTAAATCCTCTTTGAGCTGCTGTAGCAGCTTCGTGGGAATGCTCGCTTCGAGTTGCGGGTCCGAGAACGAGACTACTTGCTCAAGCGCCTGACGTCGTCCCTGAAGGTGACGTTCGAAGAGATGCACCATACCCGTGCGACGGTCGTAGACTCCCCGGAAATCTTCACCCATCCCAAGTGGCCAGTTAATCGCGTAGACCGAAAGACCGAGTTCCCGCTCGATCTCATCCAGCAGTTCTAGCGGACTTCGGCCAGGCCGATCGAGTTTGTTGACGAAAGTGAAGGTCGGCAGTGATCGGAGGCGGCAAACGTCGAACAGCTTTCGCGTCTGCGCTTCGATACCCTTGGCCGCGTCGATGATCATCACGGCGTTGTCCGCTGCTGCGAGCGTCCGATAAGTGTCCTCGCTGAAGTCCTGGTGGCCAGGGGTATCCAGCAGGTTCAGGTGAAAGCCCTCGTACGGGAACTGCAAAACAGTTGAGGTGACGGAGATGCCGCGCTGCTGCTCGATTGCCAGCCAGTCGGAGGTTGCTTGGCGGCGACTGACTCGGCGATTCTGCACCATCCCAGCTTCCTGGATGGCCCCACCGTATAGCAGCAGCTTCTCAGTCAGGGTGGTCTTTCCGGCATCAGGGTGAGAGATGATAGCGAAGGTGCGGCGGCGTTTTACTGCCGCCCGGATCTCGGATTTTGAGTCGAACATATTCTAGCTCTGAAAAATTCTCTTAAAAAAGGTGACCGCCAGCAGCATAGATCGACGTTTCCGTCGACGGCTCGGCATTTCCGCATGAAGTTGCGTGAAGGCTGAGGAATCTAAATCAAGGCGGGGTTAGTACCATAGTGTCTCGGTCGTCCTATCAAGACCTTATGATAATACGATATCCTTAACCGACCTAATGACCCTATCGTCAGACGTTGGAGAGGCGCTCTTGAGGCTCTAATTAAGGAGTATTTCCTCTTCGAGAAGAGGAGTAATGAAGTGGGTGTAATTGGGATAGGAGAGAGTAAACTAAACTTCCTGACCTGAGCGTATTGAGGGTATCGTTACTGCCAAAGGAACTTGAGAAGTGTCTGTGACTCTATTCCCTTCGGAATTCCTTCCGCAATCAGCACCCTATTGCCGCGTAATTCGAGGATTACGGCCCCTTCGTTAGTCTGCCAGGCTTCTAACCCAGATTCAGGTTGATTCGAACTCACATTAAGCTTCTCCGAATCTGAATACCGATCGAGAGTACGCTTTCTGTAGGCGTCAAAAAATTCACGAGCGTCACCCTCAGTATCCCAGAC
Organism: Pyrinomonadaceae bacterium; assembly: GCA_041751855.1. Lineage (GTDB taxonomy): Bacteria > Acidobacteriota > Blastocatellia > Pyrinomonadales > Pyrinomonadaceae > PSRF01. The sequence continues at coordinate 77,549 of JBGSWR010000038.1, forward strand.
TGTCATCTGGGCAATGAACACATCACCGGCCGCTGGTCCTTCATACAGTGCATACCGATCACCACCCCAACCGGCCGCCGCTCTCTTGGACTCGGCAGGCGCATTCAGGAACTGATCAAGGATCAGGTAGAGGCCCCATTGCCCGTTGACGTCGTAGTCGATCCGCTTCCAGCCCGGCCCAAGCACGGTGCGCAGATCAGGTAAATTGACTTTGACCGGTGCTTCGTAAGAGAAGTACTTTTCCGGATGCAGAATCTGCTCCGTGGATAACGGCAGTTTGTTGAAAGCCTCGGAGATCAGCTTCCAGCCTCCCCTTTTATAGAGTTCAGTAGCCCATTCGGTTCCCTTCTCATAAGGGAAAATAAGCGTTTCCCGCAAAGCCCGCGGGGCCTGCTTAAAGTGCTCGGAGGGAGTATTTGAAGAGCCCAAAGACCTCATGAAAGCGAGTCCAACCAGAGGGTTCCTGGCCATATAGATAGTCATCGCCAGCGATGCATCGCCCTCGATCAGGGCGTGGGCAGCAAGTTGGGCGTCGGAATCGCCTGAGGGCCACTTTTCGAAGCGACGCAGATTGAAGTGCTGATCCTGGAGCGCGTGGGTCAGTTCATGAGACATCACGGGCTTCTGGCCTTCGAGTTCAATCCAGTCAGCCAGAAAGAACTGCTGGCTTTTTGGGTCGTAGTAGCCCGCGACCTGTTCAGTCAGAAGATTGATCACAAATGGGCGGTAACGGAAGCTGGACGGCGTAAGCCCCATCTTCTTCAGAAAGACTTCCGTGGCGTGCATTTCGGCCGGCGTGGTCTGCTCCTCAAGATTGCGCACGACCATGCGCTCGATCTCCGCACGCGACTGCGCGCCGCTTTTGACTGGCCTGATTATCGGCAATTCCCGCAACACACTGGTCTCCTTGAGCACCGCCTGGGTAGCAGCAACGATCGCCGCGTTCCTGGTAGAACTGGTGGCAGCACTGGCGCCCTGTGGCGCCGAAGCAGCGGCCGGGCTCTCGACGAACAGGCTTCCGGAACACAGACAAAGCATTAGAGCAAGCGTCAAGAGCCAGCAAATAGACTTTGACATCGCCGGGCGTTCGCTCTTATAGTCCGCTAAACGTTTTTGGCCAGGTTGCAGTTTAAAGTTCATAGGGGAAATCTCTTTCTAACAAGAGTATCTGGAGACGTTCGGTCAAATGGCAAGCCCTGCGCCTGAAGAAACTTTAGGAGAATGGCACGAAACACCCCTTCGTGTCCGCTATTCCGAAACCGACAAGATGGGGATTGTCTATTATGCAAACTACCTCATCTGGTTTGAAATCGGCCGAACCGAATTTTGCCGGACGCGAGGCTTCTCCTATCGCGACATGGAGGAGAACGAAGACGCCTTTCTGGTCGTTGCGGAAAGCTATTGCCGTTACAAGGCGCCTGCCTATTACGACGATGAGCTGCTGATCCGAACTCACATAACCGAGTTGCGCCGGCGCTCGCTGAGGTTTGGCTATGAGATCGTGCGCGCCGCCGACGGTCACATTATAGCTGAAGGTGAAACCGGCCACGTGGTTACCGATTCGACCGGTCGAGTACGCTCATTTCCCGAAGGCTATGCTCAACGTTTGCTCGCCCCTCCAGTTCTTAAACCATCTGCAACCGGCGACGTTGTGCCCACTGAAACTGGCCCGGCCTAATCTTCTTAAGAGCGATGCTCGACGTTAAGTCGAAAGATGCTTCGCGCCCGACCTGTCGATTCGTCAACATCGACCACCGCCCCACATATGCGGACCTGACCGGAAGCATGTTCCGCCCGGCGAGCCGTAACTGATGTAAAGCGAGCAATCACGTCCGCCCGATTCATTCCGATGACTCCGGCATAACTTCCTGTCATTCCAATATCGGTCAGGTAAGCTGTTCCCTGGGGCAGTATTCGTTCATCAGCCGTTTGCACGTGCGTGTGAGTTCCGACCACGGCTGACACTCGCCCATCAAGATACCACCCCATCGCCACCTTTTCCGAAGTTGCTTCTGCATGCATGTCAACCAGTCGCACCCTGGTTTCAGCAGGTACCGATGCCAACAGCTCGTCGGCGCGGCGGAACGGATCCTCTGAGGGAGGCATGAAAACCCTTCCCATCAGATTCATAACCGCCACACCGATGCCGTTTACTTCTCCGCTCCAAAGGCCACTCCCCGGGGTATTCGCGGGATAGTTTCCCGGACGCAACAGGCGCGGCTGCCGGGCAATGTAATCTATCGCTTCTCGCTTGTCGAAAATATGGTTGCCAGAAGTCATCACGTCAATGCCGGCATTAAAAAGCTGCTCGCCCAGAGGGGGCGTGATTGAGAATCCACCGGCCACGTTTTCGGCGTTCATAACGGCCAGATCGATTAAGTGTTGCTCGCGTAGGTCCTGGATGCGTTCGAGCACTGCCAGCCGGCCTGGCTTCGCGACAACATCACCAATCATCAGCACATTCATAAGTTTTAAGAGTAGTTAAAGATCGTCACTGGAAATTGATCAGTCAAAAAACCAAAAGTCGCAAACCGTGAAGTGTCAATCGTTAATAGAACGGGGTTTCTATTGACGATTCACCATTTACGATTTACGACCAGTTAAGTTGGCGGGAGGGAGATCCGCTTGGGTCGTTCCGAAGCCGTAATTGAACCTGCATACACAGGTGGGTGACCTATGTCTGCCACAGCCTTTAGCAGTTCTTAACGATGAAGAACCGCACTGGCAAGTGGCGTCGGTCTCCCGTTTCAACGGCGTTGGCTCAATCATCGTAACTCGGTGACGGGCCCTGCAGATTGTTTCCCTCCGCCGGGACGGATACTAGCATAAGGGCTAAGTATGCGAAAGCCACATTCGGCTTAATATTTGTTCTACAACACTGAAAATGAAAGGTGTCCTTATGGAGGGCTTCAAATGTAGATAAACACAACTAACCAGATCAGTCAGGCTTGAGCCGATCCGCGGCAATTTCTGCCTAACGACAACTCCTCGCCTGAACACACAAAGACACCACAGGCTTGAGCCTCGTGGAGTTTCAATTTCTGCCTAAGGAAACTTTTTTAAAGACCAAGACACCACAGGCTTGAGCCTCGTGGAGTTTCAATTTCTGCCTAAGGAAACTTTTTTAAAGACCAAGACA
>JBGSWR010000039.1:0-7378 GCA_041751855.1 Pyrinomonadaceae bacterium
ACGAACCCAAGAAGTGCTTTGCCAATTCCACAACGGCGATGTTCGGGCAAGACACGAATCAATACAATGTACGGAATCTTAGACCACAGATATTCGAGGCGCAGGTAACCCACCAATCTACTATTCAGTTCAGCCACAATAATCTCTCGCCATTCAATCTTACGCTGCACAATTTCGGGAAGAAGATAGTGATCTTGCCGAACGAAATCGAGATCGGCAGGAATGGCGTAACGTATTGAGATATTTTCGGGTAACATCAAGGTCCTATACTCTCATACAAGGTAGACGCCTAACGTTGCGCTTCAGCTGCGGCGCGCGATCAGCATTCAACCTGGAGGAACAAAGTTACTGAGAAACTCGCTATTATCTCGCCCGCTACATCTTTCGCGTGGCTATCAGCAACAGCCGCCTGGAGCGCATTGAGAATGGCAAAGTCACCTTTCGCTATCGCCACAACCGCAGCCAGCAACTGCGCCGCGAGACGGTCACGGGTGTGGAGTTCATTCGGCGCTTCCTGCAGCACACGCTACCGCGCGGTTGCGCCAAGGTTCGCTATTACGCCATCTGGAGTCCTGCTTGTAGGGAGCAACTCGAGCAAGCGCGCACGCTGCTCGGCGCGGCGATCTCCACCGCCTCGCTCGACTCGGCTCCGGACACTCCGCCTACAGAGCAAGCTCTACCGTCGGCGCCCGCTCGCTGTCCTCTCTGCGGCATCGGACAGTTACTCCTTGTGCAACTGCTAACGCCGCAACGCAAGGTGCCACCATGATGATGATTGTGCTACTCGCTCGAGGTTTGTGTAATCGCTCAGCGCCTGCTGCGGTCCTTGTATTAATGCGGCGCCCTGCTATTTCTCTGTCTGGGGCTGCTTTTGTGAGCCAAGGGGCACTGCTTTCAGGTGCTGATCGGGAAAGCCTCGCGCTTCTGGCTGCCTGGCAGCGGCTCAATCCTCCTGCTTTGAAGTAGCAAGCTCGCCACTCACCTCACACAAATGGGCATTGAAATTCCATATACCGTAACTTGACCCGCGGATTCAGTTCAACCCCGGATTTTGTCGCGGCTCGAAGACTCGCGCGACAAGAATCCTTAATTCGTTATGCCGCGCCGTTGGTAGCATTCGAGTTTTCGCGTTTCGAGACCTTCGACAGAATCTTCTTTAACACCCAGCCCAACAAAAATGCTCGTCCAGATGGCAATCGAGAGATCGGCAATTAGCCCACTCCAAAGAATATGCCTCACAGTGACGAAGCCGCCTTCTTCCCATAAGGGAAAGGGAAAGCCAAACGAAATAAAACAATCATCACAAAAACCATAACCCATGCGAACGTAGCTGTAATAGTTGGCAGCAATGAAAAGAAGGAAAACAATCAAAAACGCAATAAGATATGTCTTTGACCGCATAAAATTCTCACCACTGGGGATACTGTGAGCGGCATAATTCTTGATTATATGGTTTCCTAATAAAACTGTTGAAGCCTCGTGCTTCCGAATATAACAGAAGGCCCAATTTGGCTAAATAGTTCAGCATGAGAGAGATGACGGTCAAATTCTTGGCTGTCCGATATTATTAGGAATCCTAATAAAACCAAAACCGGTTCCCTCAGAGCAAGTCGACAGGACTCTTGACACCCTTGCCGCCTCGGTTCGGCACATGCGTGTAGATCATTGTCGTCGTTGCGTCCTTATGCCCAAGGAATTCCGGAATCGTTCTTATGTCGTATGCCTCTTCGAGCAAATGTGTGGCAAACGAATGCCGCAGCGGGTGCGATGTTGCCGGCTTGGCAATCCGGCTCTCGCACCGCTGCTTTGACCGCCGTCCGCACTATTGATTGATCCACATGATGGCGGCCCTGCTTGTCTGTCTTCGGTTGACCCAACGCTTCCTTATGGATTTGAAACGAAGAGGGCCGCCCTCCCTGCGTAGCTATGAGTCTCTCCAGATCGGGGTCGTTGGAGTCTCTGCAAAGGATCCCTAATGTCAACTTGCCAACCGTGAAAAGCTAACTCACCACCTGTTGGCGCAATTGGATGTCTACTCCTATGTATAATGACATCTCGACCCGTCTGTTTTTGCTATTCCAAAGAAACGAAGGCTGCCGAGATTTTTTGAATCACATTCAGCGCTTGAGCCGCAACATCCAGGGGGTCGATGACAGGAACAGGAGAACACTATTGAAACTACTGCTACTCATAACGATTTTGTCGTTACTACCGTGTACTGCGACGAAGGCTCAAATCTACCGCGTGGCACAGATGAATACCGAACAGATAAGTGCCCTCGATAAACAAAAAACTGTCGTCATTCTAACCGGCGGCATCCTCGAGCAACACGGACCACATCTTCCCTCTTTCACCGACGGATACTCAAACGAATGGCTGACTCAAAAACTGGCTGAAGCGATCATCGAGCGTTCGGGGATGTCAGTTCTTTTGTTTCCGACTATTCCTCTCGGTCACGAAGGCGCAAACGAGATTGGCGGGAAACATGTGTTCCCTGGCACTTATTCGGTTCGCAGAACAACTCTTAGAGCAATATTCATGGATCTGGCGACTGAACTCGGAGAGCAGGGATTTCGCCATATCTTCGTTATGCACCGTCATGGCGCGCCTTACCACAATCTCATGCTGGACCAGGCCGGCGAATATTTCCGCGACACATACGGCGGAAGAATGGTTAATTTAGGAGGGCTTGTTCCAACCGACGAACAACTCAAGAAACTGAACCTGACGCCGCCTAACCTGAGCCTTTCCGAATCGGCGAGGAAGGAAATCGGCACAATGGACGAGCATGCCGGATTTGAAGAAACAAGCCGCCTGATATTTCTACGTCCCGACCTGGTCAGCGACGTTTATAGTCGGCTGGATCCGCAGACGGCAAGTAATCCGGATGAATTTTTTAAACTTGCCAGAGCCGAAAACTGGCCCGGCTATCTAAGCTCGCCGCGCCTCGCTAACGCAAACTATGGCGCGCGCCTCCAGCAATACGGTTCCGCTCGGGACAATGCCCTGGCTCTCGCTATCCTCGATGGCTTCTTAGACGAACGAGACATCCCGCGCTACGCAACCATAATGACCGGCAACAAACAAATATTGGCCGAACTCACAAATTCAACTAAGAACGAAGTCGAAAGAGAGCGGCGACAGCGTGAGTGGATGAGGAAGAAAGGGATTGAGTAGGCCTCTGACACCGCTCTCAAAAAGCATAGAGGCGGCCTTGTCAAGAAAAACACTTCAAATGTTTAGCCCGGGCCCGGCCAATCAACAATTTGTTCTACCGTATCGGAATCAAGTCGATCAACATCCAACAAAATATAGATAGGCTTCCGCTTATCTAGCCAGCTGCTGGTTAAAGTTTGGGAAAATCCGAGAGCCAGAGCTCTTTTTTGCCTGCCCGATATTGAACCCACACGACTTTTCCTGTAGGGGCGACATCGAAAAACTCGCCAATCGGGTGCATAGGACGCAGGTCGACTATCTTTCTCTCGCCCACGCCGTCAGGGGAGACAGTCCAGAGCTCCTCGCCGTCCATGATCCTGCTGATTTTTAAGAGATAGATCATGCGCGCGGCACTGCTAGCCATCTACCGTACACGGTATTGTCAACTTAACTTCAGCAAGTTGAAGATGACTGAGTGCCCCCCTACTGCTTACTGCTCGCTTGGGCCAAGTGAAGCACTGCCCCAATCCCTGCCCCCAGACACAACCCGTACAAGATCCCCCACAACAACATTCCGCTCTTGCCGCCAACGTAATCATTGAGCGCTGAGCCCGCAAAATATCCCAGAGAGTTTGCGATAAACAGGATCACTGACAATTCCACGATTGAGCGTATCGCCCCGAATCCGGCGGCGAAAACGAGGGCCATCAAAACCGATCCAGCAACTGACCCAACCCATTCACCGGCTTTGCCTCTCAATGTGAAGTACGCACCAACCCACCCAATGGCATAAGCAAAGAAGGCGATCCCGTAGAGCAGATAAAAGCTTGGCAAACGCCAACGACCAATTACCAGAGAACCCAACAGCGCGCCTCCCAACAGGATGAAGAGAACGGTCCAAACAAGATAGGCGCCCCAAACACCGAGTTGCGTGTACAGCCACCTTTCACCGAAGGCGACTGTTGCGAACACGCACAAGCTCGCAAAGCAAAAACCGATTCCGCCCGTCACAAGTGAACGTGCTAGAGACGGCAACGTCTTTGGTTCTCTCATACTCGATTTAATCCGAGTTCAGGTTGGTCATCCTAAAGCCTATTCGACAGTATCACGGATTTGTCTTCGGCAGGTTAATCGGAACGAACTTCAAGGGCTCGAGCGTGATCTTTGTGGTTGAGATTCTCTGCCCCTTCATAAACTCGAGCATCACATCTTTGATTTGCGGTGAAGACAAAAACAGCGGGTCGCTGTGAACGGCGCCGTCGATTATCAGGTGAGTACTGTTTGGAAATCCCTTCCGAACTTCTTCGGCATTGCTTGGGGGAGTGCGAACATCCAACGTACCGCTAATGAACAGTACAGGCGCGCTACCCTTCGCGGGTGCCCGGAATGCTTCACCGGCGTCGGGGTTGCCCCATGCTGTGCAAACATCTGGAAGCGGAAAGTTCATCACGTCTTCCAGCAAAGTTGTTTTCGCTTCGCGCTCGATCTGTCTTCCTCGTTCCGCGGACAAACCGGAAGCGCAATCCATCATGTAAGTCATTGCCGATCCAACGCTGCGGGGCCGGCTGACATTGAGCCAAGCCTGCGCCACCAGGGAAAAATCTCCTTTGGACATAGCGTAATAACGCGCCGGCAAAGCAGCTTCACCGCTCCCGAAAGAGAACGCAGTCAGCATTTGGATCGCGAACTTATTTAGCATCACCTTGACCGGTTGTTTCGTATTCGGGTCCGTTAGTTCTACCGTAACAGGCTGGCGCTCGGTTCTATCAAGAACCGTGTTGACCAACTCGAGGAACGACGGAATATCTTTGCTCAGATTCGCGTCCGCTTTGACCAGCCGGTCTATGTGCTCAAGGTGCTTCTGAATGTTGCCAGGAAGTTTGATTGTGTGTGCAGGCCCTTCGACCCCGGCAAGTATCAATCGATCAATAGTCTTCTCGTGGCGCTTGATCGTGGCCAGCGCGAGATGGGTTCCATAACTTATGCCCCAGAGACTAATCTTCTTCGCACCGATTGCTCTACGCAGATCTTCCAGGTCATCCGCGCTTTCGTTGGTGTTATAGCCGGTCAGGTCGACCCCCTGTTCCCTGAACGTCGTGGCGCAAGCACTTGACTGCTTCCGCGATACTTCTTCCAACTCTTCGCGTGTTTGCAGTTTCTCGGGCTCGAAACTCACAGTCTCTTTGCAAACCAGGTTCGGTCTGGACAAACCCACACCGCGTTGGTCCAGGGCGATGACATCGGCTACTTCGCGCATTGCCATGAACAAAGGAAAGCGAGTCCCGCGCGCTGCCGAGATTCCCGAACCACCCGGTCCACCGGCGAGATACACGATCGGCGCAGCGGGGTTCTTTGCAATGCTTTTGAAACGAACGAAAGCGATTTGAATCAAACGGCTGTCTGTTTTTTGCCGGTTTTCGGGTACGGTCAATTCTCCGAATTCGGCATCGACTTTTTCTCCACGTGCCGATTCAAAGACCCGCGGGGTAATCTTCAGATCACCCGTTTTCTGTTGGGCCAGAACATCAATTGCCAGGAGCGGCAATAGCAACACCAAAAGCAGTCCTTTAGAATTGCTCATTGTTTCACCCAGGTTAACTCGAAATTGGATCCCTTCCATTTTATCTCTTTGATCTTTGCCGAATCGTCGCGATTAAAACAGACATCCCCAAAGAATCTGTATTCAAAAAAGCAATCTGCCTTCGTTGGGTAGAGTTTGATGTCCCCTGAATAGAGGAAATCATTTCTGAGAACGATCTCAGTCGCCCCACCGTCGCTGCGCTTGTAGTGGCCCAGAAATTCCTCGAGGTTTTTGTTTGGATTGGGAATAATTTTCGGGATGGTAAAGCTTTTTACTGTGGGTTCTTTTCCCTGAAGGATCTCCAGCAGTCCTTGAGAAACCAGATCGAAGGCGCCGGCGGAATTTGCAAGGATCACAAAAGCGTATTTCTTGTCGCGGGCCATTTCGAAATAGGAGCGATGCCCATTAGTGCTTCCACTTCCGCTGAACGGCCGGTCTCCCTGAAACGCTGTTTTTACCCCTTCTCCATATTTGCCATCAAGGAGGGCTTCGGCAAATCTGTAAACATCGCGGGCGGTGCCGTAGACCGAACCGGCGCCCACCAAAAACGAATAGTTCTTTAGGGGAACATTGACGAGGCCGTTCGGTGATAAGTAGTAATCCTGCGCGCGACGTTCCATGACCGCATCGCCTTCAAAGTCGATCGAGTCCGTCATGCCTGCCGGTGTGAACACATATTCCCGCAAGAGTTGTGAATAGGTTTTCTCTGAAACGAGTTCGAGTACGTGTGCCAGAACTGAAAAGCCGGCAGAGCTGTAAAGACGAGCAGTACCGGGTTCGAACTCCAGCTTCGCCTGTTTTACCTTCTCGACAAACTCCGCTGAACTGTAAGCCAAAGACTCGGCTTCGGGCGGCATCACGCGGTGTGGAATGCCGGAGCGATGACGCGCGAGCATCTCGATCGTGATCTTGTCGCCATTCGGGAAATCCGGAATGTACTTATTGAGCTTATCGGCAGGAGCAATCTTATTGCTTTCAATCAAACGGCTCAGGATTACGCTGGTCATATATTTTGTAATCGAGGCGATTCCAATACGCGTGTTCAGTTGGTTTGGAATCTTATAGTCCGCATTTGCCAGACCAAATGCCTTTTCATAAATCACTTTGCCATCTTCCGAAGCCAGGACGACACCTGAAAATTGATTAGTTGTAGCGAAGGGGGTTATGAATTTATCGATCTTCTCGGATCTACCGGATTGCGCAAAAGCAGTCTGCGAAAATAACGATAAGACCAAACATGATGCGAAGATTAAATAGCTCGTTTTGTACATCGAACACACCTCCTTACCAGAACCGCGAAGATTTTTGGTTTCACTCAGTTAAGACACCAGAATCATTCGAAAGCGGACAGGTGGGGAGAGTTTTATCTTAGCTGATTATGCGAGAAGCCGTCTTGACTCAGACAAGCATGCTGGAACGAGATTAGCGCGGTGAGGCCCTTGCGCAGGTTTGAAACCGTGAGGGCCCGTTCGCCCTGGTATCCTCTCATTCACCCCAAACCTTCAGAAGCTGTGAAGAAAAGCGTTTTGCGTTACCAAAATCAAAGGTGTCGTACCGAGTAGGCAAATCTTCTAAGAGTTGAAAATTTCGCGAACAGGTCTAGCGGATACTCATCTGCTTGTTTACGCGATTCTAGTTGAT
>JBGSWR010000040.1:0-81675 GCA_041751855.1 Pyrinomonadaceae bacterium
TAAGAGTTTCCCTATCTCCCGGTACGCAAGCTAAACGTGGCGCATTCTGTTAGATTGCGTTCCGGGCGTTAGCAAAAACTTGCAGTAGCACGAGATACTTCCCGTTTCTTCCTTGGCACCACACAACCGTCGACTAGTCGCGTTCAATTTAGAGATTTCCCTATCTCCCGGTACGCAAGCTAGACAGCATGCGCCACGTGTGACATTTTAGCCGTCCGTTGATTGGAAAACACGAATGCGAAAAACAATTCTCTTCTTATTAGTCTGCCTGCTCTCTGCAAGCGCGATCTTTAGCCAGACAGCGAGGGTCTCGAATTCAACTGCGCTCAAAACGGCGCTCCAGCTAAAACTGGAGGAATGGCACAAAGCAGGGACTTTCCCCGGAGCGACTCTCGGTGTGGTTCTTGCGAATGGCGAGTCTTTTGGCCTTGCTGTCGGGTTTTCGGATCGTGAGACGAAAACGCCGATGAAGCCAACTGATCGGATGCTTGCCGGTAGTGTGGGCAAAACATTTGCAGCAGCAACGGCTTTACAGTTGATCAAAGAGGGCAAGATCGAACTGGACGAAAGAATCGAAAAATACTTAGGCAGCGAGACCTGGTTTTCGCGTCTGCCCAATGCCAAAGACATCACTGTTCGCCAGTTGATGAACCATACCAGTGGACTTGTGCGTTATGAATTCAAGGACCAGTTCACGAAAGACCTGACTGCTAATCCCGAAAAGATTTGGAAGCCGGCTGAACTTGTGGCTTATTTGCTTGATGAAAAACCACCTTTCGAGGCGGGCAAGGGCTGGGATTATTCGGATACAAATTACATAGTTCTCGGAATGATTATCGAAAAGGTGACGGGCAGAAAGTTCTATGACGAAGCAAGCAGGCGTCTGCTGGAACCTTTGAAGCTCACCGGCACAATCCCCCAGGACGGACTGAGACTAAAAGGCGTGGTCCAAGGGTATGCAGGGCCAAACAATCCCTTCGGCCTCAAGGATCAAATGATCCAGGCCGGCAAGTTCGCGATCAATCCGCAGTTTGAATGGACAGGTGGTGGCTACGCTTCGACAGCGCAGGATCTCGCCCGTTGGGCCAAGATGATTTATGAGGGCAGAGCCTTTTCGCCGGATCTCCTCCCGCAAGTTCTTGACGGCGTGCCCGCACCAAGACTCGGCGGTGAAACTAAATACGGCCTGGGAGTAATCATTCGCAAGACGTCCATCGGTACTTCGTACGGTCACAGTGGTTTCTTCCCGGGATACTTGACGGACATGATGTATTTTCCGGATCAAAAGAGCGCAGTAGCCGTGCAAGTGAACACAAGCGTGCCACGAAACCTGGGCAAACCTCTCAGTGGGGTTCTGATTGAAGTGATGGAAGTAATTAGGTCGAACTAACTCAATTGACAAATACGAAGTCGACGTTCCGATGTTCTTGATACTAGGAAACTGCTTCGTCGACTTCGGTCTCCGCCATTATGAGGAAGCGGATGTTCATCATCGGCGGTGCTTAGCCACTACCTCTTCATAAATAGTTGCTATATTAGGATTTCGGCAAGCATTGCTCAAATCGACAGTAACGTCGCGGTAAATGCGACGAGCAGGATCAGCGCAAAGGCGCCAGCGAGCAAGCGTGACCGGCGTCCCGAGCGCTGGTCTTTCTGTGACTCCTGATCCAACGTGGCTGGTTCGTTCAGCCAGACCATATGAGTGCAGGCCTGCATCTCGTCAGGTCGCGAATGCACTGGCGCATGGAATCGATTGTGGAAAGGATTGTAAAAGGGATCGTGGATTCGTGGTGTCGGCTTCATGGTTCTGCTACTCCTCGCTAACGTTCGCTGAAGAACTCAGCGGCGCGTTGCGGGCGCAATGAGCAATGACCGTGCCGGATCGAGATCTAATAGAAGTTCCTAAGGTTTTTGCCCTTGAGCTCAATAGTCTGTGGGAATCAAAGAGAAGGTGGTGCGCATTTACGTTGGCCAATACACCATATCGGAACCCGGTGGTCTCAGTCAGTACGGTCACTACCCTGTGAGGGTGCTGAGTGGTTTGCTTCCCGATTGAGCAGGGCCCTCAGGCGCATATGCGTCAACGGCTACCAATGTTCCATTAAATGCCGCCGTTCCGCAAAGAGCGTCGATCGTCAGATTATCCGTTACATCATTGATGCTCGAGCCGGGGAGTTGTTGAGCCACGTCTAATAGAATTCCATCTCGATCATGTCCCCAGCCATGCGGGATGCTTACCACACCGGGCATCATCTCTTCAGATATCTCGACCGGCACGACTACGCTCCCCACTCTTGATCGCACCTGGACGTTTTGACCTGATGCCAGGTGGCGATGCGCCGCGTCCAAGGGGTGCATGAGAATTGTGCATTGCGGCTTGCCCTTAACCAATCTTTCACTGTTATGCATCCACGAGTTGTTACTGCGCAGTTGTCGTCGTCCGATCAACAGCAGATGACCATTGGACTGGTGAGATGCACTATCAAAGAACTTTGCCTTCATACGTTCCACATCTTTCACCAGGACTTCTGGTGTTAACTGAATGCGTTTGTCGGAAGTACGCAAACGCCCAGGCAGGCAGGAAGTCAATGGGCCGAGGTCGATTCCGTGAACAGCTTTCTTGAGCTTTCGCAACGTCAAACCAGTAACCCCAGAGGACGCAGAAGAAAGCTTGAGCGAGGAAAGAGGGTTGAGCTTTCCGCCGTAAGGCCCAAACCGTAAACCCAGATCGAGGATCCTCTCAGGACCGAAGAATCGCCTAATTAACCGGCACTTCACGCGCCCGAAGCGGCTGCCAAACGCGCCGCTGTGCCTCATACGTGTTTGCAATTCGAGCAGGATCTCCCAGTCATCGCGCGCGTCCTCGTCTGGCTGGAACAATGCAGGCGAGAATTTTGCCGTGTTGCGGACAGCCAGCAGATGAAACGCCAGATCGTAGTGTCCCCGCTCAAGAGACGAGGTGGGAGGCAAGATGATGTGCGCGTGCCTGGTCGTTTCGTTGATATAGAAGTCGATTGCTGCCACGAACTCAAGACTCGCGAGCGCGCGATCCAGCTCACGACCGTTGGGCGTCGATAGCACCGGATTCCCGGCATAGGTTACAAGAGCCCTAATCTGCTCCGGACCTTCGGTAAGAATCTCTTCAGCTAGTGTGACGACCGGCAACTCTCCGGCGAATTCAGGCAGCTTTCGTACGCGACTGTGCCAGCGAGCAAAACTTCCTCGCGGCGCTAAACCTTCGGGCGCTGACACAGGGTCAAACGCCGGAAGAGTGAACATCGCACCGCCTGGCCGATCTAAGTTCCCAGTCACAATATTCAAGACGTTAATCAGCCACTGACAGAGGCCCCCGAACTCCTGAGTGCTGACACCGATTCGTCCATAGCAGACAGCGGATTCGGCGGCAGCAAATTCTCTCGCCAGCTCGCGTATTTGATCGGCATCAATTCCGGTAATCGATGCGACTTTTTCCGGTGTAAACTCAAGCACAAGATTGGCTACAGTCTCAACACCATTCGTAAACGCGGCCAAATGGCCCAATCGAGTTAGACCTTCCTCAAAAACAACGTGTAGTAGCGCCAGCAACAACAACACGTCTGTTCCGGGACGGATAAACAGATGGCGATCCGCCAATCGAGCAGTTTCGTTGCAGCGCGGATCGACGAGTATCACTTTGCCTCCGCGTTGGCGAATCTCTCGTAACCTCCGGCCCATACCTGGAGCAGTCATCATGCTCCCATTTGAAACTGCCGGGTTCGCGCCGAGGATTAGAAAAAAGCGCGTGCGCTCGAGATCCGGAACGGGCAGAACGAGCTGGTGACCGAACATCAGGTAAGCTGATAAATGATGGGCCAACTGGTCGACAGAAGTTGCAGAAAACCTGTTCCGCGTATGCAGGCTCCGGATAAACCTCGGTGCGAATAGCAGAGCGCCATAGTTATGGACGGTAGGATTTCCGAGATACGTCGCGATGGAGTTTCTTCCGTACTTAGCGTGAATGCGCTTGAGGTTCTTCGTCACCTCGTCAAAAGCTTTGTCCCAGCCGATGCGTTGCCAACCGTGAGGAGTGCGGCGGACGGGAAACTTGAGACGGTCTTTGTCGTAGTGAATGTCTTGTAAGGCGACCGCCTTCGGGCAGATGTAGCCCCGGCTGAAAGGATCGTCTTTGTCGCCCCGGATGTTTAGACGCTGGCCGGCTTCAACGGTGATCTCGATGCCGCAGATCGCTTCGCAGAGATTGCAGTTGCGATAATGATGCGAGCTATTCTGGGTGATCCTCATGGCAAATCAACCATCAGTGGGCAGGTTGGCTGTCGTTGACATCAGGACAAGAAAGTTTGAGGCTTACCGCTAACAAGTTCATCCGGAAGTCCCCTTCGCGTCAATAATCTTTGAATCGATACAGTTGTTATTACGGCAGGTTCATCCGTTTCAGCAAACAAGTTCGACCGTTCCGTTTTTGCTCGCTCAACCGCAAGATCAACACTGCCCTGGACAGTCAGCTACGCAATATGAGCGCCCTGAACCTCTACAAACAAGGAATACAATGATTGGCTTGCTGTCATGAATAGACGACTTCTTTTTGGACCACCAAAGCAGAGATTTGCGCAAATTTCGGGTAGCACAATCTGTCCTATCCGCTCTCCGTCAGGTGCGAATACGTGCACGCCATCATATCCCGCGCCCACCCAGCCGACTCCGGCCCAGATGTTGCCATCCGCATCAGCCCGAATCCCGTCCGCGAAGCCCGCAACCTCGCCGCTCTGCATCTTCATCTTCATGGAGGTGAATTCTTTCCCCCCTCGCAGCTTTGCGCCGTCTATAACGTCAAACACCATAATGTTCTGCGGCGCGGCGGGATAATGTGAACCACCGGTTTCGGCTATATAAAGCTTTTTGTAGTCAGGACTAAAGCAGAGCCCGTTCGGCTTATACATTTGGTCCGTGACCATCTCCATCTTAGCGGTCTTGGGATCAATTCGATAGACGGCCTCTTTTTGGCTTAACTGACGACGCCCGCCTTCGTAGAAACTGCTGTAGCCGGGATCCGTGAACCATATGCCACCATCGGGAAGTACTACTGCATCGTTGGGAGCATTCAGTGGTTTGCCCTGCCAGTTTTCTGCGAGGACGCTTATGCTGCCGTCATGCTCAAAGCGCACTACGCGATGCGTATCGTGCTCACAAGAGATAAGGCGTCCCTGCCAGTCGAATGTATTGCCGTTACTGTTGTTTGACGGGGTTTGAAAGACACTGACATGTCCGTCGTCGGCCAACCACCGGTGCTTCACATTGTTCGGTATGTCGCTCCACACGAGATATCGGCCAACGCTGTTCCAGGCTGGTCCTTCTGCCCATCGCATGCCTGTGTGAAGTCGCTCGACGGCGGCATTTGCAACCCTGTATTTGGCGAATCGTTTGTCAAGTACGATGACATTCGAATCGGGATAACGCACTTGCGATTGAAGTTGACCGTAGAGATTCTGCGCTGAAAACAGAGCAGTGACAGATGTAGCAGCGATGGTTCCCGACATAAAGCCACGACGAGACATGCCTGAACTCGTTTTAGCTTCATTTGCATTGTTTTCCATGGTTTGATCGATGCTCCCGTAACTCACACCAATAGCTTGAACAAAAGCCAGAACTTAAAGCCCCTGCCAAATGCTGTTCCCTATCTCTTTCTTGCTGCCGCGGAAGAGGTGTAGTCTAAGGTTGTAATGCTTGCTGAACGATCAGCGTATCAACGTACTGCACGAACCGGATGGCTTTCCCGTCTCGCACTTTCCAGACATGGGCAAAGTTTGCCTGAAAGCTTTTGCCAGTGGTTTTGTACTTTCCGCTGTACTTGCCCAAAACAACAACGGTATCTCCCGCATCAATAAATTCTTCCGGTACTGCGGCAAAACCTTCCCATTCTGTCCCCAGCCTCATAAACACCCCTCCCAACACAGCATCGGGGCCAATGTAGGTTCCGCCATAGGGAAAGCCTTCGGCCTCCGTCCAGTTGATATCGCTGCTCAAAAAGCCCAGCACCGTCGGAATGTCGCCTTTGGCAAATGCATCATAAACACTTTGAACTGAATTTAGGTTGCTCATGTCTTCTTGTGTCTTCCTGCACTAGTGGTTTGTTTGATTCTTTATCGCCGTCAGCATTAATCAAAATCAGCGCACGAGTTGGTCCAACTGGCGCAAATCCAGGCCGGCCTCGCGATAGTACTTACGAGTCAGCTCAAGAGTAGTGAATCCATCCTCATAGGCTGCAAAGCCGCCATTCGCCGATTTGTCCAGATAAATGAGGCCACCCTCAACCGTGAAAAAGATTATCGCTGGTTCCGGCGAGTCCTCGGTGATAACCAGGGTGTGAGCCTCACCGGCGGGTTCGTAGATAAACGTTCCGGGCTTTGCCACCCAGTCATGCTCCAAGTATCGCCAGTAACCACGCATCGTATACCCACGAACGGTGCCGACGTGGTAATGCGTCCCGAGCTTGGCGCCGGGGAGACCTTTCAGAACTGTACTGAATCCACCGGAAGTAACGTTAAAGCAGCAGGGCTGAAACCAGACCCCATCCGCGTAAGGCACCCAGAGACGGTCATCCTCCAGGTTAATTTGAGTGATGAAGTGTTCGCGGCTCCTTGTAGACGGATCGAGACCGTCGGTGAAGCTGTTGAAGGCAGTGATCGGCATATGTTCTCCTTCTCCTTACGAAAACCGAATTATGCAGCGCGACAAACGAAGGAACTTCTGATCAAGTAGTTTGGGAATCTCACTGCGCCATCTCAGTGTTCTCCGTGGCTCCGTGGTGCCCATGTTTCGGTCTAAAAGTTCCCTTTGAAAGACGAATCGTCCTGCCGAAAACCGAAATACCCAGAAGATCTCGTCCCAGGAAAACGACAAACTGAAGTTTGTCGGACTTCGATCATGGGTGCAGATAGAAAACCTTGTTCATGATCTTCCATTCACCGTCGACTTTGAGTAGCGTAAACAGGTCCGTGAAGCGATGGCCGGTCCAGTTGTCGAGTTCCAGCCGTACAGTGGCAATCGTGCCGAAGATGTCGATGCTCGCAATCCGCGCTTCGAGCTCCTTCGCGGGACCATTTTCATCATTCCAATCAAAGAGCTGCTGGATGGGTCCGGCGAACAAGTCCGCGCCGACATAACCAAAGATCGTCGCGTCCGGATGGAAGGCAGGCTTCATGTCGGCGCCACGGCCTGATTTGCCTCCATCGATATAAGTCTGGACCGTGCTTGTTATCGCGTCATACTCACTCAAGCTCCCCGGTGCGTTGTTTAATTTCTCTGCGGTTTGCATGAAGACTTTTCTCCTTTATCTCTTGTTCAATTAAGATTCGTACCATCAAGTTTCAATAACGTATGGAGCAGAACGTTTGCGCCGTTCGTGATGTCTTCGGGTTTGGAAAACTCGCGCGGACTATGACTGATGCCGTCGCGACTCGGTACGAAGATCATTCCCACAGGGCCGAGGTTCGCGATCTCCTGCGCGTCGTGACCAGCACCGCTCGGCATTAACTTCGTACTAAGTCCCAATTGCTTGGCTGAGTCGTCAACCAGGCGCTGCACGCGTTTATCGGTGAGCGCTGGGGGCGAGGCATTGGTCTGATTGAATTCAAACCTGGTTCCGGTTGCTGCTTCGATCTGGCGTACCTCAGCCTGAATCCTTTTAAAGATCATTTGGATCTTTGCGGAGTCAAGATCGCGCAGGCCCAGGCTGGTGGTGACTTTACCAGGAACGACGTTGTAAGCACCGGGAAAAGCTTGAACCTTTCCCACGGTTCCAACCTGACGACCGGAGATCGAGGTGACGATGCGATTTACGGCTTCGATGTACTTCGCCGCAGCCAGCAAAGCATCGCGCCGCTGGTTCATTGGCGTGGTGCCGGCGTGATTGGCAAACCCTTCAACCGTCACATCCCACCAGTAGACACCGACGATGCCTTCGACGACGCCGATGTCGATCTTTTCGTTGTGCAGGATACCACCCTGTTCGATGTGCAATTCGACGTAGGCTGCGATGTCGCCCTTCTTGCGAACTATGCTGGTAAGTCGGTCGGGATCGCCGCCGATGAAGCGGATGCCTTCGCGAAGGGTCTTCTTGCTATTTGTGACGAGATTCAGATCCTTTTCTGTCAGGCCCCGGGAGAGAGCAATACTGCCGATAGTCCCACCCTCTTCATTTTGAAAGATGACAACCTCAAGCGGATGTCTCAGTCTCACATTGTTCTCATTCAGCGTCTGAGCCACCTCGATGGCGCCCATCGAACCCACCTGTCCGTCGTAGCTGCCCCCTTCGGGCACAGAGTCGATGTGCGAGCCGATCATCAAGGGCTTTAGTGCGGCATCAGTTCCTTGCCGGCGTCCCAGGATGTTGCCGGCCGCGTCAACCGTGACTTCCAGGCCAGCTTCACGCATCAGTCCCATGGCGTACTGGCGCGCTTGCAGGTCGGCATCAGAATAGGCAACGCGATTCGTTCCACCTTCCGGAGTTTTTCCAAACTGCGCGAGTTCGGTCAGGTTGGCATTGAGACGGCTAGCGTTGACGCGAAGCTGTGACGGCGATTGTCCTCGCCACAAAGCGAGCGCTGGAACGGCAACCAGCATACTGACGTTGAACTCTCGTCGATTTATCATGTTTTCACTCAACCGCGCAGACGCAGGCTGGCGTAGTTCACTGCCACACTTCCGTAGGAGAGCGAGAGCCCTTCAACCTCAGCGACCGGTATTGCGATCGGTCTGGTTGCTGTTTTTGCACTTACGCGCGTTATGGCGAGTATGCTGGTAGGTGGAACCAACCGATCCGCTTACTTTTGTCTTCATATCGGTACTATTCCCATTTATCGCGGTGATGGCTTCGTGGCTTCCTGCCATTTTGTGCCGCCGGATTAGATCCAACTACCGCGCTGCGAAACGAGAGAGTCTAGTAGATCTTTGAATCGGCGTGTATATGAATTCTATGAAGCCGCAGCAGCTTTCTTGCGGGCCACGAAAAAACCACCAATGGCCATAATCAAGCCGGCGATACCCAACAGTAGACCGATGACTGCTGGTATCGCCCCCATCAGCATCTGCCTATTCATAAAAGCCGTTCTTGCGTCACAATCTTCCTGAGAAGTTAATCCAATAGTAGCCTGTTTATAACACTCTGAGCTTGTACTTCCGCATCGCACCCTTGCCTCAGCGAATGCTTTTCGGTCCGCCTCAGCCTTCTCGCATTCCGCGGTGGCATAATCGGAGGTCCAAGTATTGATACAAACCACAACACCAATGAGCAGGGCCAATCCACCTAGCAGGAACAAAACTATTCCTAGGATCGCTACAATTTTCATCTTGTATACCTCTCGTTTTGAAGTCCGAAAGCTGAATTGATCGATATTTCGGTAGACCCACGAGCCGCATGGAACATTTCAATAGCCCTGCCTCATCAGTATTTGTCATGCCTCGTACCGCAAGGGGATTCACTCAACCGCGCAGACGCAGGCTGGCGTAGTTCACTGCCACACTTCCGTAGGAGAGCGAGAGCCCTTCAACCTCAGGTCTGACAAAACGGTAGGTCTGCTCGTGAAACAATGGAACCAGAAGGCATTCGCGAACTATCGTTTCTTCAATCTGTCGATAGATTGAATGCCGCACCGGCGGTGAAGTTTCTGAACGTCCTCTGGCAATCAAGCGATCAACCTCAGCCGATCCACAGAGCCGCCCCAGTAAACCTTTCTTGGTGTCGAGGATGGTTGCGAAACTATCTGCATCAGGAAAATCGGCTCCCCACCGTCCGAGTACAAAGTCGACGTTGCCCCGGGTCACTGCGTCAACCCATTCTTCCATGGTCTTATTGACGACATTGATAACAACGTGATGGTCACGAAGTGCGTTCGCGGCCTCGCGCGCGAACGCACTATATTCTCCAAAGAATACCGGATTAAGCACGGCGGTTAGTTCTACCTCCTCAGGTGCGGGCTTAGTAGCGGCCGCCGAATAGCTCGGTGTGCTGGCAACGTAGCCTGGATCGTGCCCCAGAAGTCCCGGCGCGATCAGACCGCGCGCAGGGATGGCGAGCCTTCCCAATGTTTGCCGCACGATACTTCCGACATCAATCGATTGAGCTAATCTTTGGCGTAAGCCTTTGTCTTTAAGTGGTCCACGATGAGTATTGAACGCTGCATAGTACGTCATCAGGCGCGGAACCTCGTGATAACCGGATGCGAACTCTGGATCCCGGCGCAGGGCTTCTGCGTCCGCCGGCAGAAGATCAGATGCCAGTGACAGATGTCCGTCACGAAACTGCGCGAGGATATCAGTGGGAGCCATACCCAGGTGAAAGATCAGGTGCTCAATCCGGGGGTGGCCCTTACGCCAGTAATCCTTATTTCGCTCGAGTTCCATGCTCACGCCCGGTTCAAATTTCGCAACCCGAAACGGACCTGTGCCTACGCTGCCCTCCTGCCAGGAACTGCCAAACTGGTCGTTACCTTCCGGAATGATTGCGGCAGCGTGGTAAGAGATGAGCGCAGGAAATGTTGCTATTGGCTCTTCGAGTTCGATGGTGAATTCCTCTGCGGAATGGATTCGAAATCCGGCAAGGTCTGACTGTTCCCCGTTGATCAGAGACTTTGCTCCGCGAATTACCGAGTAAAAATGGCGGCCAAAACTCTCGGGATTCATCAAGAGTCTCTCAAATGAATAGCGAACATCTCTTGCCGTGAGTTTGCGTCCATCGTGGAAACGCACATCGTCGCGGAGACGAAAGCGATAAACTCTCCCGCCCTCCGTCGCAGTAAATTCCGTCGCGAGCCAGGGGACGATTCTGGCGCCGCCAATGTCATAGGTCAGAGTTTCGAAGACGGTCGGTAAAATCTCTGCGTCCTCAACCGTGCTTGCCAGCGAAGGATCGAGATGTTTGAGTATTCCGGCAATAGCAACCTTCAAGGTTCCGCCACCAGTGCGGACGTCAGCGCCGTTGACAGCCGACTCTAATTTGCCAATCTCCGTGTAGTTCACATATGGCGCACTGCCACGCAGAGTGAGACCCAACACTTTCGAGTTAGCCAGCCGATAGTCGACGTCATGGAAAAGTGGTAACACAATTCCGGATTCCTGCAAGAAACCCTCGTACTTTCGGTAGAGCGTTGTCCTCACGCCAGGTCGACTCTCAGTTCGCGCCTCCTCTAAAAATTGATCGCCATCAGAACTCGAAATGTAGTGACGGTACAGTCCGACGCGTGAGTGAAAGAGCGCATAAGTAAAATCGTCCGGATCATCGTAGTCAGCGTTCCATCGCCCGATGAACAGATCTATTCCATCAGCGTTTTGAAAGGACTCAAGATAGGTGGCCATAGTCGGGGTTGCTACTTCCACGTTGACCCCGAGTTCCGACCAGATCGCAAGCAGTGTAGAAAGTAGTGATTTGTATCGATCGAGAAACAGAGGATGCACCGACGCTCTTAAAGCGACCGGCCCATCCAGGCCTGCTGAACGCAACATACTTTCTGCTTCCTCACGGGTGAGAGTGTGTCTGCGCCGGCCCGGGTCGTAGCCGACCATGGCCGGGGGAATCACGCAGACGGCTGGCTGCGCAAAACGTCCCACCGTTTGCCAGACCACATCGTGGGTGCGGATCACGCCGGAGAGTGCCCGACGGACATCTGGCTTCTGCGTAGGGGATTGGCTAGCAGAATTGAAAATCACGAAGTACGTATTCTTGCGAGGCGATTCAACGAGGCCACCGCGAAAGCGGGAGTCGCGAAGAAACTCTTCCAGGTCCTCAGGCGAAAGATCGCGACCCACATCGATCGAGCCGTCTCGCAAACCCGACGCGATGTCTGAGGCGCTTAGACCGGCTCGAAATTCCACTTCGTCAAGAAAACCTGGTGAACCCTTCCAGTAATTTTCATTGCGTTCAAGTACGATCCGATCGGGACTGTAGGAGGCAATGCGAAATGCCCCTGTACCGGTCGGGATCGACCCGTTCCTTCCCTCTTCAGTGTCCAGCGTAATACCGGTTTTGTAATCCGTGAGCAGTGCGGGATAGATCGACAGCGCCTCCGTCAGTTGTATCTCTAATCGGTGGTCAGAGTGGACCAGAATCGCGCTCAAGTCTTCGTCCGAGTTCTTTGCGAATTCTTCGGCGCCACGAATTGCCCTGAAACCTGTCGGTAGATCGCGGGCCCGCCGAATATTCCGTTCGAACGAACGTTTTAAGGCCTGCGCTGTCAACGGCGTGCCATCAGCAAAGCGAGCGTTTTCTCTCAGTGTAAAGAAAACCGAGGTCCCATCGCCTGAGACTTCCCACTTCTCACAGAGTGCCGGGACCAGGTTACCTTCCGCATCAGTTGCCAGGAGAGTTTCGAAGACGTTGGCGAGGATTTCCTGTTCCTCGACCAGTTCCATATTAACTGGATGAATCTCGCCCAAAGGAGTGGCCAGTGCTACTACCAGGCGGCCCCCCTTCGGTATCTCTTCCTGGAGTTCAGTCTCCTTTGCGCCGGGGGCTAGCGCTGCTGCTTGTTCCAGGAAACCATTTGCCTTTTCATATTCGCCGCGCATGTTCGCGAGGGTCGAGGCCAGCGTCAAAGCATGCCGGAGACTCTCGTTGTCATTCGCGGATCGAGCCGCTTCTATAACCTGTGGCACGAGCCGGGCAGTCTCCTCGACCCTGCGCGTCTGCCATGCCGTCTCAGCAGCAAAGAGAAGGGCCTTCACCGCCTGTCCAAGGTGACCTTCCCGCTGAAGAATTCTCCCGCCTGCTTCAGCCTCTTTTAAGACAGCATCAACATCTCCCGCCATGCGGTGCGACTGGGCCAACAGTATTCGTGCCTCTCCCTCGAGGGAAGGATCGCCCTCCCATTCTTCATCCAGAAACTCGAGTACAGTACGAGCTGCGCGCGCCGCCTCTTCACTGCTAAACGCATCGAGCGCAGCCTTCGCCATCAGCAAGCCATATTCAACAGTCTTGTCGGGAACGTCCCCCTGTGAGAAGTGGTGAACCAGTTGCGGATACACGCGCTGAAGTCTGCCGCCATGCCGCTTCTCGACCTCTTCGGCATACTTACGGTGAAGCGATCTACGTTTGCGCCGCGACAGTCCGGCATAAAGTACATCGCGAACCACACGGCTCGAGAAGTTCAGGCGGTCGCCTCGCGACTCCCGTTCTTCTTCGAGAAGGCCTTCTTCCACCAACTTGTCAATGGAATCTTCAATATCTTTTGAACCGGCCAAAGCTTCCAGGTCGCGGAAATCAAAGGCCTTGCCGATAACCGAGGCGATTGAAAGTACTTCGCGCAGTTCTTCAGGCAAACGCTCAATACGCCTCTCGACAGCCTGCTGAATAGTCGCCGGCATGTCGCCGGTCGAAAGATCAGTAGTGGCGCCAAGGCTCCAGGCCCCGGTCTGGTCTTTTGAGATGCCCCCGGAGTCCAGCAGAGAGCGAACCAGTTCCTTGGTAAAGTACGGGTTGCCCTCTGTTCCCTCGTAGAGTTTTTCAACCAATGTATCGGAGAGCTTAGGACCACCAATCAGTGTTTCCAGAAATAGTCGATGCTCTGGCGGTGAAAATGGCTCGAGCGCTATTGCTGAAAACCGGCGGTCGCCCCGAAAGGTGTCCAGCATGCGAAGCAGCGGATGAGAGCGATCCACTTCACTCGATCGATAGGTGCCAACAATTAGTGTAGGAGTTGGACCCAGTCGTCTCACGATGTATTGCAGGGCCTCGATCGATATCTCAGCGGCGTGGAGATCTTCAAGAAACAGTATGAGTGGATTGCCGGCCGCCAGACGGATTAGTGTTCGCGCAAGCACCTCGAAAACCTGAGTGCGGTTTTCGGGGCCCTGCGATCCGCCAACCTGCGACAACTTTGAATCGCCGGTTGCTGCCGTGCGAATCTCACTGATCTCGGTGAGCATCGGAAAGAGCGATATAAGATCGGGCGCAATATCGGAAAGGGCTATTAGATTGGGACTGCTCGAACTATCTCTTTGACGAAAGTATTCCTGAATTGCCTCACAAAAACCTTGATAAGGAAATGCGCCATCCTGCTCGATGGATCTCCCATGCAGAACAAGCAGTTTCCGCGCTTTTGCCAGGTTCTCGATCTCATCCAGGAGTCGGGTCTTGCCCACGCCGGGCTCGCCAGAAACCACGATAAACTGGCACTCACCACTGATTGCCGCATTAAGTCGCTGCTGCAACTCGGCCTGTTCGCTCTCTCGGCCAATGAAGGGAGACGGCGCGACACGAGGCAGCATCATGGTCTTAGTCAACATGATCGATCTGCCGAGATCGCTCTGGTGCAATCTGGTTTGGCAACGCCTCAAAGCGTCGGCTATCTCGACCGCGTGTTGCGGCCTCTTACCCGGATCCTTGGCGATACAACTGAGAATGATATTTTCCAGATCCTCATTTATCTCGACGCCGAAGGAGCGTGGCGTCTGAGGGATCTCGTGGACTATCCGATAAAGAATTGACTGGAGTTCACCAGAGAAAGGGGGTTCACCAGCCACGCATTCAAACAAAACTGTTCCCAGAGAATAAATGTCGGTGCGATGGTCCACCCCTTGAGCTGCCACCTGTTCGGGACTCATGTAGGAAAGTGTTCCAGCGATGGTGCCGCTCTTTGTAATCTTGCTTTCAGTGGCGCCCCGAGCCAGACCAAAATCCATAATGCGCACCCTGATCCGCGAAACGTCTTCGCGGACTACCATGATGTTCTCAGGTTTGATATCGCGATGGATGACGCCCCGGGAGTGGCTGTACTCGAGGGCTTCGGCAACCTGAATACCAATGTCGATCACCTCGCCCAGGGTCAGTGAGGTCTCGCGCTGGAATAAGCGCAGGTTTGTACCCTGTACTACAGGCATCACGAAGAATAGCGACCCGTCATGTTTGCCGAAATCAAAGATTGGAACGACGGTGGGATGGTCCATCTGGGCCACCAACTGCGCCTCGCGCTGAAAACGCTGCTCAGTTTCCTGGCTTAGCAACATCGGGGGAATGAGTTTTATAGCGACCTCGCGATTCAGGAGAGGGTCATGAGCTCGATAGACGATCCCCATGCCGCCGCGACCTAGTTCTGCCTTAATGTCATACCGGTTGGAAAGCTGTTGACCAATCATCGTAGATACCTCTAGCAAGAGGGGAGTCTGTTTTTAGCCTTTGGGAGTCTTTGAAATGGGCTATTTACCTATCAGGGGTTCATTTGTAGGGCGGCCCTCGGTGGCCGCCCTCGGAACGGATTTCAAATGGGCCCAGTTTTATGCCGGATGGTAGAGACGAGTTCATTCGGGAGATTTAAAAACCCGCACTCCGCAGTTCTTTGGATTTCTTAATGTGGATTCTATACGAGTTAGGAATGGCAAGCCAGTTTCGGAAGGTGTTTTTGGGCTTGACCGACAATGAAGCTCATTGACCATGCTAATAACCTCGTCAATCTTGGGCGAGTTTCCTTTTCGCGCTATCGAGTACAGCCATTGTGCTCAAGTCTTAATCGACCGCGCAGAGGTTGACGCGCCTCACTTTCAGGACCTGAGTAATCGTCCCAATGATGCTTGTGGTACCCGCACGGTTAAATGCTCCGCGCCTACTTTCCACTAAGGCGAAGGTTAAGAGGGGGTATTGATGGCCTGCCGCCCGCGCAACTGTCCGGCGTCAACGCTTCTGCTGCTGGAGCAGGCGCTTTACCTCCTGCAACTCGATGTATGTGGCCCGCAACCCAACACTAAGGTGCTTTAAACCCCACGCCATATTACCCAAAGCGGCCGCCAGGTACGTGGCATCGGCTTCAGCCGGGCTTTTTAGAAGGAGACGACCTAACGTAACCCGTGCATTTTCGAAAAAATATTCTGCGTCTTCTGTCGGCTTGCCCATAACTTTCTCTCTTCCTTCTTCGAGTTAGTTTTCTATGGATAGACCTTGAGATTTCTCGCCCTCAGCCATAGGAACCTTGTCGGAAAAATACATAAGCGCCTGAGTCAAGTTTGAGGCAGCGAGTTTCGCGTCGCGACGGCACTGTTCAACGGACTCGCAAGTTGTCGTAGGCGGGGCGCAGGCGAGGACGCTTAGAACGAGCAACGCCTGCAATCTTTAAATGCTGTAATCAACTTGCAGCGAGGCCATGATTCAAGCGGAACCCTTCCGGGCCAATAGCGTTCCGCGCGGCTTGCGAAACGTGCTTTTTCTGAACTGTAGCTGAAGATGGATAAATCGCGCTCATTCTACCCGGATTACCCGGGGCGCACCACGTCAGAGGCCGCCCAAGTGGTTTGAGTTTTTCTTAATTCGTGTAATTTCATGTGGTTTAGTTGAGGGGGAACACGATAAAAGAGATCAAGGATACACGATAACGGCAGGAATTTGGGGACTGGAGGGTCTCATTTCACCATCCGTTTATTGACTGTGTCAATAGTCTTAGCCGCGGCGGAGGGCTCGCACGCGGGGTTCGCCTTCCTCGCTAATCATCATAGCAGACAAGATGCCTTTGTGGACTTTGCGCTCGTTTAGTTGGTGCGCCTTTACCAAGGAGGCGTTTACCAGGTTGCCGAGTGCGAGTGGGGTTGTTGCCTGGTCCGCGAGCCGGGTCACAGCGGGGCGCTCGAATAATTTTTCGGCGTCGCCGCCGGCTGACTTGATTCGGTGCGCAACGTAGTCCCAGGCGTGGCTCTTGAACGTCGGCATTTCGATGATGCGCAGGCGTTCGGCAATCTCTCGGAAGCGATAGTCCTGGAGCCGTGATTTGAAGCGGGGCTGGCCGAAGAGCACGATGCCGAGGTACTTATCATAACCACCGGTGCCGAGCTCGTAGAAGTTCTTGAGCGCGAGTAACGTCTGGTCGCTTAAATGGTGGCACTCGTCGAAGCCGAGCGCGACGCTGATGCCCTGCTCGCTCATGCCGGCGAGGAATTGCTCGAGCTGGTTGGCGTTGGCTACTAATCCGCGGCGAACCTTCTGTTCGAAATGTTCGAGCAGATAATTAGTGATGGCGCCCGAGTGCACACGCTCCATGTCGAAAAACTTCGGCCACAACAGATGCAACTTTGGCGCATGAGAGACCGTTTCGCATAGCCGGCGCTTCATCAAGCTCTTTCCGCTGCCAACCTCACCAATCACCGCCACAAAGCCCTGATAACGCACGACGTCTTCGATCGCTGAGGCGATGCGGTCCAATGGCCGGCAGGTGAAGACTTCCTTCGCGCTGCGCGGGTCAGTGAAGGGGTCGAATTTGAGCCGGAAGAATTGCTGCGTCTCAAAGGGCAGCGGGGTCTTTTCGGTAATCATTGCTGATTGAACCTCCTCGATGAAAAACATTGATTTGAGTTCGCGGTCGATCTGTTGTGAGGTTTTGCCTAAGCCGGCCAAATAGAATTTGATGTGCTCGATTACGGCCGCATAGTCGGCGTCGCGGACCCATAGACGGCGCCAACCCTTTAGGACGCGGCGAGCGCTGCTGATGCTGATTCCACATTGAGAGCCACCGCATACGATGGAGAGAGCTCGAAAGGTGAGCTTGTAACGCTTGGCGAAGAGGGCCAGGCCCTGGCAGAAGCAGGCGCGTTTGTCGCGAGTGGATGTGCGCTTCATGGGTATTGGTTCCACTCCTTTCCGTCGAGGAGACGGCCTGCGTTCTTTTTGCCGACGGGATGTAACTGCATAGCACCGACCAAATGATGACCTGCCTCCCAATCGGTGCCGGTTAATTCTGTCCCATTCCAGCTTCGCAACGCCATCACGCATCGCCCGCATGGATCGTCACATTCGCCGCTGTTAAGCCATTCACCCCACTGCTTAAAGAAAAAAGGAACGCCAGCAGCAACACTCTGGTCGCGTAAGTTGCGAGCCCAATCCGGGTGCATGGGCCGCGCACCAGGGCCGCTTTCACCTCCGACGACAACCCAATCCAATGCCGGTCGACGGCCATCATCACTGTCGAGCCAGTTTCGATATAACAAGCCGCCAGATGCACCACACTGTGGGCATACTAGGGACGAGGAGGGCGAAGGCCGCAGCGTTGACTCAGAACCTTGCCATCCACAGGCGCAATGCCACGTTCGAGCACTTATGTCGCCAAGTAGGGGTTCGGCGGAGATCCATCGCACGGCTGCGGGCGTTTCCATTAGCACTGGTATGCGTTTGTCTGCGGTCTTCTGGTCTTCACAGGAGATGCCAAGCCAGACATAAGGAAGGGGCCAGTCCGCCTCTTTAACATTCAGACAGGCGCAGGGGGAATTTGTGATATCACAGGCCGCGTTAGCCCAACGCTGCATATCTCTATCGTCGTTTTGAACCATCAGCAGGTAGTCGCGCATCCGCTCGGGTCGTTTTGTGAGGACCTGGAATTGGTGTTGAGGTGAGAGGGCCATCACGGCGAAGATTTGATCGATCCACTCGTCGGGGATCGATTCATGACAGAGGTCGCTCATTGAGTTGACGAAGATGCGGCGCGGCTTTTTCCACCGAAGCGGATCTTTGAGGTGCTCTTCTACGAGCTTCACCTTGCCGGTCCAATGGGCGCCGGACTCGTTGCGATAGGCGAGGCCCTCATAGGCTTGGCCTGCGCCGGAAAAACGCGCGGCAACGGCCATTGCGTAGCAGTTACGGCAACCCTCGGAGACGACGGAGCAGCCACGGATCGGGTTCCAGGTGGCGTCGGTCCACTCGATCTTGGTTTTGTCAGCCATCACGCCATTACCCCTTCACCAGTTTCGATGTCGATAACTTGCATTTCAGCGCCGCAGGCTACGCAGCCCTCGCCATCAGGCGTTGCAAGGCAATCACACTCGTCCCATTCGTTAAGCCCACCAACGCATTTGCAAAACTCCGGCGTGATGCAGATTCGCTGCTGAGTGTCTGGTAAATCAGTCCATTCGATTTTGGAGTTGTCGGCCATCTTACACTCGGCCCTCTCCGAAGGTGCGCAGCCATTGCTCGCGCGTGTAGGGATCCAACTCGATTACTCGTTCGAAGCCTCGTTTGAAGATGTGC
The DNA here is from genome assembly GCA_041751855.1 of Pyrinomonadaceae bacterium. Taxonomy (GTDB): domain Bacteria; phylum Acidobacteriota; class Blastocatellia; order Pyrinomonadales; family Pyrinomonadaceae; genus PSRF01. Next base: position 18,986 of record JBGSWR010000040.1, read on the forward strand.
GCGCGCCGTGCCTTTGTTTCGCTTGGCCCCTTGCTGCGTAATAGTCGGATTTCCTCAGTGCCGTCGGCGCCGCGAAAGGCGCAGAGCACACCGTAGCCGTAGACTTCTGTGGACGGTGTGGACGGTGTGGACGAAGTGGAGGCAGCTTTTTCCAGGCGTCGAATTGCGGCGGCGAGGAGTTTGAACTTTGTTACCTGGTGGCCGCGTTTTGCTAAGTCACGGGCTCTATAGAGACTTTCCAATTCGTCTGCCGTTGTTAACTTCAGCGTGTTGCGCAAGTCGTCAACGCTGGTATAAATAAAGGAATCCACTCGCTCTTCGATAGTTCTCATTCCGCGCACCCCTCGCAATAATCGGACTGTTCGGAGTTGCAGCAAGGGCCAAACATTCGACCACATTTGTCGCAGCCGCTCAGTTCCTCTGCTGGCTCATCGCATATTTCACATTTCATAATCATGCTCTCCTTATGGCGGCGAGTGTGCTGGTTTCATTGGTGCGCCGGCTGAGGGCTGCGCGGAGCTCGGTGTCCAAGATCTGCTCGCGCGAGCCGAATTGTGCTTTCAGCCAGGCTTTGTCGGGCTCGATCGAGGTGAGTGAGCCCTCCTCGATCAGTTGGCCCAAAGCGGTCCAGTAATCAATCAGGTGCCCGTCGACCATTGACGGTGGGACGATGTCGTTGCCCAGGGCTGCGAGCAGAGCCGGATCGGTGGCAATCTTCTTGCGCGGCATGACTGCTACCTTGTTGGCCGCGGCCTGATCTGAGATTGCGGGATTTGAGAGCTCAGAATTTGAGCCCCCGGAAAGTGTTGGGCGTAACGCCGGAATCTCGAAATCCTTGTGGATGCCAGGGACGATGATCTCTTCGCCAGCCGCTTTTCGCTGGGCGCGTTTTTCGTCGGCAGAGGCCCTGAGAGCCTTTGTCGCGCGCTGGCCAATAGATTCTGACGTGCCGCGATATTGGCCGGCTTTGTCGGGCTGTGCTGCGCGGCGATCGATTTCGTAGGCCACACCATCGAGCCCGATCAACACAAAGTAATCAGCGTCGGTGGGCCAGATGATGCGTACCTTTTTGCCGATCCAGTCGACGAACGGGTTGCGCTCGCCGCTGGAGAGGATACCCCGGGGCAGTTGATAGCTCGTCCCTTCGTAGCTGATTGTGAGGCTGGGCCGGATCTCGCGCTCGAATTCCACCGACTTGAAGGCCGAATTCAGCGTTTCTGCCGGCGGCACACGCATCACCGCGTTGCCGGCGCGAAAGCGAACATCAGGCATTTCGCCTGTAGCGCGGTGGGCGGTCCAGTTGACCTTCTCACACAACCGCACCGTGAAAATATTGAGATCATCGACGGTGGCCGGGCGGTCCATTGCGCCGATGTAGCGCTCGTATTTCTCCACTAGCTGGTGCGCCACCTCGACTTTGCCGGTTGCCTGGGGATTGCCTGGCAAGTGCTGCTCTAGTCTGAATCCGCCCGATGCTGCAAACGCGCGATCGAGAATCGAAGCCGCGCGGCGCATCTGCCGTGAAACAATGATGGCGTCATTATCTGTGTAAAGGACCAGCGGGATCCCCATCTCCCTGAAAGCCTCGAGCAGGAAATCTATTACATGCGCTGAGTCAGGCTTACTGCACGCGATGAAGCGCACAAACTTCTTTCGCGAGTAGTCGTCAACCAGAGTGAATTTCCAGAGCGCAACTCGATTAACTTTCGTATTTGGGTGATTCTTTGAAACCTCCAGCGGGGAGACCTTGAGAATGCGGCGGGTCTTGACGTCGATCCATCGCTCTTTCACCCCCGAGATGTCGAACTGGTAGATCTCGCCAGGGGCAGAAGCCTCGAAGCGGCGATGCGGTCGGACACCGTTGCGCAACTGCCGGCGGTTCAAACCGTGCTCGCGTAGATAGCGGCGAGCCGTGCCCAGGGCAACGGGGATGTCATGACCATTGGCGCGTGCCATCTCGATCGCCTGGTCCGGATCGAGTTTGTTCGTGACTACCAATTCAGCGAAGGTTTTCATGCCGGGATGCTCCATCAGATCAGCGCGGCGCTTTCCTTTATCGGCTCGTGGCTTGCGCGGCGGTCGCAGGTCTTTCGTTAGCTCGTAAATGCGAGAGACGTGGAGGCCGTGATGCTTTGCCCAACGTGCCGCTTCCTGTTTTGCGCGTGTGCCGGATAGCCCTACCAGCGAGGCGCGCACTTCTTGAATTGCGTCGAAATCAAGAGTATGCTTTGGCATAAGAGGTTCCCAATCCTCGGTGAAAATGAGCGCTCGTCGTCAGGGCTAATTGACGGCGAGCGCTTTTGGTTTATTGAGTTGACTGAGGGCTTACCTCTTCGGCGCCCTCGATAGCTGTCCTAAAATCCCGAAACATTACGAGCATTGCGCCTATAGCATGAGTCGTTTCGTCACTCTCCTTGTTTCGGTAGACGTAGTCCCTGATGAACCGTGTTAGCAGTGCATCGCTCATCGCGGCCTCGGTGGCTTCCTGTAAATGGGTTATAAGTTGGCGCACTTCTCGAATGCCGAGGTGCACAACCTCTGGCCCTATAACGATTTCAACAATCGGCTCGAGCTTAGAGTTTGTAATTGACGAACAGACAACAGCTCGTTCAGTCCGTTTTTCAATCGCCGCGTTGTGGGCAGCCATGATGAGCGCTGCGTCCTGGCTATCCAGCTCGCGAGTGGGGTAAATAATCCATTTAGGGCTAGATTCTGTCCCTTCAACGATCATTCCCCAGGCGTCTTCATCCGTGCGGGAGTGTCGCGCGCGCCAGCGCTGGAGGTTTTTCATCAGGAGATCCCCTCACACCGCTTTTGCGGCTTTGCCTTCCTGGGCGATAACGTGCTTGGCCTTTGTAAAAGCTCGCAGAATGTTGAGCCATTGCGCGCGTTCCTGCTCGGTCATGTCGCGCGCGGACGTGCGCTCCGGGAAATAGGTTGTCATCGTGCGCTGGTAGATGATTTTGTTGATGAATCCGCCACCGTTAACCACGATGAAATCCAATGCCTGGGCGAGCATGTGGATCTCCGCCAGCTCGCGCGTGCGCAGGTCGATCGGCAGCAACTCAAGCTTGCGGGTGCCGTTGCTTGATTTGAAAACCTTGTGAGCAGCGACGGGATCGAAGCCGACGGCGCGCAGGACGATGCGGAGTGCGCGGGCGCGCGAGACGGCGATTGCCTGGCCCATATCGCGAATTGGATTGCCGTCGGGCATCTCTTCGTGGACGATCGCCGCGGCGAAGGTCTTGCGGGTCTTGCCGCCGGGCAGCACAACCAGGCCGGTTGACGTTGCCAGGCCGAGCTGAGCGTTAACCTGCGAGAGATCGATGTGAATGTCTGGAAGGTCGCAGAGCCGCATGCTCAGGACCGATAATGCGTCGAAATCGAAGATGGGCTCGTCGCCGTCGAAGCTGATCTGGTTAGGGTTGAAGCCGTAGTCCCGACAGAACTCCCGTTGGAGTTCAAGCTGGGCCTTGGTCAGGGTTTGGGGGCTGGTGCGCGGTGGTCGCATTGAAGCTGTTTTTGGCATGTGGTTTCCTCCAGGGTTAAAAGAAAAGGACCTATAGGACGGATAGGACCTATTGTTCGATCTTCCTCGTGTTGAAATAGCCTTTTATTCGGGTATGTAGAAACTTGCCGACTGAATCAGCCTGGCGCAGTTCGTCGAAGAGGTCCGGCGGCACCTTGCCGTATTCGTAGCGCTGGCCGTCCTTGTAAACGACGAACAAAACGCTGGTGTCGCGCCGGTAGCCGTAGCGTTTCACGTTGCTCGACTCGCCGGGCTCGAGCTCTACTATGGTCAGATCGCTGGTGTCGAGTGTCACTGTGCTCATTCAACTTCTCCTATAAAAGAGATTGCTGGCCCTTTGAGCCCCCCTCGGCTGAAAGGGCCAGCTTTGGAGAATCAGGACTTCCGACTGATCCCGAGTCTCCGATTAGTGCTGCCGTTCTGGCCTTAATCGCTGGTAAAGACCAGGGGGACGGCAGCGCAGGGCCGGCGCAGAAAGATGGAAAAGGACGCCGGCTCATCTCGATATTGGTTGGCATAATGCTGTCCAGGTGAATGGAGCAGCTCTCACAGCAGGCCGCTTTTCTGGTTGCGGCTTCGGCTGTGGCTTCTCCCTGAGAAAGTAATGGCGCGTCTCGCCAACCATTTCGGTGCGGATCTCTCGCGTGTCGAGTAGCAGCTTCGCAATGGCGTCGCCTACCTCGTCCTTGCTGGTGCGGTGGTCCCAAACGACTGCCATGATCCCGTTATAAGTCCGCGCTCCGCGCACAATCGCATCACGCACGCGCTCATGCACTGGCGGCTTTCTACTTCTCCAACCCAGTGTTGGCGGGGCCTGTGGCTGCGGCTCATTTGCTACCTCGGCCGCTGGTTCGCTGTTGGCTTTCAGCAGTCGATTGCGCGCGATCTGGTATTCCCTCAAGGCGCGCCGGCTCGCCGTAACCTTCAGGCGAATGCAGGCCTTGCAGTAAAGGTTGCGGCCGTCTTTGCGCGCGCGGCAGACGCCGAACTCGACATCCTCTTCGGTCTGCCCGCAGATTGGGCAGCGCTTCAGCTCTTCTTCCAGCTTTCGGGGGCTAGTTGGCATAAATCTATTCTCCTAAGGCGTCTTGGGCCTCCTGGTCCGTCATGCCGAGATCCTCCATCTCGGGTGGCCGAGGCAGGTTGAAAACATCGTTGACGCGGAGGTTTTGCTCCGCAATGAGGCTGTATAGCGAAACCTTAATGGCCTCGCGCTCTTCGTTTGAGGCCTCGTCGCACGCTTGGATTAGGTTGGTGAAGGCGCCGGCGAGCATGAGCATTGCCTGGCCAAGCGGGCTGGTATCTGAGGTGGCGCGTTGGCGTTTGAGTTTCTCGAAATCCTTTTCACCCTGCTTGATCTTCTTATCTTTGCGCTCGATGGTGCGCTGTTGTTCGACGGTTTTTTTGTGAAGCGTCGAGATCAACTCGACAATACGTGGCCCATCGTCGAGGCGTGTGCCGACGCCACCAACGCTGATTTCGTTGTCTTTGACTTCGACCTGGCCGGCCAACAGCTTGCGCGTTTCAAATGGCACTTTCATTGCGTTGAGAAAGTTGAAAGTGTCATCCCCTTCTGAGGTCAACAAGTTCCAGCGTCGTCGGAACGTTTCTGCTTTCATCGGGGAGTTTGGGTCGTGATCGAGGAAGTCGTCGAAGGTTTGGTAACCGCCGGCGAGATAGAGCTTTTCCCGCTTCACATGATCGAGTGCGTGGAGGTTTTGCGCCGCCAGGGCGCTGGTTAGTTTTTCTGAGAAGCCGACTGCGCCCAGGAATCGGAAGAATTCCCGTTCCGCCGCATGTGTGGACGCGTTCACGAGACGCTCAGCTTCGTGATCGAGGGGTTGGAGCTGCTTGACCTGTTGATCCGCCATTTTAGGGGTATTGACTCCTGGCCGATCCGCAGTTGTGGATCGACGGTTGTTGAAAACATTAGGGTTATGGGTTCTCCGATCCACAGACTGTGGATCGGGAGCCGGCTTCGAGGAGCGTTGCGCCCTGGTGTCGGGTGGCGAAGTTCTGGATCTTGGCGCCGAGGATCCAGCCGTCGAGGGTCTCTTTTGCGTAGCCTGCGAGCTCGAGTGTGCGGAGCGCGCGGAGACAGAAGTTGTAGGTGAATCCGGTGCGCTGTTGGACGCGCATGATTTTGATGGGCTCAAAGCCGCGCCCTTCGAGCGCTTCGAGCACCTTAAACGCTCGGAGCACCGCATCGATTGCGTAGTCTTTCTTGTCGCGTTCTTTGCGGCGGCGGGGCGCGATTTTCTTTGCTTCGGCGGTGGGCCGTAGTCCTTGAGGAGATGTGCCCATTTTCGAAACTGTGCCCACTGGTCCTCTGTCCATGTGCGCGGATCGCCGTGCGTCTGCGCGCTGATGGGTGGGTTGGGGATCGTTGGTGTTGGCCAGTGCGAGTTCATTCATGGTTTCGGTTTAGTAACAGCGATAGGACAAATAGGACATATAGGACCAATAGAAAGCCCCTTCGGTCATCTGATCGCCTCCTGTAGTTCCTCAGAGACACCATTGACGAATTCCAGCGTCTGTTGGCCGGCGAGCTCGGGGAAATTAGCCCTGAACAGGTGATAGGCCGTCGCCAACTCGCTAATCGCTTGCGCGCGCGTTGTGCGCATCCAGGAGAGAAATTCATCCGGCGAAGCGGCGAAGTAATAACCGGCAGGCGCCTCGCGCCGGGCACAAGTCGGAAGCCGCCACTCGTCACGCAGACGCTTCGCCAGGCCTTTTACTTTGCGAACGTCACTATCAGATTGGGGATTGAAGCCGAGACGCGCGGCGATTCTGCTGCCGGGTAATGGGGTTGCGGAGGTTGCGGGGACTAAGAGGCGAGCCAGGCTCAACAGCGTCTCGTCGACGTCTCCCCCCTTAAGCCGCAGATTCGAAACGCAGCCGAATACGCGATTGGAGATTGGGCCAAGGTGGGCGCTGCACTGAAAGCACTGGTCCGGCCCGTAGAGGCCGAGAGTAATGCCGGAATCCAGGCAGTGTGGACAGGGCGTTTTAACAGCAGTCATGGCATGCCCTCCAGCTTGGCTAGCGCCCACTCGATGAAGCGGATTATTCGGTCCATAGGCTCCCTCTTGTTCGCATCGCGATTTCGCCTTCGCGGATTTCGAGTTCGCGGCGGAGCTCCTGGGCGATGCAGAGCGTGGTAAAGATGTGGCGACGGATTTGGGCTTCTCGGGCGTGACGGGAGCCACTCAGATTGAAGTCAGCGTCGCGCAGTCTGTTACAAATCTCGTTGACTTTGGCCTTTAACTCAGCGTCGATCATCGAGCCACTTGGTACCTGGCCGCGAAACGCCACGTTAAGCGACCCCTCCGGTGTGCGACATTCATAGCTTTCTTGTGCCATCGGTTCCTCCCGTTTGAGCTAAGCGCCGGCCCAAAGGCCTTCGCGTTTGTTCATCGCCTTCAAGCCTTCAATGACTTTGTTGGCGTCTTCAGTGGTGCGGGGCCGGTCGTGTCTACACTGCCGGCGGCAGAATTTGGTGAGCGATTCAGCGGACCAGTTGCGTTGGCTGGCGAGCTCGGCAATCAGAGTTAACTGTGCGTCCTGGACTAACTGCTTGATGCCGGCTTTCTGCCGGTGGTATTGCAGCGTCCTGAGTGGCTTGAACTCGTCGCCTTTTAGTCGCTGGATTACCTTTTGCGCTTCGGCGTAGGAGAGAGAAGAGATTGAACGGGTGCGGCGCGTGATTGATTCGACCATGTCGTGTAGGGCTTCATTGTCGAGGCCGCGCTTCCTGGCTTCGGCGAAAATGGCCTTGACCTGGGAATACGTCTTGGCCGTGGACGAACTGGACCGATAGGACTTATTGGACCTATTCAAGGCAGTGGAGCTCATTAGATGATTTTCCGCTCCTTCCAGGCGATTACGCGGCCCAGCCTCACGGCGTATTTGCCGAGAATGAATGCCCAATGCTCGTCGTCAGTGGTGCGCACTTGATTGGCGATCCAGTCGAGGCCGCGATGCAGTTTCGCGGCGGGGAAATCGAGGAGATCGGCGGGGGGAAGCTCGTCCGGAAAGACGTGCAGCGGGAGTGGCGCATCGTGTCCAGGTTGCGTCCGGCTCATAGGTCTGCGCTTTCTCCTTTCTGTTGGGCTGATGAACCAGACGCAACCTGGACAGGATGCGCCACAGCTTCGCCATTAAGGTCTTTCGTTACTCGGAAGATTGCGCGTTCGGTGGCGCCGCGCAGCCGTACCAGGTGATGCAACGTCTCGTTCGTTACGCCCTCGATATTCAGCGAGTTGACCGCCTCAGCGGCCTTGTCGAGGAGTTCGGCTGATTGCAATGCGCGCTGCTCAGAACTGCCGTTGAATCCCTCGATGCCGTGAGCCTCAGTCAACAATTTGAAGTGAGCATTGACGGCTTCAACAATTAAGATGGCTTCGGCGGGATTCACCAGAAAGACTGCGTCGACCAGATCGAACACGCGATCGAGCGGAGAGGTCTGGCCGGTAGCGAGTGGGGCTTCATCGCTGAGCGGTTCGCGACGCCAGCGGCGCACGTAGTCCGCTGACACTTTCATCCGCAACGCGACGGCTTTGCACTGGCCGTCAGGGATGGCCTGCTTGAGAATCTTCCACGCGTTCACAGCGCCACTCTCAATTTCGTCTTTTAAAAACCTTGACAACTGCGGCACGAGTTTCACTTTCCGGGGGCAATATTTCCTTTAAGTCTGTTCTCCCCTTGTTCGCTCTCACAACAGCGCGAAGTAAACCTTCCCCGCCGCACAGGGTTGGTTTTAAGCTGCGCGCCGTTTGCGTTTCTTGCTTTGCAGTTCAGTAGTGAGCGGATGGACGCCGAAAACTTTTTCGACTGGCTGGCCAATCAGATTGGCAATTTTGACTCTGAGATGGGGGTATACACGACCGGGAACTTGTCGAATGCACATCGACAATTCTTCCATCCGGCAGTGCCATTGCTCGGCGAGAGTTGTGAGCGTTTCACCCTTTTCCCAAATAAGATACTTGATGCGAATGGGGCTAAATGGCATTATGGCCTCCGATGTTCACTACTGAACGGCAGGCATGGTAAGGCGACGCCTGTCCGTTGTCAAGCAAAAAGTAAGGTGACTCCTGACCCCAATGACTTATGGAGCCGAATACAGGAGGCGTTAGGGGTTCAAACGGCGCCAGAAATAGCCCGAAAGCTGGGCCTCACTAAGCAATCTGTCTATGATTGGCAAAAAGGAAAGAGCCCCGCGCTAGATACTCTAACTGCCATTGCGAAGTCAGGTAATACCTCACTGCACTGGCTGATTACTGGAGAAGGACCGAAAACGGTGTCTCAGAAAAATGGTTCCTCACATCCTCATCGTGCGGACGTTCCTCTTGCATCTGGCTCTAAATCGAGCACTGAGGAAGGGGTCCTAGTTGCGCATATGCTGTTGCTCGAGGCCCAAAACACAAGAGTCATCGAGCAGAATGATCGGATCATTTTGCTGCTGGAGAAACTTGTTGAGAAGGAAAAGTAAGAGCCTGAAATTAAGCTAGAGTAAAGCATGCCTCTTGAGGATTGCCCGGATTGCAAACACCGTGTTTCGTGGAATGCTGAGCATTGCCCAAACTGTGGGCGAGTGTTTGGGAAGAGGAAATATGTGCCACCCTCAAACCCCCAAAATACTAAGATTGCCGGCTGGGGCTGCATCGCTTTAATCGCTGTTGTATTGCTTTGCGCCTGGGGTGCCAGTAGACAGGAGAGCCCCGACATGGAAAGCTCCCCGCCATTGAGCGCTGCACCGTCCAGATCTTTAGACCCCTACGGTATAACGATTGGAACCCTGGCGGACGATGTTCTGGCGAAGCGAGGTAAGGCTAAGGAAATTATTCGCCTGCCCAATGATGAGTTCGGATTGGTTGTTTCCTGGGTTTATTCTGACGCGACATATACCATGGCCCATCGCACGAGGGACGGCGTAACGGCTTATCGGGTGATCGATATTAGGTGATAAACGAGCATGACCCCGCATTCTGAGGAGATGTTAAAATGGCATCTAACCAACGGAATCTGCGCATCTAAGGTGGCAAGAGCGTTCTTGACTTAGGGTTTTCTGGAAGATTGGCAGCATTTGCGGTTTAGGGCTCGATGAGGGAAGAAATGATTGCCTTTAGCGAAAGGGACATCGAAAATGAGCGCTAGTGCAAAAGCAAAAAAGACTTACGCAGAAGTTCGCACGAGTAAAGACGGCCGACGCTATGTTGACGTGAAGGATCTGCTCAATAGCGAGGCGGGAAAGGCCGAAATTCGTCGCCAAGCAGAAGCCTTTGAGTTGTTAAGAAAGTCTGAAAGGACGAACGGAACCACTACCAAATCAGATCGTTAAAAAAAAGTGCGCGTTTTAGTGCGTCTCCGTTTTCGGATGTGGGCCTCTCCCACCTAATAACATGCCCGAAAACCTCTTTCTCCTCCTTCCACTCCTTGGTGGTTATCTGTTTACTCGCCACTGGAACAGAACCAAATGGTATGCCGCGCGTTGGGAGAAAGAGCATCTCTTGCTCAACTCCACAATGTACGGCCTGATTTTTAGCGGCGCAGCTTATTTCCTGATCAATTTACAGGATTACCTTCCCTGTATCGGTTGGCTGCCTTGTTTGCCTCGATGGCCCATGCACATCGAAGGTGTCAACTATCTAGGATTTGCATTCCTTGGATTTGTTTTGGGTCTCGTCGCCATATGGCCAGCCAACTACATCTGGAAGGTAACAAAACAGTTTGAGAAGTTCATTGAGAATGAAGGCACCCTGCTGGATAAACTCGCTAACGAATCAATGAAGTCTGGTAAGACGGTTATGCTCACATTGAAAAGTGGGAAGGTTTATGCAGGGTTCGTTCTGAGCGCTCCTTCGCCCGGAGCTTCACGACCAATGATTGGCATTCTGCCAACGACCAGTGGCTATCGTGATCGAAAGAGCCATCGTGTGGTGTTTACCACTAATTATTCGCAAGCTCTGGAGGAAATTACTGAAGACTGCACCGCGCTTGTAGATGAAGCACGCGAGAAGCTGATGGCAGCCATGCAGCTTCGAAAGGAGTTGGAGCGCCAGAAGGACCTGCAAAAGGAGGCCGATATGGCTGACCTGCAAGAGGAGTCAAATAATTGCAGTCTGCGTTGTGATCAATTGCTATCCGCCGTAGATGACTTTGGAATTTTAATTCCCGTGGAAGAGATTGCCAGCATGACGCTTTATCACGCATGGATACACACAAAGTATTTTCTTAAAGTTGATAAACCTGCCACACGGTAATTGATTTTTGGGTCAAGATGGTCAAGAAGCCATCTTGCGCATCCAATCTCGAAACGAATCCTCATAGACCACGTAACCGAAATCCGTTTTCTTGCCCTCCATCTCTCCCTCTTCGATTAAAGCAATGAGCTTTGGACGTGAGGGCGCCGGTGTGATCAGGCCGTGCTTTTTTATGACCTCTTCAATAAAGCACAATCGGAGTATCGGACGAGGCGCGAACCCGAAATCGTATTGCATTGTGCTCATGGGGGATCTGGCTCCTTTCGCGTTATACCATAAAAATCGAAAATTGTGACAACGTTGTAATTATTGAAAAGGCCGTCCTCGCGAGTTGGCGGTCTCTCACGTAAGGTCGGGCTGTCATGGCGCGGCCCAGCAAAAAAGCAGTCGAGTTGGCCCTGACGGAATGGTTTGCTCTGAACGTCAAGGCCACCAGGATTACCGCTAAGCGTGACGCCGAAATCCAGCCGTTAAAAGACTCCTACGAGAAAAAGTGTGCGCCGATTTTGGAAGAGGCTAAGCAAAAACTTTCGCCGCTCCAGGAGCGCATGAAGTTCCTCGAAAAAGAGATCACCAAAACACTCGAGTCCGGGATCGATAAAGAGACAGAGACCGTAGCTCTCTCGCAGGTGGTTGTGTCTTCTGAGACGTCGCCGCTGATTGCGATTGCAGAAGTCCTCGTTGACGAAGGTGACCGCAGCATCGATCCGCAGGAGTTCTTTAAGACGACGGCGCCGGCGAAGCGCGATGCAAAGTTCTGGGGCTGTGTGAAGGTGCTGGTCCAGAAGGCTGAGAAATTCCTGGGAGAGAAGATCAATGAGATAGCCAAACGGCCAAAGGTTTTCAAGGTGAAGGTTTCGGTGAAAGAGCCGGAGTGAGTTGCCAGAGCCGCCACTCGCAAAATTAAGGACAAGGCGAAAACGACAAACTGAAAGTTTGTCGGACATATGAAAGAGACTCTTACAGAAGCGGATTTTCAAGCGGCGGCGAAGGAGCTCGGATGCGAGGTCGCTGCGATCAAGGCTGTCTCTGAGGTGGAGGCGCCGCGTGGTGGGTTTCTATCCGATGGTCGGGTCCGGATTCTGTTCGAGCGGCACAAATTCCATGAGTTCACCGGGGGCAGGTTCTCTGCTGGTCACCCGGATATCTCTAATCGAAAGCCTGGCGGGTATGGCGCCGAAGGCGCGCATCAGTATGTGCGATTCAGTAAGGCTTTTCGTCTCGATCCTCAAGCAGCAATGAAGTCTGCGAGTTGGGGCAAGTTCCAGATCATGGGCTTCAATCACCTCGCTGCCGGCTTTTCGACGGTCGATGCTTTTGTTGACGCGATGAAGGTCAGCGAAGGCGAACAACTGAAGGCGTTCGTTTCCGTGATTAAGGCCTGGGGACTTGCGGGCGCGTTGCGTCGACTTGATTGGGCTGGATTTGCTGGTCCCTATAACGGACCACAGTACAAGAAAAATAGATACGACACGAAGATGGCGGCGGCTCATCGAAAGTTCAAAGCAGCAGGCTAGTAGCCGCGAAAGGAATCATCGCATGTTTGGAAGAGAGCCAGTAGCAATTGCCACAGCGATCCGACTCATTCTTTTGGCCGCGATGGCGTTCGGATTGAATCTGACGGACGTGCAGCTTGTGGCCTCGATGGCCGCAATCGAGGCTGTCCTGACACTCGTTACGCGCTCGCAGGTTTCGCCAGAGGCAACGGTGAATGACTTGATTAAGATCGCCGTAAACGAGCCAAAGGGTACCGCGGTTGCAACCGTGAGAGAGATTCAGTCCGAGAAGGACGATTAACCCTGACCGCGCGCAGCTACTCAGTCCTCATGTTCGGCATCGGGATGTTGTTCGTGATCCTGATTACCGTCATCGGGATCTTTCTGGAGGTGAAATGAGACGCAATCACTTAATTACTTTATTCCTGGTGTGTGCTGCGCTGTTGTTCACACAGGCGGCGTGCGACAAAAACAAAATCCACGAGGCACGAAAAGCGGCGTTTCGGATTCAGATCGTGACCGACGCTGCTATCGACTCGACGGCGGCACTGTTTGAGCAAAAGGTAATCACGCCGGCACAGACGAAGGCTATCGCCCAGGCGTTGCTCAAGGTCAATCATGCGAATCGGATTCTGATCGACCGGGCAGCGGAGATGAAGGAAGACAATAGGGCGAATCGAGCCGTGTTATTCCAAACGGTCAGGCAGATATCTGACGCGATCAAGGAGCTGAAGGCTGCGGGCATTCTTGGCATTAAGAACCCCGATGGGTCAGCAGAGTTTGACGCTACGGTCGCCGCGCTGGATACGGCTTTAGCTGCCATCGAGGTGGCACTTTCAGGAGGTTAACGAATGGGCACTGCTGCAATTCTTCTATTGATAACGAAGGCGCTTGAGGTTGGTGGCGACTTAGTTCCGATTGCACTGCGGGCGTACGCGGCGCTGCGCGTCGATCATACAGACGAGGATCTGATAGCCCTGGCGCGGGAAAAGAACGATCTTGATGAGCAGAAGATCCTTGACTTGATTGCTCGCGCAGAGGCTGCCGGAGGCTAAAGCGGGAGCGTCGCTTTTAAAGGAGAAGGATGCTTGACCGACTGGGCCGGATGGGGTTTAGGGATCGCCGGGTTATTACTCGTTGCGGGAATAGTCGCAGGCTGGAAACTGGTTGCGAATAAGGCTGACAAGTCAGAGGTTCGGGGACTCCGGGAATCTCTTGAGAGTGACAATAAAGAAATCCATGCTCGAATTGATCGGTCACTGCTGGTAATTGCACAGCAGTCTCCAAGACCGACCTGATTGACAAGCTAGGCGTTGCCTCAAATCGGGCTGATGACAAGGAAGTACGGGTGCAAAGGGACATTGCGGAATTGAAAGCTGATCTGAAAACGGTGACCCAGACGGTGGTTAACGTTGATAAGAAGCTGGACGAGCTTCCGGCTCGGGTAATGAGTTTAGAGGCAACCCGGAACCGACAAGAGGGCCGCTAGACTAGCAAGTTGAATAGATCATGCCGAGGGGGGGCCTGAACAACTGGTGAATGAGTATGTGGACAAAGCCCTTGTTGCGATCATCAGCATTGCTCTTGGATTTATGATCTCGGCTGCCAGAAAAATTTCACCGACGCAACTCGCGGAGTTTGAGCGACGGGCAGTGGAGCCGATTTGCGAGCGGCTGGAAAAGATCGAAAGCAAGGTCGAGAACTTCTGCACGCGGGGAGAGTTGAAGGAGACGGTGCAGCGGATGGAGCACCAGGTGGAACAGAACCGGCGTGAGAATAGGGAGCACTTTCAATCGATATATAGCAAGTTGCAGAAGATGTGACCGCCGGATAGGACCAATAGGACGAATAGGGCCAATAGATGAATGGGAGCGCATTATTCAGCAGAGGCGATCGACCAGTGTTTGCGGCTGTATCTGAAATTCAACGGCCAGCAGCACGCACGCATCGAGCGCGAGATGCGAAAAGTCTGGCCGGGTTGGAGCAAGGCGAATCTCTACACGCGGGGCAAGGCGGCGAGTGAGCGCGATTGGCGCGGTAAGAAAAAAGGGACTCTGAAGATCGGTTGGATTGAAAAGTACGGTTGGGAGAAGGCGCTCCAACTTCACCTGGCGCAGAAGCCAACAGCGGCTCTCAACAACGCGCAGAAGTTGGTCAGGGAAGTCGAAGAGGTTCGTGACAAGCTCTTTATAAAGATCAAAGCGGAAGGCGTTACGCAGGTGGGAAAAGAGGTTCTCTACCTGCACCGCGATTACAGCAAGCTCTCGATCGAAGCGTTGACCAAAGTGGAGGCGGCGCGGGATACGCTCGGTGGGTTTGTTTCCTTCTATGAGCGATTCGTCGATTGGATGACTGATATCGATCCGCGGATCGCTCGGTCGCTACTGGACAAAGAAGACTTGATTGTTGACCGGGCCGAGAAGGAGTTCGGCGAAACGGAAGGTGCGATGACCTGGAGACGCGAGGGTGATGAAGCGGATTCAATCGACGCGGCCTCTGAGTCACGAAAAGAAGATTGAAAAGCTCCGGGCTGCGGGCACACGAGCCCGCACGAAGCTGGCCCTGGCGGCCGGTGATGAGGAGCAACCCGATATTGCGCACGCGCCGCTCTCGTGGTGGCGCAAGCGATGGGCTGATCGAACAATCCAGCGACTGTTCATTGAAAACTTCATCTATGTCAGGGACGCATTCGACGAGAACAAACTGACGCTGCTGAAGTTCAACGACTTGCAGGCAGATCTCTTTGAAGAGTTGTCGGGGCGCGACGTGCTGATCAAATTCAGACGCGGTGGCGCTTCGACAATTATCAAAGCGAAAGATTTGGCCGACGCGGTTGTTAACTCAGGACGCAGCGTGCGCATCGTTCCACACGACCCGGATACGGAAGGCGAGTTTCGAATGGATGTAAAAATCATGTTCGAAAATCTCCCCAATCATCTGAAGCCAGCGACTCGCTACTACTCAGATGACCGGATCTGGATTGACGACCAGTTGCGGGGCACGGTGGACAGCCGGATCACAACATCAACTGTGGTTCCGGGCCACGAAAGCAAAGGACGTGGGCAGACGATCACAAATCTCCTGCTCACCGAGCCGCCGCACTGGCGTGGTGACCAACGCAAAGCAGCCACAGCTTTGATTGAAGCCGCGAAGGGTGGATGCGTGATGGTCGAGTCGACGCCGTTCGGTATCGATTGGACCTTCTCGATCTACCAGCAGGGGAAGTCGGGCAAAGGTGGCTGGAAGTCGCATTTTTACGAATGGTGGTGGAAGCGCGACTACCGCTTGGAAGGCGCACGGTTCCGAAAGGCGCGCGGGCAATGGGTGCTCGTGAAGCCAGGGGAGAAGGTCAAGGACGTCTGGCGCATTTTGCCGGCGGAAGCAACGGAAGCTCAGCGGGCAGCTAATCGAGAGCGGTTCGAAGCGGCACGGTTTCGGCTCCAGGACGACGAGGGTAAGCCAACTCAGGAATTCAAGGTTGCACTGCTCATTCTGAAGCACCTGAAGGCTAAGAAGTATGTTAGCCGGCGCGCGAAGTGGAATTGCGACGAGGTGGCCGAATGTCTCGCCTGGCGACGCGCGAAGATCGAAGAGCTGCCCGGTGGCGAGAGGCAGTTCATGGTCGAGTACCCGGAGAATGACCAGGACTGCTTCGAGCAATCGGGTCGCCCGGTGGTTTCGATGCAATACCTCAAATCACCGTGCGAGATGTCGCAGCCGAAAGTGGGTCGCAGTTATGTCATCGGCGCTGACCCTTCGCTGGGACTGGAGAGCGGCAATCCAGCGGGCATCGTGATTGTCGATATTACAACTGGTCAAACAGTCCACGAGGAGAAGACCAAGCGAGCGCCGGACTTGTTGGCCTATCGGTTGGAGGAGCTCAGCGATATTTATAACGGGGCTGAGATCGTGCCTGAGAGAAACAACATGGGGATCGCGGTGATCCAGAAGCTGATTGAAGATGGCTATGACGATCGAGTTTACCGGCACCTCGACGCGCCGCTGTTACGAAAGGTCGATTCGGGAGAGCTGAGCATAGATGAAGCGAAAGAGTTGGCTAAGCCAGGCTTCCCGACGACGGCAGAAGTTAAGCCGGTTTCGGCAATGATGCTCGAAGAGAGCATTCGTCGAAAGTGGTTATCAGTCGGGCCACAGTTCATTGAAGAGGCACGTAACGTTGTTTGGTTTGATAACGGCACATTCGGAGCGCAACCGGGATTCGAAGACGATCTTTTTATGGCGCAGTTGATTGCGAATTACGTGATTCGCTGTGCTGAGTTCTTGCGAGGTGGGTTTGTGGGAGTGTTGCCCGAAGTAGGTCATGCGAGGTGAGGCCTATTGCCTGGAGAGCTTTTCTGTTTCGTGGCGGGGAATGAGGATGCGACCAAACTTCTTGATAGCGCGTAGTTGGCCGGTGCGGATTTTGTATCTGATGGCGCTGGGTTTGAGTTTTGCGATAGTGGCGGCTTCGTTGATTTCGACGACCGCGGAAAATCGGGGATCAACGAAGGCTTCTCGATGCTTGCTGCCGCAACCCTCTGAGCAGAATTTTTGCCATGCCTTGGTCGGCTCAAATTCGATTGAACAGAAAACGCACGTTCGCTTTTTTGGGGGGCCGGAAACTCGTGGGGGTGTCATAGCTCGCCATATACCAAGCAGGCGCGCCAGCGGTCAAGTTCATGCCCATCTGGGGATGTTTTATCGGGGTCACTAGTAGGGCTAAACGACAAACTGAAGTTTATCGGACATATGTCGATCTGGTCTCAAGTTAGAAATTGGCTAGCGTCGTTTCGGCGGGTCGATGGAATCGAGTTGCCGAATGAAGGTCGCTCGTCTGTCGAGAAGGTGGCCGGCGCTTTTGGTTTTGGTAGCGCGGCAATCGGTAGCGTGCTGCCGGAGTTCAACCTCGACATGCTGCGCACGCTGAAAGATCTCTGGCTCTACAATCCAGATCTCTCGCAGTCAGTGAGCAATATCGTTAATCTCGGGAACACTGGCCACCAGATCACAATCGACGCGGCGAACGAGCGAATTGCTGAAACTGCGCTGCAACGGGTGAATGAGTCCGCCTCGCGCCTTTATCCAAATGGCGCGGGCGTCGATGGCTTGATCAACGCCTATCTGGCACAGACGGCCTGGTCCGGTGCTTTATCGAGTGAAGATGTCGTTAACTTCGCGGGCCAGCGCGTTGAACGGGTGGTGCTCGTTCCCGTTGAGCAGATCCGCTTTCGCTATCTCGAAGGCCGCTACGTCCCCCATCAGCAACCAGGCACGCTGCTCGGCGTTGGCCGTGGCCCGCTTGGCCTGATTCCGCTAAACGAAAACACTTATCACTACTACGCCAGCCAGACGATTGAGAACTCGCCTTATGCGAAGCCACCAGCTACAGCGGCCGTCGAGATACTGACCGGGCCACAGAAGGACGCGCTCGACAATATCAAGTGGATTGTGAAAAAGCTGGGCATCCTTGGTCTCGTATCTGTTTCAGTGGCGGCACCCTCCCGGAAGGTAAACGAGGCAGAGCACGAATACACATCACGGGCGCAGAAGTATCTAGCCGCGGTGCGTAAGGTACTCGATGGCAATTTCAATAAAGGCCTGCTTGTCACCTATCGGGATCAAAAAGTCGATCACGCGAATGTTGTCAGCGATGCGCGAGGAGCTCCAGGGGTGATGCAGGTCATCGAGGAGTGGGCTTTCAGCGGTATGGGTTCGATGGCCGCATTTCACGGTCGCAACTACACAACCACTGAGACCTTTGCCGACGTTATCTACAACGTGCTGCTGGCGCAGATCTTCAACTTCCAGCGACTGGCGAAGCGTCGCCAGGAACAGACCTATCGCCTCGATACGATGTTGGCCGGTATTCCCATCGACGGACTTGCGCTCGCTTTCAATCGACCCGAAGCCAGGGATGAAGTGAAGAAAGCCAGCGCAGAGCAGACTCGGCAAACGATGGTGTTGGAAAAAGCGCGGGCTGGAATCATTTCGCCGGACCAGGCTGCGCAGGAGTTGGGATATGACTCGGCATTCGATCCGGAGCTGCTGGTCACAGCTTCACCGGAAGTGGCCCAGGAGCTGCGCGCAGGCCGCTTGTCGGGGGCTAACCTGCGCGATCGCGTCTCGGCCACCTGCCGCTTTGACCGGGACGCTCAGCGCTATAGGTTCGTTTCCTCCCGGATCGAGTTGAGCGGCCCGGTTGCGGCGGATCCTGACAACGTAGTGAGGCTGAAAAAAAAAGCGGCGTAAGTTTAGGCAGGCTAACGGAAGAGCAGATTGATGCGATTCTCGATCGATTCATTAACAAGTATTTGCGGGTGGTGGGGCCAGTCGCGCGCGAGGCACGCGTGGTTGCGATTGAGCGCATTCGTCGCTTCTTGGCTAATGCTTCTTTCGAGGAGTTCACTGCCGCAGAGTTTGGCGATGCAATGGTCGACGAGATCCAGAAGGCTTACGAGGGTTCGTTTACGTCTGCGCGCGCAACACAGGTCGTGCGGAACACAACGCGTGACCTCTACTCCTGGTATCGATTGCGCGACCGCTCGCCCTTCGGAGGAGAGAAGCCGCCAGTCCGCATGTCCTTCGGAGGCCCAGACGTCCGCGCGCTCGAATTCTTCAACAAGCTCGATGGGTTTTACTTCTCCTCGTTTGTCGACAATCGCCGGCCGCAGCTCAAGAACTTCTTTAGTGAAGAGTACCTGGAGAAGGGCGCGGCTTTGTTTGGGCGCGAGACTGGCGAAGCTTTGGATGATTTTCGCGCGGCTGCCGGCGGGAAGCTCGATCGGCTCAATGACCATGTCGTTAAGACGATTATTACCTCTTCGGTCCAGCGCGTTCGGAACTACGCGCACATCGAATCACTGCGCCAGGGAAAGTTTAAGTTCGCGCGGGTCATTGCGATTCTCGATGCGCGGACTACGGAGATCTGCCGCCATCTTAACCAGAAACTTATCAAGGTTAGTGTGGCGGCAAAGGCGGTGGATCGCTTTGTGGGGATGGAGCCAGGCGATTACGCGCTCGAGCTTTACAAGAGTCCGCTGGGCCGGGCTTTTGCGAGTGACCCCCTCGAGTATGTCAAGGACCGTGTGGGCGACGATGGGGTGATTGAAGATTCGTTGGTGGCCGAAGGCCGAGGGTTTCCACCGTATCACCCGAATTGCCGGACGAGAGTTGAGGGAGTGTTTGATTGATGGGGGAATAGGACCGATAGGACGAATAGGACCTATGTCGCTGAAGATTAACAACGTCGAAATCACGAGCCTGGAAAAGCGCACCGGCAAAGTTCGGATGCGGCTACCGTTTGGTTCCACCTACTCGATCAATCAGCCGACGCCTGAAGTGCTGGCCGAAGTGGCGCGCTTGGCGGCGTCGCGTGCTTCGCTCCAGGCGGGTGGCGAAATTCCGGATCTCACCTTTGACCAGGTCAACCCGCAGGACAGCGATTTTATCTATCCGCTCTTTCGCGCCATCAGCGCTGCGATGATTTCTGATTATTGGCTCGACTTCTCGGGGCCTGGAGTCCTGAAAGCTTCGGTGCCGATGCTCCAGGGCCAGACGGTCTACAGCGATCACGTCTACTGGCGCGTGGCGAACTGGCTGGGTGTTGTAGGCCAGGCGGTCTGGGATGAGAAGGGCGATCAGGTCGATGGGACGCCAGGCATCAACGTCGAGCTGAAGATCGATTGGAAGATGAATCCAAAGATCGCTCGCGGCCTCCTGATGAAGCCGCCGGCAATTCATTCGGTTTCAGCGACTGTGCTTTTCGAGTGGGATGCGTCGCACCCGGATTTGCTCGATCAGCACCGCTTCTTCTCGTTGCTGGGTGAAGAGGTTGACGGGCAGATTGTTCGGATCATCGTTACGAAGGTCCTCGGGTATTGGGAGCTCTCGCTGGTGTTTCAGGGCGCGGATGTGCGGGCGAAGCAGTTGCGGAGCGAGGACGAGGATTGGGATGAGTTGGGTGTGAGGGACGAGCCAGAGGAAATAGGACCGGTAAGACAGATAGGACGAATAAAGGAGAAACAAACCGTGAAACTATCGGCTGAACAGAAAAAGAAATTGGGGCTCGAAGCGCATGAAGGCGACGACGTGCCTGATGCAATCGTGATCGGCGCGGCCGAAGGTTTCGCGACCCGAGCCACCGAAAACGCCACCGAACTGGATAGCCTGCTTGGCGCTGCTCGCGCGGAATGCTTGCGCGTGGCCACACTCGCCGAGGGCGATAAGGAAGGCACGCTGCCGGAAGCGATTGGCGACATGATCAACGGCGCCAGCGCGAAGCAGTTGACCGGCCTGACGAAGATGTACGCCGAGAAGGCCGCGGCGAAGTTTGATAGCACCTGCCAGCACTGTGGGACAAAGCAGACTGTCGAAGGCCGCTCGAGCGTGGAAAATCCGGCTGTGCATCAGCAGGAAGCCCGCGTTGTTGATACCGGAATTTTGTAAGCAGTAATCGGTAAGCAGTGAGCAGTAAGAGCGGGGCCGCGCGCTGACCACTAGCTGCTTTGAAGATCGGCCCACTGACAACTGACTACTGACGAAGGAGAGAAAGCAATGAAACTCAGAGCACAAGTTGAAGGCCTCGCGGTCCGCGCCATTTTTGCCGCGGTGCTCGCGAAGAATGCGCTGGTGAAGATCGTCGATGACCGTGAGGTCGATATCGCCGACACGGAAGACGACTTCTGTGTAGGCCGCGCGGTGAAACCCGCAAAGGCCATCGACGGCACCGGCACAGTCGAAACGCGATTCAAAGAACTGATCGAAATCCGGGCCGATGGCGCGATTGCAGCCGGAGAGTTCGTGAAAATCGGTAGCGTCGATACTGGCTTGCAATGTGTCACGGAGTTCGTGCCGGGTACTGACTCGCCGGAACTGCTCTTCGGTGTTTGCTGGTTTGGTGGCGCCGATAACGCCACGGTCGAAGTTTTGGTGTTCTAAAAGAGTAATCAGTCAGTCAGTAATCAGTGATCGGCTTTCCGTCTCCTGGCTACTGACCACTGACCAACTGACAACTGACTACTAACGAAGAGGTGAATGAAAATGCCAACTGCAACGCATGGTCTCAAAGGAAAAGTTCAGAGCATTGTCCGGGAGCTCGATGCAATGCGCAGCGCTCGCCGCGCGCCGCGCAACATCAGCCTGCGACAGTATCTCGCTGAAAAGCACAAACTCACCCCCGGTCACCTCTTTTCAGAGCTGGCCATTGATGCGGCCGCTACAACGCTCGAAGAGCTGATGGGCGACGAAGACAATCGCTGGCTGGTCCCTGAGATCATCCGCGAGGGGATTTCGAAGGGCATGGGCCTCGCGCAGCGCGAGCAGGCTGAAATGCTGCGGCGCGCGATTGTCTCCCAGGCGGTCACCGGCGAACAGGATGGCGGTAAGCGCTGGATTACTCCGGAGCTCTTTATGGATCCGGTGATGCGTGGCGTGGTCCAGAATGTCTTTTATCCTGATCTGGTCGTGCGGGAAATCATGGTTGGGCAGCCCACTGTGACCATCCCCAAGCTCGAGCTGAGCGATGCGCAACTGGCGGACAGCGAAGAGGCAGCCACGATCGAAGAGGGCACAGTCACTTACGGTGATAAGACCGTCAAGATCGAAAAGAAAGCCAAGGGTATCAAGATCACCTACGAGGCGCTGAAGTTCAATAACCTCGATCTGGTGGCGCTCTTCTTTGAAGACTTGGGTCGCATTCTCGGCTCAAATCTGAACGGCAAGGCCGTCGAGACTATCATCGATGGCGACCAGGCGGACGGTTCAGAGGCCGCGGCTGTCGTCGGGGTGAACAACACTACCGACGGGATCACCTATTTCGACATCGTGCGACTCTGGGTGCGGTTTTCGCTGTTGGGCCGGCGCTCGACGTCGATCGTTGGCAACGAAACAACCGCTGTTCAGTATCTGGACTTGCCGGAAGTCAAGAACAAGCAGAACCTCGGCAGTTCGCTTCTGCCAACAAACATTAAGACTCCCCTGCCCACCGATCAGGACCTTTACGTTTCGATCAAAGTGCCGGCGAATCAGCTCGTGTTTCAGGACTCGGGCGTCTCGCTGGTGCAGCTCACTGCCTGGCCGCTGATGGTCGAGAGCGAGCGTATCGTGTCGAAACAGATCGCGGGCACGTTCGCCAGCATCTATACGGGCTTTGCCAAGCTGCAGCGCAATGCCAGCGTGGTGCTCGATAAGTCGGTTGCGTTTTCTGGGGCTGGCTTCCCGTCCTGGATGGCGCCTTACGCTGATTAGTTTCGCGCGGATAGGGGCCTCTGCGTGAGTTCCTTTGGATGCGCCGGTTCGCCGGCGCTTTCCAAGGGGCAAGGTTAAAAAAGGAGGAGCGATGAAAGAGTATCAGCTTAAACACCAGGACACGGGTTTCTACGATTCCGAGACTGGATTGAAAGTGGTGCGCAATCAAACGGTGAAGCTCGATCCGAAAGCAAAGGTTGGAGCGGCGACCACGCGGGCGATCAAGGCAGGCAGGCTGATTGAGGTCAGTCGCACGTCGCGAAAGCTTGATGACCAGGCTGATTCGGATCAGGCGGCTCAGCAGGCTGCTGTTGCCGACAAGAAGTCCGCTGCTGATAAGAAAGCCGCTGCCGACAAGAAAGCTGCTGCCGACAAGAAGGCTGCTGCCGGTGCACCTGGGGAGTAATAGCCTGGGGAGTAATAGCCTGGGGGAGTAACGGGTCAAAGCGGCGCCGGGCCGCCGCACTCCAAAGGAGATAGCAATGTCGAGATTGAATGATTTCAGCGGGTGGTTGCGAAGTAACTTCGGGGTTACGACGAAACAGGTTGTTGAATCGGAGGGCGTTGGCGCGACGGTGACTGAGGCCGAGATCGTGCTCGCCGATAACACGACCAACAATGCTTCGACGTCGAAGCATGGGTTTCTGAAGAAACTTTCAAACGTGGCCACGGAGTTTCTCAACGGCCAGGGCAACTTCGCCGTGCCGTCGCAGTTCGTCGACGTAACATTCACCGGCAAACTGCAAACAGACAAAGCGACGGCCGGTAACACGCTCGGCACCGTAATCGAGAGGGTCCCGATTCACGACGAAGAGGGCGTCCTGATCGGTTACCTGCCAATCTACGACAACATCACCCAGGTCTAACGTTTTTGGAGTGCGCCGGCCCGGCGGCGCTTTCCTTTTTGAACGATGCAGACGCCGCGTCATGACTACACGCTTACGCGCAACAAGAGCTTCCGACGCAGGGTCAGGCTCGTCGATGACTCCTCGCCGTGGGATCTCGCTGGCGCTGTGGTTACGCTCTTTGTCAGTCCCTGGGAGGGTGAGTCCTTTGCGCTGGAGGTGGATGGTCCAGCCGGTCAAAGGTTGATAGTCGAGCCGGAAACCGAGCTCACCGCTGAGCTCGCACCTGGTGCGTTAGAGATGGCCGTCGCCGATGCAACACTCATTAGTAAAAAAGGCTTTGCGCAGGTTGGCGCAGAAACGATCGAATACGGTGCGCGACCTTTAACGACGAGGTTGACAAAGCTCAAACGCGGCGCTGCCGGCACTACACCGGCAACGCATTCAATCGGCGCGACGGTAAGGGCTCTGGGGCAAGTGATGATTTACATGTCGGACGAGGTGATCAATGGATTTACATGGCGCGGTGCTGACTTTCGCTTTCACCTCGAGGACAGCCAGGGAGACCAGTATCCGCAGTTCATGGGTGTGATGCGGTTTGAAAAGCTGAGGGCTTAACGTGTGGGCGCTCGGATCATCATTGAAGAGACAGATGTCGTCGTCGTTAACGAGGGCGAGCAGGGCATCGCTGGTCCAGAGGGGCCGGCAGGACCCCCGGGCGGGCCTGTTCTTGAATTCGCTTTCAGCTATGGAGATGCGACTCCCTCAACTCTCTTTACGGCTTTGGCCGGCAAGCTTGTTAAAGGAGTCTCGCTTTTCATCGAGGCGGGTTTTAACGGTAGTGGAGCTGCCCTGTCGGTGGGCTCGCAGGCTGATCCGGAGGCTTTACTGGCGGCCAGCGAGAATGACCCTACAACAATCTCGGTGTTTCATTCTTCACCGAACAAGTCGTTTGGTGCTGACACCCCAATTTTCCTGTTTATCACTCCAGGCGTGGGCGCTTCTGAGGGGCACGGCCTGGTAGCCGTTGAAATGGAGCAGTAACTAATTTAGGGGAAAAATCATGGCAACAGTTTGGCAAGACATCGTCGGCACAGTGAAGGGTTATATTCGGCTAGGCTTTACAGGTGTGCGACTCAAGAATTCGGGCGGCAACCTTGCCGTGCGCAACGCGGGTGACTCGGCAGACGCTGAAGTCACCGCTAGCAAGGTGAACATTTCCGGCGACGTGCTGGATATCAACTCCGACGCCGCGGGCGCGGGCGCGGACTGGAAATACACGTTGCAGCGGCCGGCGTCTGGCATGGTTGCGGCAGTCGTAATCACGCTGCCCGTCGACGACGGGTCGCCCAACCAGGTCCTTAAGACGGACGGCAACGGCGTGACAAGCTGGACCGATGCGGGCGATACCGCATCGAGCAACAAACTCAACAGCACAACGCTGGTATTCGGATCGACCTCGCCGGTTGCGATGTTCACCTTGCCTGCTAATGCGATTGTCGCGGCGATCGAGGTGATTGTTGACACAGCATTCGACGGCACCCCTTCGCTCTCAATTGGTATCTTGGGCACGACGTCGAAATTTATGGCAGCCACCGATGTGGATCTGACGGCGGCGGCGGCGAGTGTGTTTCGTGTGCATCCCGGCCTCGCGCCGGAAGGCAGCACGCAGGATCTGATCGCCACGTATGCAGCGGGTGGAGCAGCCGAGGGCGCCGCACGCATCATCGTGCACTACGCCATACCCAGCTAATTTGAGGTGAACTGATGGGCCAGCTTTGGCTGGATTTGGTCGGGACCCTGAAGACCAGTTTGAAAATTGGCAGGGGCAAGGCAACGTTGGATGCGAGCGGTTTAACCGCCGCTCGCACTTTAACGCTGCCCGACGTGTCCGGTGTGGTGGCCCTGCGCGGGTCCGGCAATACGTTGCTGGTGATTTCGCCGTTGCAAAACCAGCCGCCGGCCAGCAACTACGCCACGCTCGATATCCGCAACAGTCATCCGGTTCTGGACTTCGACGACACCACCGACGAGACCGCAGTTTTTCGCCTCGTGCTGCCCCGGACTTATGCCGGCGGTGGCTTGACGGTGTTAGTGCATTACGCGATGACCTCGGCGACGAGCGGCAAGGTGCGGTGGGAAGTGAGCATCGAGCGAATTGGGAATGCTCAGCAGGACCTTGATGCTGATGGCTTCGCATCCGCTCAAGGTGTGAACGTTGCGGCTGTGCCTGGCACTTCTGGCCACGTTGACATTGCTAGCATCGCGTTTACCAATGGCGCGCAGATGGACTCCATTGCGGTGGGCGAAGCGTTCAGGCTCAAAATTCAGCGCAAGCCTTCCGATACAACCAACGACACTGCAACCGGCGATGCCGAGTTGGTAGCAGTTGAGGTTCGAGAAACGTGATGGCCTTTGATCTCGATGGCACCAATCATGCTCTGGCCGCCTCCGCGTCCGTGGCCAACCGTGACGAAGGCACCTTTGCGGGTTGGTTTGCTCCTGACTTCGACGTCTCCACCGGCGTGCAAAACCGTTATTTTTTTGACACCGATGCCACGCGCCACGCTTTCTACTACGCCGGCGGCTCAGCCTTCATTGCAATACTGCGGATCGAAATGTACATCAGCGGTCGCTACCGCAGCTTTGACACCGCTTGGACCAGCGGCGTCTTTAACCACTTTGCTTTCGTCTACAACAGGATCTCGGATATTCAGGAGCTATACATCAATGGCTCCGCACGCACGATCCTTGGCGATGGCGGCTCATGGGCCACCATCGATCTGGGGGCCAATTTCCACATTGGTCAACGCTTTTCGTCTCCCGAGTCTCGCTTTGACGGTGATGTGGCCGAGGTGGCCAGTTGGGCCGTTGCTCTATCAGCCCCTGAGATTGCCAGTTTGGCCAAAGGCTTCAGTCCGCTGTTGGTGAGGCCTGCTAGCTTGAAAGCCTATTGGCCATTGGTCCGTGATGGCCGGCCACACTTTGGGCCATCCGCAGCATCGCTCGTAGGCTCCCCAAATGTCAGTGCCCATTCTCGAATGTTTTATTAAAGGAAATGAGTTGCGCTACCAGACAACCGAGAGGATCTAAAGATGCCTGTCCGCAGTGGGTAGACGATTTGATTATCGAGGAGGCGGATCGTCGTCACGCGTTGGGGGCCGCCCTAGTGACGACTAAGTCGCCAGACGAGCAGGAGCGCGTGATTCGCAAATTACGAGCCGAACTGGAGTCAGCTCGCGAGCTTCTTAGGGAGTACGAACAACTATGGGAAAAGTGATCCTGGCAGTTATGACCTGCGCACTGCTCGCGGCAACAGTAGCTGCTCAAAATATCTGCGTGCGCGTGCAAATAGGCGAACAAGTGGAATTCCGACCCTTCCCTTGTCCCACGCCTGAACAGCCGCGCATCGTGTCCGTAGCAATCGATCTAGCGCCCGACCATTTGTCACTGCGCGTCGGCGAGAGCGCGACGGTGAAGGCTACGGTCCACAACACCGACGGGCTTGTTGTCTCGGGCGAGCGATTGGACTGGCTCCCGACTGTGGACGTACAGGAGGCCTTTCCGACCTGCATGATCCTGATTCCCAAGCTAACGGGCTTGCAAGCCGAAGCCGTGATTACCGGCCGAGTCCCAGGCGAGTGCGGCGTAACAGCCGTTATGGGGATTGGCAATAATCTCTACACGGCGGGAAGGCCCGTCTCCGTCACGGTGCTACCGGCGATCACTACCCGTCTGGAGGCAAAGACTGCGGTTCTGACCGCGCCGATGGTTTTGCAAGATGACTTTCTTTTGACGACGAGTGCCGATGCCGGCATCGCGGAGTTTACCTTCCACGCGGAGAGCAGCACTTATACGGTCTGGGCGCTGGTGCGCGCGCCGACTGCAAGCCAGGACTCGTTTTATGTTTCCGTTGGCGGAACTGAGGATGTTTTTGATATGGCAGAAAACAAGTGGTCTGAAGAGTGGCAATGGACCAAGCTGAATGGTCGCGGCACTGGTGGACCGCTCACAGTTAACCCACGGCTCCTGACACTGTCAGCGGGCACGCATGTTCTAACGTTCCGGGGGCGAGAACCAGGGGCCGCGCTGAGGGCGATTGTGATTACGGCGGACCCTGATTATGTCCCGCAGTAAATCTTGTGGCGAGTTCGGCAACGCTTAAATAGGCGGGCGGGGTGAGGACGTCAGCCGGGCAGGCCTAGACCGGACTCGCCGCGAGATCAGGAAGAAAGGGCGAAAGCGCCGCCGGGCCGGCGCACTCCAAAGATGCCTGACACGCAAATTACAGTTGAGGGTCTCCGCGAAATCTTTGAGATCCACCCGGATATCAAGCCGGAGCGCATCAGGCGGCACCTTGCGGCGGCCGGCCGGATGCTGCGCAGTTGGGTGGGCGACGAAGCTTATGAAGACGCGCTCGGGGAAGAGGCGGAAGATCCGCTTCGCCAGGAAGCGCTCGAGCTCGCTGAAGCGCACCTGGCAATGCACTTTGCGATTCTCGGTCTCAACACAGCGTTGCGACCGGGCGGCGTGGTGAAGACCGAAAAGGTGGAAGGTAACACGGTGATTACTTACCACGCGCCTGATGAGATTGCGCGATTGAGTCGGGAATACTTTTCGATGGCCGAGGAGCTCGCGCGGCCTTACATCTTGAGCGATGGTACGCCGGCAGGTCCTGAATTTATCGAGTTGGAAGTTTGCTGATGGATAAGACTGAAATCAAAGTCGATATCAGCCAGGTCGAGAGCCTCGGTTTCGAGTTTCGCGAGATGGCCGGCACTGGTCTTGTGCGGTTAGTCGAGCGTGGCCAGCAGTTGTTACGCGACGAGGTCCCCAAGGTCACCCACAACCTCGCACAGGGTGTTACTGGCGACGTCAAGATCAGTAAATCCAAACTAGAGGGCCGGCTAAGCGTTGCCGCTCGAACTGGTCGCAGAGAGGCGCAGACAGCGTCCCTGGTATTGCCAGGTGGAACTACTCGAGAGATTCGATTGCGACCACGGCCGGCTTTTGATTACGCCGAAGCCGTCGCGCGAGGAACGGGAATCTATGCGACTGGCGGTGTGATTGGCCCAAAGGGAGTGATTAGACCCAAGCGCGGAAAGGCTCTCCTGGTGCCGGTGCAGAGCGTTAAGCCAGGCGAGAGCTACATATTGAGTGGTGGCCAGAAATACGTTGTGAGGCGCTTTATCCGCGGGCGCCGGCCCAACCCCTACGACGTCCGCGCAGCCAAGCGGTTAGAGGCTGAAGCGCCTGCCATCTTTGATCGAGTGGTCGAAGCATTTGCCAATCAACAGAAAGAGTTCTGATGAACGCAGCGATTGAAGACCACATTTTCGACTTTCTCGCCGAGGCGTTTGAAGCTGCGCAGCCCGGTGACGATCTGCATGGCGTTGAGCTGCATGACAACGTTTTTCAATCTATTAAGGGCGGAACCGGTGTCATGGTTGGCGATTGTGAATCGTGGCTTTCACCCAACGCCGGCGCCACTGAAGTCGAGGAGTTCGATGGTGATCTAATGCTGGTTGTGTATGTGCGGGTCACCGGCGCCGATCGAACCGAAAGAAAGACCGCTCGATCGCAGGTGCTCGCTCTGAGCAAAGCGGTCGCGAAACTGTTCTTTGACGATCCAACCTGCGGTGGCCGTGTGAATGACGCGCGAGTATTGCGAGCTCCCAGAGGATGGGACTCGATCAACTCGCAACCGCATGCCATCTGCAATCTGCCGTTGCTGGTGAATGATACCGGCGCAAATCAATAGGAGGGTGTGATGGAAGAGAAGGAAAAACTGAATGTTGAAACAGCGTCGATGCCAGTGCCGGTGAAAGCAAAGGCCGAAGCGCCACCACAGATCTCGGTAAAGTTCCACCCGGATCAGAAATCGCCAACACTCGATCTTTGCCAGGGCGAGTATCGACGGAAATTCGAAAAGAAGTTTGAGCCCTTTTCCTGTTCGAGCGAGGAAGAGCGGCAGATGCTGATCGCCACCGGTCACTTTATCTAAAACATTGCACGCAAGCCGTGTAACGGAGGTAGAAAATGGCAGTTCCAACCCAAAGATTCCAACGCAAATTTGCGATCAGCAAGATCCCGCAAACAAACTATGCGACGGCCACGGCCGGCGACGCGAATTTTCGGCAAGTCCAGGCAAAAGGCGACAACTTTGTGAGCGAGCAGCCGAACATCGCCGACAATCGCGATTATGCCACTGGTCAGCGCCAGGCCACCGAGCAGTGGGTCGTCAATCACGATGCGAGTATCAACTTCGAATTCGACATTTGCTCGGAGGAGATCGGCCGCTTTCTGCTGTTGGCGTTCGGCAAGGTTGTCACAACGCAACCAAACGTTGGTGATAATCCGACTGTTTACCAGCATGTGTTCTCTTCGCTGGATCCCACCGTTTCGGCGCAGTTGCCGGTGGCAACCGTGATCGAGCAGGCGGGCGCGGCGCTCGATGCGTTATTTCCTTCGATGGCTACACAATCGCTTCTGATACGCGGTGAAGGTCCTCAGCGTCTCGGCGCCGCCTATTCAGGAGTTGGCTCGGGGAAGAAAGTTAGTCCGAGCACTATTGTCATCGCGGCGTTGACCAACCTGCATTATTTCTATCAATCGCAGGTCAAACTAACGCTTGACGACGGCAGCGTAATCACCAACGCGGCCACTGCCCCGCAACGGCTGAATAGCTGGGAGTTCGGCGTCAACAACACACTCGCGCTGGAAGATGGCTTCATCCCCGGCGCCGGCGTCTTCCAGGTGACCGGCGATCCGGACAGTGGCGAGGTGCGGAGCGAGTGCCTGATTACTGACCAGGCGTTTTTGATGCGGTTCAATCTCCGGTTGCTGAGCGACTCGGCTTTCCTTGCAGCCCTGACTGCGCAGACGCCGATCGAGAGCATCTTCGATATCGTTGGACCGGAGATCGATGACGACTTCAATCACCAGCTCACGATCAAAGCCTACAAAGCGCCGTACCGGACCATCGGCAAGACCACGCGCAACGGCCTGGTGACGATGGAGATCGAATCGAACGTGCAATACGACACGGTCGCTGCGAAGGACCTCGAGGTCACATTGATCAACGAAGTGGCCAGTTACACGGCGTAATTCGGCGCCGACAAGTGAGGGCCAGGGGTCGCCTCTGGTCAGTTAACCGGGTAGGGCAGCCCGGTCCCACCTCAAAAGGGGACCGGGCTTTAATTTTTGGAGGAGAAATGCAACCAGAAACACTAACAGAAACCATGATTCGCGAGGGCAACGAGCAGGAAGCGCCTGCCAAGACGCCCGTGCAGGAGAGGATCAACCCGACGCCGGCAACGCTTTACGACGCCGAGGCAGAGCAAAAGATGTCATTCCAAACCGAACGCAAGGGGCGGATGTACAGCGTCACCCACATTTTTGGCCCAATCAAAGATGATAAGGTGATCGCCTACGAACGCACGCGCGACCAGCGCATCACCGACGCGGAAACCAGCGAATCCGACACAAAGGACGCGATGGCCATCACGAGCAAGGGCTACGCCGCGGCCATTGAATATTGGAATAACACCGACACAAAAACTGAGGGTTACGCTGGGAAAGTTTCTGATAAAGACAAAGCCTTCGCGGTGCAGAATCTGCTTTTCGCCGTCGAATTCGAAGAGCTGCCGTTAGCAACAGGAGAAGAGTTATGCCCCGAGGAAGACGACGACACCTCAACGCTTAAACTGCGGTGCCTCTTTGATGGCCAGGTCGTAACTACCAGCGCGACCTTGCGCGCGGCAACACCTGGCGAAATCTCGGACTTTCAGATTTTGATGTCTCGGACGCTATTGGTCCAGGGGACGCAATTTGGCCAGCGCGATCAGCGCATTCCTTCGAAGGCAAAGCGTCTGGGCGAACTCTTCGATCTCGTGAAAGTCTCAGTCACTGGTTATGCGGGCCGCGTGCCTTTGCACCACAAGATGGCCTTTGCTTTGCGCCATTTCCGCGCCGAACAGAAAGCGTCAACGGGAAACTGACGCGCCTCGCTGCGCTCATCAGCGAACGCGTGGCGAGGCTTTACCAGGTGGATGATGATGCGGGCTGCCCCGGCGAGGAAAACTGCGAGGTGTGGCTCAGTTCCGCCGAGCCGAAGTTTTGCCCGCGATGTCCAAAACTGGCGCAACCAAAAGAGAGTGATGAATCGTGGGAAGAGAAGCAACTGCTTGATCGGGTCGAGCGGTTGCTGTGCGAGCGCGATTCAGGCCGGGCGATTTATAAGTTGCTCACTCCGGAGGAATGGGAACTGATGCTGATCTGGGACAAAACCGAAGAGTCATACGCCAGGTCGCGACAGACGGCCCATGAAATGCGGATCGAAGCAATGTTCGAAATGCTGGTGAGTTTGGGAACGGTGAGATAGATGGCGCGATTCGTTCCAATCGTGATTCAGGTCCAAGGCGCCGGCCAGGGCGAGGCGGCGGTCAACCAGATGACCGACGCCTTCCGGCAGCTCGACGACTCGAGTGAGAAGGCCAGTAAGGGCGGGATGCGCAATGCCTTCATAGCGGCGGAGATCTTCACTACGGCCGCGCGTGAGATGTTTCAACTCATTAAGTCGGGGATCGTGGACACAACTCTCTATGCAGCGCGCACTGAAACGCTGGGCATTGCGCTTCACCAGCTCGCGAAGGCGAACCAGTTATCGACTGTTGAGGTTGATGCGCACGAGAAATCGTTGCGCAAGCTGGGCATTAGCCAGCAGGAGGCCCGGCAGGTCCTCACGCAGATGATCTCCGCCAACCTGGACGTAGCGAAAGCCTCGAAGCTTGCCGTCGTTGCGCAGGATCTGGCCGTGGTCTCAGGCAAAAACTCTTCAGAAACCTTTCAACTACTTCAACAGGGCATCCAGACGATGCAGATCGATGTCCTGCGCTCTGCCGGCGCATTCATCTCGATCGATAAAGTCCTCGATAACCTGGCGGAGACCACCGGCCGCGCGCGCGATTCATTCAGCGAAACCGAAAAGCAACAGGGTGTCTTAAATGCCGTGATTGAGTATGGCACTCGCGTGACCGGCACTTACGACGCCGCAATGGGCACGGCCGGCAAGCAGATGGGTTCAATGGCGCGGTTGGCGGACGACGCCAAGCAATCCGTCGGCGAGCTCTTCCAGGGGCCATTTAGCCTGGCAATCACAATCTTGTCTGAGCTTCTTATCATTATTGCGGCCTACCCGGCGGCCTTTACTGGAGCGACTGTTGCCGTCACGGTTTTTGCGGCGTCGCTGGCCTTGATGAATACGCAGCTCATTCCTGCCACGATTGTGAAGATGGGTGGCCTAATCGCCTCAGTCCAACTGCTCGGTAAGGTGATGGTTGGAACGGCCGGCCTGATTCAAGGTGCGGCGGCTACTACTCTTGTGGCTACAGCCGGATGGGCCGCACTGGTGATTGCTGTCGGAGCAGTGACTTATGGGCTTTATCGGTATGCAACAGCGCAGCAGGAAGCAAACGGGGCAGACGAGCGGCGTCTGACGACGATTACCAACCTGATTAAAGTCAATCAAGACGATGTGATCTGGCTCAATACTGCGGGGACCGCAATAGAAAACAACCGGGAGAATCGCATTCGCTATGAACAAGCACTGGCACGCTTGGAACCCGTTGAAAGAGCCCGGATTAGTGCTCTAACCGAGGAAAAGGAGCGCGTCGACGCATTATCTGCTTCACTGAAGGAGCAGATCGTTTTGCGTGAGAAGGAGCGGGATATTCAATTGGCGGCCGCGGTCGCGGCGGCGACGGCTGCGGCGGAGGAAGAAGCCCAGAGGCGAGAGCTGGTCAATGCGCAGATCACCTATCGAAACGAGCTGCAAGAACTGGCCAATCAGGGTGTAAAGGAGATTGAAAAATATACAGGCGGCACCATTAGCCTGGCGGAAGCGATTAAATTGGCCGATGCTCGCATTGTGGGGATGGGCGCTGCCGCCGAGACCGCAAATCCCGAATTCCAGCGCCAGGTAAATCTGCTAGCAGATATGGCAAAGGAGTGGAAGCTGACCGGCGAAGAGATGGTGCAGTACATCACTCACGCCAAGGTGCTCACGCCTGAGCAACAAAGGCTTGCCGATCGTATTAACGAAACCAATTCGAAGATCAACGAGCAGGCAGCGGCAATCGCGAACGTCAAAAAGGAGCTGCAAGGCCTACTTGCCGTCGACACCGAGAAGCTCGACGCGGCTGTGCTCGATATCGTGAAAGCAACCACGAGCGAGGCCCAGGCGCGCGCGGAGGCGCGGCGCCGGCTGAGGGAAGATCCGGAACTGCGGCGGGTGATTGAAGAAGGCCGGGGCAACCGCGCTCGAGCGGACGCCGTAAGAAATATTCTCAATCCACCTGTCAGATCAGGGGGCGCCTCTAGGGGCGGCGGTGATGGTGTCGAGCGCCGGCGCCGCGAAATCCTGCAAGATATCGAGGGCCTTCAGGAATTCTTCCGCAGCACTTTCAATCGTGCGCTGCCGTTCAGGTTTGGGCAAACTCCACTGCATACGCGCCTCGGCTACGATCACAAAGCCGCAGCGGACGTGCAACTCGATCCACGCACACGCGAGGGCCAGGCGGTTGTTGCTTATCTCCGTGAACAGGGCATTCCGTTCCGGGCGTCAACCGGCCGCGAGGTCAGTGGGCGCACCGGGAAACTGATCTCCACAGGTCCACACATCCACGTTGGTGAGCTCTCGAAGGCCCTGGGCCGCCAGGAAGGCGCCATCTCCGACGCTCAACTGTCAGAGATTGTGCGTATAGCCGAAGAAGATCTAATGCGACGCTTGCTGGCGCGGCTCGGCGTGTACTTACCCTCGAGCGAAGTCAAAGGCGAGTACTTCAAGAATCTATTGCGGCAGGGTGGATCGTTTACCGACGCGCTGACAGGCGAAACTTTCAAAGGCGCCCAGCAGCAGCCGATCCCGGTCACTGAGCCGCAGCTTTCGGGACTCGATCCAGTCCGACGGCAAACCGTCGACGAGCAATACCGCGCAGCCCAGGAGGAGAGACTGGATTACGCCAACCGCCTCAAGGAGGCGGCGTTGCGGCTGCGAAATATCCAGGCCGAGGCGTTCGACGAGTACCGTAACAACACCATCGAGTTGACGCACCTCGAGGCCGATTTGACCAAGTTGCGCATTCAGAATGCCGACGATCAAATGAGTGCGCAGCGGCGTTTGCTGCTGGCGAAAAGCGAGGAAGTGGGCCTTGAAAGGCGCATTCAGCAGACTAAGGATGAGATTGCGACCGGCCCCTACAATCAACACCTGCGGATTCAACTCGCGCTCCTCGAGGGCATTGCCGACATCCGCCGGCGCGATGAAGACGCCATCAAAGCGCAGAATCGCGCGCAGCTCGAGCTCGCCGACGCTACGGTCTATCACGCGGCACGAGCAGACGCCGCAGTGATGGAGTTCCTGGCGTCGCAGCGATCGGTGACTGAGGTCATTGCGGACGCAAAAATCGGGGTTATTCAATCGACCTTTGACCTGATTGATCGCGGACTGGACCGCGCTACCTCGAAGCTCGGCATAGTGGGCTCGCTGGTGAAGGAACTGTTGAGCGGCTTCATCCGGCTCGCGCTGACTCCCTTCTTCCAAGCAATGTTCGGTGGCACCAAAACACAAGGCCCGACATTGTTTGGCGGCGGCGGCAATGGAGGAGGTGGAGGCCGCGGCGGGGGTGGTATTACTGGCTTCCTGGGCAATCTCTTTGGATCCATCTTCAAACCGCAGGGAGCAACGGCCGGTTTCTCTGGCCTGACGGGTGGTTTTGCTGGAGGCTCTGGTGGCGCGCAGTTTCTCGGCGGCGGCAACATTAACCCGTTTGCGAGTCCGGGTGTGCGCGAGATGTTGGGCGGGGGTGGCATCACGCCACCGGAATCGCTCTCGAGCGCTTCAGCGAGCCAGGGGGCAATTGGGCAGGTTATTGCCGAAGCCGCGCGGGCGCAAACCAGCGGCGGCGGCGGCGGTGGCTTCGGCGGCCTGTTCAGTGGTTTGGCTGAAGCCGGGCCGCTCCTGGGATTAACGCTTGGGGCAGGATTGGGTGCGTCGCTCGGCGGACCATCGCGGCTTGGCCAGGCGCTGGGATTGATCGGCGGCGGCGCGATCGGCGTCGTTGCTGGCTCTGCGTTGCCTGCGATACTGGCCGGTTCGTTTGCCGGCTTGACGGCACTCGGTTTTGCCACGCTCGGGATCGGTGGCGCTCTGCTGATTGCAGCTCTGATCATTGGCAAAAACTCGGCGCGCCGGCGAGATGAACAGACCCGCAACCAGGCAATGCTCGACTCCCTGGCCCAGCTTGACCAGATCATTTCGGCAGTGAAATCGGACCGGCTCGACGGGTCTTCGGCGTTGGCTGCGGCTGCCCAGGTGCGGCAGCAGTATGTGCAATCAATGAGCGCGTTGAAGGATTCGAAGACCCGCGGCATTGCGTTGAAAGATGTCTATCGGCTCGATCTTAAGATTGATCAGATCAAGCAGGCTGCGGAAGCGCAGACGCGCCGGCAACATGTAACGAGCCGGTTGACTCCAGCCTTTAATACCGGGCTCGATGCGGGCCTGGTGCCCTACCGCGGCGGCTTGCAGACACTAATTAAAGTGCGGCCGGGCGAGCGAATTGACGACGTTGGGCTGATGGAGTCGTTCCGCGTTCCCGGCGTCGATCGGGGCCATGATTCAGTGCTGACCGTGGCGACCCCTGGCAGCCGCGTTTTGACGCGCTCTCAACAAGCGAGAATCCCGGGCTTTGCCAGTGGAACGAGGGAAGACGCTTCGTCTTTCAAACTGCCGCCCGTAGTGATTGAAGAGGTCTCGGTGGATATCGATGCTGAGGGAATCGTGCGAGTGGGAATGAAGGCTCGGGGTAATCGAGAAGTGATGATCAAGAATGTGCGCTCCGGATTCAAAAGGAGAGCTCTGTAATGCCACGCGAGTTGATACCTGAAATCGAAGCCATGATCGAGAGTGGCCACTGCGAGGACCACACGGCAGTGGTGATCACTCTCGGTGATGGTAGCCCCCCGTTGCGCTTTGCAACTGCTGAGCAACAGGTGGGCAGTGACGTATTCCTGGGCAAACTGCGCGAGAGTCAGGGGCTGAAGATGTCGTTGACCGCGGAATTTGATCAACAAATCGTCGAGGCTTCGAACGTCGATAAAGTGCTCGGCCAGCAATTAACGAGTGTGAGTAACGCGCTCGAGGGTGCAACGGCGAAGCTTGGGACAATCTTCGTCGATGAGGCTACCGGCGACGCTTTCTTTGACGAGAAGCTGCCCTGCGACGTTTTCACTGGCGCCGTCGACGAGAACGGGTCGGCGCTGGAGCTCGTGGCCGATATCTATAGCCCTCGCATTGTGGGGGTCACCGTGGCTTCAGTTTTCACCTGGAATGACCGCGTGCCAGTGGAGAGCATTCAGGATCCAAACGACATTCCGCGCGGTCCTTTTGATCCGCATAATCCCTTTGATCCGTGGCAACGTGACGGGCGGATACCTGGATACGATTTGCCAATACTACAACTACCTTAAAGCTATGGCTGCACCAGTAATCACACCAGCAGGCCCACTCGCGAAAAAGGGCAAAGAGACGCAGAACTTTTCTGCTAATCAATCGGTCACCTGGTCGGCCTCGGGCGGTTCATTCACTAATGTGACGGCTACGACTGCAACCTGGCACGCGCCGAATGATGGTGGCAACTACACGGTGACCGGGACAAACGGATCAGCCGAGGCGACGCATGTCACTGTTACTGTGACCGGAGTTGTGCCGGCAGTGCCGAGTTGGGGTTTTGAAGTCGAAAACAAGAAAAAGGTGCTGCTCTTTGAGGCGGACGATGGCACGCGCGAAACTCGCACCAAAGGCCCGCGCAAGCGCACTTTTACCTTTACGACGCGCCTTCGACCTAAAGCAGAGTTTCTCGAGCTGGAGACCTTCTGGGATGCGCACTATCCCGGCAAACAGGTCTATTTCACCCATCCTGGCACTAGTGTCGAGGTCCTTTACTGGATTGATTCACCATTGAAAGAGCAATGGACTATCACTGGATTTCTCTCTTATAGCTTCGTGTTGCAGCAGGTGTAATGGCAGGCATAATCAACGATCTTCAGGACCGCAATGCCAAGCTGGCGCTCAGTTACGGCGAGGTGCCAGTGAAGGGCTATCTCACTAAGCATCGCGTTGAATTCGTTGGGTTGACAAAGCAGGTGCGCATCCAGCAGGCGGTTGGCCAGGCGAGCTGGCTCGATCGGAATGCCAATATCTATCGTGGCGCGGGCTGGCAGGGCATCAAAAAGCTCTACTATGGCGGCGAGGAGATAAATTCCTCAAACTATCACTTCCATTCGGGTGGGCCGTCCGACGCGCCCGATGCTTATTTCCCGGAAGATAAAGCGCATCCGGAAGCTGCTTATTACAGTGCGGAACTGCCCGATGGAATGGGCGAAGAGGACCGCCCCGATCGCATGATCGGGATCTTCGAAACGCTGAAGGTCCCCAACTTCAACGGGGCTGGCCAGCAGATCGACAGCAATGGCGACCCTCTGCCAGGCGGCGCCAATCCATACGATTACTATTTCTATAGCGCTTCGCCGGCGCGCGTGGTGATGGATCTGCGCGATCGGGCGCGGCGCTCTCCTCTTACGGTCAATTATCCGGCCTGGGTCGATTGGCGCGATTACTGTGCAGAGTCAATCAATTGGGATGACGGCGCGCTGACACCACACCAGGTAAGTTTGGAAGCTTCAGCCGGCGGCTCGCTGGCCCCGGGGACCTATTGGGTGAGAATTGCAACGCTGAAAGGCGGGGACGTCTCCTCGGCTTCAAAAGACCGGGCGAGCGATGGCATCACCACGGCCAGTGTGGTGATTAGTGGCGGGAACCTGCAATTTACGGTTACCTGGGCCTCTCAATTGGCGCGTGGTGCGACCGGTTATCGTGTTTATGTGGGGACCTCTGAAGACGGCCAGGACAAATTCTTTACAGTCAGTGACGGCGCGACTAACTTTCTCCTTGTTAGTACGCTTTCCGGGGCCTCGACTGGTACGCCGCCGAATATCGCCACAGGTTCGCTTCTGCGGCAGATCCCGCGTTTTCTCGCTATGCCGTTCTTTGTGCCGCCATTCGATTTCTCAACCTCGCTGGATCGCATTGCTGAGATCACCTGCATGGATTTCCACTATGCGAACGGGAAGCAGGTGTTTCTCACGCCGGAAATCAGGGGTTCGGTCTTCGAACTGAACCTCTCGAGAGCGAATACTTTCCGCACCTGGCAGGTCGATCGCCGGCAGAAGCCCAACATGATCATTGGGGTTTATCGCGATCTCGATGATGAGTTTCTTTCTGAAGCGGAACCGGTGGTTGTCACTCGACCGGCATTGCAGGCGGTCGAAGGTGATAATGCTTTAACCATTAACTTTGGCACTGCTTATCGCTCGCAGGTCGAACGTGGCTGTCACTATTGGGCTCGCCGGCTAATTGACTCAGATCAGATGCTGGAGATCTTCGGCTCCCCGAAAACCTACCATGTCTTGCCGGGTGATGTGGTCGACGTCACGCACGATGTGCCGAACTGGTCGAACGTCGAGTTCATGATCGAGGAAAAAGAGGAGCAGGAGGACACGAAAGCCGGCTACCAGTTGCGTGGCCGAATCTATGGCGCCTGGTACTCGGATACCGATACTGCCCCCTTACCTCGGCCATTGCCGGAAGTGCCTCTTAATCCCTTTGCAGCGCCCCCACTGATCACTGGCGTCACACTCACGGAAGACCATGTTGTTCTGGCTAACACAACATGGGTGCCGATCCTGCAAGGTGGTGTCGAGTTCGCTCCGTTTATTGGGCAGCAGCGCGGACGGGTGTGGCATTGGGCTCCTAATGACAGTCAATACCGGCCGACAAGTCTTGTTCTAATTCCTGAACCCTCAACACTGGAGTCGGCATTTGAGATTCGCGGGGCCGATCCGGGGCTGCATAAGATCAAAATCGTCACGGAAAGCTCGCTAGGCGTAAGTCAAGGGCTCGCCGCAGCGACCGAATACACCATCACGATTGAGGGGCCACCGCCCGGCGTCGCGCCGGCGGGAATTAACGGGTACTTTAATACGGAAAATGACGATCTTCTGCTAGATTGGGAAGGCGATCCCACTGTCACTCTTCCCTTGCAGGAGGTCTACGATTT
Source organism: Pyrinomonadaceae bacterium (assembly GCA_041751855.1). Classification (GTDB taxonomy): domain Bacteria; phylum Acidobacteriota; class Blastocatellia; order Pyrinomonadales; family Pyrinomonadaceae; genus PSRF01. Next base: position 58,541 of record JBGSWR010000040.1, read on the forward strand.
GCAGCTCACAACTCTAGCCGACACCAGTTTTGCAGCTATCAAAGCGGCTGTTGTGGTCATTCCTTTATTGCTTGCTCCTAACAGTCACTTTGTGCCGCTGGAAATTCTGAGCCCCCCGGGTTCGCTTAACCCTGCGCAGATCAGCTTGGACGACCACGGAGTGAAATTTACCTTCAATTCTTCAGATCTCGAAACCGTGCGAGCGTTCGTGTGGTCTGCCCCCACAGCGGCGGTAACAGGCGGGCTGTATGTGGAGTTTGAGTGCCCGCCGGAACCCTATTGGCTGCCGTTTCAGATTTATCTAGATCAGGCCCCGGGCTCGTTTGGGTTTAGTCCTGCCACTCAACTTGGTTGGGCCAGGGTGGGTGTCGCCAATCAGGAAGTGCTCTATATCAAGCCATTTGGTGCAGCACCCTCCTTCAGGATGATCCGAGGAGATCGTTATGGAATTCTAATCAGGCCGGATGGCGTCGTCGAGTATTACCACAATTACCTTGGCCCCGGCTCGACTCCTATATTTATAAGCCCGAGACGGGCCAATATGAGCGTGCACTACAGACTGCTGATTCTTGAGGAGTTTGTTGGTCAGGGCTACCCCGTGCTCGGGGTGCAGTCTGGCGTAAACAAGATTCGCTGGATCAGGCAGGTTCCCGAATACACTTATGGATCTGAAGCGCAGGAGCTGGATTTTGGCTCGCTACCAGATGACATCAGAGTGAGGGTAAGACAGCGCTCACAATATCTAAACGGGCCGCCGAGTGACTGGACCGAGGAGCTGTTTACAAGGCCATGAGCACAACTACTACGGGCGGAATGTTCGATCTGATCGAGGCTCCGCTAAACGAAATTAAGGAGCCTCTTCAAGACTTCCAGCAGCAGGTCGAGGATGCTTTCGGAGGGTCTGGCGGCTTCGTTCGCCTCAGTGCCTTCGCATCGCTGGCCGATCTCCTCACAGCCATTGGGGCAACCCCCACGCTGGTAGTGGTGGACGCGGCGGCAACTATCTCGTCCAACACCACCATCCCTTCAACTGCAACCCTCTGGTTCATAGAGCCCGGACAGTTCTCGGTTAACACAAGCATTGTGCTCACGATCAACGGTGCGATTATATCGGGACCACGCCAGATCTTCGCAGGGGCTGGCACCATTGGGCTCGCATCGAACCAATTGACCCAGGAATACCAACTTAAGTGGTGGGGAGCCGTTGGCGACTGGAATGGTACTTCTGGCGCGGATGACACAACAGCTATCAATAAGGCTTTGGCGGCTTTGCCTCACGGGAGAACTCTTCGCTTAAACACCGGAAATTACCGTCATACGGGGCTCACTCTTAGCGAAAAATTCCAGGTGACTCTCATTGGCAGCGACAGTTTTACAGGTTCGGGGGATCTTGGTCGAGCGACCTTTTATTACACCGGGACCAATGGTGGGATCTCGATCACGCTCTCCAATGTATACGGCTGCACTTTCGCCAGTTTTGTTTCGGTGGCAGCAGCTTGGGGCGACACTGTATCAACAGGAGCCAAAACTAACGTTCTGGTCACACAGACTGGCAGCGGCTCGCCTCACCTGACGTCGCATTGCACATTTCAAGGAATAACGACTCACGCTAAAAATACCCGATCTGATTACAGAGGTATCAGCTTTTTCAATGACAGCCTTGCAAACAATGAGCAACATACGGTGCGCGAATGCCGCTTCTTTGGAGGGGATGCGGCATTTGCTGATCTTCAAGGATGGGGTTTGCATCTGGGCCATGGAAACGTCAAAGCTATCGTGGTGGAACGTTGCACCTTCCATTTACTGGCAGTCGGAGTTGCGGCGGTGGGCAGTTTCAGGGCCTACAACAACATCTTCTCCGAGGTCCACAACCCATGGTGGCTCGCCTATGGCGTGGATGCCATCTCGATTCATGGAGATGATATTGAAAGCATTAAGCAGTATCTGTTGATCAGCGAATTGCACGGCCCGGTTTATGTTGCGAGCTGTCGGGTCAATGATCTCAGAGGAGATTTAGGGGCTGGGACCAGTGCGGCCAACGCCATTATCAAACACGGCAGCCACATCTGGGACGTTACTTTGGACGGGTGCGTGTTCACCTTTAGCAGTGGGGCGTCGCCTGCCTCGCCGTACCTGGTATCCGGTGAGGCTCGATCCACTACTTTCCGAAACTGTGCTCTGGCTCGCTCTAATGGCGTGCCTTATAGGGTCGATGAGCTAACAGCCGGGTTCAGTGGCTACAAAGTGACCTGGGAATTTGGCGGGGCCAGCTATCGAGTAGGAAAGGGGGAGAATGATCGAGGAGAAACGATGTTCGCCGCCAATGAGGCTCCGGCCCCCCGTGCTCTCTGGTCATTGCCAGATCACGATCTTGTAGTAGCTGGCATCTTTCCTTCTCGCAGCCTCTTCTTGGGCGGAACCGCTATCGCTGTCACCGGCCTGCATACTCCACCCAACCCAACTGTGGAGGTAATAGGGACGCCAGGCTCCACTTCAAGGCGCTTCCGTCTTATAGCTCGGGATGCCAACGCAAATCGAGTCCGGGCGGAACACGAGCAAAGCGTATTCACCTTTCTAGAAAACTCACCTAGCACACTCGACGGGACTAATTACCTCAGGTTCACCTGGCCCTCTCAGTCACCGGGAGCAACGGACTATCTGTTGCTTGAGATAGATCCGGGAAATCCCAACGGCTCAGGGCGCATCGCTGCCACTATCACGCCAGGAGGGGGCTCTGTTCAGACGTACAATCTTCAGACCACGCCTTCTGGTGCTTATGATTATGTTTTACCTACCAAGAATGAGACCTCAGGCGTCGGTGTAGAAGGGCCGCTATTGATCGGAAAAGGCACCACTACCCAGCGAAACGCGCTAACTGGCGTTGCTGACTCGATGCTCTTCTACAACACGACCACGGGGACCTTCCAGGGGCGAGCTGCCGGGGCTTGGGTGGACCTATCAAGCGCGTCTGCGGTCGGGACTCGAGTTTTTCATAGTGCTGCTCAGTCCATAAACAATAACACTGAGACGAAATTAGCGTTTGACAGCGAGAGGTACGACACCGACAGCATCCACGATCCCTCCACAAACAATTCGCGCCTGACGTGCCCGGCTTCGGGCAGATATGCGATTTTCGGTACAGTCCGCTTTGCCTCAAACGCCACGGGGCATCGGTACATCTTTATCAGACTTAACGGAGGCAAGGCGCTTGCCGTGCAATCTTCTCTCGCGCTCAGCGGAATTGTTACCATGTTATCGATCTCGACTATCTATGATCTGACTGCTAGTGATTACGTGGAGCTGTGGGTGTATCAAAATTCTGGTGGAGCGCTAGACGTGACCCGGGTGGATGCGGAATCGCCTGAGTTTGGAATAGAGAGGCTCTAAAAATGTTGACTGTGTCAATACGAAATGCCTGGCGTTATCGTGTATCCTGAAGGCAAAATATCGCGTTTGCGCGCAAGTGGATCATTTCTTTGGATCCGATCCAAAAGACACCATCCACGAAATCACACGAAGTGAACACGAACCATCCGGTTCTTTAGTTTCCCTCAAGCAGTGTGGATGTCTGTGGTCAGTGTTCGTGTAATTTCGGGGGTTTTAGTGGATGATCCCTTTAGGTCCAGGAAGGGCGATCCACGAAACCACGAACATCACACAAACAGAAACTTACACGAACCGGCAAAGCCTTTCTTAAGTCGTGTAGTTCATTGTGTTTTAGTGGATGATCTCTTAGCTGCCCAAAGAAGATAGGAATGTCAACTGGGCCTATGATCGGAGAGCAACTCGGGTGTATTCTTAGCGCAAAGGTGCATAGGCTTATAAGTTCAGCCGTCGCAACATGCGAAATCCATTCCTGCCTTATTCAATGAAAGCGTGGTTTGCTGTGGTGTTCCTCTCCACAATAGTAGCTGTGTTGCTATTGGCACCGCTGGTCCTTGCTCAGCCTCGGACGGCCTCAAATAACCAGTCGTCTCAGTCGCGGCAATTGCAGCATCTCAACACCGTCGAAACGTGGCCCACCAAGCCAAAGCGTTGGGCGCTGGTTATTGGCGTCGATAAATACGCCGACACCCAGATAACAACCCTGGGAGGATCGTCTAACGACGCCAAAGCCATAGCCGATGCCCTTGTGCGTTACGCCGGATTCCCGTCCGATCAAGTCATACTGTTGGCCTCGGACCAACCCGCCGAGCGACAGCCGACGCGCGGTAACATTCTTAGGCGACTCTCTAATCTCGCGTCTGTCGTTAGTGCCGACGGACTCCTGTTCGTATCGTTTGCCGGCCACGGCATGGAACGCGGCGGCCAGGCCTTCCTGCTTCCGTCCGACGCCCAAGTCAGTAACGATGTAGATCTGCTGGAACAGACCGCTGTCAACGTCACCCAGATGAAGGAACGAATTCGCAAGACCGGTGTCGGGCAGGTGGTGTTGGTGCTCGACGCTTGCCGGAACGATCCAGTCGGACGTAGCAACGAAGACAATCGGCTGACGTCAGCTTACGTGCGGGGATTCAACTTTGACCTGCGGAATCGTGAAGTCACGGCTTTCGCCACGCTATACGCGACAGCCGTGGGACAGCGGGCATATGAGTACAAGGAAAAGCAGCAGGGCTACTTTACCTGGGAGCTGATTGAAGGACTGAAAGGCGGCGCAGCCAACGAACGCGGTGAGGTGACACTCGCGGGATTATTGAAGTATGTGCAAGAGCGTGTGCCTAGACGTGTGTTGGCCGATCTGGGCGCAGGCAAGGAACAGAAGCCGTTTGCTGAGATTGGTGGCTATCGAGCAGATCAGTTGGTGATTGCGGTTACATCTCCGGGCGGTACGACAATTGATAATCAGCCCCCACAGCCCAGAACCGATCCGGCGGCCTTCGAGTTGGCGTATTGGGATTCAATCAAGAACAGCTCCGATCCGAAAGACTTCAGATCATATTTAGAGAAATATCCCAACGGCCATTTTGCCGACCTGGCGCGCCGGCGCGTCGCCGAGCGATCGATATTGTTCAAGGATGATTTTACGAGTGCGGGTAATGCTGCACCGCTGTTTAGTAGTCAACTCATGACCTTCCAATCAGCAAATGGAGTGGCGCAATTGACCGGTAAGTTTGGGGGTATTTTACCGGTAATGTATCGGAATCTGGAGTTCCGAGATTTCATAGCGGAGTTTGAGATTCGCAATCCGAACGCTCCCGAGTCCAGTGCTGGTCTACTCTTCCGCAGCCGGCCCGCTCCGGATGGAGGTCTTTCAGCTTATTATGCTGTTGGGCTACGGTTTGTCTCCCCCATGGCTACATTATTTTGTTTTAAGGATGGAAAGTGGCCCGTTGTGCAGAAGTTCACTCTTCAGAACGTTGCGGAGACACCCACAGATTATCATCGAGTACGGCTGGAAGTGTTGGGAGACAAGTTTCGTTTATTTGTGGATGATCAACCCGCCTTTGATTTCACTGATGCAAATGTCCTTACCAGCGGCGGCTTCGGTCTGTTCATCACCTCCGACAAAGCTGCCCCGTCCACTGTTCAGATCAGGAATTTGCGCGTCTATGCCGCTGACTCCAGGTAAGTGTGGCTTCAAGATCTTTGGCCCGGCCTACCTCGCCGCCAGTCGTCTCTTAATTAGTAGGGGTGGCCCTCCGTGGCCGCCACTTAACCGCCGAGACAGTCTTTTCACCCGCAGTGATGCGTAATAGGGGCCATTGGCAATTTCCGTGGCCGCCCTTAACTGCGAGACAGTCTTTGCACTGCGGACGGCCTTGAGGGGCCACCCCGACAAATTAAACACTCCCTTTCCGCCTAACCACCTTCCGCCTGATAGTGGGGTAATATTACGCTACTATCTTCCGCTTAACCCGTTTGACACGAATCACCTTGTACGTTAGCTTAAGCGGTTTGCTAATTGAAGACCCCCACCACACGTGCGTCCCGTTCGTCTAGTGGCCTAGGACACCGCCCTTTCACGGCGGCGACACGGGTTCGACTCCCGTACGGGACGCCAAATACCTCAGCATTTTCGCGATCTCAACTGACATCAAGCAAATGAAACGTTTCTTAATGGACGTTTCTGTAAATGGTTGTGGCCACAGTGCGAATCTATCCCTCGTAGAACCTTACACTTTCCTGGTTAGAGCGGCTCCATGTTACCGCAGTCGTGCGGCGGTAACCTGCGTTGCGTAAACTTTTCTGCAAGCGTATCAACAACTTAGAAGGCAGTTCGGGATTCGACTCGCGACGACGGCTCTAATCATTTCAATAACTTACAGTCACCAGGTTGTGAATCTGTTTGAACGGACGTAACTCCGACGCGTGGCCTCTTCCTATCTTGGGATACTCTCGGTTAATCGATTCGACCATCCATTTTCGAACGCGATATTTAAGCGGAAGGACTTTGAGATTCCAGGCTGGAGTGTCAAATCTAAGGTCAATGTTACTGTGCTGCAGGAATACAACTGAAGGCCTTCATTTGAAGCTAGTCGGAGAGTCGGCTGTGGTGAGTCCGGTTGGTTGAGGGCTTTCCTGATGGTCGCGTCATCGCGGCTCGGCCAACCGTCTCTTGAACAACAAGGTGTGAATCAAGCCGGCTGCCGCTGCAAGCCAGCCGGCGAACGCGAGGTAGATGAAGTAGCGCGGAATTATGATGAGCGGGAAATCAATTGCCTTTGAGAGTTGAAAAGTGCAGACGGTGTACATCCCCAGCGGGAAGACCATGCCCCAGTACTGCGGGTCATAACGAAGGGGAAAGCGCTTGTAAACGTGCCGCCAGAATCCAAGGATGAATAGTAGCGGTATCCACCAAGTCCCCGCCGCCCAGAAAAACAATGTGAATCCTTTCAGGAATGCCAGAATCTCGCTGAGCATGCGCCATTCTGGTGCGGCTAAAATCAGGCGAGCGCCGGCCAGTGTGGTGATCGCAACCGCTCCGATGTTGATCCAGTAAGGCGGAGTCAGCGTCGCGGTAGTAACGTTAACAAACGTGAAGCGATAGAAGATGAGTGTGATCAGCAAAAGATAGAGCATGCATCCGATCAGAAACATGCTCAGAGTGAAGAACAGCAATGGCTCGCGGTAAGCACTCCACCGTTCCACCAAAAGCGTTCCCAACACCGAGATCGATTGTGTTGCAACGACGGCGATCAGCCAGGCGCCGTTCAAGCCTAATTCAATTGAGGGCTTGTTTTCGCGCACCGTCACAGCGGTGAAAAACGTGTACATGATGATTAGCCAGAACGCGAGAGCTGGCGATCCAGAGGATAGCCGCCACTCGGAATTGGCCGACGGTCCCGAACCCTTTCCCCCCTAAAGGAGTCCCATGAAAACCAGACAAACGTTTGTTGGTTCACTCGTACTTTTAGTCTTGATCGTAGCTGTGTCGGCGTTCGCTCAGGTGAAGCGACCCTATCACAATGGTTCGGTGTGGAACATTGCCTTTATCAGGATGAAGCCGGGAATGGAAACGGCCTACCTGAACTATCTCGCCGGTCCGTGGAAAGCTAATCAGGAGGCCATGAAAGGAAGGCGTAGTTCTCTCCTACAAGGTCATAACAACTGAGGGTCATACCCCCGGCGATTGGAACGTGATGCTGATGACCGAGTACAAGAACCTCGCCACGATGGAGGCTAACGAAGATAAAGCTGATGACATCGTTCAGAAGGTTGTAGGTGACGACGAGAAGCAGAGACAAGGTTATCGCGATCGCCTGGAGATTTGTGAAGTAATGGGTGATCGGTTAGCCCGGGAGGTTGTTCTGGCACCTAAGACTCCTTAGAGGGTCGAATCAAGAGAGAATCTGTGTTTAGTCAATGAATATAAGACCGCTTTAGTGACCGACGGCGAGGCAGTAACTCAGCCCAATCGGGGCGTTCCTGGAGTGAGTGCCGGGGACGCTCCTTTTAACTTCCTTTAGAGCTCGTGATTGTCTTTGAGAGCGCTGGTAACTTCTTTTTCAGGAAGCGTGATCGATCGCCGTTCCGAGTTTGCAAGTTAGGTAGTTCTCCGCGCGCATGATATAGTCCGCGACGAATCGAGAACTGAGCTCACTCCCTTCCCAGTTTCTCTGGAATCAGCCAGCTAATCTGAAGTCTTAGCTCAATCACCAAAGGAGCTAAAGAATGTCGCCCAGCTATACCCGCTTCAAGATACGATCCGCCGGACTGACGGTCCTTTTAATGCTTTTCATTGCGCCTGCTGCCCTCTTTGCGCAGCAGAAGGAGATGCCGCTCACGACTTCGAAGGAAGCGCTCGCGCTCTTCATCCAGGGTCGTGAAAAGTCTGAGAATCTCCAAGACGCTGGCACCCTGTTCGACCAGGCAATCCAGAAAGATCCCAACTTTGCTCTCGCGTATTTATTCGCCGGAAGAACTAATCAAGAGTTCAGGAAAAACGTTGAAAAGGCTGCCAGCCTCACTGAAAAGGTTTCGCCAGGAGAGAGAGAGTGGATTCTAGCTGCCAAGGATCAGGTTGACGGCAATCCGGCCGGGCGGAAAATGCACCTCGAACAACTGCTGAAGCTTCATCCAGCTGACAAGCGTGCGCACTCGCAGATGGGTTTTTACTACCGTTCCATCGGCGACGACACTACTGCTCTGCACCACTTCACGGAAGCCGTGAAGCTGGATAAGAAATACGCGCCGGCCTACAACAACATCGGCTACTCCAACCTTAGTCTGGGCAGGTTTGCGGATTCGGAGCGGGCCTTCCAGACCTACATCAAGCTCATCCCGAAAAATCCCAATCCATACGATTCGTACGCCGAACTGTTAATGAAGACGGGCAAATTTGCTGAGTCCATCAAGCAATACAACCGAGCTTTGGAGATTGACCCGACGTTCATAAACTCATACCGGGGAATTGGTAACAACTACGTCTACCAACGTGAATACGTTAAGGCCCGTGAATCCTACCAGCACATGTTCGACAAAGCGTCGGACGACGGGTTGAGGGACCTGGCCCTGCTGTCTGCGATGAACTCTTATGTGATGGAAGGCAATATGGACAAGGCTCTGGAGGTGAACGAGCAGCGACGCGCGATGGCAGAAAAAGCTGACGACAGCACTGCGCTCATCGGCATCCACACCACCGCCGGATACATCCTTGCCGAGGCAGGCAAGTTGGAAGAGGCTGCCAAACAGTTCGAGAAGGCAGACCAACTCAGAGACGACTCTTCAGTATCGTCGGCGGTCAGGGAAAATAGACGCTTCGGGAAGATGCAGAATCACGCCCGACTCTTGATCGCCCGGCTGGAGTTCGACCAGGCGAAGACTCAATTAGAAGAGATTACCCAATACCTTTCGTCGCGGAAGAACCCGAATCAGGTCAGAGCCTACAACGAGACGGCCGGATTCCTCGAGCTTGGACAAAAGAACTACGTCAAAGCACTAGAGTATTTCGCCAAGGCAGACCCCAATGATCCATACATCTGGTATTACCAGGCAGTCGCGCAAGAGGCGGCTGGAAATGTCAAGCCTGCGGCAGCGCTTTACCAGAAGCTGATCACTTGGAACCAGCTCGATGATACCGGCTACTCGTTGGTGCGCTCGCGAGCGATCGCCAGGAGCGTTGAGCTAGCGAAGCTACCTAACTAAGCAGCCTAAAACTTTCCCACGAGGAAAGATTCGCGTGGTGAACGATCACGAAGGAAAGGGCCTGGCATCAAGCCAGGCCTTTTTTTGTGAAGGGAGCTAACTCGCGGTCAGCTTGAGGCGATTTCAGCAAGATGTTTTGACAATCGAAAATCGGAAATTGAATTGGGACGTTTCGTTCGTTGACAGATACGGAACCAGAGCGACACAATGCGCATGCAATTCCGCAAATAACACCTGCCAAAGTAAGGAAAGGGAGAATCTTCATGCCTTCAATATCAGGATCTTTTTCCGGAAGAATCACAAAGCACTCGGCAATGCCACTTACCGACCAAGCCAACCACGAGCTTAGCATCGGCGAAGTTACCGGCACACAGAAATCAGACGATCCCCTGTGGAACGATGCGATTATTACCTACTGGGCCATTACGGATTTGCTCGATGGCAAGGGCTCGCAGCGCGGGTACTACAATAATGTCCACGGTGATAAGGGTAGCGAATGGGGAACATTCGAAGGCAAAGTTACCGGCGGTGGGATGACCGTCGAGGGTACTTGGACAATCGCCGGCGGCGATGGCGAGTTCCGCGGCGTCATCGGCAGCGGCAATTTTAAGACGGCGATGAAGTCGGAGACGGAGATCGAGGCCACTTGGGATGGTAATTACGAATTGGCCAAGGCTCAAACGCGGTAGGCAATGAGACAGCAACGGCGAATGAGGTTAAGATGACGACATTTTGTCGCAAGACCTAGCCGGACGAAGCGCTGCAAGTCCGGTAAATATTGGTTCATCTCGTTTCGTGAGGTCAGTAAGATGCCTGCGTAGGGCTTAAAATCCGTTGCCCGGTAACGGAAAGCAGCGGGTGCATTGTAAACGGCATCGCGCGTCCATTAAGCGTCCAATAAGCGGTCCCGTGAGTCCGCTAAGTGCGGTAAAGTGCTATCCATGCCGCGGAGTTCCATTGAATTACAACAAATCGCTTCTCTTTCACGGCGGCGACACGGGTTCGACTCCCGTACGGGACGACAATATTCTAAAGAAGTTGCAACATTCCACCATCGCGAAACATGATCCTCCCTGTTACAGCTTTTCAGTAATAAGTAAGGGGAACTTTCTAGACAAGCTCCCTTTACACTGTCATCTCGGAATTTGATAAAGGCACCGTAGGCCCACGCGGGAGTTTTAGCCGGGCTTGTGGGCCACGAGGGTTTTTGCGCGACCCGCATTTGAGTGAGACCCCACCTGTCAGCTATCTTCAGCGTCCCCCTGGTGGATACCGCCATCTTGTTTGCTTCTTAGGTTTATCTTTCGTTGCCTTTCAATTGCTCGCGCGTGCTTACATAAACATCCGCCAGATTACAACGTGCTCGATAAACTCAAGTTCGATCTGCGTTAGAAGGACGTCTCGCGACGAGGACGACGGCGCCGGCGATTAGAAGTTTCTTTACGGATGTCATAGGAGATATGTCTCCTTTACTGAAGAGTGAAGTTCACCGTCACTATAGGGCTCTTTCTCGCATGGCTTTGCACAAATCATTCGGATTGAAGGTTCATCCGGTCCTTCGTCTTAAACCGGCGAGGATGCCCTCGCGCGCGCCCGCGCGCATCTCGGATTCAAGCGTTGCAAGATTAGCGACCGTTTGGGAGGACGAAGTATGAGCAGTGCGGAATGAAGCCACCATCTCGTTAGATTGAAGATCGAATACGAACACTTCCAGCTCACCGTGTCCCGGCGAGAATCTTGAGCGGCCATCGTTCGGTTGCCCTGAAATACGATGATCTTCGGACGACATCACTCGAGGAGGCGAGTATGTCAACGTCCGATAGACGGCGAGGTAGCGATGCGCTAATCCAGCTTCTAACTTTCGCGCCACCGCGCGGTCTTGATCCACCGTATCGGGCATGTCGGGATTGTCCCGCGCCAGAAGCCGAAAGCACTCTGCCGGACAATCTTGCGTGTCTATTTCAAAGAAATCGGGAGGGGAGTAATCGGAAGAGGACGGACGGCGAGCGGGGTCGAGCAACTGTTCAGCCGCGCCGCGATCAATCCAGTGTTCTCTGAAGTGGGCGGCGGGTTCAGATTCGCAGGAGTGCGCAACGGATTCGGAGTCGCGCGACGCCCGCGAGCTAACGCCGACAGTATCAATAAACCCGCTCGTTTCGCCTGATGGCAAGTTCGTGGCGTACCTGTATCCCATGATCCGTTCGCGCCGATAAACCATATCGCGATTGGTTTGAAGGCGGCGACCCGATTAAGACTTTCCCGATTCAGGAATCTATCAGAATTCAAGCCATAGCCCAGTGGTCGCCGCATGGAAAATCGATTCACTACCTCGCTACCAACCACAATGTAACCAATATTTGAAGCCAGGCACTGGAGGGCGGACCCGCTAAACAGGTCACCGACTTCAAAGATAGTTTGATGAGTGGCTTTGCCTGGTCGCCTGACGGCAAGACCTTGGCATGCACGCGCGGAATTGCGCTTCGCGATGCAGTGCTGATTACGGACTCCACGAAATGATCGCGACAACTCTTGAGTATTGTTCAGCGAATCCGTCAATTGGTGTTTTTGGATCGTTGCGCTTTCGCGGTCGCCGCATCGCCCCAGGGCAAAGAGTTAACCATTATGGCTTGTCATTGAGTAACTTTACGAGGTGGGAAGCGTCTTGATGTAATTTTCGATTTCCTGAGAGGGACTAAGCACGACGTACCCGTTTCTATAAAGCTCCGAGTCAAAGTCTTCGTCTTCTTTGTCCCACTGCCTATTCTCAAATGTCTTTTGGGCAACGACGGTTGACGCTTTGAAATCAACGAGCGAGACCTGGCATTTGTTGGCGTACACCGCAACACCTTTGATCGAACCGATGCGGTCGCCTTTGTTGCAAATGACTTTGATGAGCGTGTCAATTTCATCGGTCCTGGTAGCGAGTTTCTCTTTCGATATGCCGAACGTCCCGTATGTCGAGTAATCCTCGCCTTTGTAATCGAAACCTTTCAGCTCAAACTGCCCCCCATCAATCTCGACCACTGCAACTTTGCCCCTGATGGTCGGGCTTGCGCTCAGGTTGACCGGCAATAATACTCTCCCCAGTTCCGGCGCAGTGTCCATGAAAGCCTTGAATTTAGGCAAACCGCTTCGCGCTACGTTTGGTTCTGTTGACGAAGCGGAGAGTTTTTCGAGCGGGAAACTCTTCGCATATTCTTTGATTTCGCGAGGGGCACCCAATACATATTCTCTATTGGAGTAGGTTCTGATCTCTTTCTCCGGCTTGTCGTTGGTAAACGTCTTTTGGGCGATCACGACGGGCTGACGGTAGTCAATGATTGAGACCTTACAGACATTTGCGAAGGCCTCTGTGACTGAATTGCCGCTCCTGTAGAAAGCCACGCTTTTCCCTTTCTCGCAAAGAATCTGGATTAGCGTGTCGATCTCGTCCGGCTTCGCGGCCATTCTGTGCTCGGTCAAGCCGTAATCGTGAAGGTCAAGCTGATTGAATTCCTTTTTATAGGGGTCGAAACCTTTCGCCTCCGCTCTACCCGATAAGCCATTTTCAACGATGGCTACCTTCCCCTTAATGATTGCATTTTGATTTAGATTAACGGGCGGCGAGAGTTTGACGAGTTCGGCGGCTTTGTCCTGCATCGCCTTAAATCGCGGCTCGTTAGAGGTAGAACTGTTTGAATTGGGGGTGGAGGAGTTTCTCGATGAGCCTTTGGAATCGGTTTTGTTGCCGACAGAGGAACGTATCAACACAACAACGCCGATAACTCCGAAGAGCAGCACACCGCCGATGCCGAGCAACACGAACAGTAGAATCTTCGCGCCGCCGCCCTTTTTGCTCTGAGGCGACACATTTCCTGTAGGCGTATCAACCCGGCCTTGTGCCACTGCTTGAACCGGCTGAGCGTTATTCGTCATTGGAAACAATGTCTTGAGCGGCTGCCAGTTGCTTTCGCCAGTGCGACAAGCCAGGTCTTCACCTGAGAGCTGCCCGTTTCGCAACCGCGCCAAGACGGCGTGTTCTTCAAACGGTCCCGTTTGTTGATTATTTCTGATGATGTAAATCGACATGATTATCGTCGCGCTTTCAAATGTAGCTTTGACTTAAAAAACTAAGGTCAAGCCACCTCCGCCTTTTTGCCGCGTCCCATAAAACTGAGAATTACCAGCAACAATCCAACGCCAGCTATCACAACGCTGCCAACTGTTAAGAGCTTACTCCGCCCGACTTTTTCCTCGTCTTCTTTCATAGCGCCAGCGAACATCTGCTCGTCCTTTAACGCTTGTTCATATTTTTTTTACGAGCTCATTTTTGCTGGCGCTTTCTGCACTGGCACCACTTTTCTGGACTTCTTGCTCCAACGCTTTAGCTTTATTATGCGCGGCTACGTAAGCCTTTTTTACGTGGCTCTCCTTCAAAAAGGATGATTGAATTGTAAGCGGCGCTGATGCCACCGCCGATTAGAAGCAAGATTCCTAACATCCGTAGCACCATTCGCATATAGGTTAAGACCTCGCAAAGTTTTGCTTAGCAGCGGGCCGCAATCCGCCCCGCCGCAAGAGAGTTCGCTTATGGACAACCGAACAGATCGTCCGACGCGCTCGAACGATACGTCTCGGTGCTGTATGTTCCGCCGCCCGCGTAGTCCTGTTTAATGGTCGCCCCAATTACGCGGCAGTACGGATGATCGTCGCTCGAATCGCGGACGTAGGCGTAAGCGGTTTTGTAGCGGTAACTCGGCAGCAGATTGTAGTTATCTTTCTGAATCTGCCAGCCCGCCGCGTTGAGGCCGATGCGGTGCACCTTGACCGTCGCGGGATTCTTGAAATAGTTCATCAACAGTTTTTCGGCGACCGAATCGCGGAATTGGAAGGCGGCGGCATTCGGCTTGTAAGCCGGCAAACCCTTCGCGGCGGAGGCGGCCAGCGCATCGAGCACGGGATCGAGATTCGGCTTGAACTCCAATGCGTTCGCATCCTTCATCCATTTCTCACGCGCACGTGGCGACACGGCGTACAGCAGGTAGTTGTGGTGCGTAGAAATAGCCATGTTGCCCGCTTCATCCGCGCGCTTCTGCGTTTTGGCGATGTCTTCCAGATGGGCGCGCAGCCAGAGGCTTTCCGAGACCCGCAGCGATTCCTTTTCGCCGACGGCGCATTGCAGGTATTGCTCGCTGTTGGCTGTGATCTCTTCCCAGATGGCCGGATTATCGCGGTAATTCAAAAAGGTGTTGGGGCGTGCCTGAAGTTTGCTTTTCAGGAGACCGGCAAGTTCCGCCAGCTTCGGCAGTTCGGCCTGCAAATTCTGTTTCATCTCCTTCGGGTTATTGTAGCGAGGAGGGTGGAAGGCGTTACCGGTTACTTTGTTCAGCTCCAGATTGTGCTTTTTGGCGTAGCACTCGAGATAGGGCTCGAGGTACCTCGCCTTCGTACTGTCATTACTGATTTCGGCGAATACCCACCTGTCGAAAAACGGATACACGGAATTGGCGTTGTACCAATAGGTGTGGTTCGGGTGCTCCATGCCGGTGGCCTTGTACTTGTTGCCGGACTTGGCAACGATGCGGACAGCGTTAAGCGATTCAGAGCGACTAACGGCAACCGCCAGGTCATTCACGTTCAGATTAGCGTTGTAATCGGGCGGCGCTTGAGGGTTGGGCTGCTGGTCCTCCACCGTCGCATCATCGTTGCCGGCCCCGGAACGCGGCGCTTCAACCTTCGGTTTTTTAATCCGCGGGATGTCGGGAATCTTGATCGGGAGCTGCGCCGAAGCCGCTTGCACGCCGAAAGCCGTCAGAATTAAGCACGCGCAAGTCATGAACGCAATCTTTCTCATTTTTTCTCTCCTTCACTGAAACGCCAGTTGGCCGAAAAGCCGTGAGCAATGGGTCATTATCAATGTTGAATTAAATAGAGATAAGCAGTCTTATCTCCGAGGCATAAGGGCTCCGCTGATTCTCGCCGTATGCCTGACTTCGAAATTGGGCTGAGTTAATCACGCGAACGGGCACCCGTCTGTGTGCTAACTCACATAGCCGAAAATTCCCCAGCTTCAACATTGATAATGACCCACTGCCGTGTTTGAGTTTGTCGGTTCACCTCGATAATGTTTAGGGTCATTGTCACAATGCGACAGTACGTTACCCAGAGCTCGAGATTTACGCTGCCTTCGTTGTTGGTCTATGTGGACGCGACCCTGGCCTCGCCATCCCAGGAGCGGACCCGACTGCATCTTGTCGGCGATCGGGTCCGCCTCAAGGGCTAAGGGTTGCGACGCGGTTTCTTAAATTCAGAAAAACGTAGTTCGCGACATTGCGCCCGGCAGACTGTCCAGCGGCTTGGTCAAACGAGAAATGAATCCCGCCATATACGCGGCTTCGCTATTCTTCGTCTTTAAGGCACCTGTCACATATTCATCGGGTCTGGATGAATCGTCGTTAATCCCTTTTAGCACGGTAATAGATGCCGGGGACGTTGACGAAAAGCGAGTTAAACTTTCGCATCATCGGAGCGGTCTTCTTCAATTCTCAGAGAAGGCGTCCTCTCTCCCGGATTCGATGATAGCGGTAACCCGCGGGGGATCGGTGTTCAGTCATGGACCCTCGATAACCCAGAGTCAGGGCCGTCCTTCGCGATCTCATTTAAGGGCCTCCATGATTTCAAGCTTGCCACTCCCGGCGGAGACACGGAAGGCGGCTTCGGATTGGATCGTGTTCGATGTCCAAAAGCTTCCCCCGGCCTCAGGCCACGGTTTTGTGCTTGAGGGCTTCTATTCCCCCCTAACGCGCGTCGCTTTTTGAAGGGGAGAGGAAGTAATCCTCTTATGCAGATCGTCCATCCGGTCGGAGTAGTGATGGATCTACAAGTCGCCTTGGCAGACCCAACAGACTGCGAATTTCCGGGCATCATCGGCCTCCATATTTATCCAATAGAAATCGAATTAGGAGGTGCAACATCGGGGTATATGATCAGTCTTCAACTGGCAATATTCGACGGGATAACAACACTGAAGTTGTTGGAGACGGTCTATACTGCGTTTTCCCTGACCTCTTGAAGAGCCTTGGCCGGAGACGGCTGGATTATGTTGGCGGCTGAATCCGGGACCCGACAACTGACAAGAACGTTGAAGTCGGATTCCTCCACATTCTGCTGGCGATTCTTTAGGCGGATTATCAGGCAACGTGTCAGGACGAGAGATTCACCTGCTGCCCACCATCAGCCGCAATGTTGAATTGTAGCGCTGGTGTATTGCGCGACAGCTTTCTTACCCTCGCGAGTGTTTCACAAGCGCGAGTGAACCTCTTCTGAGCTGCACTCAACCGTTTCTCCCAATACATACCCAAAGTCAAAGTGATTGACCGCTTCATAACACCCGCATAAGTCAGCTCCACTATGTTTAGTTTCAGCCAGCACAAGGCCGCATGTTGAATCAAGAGTTGTTCCAGGATAGGCGAGTTGTTGTATCCCAAATCCCGCTTCAAAGCTTTGAGCCTTCGCTTCCAACACTCCTTCACGCCAGCCCGAGTAGTGGCATTCTCGATGACACTTAGCTCGGCTACATAACCGGCGCTGGCTACACTTCGCCAAAGTTCCAGGCTGTCGTTTCCATGCAGAAGGTTCGTCAACGCCTGAACGTCGGCTGGCTTCGGGTCGTCTTGTTCGTCTTGCTGAGCAACTCTTCGAACCTTCTGCGTACTTTTTCCGCGTCATCCACCTTTTTAGCCAACGCTGTTTTAGAGACTGCCCTCATCCTCGTTTTTTCCTCCATTGTCTTTTATGTGTGTGAAGGCCTGCTGAAACGAGTGACGCCTGAATAACACCGTCAATCAGTCTACCTACAGTCTTAATAGTCGCCTCCTGATTATCAAGATTTGCTCTTTCATTTCGTAGGTAGCGGCATTTCTCTTGAACCTCTTCACGCTGAAGGTCATCAAGCTGTGAAATCAGAGTGGCAGTTTCCCCCCTTCCGACATAGATGGAATGCACACTGGACCCGATCCGCTCTTTGCGGTAGTAGTAGATATTGTTGCCTCTGTGCACCCAGCCCATTTGTGCTACAGATTTTCACTTGCCCCGATTGCTCCTTCCCGCTCACAGCCCATTGTGCTCTCAAAATGTGCCTGAACTAGACTGGAGTTACGAGGCCATTTTGCCTACTCAGACCAATCCGCCATCGCGAAAGTAATAGCTGTCACAGCCTCGTCAACCTCACCCCCTTCTCTGTCCGTCCTCGCGCTTTCCCGCTTCTTTATTTTTCGCTCCCCTGTTCACGACGCACTTCCGAGTGTGGTGTTCCATTCCATCATGGGATCAGCGTAATTGGCTCTTTGCTGACCTTCCAGCGTGTTTTTAGGCTCAGGCTGCTATGCTACGAAGGGATTCCATTTCTTTTAACCAGGAGATGATCCGGTTCCAACTCGGAATGCTTTGGGACGCCAAACATCCATCGAATTCGTCCAAAGAAATCAGTTGTGTAGTGAGTCGTTAATGTTAATAAAGTTGTTTATCTTCTCTCCCGCAAACGTTTCCGAATCGAGAGGGGATCGCGCCGCAGATCCAGAATGGCATAAACGTAAGCTACGTCGTCTTCCACCTCATAATAGATAGCGAATGGGAATCGCTTCGACAGCATCCGATGGAATTGAAAGTGGATTGGATGAATACCGGCAAAAAGAACCAAAGAGTCAAGATCAGAAAGGATTGAGTCGAGAAAGTAATCTCCAACTTCCGTCGCGCACGATTCATAGAATTGTGCACCGACTCGAGGTCTTCTGCAGCGTCCTCGAGTATTACAACGGTCATAGTTCAGAGCTTCGTAAACGCGACCTGAGTTGGGCGAGAGTTAGAAACTTTGCTTCTCCGCGTTGAGCCCGTGCTTTCCTGTCAGCCAGAACGTCTTGATGCCAGTCTGGAGAAGGTATCTCCTCGCCGTGGCGATTGAGGGAGTCCCACAGCTGGTCCATCGCCCGAAGTCGTTCGGTCACCGACATCCTCTCTATCTGGGATAATTCAATCATGTCGTCACACTACCACCTCAAGACTCGTGCTGCAAGGACACAACTCGCGATGCACGTTTATGTGGATTTTACTTAGGTGTTCATTCAACTCATTCACGCGTCCATTAAACGTCGAATAACGGTTCCCGTGAGTCTGTGAAGTGCCGTAGAGTGCTATCCATGCCGCTAAGTTCCGTTGAATTACAATAGGTCGTTTCTCTTTCACGGCGGCGACACGGGTTCGACTCCCGTACGGGACGCCAATACTTTCAATCACTTACGAGATCTTGCCATTTCGCCCCGAGTCCAGAAAGGTCCAATAACTAAATCACTGACCTTTGAATGCCTGGAAGAATCATCCTCACAAGCTTGTTCTGCGCCTCTCGCTTTTCGTCCGTCACAGCTTGGACGTAGGTGTCCATCGTGACCTTGAGATTGGCGTGACGCATGAGCTCCTGAATGACTCCCAGCGTGGCCCGCAGCAACTGTCGAGGCGGAAGAAACCGGTAACCACTTCGCCAACACCTTCTCCAGTTCTTCGATATTCACTGGCTTCGAGAGATAATCATCCATTCCGGCGACCAAACATTTTGCTCTCTCGCCTTCCAGGGCGTGGGCCGTCATCGCAATAATCGGGATGCGCCGTCCATCTGTCTCTCTCTCCCGAATTTCAGCAGTGGCTTCATAGCCGTCCATCTCCGGCATCTGACAGTCCATCAAGACGAGGTCGTAGGCGGTTGTCGCGAGAGCTTCCAAAGCTTCGCGCCCGTTCCCCGCCGTCTCAGCGGTGTAGCCGAGTTTGGCGAGTTGTCGAAGGGCGACTTTTTGATTCACGGTGTTGTCTTCTGCAACTAGAATGCGTTTGTCGGACCTTATTTTTGCCTCGCTGAGAGTGTGCTTAGTAATCAACCTTGCAGAATCCGCAGGCGATGGTTTGGCAGCATCCTTTGTCTCGGACGTTTGACCTAACACGCTCGTCAAACAATCGAAGAGTTGAGACTGTCGCACGGGTTTAGCCAAATAAGCCACGAGGTTCGCCTCACGCACTTGCTGTCCGTGTCCGCGCGCACCGTAAGAAGTCAGCATCACCAAGCGCGCAAAGGCAATGCTCTCGTCTGCCTTAATCGCGCGCGCCAATTTAAAGCCGTCCATCTCCGGCATCATGAAATCGAGAATCGCCAGATCAAACGGTTCGTCCTGCGCCGCCGCGGCGCGTAGCAACTCAAGGGCGTGTTGCCCCGAATCGGCTTCGACAGGAATCATCCCCCATGAAGTGGTTTGATGAGAGAGAATCTTGCGGTTGGTTGCGTTATCGTCAACTATCAGCACGCGTTTCCCATCGAGACTGCCTTTGACCCGCGCGCTCGTCGCCGTTGTGGCGGATTGTTTTTCTAAGTGAGCGGTGAACCAGAAAGTCGAGCCTTTCCCCAAATCGCTTGTAACGCCGATTTCGCCGCCCATCAGCTCGACAAGTTGCTTCGAGATAGCCAAGCCCAGTCCCGTCCCGCCGTACTTGCGTGTCGTCGAGCCGTCGGCTTGCACGAAGGCTTGAAACAGATTACGTTGCGCCTCTTCACTGATACCGATGCCGGTGTCGCTGACGGCAAAGCGAATCGTTGAATGTGTTGAGGTTTCGCTCTCCAACGAAGCGCGCACAACGACTTCGCCGTGCTCTGTAAACTTCAAGGCGTTGCCGATTAAATTTGTGAGTACCTGCCGGAGACGACCGGCGTCACCGCGAAGCGGGGACTGCGCGTCGCTGTAAATGAGCGACGCCAATTCGAGTTTCTTGCCATGCGCGCGTTCGGCGAGCAATCCGACCGAGTCTTCAATGACATTGCGGAGATCGAAGTCTAGGGTTTCAAAATTAAGTTTGCCCGCTTCGATCTTAGAGAAGTCGAGGATGTCGTTGATGATCGTCAGCAAGCTTTCGCCGCTCGATCTGATGGCCTCCGCAAACTCTCTTTGATCTTCACTCAGTTCCGTGTCCAGCAAGAGTCCCGTCATGCCGATCACGCCATTCATCGGAGTACGAATTTCGTGACTCATATTGGCGAGGAATTCGGACTTGAGCCGTGTGGATTCGAGAACTGCGGCTTTCGCCCTGGCATGTGCGATCACCTCCTGCTCCAGCGAGCGCGTCCGCTCGGCAACCTTCTGATCCAGAGCGACAAAAGCATGAGATAGCTTGGCGACCTCATCCCTTGAATCGGGGTCGAAGGGAGAGGTGTATGTTCCCGCTCCGATACCCTTCGCATCGTGCTCTAGACGCACCAGGTTCATGACCTTTCGTCGCACGATGAAGTAGGAGAAGCCGAGACAGACGAGGATGAGGCCGAGCAGAAGGATAACCGCCCCAATGTAGAGGTCTGCGCGGTGCTTGGCGACGGCGACGGCACTCCCCGTGCGCTCGTCCAGTAGGTCATAAAACTCGTTAACCGGCCTCATGATGTCTGCCTTAGCCTCATGGTATTGCCGGTCAAATAAGATGCGCCGCGCCAACTCGCTATCGGGCGCACCATGAACCTTAAACTGGCCGGTCGAGTCCTGAAAGAGCCCCTTTATCGCGTTGAAGGCGATGCGTTCCAACTGCACCAACCGATTCGAGTTAAACTCTGCCTCTTCAAGTTTGGCTAACTCTGTCGAAGTGAAACCGAGCTGTTCCATAAGCGTGCGTAGTGAGACCGCTGTGCCACCTTTGCTGGATTGAAAGCTCTCAGGCTCGCCAAGTAAGCGGTCTAGGTAAATACGCTCGTAGTGATTTGGTCGCGGCGACTCGCCGTTGCGGATGGCAAGCGTCTCCCAGTAGAGGCGCTCGAACTTGGGGTCGCCGGTAACGACATAGGTGCGGACCAATCGGGTCAGGTCGTCGGAGGACTGGCGTAGTTCATCGGCGAGAAGGTAGGACTCATAACGGATGGTGTTGGTACGCTCTAGTTCGCGCTGTCCGAGAAACAGTAGCACGGAGAAAATGGCAAGGAGGGAAACAAGCACGCCGCTCGTGACATAAAAGACGCCGTTCAACGTGCGGATCGACACGCCGGCCCCTTCGTGACGAGTTGTTGGTTGTAAACTAACTGGCATACATATCTATTGTTCTTCTTCCCTGAGCAATGGCTACCGATGTTTCTCTACAAGGTTTCTGAGGGCGACTTAAATGCCCGGTGCGCGGGCGGCAGATCTTTTGAAATGAGATCGCCTCAAACGCGTCCAGAAACTTAGAGGCAGGAGGAAGTTAACCGGATCATAATGTGGGAAGAGAGAACATCGCCGGTCATTAAGGTGGGGCATATCGCCCTCTGCTGCCCCTACACTTGGAAAGAGACGGCTTAAGCTGCCCTCATCTATTTATCAGGCATTCCTTATGCCGACAGTAGAACAGTTATGATTACCTTCACGTTAATTCTGAATTTCATAGGATATAGCGTCCTTCAAGTGCAGGGTGCTCTTGTCTGGCGATACGTCGTAGGGCGACACGGAGCACGCGGTGTTGAATCATGGCGTGTCGAAGGCAGGGCTCCTCATTTCATCGAGAAGCCGTTCGCCGCGTTTTAAAACAGCCCTCTCGAATAGGGGACTTGGTAACGCGTAGTAGATGAGGTGAGGTGCCTCCAGGAGTCTTAAAATCCGCGCTGAGAAGATGACGTTGTCACTGGTCGCGGTGCGTGTGC
The DNA here is from genome assembly GCA_041751855.1 of Pyrinomonadaceae bacterium. GTDB lineage: Bacteria > Acidobacteriota > Blastocatellia > Pyrinomonadales > Pyrinomonadaceae > PSRF01. Next base: position 80,790 of record JBGSWR010000040.1, read on the forward strand.
GAAACAAAGTCGATGTCCGAAGATTACGACCCTTGGACACTCGCGACGCGAGTCCACTGAGAGTCCAGTAAGCGTTACCGTGAGTCCTTCAAATGCGATGAAATGCTATCCATGCCGCTAAGTTCCATTGAATTACAATAGGTCGCTTCTCTTTCACGGCGGCGACACGCGCAGATCAATCTTCAAGATTATTTGCGGGACGGGTTGATGCGTAACCAGACGAAGCGACACTTGACGACGCCCTAGGCGCGTAAATATTGGCTCGAATCGTTTGGTAAGACTAGGTTGCCGTCTCCATCGGACTTAAAATCCGTTGTGCGTAATGGCGTAGTGGCGTGAAGAGATGTATCCCTAAAATTTTGGCGTCAAGTTGACGCGACTGCAGGGCAAGCTGTGGGAACGTGTCGGAACCTGTGGAATTCGAATGCTCTTTCGGACGGCCGCTTTATTGAATGTAGGTTAATGGATGGGAACGTGTAGTAGTCAGTGGAGCCGACTAAACCGCGTTCGCAATGCGCGGGCCAGCAAGGCTCTCGACGTCGCTATAGCAAATAAGACGGTATTCTTTTTCGTCGGTCTTGAATCCTATCTGGCGACGAGATGAAGTTGGTTGGGCTGTAAGCTTCTTGAAGAAGATATCTGTACTGTCCCCGGCCTGCTGGCTTTAAGGTGCCAAATTGGATCCTTAGAGATTCTTCTTCATCCTTCGTGAGTTGAAACAAGGAATCTTCGGTGAAGCGCTCAAGATTGCGCCGCACGCCTCGATTTAATATCTTAGTTTCGACGCCGTAAAAGTTCTGGCAGATCAGAATCAATCATTACTTTCTGGCCTCGAATTAAATAGATTCTGCGCTCCATAATCGTGACCAGCACGGCGAGTCTCTTA
>JBGSWR010000041.1:0-5658 GCA_041751855.1 Pyrinomonadaceae bacterium
CGAAATCACACAAACAAAAACACGAAATTTGTTGAAGCTGATCCCTTCCCTGAGAGACGGCGGAATTCTTCGTGTGATTTCGTGTGATTTCGTGGATCTTGTTTTGGTGCGTTGGGCAAGAGCGATCCACGAATCACACAAACAGAAATACGAAATTTGTTGAAGCTGATCCCTTCCCTGAGACGGCGGAATTCTTCGTGTGATTTCGTGTGATTTCGTGGATCTTGTTTTGGTGCGTTTGGTCAAGAGTGATTCACGAAATCACAAGGACAAAAACACCAAATTTGTTGAGGGCGATCCCTACTTTTCCCTGGGAAGCAAAGAATTAACGGCATTGGTTCGCATTTTTTCAAGCGTCGTCTTAGACAACCAATGCCCTCTAACAGTCACACCGGCGATTTGAGAAATATTATTAATGTCGGATAACGGATTGGCCTCAAGCAAGAGAAGGTCAGCGCGCTCCCCAACCGACACAGTTCCGAACGCCTCGGCGTCGCGCACATGTCCCTTGATAAACTGTCCGGCGCTTTTGGTTCCTGTTGCAAGTGCCTGGTGTGGTGTCAATCCTGCTTCTACCAATTCGCGGAGTTCAAGATGCGCCGACTTCCCAGGAAACATTCCCGGAGCGCTGGAATCTGTGCCAAGAAGCAATAAGACTCCGCCCGCTTGCAAGGCGGGAATCAATTCCTTCAAAAAAGCGTACTTCGCGCGCTCCCGCAAAGAAAAGCTCGCCAGTTCTCTCCGGCGCGTGGGATTCTGCTCGCGCCACATTGCTAACACGTTTGGAGAAAGATAGCGGGCTTCGGGATCGGAGAATACTTCATCCAGACTATCAAGTTGACGGCGTGTCATAGCGACGAACGAAAGGTTCGGGATTACCGCGGTCCCAGACTCCCGCACGAAGCGAACCACTAAGGGAATCCTGGAACGATCAGGCTGCGGTGAGAGGTTACGAGCCAGTCGGCTATCAGTATCGTCATAAAAATACGTGAAAAAGAATTCTTCACCATGAGCAATCACGTCCAGCCCAGCCGTGAGCGCAGTCTGTAAAGCTTGCGGGCGGCCATCCCTTCGCGGGATGTGACCGATCACAGCGAGACCTCGCTGGTCAGCGGCTTCAACTACAGCCCGCAACAGGTCTGAAGACAAATTATTGTAGACCTTGATGAAATCCACACCGGATCGATACTGCTCCTCTACAGCGAGTCTGGCCCCTTCCGGCGTGGAGATCGCCGTACTAACTCCTGGATTAATGGGCGGATTGCCATCTAGTATGCGCCCCGTTCTATAGACATTTGATCCCTGAATCTCACCGGCTGCGATCTTCCGACGCAGTGCAGAGATGTCAGGCACATTTCCCATAGGCCCGCTCAAGTGAACGACTGTAGTTACGCCGTGAGCTAAGTAAGAGAGGAGCTCGCCAGGATCTCGGAGATGCACGTGAAAGTCTACCAGCCCGGGCAGAAGATACTTTCCTTGTCCATCAATCCGAATAGCATTGGGAGGAATGCGAATGGAGGCTGTTGGGCCAATCCTCGTGATCTTTTCCGCCTCAATAACAACCGTCTGATCTTTTAACGACCCTTCTCCAGTCATCGGGATGACAGCAACATTAACAAATGCCAGCGGACGTCCACCGGGCGTGTCCGCTTTGGGTATCGAAGCGGACGAACACATGGCAAGTAGAAGAATGCCGAATAAGCCAGTCAACTTTAGATTGATATGCAAACTGTCTGGATTTCTCCTGGTGTCTTGTTAATCTTGTTCTTAACACCTCTGCTCAAAGACTCGCCACAGGCCCTACTGCCGGGCGTCCGGGTGAGCAATACCCGAATCCTCTCGACCCGCGCTCTAAGCAACGTGAGCGTTTCGTCAATTACAAAGTGGCGATCCCCAGTATTTCTCTCACGATGGGAGTTGCTGGGTTTCGACACACATCCTGCGTTGCTCCGATTTGCTCAATTCTACCCTCGTTCACTATTGCCAACCGATGGCCCACGGCGACTGCATCGACAAGGTTATGGGTTACGTAAATGACTATCAGGTTTGCTTCACGTTGCAGGGCGACCAGGTCCTGGTGGAGTTGTTTGCGTATGGCACTATCGAGTGCGGAGAATGGCTCATCCATCAGCAGCACGCGCGGATTCATCGCCATGGCGCGCGCAATGGCCACTCGTTGCTGTTGCCCCCCGGACAGCTCATGTGGGTAGCGGCTAGCCATATCCGCAAGGTGCATCCGGGCCAGCAGTTCCAACGCCTGCTTGCTGGCAGAGCCCTGTCGCCACAAGGCAAAAGCCACATTCTCTAGAGCTGTAAGATGAGGGAACAGCGCATACTGCTGAAAGACGTAGCCCACCCGACGCTTGCGCGCCGGTAGATCCAAAGCCTGCCTGTCGTTGTTCGGCCCGGCCGATCTGCGGAAGAGTACAACGTCGTCAAGTGAAATTTCGCCCCAGTCTGGGGTCGCGAGTCCGGCAATCGCGTTGAGAGTCTGAGTCTTACCAGCGCCCGATGGACCAAACAGCACAAGTATCTCTGCGCCTACTTCCATCTGCACATGCAGCTTGAAGGCCGTTAGTTGCAGTTGGAAATCTACATTGAGTCGTGGGGTTTCGGCTTCCATCACACATTGTTACCGGAGGGCGTTTGGCTGGCGTTGGCGGGGCTGTTCAAGTTGTCGGACGCACCAAAGACCGACGAAGGCCAGAGAGGTCATCATCAACACCATTACGTTTGCCTGCTCGTAGCGTCTCGCCTGCACCGCGTCGTAGATCGCAAGCGGCAAGGTTTGCGTTTGACCAGGAATGTTGCCCGCTATCATTAGCGTCGCGCCGAACTCCCCGAGCGCGCGCGCCGCGCCTAAGATTAAACCGGCGATGACGCCGCGCCGCGCGAGCGGGAGCGTCACGCGCCATAATATCTCCAGCTCTGAGGAGCCAAGCGTGCGGGCTGCGTTCTCCAGGACAGGATCAACATTCGCAATCGCCGCACGCGCCGCCTGCACCATCAACGGTAACCCGACTATCGCCGAAGCAATTGCTGCGGCCGGCCACGTAAATAACAGTCGAACATGAAACCACTCGACGATGGGGCTGCCATGCCCTAAGGCTAGCAGCAGGAAATAACCGATGACGCTCGGCGGCAGCACCAACGGCAAGAAGATAAGAGTTTCAACTAAGATCTGACCGCGAAATTTGTAGCGCGCCAGCACTACCCCCAACGCGAGACCGATCACGAAAAGCGCGCTGGTCGCCACGATTGTTACTTGCAGCGAAAGTATGAACGCAGACCAGTTCATTTGACCGACTCTTCGCCTGGTAAAATAAAGCCGTACTTATGCATCACGGGTCGCCCTTTCGTACCGTTGATGAAGGCGGCAAAGCGGCGCGCTTCCTGTTCGTGCTTTGTGCCGCTGATTACCGCTAGCACCTGGTTAAGCGGTTTGTGTAAAGCTTCAGGGATAAGCACCCAGCGGCCCGTGCTCTGCGTGCTCAGAGACAACGCGACGATTGCCGCGTCAACATTACCGGACTCGGCGTATTGAAGCGTCTGGGCAACGTTCTCGCCGAACACCAGCCTGGACTTGACTTGCTCAAAAATTCCCGCTGATTGCAATGCTTCACGCGCCGCGATGCCATAGGGCGCGTGCTCCGGGTTGGCGATGGCCATACGGCGCACTTCGGGCCGAGCGAGGTCTTCCACTCGCTCAAGTCGCAGCGGGCTGTCATTGCGTGTCCAGAGGGTGATGCGCCCCTGCGCATATAGAGCCTTGGTGTCTGAGAGAATAAATTTCTTTTTCTCCAATCCTTCGACGAACGAGACGTTCGCGGCAGCGAAGAGGTCGACGGGCGCGCCCTGCTCGATCTGTTGGGCTAATTGTCCGGTCGAGCCGAAGTTGAAAGATACTTTTACGCTGGTCTCCTGCTCAAACAGTTTGCCGATCTCTTCAAAGGCTGGCATCAGATCAGCGGCTGCTGACACCGTAAGAGTTGTTGCGGTGGGCCGGCTGGTGCTGTGCGCGCAAGATACAAGCAGTCCGGTGCAGAGTGCGAACGCAAGATAGATAAAACGACTGTTCGTTTGAATCATCAGGTCGTACCTCTCCTCCGAGATAACGATACGGCTTGCTGGAACTAAGGGGACGAGCAAAACACTTGACTCAGCCTCTTACAACCATCACCTCGGTAGCTTTGACTAGCGCGTACACAGAAACGCCCTTCCTCAACCCCAGGCTACGCGCCGCATCGCTCGAGATGATTGAGGTAATCGTCTGTCCGCTCATATCAATGCTCACTTGTGCAAGCAATCCTTCGTGGCGAACGTCGGTAACGATACCGGATAGCTTGTTGCGCCCTGAGATCGCGTCCAGACCGACAGGCTTCTTGAACCGCTTCGACGCCTTGCTGCTGTTAGCGGCGCCGATTAACCTCGCAATTTCGGCGCGCGGAATGCGGTGGTGGCCGCCGGCAGTCTTGACCGAGCGCAGCTTGCCCTTGTAAATCCACTGCTTGAGCGTCACGTAACTCACACCGGTGAGCTTCGCGGCTTCACGTAACCTGAGTAAGTCTGTCATAGGTTTTATACGCCTCCACCCGATTTGGTCAATTAAATCAGACCAACGATATACAGTTCAATACGAATTTCATCTAGTGGCCAGCATGAATGTATCTGCTTAATCAATATGTGCACGCAACAAGCCTATTTTGGGGTCTATGGTCCAGCTGAGTCATCACATCAATAAGGCTCATGCCGTTGGTGCGGATGCGTTTAAGCTAGAGGCGATTCTGGGGCACACCACCATTCAGATGTGTGCACGCTATACGCACGCGACGAGTGCTGGACTTCGCCGTGCGCTGGAGTCCCTTGCAACCAAACAAGTGGCGTTGCGGGAAAGTTTACCCACAATTTCCCCACAACTTTGCGAGAGCGCCGATCTATGAACGTGTAAACTATTGGAAGAGAAGAGTAAGCAGCTTGGCTGGAGCGAGCGACGGGACTGAACCAATGACCGATAAGCAGTATCTCGGAAGATGGTATTGTCAGGTTAAGCGCGAGAAGTGCGTTAGGACGGTTCGTGCGGCACACTTCACCGATGCGCACTTCTATTTCTCTTTACCATCGTCGTCGCTTCCTGCTGAGATCATCAGTCAGCGCGTCAGGCTTTACTTTCGCTCTCTTTGAGCTTTCGCGATGTCGAAGAAATGTTAGCGCTTTCCGAGGGTAGGGACCTGCTGCTATCTCGCCAACCACTGAATCCGCTCGGCGTTTCACCTTCGCTTTTCCGAATCGCAAAATCCCCATGACGGCTCACAAGAAATCGAAGATTGTTTTTGAGCCGCGCTCGCGCCGGCGACTTCGTGCGTAACGCATCATTGCAGGCGTTAGAAGCAATGCGTGCAACAATGGTTTATCAGAGAGAGCACTCAGAGTTAGACAATCTGAGTGGGATAATTCTCTTGTCAACAGTGCGCGATCCAGAGAGGTTAATTAGATCTAAGTGGTGTTTAGCGCGCTTCGGTTTGGTCAACCTCCGGCAACGCAGCAATTACAGATCGCAGCAGGGTATTGACTGCTTCCGAGGATGCGAATACCGCCGCTACGTCGGGTTCCAATACCACAGCAATTGCACCTGCCGACATCTGTGACGCAAACCGGTTG
>JBGSWR010000042.1:0-64015 GCA_041751855.1 Pyrinomonadaceae bacterium
TTCTGCGCGGCATAATCGTTGTCCGCCACTGTCGCCGTGCCGTCCTGGGTAGCAAAATCGACCGTCGAGCTGAGCGCTGTGCTGCCCGTCTTGGTCACGGTGAAGACGAAGTTGGTCGTCCCACTGTCACCTTCATTCTCAGTGACGTTGTCGATAGCAAAGCTGGGCGCCGCGTCATCGTTCGTGATAGTCCCCGTCCCGGTGTCTCCGCTGATGGTGGCGTTGGATGGGTTCGACAGTTGAACACTAAAAGCTTCTGTCGGTTCGAAGGTCGTGTCGCCGTTCACCACAACTGTAATCTGCATTGTGGTGTCGGTGGGTCCGAAATTGAGTGTGCCGTTCTGCGCGGCGTAATCGTTATCCGCCACCGTCGCCGTGCCGTCCTGGGTCGCAAAGTCCACGCTCGAACTCAGCGCTGTGCTGCCCGTCTTGGTCACGGTGAACACAAAGTTGGTGGTGCCACTGTCACCTTCATTCTCATTGACGTTGTCGATAGCAAAGCTGGGGGCCGCATCATCGTTCGTGATGGTGCCCGTTCCGGTGTCACCGCTGATGGTGGCGTTGGATGGATTCGACAGTTGAACCGTAAAGGCTTCTGTCGGCTCGAAGGTCGTGTCGCCGTTCACCACAACCGTAATCTGCATCGTGGTGTCGGTGGGTCCGAAATTGAGTGTACCGGTCTGCGCGGCATAATCGTTGTCCGCCACTGTCGCCGTGCCGTCCTGGGTCGCAAAGTCCACGCTCGAACTCAGCGCTGTGCTGCCCGTCTTGGTCACGGTGAACACAAAGTTGGTGGTGCCACTGTCGCCTTCATTCTCAGTGACGTTGTCGATAGCAAAGCTGGGGGCCGCGTCATCGTTCGTGATGGTGCCCGTGCCCGTACCAGTGGCGATGCTTGCATTGCTTGGGGTGTCCAGAATGACTGTAAACGTCTCGTCCACTTCGAATACCGTCTCGCCGCATACCGAAACACTTATTGGCTTACTTGTCTCCCCGGGATTGAGTGTCACCGTACCCGATGAGCTGACATAATCTGTGTCCGCTGCGCAGATCGCTCCCCCGGTGGCTGTTCCATCGTTGGTCGAGAAGTTTACATTAACAGTCTGACTACTCGGATGTGAGAGACTTAGTGTGAAGCCGAAATTCGCCTCACCACTGTCGCCTTCATTCTGAGTGACGTCATCAATCGCGAGCGTTGGCTCGGCGTCGTCGTTCGTGATCGTGCCCGTGCCCGTACCAGAGGAGATGGTTGCATCTGCTGGGTTGGCTAGAGTCACTGTAAAAGTCTCATGCAACTCAAACACGAGGTCGCCGCAAACAGGGACATTGATCGACTTGCTCACTTCGCCCGGGTTGAAGGTCAGCGTCCCGGAGGTCGTGACATAATCTGTTCCTCCACCGCAACTAGCCCCACCTGTCGCTGGATCAACAATGCCATCTGCGGTCACATAGTCAACAGTCGCCGTCTGAGTCGTTGGATTTGAGAGGCTTACTGTAAAAACGAAATCCGACTGGCCCGAATTGCCTTCATCCTGAGTTATGTCGTTAATTGACAGGGTAGGCTCACTATCGTCGTCCTGGATCAGAATTGTCGAGGTGGACTGCGCACCCAGTGAAGCATCTCCACCTGTAGGATTTGATAGTGCTAGACCAAGGTCCTCGACGCCCTCAAAGATGTTGTCCTGAAGGGTCTGCACTTGAAATGTTTGCGAGGTTTCTCCAGGCGCGAAATTCAGGGTCCCGCTCTCCGCAGTGTAGTCAACGCCGGCCGTCGCCCCAATGTTGCTGGTCGTATAGTCCACAGACCCGGCGATGTCGATTATGCCCGAACGAGTGACTGTAATGGTGACTGAGTCACCTTCGTTTACCGCAGAAGAGTTTGCACTGAAAGCGTATGAATTCGTGTGACATTTACCGCCCGAATCCGCGGCGTAAATCGCTTGGATTTCCCCGAGAGAAAGAGCCCTGTCAAAGACATCGACTTCGTCGATTAAGCCATGCCACCCGAAGCCTGCTCCGGCTGGAAATGGTTGTCCAACCACACACCCTTCAGGTTCATTACCAATCATTGTGCAAGTGTTTACGTTTTGCACATTTTTGATTGTTCCAGTACCAAAAGCTCCCGATCCTACCTCGACACCGTTGAGGTATGCTCGAATTACGGAACCGTTATAGGTTAGCGCCACGTGAGACCACGCATTAAGAGGGAGTTGTGATTGGTTAAAGGTATGAAGAACGTTTCCGCCGGTTAATCGAAGGTCTGCCTGGATGTACCCATCCTTTACCCGCAAACCAAAGCCGTCGCCATCAGTGTTACTGATAATGTTCCGTCCATAGATTCCAACGACCCAATCAGAGCCATGGCTCAATGGATAAACCCACGCATCAACTGACAACGCTGTGAAAGCTTCTTTGAGGGCGCTCTGCGGGAGGGTTAACGTTGTGAGCTCTCCATTAAAGCTGAACGCTTGACCGACCTTGCCAGGTGCAAAGGTAGCGCCATTCTCCAGGACTCCGTTCTCGAAGGTAGGGCCCTGAATATCGTTCGCGTTGCCGTTGCCCGGCCACCAACCTATCAGTCCAGAGGGCAGCGTCGCACAATCGGGGTCGTCAGCAGCAGCGCTGCCACGAACCACCATAAGTGCAGTTGCAAGTAGAACGACGATCGCTAAAGCAGCGAGTACGAGATCTATCCGCCTGAATGAACGAATGTTTCTTGATGATGAGATTTTGATCGAGGGACTCACAGGAAGGAACTCCTTATGTTTCTTTGTTCAATAACCGTGGACTTTGAACGTGCGACGAATGCCTGAGCAGTCGGTGACTTAAGAGCGACACTTTTACGCAAGACCGAACTCGTATAATCAGCGGTTTGAGAGCTGACTTTGAGTGACTTGCAAGAACGCGAGACAGCTTAAAAAAGGCGTTTGCCTCTTGTGGTACACAAGTAAGTTACGAACTGCGGTAGGAATAGATGGCTAAAGCGAGAAACTTTCCATCTGTGGCTTAATTGTTCGGAAAAGGTGGTTTTGAAACGTAAATACGGCTATGGAGAGGATCCCATTAGCCACCACTTGAGGGGAGGAGCTGATGTCTACCCGGTGTCCCTGGATGGGTCGCGGCCGCTACTTGCAAACGAATGCGAAAAAGGCTGATAGTTCCAGTAATGTAGAGGGTGCGCATATCTGCGTCGCCGAATGCGCAGTTTGAGGGAGATTCGGGCGTTTCAATAATACCGAGGCGCTTACCTTCTTGATTGAAGACCCACACACCACCCGGGCCGGTCACGTAAAGGTTGCCCAATGAATCAACCTCCATCCCGTCTGGCACACCTTTGATGTCCGGCGACCACGGACGCAGCTCAGCAAAGATCCGATCATTGACAACGGTTCCGTCGGTCCTAATATCAAATGCCCTGACGTGCATCCTGGCCGAGTCATTTACATAGAGCGTCTGTTGATCCGGCGAGATAGCAATGCCATTCGGCCATTCGAAATCGTTGGCGAGCAGCGTAATAGTATGGGAAGCGCCAATTCGATAAACGCCCCTGAATCCCAATTGACCTCTGCGTTCATGGGCTTCGCTGAAAACCGGATCGGTAAAATATATTGCTCCGTCTGCCCCAATTGTCAGGTCGTTAGGGCTGTTAAGCCGCCTTCCCTGGTAGTTGTCAGCAACGGATGCCGGCTTTCCCTCGTGACCAGTTCGGGAAATGCGACCGGGCGGCCCGGTCTCACACGCTAAAACATTTCCTTCTCGATCAACCACCAACCCGTTCGCTGCGTTGGTGGGCTCGCGGTGAATCGATATACCCTCATTCGGATGCCATTTCATAATGCGGGATTGAGGTAAATCTACAAAAAGGAGGTAACCGTCCGGGTGCCAGACAGGTCCCTCCACGAACTCAAATCCCGTAGCGATCATCTCGAGTCTGGCTCCGGGCGCCAGGAGGTTCTTCAGCTCCGGGCCAACAAGCGTTCGCTCCCATTCATCGGTCCGGGGGAGCGAGTGTGAGGAGCAGGCGGAAGTCATCCCAATGAGCAAGAGCCCACCTAGTAAAAGAGCGGCGTTACAATGTCCTCTCTTCAGACTCATGGCTACAATCATCAATGCATCCCTGTCCCTGGAGCGTGAGGCATTAGTGGCTGCTGGTGGACTGCCTCTCCAAGGACGAATTTGAAAGAAGCTCGGTAAGAACTCTGGATCAACGGTTTCGCCGACTGCCGAGTTGCGCCGAAAACTTGAGAGCAGCTGTGCGAACAATGTTACCAACAGCCGGCAGATAATCATCATTCATCTGGCTTACGGTCCCACTGACGCCGATGGCCGCGACGACCTCGCCGCTCCCGGCAAAAACCGGTGCAGCAACGCATCGCACTCCGACTGCATGTTCCTCATCATCAATAGCATAGCCCCGTTGACGGGCGGCGGAGAGGTCGTCCATCAGGCGCGGTATCGTCAGTATCGTCTTTGACGAAGCCTGGCTGATTTGATGTCGTGCCGCTATTTCCTGCACTTCGTGGCGCTCTAAGTGACAGATTAGCGCCTTTCCAACAGCAGTAGCCTGCGGCGCAACCCTTCGTCCGTTCCAAATGTCCATCTTAATAAAGCCGGGGGATTCGATCCGCTCAACATACACCGCATCCCAGTGATCGAGAATCGCGAGGTGGGCGCCTAGACGCGTGCGTTCGACGAGATTCCTCAAATGGGGCATGGCAATCTCTCTCAAGGCCATCCCCTGCATAGCCTGTCCTCCAAGACTTAGCACTCTAATACCCAACGTGTGCTGGCCAGTCTCGGAATCGCGGCGCACATATCCCCTGCTAACGAGCGTCCGTAACAGGTAGGTCGTTGAACTCTTAGGGAGGCGAGCATAACGGCTGATGTCCGCAGCACTTAATCCCTGGTGCTTACTGGCTAGCAGTTCGAGAATTGAGAGCGCTCGCTCAACGGACGTTACCTGTTCGCGACTTTTGGGACCAGACTTGGATTCCTCAGGACTTCGACTCATAGGCACGTCCTATTCCTGCACCATTAAAAAACGAGTTCACAATACCGAACGCAGACAATCTTCGTCAACTCGAACTGCGCGCGATTCCTGAAGAAAACTCACCGTTCCCTGTTGTTTCAATAGTCCCATAAAAGATTCGTGTTCACCATTTTGAATGACGGGTTGTCGCCCCGGCAGAACGCATGTTACACCTCGCCGCACGCTAAGTCGAACGAGTGTTCACAATGCTGAACACTCTCTGGAATGCTTGGCCCGACGGTTTTTTATAGATGGAGCACACGAAATCACGGTCTCCGTCTCTTCTGATGAGGAGGAGAGAAAGATGTTCCTGGTTGAGAAGAAAGTGTCCCAGAATGGACAACGCCGCGCAGAGATCTACATGCGACCTGACGGCCTCTTCGAGGGCCGTATATATAGGGGTGACGCGGACGCCAAAGCACTGCGACCTGAAGCTGAATTCGAGGTTTGTGGGGTAACTGAGACGCTGCCGCGGGTTGAAACAATCGTTGACGAAGAGTTGGGCCTGTAGTTTTGACCCAAACTTTACCAGCTGAATGAGTTCACAAGTTAACAAGCCGTTTCCAAACAAACACTGTCTATGATCGATTCAGGATTCAGACTTAACTCTGCGCCAGCAGACTTCGACGCCGCCACTGACCTTCCGCAGGGGTTTATGGACTTTGTTTTGCCTCTGCACGAGAAGTTGACGCCTCGCCAACAAGAGTTGATAGCTGCAAGGGCCCAAGTGCTTGCTCTGGCTCAAAAAGGCAGTATGCCGGACCACCTGAAGCCCTCGGACGCATCGGCTAACAACTGGAAGGTCGAGTTGCCGTCGTGGTGTGCGGATCAACGAAATCAGATGACTGGCCCAGCCGATGACGCGGAGTTGGTTGTCAAGATGCTGAACTCCGGCGCCCCTGGAGTAATGCTGGATCTCGAAGATTCGATGGCCAACGAATGGCCAAATCTCGTACAGGGTGTCAGCAACGTTGTTGCGGCCCTCGAGGGCACGCTCAGCTATTTCGACCGGAAGCGCAACGAGACCAAGGGTATTCAAAAGAGCAAGACCGTAATCTGGACCAGACCGCGCGGACTTCACATCAGCCAGGCGGGTCTGTTACCAAACGGCGGGTTAATGTCTGCGTCGCTTTTTGATGTGGCGCTGGTCGCATTCCAGACCGACCACAACCGTATTGCACATCCTCTTTCCTTCTATATTCCCAAGTCAGAGTCGGCCGCTGAAGCATTGTGGTGGTGCGACCTGTTTCAGGCGATCGAAAATGCCAAAGGAATGCCTACAGGCCATATTAAGTGCATGGCGCTCGTCGAATCGCATCCGATTGCCTATCAGATCGAAGAGTTTATTTATAACTTAAGGGATCGTCTGGTGGGATTGAACCTGGGACGCTGGGACTACATGGCGAGTCTCATTCATTTCAACCTACAAGACCCGGAGTGGGTTTTGCCAGATCGAAACACGATTCCACACGACGTGGCTTTCTTCCAGAATTTGCGCGGGCTATTAGCTGGAATTTGCCACAAGCGTGGCATCCTGGCGATTGGCGGAATGACAGCACTCTACCCAAGCCGGACTGACGCAGAACTCAACGAGCGCGCGTTGCGAGTGTTGGCAGAAGACAAGAAAAATGAGGCTGCTTGCTTAATGGACGGTGCCTGGACCGGGCACCCGGATCAGAATGAAATCGCCGTTAAACAGTTTCCCTTCCCCAATCAGCTTGCGACGCGCCGGCCTAACGCGGAGCGGTATCCGGATCTGCGCCCTGTTGTTCCCCACGGGCTCGGCAAACGCACCGCAGAGGGGACCCGGGCGGCAGTACGAACGGTGATTCGTTATCGAAACGGAGTGCTCAACGGCAAGGGCGCCAGCTTGCTTGACGGTTATATGGAAGATCTGGCGACGGATCGTATCTACCGGCTGATGATAGCGCAACGGATTATGCATCGGGACCACGTCAAGATAGCAGGCACTGATGATCAGCCGATCAGGCACACGCCCCAGCAAGTAAGCGAATTCTTTGACGAGGAACTCAACAAGATCATACGGGCACTACCGCCTGAGACAGATTCTGTTGTAGTAGACAGGCTCTGTCTTGCGCGCCGCATCAGCGAGCAATTAATCGCAACCGGACAATTCGATCCGATCTGAGGTTGTTAATAATCCACTTAGGCCGATCCGTGCGGCGAGCGGCAGTTTCGGAGGAAGCAATGAATAACAGACAAAAGAAGACCAACCAACTTCACAAACTAAACGGTAGGAATCGATGGGAAGGTATCCTTCGCCCCTATCAGCAACAGGACGTCGAACGACTGCGGGGCTCAATTGAAATCAAATACACACTCGCCGAGATGGGCGCCAAGCGCCTTTGGGATTTGCTTCATTCCGAGCCTTACGTCGCCGCTTTGGGCGCCATGACAGGTTGCCAGGCAGTACAGCAAGTAGAAGCCGGCTTGAAAGCAATCTACCTAAGTGGCTGGCAGGTCGCGGCAGACGCAAACCTTGCCGGGCATATGTATCCAGATCAAAGCCTGTATCCGGCCAACAGCGTTCCCGATGTGGTTCGAAAGGTAAACCAGTCTCTTCAGCGCGCCGATCAGATTGCCAGCGCCGAGGGGCGCAACGGAGTCCACTGGTTCGCGCCGATTGTCGCAGATGCCGAGGCCGGGTTTGGAGGCAATCTGAATGCATTTGAGTTGATGAAGGCCATGATCGAAGCTGGAGCCGCCGCGGTACACTTTGAAGACCAATTGGCATCTGCAAAGAAATGTGGCCATATGGGGGGTAAGGTCCTGGTTCCCACTCAGGAATTTATTCAGAAACTGATTGCCGCACGGCTGGCAGCCGACGTTATGGGTGTACCGACGCTCCTGATTGCACGCACGGATGCAAACGGAGCAGGCCTACTCACCAGCGATATCGATGAACGTGATCATCCGTTCCTGACTGGCAGCCGAACCTCGGAAGGGTTCTTTACTGTGCGCGCTGGTCTCGAACAAGCCATCGCTCGCGGCCTGGCCTATGCTCCCTACGCGGACATAATTTGGTGCGAAACCTCAGAGCCTAATATCGATGAGGCGCGACGGTTCGCTCGAGCTATTCACTCGCAATATCCCGGCAAGCTCTTAGCTTATAACTGCTCGCCGTCATTCAACTGGAAGAAGAAGCTTGACGAGGGCCAGATCGCGACCTTCCAAAAGGAGCTGGCGCTGATGGGTTATAAGTTCCAGTTCATCACACTGGCTGGCTTCCACGCACTTAACCTTGGAATGTTCGAGTTGGCGCAGGCATACCGCGATAGTGGGATGTCCGCTTACGCGCGGCTCCAGGAGCTTGAGTTTGAACGAGAAGCCGACTCCGGATATCGAGCCGTGAAACATCAGTCGTTTGTTGGCACCGGTTACTTCGATGCCGTGGCCCAAACGATTGCTGGAGGAACTCTTTCAACCGCGGCCCTAGAGGGTTCGACTGAAGCAGAACAATTTCATGAGCAGCGTTGGTATCCAGCTGTGGGCGCCAGTCTCTCTTAAGCACTAATGAAAATCTCAGGGGTGCGTTAAAGCATTCATCAGCTTTACCTTGCTTTTTCGCACCCCAAAGCCATCAACAGCAACGACCTCGAAACTGAGTTCGCCATAATTCACTTGATCACCGACTTGAGGCGGTCGATCGAGCAGCGCCAATATCAAACCACCTACCGTGTCCACGCCGTCGTATTCCAAAGTCTTATCGAACAGCTCGGCAACTTCATCCAGCCTCACGTGACCCGAGACTATCAAATCTCCCATAGCATCTCTGACGATCGCCGGCTCATGCGAAGTAAGACCTTCCTCGATGTCGCCAATTACTTCTTCGAAGAGGTCTTCGATTGTTACTGCTCCTGCCGTCCCACCATACTCATCGAGGACAATGACCAACTGCGTCCTTGTTCGATGCATGGCTTCATGCACTTTATTTAGCAGTGACGTCGCTGGCACGCGAGGAACCGGACGCACCACTAATGCTGACAAGGGCTGACCGCTGCTCAGCAACCCCAGAATGTCTTTGATATGAATCATGCCAACGATGTGATCGAGATCACCGTCAAAAACTGGGTAGCGGGTGTGCCCCGACAAACGTAGTATGTTTGATATCTCGGCTGGAGTTGAGCCCACGGGAATCCCGGTGAGCCTTACTCGCGGAACCATCACCTCGCCCGCTGTCAACTCACCGAACTCAAACAACTCACGCAGCATTCGACCGGCTTCTCCGCGTAATTGCCCCCCGGCCTCACTCTCCCGGACTATGAATTCCAACTCGTCGGCAGAGAGCCGCACATGGCCTTCGGATTGCTCCCGGTTAATGCCGAACAAGCGAAGGATAGCGTACCCCACCGAGTTCAGAGTCCAAACCAGCGGAAATGCGAAATATTTGATCCAGATCATCGGGCGAGTCACAAAGCGCGCTGTCTGCTCGGCGTATTGCAGGGCCAGTGATTTTGGCACCATCTCGCCAAGAACAATGTGAAAGTAGGTGAGTATGGCAATTGCGATCACGCTGGCGGTGGTGTGGGCCGCGAGCCAACCTGGAAGGCCTTCCCCGCTTAACGCCTGCTCGATCCAACCTGCGAGCGTGTGTTCGGCGTACATACCAAGCCCGAGGCTCGATAATGTGATCCCGAGTTGCGCAGTAGCGATGTACTGGTCCTGTTTCCGCGGATTGCGCAGGACATCTCTGACCATTGAGGCGAGCTTGTCTCCGGCCATGGCGCGTCGCTCGATAGATGTCCGGGAAACGCCAATGATTGCAAACTCAGCCGCCACGAACATCCCGTTGAGGACGATTAAGGCGATGGTGATCAGAATTGGAATGCCGATTTCCAGGGTTCTTCTATTCCTTTCCGCTGCGGACGCCTATTGAATTGATTTTCTTAACAACCAAAGATGTGATAGCGCGGCTGTCAACCCTCTCGATCTGGAACTCGAGCCCATTAATTACTACTCGGTCTCCCTCTTTCGGAATGTGACCAAGATGATGGGTAATAAGGCCGCTGATGGTTTCTGTGTCACCCCTCAAAGGACTGCCGAGTAGCTCCGATGCTTCGTCGAGGCGGAGGTGGCCCGGCACGCGAACGCTGCCATCCGGAAGGCGC
This sequence comes from Pyrinomonadaceae bacterium, assembly GCA_041751855.1. Lineage (GTDB taxonomy): Bacteria > Acidobacteriota > Blastocatellia > Pyrinomonadales > Pyrinomonadaceae > PSRF01. Next base: position 10,159 of record JBGSWR010000042.1, read on the forward strand.
TCTGCTTGAGCTTCTCCGGCTTTGAACTCGTCTGCTGTTTCTCCCAGAATCTCGGCAAGTATGTCTTCAAGCGTAACGAGACCGGCGATACCTCCAAATTCATCAACGACAATCGCCTGATGCGTGCGATGCTCTCGGAGCATCGCAATCAAACGATCCGCTTTTGCTCCCTCTGAAACGTGAATTACAGGGCGCATCACTGACCTCAGAGAGTCAATTTGAGACTCCCCGATGTAAGCGATTGCCAGATCCTTCGTATGAAGAAGGCCAACGATAGTATCGGTGTTACCGCTGTAAACAGGCAGCCGGGTGAATGGACTATTCTTTACGATTTCTATCGCCTGAGGGATGGTTGTGTTAACGTCAATGAATGCGACTCGTGTGCGCGGCACCATTAGTTGTTTTACGGTTCTCAGATTTAACTTTAATGCATTGCGTAACCGCTCGTGCTCCGCAGCGTCTAAAAATCCCCCCTCCCGGCTTTCTGCGATAAGCATTTCGATCTCTTCCGGCGAATGGATGTGGATATGACTGGTCTGTTCGATTCCGAGAAGTTTTAAGATTGCGATGCCGCTCCCGTTCAAGATCTTATTGAACCATTTGAAGGCGACAAGCGACCACTGCATTGGCAAAGCCGTTAGGAGAGCGGTACGGTTTGGATACTGCAACGCTATCGATTTTGGAACCAGTTCACCCAGCACCATTTGAAGCATCGTTAATCCGATAAGTACCGCAACGGCGGCTGAAGATTGGGCCGCCACTGATTGCATCCGCCCCAGGTTTTCAAAGATAGGAGTGAGCCTCACAGCTAGAGCGGCTTGCCCGTAAGCACCAAGGACGAGACTCGAGAGCGTGATGCCGATCTGACATACCGCAATGTACTCGTCTAGCCTCTTGCTATCCTCGAGGACTGTCAGCAATCGCTTTGCAAAAGGGTTACCTGCGGCTGAAAGTTGGCGAATTCGACTGCGTCGGGCTCCCACAGTGGCGAATTCGGCCGCCACATACAGAGCATTGATCAGGATTAAGATGAAGATAATCGCCAGGGCTAACAACATGTTTGTCGTTCTCCCGGGCACAGGTGGGATCGACTCGGCGGGTCGTCGCCAGAGTCTTCCGACGCTTGCAAAGAATTAAGCATCACAGCAAAAAAGGGCGGGCCAACGCAAACAGTAGATTGTGGAATGGGGCCTCGATTGTGCGTGGTCAGATAACGCGTCTAGGCGCTCATCCGGCCAAACGTACTCTCCATATGCATCTGACGTTGCTGAGCCATCTGACGCAATCGCGCCACTCGCTCTTGAACGGGCGGATGGCTGCTGAACAAGTTCTGCATCGAGATTCCTGTCAACGGCTTAACGATAAAGAGGTGCGACACTGCAGGATTTACAGGAAGGGGAATGCGCTTCGAGTAAGCCTCCAGCTTCTCAAGGGCAGAAGCCAGAGCTTCTGGGTCGCCGCCCACTTCAGCGCCCGTCCGATCGGCCCCAAACTCTCGCGAACGTGAGATAGCAAACTGAATGATCACAGCGGCAATGGGGGCAATGATAATCATGAGCAAGGAGCCGAGTAAACCTCCACGCTCATCGTCGTCGTTTCTGCCGCCAAAGATCATGGCGAACTGTCCAATATGAGCCAGCATCGTGATGGCGCCTGCAAAGGTCGCGGCAATTGCACTCACCAAAATGTCGCGATTGCGGATATGGCCCAACTCGTGTGACAAGACGGCCGCCAATTCGCGACGATCAAGGACACGTAGAATTCCAGTCGTTACGGCTACCAGTCCGTTCTGCGCATTCCTCCCGGTAGCAAAAGCATTGGGCGCGTCAGAATCGACGATAGCTACCCTCGGCTTCGGCAGACCCGCTTGCTGGGCCAGACTGGCCACCATGTCGTGCAGTTCCGGGGCTTCCTGATAAGACACCTCCCTGGCGCGCGCCATCTTCAGCGCGATCTTGTCAGAGAACCAGTAGCTGCTGAAATTCATGATCACAGCAATGACAAGACCAAGCAACATGCCTGAAGAGCCACCCAGAACTCCTCCCATGACGACGAGCAGGCCCGTCAGTCCTGCCAACAATATCGTAGTTTTGATGGTGTTAAAGTTAATCATTTTCTTCCTTCGTTGAAATTGAAACGGCCCTTAAGTTTTCGAAACTTTTAGATTCTTAATCCTCTAATACCGTTGTTTCTTCTTTATCTTAAACGACAACGATTTGGGAGGAAAGCTGGCCTTTGCCCTTTATTAATACTTAACAATGAACCAGAGTCCTTCGAAGAACCAACAGCGCTGAATTTTGTGATTACTATTCAGACTGAGAAATGACCTTCGTGGTGGCGAAGTGACATTGAATTCTGTATCCTAGCGAAGGCTGGTTTTGAGCATCGGTGAGTTTCAAAACCTCATCGCCAAACGTTGCCCGTTTTCCTCACCGAACCCCAAACGAAGCGCCGATAACCTACAGGGTTTTTTATGGAAACAATCGTCGAATTTATTCAGCAGATAAAAGGGTATATTGATCCGCGCACGCTTGCCGCTGCCGGCCATGTTGCGCTCATTCTGATTGTGTTTGCCGAGACCGGTCTGGCCGCCGGCTTCTTTCTACCGGGCGATTCCCTTCTGGTAGTAGCTGGCCTGTTCGCAGCGAAAGGCGACCTCAACGTCTTCGTGTTGCTTAGCACGCTTTTTGTCGCGGCCGTCGTAGGTGACGCAGTGGGTTACTATTCCGGCTCAAAGCTGGGACCGCACATCTTCAAGCGACAGAAGTCACTTTTTTTTCGTCCGAGTCATTTAGAGAAAGCTCACGGCTTCTATGAGAAGTATGGTGGGAAGACGATTATCATCGCCCGATTCGTGCCGATCGTTCGTACCTTTGCGCCAATCGTAGCTGGAGCCGCAAAGATGCCTTATCGTAAATTCGTTGTATTCAATGTTGTGGGTGGGTTCCTGTGGGTGTTTAGCATGATTCTTACCGGGTATTTTCTTGGCAGCGTCATCCCGAATCTTGACCAACATATCGAATGGGTTGTGATCATTGTTGTAGCGCTTTCATTAACGCCTCCGATTTACGAATACATAAAGTCACGCAGGGAAAAGTCGAGGGCTGCGAAGGCGGCTGCGAGCGAGTCCTTTGCTGACTGACGTGTTAGTCGCATCATAATAACTAATTATCGAGGCGTCCCGCGGCGCCTCGAGTTTTTTGCGTAGTTACTCAGAAGGTCTCCGCTACCCCCGAACTTCCCGCTTCCAAGCTCTTATCCCAAATCGTGCGAAGAGTCGCGAATACTTGCCCACTTCGTTCATAAGCCAAACGTGTCCGGCATCGCCTGCGAGAATGGAAAACGCGGGGGATCTCTGGTGAATCGGCACATTTTCAAGCGCATTTTCTTACTGCCACATTATGGCACGGCCGTTGCCCCTGCACCTTCGCACGCGTCGCGATTCGTTTTGGAGCGACGATTACGAATGGAGGATCTTTAACGATGTCTGTTTGGCCCAACAATCGAACCAGTGCCAAAGCACGCGGTATCATGAGTTTCATGGTTGTCCTCGCGCTGACAATGGCTACCACCCTGCCTGCTTTTGCCCAGACGAAAAAGCGGCGCACCCCAGTGCGGAGACCGGCAGCTAAACCCGCCCCGGTAGTTACTCAGCCCCAAATCGTTAATTACTCGGTCGATGCTGGTCAGGTCATACGCGTTCGGATGGACCGAACGGTCAGTTCGGCAACTACCCACGTAGGAGATCAGTTCTCAACTACCGTGGTAGATCCGGTGTACGCGCGTGGCATTGAGGTGATGCCAGCCGGAAGTCAAATCACTGGTCGCGTAACGAGTGTCGAGCGCGCGGCTCGTCGCAGCAAAGCCGGTAGCATTGGCGTGCAGTTCGTCACCTTGCGATTACCGAATGGATTGGTCCGAGCAATCAATGGCGATCTGACTGAGGTCACTGACGAAGAGATCGTCGCTGACAACGAAGGCGAAGTTTCCGGACGCTCAGCCATGAACCGCAACGTCGTATTTATCGGTGGTGGTGCGGCGACCGGCGCGCTCATTGGAGCAATTGCCGGCGGAGGTAAAGGTGCAGGCGTGGGCGCAGGAATCGGCGCGGGATTGGGTGTCGCGGGAGCCTTTTTCTCAAAGGGTCATGAGGCTGAAGTCAAGTCAGGAACCGAATTTGGGGTGGTCCTGAACCAGAGAATCTCGTTACCCGCCACTACCGTGTGTTCGTATTACTGAGATCGGCGGCCTTCGGGTTGTCGGTGCAAGGGAGCCCGCACGTGAAGGGGAGAGCGCGGGCGGGTTCCCAAAAAACATAAGATTGGTCGCCCCGGTTATAGCGTAAGTGAGCGACCTAAGAGAGACCCGCCGTGAAGGGGAGAGCACGGCGGGTCTTCTCTTTTTTCAAAACAGAGACAATCTCTACTCTCCCACGCTCTTTCAACCTTGTCTCGTTGCCAACTCAACTCTCTTACCGGCCTTAATTTGGCCGAACTGTGGATGAGTGTAGACAAAACGCCCACCAACGATCGTTGCTACCGCGGCGCCCTTCATCGCCCTTCCATCGAAAGGTGTATTCCTACTTCGGGAGCGCGAGCGGGAAACATCATATGACCACTCGAGCTCAGGATCGAGAATTGTTATGTCAGCCCAGGCATTGCGGCGTAGCGTACCGCGATCTTCCAGTCCAAATATTCGCGCGGGATTGGTTGAACACAATGCAACCAAACGCTCAAGGTCGATAACCCCTTGATGAACCAGATCGAATGCCAGTCCTACCCCGGTCTCCAAGCCGATGATCCCAAACGGCGCCTGATCAAATTCAAGCTCCTTCTCGTCCTGGTGGTGCGGAGCATGGTCTGTCGCAATGGCATCGATGGTTCCGTCACGAAGGCCTTCAAGCAGCGCCCCTACATGATCGCGGCTGCGCAACGGCGGGCTCATCTTGGTATTGGTGTCATAATCAGAAACCGCTTCATCTGTCAGGGTCCAATGATGTGGGGCCACTTCACACGTCACAGCTAAACCGAGCTCGCGGGCACGGCGCACGGCTTCAAGGGCTCCCTGAGTTGACAGATGAGCCAAATGGACACGCGCCCCTGTCATGCGGGCGAGCACACAATCCCGCAGCGCATCAACCTCTTCGGCGGCCGCCGGCATGCCTTTCAATCCAAGAATGAGCGACCAGCGTCCTTCATGCATCACTCCCCCCGCACTTAACGAGAGGTCCTGACAGTGATCGACAACCGGCAAATCAAAACCACGCGCGTACTCCAGCGCCCGCCGCATCATCGCTGGCGTTGGCACCGGACGACCGTCGTCCGAGACCGCAACAGCACCGGCATTCTTCATCTCGCCCATCTCGGCCAGTTCTGTTCCCTGACTCCCTTTAGTGACCGCGCCGATAGGAAACACATTGGCGAGCTGCGCTCGCTCTCCCTGCTCGATAATGAAACGCGTCACGGCGGGATTGTCGTTGATCGGATCGGTATTGGGCATCGCGCAAACACTGGTCCAACCACCGGCGACAGCCGCAGCTGCCCCAGTAGCAATCGTTTCTTTGTACTCTTGACCAGGCTCGCGGAGATGAACGTGTAAGTCTATGAAGCCGGGAGCAACGATCAAACCGGTGGCATTAATAACTTCAACGTCAGCCGGAGCCTGTTCTCCGCGATTCAACAGCCCTACCACCCGCCCGGATTCGATAAGGAGATCCTTGCCACCGTTGACGTCCTGCGAGGGATCAATTACGTAACCGTTTGCTATCAGCAGCTTCATATTCGTCGACAGTACACCGTGCCGTTCACTCGGTCAGGCCGCGGTAACCTCCTCGAGTTCAGTACGGGCGCCGCCACCGGCAATCAGATAGAGCACCGCCATCCGCACGGCCAGCCCGTTCGTAACCTGATCAAGAATCAAAGAGCGGCTCCCGTCTGCAATCTCAGAAGAGATCTCAATTCCCCGATTGATTGGGCCGGGGTGCATGACTATAGCTTCGGAAGAGGCGCGTTCAAGATGCTCAGGATGAAGGCCATAGTGAATTGCATACTCTCGCATTGATGGGAAAAAGGCTGCGTCCTGGCGTTCGCGCTGTATTCTCAGAATTATTACGACGTCAGCTCCTTCAATAGCGGCTTCGATTCGCTTTTCGACGCGCAGACCCTGCTCAACAATCGCGGCAAACTCGTCAGGAACCAGGGTGCCAGGCCCGGAAACGCTGACCGTAGCACCCAGTTTGGTCAGCAGATGAATGTTGGACCGGGCTACCCGCGAATGCAGAACGTCTCCAACTATTGCGACTTTTAACCCGGCAATACTCCCTTTGTACTCGCGAATCGTCAGAGCATCGAGCAGAGCTTGTGTTGGATGCTCGTGCGAACCATCGCCGGCATTCACAATCGGAGCGTTGCAAAGCCGTGCCAGGTGATAGGGCGCCCCCGCCATTCCGTGACGAAGCACGATGCAGGCAGGGGCCATCGCCTCGAGATTGCGCGCGGTATCGAGCAAGGTTTCTCCCTTAGCAATGCTGGAGGCAGACACGCTAATGTTAATGGCATCCGCCGAAAGGCGTTTGGCGGCAATCTCAAACGAAGTTCTGGTACGCGTCGAGGGCTCGAAGAAAAGATTAATTACAGTACGGCCACGAAGCGCCGGCACCTTCTTTATTTCACGGCGGGAAATCTCTCGAAAGTTCTCAGCGGTATCGAGCAGGTGAGTGATCTCCCCTGCGGATAGCTCACGAATTCCAAGTAGGTGTCTGCGCGTGAATGTAGTACTCATTTATCTCACAAAAAAGCGGCCAACCGATGGCCGCTCTTTTAACCTGCTTGAGAGACAGGTCGCTCTACAATAGCGACCCCCTCCTCTTCATCAAACTCCCTGAGCATGACCTTGATGATCTCGCTCTTCTTTGTCGGCACGAGCTTGCCAATGTAGTCCGCCTGAATCGGCAACTCGCGATGTTCCTTACCGCGGTCGATTAAAACTGCCAACTGAACGCGGCGAGGTCGACCAAAGTCGATTAACTGGTCCAGAGCTGCCCTGATAGTTCGACCTGTGTAAAGTACGTCGTCAATCAGGACGATATTTCGACTCTCAATGTCGCCAGGCAAATCTGTTCGATTGACAACGGGCTTAGCGCCAACAGTCGAGAGATCGTCGCGATACAAAGTGATGTCGACGATGCCTACAGGCGGACGATCACCCTCGAGGTCAGCAATTTTGTCAGCCATGCGTTCAGCGAGTGGCACTCCCCGGCGTCTTATACCAACCAGATAAAGATCGTTCGCGCCGTGATTTTCTTCGACGATTTCAGAGGCAAGTCTGGCCAACGCGCGATTGATTCGCGGGCTGTCCATGATACGTGCCTTCTCGATGAAATCCATCGGTCGGGATACTAACAAGAAGCCTCTTAGGTGACAAGGGAACCGGAACTTGTCTCCTCAAAACTACTCTGATAGGCTCAACCGTTGCCTCCGTCGTGGTAATTTCCGTTCAATGGCCTATCGTTCATTAATCCGGCCAGTATTGTTTCTCTTGCCTCCCGAGACCGCCCATGAGCTGGCTCTTCATCTCCTGTTGCTGCCCCTGAAATTGAAACTCATTAGAAACTTCATCGGCCGCCAGTACGAGTGCAATCCCTTTGGTCCACTGCAAAGGTTCGGGCTAAGTTTTTCGAACCCTGTAGGTCTTGCCGCCGGCTTTGACAAAAATGGACGATTCCTGCGCGAGCTAGCGGCCTTTGGTTTTGGGTTCATCGAAGCTGGTACAGTCACGTACCATAGGCAACCCGGTAACCCCCGACCGCGAATTTTTCGACTGACGAAAGATCAGGCACTGATCAATCGCGCGGGTTTCAACAACGATGGCGCCGCCGCACTGATAGATCGCATCTCAGAAAATCGTCCCAACTGTGTCATTGGAATTAGTATCGGCAAGAGCCGCGTCACTCCGATTGAAGAAGCGGTGGCAGACTACCTGAAGAGTTTTGAACTGGTCCATCCGAACGCTGACTATATTGCGATCAACGTGAGCTCACCCAACACGCCGGGCCTGCGTGAGCTTCAACGTGCCGACCAACTCGAAATCCTGATCAAGACATTGCAAACGAGAGAGAGAGAACTCAGCAAAGCCGGGAACCGGCCTCACGTTCCCCTACTTGTAAAGGTTTCTCCAGATCTCGACGCGCGGGAGATCGAACTTGTTGTGGACGTCGCCCTACGCACCAACATAGACGGCATCATCGCTACCAATACCACGGTCGAACGTTCAGGCCTGCGGACAAGCATGGGCCAGGTGCAGTCATATGGCGCGGGGGGATTAAGTGGCGCACCACTAAGGTGCAGATCAACAAACATGATCGCAACAATCTATAACCTGACGGCCGGTAAGCTTCCGATCATCGGCGTCGGTGGAATTTTTAACGCCAGAGATGCATGGGAGAAGATCTGCGCGGGTGCCAGTCTGGTCCAGGTCTACACCGGCTTTATCTACGAAGGGCCGGCGCTTGCCAGCCTGATCAACGAGGGTCTGAAAAAGTTCGTGGAACAAGAGGGTTTCAAGTCACTGGATGAAGCTGTGGGCAGCAAGGCAAGCCAAACGGTAAGCGCATCACGCGGGTGAGTTATGCTGCAAGCACGGATCAAGGCTGAACCAACCCGCTGCCGGCAACAGATTAATGAGGAAGCACATTATGAACCTAACCCCCCGGGAAAGATTGATCGTCGCTCTGGATGTCGACTCAGCTCAAAAGGCCCGCGCGCTGGTCAACGATCTCAACCAACTCGCAGGAATGTTCAAGGTAGGGTCATACCTGTTTACCGCGGCTGGACCGGACGTTGTTCGTGAGATCGTTAGCTCTGGAGGGCAAGTCTTTCTCGACCTGAAATTCCATGACATCCCGAACACTGTAGCTTCAGCCGCCGCTGCTGCGACTCGCCTGGGTGTCAGAATGCTGAACGTTCACGCCGCTGGCGGAGCTGAAATGATGCGCCGAACTGTAGATGCAGTCTTTGAAGTTGCAGAAAAGGAAAGAATTCAGCGACCGTGGGTAATCGCCGTCACTGTCCTTACCAGCGCAGATGCCGTCACACTCAAAGAAGTCGGGGTACTAAATCCTCCCGAAGCCCAGGTTACTGCGCTGGCGAAGCTCGCCGCCGCAAGCGGAATGGATGGTGTAGTAGCATCCCCCCGCGAGGTGGCCCTCATTCGCTCGAGTGTGAAAATGCCGGAATTCCTCGTCATAACACCGGGAATCCGGCCTTCGGATTCACCATTGGGAGACCAGAAACGAGTGATGACCCCCGCGGAGGCTCTCAAAATCGGCGCCGATTTCATAGTTGTGGGGAGGCCTATCACGGAGGCGCCTAACCCGGCGGAGGCGGCCAGACTAATAATCGCAGACATGGAGAAGGCAGCCCAAGCACCCGCCTGAATGAATGGGAACCGTACAAGTTATTGAGCGTGTACCAGTTGTCAGGCAATTTCGGATTTGCTCTGCCAGAAATTAGTATCTATTATTCGAGGGTGAACGCGCGTTTGAAGCTTCCGGTTGTTTTTACCTCATTTTTGATATTCCTCGCGCTGGTGATACCAGCCGACGCCCAAAGCAAGAGTGACGTAAGCTCAGTTCCCATCTCTGCCGCTCCGTATCGAGTTGGCGAGAGGCTGACATTCAATGTGTCGTTCTCGAACTTTATCAGCGCGGCGCACGTCGAGCTTTTGGTCGCAGCGCGCGGTACTTTCTTTGAGCGCGAGGGGATTCAACTCCGCGCTCGCGTGGAAACCTCGGGCGTGGTCAACGCCGCCCTGTATGCCATCAATAACGACTATACAACCTACGTAGATCCCGAGACGGGATTGCCTTATCGTGCTCAGCAGAACTTGCGGGAGGCGTCACGTAATTCCGATGCTTCAAGTATCTTTAATCAACCCGCTGAGCTTGCCGCAATCCCTTCACGCAGGTCTGGTGAATTCCCCGGCACTTACGATCTGCTATCGGCGCTTTACCGCCTGCGGGCCTTGCCACTTACTGATGGTTCAACTTATCTCTTCAATGTAAGAACTGGTAGTAACGACTACCGTGCAGAACTCAAAGTCAGTGGTAGACAAGCAATAAGGACAAATGTTGGATCGTTCAATGCAATTTCTACTCAGGTTCGGGTGCTCAACAACTCATCGATCAATCGCTACCGCATCAGAATCTATTTCAGTGACGATGAGAGACACATCCCGGTCCTGATTACGGCCCAACATCCCGCTGGTGAGATTCGTGCGGAACTTGCCGGCTCGGAGTTTGTAAAGCCCCCCGGCACAAAAACTGACTCACCGGCGCCACCGGTCGCCATCTCACCACCACCAGAGCCCCCTGTTAGCGCCCCAGGGGGTAATAACTCCGGAGCTTTAGTCGGGTTACCGTTCAAGGTTGGGGAACAGTTAAATTATCAGGTGTTCCTTCCTGGCGTTTCTCTGCCGGTTGGAGCAGCCAGCTTTCACGTGCGCGGCCACGAGCGTTACTTTGAGCGTGAAGGATTACACTTTACCATTTCGGCGCAAACCACCAACGCAGCCGAACGAGTCTTCTTTGCAAACAACCAGATTAGGTCCTATGCGGATCCGAGTACGTTGCTGCCCTACCGCTGCGAAATAAACTTGATTGAAGGACGGCGGCGGTTAAATCAAATTCTGAATCTAAACCAGGAGGCGGGGACGGCCACGACGAGCTCGAATCAGCGCATTGAGATTCCCGTTGGCACTCACGATTACGCGACAATCTTCTATGCGATTCGAACATTCGATCTTACTCCCCCGAGACGCAATGCGATCTCGATTCTGGTAGAGAATAAGCCAAAGACATTGTTTGTGAGTGCGCTGAAGAAGGAGGTCATTCGGTTGGGCTCGCAGAGCATTCCGGCAATTCAGATCTCGCTGACGACTGATGATCCGCAAAGCGATAAGTTTCAATTACGAGCATGGATCAGTGACGATGAAAGGCGCTTGCCGTTGAGGCTGACTGCCGCGACTGAACTCGGAGTGGTTCGTGCCGACCTTGTGATTCTTCCTCTAACCAGCCAGTAAACATCCTGAATCTTCATCCATGCTCATCCTTTGCTCTAATTGAAATTGAAATCTATTTTCAATTCGACTATACTTGCCTGGCGTTGTGAACCTTCAACATTTGGTCGGACGCCTAAAACTAAAAGTCATGCTTAACGCTTTCATTATCGTTCTGCGGGAAGGCTTCGAATCTGTCCTGATTGTGGCCGTGATCCTCTCTTATCTCCGCAAGTCTGGCCAGCAATGGCTCACTTCTGCAGTCTACCTGGGTATCGCTAGCGCCCTGGTCACCAGCGCGGGACTCGGTTACCTGCTGCGTTACGGTGTTGACGACGCTGTCCTGGAACGACTATTCGGGCGATCAGCAGGCTTCTACGCCAGCCAGTTCCTCGGAAACGAGGCCTTACGAGAAGGTGTTCTCGGATTGATTGCCGTGGTTATGGTAGGAACCCTCGTGGTTCATATGTGGCGCACAGGACCTAAGCTCCAAACCAAGATGCGCGAACGCTTGAAAGCAATGTCTTCGCGCACCTCAAGGGTTGCTGCCCTCGCTGGAGTCTTCTTGTTTACATTCCTGCTAATCACCCGCGAAGGTATGGAGACCGCGCTTCTCCTCTTTCAGATACGAAGTGCGAACGTTATCAACGGGGCAATTTTAGGGCTTCTGGCCGCCGGGACTTTTGCGTGGGGTTGGGCCCGGTATGGACACCTGGTGAACATCAGGCGTTTCTTTCAAGTCACAAGTGTTTTTCTATTGCTCTTTATGCTGCAAGTGGGCATCTACTCTTTTCACGAATTTACAGAAGCAGGGCTGTTACCGAACAGTGACGCGCTCCATGCCGCAACTGAGAAATTCTCGCCCGATGGTCTGTATGGAAAGTGGTTCTCGCCTTTGATGGTGGGTTTCTGTGCTCTCTGGTTAGCTGGCGCATGGCTGCTGGATCGCGCTCGCCTGCACATCCCTGGTAGAAGCAAGGTCGTGGAGCAAAGCGGGCACTAGCTTTGGTTATTCTTTTGCCTGAAGCTGTCCCCACTGACTGGTCAGTTCCCTCTTGAGCAGTTTCCCGGTTGGCCCTTTCGGAATCTCCTTCACAAGACGTACGGACTTGGGGCATTTGAAATCCGCCAGCCGCCCGCGACAGAACTCAATCAGTTCATTCTCCGTTAGGATGGTTCCCTCTTTAAGGACCACAAACGCGGCAACTTCTTCGCCGTACAAAGTATCGGGAACTCCGATCACCGCCGCGGCCGCAACCCCGGGATGTTGATAGAGCACTTCATCAATCTCGCGCGGATAAATGTTTTCGCCGCCTCGAATAATCATGTCCGATTTGCGATCGACTATATAGAAGAAACCGTCATTGTCGCGATATCCGATATCTCCGGTGTGAAACCAACCGTTGCGAAAGGCATTCGCCGTTGCTTCCGGATTCTTAAAATAGCCCTTCAGTATGTTTTCACCCCTCAGAACGATCTCTCCAAGAGTTCCTGCGGGCACTTCCATGTCCTCCTCGTCAACGACCATCATTTCATTACCGATCGGTAGCCCGCAGGATCCTGGACGCCGCCGTTCATCAGGCGGATTGAAGGTCGAACGGCAAGTCGATTCTGAAAGCCCATAGCCTTCGATGACCAAACAATTGAAAGTCTCTTCGAATCGTTTCAATACTTCAGCGGGAACGGGCGCGGAGCCGCACATCGCAAAACGCAGCTGATCGGTTTTCAATCCTGAAGGAATACCATCGGGATAGGTGCTTAAAAGCATCGATAACATCGTCGCTACAGACCCGAACGAAGTAACCTGATAATCGGAGACAATCTGCCAGAAACGAGTTGCTGAAAACTTCGGGCTAACTACTGTTGAGCCGCCGGCATAAAGCGCAGACATTGTAGTTACCGAAACAGCGTTCATATGAAAAAGCGGCATGACGGTGAGCAGGCGATCATTCTCCGCGAATCCAAGCCACCGACTGATCTGGCGAGCATTTGCAAGTACATTTCCGTGGGTCAGGAGGCAGCCTTTTGGTTTACCCGTCGTCCCGGAGGTGTAGATGATTATGGCTTCATCATTTAGATCCACTTCACTTTCCGGTGGCTCCGCCGTTTGATGTTCAAGAGTGGCACGGGACTCGTCGTCAAAGACCACTACTTGACGCAGGTCTGGCAGCTCACTGCGTATGCTCTCGATAGCCGGTAGAAATTCAGAGTTGACGAGCAGCGCTTTAGCTTCGGAATTGGAGATCACATAGCTCATTTCCCTCTGCTTGAGAAGCGAATTGATTGGACCAGCGAGGGCGCCGAGCTTCCAGCAGGCAAAATAGGCAATGATGTATTCGGGGCCGTTGGGCAGCAGCAGACTCACCACATCGCCCTTACGCACGCCGAGTGAATCAAGGAGGGCGGCTGTGCGAATGACGGCTTGCTGGAATTCGGCATAGGTAGACCGGCGCCCGTCCGCCTCCGAAAAGAGGAAAGTCTTTTCAGGATCCAGACTGGTACGTTGCGCCAGGAGATGTCCCAGGTTTTGAAAAACCATGGATTCGTTTTCGCCGGTCATAGCGTGGTGATGAGTCCGCCTAAATAAGCAGCATATGGTATATTACGACCTCGCTTGAGTCATCTCTTGGCGCAGTTCATGCACAATCTTATGAATACGTATCGCAGTTTTATTGCCGGTCAATGGGCTCAGTCCGCTTCGGCACGAACCGTCAACAACGTCAACCCCGCAAATACGGACGACATTCTCGGTATCGTACAGCAGGCCACTCGCGATGAGGCACGCCAGGCTGTCGAAAGTGCCGCAGCAGCCTTTGCCGGTTGGCGCGCCACCCCGGCGCCCGCACGCGGCGGTATTGTGGCCCGTGCAGCACGGCTGCTTGAAAACCACAAAGAAGAGTTGGCCCAAATCCTGACGCGCGAGGAAGGCAAAACCATCGCAGAATCTCGCGGCGAGTTGCAGCGCTCGATTAACGTGGCTGAGTTTTGCGCCGGTGAATCCAGGCGCATGAACGGGGAGACAATTCAGTCGGAGCTGCCCTCGAATTTCGCCTACACCATCAAACAGCCTATCGGTGTGGTAGCTTGCGTCACTCCATGGAATTTTCCGGTCGCCATTCCCGTTTGGAAGATCGCGCCGGCCCTCGTTGCCGGGAATACAGTGGTCTTCAAGCCGGCTACCTTGACGCCTGCGACTGCGGTGCGCATTGTCGAACTCTTTCATGAAGCCGGGGTACCTGCCGGGGTGCTCAATCTGGTACTTGGTTCGGGATCAGACGCTGGTGATGAAATTATCAGTCATCCGGCCGTAAAGGCCGTTTCGTTTACTGGATCAAATCAGGTCGGCATTCGCCTTTACGAACAGGTATCGCGGCGCGGCGCTAAAGTACAGTGCGAGATGGGCGGCAAGAACCCCGTAGTGATTCTGGAAGATGCTGATCTCGAGCTTGCGGTTGAATCAACGGCGCAGGGAGCTTTTGGCTCTTCGGGACAACGGTGCACAGCGACCAGTCGTGCCGTGGTCATCAACGAAATTGCCGATGAGTTCGTTTCTCGGATCGTGAAGCGGGCTGAAAACATGCGCATCGGCGACGGAAAGAACCCCGAAACCGAGATGGGCCCGAGCGTCGACGAGGGGCAGTTCAAGACCGTGCTCGACTATATTGGAATCGGACGTGAGGATGGCGCCACCCTCGCTTGCGGCGGCGACCGGGCCACGGGCAATGGTCTGGAAAAAGGTTACTTTGTACGCCCAACGGTATTTGATCACGTTACCCCTGACATGCGTATCGCGCGTGAGGAGATCTTTGGCCCTGTCTTGTCGGTCTTGCGCGTCAAGAACTTCTCAGAGGCAATGCAGGTGGCTAATGATTGCGAATACGGCCTTTCATCTTCGATCTTTACCAATGATGCGACGCGGATGTTTCGCTTCGTAGATGAGATTGAAACAGGCATGACTCATATCAACTCACCAACAACGGGTGGAGAGGCCCACATTCCATTTGGTGGGATAAAAGGGACCGGCATCGGTGATCGCGAACAGGGCTCGACGGCACTCGACTTCTATACTGATTTGAAGGTGGTCTATGTCGACTACACCGGCCGTAAGCGCGAGGGTAATCTGTATTAATCCGTGCCGCTCGTTCGGATCAGGTGCAGTTAATTCCGGGGTGGGTTTGATTTCTAAATGGAGCGAGAAATTAACGCCGCTGGATCTGATTACGGATTACGAGGAAGAAATGGTCGCAGTATGAAACGGAAAGAGTTGATTCGCTACCTTCGTGCCAACGGTTGCGAATTCCTCCTCGAAGGCTCTCGACATTCTTGTGGCACAATCCCGCATTGAAAGAAAGATCTTCGGTTCCCAGGCACAGTGAAATAAGAGTCTTCTCGTCGCAAAAATCTGCAAGGACCGGGGTATCGGTGCCCCGAAGGAGCGATCATGAGTACTACCGAACTTAAAAACCGCCAGCAATCCGACACGGTTCGTAAACACAAAGAATTTCTCTTCCCGGCCGTCGCCACCTACTATCAGGAGCCTCTGGCGCTGGTTAAAGGCGAGGGCTCCTATGTTTGGGATGATGAAGGCAACAAATACCTCGACTGCTTTGGTGGCGTGTTAACCGTAAGCGTGGGCCACGCCAATCCAAAAGTTAATGAAGCCATCATCGAACAGGTCAAGACTCTACAACACACTTCGACCTTGTACGCAAATAAGCCTCAGTCCGACCTCGCAGAAAAGCTTTATCAAATTACGCCCGGTAAACTTAAGAAGTCCTTCATCACGTCGAGTGGAACCGAGGCTGACGACACGGCCATTCATGCTGCCAAAATTCATACCGGGAGACATGAGATTGTCGTACTCCGCCACAGCTACAGTGGACGCTCAGCAACCGCGCTGGCCGCAACCGGACATTCCACCTGGCGCCCTTTGCCAGCCCAGATTCCGGGCATTGTTCACGCCCGCGCGCCGTATTGTTACCGTTGCCCTTTCAAACTCACTTACCCGGAATGCGGTCTCGCTTGCGCCAATGATATCGAAGAGTTGATCATGACCACCACAACCGGCGAAATCGCTGCGTTTATGGCGGAACCCATACTGGGTGTCGGCGGGTTCATCGTTCCCCCAGCCGGTTACTTCGAACGGGCAGTCGAGATCACGCGCAAGCACGGTGGGCTGTTCATCGCTGACGAAGTGCAAACAGGCTGGGGACGCACGGGTGATAAATGGTTTGGGATCGAGCACTGGGATGTTGAACCCGATATCATTACATCCGCAAAAGGCCTGGGTAATGGTGTGCCAATCGGCATCACCGTTGCAACACCGGAAGTAGCAGACAGCTATCCGGGTCTCACCTTCTCAACGTTTGGCGGCAATCCCGTTTCGACAACGGCCGCTCTGGCAGTGATTCGTCTAATCGAGGAAGAGGACTTGAGAAGAAACGCCGCCGAGGTTGGTGGTTATCTCCGCCAGAGACTCGATGAACTTAAAGAGAAGCATTCGGTGGTCGGTGACGTACGGGGGATGGGACTCATGCAAGGCCTTGAACTGGTTAAAGACCGCGAGACCAAGGAACCAGCGCCGCAAGCCGTTTTGCAGGTATTTGAAGAAGCCAAACGACGTAAAGTCCTGATCGGCAAGGGCGGTCTCTATGGCAACGTGATCCGTACGGGAATGATGTTGAATTCAACTACGGAGCATGTGGATGAGTTGATAGCCGCTCTCGATGGGGCGCTTGCAGCGGTATAAACTAGCATCTGATAGAAATCGAACCGATATAGTGAAACATTCCCCTGCGTCCCTTCGTAAAACCCTTGTTTGCCACAACAATCAATCCATCTATCTATAACGAAAGGCTCCTTATGATGTTTGCAAGGTTCTCTCCGGATCCGTTCCGCAAATCACTCTTCGTGATTTTCTTACTACTTTTCTCAGGTGTGTTTGTTCTGTGCTCTACGGGCTCGGTGCAAGCTCAGGAAGCCGGGCCACCGCCACTAATTGATCGTGAACTGTTCTTTGGCGATCCAGAGATCTCAGGAGCTCAAATTTCCCCCGATGGCAATTTCATCGCCTTCATAAAGCCCTTCAAAGGCACCCGGAATATCTGGGTTAAGCGCACTGCCGAGCCGTTCTCCGCGGCAAAACCAATCACCGCCGATCTGAAGCGACCAGTACGAATCTATTTTTGGAGTCGCGACGGCAAATACATCCTGTTTGCACAGGATAAGGATGGTGACGAGAACTTCAACGTCTTCGCCGTAAATCCTGCTGAGAGCCCCTCAGCCGGTCAGGATGTTCCCACCGCGCGCAATCTAACAGACGCAAAGGGTGTCCGAGCCGCGATCTATTCGGTGCCGCGCAGTCAACCTGATGTCATCTACGTCGGGCTAAACGATCGCGATGCCGCCTGGCACGATCTCTACAAAGTGAACATTTCCTCTGGCGAACGCACACTGGTCAGGCAAAATACAGAGCGCATCACCGCGTGGTATTTCGATCTAAAAGATCAACTACGACTAGCAACGCGTTCGGCTGATAACGGCGACACCGAAGTGCTTCGAGTCGACGAAAAGGGCTTCACGAAGGTCTACAGTTGCAACGTGTTTGAGACTTGCGGTCCGATCCGCTATCACAAGGACGGGCAGCGCACCTACATGGTAACGAACAAGGGCGACGTAGACTTGCTTCGACTGGTCCTCTTTAACCCGGTGGCGGGCAAGGAAGAGTTAGTCGAGTCCGATCCTGAGGGCCGTGTTGATTTTGGCAACGCGTCTTTTTCCGAGGTCACCGACGAGTTGATTGCAACTTCTTATCTGGACGACAAAGCACGCATCTACTGGAAGGATAAGAGTTACGAGGCTGATTACAACCTGCTGCGCAAAAAACTCCCCAACCGCGAGCTGAATTTTGGTTCTTCAACAAAAGATGAACAGCTCTTCCTGATCAGCGCAAACAGCGATACCGAACCCGGTGAAAGCTATCTCTTCGATCGCAAAACAAAGAAGCTGACCCTCAATTATCGCATCCGCGATAAACTGGTTCGCGACCACCTAGCGCCAATGAAAGCGGTTAGCTACAAGTCTTCAGATGGTCTCGAGATACCCGCTTACCTGACTCTACCCAAAGGCGTAGCGCCAAAGAATTTGCCAGTGATTATCGTCCCGCACGGCGGTCCCTGGGGCCGTGACGTTTGGGGCTACAACTCAATGGCACAGTTTTTAGCGAATCGCGGCTATGCTGTTTTGCAACCAAACTTTCGCGCTTCCACTGGCTTTGGCAAGAAGTTTCTCGATGCCGGCAATAAAGAGTGGGGCCAGAAGATGCAGGACGACGTCACCTGGGGTGCAAAGTATTTGATCGCAGAGGGCATTGCCGATCCGAAACGCATCGGTATCATGGGTGGCTCTTACGGAGGCTACGCGACGCTCGCCGGAGTGGCATTCACCCCTGATGTTTATGCCGCAGCCGTCTCGATCGTTGGGCCGTCGAACCTGATAACACTTCTCGACTCCATTCCTCCTTACTGGGAGCAGATTCGAAAACTGTTCCACGAGCGCATGGGTGATCCTACGACTCCTGAAGGTAAAGCCCAACTCGAGCGCCAGTCGCCGCTTAATTCAGCTGACAAGATCAAAACACCTCTTCTGGTCATTCAGGGCGCCAACGATCCGCGGGTCAAAAAGCATGAATCAGATCAGATTGTAGTGGCGCTGCGCGATCGTAAATTCCCGGTCGAATATCTTGTAGCCGCGGACGAGGGTCATGGATTCGCCCGGCCAGTGAACAACATGGCCATGTTCGCCGCGTCCGAAAAGTTCCTTGCCAAGCATCTTGGCGGTCGCTATCAGGAGAGCATGACGGCTGAAGTCGCGAAGCGTCTGAATGAACTCAACATAGATGTCAACACCGTCACGCTGCCTAAGAAAGTCGATACAACCGCGATTGTGTTGCCGAAACCTGCTGTCGATCTCGCTCCTGGAACGTCCCATTACAAAGCAAACTTAGAAATAGGCGGACAGTCAATTCCATTAACCGTAAAGAGCGTGATCAAAGAGGAGAATGGCGCATGGGTAGTCACTGAAACGGTCGGGACGCCTCAGGGTGAAATTCTCGAAACGGCGACGATCGAAAAAGGGAGTCTGCTGCCGAGACACAGGGCTTTGAAACAAGGTCCCGTCTCAGTTGAACTCGACATGAAGGCCGGCAAAGTCACCGGATCGATGACGATGAATGGACAACCAAAGCCTATCTCGGTTGATCTGGATGGCGAACTCTTCGCTGACGGCCCCGGCGCCTATTCCGTGATCGCGGCGTTGCCGCTCGCAGCGGGCTACAGTGCTTCTTACCGGAATCTCGATGTCCAGACTCAAAAGGTAAAGGTGAAAGAGCTGAAGGTGGTGGGCATGGAGACGATTACTGTTCCGGCTGGCAGCTTTGAGGCCTACAAAGTCGAGATCGTTTCGGCGGGAGGTGAGGGCGACAAACAGACGGCCTGGATTGCGAAAGATTCACGAAAAGTTCTCAAGGTGACAGCAGTACTGCCGCAGTTTAATGGCGCCGTGCTTACATCTGAATTGGAGCCCTGACATTCCAGCTCCACGAAATCACACGAACCGAAAGCCTCAAAGCTACACGAAAACCGGTTCGTTGGGCTGACTGAGAATTCGTGTGATTTTGTCTGATTCGTGGATAGGTGACGCGAGGCTGAGCCTCGCGTCTTTTTCTTTCTGGCAAAAAAAGGTTCTCGCGTCCGTACAGTCTACGCGGCAGAGCAGAGTTCACAACGAATATAGACGAGCAACACGAAACACAGCATAATGCCCGTTATCGACTCGACGGTATGATGAGGGTAAGTAGTCCCAATTCAGCCTACTGTGGGTCCTTGGCTCTTATTCATTAATACCCAGCTTCTGTTAGGTACCAGGAGAAACCACCTCGTTATGAAGACTCTGATTCGCAACGGCCAGATCGTTACCGCCATCGATAACTACAGAGCAGACATTCTAATTGAAGATCAAATCGTCTCGGTAATTGGCGCCAAGTTGGATATCGAAGCGAACGAGGTCATCGATGCAGCGAATAAGTTGTTGATTCCTGGCGGCATTGATCCGCATACACACATGGAACTTCCATTCGGTGGCACTCAGTCATCAGATGACTTCCAGAGCGGGACGATCGCCGCGGCCCATGGCGGCACGACCACCATCATCGACTTTGCAGTTCAATCAAAAGGCCAGGCTCTGATCGAGGCCGTCGACAACTGGCATTCCAAGGCAGAAGGCAAAACCGCAATAGATTATGGCTTTCATCTGATCACTACAGAGCTTGAAGACAATCAGATCGAAGAGTTGCACACCTTGATGGACGAAGGCATTACGAGCTTCAAACTCTTCATGGCCTACCCCGGAGTATTTCTGGTTGACGATGCCACTATTTTTCGCGCGATGTCGGCGGCGGGAGAGCGCGGCGGCCTTATCTGCATGCACGCCGAAAATGGCATCGTAATTAACGAGATCATTAAACGCGCGCTCGCAAAAGGACACACTGCGCCGAAATATCACGCGCTTACTCGACCTACAGTTGCCGAGGCCGAGGGTGTGCATCGCGCGATCGCCATTGCCGAAATGGCCGAGGCTCCAGTTTACATCGTGCACCTGTCATGCGCAGATGCTCTGAATCAGGTGCGTCAAGCCAGGGACCGCGGGATTCCCGCGTTTGCGGAGACTTGCCCTCAGTATCTGTTCCTGTCCATCGACAACTACGATGAGCCGGGCTTCGACGGCGCTAAATATGTAATGACACCGCCGCTACGTGAAGAATCCAACCAGGCGGAACTCTGGAAGGGCCTGAAGATGGATGATCTTCAGGTCATCTCAACGGACCATTGTCCTTTCTGCATGAAGGAACAGAAGGAACTGGGATTGGGAGACTTCACGAAAATTCCTAATGGTGCACCGGGAGTCGAGCATCGGGTGCCATTGATCTATAACGGCGGTGTCGTTGAGAATCGCATCAGCCTCAACCGCTTTGTTGAATTGACCTCAACTGCCGCGGCCAAGATGTTTGGACTGTTTCCGAAGAAAGGAACCATTGCCGTTGGCTCGGACGCAGACATTGTTATCTTCGATCCAAATAAGGAGCAGACCATCGGCGTCAGCAGTCATCACATGAATGTCGATTACAGCGCCTACGAGGGAAAGAAGATCAAGGGTGCGGTTGAAACGGTTCTATCACGCGGCAAGGTTGTTATTGAAAAGGGCGAATACAAGGGGAAACCAGGCGATGGACAGTTTCTGAAGCGGGGAACCTGCGTAGCGATTTGAGAGTTCAATAAAAAGAACAAAAGAGGCTGCAAGCAGGCAATGGGACTCTGTTGGGACATGTCAGAATTCGTGGTGTAGTGGGCTTCTGTTCGAACAGCAAAGTTGATCCAAGAATCACACGAATTCGAAACGTGATTGAAAGAGGTTTGGATGAATAGAGATTGGCTCGAAGATTTTCGCCGCCAATGTGAACGTAACCTTCAACGGAGCGTGCAGGAGCGTATGCGTTACGGATTCTGTTACGTGTACAAACCGGTGCTAGACGACGCGCGATGGCGATCGTTTGACTCAACAGCGGAATATAGAAAGTGGTGTCAGGACCACCTGCCAAAATATCTCGGCTACGGTAAGCCCGATGACCTTCAAAAGCAGATTCTAGATGCCGCGTGAAAAATTCAATCCGGCACAGGCGGAGGAAGTAGCAGACGCCTTCGCTGCTTGCCACGTCGATTACATGTTTATCGGGAAGAGCGGCGCTATTTTGCTTGGCTACCCGGGAACAACCCAGGATGTTGTTGTTTACCCGCGGAAGGATCCCGAAAACGGTGTTCGGATCGTCACCGCACTTAAAGATCTCGGATTCAGTATAGATAGCACGCTCGAAGGAGAGATCATAAGCGGAAAAGACTTCGTTCAAATTAAGTCCGGGCCTTTTGATATCGATCTAGTCTTCGCCCCCGATGGCATTGACAATTATGAGCAAGCCAAAGCCCGAATGGACATGTCAAGCGGATTTCCAATCTTAAATATTCGCGACATCATTGCTAGTAAGCGTTCTGCCGGCAGGGCTAGGGACGCGGTGGAACTGCCATTACTCGAAGCCTTTCGCGAAGTCTATGAGAAAGTCAGCAAGTAAACGTCACCCCATGAACTGCCGGACAAATGCAGCGGAGAAGCTTGATATGAGAAAGACTCTTACACCCATTGTGGTCATCTTGTCCCTGGCTCTCCACATCCATGCTCAGGATGCTTCCGACACTTCTCTCATCACCGTGAACGGTCAGGCTGAGGTAAGAGTGGTTCCCGACGAAGTCTTACTGTCCTGGGGCGTCGAAACCAGCGACAAGGTTCTGGGAATCGCAAAGAACCAAAACGACGAACGCATAAGCCGAGTGTTAACTCTCATAAAGACGTTTGGGATCGATCCTAAACACTTCCAGACAGATTTTATAAGCATTGAGCCCTAGTATCGTCGGGGTAGCGAATATCCTGAATCACTGGAATATCGAGTGCGAAAAACGATAATGATCACCCTGAAGGAAACCGGAAAGTTTGAAAGGCTGGTTTCTCAAGGACTCGAAGCGGGAATAACTCACGTTCATTTCATTCAGTTTCGCACCACTGAACTGCGCAAACATCGAGACGTGGCCCGCGCGCTCGCAATCAAAGCTGCGCGGGAAAAGGCTACGGCGTTGGCGAGCGAACTTGGGCAAAGAGTAGGGCGCGCACACCGGATCAATGAACATGGTTCCGGCTGGTTCTCGCCGTACGGGTTCGGCTGGGGCAACCGGTGGGGCGGACAAGGTCTAACTCAGAATGTCGTACAGAGCGCCGGCGGCAGCCCGGAGGGCGGTGACGGAACGTTTGCTCTGGGTCAGATTACGGTCACTGCCAATGTGACAGTCTCCTTCCTGCTTGAATAGCGCGCGTCAAATCATATGCCTTCCCCCGAAATTGCCGTCACCCAACGCGACTTTGAAGAGTTGCGCCAGAATATCTCTGAGAGCCCGCTCTGGAACAAGGATCTCGCACCAACTACCTTAAAACAGCGCACCTGGTCCACTTGGAATATCGCCGCGCTCTGGATCGGCATGAGCGTGGTGATTACGACCTACATGCTCGGAGGCAGCTTCATCGCTCAGGGCATGAACTGGTGGCAGGCCATGATGACGATTCTGCTCGGCAACACAATCGTTTTGATACCAATGGTTCTCAATGCTCACGCCGGGACGAAGTATGGTGTGTCATTTCCAGTACTCTGCCGTGCTTCATTTGGCACAATAGGGGCAAACATTCCGGCGATCTTGCGGGCGATTGTCGCTTGCGGGTGGTTTGGCATTCAAACATGGATTGGCGGTGCTGCTCTCGACGCCCTCTTCGGAGCACTCTGGTCAGGATGGCCTGATTTTTTTGGCGGGGCGCGCGTGATGGATCTGGCCTTGACCACCTGGACGGCCTTCTTCCTCTTCTGGCTGATCCAAGTCTTCATCATCCTCAAGGGCATTGAGGGAATTAAATATCTTGAAACATGGGCCGCCCCACTGTTGTTGAGTGGCGGAATAGTCTTGTTAATCTGGGCTGCATGGCAGGCTGGCGGTCTCGGTCGAGTGTTGAGTGCATCGTCCGCGCTCCAAACGCAAACGGTCAGTTTCTGGGCCATCTCTCCGGGCGCATTGACCGCCTCAGTCGGTTACTGGGCAACCCTCAGCCTGAATATTCCGGACTTTACCCGCTACGCTCGCTCGCAACGCTCGCAGATGCTGGGACAGGCTCTTGGTCTGCCGCTGACGATGACGGCATTTGCGTTCATCGGTGTCGCTGTGACTAGCGCCACTTTACTGATCTATGGTCAGGCAATCCCCGACCCGGTTGAATTGATCAGGCGTTTTGACAGTGCAGCCGTCATCCTGTTTGCCACCGCGGTCATCGTCATGGCGCAATTGACAACCAACATGGCCGCCAATGTAGTCTCGCCCTCGAATGACTTTTCGAATCTGAATCCGAAACTGATCTCCTATGTCGCCGGCGGGCTGATAACGGCCGTCATCGGAATCCTGATGATGCCCTGGAGGCTCATGGAGACTATGGGCGACTACATCTTCACCTGGCTGATCGGTTATTCAGGATTGATGGGAGCGATTGCCGGCATTCTAATCTGCGACTATTGGGTGCTAAGAAAACAGCGTCTGCATCTTGCCGCCCTGTTCGATCCTGAGGGACGCTATTCATATGCGAAAGGTTTTAATCTTCGGGCGATGATTGTGCTTGCTGTGGCCGTAGCCCCCGTCGTGCCCGGCTTTGTGCGCGCCGCCACGACTCCCGGCGGACAGGTTGCAAATCCGAATTTCTTCGATACGCTGTATACTTACGCCTGGTTTGTTACTTTCGCTATTGGCTTTGGACTCTACTATCTGCTGATGAAAGGCAGAACTGATGTTGTCAGTGACTGAAGTCTCAGCTCAATGCTTTTAGAATTTGCGACGTGGAGGAGTTATGGCACGCACGGTTAAATGTGGGCTCATTCAATGCACAAATGCCGCGCCGACCGATCTGCCGGTTGAAGACATCAAGCGGCTGAACATCGAGAAACATCTCGGCTTTATCGAACAGGCTGGCGAACAGGGCGTCAAGATCCTCTGCATGCAGGAGGTCTTTACCACGCCATACTTCTGCGCCGAACAACAGACGCGCTGGTATGAAGCGGTCGAGAAAATTCCCGATGGACCAACCGTTCGCTTGATGCAGGAGGTGGCGAAAGAGCATGGTATGGTGCTTATTGTTCCGATTTATGAGGAGGAGATCACCGGCATCTACTATAACTCGGCGGCTGTGATTGATGCTGATGGGAAGTACCTGGGTAAATACCGGAAGAATCACATTCCCCACGTGGCGCCAGGATTCTGGGAGAAGTTTTACTTTCGGCCCGGTAACCTTGGCTATCCGGCCTTCGACACGGCGTTTGCCCGGATCGGCGTCTACATCTGTTACGACCGGCACTTTCCCGAGGGCGCTCGCATTCTTGGATTAAACGGCTCTGAAATCGTTTTCAATCCCTCAGCGACTGTTGCTGGTCTGTCGGAGTATCTGTGGCGGCTCGAGCAACCCGCGCACGCGGTGGCGAACGGATATTTTATTGGCGCCATCAATCGCGTTGGGCATGAGCAGCCCTGGGATATCGGCGAGTTTTACGGCCAGAGTTACTTCTGCGATCCACGTGGGCAATTCGTGGCCGAAGCACCGCGCGACAAGGACGCTCTGGTCGTCGCGGATCTGGATCTGGATTTGATTCGTGAAGTGCGCAACACATGGCAGTTCTTCCGCGACCGCCGACCCGATTCTTATGGGCCCCTGGTGGCAGACTAGTGGCCCTTTTTGATTGCGCCAGGATCGACTAGAAGTCAGGAGTTTTCGAACAATGGATCTATCTATCACCGTCAATGGAATGAAGTTTCCCAATCCATTTGTCCTCGGCTCGGGACCACCGGGAACGAATGCGCGCGTCATAGCCAAGTCGTACGACGCCGGATGGGGAGGCGCAGTCGCAAAAACGGTCAGCCTCGAATCGGCAAAAGTGGTTAATGTCGTGCCGCGTTATGGCAAGCTCAGATCAAGAGTGTCTGGCGAGGTGATTGGTTTTGAAAACATCGAGTTGATCTCAGACAGGCCCATCGATGTTTGGTTGGACGAATTCCGGCAACTCAAGAGGGAATATCCGAACCACATCTTAATCGCCTCGATCATGGAAGAGTACGAGAAGAGCCGCTGGCAGGAATTAACCCGCGTGGTCCAGGAGACCGGAGTAGATGGTTTTGAGCTTAACTTTTCATGCCCGCACGGAATGACCGAGCGACGTATGGGGTCTGAAATGGGTGAACATCCGGATCTCACCGAAGAAGTTACCGCCTGGGTAACGGAAGTCTCCAAGATTCCGGTTTGGGCCAAGATGACGCCAAACATCACCAACATCAGAGAGCCGTCGCTTGCAGCGGTAAAAGGCGGCGCCGTCGGGATCTCCGCAATCAATACAATCCTATCGGTTATCGGAGTCGATTTGGAGACGTTGCGCCCGCTGCCGAATGTCGAGGGTCACACTGTCCCGGGGGGTTACTCCTCGCAGGCAGTCCGTCCAATTGCCCTTCGCATGGTCAGTCAACTTGCGCTTAGTTTGCCAAAGGAGGTTTCAGTCAGCGGTATCGGTGGCATCGAAAACTCGCATGATGCGCTCGAGTTTTTCCTGCTCGGGTCTTCTACTGTTCAGATCTGCACCGGGGTGATGTTGCAGGGCGTGAAGATGATTGATGAACTCAAAGCAGGCCTTGAGAAGTTTCTGGTTGATAAAGAATTCTCGAACGTCCAGGAGATAGTCGGCAAAAGTCTTCCTTATTTCTCCACACACATGGAACTAGTCAGGAAGATGAAGGAGGCAAAGCGGCACAAAGCGGGAGAGGCAAGCCGTGATAACGAGTGGGCCCAGAAGGACATCACGGAAAAGACGACAGAATTAACGTCAAACTAAATAGTGGTCAGTTGTCAGTGGTCAGTGGTCAGTTGTCAGTCGTTCGTCACTGATCATTTTGTTACGTGAATCTCCGGCGATAAGGCGGTTTTGCCTTACAGATAATACTTACGAATCCTGCGCAGAACCGCTCTCGTGGCGAGGGCCGCGCCCGCCGCCAAGGCAGGTGTGCTGATAGTCTTCCGCGTTTCCTCCTGCAGGCCATCCCCCTCGTTCAACTGTGATTCATTCAAACTCGGCAATCACTGGAGCGTGATCCGACGGTCTCTCCCAGGTTCGCGGCTCCAGGTCGATCCAAGTGTTCTTGTTTCGTGCAATTAACGGCTTACTTATCCAGATGTGATCAATTCGCAGGCCATGGTTCCGACGAAAAGCCCCAGCTCGATAGTCCCACCACGAATAATGTCCGGCCGCTTCTTCGTGGAGTCGAAATGCATCCGTAAATCCCCACTGTTTAAGACTTTCCAACGCCGCACGCTCCGGTTCGCTAAAGAGAATCCGGCCCTGCCACAACCGTGGTTCATGAACATCGCGCTCCTCAGGCGCGACATTAAAATCACCGCAGAGCAGCACGGGACTGTTGCGGTCGTACAGTTCATCAAAAAAAGAACGTAATCGTTTCAGCCACTCTAGTTTGAAACCATATTTCTCCGAGCCAACCATCTGGCCATTCGGAACATAAACATTAACAATCTGAGTGCCGTCTACGGTCGTAGCTAACAGACGAGGTTGCGAGCCTTCAAGGTCACCAGGATAGCCCCGCTGCACTGGCTCACATTGGCTCCGAGTAAGAATCGCCACGCCATTGTAAGATTGTTGGCCGAACGCAATACAGTTATAGCCGCGCTCGCGGAAGGCGTCGAAAGGGAACTTATCGTCTGTACACTTGGTCTCCTGAATACATAACACGTCCGGCTGAACAGCATCGACCCATCTGATCACATGCGGCAGCCGCGCCAGGATCGAATTCACGTTCCAGGTAGCTACTTTCATTTCTCAGCATTCACAAGGTAGAAATCAAGCCGGCAAGAATCGCTCCGCGCACGGGGATATCATCGATTCGGATGTGTTCATGAATGGCGTGTGCCCCATCACCATCTATTCCCAACCCATCAAGGACCGAAGCCCCCATGGCCGCAGCAAAGTTTCCGTCCGAGGCGCCTCCCACCTGGGCTTCAGCTAAATCATGATCGAACATCGCCGCTACTCCGCGCGCGTGTTGGTAAAGTGCGAGCACGCGCTCGTTACGTTCAAGCGGCGGGCGATTTATACCCCCGCGTACAACAATCTGCACGCGTTCGTCAAATGGTCGCAGGTTCGTGATCTGTTCCTCAATCCACTTTCCTTCTTCGTCCGTGCTGAACCGAACATCAACCTCAGCCCGCGCTTCTGCTGGAACGACATTCGACAGAGTGCCTCCCTGAATCACGCCAACATTTACAGTGATTCCACCGCGAGAACCCATAGCGTGCAGGCGCTCAACCTGACGGGCCATCTCAAGGATGGCACTTGCGCCCTTCTCAGGCTCCAGACCGGCGTGAGCGGCGCGCCCGCGCGTCTGAATGGAGAAGATCCCCGTCCCCTTGCGTCCGGTCTTAACTCGCCCGCCACTGGCCGGCGGTTCCAGAACCAAAACCGCGCGTGAGCGACGCGATTCTGTTTCAACGAGACTACGGCCCGTCATACTTCCAGTCTCTTCGTCACAGGTGAGCAGTAATACCAAAGGCTGACTGGGCGGGATGTGCAATGCGGACAACGCTCGAATGGTCTCAATGGCCAAAGCGCAGTTAGCCTTCATGTCAAATACGCCTGGTCCATATGCCCGATTTCCCTCGATGCGCCAAGGACGCTTTTCAATTGAGCCTCGAGCATGGACAGTGTCAGTATGGCCAAGAATCACAATGGGCGGCGCCTCCTTGCGTCCGCCTGTGCTAAAAGCCTTCAGCCGCAGGTGCTCGCCGTAATTCTCGCTTGGAACGCGTTCGATCGTAGTGACAGCGGGAATGGTGCGGGCGGCCGCGGCCAGCAGCGAGACCACTGCCTTGCTTCCGGAAAGGTCACCCGAAGGCGACTCAGCTTCCACGAGAGCTCGGGTTAAGGCCATGAGTTCGGTCTGGCGGTTGTGGAAGTATTCCCGAAAAGTTGTGGCCTGTGCCTTGGGGATTCGGTCGGTCATGTGAAATTAATCTCGAATCTCTATTTGGCTTGGCTACCTATTTTAATTGTCGTTGCCCGCCCTATTTTTCTAGTTATCTGACGATCTCTTTTCGAGTGGTCACTGAATCCAATTTCTGTATGTTAACGTCAAAACCGATTCCAGATTTCTCCGGAGCGCCGATGGTGCCTCTTGGAGTGACGGTAATGGGAGGATCGACGATGTCTTCCGTCCAGTAACGCGAGCTGGAGGACACATCGCCAGGCAACGTGAAACCGGCAAGCGTGGCCAGCGCAATGTTATGTGCACGCCCAATGCCCGCCTCGAGCATTCCTCCGCACCACACCGGAATGCTATTCTCGCGAGCTACCTGTTCCACCCGCTTCGCCTCAGCATGACCACCCACGCGTCCCAACTTAACGTTGATAATGCGACACGCGCCGAGGCTGATCGCATTCCGCGCATCAGCTTCAGAATGTATCGACTCATCAAGACATACCGGCGTTCGGATCTGACGTTGAAGCGCTGCATGGTCGAAAATATCGTCATGGGCCAGCGGCTGCTCGATCATCATCAGATTGAATTCGTCCAGCCGCCCGAACAGAGGCGCATCCGGCAACGTGTAGGCAGAGTTAGCGTCCGCCATCAACCGGATGTCAGGAAAGCGAGCGCGCACTTGCTCGACAATGTTTAAATCCCAACCGGGTTTAATCTTAATCTTGATACGTTGATAGCCTGCTGCTAATTCCTTTTCAATCTTCTCTAAAAGAACTTGCGGCGTCTCCTGGATTCCGATCGAAACGCCACACGCGATTTCGGGTCTTTGACCACCCAGATGCTTCCATAATGGTATGCCCGCTCGTTTAGCTTCAAGATCCCAGCAAGCGGTTTCGATCGCTGCCTTGGCCATACGATTGCGACGCACGGGTTTCATTAGAGTGAATACTCGCGAGGCATCACCCACTTCCTTCCCAACAACCATTGGGGCAAGGAATTCCCGAAGTACTGCCCAGGCACTTTCGGTCCATTCCTCGCAATAGAAAGGTCCTTCACCGGCGGTACATTCGCCCCAACCGTCAACGCCATCTCGATCCATCACCCGGGCGAGGATAACGCGGCGTTCGGTAGTTCGGCCAAAACTAGTTTCAAAGAAGTGGATTAGGGGCAGTCGTATCTCCCTGAGTTCGATTGATGAAAGGAGCACTTTTGTTGGGTTCCTCCGGGGCTAGCGACTCCACGGCAGTTTTCGCTAATGAGCAGACGCATTATGCCGAGGTTCGCTGGATTTGTCAGCCACGTGGCGCATGCAGTCCTGCTTGCGTTTGGTCGACAACGATCTTTTACCCAGAGCGCGAACATTATCCCCAAGCGCCATATCCACCCGCAGCACCCACCCGGAGCGCCAGTTTTCTTTACAGGACTGCGAGCTGTTCATCCTCTTGGCAACATTGAATTCTCACTCGTAAATTTTAGGGCTTCCCACAATCGCAACCTGACAGGATGCGCCACGTGGCGCATGCAGTCCTGCTTGCGTTTGGTCGACAACGATCTTTTACCCGGAGCGCGAACATTATCCCCAAGCGCCATATCCACCGCAACACCCACCCGGAGCGCCAGATTTCTTAACTCGACTGCGAGCTGTTCATCTCATCTTGGCAACATTGAATTCTCACTCGTAAATTTTAGGGCTTCCCACAATCGCAACCTGACAGGATGCGCCACGTGGCGCATGCAGTCCTGCTTGCGTTTGGTCGATAACGATCTTTTACCCGGAGCGCGAACATTATCCCCAAGCGCCATATCCACCCGCAGCACCTACTCGGAGCGCCAGATTTCTTAACTCGACTGCGAGCTGTTCATCTCATCTTGGCAACATTGAAATTCTCACTCGTAAATTTTAGGGCTTCCCACAATCGCAACCTGACTGCGCCACGTGGCGCATGCAGTCCTGCTTGCGTTTGGTCGACAACGATCTTTTACCCGGAGCGCGAACATTATCCCCAAGCGCCATATCCACCCGCAGCACCTACCCGAGCGCCAGATTTCTTTACAGGACTGCGAGCTGTTCATATCATCTTGGCAACATTGAAATTCTCACTCGTAAATTTTAGGGCTTCCCACAATCGCAACCTGACAGGATGCGCCACAGTGAAAGAGTTGGCGGATTCTGTCGCGAAATTCCTTGACCTCTAGAGGCAATTGCTGTTAAAAGCTTCGCCATTCCTGCCGGTGAACAAGCTTCTCACCCCCGGTATTCCTCTACATAACGTGCGGATTTTTCAAAACAAATATTCTGAGAGGAACGGTATGCACCCCAATACTATTCGGCGCTTCACTGCACACAATCATCTATTGATCACTTTGGCAATATTGGTATTTGCGGCTTTTAGCATTGGTTATTGTCTCTGGTCGCCCCCTTCAGTTAATGCCTCGGCGACCGAGCTTTTCTTCTCGGAGTACATCGAAGGAAGCTCAAACAACAAAGCATTGGAAATCTTCAACGGAACGGGCGCCCCGATTGATCTGGCAGCGCAAGGCTATAACGTTCAAATGTTTTTTAATGGGTCGACATCCGCCGGACTCACTATCAACCTCACGGGAACAGTGGTCAGTGGTGATGTCTTTGTTCTGGCGCACGGTTCGGCCAACGCAACAATCCTTGCGCAGGCGGATCAGACGAACAGTGCAGGATGGTTCAATGGCGACGATGCCGTGGTCTTACGCAAAGGAACCACGATTATAGACGTTATAGGGCAGATAGGATTTGATCCAGGACCCGAATGGGGTAGCGGTTTAACTTCAACTGCCGATAACACCCTCCGCCGCAAATCAAACATTTGCGCCGGCGACACTAATGGGAGCGATGCGTTCGATCCGTCCGTCGAATGGGATGGATTTGCTACCGACACTTTCGAC
The DNA here is from genome assembly GCA_041751855.1 of Pyrinomonadaceae bacterium. Lineage (GTDB taxonomy): Bacteria > Acidobacteriota > Blastocatellia > Pyrinomonadales > Pyrinomonadaceae > PSRF01. The sequence continues at coordinate 41,841 of JBGSWR010000042.1, forward strand.
GGTCTCGGTTCTCACACCAGCAACTGCGGCGGCGACGTTGCACTTTCAATAAACGATGTATCGCTAAACGAAGGCGACGCAGGCACCACTACGTTCACGTTCACAGTCAGCCTCTCCGGGCCTGCGCCGGCTGGGGGCGTTACATTCGACATCGCAACACAGGATGGTACTGCCACCATAGCAGACAACGATTACGTGGGTAAGAGCCTCACGGGACAAACGATTTCCGAAGGTCTTCAAACCTATTTATTCGAAGTCACGGTTAATGGCGACACAAACATAGAGCCAAACGAAACGTTCTTCGTTAACGTGACAAACGTTACCGGAGCGACTTTAAGTGATGGTCAAGGAGTGGGCACAATTCTGAATGATGATTCGCCCCCGGCTGAGATAGTCATCAGTCAGGTTTATGGCGGAGGCGGTAATGCTGGAGCCACATTCAAAAATGACTTTATCGAACTCTATAACAGAGGCACAACAACCATCAGCCTCTCTGGATGGTCGGTGCAGTACACCTCATCTGGTGGAACGGGGAACTGGCAGGTAACGCCGCTTTCCGGATCAATCGCTCCGAATGGCTACTATCTGATGCAACAGGCCCAAGGCTCAGGTGGCACCGAGGATCTTCCCACACCTGATGCCACAGGGACGATAAACATGAGTGCTACGGCCGGCAAGGTCGCGTTATTCAACACTACCACAATCTTTGCAGGGGCTTGCCCGTCAGGTCCAGGTCTCATGGACCTGGTTGGATTTGGCTCGACAACGTGCCATGAAGGTTCCGGGCCAACCGCCGCAACCGCCAATACCACGGCTGCGCTCCGCAAACGTGGGGGCTGCTTCGACTCGAATAACAACAACATAGATTTCTCTATAGGTTCTCCCAATCCCCGGAATACTCAGAGTCCGATTAAGACTTGTGACTTTATCCCGGCCGCCATCCACGATATTCAGGGTAACGATCTCGTCACCCCCTTCTTCGGCCAGGATGTGAGTACAAGTGGCATTGTCACCGGGCTTAAAACCAATGGCTTCTTTGTCCAAACGCCTGACGCAGATGCAGACGCGGATCCAGCGACCTCGCAGGCTATTTTCGTCTTCACCGCGGCTGCCCCAGCAATAGCAGTTGGCGATTTAGTGTTGGTAAGAGGAACTGCAACCGAGTTCTTTAATCTGACACAAGTAGAGAGCACACTGCCTGGCGACGTGACGGTGTCCTCTACTGGAAACCCGCTACCCGCGCGAGTCACGCTAACCACAAGCATACTTGACCCGAATGGTCCGCTGACCCAATTGGAAAGATTTGAAGGCATGCTTGTGTACGCCTCATCTCTGGTCTCGGTTGCCCCCACTAACGAGTTTGGTGAGACCTACACAGTACTCGAAGGTGTAGCACGACCGATGCGCGAACCAGGCATTGAAGCCTCGCTACCTGTTCCGCCTGATCCGACCTCGGGCGTGCCTGACTGCTGTATCCCCATCTGGGACAAGAATCCCGAGCGCATCATGATCGACAGTGATGGTCTGGCTGGCGCGCCGGTAGTATCCGTAACCTCGAACGTGACCTTCTCGAACGTTACGGGACCCCTCGACTTCACTTTCGGGGAATACAAAATTCTGCCGGAAACACCACCGGTTCCCAGCGGCGGTATGAGCGCAGTGCCGGTGCCCATACCGGCGGCAAACGAGTTCACAGTCGCCAGCTTTAACATCCAAAACTTCAACAACAACTCCACCCAACGCCAAAAAGCTGGGCTGGCAATCCGCGATGTCCTGCGCCTGCCTCATGTGATAGGAGTCGCTGAAATTTTCGACCTCGCCGACCTCCAGGCCCTGGCTGCTGAGATCAACTCAATCGCTTCCGGCGTAAACTACGAGGCGCATCTGATTGAAGCAAACGGCGTAACTGAGGATAACGACCAGGACGTTGGATTTCTTGTCGATATCTCGCGCGTTCAAATCAACAGCGTCATTCAAGAGGAACTGTCAGGCTGTGATGGTACTGCGGCCAACTGTAACACTTACATTAATCCCAACAATAACCAGCCGGAATTGCTAAACGATCGGCCGCCGCTTGTACTGCGCGCCACCGCGAACCCATCCGGTGTTAATCCGACCCCGATTATCGTTGTTATGAATCACACGCGTTCATTTATAGGGATCGAAACATTAACGGGAGATGGTCCACGTGTTCGTGCTAAACGGAAAGCTCAGAGTGAATTTCTTGCAAGTCTGCTCCAGGATCTGCAAGTCAACAATCCGAGTACCGCCGTTCTCTCTATAGGCGACTACAACGCCTACCAGTTTAACGATGGTTACACGGATCCGATCGCGACTATCAAAGGAACTCCAACAGCCGATGAAGAAGTCGTCGTCGATGAGAGTCCCGACCTTGTTGACCCGGATTTAATCAATCTCACGGACCTGCTACCGGCCGAAGAGCGTTATAGTTTTATCTTCCAGGGAACTCCGCAGGCCCTTGACCACTACATTGTCAACACTGTGGCTTACTCATATCTCCAGCACTACACAGTAGCGCGCAACAACGCCGACTTCCCTGCAGTTCCGTCGTCGCTTTTCGCTAATGATGCCACGCGCCCTGAGCGGAACTCGGACCATGACATTCCCGTCGCCTACTTCAAGTTTCCTGAGGCCCCTACCACCACCACGGTCTCGAACGCGACGGCTGTGGTCAGCAGTAATGACCAGAGTGTGACACTAAACGCGAACGTCACAACCGCAGTCGGAGCAGTTAACGAAGGCTTGGTCACCTTCACTGTTACAGACGCCAACAATGCCATTATTGGTGCGCCCGTGAGCGGCGTTGTTTCAAACGGCGAGGCGACCGCGACCTATATACTCCCAGGCGGAACTCAGCCGCAGGCTCTCACCATCACCGGAGACTTCAGTGGTGGTGACTTTACTCAACCCAGCACGGGTACAGGTACGTTGTCGGTAACATACGCTATCTGCTTGTTATACGACCCAACGAAGTCGGTCAAGCAGAATGGCACCATTCCGATTAGGATTCAGCTCTGTGATGCGTCAGGGGGGAATGTTTCGTCAGCGGCTGTCACGGTGCATGCCTTGGGCATCTCGCAGGTGTCGGATTCCGCGTCGGAAAACTTGATCGAGATCGAGAGCCCATCGAATCCCGATAATGATTTCCGTTTCGATCAAACACTGGGCGGGACTGGTGGGTACATTTACAATGCCAGAACTACGGGTTTGGCTGGCACGTATTACCTGTATTTTACAGCGGGCAGTGACCCCATTGTTCACACGTTAACATTCCAGGTGAGGCCATGATTAGCCACTAATAACCGGAAAGGCTGAGCATTTTTCCGCTCAGCCTTGTCGGTTTCGACAGCCATATGAGTCGGAGACTATTCAGTAGAAACAAGTTCCTGATTATTTAGGGCAGCGTGCATAGTGTGCCATGAGAGAGTGGCGCACTTAACCCGAACGGGAAATTCTCTCACGCCCGCGAATATTTTAAGATTGCCAAGGTTGTTCGGCGCGCTCTCCTCGTCCAGTTCACCTTTGACCATCTGGTGAAACTCATTAAAAAGTTTCTCCGCCTCCTCTTTGGTCTTCCCCTTAACAGCTTGAGTCATCATGCTCGCGGCTGCTTTTGAGATGGCACACCCCGATCCCTCGAAGCTAATGTCTCTTACTGTTTCATTTTCGAGTTTGAGATAGACCTTCAGTTGATCACCACAAAGTGGGTTGTAACCTTCAGCAGAATGATTGGCGGCCTCAAGCTTGCGGAAGTTTCTCGGCTTCTTGTTATGGTCCAGGATAACCTGTTGGTAGAGTTCACTCAGTTCGGACATAGGGATAATTTCGATTTGCGATTGCCGATTGCCGATTTCCGATTGCCGATTGCCAATTTGCGATTTGCGATTTGCGATTTGTGATTTCAGAGCTTTCCTTAGTCTGAATTAACTGACCCTTGCGATTTATCCAATCGCCAATCGGCAATCGCCAATCGCCAATCTATTAACTGAATATTTCAATCACTTTCTCGATAGTTTCAGCCAGAGCGTCAACCTCTTCTTTTGTGTTATAGAAAGCAAATGAAGCGCGGGCTGTGGCCGGCACCCTGAATCTTTGCATTACAGGTTGGGCACAATGATGGCCGGCGCGAATCGCAATGCCCTCCTGATCGAGAATCGTCCCTATGTCATGAGGGTGTACGTCTTCAATCACGAAAGAAAGAACACTCGCCTTTTCTCTGGCCGTGCCGATTATGCGCACGCCTTCGATCGCTGCAATCCGTTCCGTCGCATAACGCAGTAACTCCTGTTCATGCATCGCGGCCTGCTCGCGACCAATACTGTCCAGATAGTCGATCGCTGCTCCAAGTCCAATCTGCGAAGCAATGGCAGGAGTACCTGCTTCGAATTTATTGGGCAGATCCGCATAGATGGTCTTCTCGAAGGTAACGCTCTTAATCATGTCGCCCCCACCCTGGAACGGGTTCATCTTCTCCAACAACTCAGCTTTGCCGTAGATGATTCCGCTACCAGTCGGAGCAAACATCTTATGCCCTGAGAACGCGAAGAAGTCACAATCGAGGTCCTGCACATCCACTGGCATATGGGGAGCGCTCTGGGCCCCATCAATCAAAACCGGCACACCATGCTTATGTGCCCGCTCGATCATCTCTTTCACTGGATTGATAGTACCGAGCGCGTTCGAGACATGCGTGATGGCTACCAGCCGCGTGCGCTCGTTCAGAAGCGCATCATATTCATCCCGCAACAACTCACCCGCATCACTCATCGGGATAACGCGAAGGCGCGATCCTTTTTCTTCGCAAAGCATCTGCCATGGGACAATATTCGCATGATGCTCCATCGCCGAGATGATGATCTCGTCCCCTGCTCCGACAAACTTGCGGCCATAGCCATGCATCACCAGATTGATACCTTCGGTAGCGCCGCGCACGAAGATGCACTCGCGGGCCTCCCGGGCATTGATGAAGCGCTTGACCTTCTCTCTCGCGCCTTCATACGCCGTTGTAGCTTTCTGGCTGAGGTAATGTACGCCGCGATGAATGTTCGAATGTTCGTGCTCGATATAGATACTGCCGCGGTCAATGACAACTTGCGGGACCTGTGATGATGCAGCGTTGTCCAGGTAGACCAAAGGCTTACCATTAACCGTTTGCCGAAGCACCGGAAAGTCGGCCCGAATGCGTTCTACGTCCCAGGCGGTCCGATCTTCATTTACCTGCTTTTCCAGGGTTGCCATAATTCCCCATCTATTCGTTAAATACGTCGCATACTTCAAAGCTCAAGCCAGGTAAACTGGCTGAGGTCAAAACGTCGTCTTCGCGCAGCGTGGCCACAAGCAGAAGTTGTTCCTCCTGTAACTGGTATATCTCGATCGTTCGCTCAAAGCGATCGACGATCCAGTACTCCGACACGCCAAACTTGCCGTAAACCTGGCGTTTGACCACCCGGTCTCGGCGCACGTTTTCGCTACCTTCAGACAAGATCTCGACGACCAGATCGGGTGCTTCTATGATCCTGTCGCCAGACGCAACCGATCCAATTCGCTCGCTTTTGACAAAAGCCATGTCTGGAATTGCGGCGTTGAGATCGTCAAGGGTTACCCCGGGAGTGGGCCAAATCTTCCCGATAGCGTTCACTTTAAGAAAGGATTGAAAGATGGTAATCAGGTTGGTAAGGACACGCTGGTGAGAAAGCGCGGGCGCACGTGACACGAATATCTCTCCTTCAAAAAGCTCGTAGCGGTTGCCGTCATCGGGCATCAGCTCCAGATCATTAACATTGAGAATGGGACTGGCTGTCGTAACCATAACTGCAATTCCAACTTATTCGATGAAAACCTGCCGGACCTCAGCATCAAAGCCAGGCAAAGCAGATGACGTCACCCTATCGTTTCCGCGCAGCGTGGCCACAAGTAGAAGTTGTTCCTCTTGCAACTGATATATCTCAATCGTTCGCTCAAAGCGATCGACGATCCAGTACTCCGAAACGCCAAATTTGCCATAAACCTGGCGCTTGACCACCCTGTCTCGGCGCACGTTCTCTGCCCCTTCGGACAGGATTTCAATCATCAGATCTGGGGCGCCAGTAATCTTGTCCGCTGACGCGATTTTGGCCAGATGTTCGCTTGCGACAAAAGCGATGTCTGGCATCGCGGCGTTCAAACCATCAAAAATCACTCCTGGAGTTGACCAAATCCTTCCGAGATCTCGCGTCGAAAGAAAGTTCTTAAATAGAGTCACAAGATTATCGAGGACCACCTGGTGAGAAAGTGAGGGAGCGCGTGACACGAATATCTCTCCTTCAAAAAGCTCGTAGCAGTTGCCATCATCCGGCAGTAGATTTAGATCAGCGACAGTGAGGATGGGATTGACTTTGGTAGACATGGCCCCGCAAAACCTCTTAAGCCTCGAGCTTGGCATTCAGCCTGTTGAGAACCGTTGCGTCGAGTTGCGCCTTAACCGACTCGATTCTTATCTTTCCAATAACTTCCTCAGCAAAGCCGTAGGTCAGCAGATTCTTTGCCAGATCGGGATGAATCCCGCGTGTCTCGAGATAGAAAAGCTCGTCCTCGTCTATCTGGCCCACGGCAGCTCCGTGGGCGCATTTCACATCATCGGCGAAAATCTCGAGCTGCGGCTTCGTATCCACGCGTGCTTCATTTGAAAGCAGTAGGTTCTTATTAATCTGCATTGCGTCAGTCTTCTGCGCTCCGGAGCGCACAAAGATCTTGCCATTGAAAACTGCGCGCGCCTTGCCATCGAGAATACCCTTGTACAATTGATGGCTGATACAGTACGGGCTGCGGTGGTCAATCACTGAGTGGGTATCTGTGTGCTGCTCATCACTGACCACGTAAAGCCCATCAACCCAACATTCAGCGCCTTCCTGATTCATTGTGACCACAAAATTGTGCCTCGAAAGCTTTGCGCCAAAGTTGATTGTGGTCGCGTCATAAGTGCTATTGCGTCCAAGCAAGGCCGTCGTCGTGGCAATATGGAAGGCTTCGCTGCTCTCCCGCTGAATTTTGTAATGCTCGAGTCGGGCGCCGTCCTCAACGACCACCTCAACCACTGCATTGGTGAAGTATTGACTGTCGGTTCCCGCAAAGTTTTCAATGATCGTTGCCTTGCTGTTAGGTTCCGCGACAATCAACACTCGTGGAAAAACAGCCGGAACCCGCGATCCCGACTCAACATAAAAGAGGATCTCAAGGGGCGCGGCTATATCGACGTCTTTCGGAATACGAATGAAAACTCCAGACGACGCCAGCGCAGTATTTAGCGCCGTCAACCCATCGGCGTTGTAATCAGCTCCTCGGGCGAGAAACTTCCGAACAATTTCGCCGTTCTCATCGCTTGTTATTGCGTCGAGCAGGTCAAGCACAACAACGCTCGTTCCCAAACTGCCAAGGGAAGAAAGGTCTTTGCGAAAAATCCCATTGTAAAAAACGAGTCGGCTTTGGTTTGACTCGGGAAATACATGCTGTTCTAACCGGTCGGCGCTCGGTGTGACTGCTGCTCTGTCTCCTCGAAGAATGGGTACAAACTCAGCCCTGGCAAGCGGTGTAATGTTTGTGTATTTCCATTCCTCTTCCTTGACGGAAGGGAACCCTAACTGTTCGAAACGATCCATCGCGCTTTCGCGCAGGCGCTCAAACCACAATGAGGACGAGGGAGCTTCTTCGCGTAGTTTTTGTAGCGCCCGAAACGCTGCTTGATATGAGTTTTCTCGTTCAGCTATTTGCGACACCATCTCTTCTCGATTACCTCTGACTGGTAACACTGCTACTGTTTTCAGCCGGACCTGCCTTGAGCCAGTCGTATCCCTTTTCTTCAAGCTCAAAAGCCAGCTCCTTGCCACCCTCTCTTACAATGCGGCCTTCAGAAAGCACGTGAACGTAATCCGGCACTATGTAATTCAGCAGTCGCTGGTAATGCGTAACAACAATCATCGCATTCTCTTCATTGTGCAGTTGATTAACACCGCCTGCGACAATTCTGAGGGCATCGATATCCAGTCCCGAATCAGTCTCATCGAGGATAGCAAGTTTCGGTTCGAGCACTGCCATCTGCAAAATCTCATTGCGTTTTTTCTCGCCCCCGGAGAAACCCTCGTTCACCGAACGGGACATGAGACTCGCATCCATCTCGACTACCTGCGCTCTTTCCTTAAGCAGATCCTTGAACTCGAGGGGATCAAGTTCCTCCTCGCCACGGTGCTTCCGCTGTTCGTTGTAAGCAAGCCGGAGAAACTGCGCATTCGAGACCCCGGGTATTTCGATTGGATACTGAAAAGCCATAAAGAGGCCTTCGCGAGCCCTTTCATCCGGAGTCATCTCCAAAAGGTTTTTGCCTTCATAGAGAACCTCGCCCCGAGTGACCTGATAGTCGGGGTGACCGGCAAGTACTTTCGCCAGCGTCGACTTCCCTGAGGCGTTCGGCCCCATGATCGCGTGAATCTCGCCCTTCTTGACAGTGAGATTTATCCCTTTAAGGACTTCTTTGCCGTCCACTGTCGCATGCAAATCGCGAATCTGTAACACGTTTTATGCACCTCGCAAACCAAATTCATTAGAGTGATCAGACGGAGACGCGGCAACGCAGAAAACAGAATGCTAACCGCATCACCGCGTCTCCCCTTCCCGGGTTTCCTACCCGACGCTTCCCTCAAGCTTCATACCAAGCAACCGTTGCGCTTCGACGGCAAACTCCATCGGCAATTGCAGAAACACGTCTTTGCAGAACCCGTTAATAATCAACGAGACTGCGTCTTCCTGAGAAATGCCGCGCTGCTGGAGATAGAACAGTTGCTCTTCGCTAATCTTGGAGGTCGAAGCCTCGTGCTCAACGCGCGAACTATTATTCATCACCTCAATATATGGAAAGGTGTTCGCGCCACTATTAGGTCCGATCAGCATCGAGTCGCACTGCGTGTAGTTTCGCGCGCCGGTAGCTTTGGGCATGACCTTTACCAGACCACGATAGCTGTTGTTCGAGCGGCCCGCGGCGATCCCCTTCGAGATGATCGTCGAACGGGTATTCTTGCCGAGATGGATCATCTTTGTTCCGGTATCAGCCTGCTGGGCGTGATTGGTGAGCGCAACAGAGTAGAACTCGCCTATCGAATTATCGCCGAGCAGGATGCACGACGGATATTTCCAGGTAATGGCCGAACCAGTCTCAACCTGTGTCCACGAAATTTTGGAATTTCGGCCGACACACTTGCCGCGTTTAGTGACGAAGTTGTAGATTCCACCGCGGCCTTCCTCGTCACCTGCGTACCAGTTTTGCACAGTCGAATACTTTATCTGCGCATCGTCCAGCGCAATCAGTTCGACCACTGCCGCGTGCAACTGGTTCTTATCAAACTTCGGCGCCGTGCAACCTTCGAGATACGAAACATACGCCCCTTCTTCCGCAACAATCAGTGTCCGCTCAAACTGACCCGTCTCGGAGTTATTGATCCGGAAGTAGGTGGAAAGCTCCATCGGGCAACGCACGCCCTTTGGAATAAAGCAGAACGAACCGTCTGAGAACACAGCGCTATTCAACGCCGCAAAGAAATTATCATTAGTGGGAACCACCGAACCCAGATACTTCTGCACGATCTCCGAATGTTCCCTGATCGCCTCGCTGAACGAGCAGAAGATCACGCCGTGCTTCTTCAGCTTCTCCTTATAAGTAGTCGCGACCGAAACTGAATCAAAGACCGCATCCACCGCCACGCCGGCAAGCTGCTTCTGCTCCTGAAGCGGAATGCCCAGCTTCTCGAACGTACGCAACAGCTCCGGGTCCACCTCATCCAGACTCTTCTTGAGATCCTTTTGCTTTGGCGCGCTGTAGTAGATTACGTCCTGGTAGTCGATCTTCGGATATTTGATGTTCGGCCAGTGCGTAGGCTCTGTCATTGTCAACCAGTGACGGTAAGCCTTGAGACGAAACTCGAGCATCCACTCAGGTTCTTTCTTGATCGTCGAGATTTGACGGATAGTCTCCTCCGTCAGCCCTCGTGGAATCATTTCGGACTCAATGTCGGTGACAAAGCCGTATTTATATTCTTTGTTGGTTAGGAGTTCTGCTGTACTCATATTAAATGGCTCTTATCTTTTTGATCACTTCGCGCGCGCTTCAAGCATTAATGGAATCCAGTCGTTCCTTTATTCCCTGAATCTGATGAAGCGCCGCATCTACGTTGGCTTCCGTGTCCAACAACTGCGACAAGGTAATTTCCGAGAGTGCGTTATCGACAACTTGATGAAGCTCCACAATTACAGGACGGATCCCGCAATCTCCCGTGTGAACACAAGTGTCCATAATCCCCGTATAACTTTTGCAGTGCGAATCCACGCGCTCGCCGTCCAGGACTCGGATCACCTGATTGAGACGAATCTCAGCAGCCGGGCGAGCGAGGTGGTAACCACCCTTTGTGCCCCTTTGCGATTGAACCAGCCCGGCCTTGCTGAGAATCCACATCAGCTTTCCCGCGTTCGCAGCGGAGATTCCCTCGCTTCGGGCGATTTGCGATAGAGTTAGCGTTTCGCCAACCATTTCGGCGCGCGCCAACTGGAGCAGACATCGCAATCCGTACTCTTCCTGTGCTGAAATCTTCATAACTCAAAACATCTCTTAGACTATCTTCGTTGATGCCTGAGCATTCTACATAATCATTACTTTTTGGTCAACATTCGTAAGGCCTTGCAAAGCAAAGGGATAATCCCAAGTTTGTTCTTCTGTTCGCCTTTGTGCGTTAAGCTGAAAAAGACACTAAAACGTAAAGTCACACGAATTCCTCACCCGTCACCCCCAGGGTGCTTTTCAGGGGACGTTCGGTACTTGTGGGTTTCTTGTTTGGTGTATTTTCGTCGGTTTTAGGGAATCATTCTAAGCTGACCGAGGGATCTAAAGCTTGAAGGTAAACTCGATGTATCCCGAAACCCGAACTGCCTTACCCCCCTCAACGCTTGCCGGGAATTGCCAACCACGGGCGGCATCTTCGGCGACGTTTTTGAGAGCAAGGGGACCTTCAGTGCGTGATATTGCAGCCACGCGCCCGGTTTCATCCACTGTGACGTAGACGCGGACGACGCCACTCGTACCCGCATTCTTCGCCACGGGTGGGTATACCGGAACCACTCGCTTGGTGGCCCGGTGATTAAGAGATCCGGAGCTAATCGTTTGCGGACCTTTCCCGTCCTCTTTCGCTGAGGCATTGGTACCCTCAACGTTGGCGGCCGTCGAAATCAGGCCGGCATTCCGAGCTCCCTGATTTCCTTCCCGGAGCTGAGGGATGCCTGCTATCGAAGCAATCTCCGTATGCGACGAGGCTATGGCGTTTCGAGCCGACGCATGTTCGTTCTCCCAGTTGGTCCGATCTTTTGCGTCTAAAGCCAGAGACAAACGGATTGCCGAGAGGTCTTCCAGCAATGTAAGCGCCTCATAAGCCTTAGGATTGTTTCTGGTGAGTGCTTTCGCCTGCACAATCATCCTCTCCAGCAAGCCTCGAAGCCTATTGAGATCCTGCAATGCTTCAGCGGGAAGTTCGGCGCCCGAGATGTTGATTCCAAAGCTGCGATAACGGTCCAGATGATGCCGCACACTGTTTACCGCCTGGCCTGCAACGGCATAGTATCCAGGAATGCCGTCCTTCTTGACCGACTGCAAACGAAATGTCTCATCCAGGAGAAATTCGGCGCGAGAGTAGTTCCCATCTTCCACATAGATACCGATTAGCATCACCGAGGTCACGTGGTGAACAACCTCATCACGCGTTCCTGTCCGTACGACCTCGAGCTCTTTAGCGGCAGTCTCAAGTTGATGAGCAGCAGCCAACGCTCGCGCCCTTTCTATGCGACGCTGAACATCGTCTTTCGGCGGAGTTGGCTTTGGTGCGCTGCCGTCCTGCGCAGACACCGCCGTGGTAAGAAAAAGAAGAATCAGGAAAAGGATAGTAGGGTTTCGAGACGTAAAACGGGGTGATAGGGTCAGTCTCCTCACAAGGCTTACTCCATAAATGGAAAAGGCGAGCTTGATGCTCGCTTGGTTTCATAAAGGAAAGTGAACGCCTATTATGTCCACTTAAGGCAATTGAGGCAAGTGCCGGGCGGTTTCGGTGGTCTCCTAATTTCTAGGGGTGGCCCTCTGTAGCCGCCCGTAACCGAGTGAAACATCTTCCAATGCGAGCGGCCTACTTAACCGGAACCAATCGGATTATTCGATCGTCGTCGCTGGTTGGTGTGCCGCGACCATCCCGATTAGAGGTCGAGAAATAGATCGCCCCATCCGGGCCTTCCGCGACATCCCTAATTCGACCGTATTGCTTCTCCAACATGTTCTCCTGGCCGATGACCTTTCTGCCGTCCAGTTCAACCCGAATGATTCGCTCGCCGCGAAGACCGCCGAAGAAGAAGTTGCCTCGGAACTGTGGAAGTGTCGAACCACGATAGAACATGCCACTGGCTGGAGCGACTGCCGGCGTATACTCGAGCAGCGGCGCCTCCATCCCCTCACGGGTCTCTTTGTGGTGAATCACCGGCCAACCATAATTCTTGCCTTTCTCGACGATATTGACTTCGTCACCACCGCCTGGGCCGTCAAACCCCGAGGGACCGTGTTCCGTCTGAAACATGAGGTTTGTGCCTGGCTGCCAATCCATCCCCTGTGCATTGCGATGACCATATGACCAGATCTCGGGCCGAACATCATCCTGGCCTACAAAAGGATTGTCATCAGGGACACTGCCATCGTCATTCAGGCGCAACGTTTTTCCTGCTAGTGAATCCAGCCGTTGCGCAAGTTCGCGCCGCGCCGCGTCACCCGTCGTGATATAGAGCTTTCCGTCAGGGCCGAAACGAATTCTACAACCGGCATGATACTGGGCCGCCGGAATGTCCTCGATTATGACCGTGCGATCCGTAAAGCCCGTTTCGTTCATTCGATACCTGACTACTCGAACGCTGCGGCCATCGCTGCGGTATGAATAGGACAAGTAGACAAAATCGTTAGCTGAGAATTGCGGGTGCAACGTGAGTCCCATAAGGCCACTTTCGCCAGTTGACTCGACATCGGGAACTGTGAAAAGAGGCGAAGGGCGCAGTTCTCCGTCTTCAACGATGCGGACCCGTCCAGGACGTTCGGCAATCAGCATTTTGCCATCCGGCGTCCAGACAATCGACCATGGCACTTGCAAACCGCGAACAAAGGTCTCTATTTGAAACTTGACGTTCTGATCTGCTGCGGTCGCTACCTCACCCGCGCCCTGTCCCGGAGGGGGCTGGCCACACCCAAGTAAGACTATCAGGGCCGTTAATAGGACCAATTGAACTTTTCTCATTAGGGCTTCTTCCAAACGTGGCGCGGCAAACTGCCTGCTACCTGGTACGGAGGTCAACACGCAATTTCACGGCTGGCGCCGTAGAAGTTGCTTGTGGATCCTCTTCCAATAACCGGGGGGCTCAATTAGTGAGAGATGTATTCATGGAGGAGTTTAATCTCATCTCCCTGTTCGCTCAACTCAACGCGCATGAGATCGCGCATCGAGAGCATGCCGACCCAACGTTCGCCTTCAACAACGGGGAGATGGCGGCTGCCAATTAGTTCCATTCGCTCCAGCGCCTGATGCGGAGTTTCATCGCATCTTATTACAGCGCGAAGTTCGCTGGTCACTTCTCCGACCTTGACGGCGTTTGCATCACGCTGCGGCACGACAACTCGATTAAGCACGTCACGTTCAGAGAAAACACCGAGCAATTTTCCATTGTCGTCAACCACACAAACGGCACCGATATTTCGCGCGGCCATAAATTCTGCGGCTTCCTGGACGCTTGCTGAGGCAGTTAGCGAGTAAGGCTCGCGGTTACGAATGACATCTCTGATGAGCATCGGTTAGAGCCTCCTTAGAATGTCTGGGACGTGCGTATTATAGGTAAAGTTGCGCATTCTGTCTCCAGTTTGGTGGAGATGGAGAAATGGATGCACGAAAGTCACACGAACAAACACGAACAAGAACTCTCCTTTTATGGCCCCCTTGACTCTCTATCAGTTCAGGCGGTGTATGGGATCATGAGAAAGTTCGTGTTTGTTCGTGTGTTTTCGTGGATCCCCTTCGTTCGCGGCGAATGATTGAGGATCACCCAAAAAGACTCGGCTGGGCCGAGGGTCTGTGAAACGTATTCTTCGCTTTTCTCATTTCGTCCTTCCTATTGAACCCCAGTCGCTCACTGTGAATCTTGAACAACCGCGAGATCGCCTCCCAGTAAGCGCCCTTTCCGCGCATGCGCTCCCCGAAGACACTCGAATTGAGTTTCCCTTCCCGGGCTTCTCTGATCCGGTTAAGGATCCGATCAGCTTTTGTCGGTAATTCCTCACGCAAACGCTGCTCAAAGTAAGGGGCTACGCTGCCTGGCAGTCGCAGCATGTTAATAAAGGCGTACCTGGCTCCGGCATCCTTCGCCCGCTTTAACAATTCCGGGATGTCACTCGACAAACCAGGAATAACCGGGGCAATTCCGATTCCAACTGGAATGCCCGCCGCTGCTAATTCTGCCATTGCGTGAAATCGAGCATCCGGTAAGGGTGCATACGGCTCGACAGCTCTCGCGGCCTCGCGATCCGTAAAGGGTATCGTAAAGAAGACGCTCAGCTCGGCTGCTAGAGCCAGTTCCTTCAGCACATCTATATCGCGGCGAATGAGGGCCGACTTCGTAATGACTCCCACGGGGTTTCGAAACTCCAGGCACACCTCAAGACAACGACGCGTCAATTTATAGTGGGCTTCGAGAGGAATGTATGCGTCCGAAGTAAACGAGAAGACTATCTCCTGCCCTTTCCACGAAGGCTTCATCAATTCCTTTCGCAGCAACTCGGGCGCGTTTACCTTCGCGATAATCTTTCGGTCAAAATCTGTCCCAGCGCCGTAACCCAGATATTCGTGGGTGGGGCGGCTGAAACAGTAAGTACAACCATGGATGCATCCACGATAGCAGTTAATGGAATAATCAAAACTCACATCCGGACTATTGTTCCGCGTGATTATCGTGCGAGTGTCGGTCTCTTCGAAGACCTCGAGCTTGACCTCCGGCGGTTCACCCAACCACTCTACTGAGTGAGTCAACCAGGGATTTGGAGGATTAGTGACGTAACGCATTCTTAATTATCCGGAAGCTCTGCTACTGCCATCGATTCGATTGCGCTGAAAAATAGAAAAACCTGTGCGGGCTCTGTTTTCTCGCCTTCAATCAGCGTAACGTAGTCATCCGTTATCTCCGAAAGACGACCTTCGTAAATACCACCGGAGATTGTCTTGATACTTACCAGTTGATCCTTGTAGCGCAGGAACAGCGTCTCCCTGTCATTGCTTTTCATCGAAAACCCATTCGGACGGCTTGTTGTAGGAGTCTACGCCCCTGCCGCCTGCGTCAGTCCAGGTAACAAAAAAGAAACGGTACTTATCGGGATCTTCCAAAGTTATAAAGCGACCGCCCCAACCTTCGTCCGCGGGAGGCTCAACCGGCGCCGCACGCGTCTTTAATAGCTTGTAATAATCGTCTACGTCATCGACGCCAAGAATGAAATGCGCTCCTCGGCCTCTCCTCAGCATGGTCTCGAGATGTTGAACGAGAGTGATTCTCAGATTGCCGGCCCGCAAGGTCGCGATGGGCGGCTCTGCGAGCATATTATTTGATTCAAGGTCGAACCCAAGTTGCCCTTGATAGAAAGCGAGCGATTCTTCGAGGTTATTCACCTCGAGAAAAAGTAGATCCATTCCCGTCAACTTCATGTTACGACCTTCATCTTACTCCGCCCAGAAAGAGATAGACACCATAGCCTGCAAAGACCACCAGCGCCCAGAAGATTGCCTCCTGCAAAATGACGTGACGGCGCAGCAGGTGCGAGCTCGGGAGAGAGGCATTCACAGCGGCCAGTGCGCTGCGAGCCATCAGGATTCCAAAGAACAGCACACCCAGGGCGAGGATCGCGAGTGGCCACAGAAACCAGATCCATTGAAACCGGACGAGTACCAGAAGAAAGAACCCACTCACGAGCAGGAGAAAGGTAGTAAGAAAGTGCCCCATCAGTCCCACGTCGCGTGCAGCTGGCGCCGATCTGGGAACGGGAGCGAAGCCTACTTTCTTTTGCCGCTGCGCATCGTATTCTTGCCTGAGTGAATTGTCTTTGAGAACTCCATATGCCTCATTAAGAGATTTCATATCTTCTTCGCTACCGCCGCGGTCAGGGTGCAGACGCGCCGCCAGTCGCTTGTACAGGCGTTCGATATCACGGTGCGAAGAGTTTTCTTCGGCGCCAAGAACGCTGTAGTAATCCTTGGTGGAATCGAACTGGCTCATGCGGGTTGTGCGATTCTAGAGTTGTGATCGAGCATTTGCAATTCTACTCTTGGGAGTGCGGCGGCCCGGCGCCGCTTTTTTTCTAAGCGTTTCTAAACGTAGAAAGACCAAAGCGGCGCCGGACCGCCGCACTCCAAAGACTTCAAAGTCTTGGACACTGACGCGTTTTCGCTTAAAGTCCTACCGATGAGTCAATCATTCCAACCGGGCGACGATCTGGTCTTTCAACTCGAGAGTGGTTACGGGCTTCTGCGCGTGCTCGCAGTACAGGGTGAGGGAGCAGAAAGCGTCTGGCACCTGCTTGCCTATGAAGAATTCTTTCCTGATGTTGAGGCGGCTGAACGAGCTCTATTGGAACCAGTGGATCTTCAAGTTCGAAAGCCCCACATGGCGCTGACGAACAGGGCATTCGAGCGAACACCCGCGGTAAAACTTGGCAATCGTCCGGTCTCACACTCTGAACTCACGGAATTCAACGAATGGTTGAATACTGTTGAAAGAATCGTTTCAGACCGCTCCGCCCTACTGATGCTGGGTTTGCGTTAATTTTAAACGCTTTTATTCATCAGGTTTCATAGTAGGGAGTGAAGTTTACTCAAACTCTGAGTGAAACCAGGACTTCAAGCTACCTCACAGGTAAGGAAGGGCAGTTTACTCCGCTCTTAACAAATGCGGTCCACCTTAGTGCCAACACTCTCACATCAAATTTACAGGTCAGGAAGGGCAGTTTACTCCCGCTCCTACTTCTGAGGCCGGTTGAAGTCCTGTGTGCAAAGGGCGGGAGTAAATTGCTCTTCCTGACCTATGAGGTAACCAAGGATTCTGGTTTCTGATGCAAAGGAAAAGCAATTGGGCAACGGCTATGGTCCGAAGCGCTGGCGGTACTCGCCCGACACTATAAACGCCTTCACCATCTCGGCGTTCACGAAGTTGCCATTGAACTGGTTCAGCTTGTTCAACCAGAAATTGTAGCCTGCATCATCCGGATCTCGCCGCAGGTACCCGTAGTACTGCATCAGGACAAAGACCTGATTGAAGAAGCCGCGCTCGAACTCCTCGCTCTCCAGAACCTTGCGGAACACGGCCGGGCGCGTCGCCGTCCCGTCCTTCAACCCTGCAACCAGAGCATCACGCTCCGATTGTGGCAGCGTCACCCCGGCGAACTCTCTGACGTATTGGAACAGCAGGTCCACGTATTCCTCGTCCGTCCTACCGAAATCCAGCACTACCCGGTCATCGTCAAAGAACCGCTGAATAAAGGCGCGTTTATTTGCCTCTAACTGCTCCTCCCAACCCGGTTGGCCAACAACCACGCCGCGACCCACCTCCTGCGCATAGCGCGCAAAGCCAAGGAATCCCCCGGAAGGATATTCAGAGTTATAGGGATTAAGAATCCGGTAGCGGAGCACAAAGTAACCGGTCTCCTGAAACTCTGTCGAAAGAAAGAAGGCCGCCGAGACGTTCTGCCGCTTGATGTCAAGGCAACGCTCATCCGTGCCGCACGAGGTAATCTCGTTCATCCAGAAGGCCAACCCCTCGGGGTCTGGCTCGCGGTTGAGGAAATCAACATAGTGCTGGCGCACGAACGCCTGCGCATCGTCGATCGGGTTATTAGCGCGCGGCCCCTTCCCGTCATCCCTGTCCAGCACCGCCACACTCGCTTCGCGGATGCCGCCTAAGAAAGTCGCATTGCCTTCGTTGTCGAACAGTCTGATGAAGAAAAAGAGCCTGCCTTGCGCGTAGCCGATGTCGGTGAGCGGAATGGGGATGATCTTTTCTGTTTCGCCGGGCGCGAACCGCAGCATACCGAAGGCCGGTGCGTAGTTGCGTGGAACTGTCGCGGTGCCGTCTTCCGTGGCGTAGAAACATGAAACTGATTCATTGAGATTGCCCGTGCGTGTGACCGTTATGGGAATGCTGCCTGAATCCTCGAACGCGCTGTAGGAAGGGGCACTGAAACTGAGAATGGCGGGCGGCGGCTCATTGGCAGGCGCGTGCAGGGGTTGCCAATCCGCTAAGACGTCGAAGAACGCGTTATCACTTCGATTTGAGAGATTAATCTGGTTACTGCCATCGGCGTTCATCACGATGATAGCTTGGCCTCGAGCAATGTCGTGCCTCACGTCCTCAACCGTTCCCAAAGGGAAGGTAGCGACGATCTTTGTCCCGTCGGGCGACCATCTCGGAAGAACGTAGGTGCCACCCCTGTTTGGATCGTTTGTCAATTGCTGCTCGTCAGTTCCGTCCGGATTCACTAAAAACATCTCTAAGCAAGTCACATTAAAGCAATCCCTCGTTCCATTGAAGTCACGAGAACCAACAAACAGAATCCTCGTGCCATCAGGCGACCAGGAGGGGTACAAATCATAGTAAAAAAGTGGGTTAATCGTGTTGTGAAGCTCGGCGAGTTTTCGTTGGCCGCTTCCGTCTGAGTTCATAATCCAAATCCTGAATCGGTTCTCAGGGTCGCGGTTGCTTACGTATGCGAGTTGGCTACCGTCGGGTGACCATGTGGGATTTCTATTGAGAACCTCCGAGTCGTGCGTCAGCTTTATCGTGTTACCTCCATCTACGTCGACGAGATAGATGTTCGTGCTCGGCTTTACAAGCCCCACGGTGAAGTGAACGCCCGCATCAAAAGCGAACCTGGTACCGTCCGGCGACCACGCCAGCGAGCCTATCTCGGGCAATCCTTCCTCTATTCCATTAACCAGTATGCGTGCGATGTTGCTGCCGTCGGCATTCATAATATAGATGGAACGCGCACAATCCAGATCACCAGCCAAATTACAATCTCGATTAGTAAGAAAAGCAATCTTTGTCCCATCGGGAGACCACACCGAAAAATTATCATAAACACGCGCGAATGGCGGAAGGTTCTCACCTCGTGGCGTCGGATGTGTCAGGCGCGTCGGACTACTCCCATCGGGATTCATGGTCCAAATGTTCAAGGCTGCGTTGTGCCGGTCACTGATGAAGACCAATTTGCCGTTGTGACGACCTTTTGTTGTCGCGGTCGCCGTCGTTTGCACGACGGAATCGGATGGGTTCCGAGCAGTGGCTTCAGCCTCGCGCGAGCCAAACTTTAACGCCCAGGCTAACGCAAGGCAGAAAAACAAAAGTGCGCACGCCCACTGCGCTCCGCTCATCGATGCCTTTTTCATCATTACAACTCCCCCTCGCAGGTCTGAACTTGACCGAATCAAGCCTTGTGTTGAAATGGTTCTCTCACGGCGGTGGTCGTCAACTTTTTCTCCCGGCCAACCACCACCGCCGTGAACTACTCATGTTGACAAAGAGCGGCATGTCTCTTGCCGTCCATAGCTTCATGGCTGACCGAACCGCTGCCGGTATCGCCCGAACTCGTGAACGCATCAATCAAATGATTTATGCCCGATTGCCCCGCCGGATTGCCATGGCTGTTCAGGACTGATAGCCAGAACTGGAATCCCGGATCGCTGTCGGGGACGCTGCGGCGTAGATATACCTCATAGCATCGGTGCACGAACTCGCTGTTGCTGGTAAGCTGCGTCCCACCGTTTATGACAAGGGACGGAAAGGCCGCGGCCCAGAAGGCCCTTGAGACATCAATACGCTTGGTGTTAGTGCAGGGATTGTTGTCGTTGAATCACGTCCCGCACGTACCTGTGATATTGCCGGTCCAGAAATCAAGCCCGTTCTCATCCGGTTCCGGCTCTAGCGGAAGGAAATCCCCGTAGTGCTGCCAGACATAGAACCGCTGGTTGTTAATCGGGTTGGTTGTTGTCGGAAGCGAACCCGTCCAGAGCAAGCGGTTTGGTGAGCCCGTGCCGATATTGCTCAGCTTATTCAGGCTCGAGTTGCTCTTGATGAACTGACTCACCCGGTCGGGACAGGTCGACACGGCACCACCTGTTGTTGTCGCCGGGCCACTGATGGGATGCACCGAGCATGCTGACATACCGGTACGACCCTGTAGATAAAGAGCAACGGCTCCGCCAGAATGCGGTGATGCCATGGACGTACCTGATATGGTGTTTGTTGCTGTATCGCTTCCTATCCAAGCGGAAAGGACCCCTGACCCCGGCGCAAAGACGTCGAGGAGAGGCCCAAAATTTGAAGCGAGTCCGCCACCAAAGAATGACCTGCTGTCATTCATATCGGAGGATCCGACGGTTAGAGCCGCCTCAACACGCGCCGGCGATGTATCGATAGCGTCAACGCCATTATTTCCTGCGGCTACTGCAAATGTAACGCCGGCGTCGATCGCGTTATTCACCGCATTATCGATTGAGAAGTTGATTGGTCCACCGAGACTCATGTTAGCTACAACTGGCACAGAAGAATTTGAATTGTGGTCACTTGTGACCCAATTCACGCCTCCAACAATGGCGTCAGTGGGACAACTGCCAAAAAAGTTGCAGACTTTAACCGAGCGAATGATCACGCCTTTGGCCACACCATACGTAGCACCGCCGAGTGTTCCGGCTACGTGCGTGCCGTGACCATGGAAATCATTGTTACCGCCGGAGCCTCCTTCATTAATGAAATCCGCGGCGATGGATGCACGTCCGCCGAAATCAGCATGGGTCGCTCTGATGCCTGTGTCGAGCACATAGGCCCTGACGCCCGCACCCGTAGCGTTGAACACATACTGCATGTTCAGCGGTAAGGACATTTGGTCGATGCGGTCCAATCCCCAGGGCGGGTTTGGCTGAACCGTTGATAGCTGAATCAGTCCCACCTCTTCCACCCATTTGACCTGTGACTTTTCACTGAGCGCAACAGCCACCGACTCGTCAGGCAGCTCTACTGAATAGCCTTTGAGCGCGGTTTCGTAAACGAAGCCAACTCTTCCGAGGTGAGCCTCCGCGTGGCTATTGGCAATCACAGTTATTTGCGTGCGCCGTACATCGAGCGGCGCATCACGAGGGACAACATCATCATTCAGCACAACGATGTATCTGTTAGGAATCGCGTTCTGAACTTTGACAAACTTAGTTGTTGGAATTAGCGACGGTTGCTGTGGTCGTGGGCGAGAAGTTCTGAGCGGCGAAAACTCAGGCGGATAGTCTTGTGTTTGACTTGAAATCTGCATTGGGACTAACGCGAGGGTCACGATGCTCAGAAGGACTAGAGCATTCTTGATTCTTTTCATGGTGGTCTCTCCTTTTCTAAGGTTGAGCCACCGCCGCACCTGCGCTAAGATCATTTTGCGTACAACGATTCTTCGCATTCAAGTAAGGTGGAGACTATGTTGTCAAAAGGCTCCAACGCCGCCTACAGAGCGGCGCTGGAGCCTTTGCTATCTATCAAAGGTCTGCCAGTCACAGAGATGCCCCGGCACACGCTTCTACCTCGAAAGGCAAAATCGCTTTCTGGTTTAGGTGCGACGGGAAACATAACCGGACACCTTGTTTGGTAAGCCGGACAGTGGGAAGTCAGTGTGTATGAGAACCAGGTGAATTCTACGCCCGTCCAATGTAATGTCAAGGCAACGAATTGCGCTTGGGGTACTTTTACATAAGGCTATCCTAAACTCTTAAAGGACACTTATGCCGATTTGCAGCATCTCCTGCCGACCACAGGGATGTAAGGTAGCGATCCGACTCTCAAGGGGAAACGAATCAGCAAATCGTCTCATCGCCCGAAGTCTCAGTGTTCAGCTAGTGCCCTGTGCGGCTAGTGCAACACATGATTCCCACGTTCATTCGCATTGATAGTTAAATTTGGATGAATCTCGGCGCGCAGGAAACTAGTTGGCTAAGTTCTCTTCTCATTAACACCTCACTTTAGTGAGGTGGGCGGAACGGAGCAGAGCCCCGGGAACC
>JBGSWR010000043.1:0-64734 GCA_041751855.1 Pyrinomonadaceae bacterium
CGCTCGTGCAAGGCATCGCCAGCAAGATTGCTCCCACTCACGCTTGCACCAGCTACTTGTTGAACGGACAATTGACAAGGTGAACTCCTTTCAGTTCACTAGAACAGCCAGGCTTACCTGGCGCTACCGAAATCACACGAACTGACACGAAGGCTGTCGAGCCTTTTCAGAGTCCTCAGATTCACCACAGAGGGACGGAGTGCACGGAGAAGGACGAACGGGGGAGGTTAATTAATTTGTTCGTGTTAATTCGTGTGATTTCGTGGAGTACCGAAAGCAGATCCACAAAATCACACGAACTGACACGAACGCTGTTGAGCCTTTGGAGATTTAAACTCACCACGGAGCCACGGAGTACACGGAGCCAGGGAGACAGAGAAACCGGGAAGGTTAATTGTTAGACTTTCAGAAGGGTGAAGTAGTAGTAACCAAAGTCAACGAATTCTCCAGGCCCGACAATGCCCCGGAGCGTTATTTCGTACTCGCCGGAACTTAATGAGGCGGCAGGCAGGTTAAGAACGACAGACTGGCCTGTGCCCGTTCGTTGGAGTTTGAGTTGATCGCTGCTCCATACCAGAGTGCCCCCTACGGTGCGGAGTTCGGCGCGATAGCGTGAGTATTCGTCGCCAATCTCAATATCTAGACGCAGACTCACGCGTCGCGTGTGCTGCGGAACTCTAAGGCGGGATGGTTCGTTGCTTTCATTGCGAACCATACCTGGCGAAAGAACGAATGTAGCGACGCCCGTTGAGAGGGAACCCGGATCGCGCTGCTGCCGGGAATTGGCTAACCTGTCGCGCTCGCGCTGTAGTTGTTCGGCGCGCTCTGCAATCTCCTGGCGCTGCTCCTCTTCGCGACGAAGTTGGCTAGCTAATGCCTCACTGTTCTCTCTTTCCCTGGCTGCCACCTCTTGTGCTGTCTGTTCTCGTTGCTGTTGAGACTGGCTCTCATTGCGCAGTGCAGCCACTTCCGACCGTAAACGTCCAGCTTCGTTGAAGAGCCACAGGGAAGCGACCACGAGAGCGGCTGTGGCCACGAGCAACGCAACTTGAAAAGCCAACTTTGGAGAACTTAGTGAAGCCAGGAGACTGGCCCACCAGGCCGCGATGGAAGCACCCGCTTTAGGCTGCTTCGGCTCGGGTTGCAGCGGAGTCACGTTCGCCAGCGCTCGGGCAAAGGCAATTTCGCGAGCGCGCTGCGGGGAGGAGCCGAAGACCTCAACGAAGCGAGTCTGCTCAGCCAGCGTTAACTCGCCGCGAACATACTCGTCAATCAAGTCGTCTTCAACTGCCTTGATTGCTTCGCGATACTCAGGGTCTGCAAAGAAGCGAACCTCAAGTTGATCGCGCTCTTCCTCGGGCAGGTCGCCGAGTAGATAGCTGACGAGTTTTTTCTCCTCGGATGTGTCTAGGTTCACGCTTTTAATGCTCCTCATAAACAAGTGGCCTAAAGACGGAAATCGTTTCGCTAGGCCGGGACTCTTTTCATGCGTTCCTGCACACAGGCCTCCAACTTTTCTCTGAGCCGGCGCGCTCGTAACCTAAGGGCATTGAGAGGGATATGCATCTGCTCGGCCAGTCGTTTCCGGCCTTCAATCTTCTGACGCTTTTCTCCCTGGTAATACTGAGTAATGAAGTGTCGAGATTCGAGCGGCAGCTTCCCGAGGCACCGTCGCAGGCACTCGAGCCGGGCTTCTTGCTCGGCGGCTGTAACCAGGTCGATCGGGTCCGCGGAAATGTCTGCTGGCACACTGGTAAGCGCGTTTCGCTCTCGAGTCTGCTTTTTGAATGTCTCCAGAAGCACGAGTCGCGCCACACCGTGAAAATAACTGGCTGGGTCGCGGATACTCTCGCCTTCCTCGAGCTTTCGAGCAACACGATTAAAGGTTTCATCCGCATGATCTTCAGGAAAGGCACAACCGCGCCATTGAAAGAAGCAGACCAGACTGCGGCGAATCTCTTCATAGCGCGCTCCGGCCCGTTCCCAATCTGGATCAAGCACCGCCAGCAGTTGATGAAATGCTTCCGGCGTCATGGTCCAACGCTTCTTTTTTGCGACTACACTAGCGAGCATCTCACTTCTCCGAAAGTTCGTATCGAAAGCGCGTCGTGATTTTTCCGGCTCGCTCATCGCCATTCGCCCTGCAACGTAAAGGCGGCCCAAAAGTACGGTGATTCCCAGCGTTTCTCTTTCATCATGGAGATCTGGGCGGCGCGCAGCGCAGCCGCTGGACGTTGGCCCTGGCCCAGCATTTCGCCATAGAAACGCTTCATGAGCTCTGCCGTTGCGCGATCGTCAACCTGCCAGAGACTTGCCACCACGCGCGCCGCGCCGGCATACATGAAGCCACGAGTCAACCCGATTAGTCCTTCTCCACGAACATCCTGGCCCAAAGCGGTCTGGCAGGCGCTGAGCACCACCAGGTCGGCATCGAGCTTCATGTTGTAGATCTCGTGCAGACGTAAGAAGCCGTCGCGTGGCCGTCCCTCCTCGTCGACCAGAGAAAGAACTATCCCTGACAATTCCGGGTGTTGGCTGTTAAGTAATCCGTGCGTGGCAAAATGGACTATCCGGTATCGACCCAGTTGCCCACTCAGAGCAGTTTCGCGGCTAGCGGCAAAATCCAGCGCACGGAAACGACTCGCAGCCGGCGCGAAGCTGGCGATCCCTTCCGCCTCCTGTCTGCTATGGCGAAGGCGTACCAAATTGGCTAACCCGGAGTTGTGACTTAACCTCTCATCACCAGATGAGGTAACTGACGGTTTAGCGTGCGAACCTGACGTAGAGACGGGAGAAGCCAGGGTTCGGCGGACAATTCGCGAATCGTCACTGCGAAAGACTGGGTCGGCAAATACAGCCAGAAGTCCTGGACCGGGCCGTCGGTCTGCAATCTGACGGCGCAGCCCGGCGAGTGCCGACGCCGAAGGCAAGCTTATGACTTCGTGGTCGGCCGCCAAGGGAACAAGAGTATTCGTGCTTGGCGCGCCAGGAGTTGGAGGAGCCGGCAGGGCCGCAAAAGGAACATATTGGAGTGCCCCTTCAGAAATGATCAGTAAGCGCTTTCCACCAAGAAGAGAGGCTGCCGGGCCGAGAACCATCTGGCTCAAAGCAGCAGCACTCTTGTGGTAAGTCGCGTCCGCTGCCCCAATACGTGCCCGGTGTTCTTCAAGTGTCTCGGAAGGTCCCTGATGATTGCGCGCCGTCAGCAGGGAGTAAACGGTTGTAGCCGCAGTCTCAATGTCGGCCCGTGGCGGTAAAACGAAACTGTGCAGCGCGGTTGGCGTCAC
This sequence comes from Pyrinomonadaceae bacterium, assembly GCA_041751855.1. Taxonomy (GTDB): domain Bacteria; phylum Acidobacteriota; class Blastocatellia; order Pyrinomonadales; family Pyrinomonadaceae; genus PSRF01. Next base: position 3,288 of record JBGSWR010000043.1, read on the forward strand.
TACAAAGAGAAAGCTTCTCTCCGGTCCCAGAAGGTACTCGAGCATTACGGTGTTCGGGTCCAGCACCATCTTCTGCGTTTCATCCAGACTCAATGGTGTGGGCTGAGTTAACTCGGCGTAAAACGGACTGGTGATGCGGATCTGGGCTCGCGTCTCTTGAAATTGCGTTAGCAGATTTTGAAGGGTACGGTTCGTGGCCGCCAACTGCTGATCGGTTGCACTTCCTTTCAGTAACTGCAAACGATGACCTTCGACGGCATTAATCTGTCGTTGCAGCCCTCGCTCGCGCTCGAGCAATTCTGCCGGAGCCCCCTGGCGTATATCGGCCCTTACATCGGCGAGTGTCTCAATCAAAGTGCGGGCCCGAGCGCGTTCACTCGCCTGAAGCGCCAGTGCGTCGTAGCCCGCTGCCGGCGTTCGTTGGTGCAGTTGCATCAACGTATCGATATAAAGAGCGTAATAGTCGCGCTTTAGAGCCAGATATGAAGTGCGGAGGTCCATGCTGGCCAATCCAACACGAACACTCTCGATTATTTCAAGGGCGCCCTCTAACCTTGAGCGTGCCGTGGCATGATTGCCGCGTTGCGTCTCCAGTCGAGCCAGTTTGTAGAGTGATTCAGCTTCGCCGTTCCTGTCGCCGATACTTTGCCTGAGTTCAAGTGCGCTCTTGTAGTACTCGAAGGCCTTCTCGGCGTCCCCTAAATCGCTCCACACATCTCCAAGATTGTGCAGCGTTGTAGCTTCACCGGCGCGATCGCCGGCTGCCCGGTGCAGTTCCAGCGCCTGGTCGTACTGTTCGAGAGCCTTCTTGGGCTCCCCCTTGAGGCGATATGCGGTCCCCATCGCGTCCAGCGCGTTTGCTTCATATCTGCGCGTGCCTAAACTCCGATGGATAGCCAGGGCCTGACTATAGTGTTGCAGCGCTTCCTGGAAGTTGCTGCCGTCAAGCCGAATCGTGCCGATGTTGTGAAGGGCGCTTGCGATCCAACTCTGAGCCTTAGCATCGCGCGCAAGTTGAAGGGCCTGCTCAAAGAAGCTCAAAGCCTTCTGCGATTCACCGAGCGAGTAGTAGAGTTGGCCTATATTATTTAAGGCGAGGGCTTCACGCTGGCGATCGCTGGAACGCCGGAACAGAGCAAGAGCCTGGTTGTAGGCATCAAGAGCCTCCTGATTTGCGCCCGTAAAACGATAGATTAGAGCTGTGTTGAGCAAAGTATCAGCTTCGCCCGATCGATTCTGAATCTTCCGAAAAATCGTGAGCGCAGCCTGATACTGTTCTAACGCGCCGCGATAATCTCCCAAAGAATTGTGTAGCAGGCCCACGTTGTTGAGCGCCGTGGCTTCTGCAGACTGGTTGCCGAGTTTGCGAAAGATTAGAAGTGCGGGTTGATAGTGCTCGACTGCCTTCTGAGGCTCGCCCAGCAGATAGTAGACGGCGCCCATGTTGAAGAGGGCGCCAGCTTCACACTCGCTCTCGCCAATAGTTCGGCAAATCGCAAGCGCCTGCTGGTAGTGTTCAACAGCCTGTTCGTTTGCTCCTGAGAGTCGGCTGATCACTCCGAGATTTAGAAGTGTGCTCGCCTCGATTCGTCTGGCGCCTGCATCCTGGCTGATCTTCAGGGCTTGCTTGTAGTGCTCGCGGGCTTGATCAGGTTCATTCAACGAACGATGCAGGAGGCCGATGTCGTTGTGGGTTGAGGCTTCCTGACTGCGGTCTTCACCGGCTCGAAACAGTTCCAATGCTTCCTGGTATTTCACGAGCGCAGCTCGCCTCGATTCTCCTGTCTGTGCGTCGCGTAGGCTATGGCCCTCCGCTAGAACTCGCTCGCCTGCCACTCGCTTACTGTCTAACGTCGTTGCGGCTCTTAATTCTTCAACTTTGACTTCGTAGGTGCCTTTCTTGGCTTCACTGTCGACGGATTGCACTTCAAGTCGGTAATTGCCTGAGACTTGTGTAATAGTTGAGAATCTCACCCGTCTGCGGCCACTGTTCGAATTGGGGTTCTCGAAAAGCACCTGCCCATTTGGCGCCTGTAACCGCACCCTTATCAGAATGCCTTTCGATTCGACCAGGAGGCGAACGTATTGATCTCCGAGCAGCGACAGCCTGTACCCATGAGCCTGGCTTCCGGTAAGTTCACCGGCAACCGGAGCATCTGGTGTTAAAGCCCCGGTATCCTGGCTTAACGGGCCGGCGGCCTGTTCCTTATCATTCTCTGTGTTTGAGGCAGTCGTAATGACAGCCCCGGGGAAGATGAGGGCGTAGGTCAGAATGGTGACGATGAACGAGAGAGCAACCGAAGACTGTTTCTTGCTTGCTGCGCTCTGAGGAACGAGAGCGACTTTAGTGCGAACATGCATGACGGGATCTCCCTCGAAGACGACTGCTCGCGGTAGCCTGCGAATGCATTGCTGAAGGTGATCTGGGGGATATTGACGATGCGTTTCCAGCCGTAAGTTTGCTCCTATTATTTTGGCTTGGCAACAATAATCGACCACCAGGAGTGGAGCTTCCCTGCCATCGTAACAGGTGTTTTCCTCGGGCTATTACCCGGTACTACTCCTTCTCCTCACTAGTGGCTTCGGCGCGAAAGTATGTCGGAGAAAATCGCCGGCCTACATTCCAATCCCTTTGAAGTGGTAGCGGTCTTTGTCGTAGTGCCTGATATGCTCCTAATACTTCGTCGTATCAGCGCACAAGTATACAGATTGCGCGCCGTAAGCCCAGTCAGCTATATTCGACTTCCAGTGATTTTGTGTGGAGCGTTTCCCCGACCAAATAGATTCCGCGAAACCTCGACGATAGAATTCCCGTTTATTGTATAGCGCGGCCCATTGTATCTTGACGGGTTTATCGCCGCTCACATAGAGTCATTAACACGCATGCGTCTCCGAGACAGCAGCCTTTTATCGCATCCAATCAGCCCATGGTGACCAGGACCTTAAGTCACGAAGAGTTTCTTGCCGACCTACTCGATGCGACCCCTGATGGGGTGCTCGCCTTCGATCGCGAATACCGCTATACAGTCTGGAACGCTGCAATGGAACGAATTTCGCGCGTGCCACGAAACGAGGCCCTCGGCAAACACGCTTTCACCCTCTTTCCTTTCTTCGAGGAGATTGGCGAGGAAAAGTATTTTCGCGAAGCTCTCGCCGGCAGAACGGTAACCGCAGAGAACAGACCGTATTTCGTGTCGGAAACCCGCCGGCGCGGATTCTTCGAAGCCCGTTATTCACCGCTGTACCATGAAGGCGAGATTGTCGGGGTCGTTGGCGTCATTCGTGAAATCAGTCAACGCAAAGAAATTGAGGAAGAAAAGAGTCTGGCGCATCAGGGTCTCACGCTCTTGATTGAGAATTCCCCCTTGGCCGTGATCGAGTGGGACAGCGACTTTCGCGTATCCCGCTGGTCCGAGTCCGCAGAAAGACTTTTCGGTTGGAAAGCCGAAGAGGTGCTGGGCAAACATGTCAGTGACTGGCAGTTTGTAGTCGCTGAAGATCTCACAGCGGTGGAACAGGTAGGACGACGACAGCGCGAAGGAGTCGAGCTTCAAGGAGTCCTCTATAATCGGAATTACAACAAAGACGGATCCGTATTGCATTGCGAATGGTACAACTCCGTTCTTACCGCTGAGTCAGGTGAACTGGTCTCGATTCTGTCTCTGGTACTGGATGTAACTGCTCGCAAGTTCGCCGAAGAGCAACTGGCAACGCTTCTATCGAGAGAACGTGCCGCGCGTCGCGAGGCCGAAGAGGCGGATCGTCTCAAAGATGAATTTCTGGCCACTCTTTCACACGAGTTGCGCACACCACTCACAGCGGTCCTGGGGTGGGCATCGTTGATGCGGTCGGGCGATTTTCCCGAAGGTGACTTTCATCGTGCTCTCGAGATAATCGAACGTAACGCGCGCTCGCAGGCGCGACTGATTGATGATTTGCTCGATGTTTCACGAGTCATTAAGGGCAATCTGCGTCTGGAGACTGCGCGTGTGAATCTCGCCGGAGTGATTGAAGGAGCCCGTGACGTTGTCCGACCTGCAACAGATGCGAAAGGAATCCGGCTCACTCTTGACTTCGATTCGCGCACCCCGCCGGTAAACGGTGATCCAAACAGACTACGCCAGGTTGTGTGGAACCTACTTCTCAATGCGATAAAGTTCACGCCTCGCGGTGGCAGCGTGGTTGTGAAACTCGAACCAGTGGAGTTGCATGCAAGAGTAACAGTCAGCGACACGGGTGAAGGCATCAGCCCGGATTTTCTGCCCTATGTGTTCGATCGATTTCGTCAGGCTGAGGCTTCAGTCGCGAGGCGACAGGGCGGACTGGGCCTCGGGCTGGCAGTTGTTCGACATCTGGTCGAGTTGCATGGAGGATCTGTTGGCGTGCAGAGTGAGGGAAAAGGGAAGGGAGCCGTCTTTACTATCGATCTGCCCTGTGTTCGTGAACACGAGGAGCTTGCCGCCGAGAGTCCCATCTCTAAGCCGCCAGATCGGAGTAGCAGCAGGCCCGGCAGAGTCAAGCTTTTGGATGGATTAAAGGTACTGGTAGTAGAAGACGACGACGACTCGCGGTCGCTGGTAGGCACGCTGCTCAGGAACCACGGAGCCGACGTGTTTCTAGCGGCATCCGTTCGTGAAGCAATGAAAGCACTCGAAGGGATCGTGCCGGATGTTTTAGTCAGCGATCTGGGAATGCCCGACGAGGACGGCTACGCGATGATAGCCAACCTCAGGAGGCTTCCAATAGAAAGAGGGGGCACTGCGCCTGCGATCGCTCTGACAGGATATGCGACAAGTAAAGACAGGGAGCAGGCCCTGGCTGCAGGTTATCAAGTGCATATGGCAAAACCGATCGAGCCTGAAGTCTTGGTTGCGGCTGTCGCAAAATTGACCCGCGCGGAACAATTGTCTCAGTTAGAGCCTCCGGCTCGAGAAACTTAACTCCGAGAAGGTGCGATGAGAACGAAAGTATCGGTAACCATCTTAATTTTTGCGTTCGCTGCTATCACCGCCTGCGCTCAACAACGAAGCGATCAGACACTGGCGATCACGGGGGCTACATTGATTGACGGCAACGGTGGTCCACCAATAGCCGACTCCGTTGTGCTAGTTACTGGCGGCCGGATCGTCACAGTCGGCTCCGCGACCCAGGTAAAAGTTCCGCGCGGTGCAAAAACAATTGATGCCCGTGGCAAGTGGCTCATCCCGGGATTTGTCGACGCGCATGTTCATTTTTTCCAATCCGGAGGCCTTTATACCCGGCCCGACATCATTGATCTGCGGGATCGCGTCCCGTATCAGCAGGAGCTTGACAACATCCGCAAACGGCTCGATTACACGTTCTCTCGTTATCTTTGCAGTGGTATCACCTCTGTAGTTGACGTTGGGGGGCCCTTCTGGAACTTCGAGGTGCGTGATATAGCCGATCGAACAACTGTTGCGCCTCGCGTAGCAGTGGCCGGTCCCCTGGTCTCGACTTATGCGCCGGAAAATCTGAAGACGGAGGATCCGGCGATTGTTAAGGTCGACAACGTTGATGAGGCCCTGGAGCTGGTGCGGCGCAAGTTGGCTCGCCATCCTGATTTGATAAAGATCTGGTTCATCCGCCGCCCCGACGTTGAGTTGGCGGAGGCCACGAAAATCGTTAAGGCAGTCGTGGATGCGAGCCACGCAGCAGGCGTTCGTGTCGCGGTGCACGCGACGCAACTTGAGACCGCGAAAGCCGCAGTCGAGGCCGGCTGCGACATCCTGGTGCACAGTGTGAGCGACACACCGGTCGATCAGGAATTCATTCAATTGGTGAAGGCACGGGGTGTCATATACACGACCACTGCTGTAGTCATAGAAGGTTATAGCGAAGTATTAAGCCAGAAGGTTAACCTCATGGACTTTGAACGTGAATGCGGAGACCCGGAGGTGATCAGTTCCTGGGGTGACCTTGGAAAAATACCGGTGGAGCAATTGCCGCCGGCGGCGCGAAGACCGCGTCCATTCGGCAATCGGGAGATTATTTTGGGCAACATGAAGCGCATGCAGGATGCAGGCGCCATTGTCGCTGCCGGTACAGACGCTGGTAACATCGGCACGTTGCATGGCCCGGCGCTTCATCGCGAGTTCGAGTTGATGGCAGAGGCCGGTTTGACGCCAATGCAGATCATCGTTTCTGCCACGCGCAACGCCGCCCTCGTCTTTGGAAATGGCCCGGCTGGGCGGAAGGCTGCCGCCGGGAAGGGCCCAACTCGAGGGAGACCGAGCGTGGCGCCGGAAATTGGCTCCGTCGAGGTCGGCAAACTCGCCGACTTGATTATCCTTAATGCGGATCCAATCGCTGACATCCGTAATGCCCGAGACATCCAGGTAGTTCTAAAGGGCGGAACGATTGTCTGGGGCAAAGCCGGTCAAAGCAATTGAGTTGTAAATTACTCGAACCACTGTGGTCCCTCCGACGGGAATATCCGAAGAACATCCGTTTCCTGCCCCTCGGGAAAGACGTGTTCCTGTTTACTGTTTAGGATAGACTGACTTTTATGTCGAACTTGCGACCTTCAAAGAATCGTTGTGCGGTGGCGCTTATGGCTACGGTTCCTCTACCTGGCATTGAAGTGCGGAGCCGCCTCTCGCCGCCGTTGTCTTCGGCGGATGTTGCCGAGCTTAAGAACTGTTTTCTCCGCGACGCAGTTACGAGTATGGCTGAGATTGCGGATGCGGGGCGCGCGGAAGCGGTAATTCTCTATAGTCCCTCCGGCGCGGAAACGGCTGCCAGGGAGATCGCACCGAAGAGTTTCAAAGCATTTCCTCAGCGGGGCGCGAACCTGGGTCAGGTGCTTGTTAACGCTACCGCTGATCTGCTGACACGAGGGTTTAGCTCAGTTTGCTTGCTCAATTTCGAAAGCCCAACTCTGCCTCGGTCTCATATTGAAGTCGCGCTCGAGACTGTTAATCGCCCGGGCAATCATCTGGTCCTTACTGCTGCTGAGGGCGGGGGCTATTGTTTGATAGCCTGCAAAGACTCCTACCCAGAAATCTTCGAACGGATTACAACAAGCGGCACCAATTTCCTTACGCATACGACTGCTCGCGCTGCACAAATCGGAGTCAAAATAGAGATGCTTCCGCACTGGTACAATGTTGAAGATCCAGCGACACTTAAGCGATTGCGCGAGGAACTTAAGGATCCCGACCGCGGGTTCTCCTCAACGAGTCGACCAGGTAAGCCGCATTCTGCCCACTATACCCGGCAGTTTCTTGCGAAACTGGCCGAGGCTGAAGGTGCAGAGGGAATCGGCTGATAACGACATGCCTTTTAATCAACAGCCGCCCGCCCTCGGTAACCAGTATGAGGACGATCGGGTGCTGCGTTCTTATCTTGAGCGGACCTTGCCGTCCGAAATCCTGCGCGCAATAGAACCGGAACTTTTTGAGATGGGACGGTTAGCAGGCGGTGAACTTTACTGGATGCAGCTCGCTGACAGACTTAACGAGCCAAAGCTAACTCAATGGGACCCGTGGGGAGTTCGCGTCGACCGTATTGAACTAACGCCTTTGTGGCACCTTGCCGAAGAGCTTGCCGCCGAGCATGGCTTGGTAGCGATAGCCTACGAACGAAACCATGGAAGATTCTCCAGGATCCTTCAGTGCGCGCTTGCCTATCTCTTTACCCCTTCGACCGACATCTATAGCTGCCCATTGGCGATGACCGACGGCGCTGCCCGTACGCTGCTCAGTTCAGGCAATCAGGGTCTCATCGAGCGAGCCGTGCCCCATCTGCTCGCGAGAGATCCCGCAGAATTCTGGACCGCCGGTCAGTGGATGACGGAACTCACGGGCGGCTCAGACGTAGGTCTCTCGGAAACTACTGCGCGGCAGGACAGCAACGGAGTCTGGCGGCTCCATGGAAGAAAGTGGTTCACCTCCGCAGTCACGTCCCAGATTGCGCTTACGCTGGCGCGCCCTGAGGGCAACCCGCCGGGGGGCCGTGGGCTCGCGCTCTTTTACCTCGAGACACGTGATGAGGGTGGGCGCTTGCGCAACATTCAGGTCAATCGCTTGAAAGACAAGCTCGGTACGCGCAAGGTGCCGACGGCGGAACTAACGCTTGACGGCGCGCCCGCGCAGCTTGTGAAAGGGAGGACAGATGGCGTGCGCAATATAACGCCTTTGTTGAACATCACGCGCTTATGGAACGGCATCAGCGCGGTATCCCTCATGCGTCGCGGTGTAGCTCTGGCATTTGACTACGCAGAGAAGCGGATTGCATTTGGCGCCGCCCTTTCCGAAAAGCCTTTGCATCTGGATACGCTGAGGACGTTACAGGCTGAGACTGAGGCGGCTTTCCAACTTGCTTTCTACGTCGCAGATTTGACCGGCCGCAGTGAATCTGGTGAGTTAAGTGAAGAAGAGGCGCTGCTTCTTCGCTTACTTACGCCGATCATGAAACTGACAACAGGAAAACAGGCAGTGGTGGTCACGAGTGAAGTACTTGAATGCTTTGGGGGCGCCGGCTATGTCGAAGACACCGGACTGCCGGTCCTTCTTCGCGACAGCCAGGTTTTACCGATCTGGGAAGGTACCACGAACGTACTTGCACTCGACACGCTTCGTGCCCTCGGACCAGACGATGGAGCACTGGAACGCTTATTGAAAGAAGCAGGGGACTGGTTGGACAAGGCTGTCGACAGCCGGTTGGTTGCAGGAGTTCGAACAACACGCATGGCACTGGACCATGCTCAACGATGGTTGCCTAAGGCCAGAGAGGAAGGCCTGCCGTCCCTGGAGGCGGGCGCGCGACGCTTTGCGCTGACCCTGGGTCGCGCGACGGAATCGGCACTGCTAATCAGGCAGGCACAGTGGTCTTTGGAACACCAGGCAGATACGCGCGCGCTAGCCTCCGCGCGACGCTTCGCCCGTGCGGGAGTGGATCTTATTAGCGACGAAGCTTTGGAGGATCTCCTGTTTCAGGGACCGTAAAAAGCCGAAACCCTCTCAATTCATTATTGGAGATGTAGCATATCGCAGCATGACTGGGTTGCAGGATTATGTCGGACAGGTGCTCGATGGCAAGTACCACCTTGAGCGATTGTTGGGCCAGGGTGGAATGGGGACGGTCTATCTGGCCACTCACCTTGGGACGGGACGCTACGTTGCCCTGAAGCTGATCACCGCGCAGTTGAAGGCGAACGAGGAGTTTGTCGAGCGATTCAGACGTGAAGCGCGAGCTGCGGGCTGCCTGCGCCACCCTAACGTAGTCGATGTCACGGACTTTGGTTTCGCTCAAGTGCAGGGCGACTCGGTTGCTTATCTGGTAATGGAGTACCTCGATGGGTGTAACTTGGCCGACGTTTTGAGCGAGGAGAAGCAGTTACCTGTCGAGTGGGTAGTGGACATTCTCGAACAAGTCTGCTCGGCCGTACACGAGGCTCACCAGCAGGGAATCGTCCATCGCGATCTAAAACCGGAAAATATCTGGCTCGAGCCAAACCGGTTAGGTGGCTATCGCGTGAAAGTTCTTGATTTTGGTATCGCGAAACTTGCCGAACAGAACACTGCCGACGACTTGACCCACGACAATCCTGATCCAGGGCTTTCCAGGCCGACCCAAAGGTTCCAATCGGCACAGACGGTATCGCCTCCCACCGCCACTTACCTGGGCGGAGCGCTGGAATCGGTGACTTCTGCACCCACCGGCGCAGTTACGGCATTACGAGCCGAGAGCGATACCTTGCTATATACCGACAGAGGGGAATCTGCTCCGAAGGGCCCGGATGATGAGGGTCCTGAAGCCTCACCCCAGAGATTAGAGCAATCAGATTTGGTCCACACATCTGGGCCGGCGAGAGCTGATGATGGGGACTCCTCGATTGATAGCGATGATGGCGCGCAGACGCTGATGATGGACCAGCCTTTGCGTTTGGGCTCGGTCTCAAAAGGCACCATCGGAGAGCCCAGCGCTGAGTTGACACGCGTGGGCGCGATCATGGGAACGCCGCTTTACATGTCGCCCGAACAGTGTGCCGGTAAGCACCTTGATGCACGTTCAGACATCTACAGCCTTGGAGTCATCGCCTACCAGATGCTGACGGGTGATCCACCCTTTAAGGGTGAGACAAACAATGTCATCCGAAACCACATCGAGACTGAGCCGGCATCGCTGCGGGAACGCCGGAAGCTGCCTAAGCGCGTCTCCGACCTTGTAATGAGAGCCCTGGCAAAGGAGCCGCCTGATCGGCCGCAGAGCGCGCTGGCGTTCTCCAACTCGCTGCGTGCTGAATCAGAAGGTATCGGCTCGCTATATCGACGAGCGTTCGCCCTTTACAGCGAATACTTTCCGAAGTTTTTGCGGATGTCATTGATCGCGCACCTTCCGGTCATAGTCACGACACTCATCCTGATGGCCGTGCAATTCGCGGAAAGGGCCCAGCCCCGAGGCTTTGGAGCAACGCGCATTTCGTTGATAGTCGCTCTCGGGATCGTCGGGGTACTGCACGTGGCTGCGTACTTTGTGGCGGCTTCAGCAATCTCAGGAATGACTGCTGTGATAATCACGCAACTTGCGGCAGCCCCGTTGAAGCCTGTCGAATTACGGACGGCCTTTGACGTGTTGAAGAAACGCTGGCGACCGTTTTTGAAGACCGGTATTCGCGTCACTTTGCGGATTATCATAGGTTATATTCTGCTGGTGATTCCGGGCTTCATTATGCAGGTGCGCTACGCTCTCTATGCTCCTGTAGTTTTGGTTGAAGGACTTGAAAAACGCGAGGCTCTGCGACGAGCACGGGAGTTGGCATCGCGCTCATGGCGCACGGTAATCATAGTGTCTCTGCTTCAAATATGTATTCCCATGGTGGGGAGCTTCTTGTTCAGTATCCCGGCCAAGTCGGGTCCTTGGAGGGACAGCGGCACATTTAAAATTCTCCAACAACTTTCCGGTCTGGTGAATATTTTTATTGTGCCGTTGATGTCTATTGTACCGGCGCTCCTTTACTTGAAGATGCGTCAGATCGGCGGGGAGAGCCTGAGTACGGCACTGGCCCAGATCGAGGAACTCGAGACTAATCGTACGCGATGGCAGGAACGCATGCGCACCCGGTTGACGTCAGTGAGTAGAAGCTAAAACCCCATGAGCCTTTCTAAGACTTCCCGTACCACACTCAAGCGCCTGCCGAAGCGAGGCGTCTACGACCGCGAGGAGATTAACCGAATCCTGGATGAAGGATTGATCTGCCACGTCGGGTTCGTGGTCGATTCTCAGCCGTTCGTCATCCCTACCGGCTATGCTCGTATCGATGACCTGCTTTACATTCATGGCTCGCAGGCAAGCCGCATGTTACGCACACTCTCCGGCGGTATCGACGCTTGTGTCACGGTTACTTTGCTTGATGGCCTGGTGCTGGCGCGATCCGCCTTTCACCATTCGATGAATTACCGTTCCGTAGTGATCTTTGGCCAGGCGACGCTTGTTGAAGGTGAAGAGAAGCTGAACGCCTTACGCAGTTTCTCGGAGCACGTCTTAGTGGGCCGGTGGGACGAAGTTCGTCAGCCCAGCAAGCAGGAACTGCAGGCTACGACGGTGTTGTCAATGCCGCTTGCGGAAGCGTCTGCCAAGGTGCGCACCGGTCCCCCTTTGGACGATGAGGAGGACTACCAGTTCAATGTCTGGGCCGGTGTAATTCCTCTGGCGCTGACCGCAGAAACGCCAGTTCCCGATCCGCGTCTTAGCCTGGGGGTCAGCGTCCCTGAATGTGCAACGGTGATGCAGAAATCCTTGGTAATCGGCGCTTTACTCGGCAAGCGTCGCCCATCACAGGCCCTCGCGACCGCGATCGTCTGGATTTTGTTGCGTCCTGAACAGTCGCATGGGTAGTATTAGCAAATCCTGCCCCCGGAAAGCCTCACGTCAAAGTCCAGCTACGAGTAACGGGAGAAATCCGGTCAGTTAGTTTCGCTGGCTCAATCGCTTATTTTTGTCGCTAGCCAGGGCGGGGAGGGCTGATAATGTTGAGAGCGCGATTACTGCTCTATTGTTTGGTTGTTTTGTCTGTTACCAATATTGAAGATGTGCGCGGTCAGGAATGTCCTGAGTGGGCGCGACAAAGTTCGGGAGTACACAGATTTCGGACGGTTGGTGAGGTATTTGAAATCCCACTTGTGCCAGCGAAGGATCGAGAAGCACGGCGGGGAGAATCACGAGAGCAAGAAGAGCGGTCAACCGCCCGTTGTCAGCCGGTGACCCTGGACCTGCAATGGTCTAATGGCAGAAACAATGGTAGCAATCTGAATGTGACCTTCTTCGATAACAGTAATGTGCCGGTTTACTCCAAGCGGTTCACGGCATTCATGACTGGAACCAGGCATTTCTCCCTTACGTCCTTGGATCAGCAGCGAGGCTTGCGCATCTCAACTCCCTCGCGGGTGGCTGTCCAGGCGGTCGCGCCTTTTGCTTTGCCTGCCACGGTTTCTTATATAGTTACTTATGTGGGGCGGGCCGGACGCCAGGTCAGCGAGGCTGAGGAGAAAGCGGGAAGTGATCTATCCCAGTCCGACAAAAACATCGGTGGTCGCGGCGAAGTCGTACAGATTCGCAGCGCGGTTAGATTGATTGGATCGAGTCGTGTCGAGCTGGTGCAGATTAAATTGAGAACCGAAGCACCCTTGCCCGTTTCTGATATACCTTTGCGGCTGCGGATCGGGAAGCACGTCTTTGCCGATGAGCTGTGGGGTGATCATACGGGGCGAAAAATGACTTTGAGTTTGACTCCGGAGTTGTTTGCTGCTTTACAAGACGGCGCTGAGATTCAGGCGTTCTTCAGCAAAGCCGATCAGGAGGTCTGGCAATTCGGCAAACTCGATAAGTCGTCACTTGATAAATGAAGTCACCTGGAAATGGTTTTGATGACATATGACAACCCTTGAGCTTAGTGTACAGGTCAACGAGAAGGAGAGTGTCTCCGCATTTCTCTATCGGAAAACCAGACCGATGGATCTCGCGAGCACTTTGATCCTTGGTCACGGGGCTGGCGCGAATCAACTAAGCGGGTTCATGCGGATGTTCGCCGCAGGTCTTGCGGGACGTGGTTTTGACGTTCTCACCTTCAACTTTCTGTATATGGAAAAGGGGCGTGGCGCCCCCGATCCAAAGGCCAAACTCGAGTCCTGCTATCGCGCAGTAATCGAAGCCGCCCTAAACCACAAGTCACTCAAGAGCAATCGGCTGATTATAGGCGGCAAATCCATGGGTGGCCGCATTGCTTCCCAGGTCGCAGCCGAACCAGCGGATAAAATTACCGATGCAATCTCCGGTCTCGTGTTCCTTGGCTACCCGCTACATCCACCTGGCAGGCCCGACAAGTTGCGCGACCAACATCTCAGCAATGCCCGCGCACCGATGCTTTTTATTCAGGGCACCCGAGACGCATTTGGTACAACCGATGAAGTGGCGGCAGTAATAAAAAGACTCACGTTGCCGGCCTCCCTCTATGTCGTGGCTGGGGGAGATCACTCAATGAGGGTATTAAAGAGCTCGCCCGTTCCACAACAGCAAGTTTACGAGTCAGCTATGGACGAGATTGCCCGCTGGGTAAGCACTTTAGAAGACCGCGGTCTCTTTGAGAAGTTGTCCTTTGGCAAAGCGCTCGACGCTGAGTTGTGAGGCGTCAAGTAACCCGGAGTGGCCGTGGAGTATTAGATCCGCTGTGATGCGCCCTGATGCGGGGGAATGCATGACGCCGTGACCGCTGAAGCCGTTTACGAAATAGAGGCCTTCTACGTCAGGGGAGGGACCGATAATCGCATGATGGTCCGGAGTCATTTCATAAAGGCCCGCCCAGGCGCGCCGGGGATTAACCTCGGCTTCGGCAATGCACGGCACTCGATTGGCCGCATGCGTAAGAATCTTTTCCGTGAAAGAGGGCTCGTACTCCATCTTGAATCCGGCAGTTTCCTCTGGATCATTCCAGGCCAGTAGGATTCCGGCGCCCTCGCGTCGAAAGTGGAACCCCGTTGACATATCGATGACCATTGGAAAGCGCTTTGGAAGATTATCAAACGGTTCTGTCGGGACTAGCTGCCGACGGAGAGGCTGCACGGGCAAATTGGCCCCTGCCATTTCCGCGACTGCGGCGGCCCATGGGCCAGCCGCGTTCACGATCGTTTGAGTTGATACCCGGCCCTTCGTCGTAGTGACTCCGGTGATGCGCCGGCCCCCTTCCTGGCCCTCAATCTCAATTCCGGCAACTGCCGTGTCCAGCCACAGGCGAGCCCCCTGTTCGCGCGCTTTGAGCATGAACCCCATCATCACGCTGTGCGGGTCTACAAATCCGTCCGTGGGACAAAAGGTACCGCCAATGACATCGTCGACGCGTAGTTGCGGAACAAATCCGAGAATATCCTCGCGCGACACCTGTTGAATGTTCTTAAGGCCCAGCGCGAGTTGGCGCTCTCGATTACTTTCAAGATAAGCAAGATGGCGCTCGTTCGTAGCACAGAATAGGTAGCCGTGCGGCCGATAATCCGCAGGATGTCCGACGACTTCATCGAACTTACTGAAGAAGTCAATGGAATAGATGGACATGAGTATGTTAGCAGGCGTTGAAAATTGCGCCCGCACTCCACCCATACTTTTGCCCGTTGAGCCTTTTCCCTGGTGCGGTTCACGCTCGATGACCAGCACACTTCGGCAACCGGCTTCCGTTAGATGATAAGCGACGCTTGATCCAACGATGCCGCTGCCGATGATCACCACGTCTGCTGTTTCCGTCACAGTTAACCCCGCAACAAGATTTGTACATTGCTATAGTCAGAGATTAATGCGGAAGTTGTATAAAACGCTAGTGCCGTTTCGAAGACCAAGAGTCTCCTTGGCCTTAAATTTGTAGGGGTGGCCCACCGTGGCCGCCCCGAACCGCCGAAACAGCCTTTTTACGGGGGGCGGCCACGGAGGGCCACCCCTATTGTGGTTTATCAGGAAGACCAGGTTAATACCTGACGTCCAAAAGATGCCCGAGAGGCTTTTCATTTCGGAATGATGGAGACTAAACTTTGCCACAATGACCGATCTAAATGCCAGAGTCGATGTCCAGTTCAGCGATGATGAAGAGCGGACGGAAATGCTAACGGCTATGTCGCTCGGAGGTGGACTTTACCGGATGGAGCACAGCCCCTCGTTTGCTTACGGCATCTCGAAACAGGACATCTTCAGCGTTCGTGAGAGCGACGAAGGTGTCCTTGTGATGAACGAAGTGGTTGAAAAATCCGGCAATCGAACTGTCCGATTGCTCCTTACGAGGTTTTCACTTGATTCCGCTGAGATAGTGGCGATTCAGCAAAAGGCCAGCGAGCTTGGCTGCGAATGTGAGAACGAACTGCCGCATATGGTAACAATCAACGTGCCGGCTGATAGTGATCTACATTTATTGACCGAGTGCCTGATCGAGCAGCATGTTTGGTGGGAAGTGGCTGATAGTGGTCAGTAGTCCGTAGGCAGTGGTCCGTAGTTGATCCTGGTCTTTTGGTCTTTGATCTTTGTCCTTACTTGGTCTTTGTGGGAACGGGGTTGTCAAAACCCTGAAGTTCAGAAAGCCCCAAGGTCAAAGCTCAGAGACCAGAGACCAGAGCCCAAAAACCAAAGCCCAAGACCGACCACAGACCACGGACCACGGACCACACATTTGACGAAGCTTCCGGCGAGATAAGTGGAGGAAAAAGAATTCCCAGCTTAATGCTGCCGCGACTACTGCGACTGAAGAAACTCGAAGGCGACGTGCGCGAGTTCTTTAGCCGCGAACTGGAATAAGTTTCTCCCCTCCTGACCCGATCCACGGTAGGACAAGGATCGACTTTGACCTACGCTGCACCTTGGATTGCTTTTCTCGCAATGTAGCCGATAGTGTGAAACAGGTGAAGGAGTAACTTGTAACGATGGAGATAGGAGACAAGCTTTCATGGTCCCGGATTTTTACCGAAGAAGACATCCGGCTTTTTGCAAGCCTCTCAGGTGATACCGGAGAGCATCATCTCGTGCGTGATAAACAGGGCCGGCTAATGGCCCACGGTCTATTAACGGCGACGCTTCCGACCAAGATAGGCCGTGATATGAACTTCATCGCACGCGCACTCGAGTTCGAGTTTCATCGGCCGGTCTTTGCCGGTGACACAGTTCTTTGCGAAGTTACGCTCGTGGGCCTGGAACAACAAGCGGCTGATGGCGAGTAAACCCGAGTCGAATCAAAGTGGGTCTGTCGCAATCAGCACGGCAAGGAAGTGATGACCGGGGCTGCCCGCGGTGTCGTGCGTAACAGGCACGATTAGTTCAATAAATCAACTTTAGGCTCCGCAAACGGAAGATCGACGATCATCGGACTGTGGTCTGAAATGCGATCTTCAAGAGCGTAGTTCAGTGCTTTCAGAGTTCTTCCAAAGTGCGGGGCAAAACGGTACGACTGCGTACCATCATAGGGGCCATCAAGCGCGCCCGGTTTCACAAAAATCCAGTCCAGCTTGAATCTCCCCACGAACCCGACAGTGCGCTTTACCTCGGAAGTAGTGATAAACCCTTTGCCGCCACGCTCGTTTGAGTTAGCCAGCACTCCTGGGCGCCGCCCGTGGGCTCTCTCCCGATCGCCGCGAAAGTCGAAAGCACCCCCGTCGTCAAAGCGGAATTTTCTTAGATCCTCAAAGAAGCCCGCGGCGGGATTCGGAGAAACAATAGGCACATGACGAACAGTGGGGTCGGCCTGTACGCGGTAGTACTTGATGCCGCCTATAACAACATCCTTCACCAGTCCGACACCTGTCACATAAGCGATACCTCGATGCAGCCAGAAAGACTTGCTGCCCAGTCTCTTCTTGATTTCACGTTGAAAGGAGGTAGGTGTCGAATCTTCACCGGTAGTATTCAAATCGCCGGCGAGGATCACTGGATTGTCAATGCCCTTGATGTACTCCAGCACCTCAGCGAGCTGCCGCTGCCGGTCCTTCGGCTTGGCTCTCGGTTCAAAATGCGTGGCGACGATCGTCGCCCGGCCCTGCGGGATCTCCGGATCGGAAATGTCTGCCAGCAACATCATCCTCCCACCGCGGCGGATCTCTCGATACAACTGTTCGAGAAATATTGCCTGGGCCAACTTGCGTTTCCCTTTTTCGGGAAGAGCTACACCCTTCTTTTCTGAGTTATACCAATCGTACGGTTGATTTTTGAATGGCACCACTCGCACGTTTTCGAGCGGGTAACGACTGAGAATAGCCGTGCCGTGAAGACCCTTGTAGGCCTCCAGCTTAACGCTAATCTCCGAAACAATCTCCTCACGATCTTCTTCGGGGATATCGAGCAACTTATCGAGACCGAGAGCTACCGGATCGACCTCCACAAACTCGACCCCGTAGGCATAGTTCATGTCAAGGGCTGCGGCCAGGTCTCGGGCAACGTGGCGATACTCGGTTCTCTTGAGACCCCAGTCGACCTCGTTTAGCACTATCACATCAGCATCCTTTAAGAGAATGGACTCATGGAGAACGTCGTAGCGCTTTTCACTGCGCGGTGGATGGGTGGCCCCGTCCAGTATTTCGGAGAATGCCGCGGAACCTCGGAAGGCTCTTTCGATGGCCTCGTATTCCAACCCACGCTCGATGTTCCAGAAGGCAATCCGCATGAAACTTCCTAACTTAGGGGTTTGAGGCTTCAATGGCCTTACTCCCCGAGCCGTAGCACTATTGTCTACAAATGGTGTGTTAAGAAGCGCCGTCAACCTTCGCTGGAGCTCTTCGGGGGGATTCGCTTCCTGGTACAGTTGAACCAACTCGTCGTATTTAAAAAGCTCCAGCTCCGTGCTCGGCGCGACTGTGGCAGTGTCGGGCAGGCAGGTAAGCGTCGCTAAAATTGCCAGTCCGATAAATGCACGGATAATCCTGGCGGGTATAGCAGATTTCTTTAGTGGCAAGATATCGGGATCTCCATTCGATAGCTTAGATTTAGGGGAGGCAGCATTGTAACTGAATCTAACAAGAAACTTCGTTAGATATTTTCCGGAAAAACGAGATTTAAGGAAAATGTGACAGTGCGGTGCATTCTAGACCAAGCAAAAGCGTAATTCTACTAGCCGCACTAGAATCGTGATAACGTTCATCATTCTTTAGACGCGCTACTTGATCATCAATCGCCTTCGACTTTACTTATGCCGGCTCGTGAATACGGATACCGTCCCATTGGAGACTATGCACTTATCGGTGACGCCCACAGCGCCGCCCTGGTCTCGCGTACCGGCTCAATTGATTGGTGTTGCTGGCCCCACTTCGACAGTCCCGCCGTCTTCTGTCGCTTGTTGGACGCCAATAAAGGAGGGTTCTTTGAAATAAGGCCGCTTGCCGATTTTGAGGTCACACGTTCCTACGTTCCCACTACGAATATCCTCACAACTACTTTCACCACCGACACCGGAGGATTCAGACTGACTGACTTTATGCCGGTTGAGCCAGTCACCCGTACTCACCGCGGTGAAGACATTGCATCGCGGTACCACATCGTGCGTTTGATTGAAGGAATCGCTGGAGACGTAGAGGTTGGATTGGGATTCAATCCGACGTTCGACTACGCGCGTGCCGAGACCACGCTCGAAAGCTTTGAGGGTGGCGTGATTGCCCGTGCGGGGAAAGAAGCACTTGGGCTCTATTGCTCCCAACATCTTGGCTGCGCGGATGCGAAGGTGACCAAAAGTTTTGTTGTCAGGGAAGGCGAGCGCCATTGGGTGACTGTTTCGTACTATCAGGATGCCACGCGCCAAAAAATCCATCTACCGTCAATTGATGCGAGCGCGGCGCTGGAAACCACCGCGCGTTACTGGCGCGACTGGTGGAAAACATGCCGTTATGACGGTCCGTATTCCCAGCTCGTGCATCGCAGTGCACTGGTCCTTAAACTACTCACCTTCGAACCATCGGGGGCTCTGATTGCGGCGCCCACTACCTCGCTGCCGGAAACAATCGGGGGCGTGCGGAATTGGGATTACCGATTCGCATGGTTGCGTGATTCGGCTCTTATTATTTACGCCTTGCAACTGCTGGGGCATCGTGACGAAGCTACCGACTTCTTCAACTGGTTGGACCGGCTTTGTATCGCGGAACGAAGAGAACCTCACATCATGTACCAGATTGATGGTGGTTCTAATCTGGAGGAGCAAACTCTCGACCATCTGTCCGGTTATCGCGATTCAAAGCCTGTGCGGATTGGTAATGCAGCCTTCAAGCAGAAGCAACTCGACGTCTATGGCAGTGTCCTGGATGCGGCCCTCCTGTATCAAGAGCGCCTGCGAGCCCCGTTACCAGAAAATTGGTGGAACGAGGTCTGTTTCATGGCAGACGAAACAGTCCGGCTCTGGCGTGCGCCAGATAATGGCATCTGGGAGTTTCGAGGCGGGAAGAAGCATTTCGTATACTCGAAGCTCCTCTGTTGGGTCGCGCTTGACCGCGCGATTCGCCTGGCCCTCCGGTCCGGATTCGCGGCAAAAATAGACGGATGGGTTTCCAGTCGGAATGAGATTCACAGAGCAATTCTTACTGAGGGCTATAACGCAGAGGTGGGAGCTTTTACACAGGCTTTTGGCGAAAAACATTTGGACGCCAGTGCCCTTGTCATACCCTTATGCGGGTTTCTTCCAGCGACTGACCCGCGGGTATTGTCAACGGTTCAGCGCATTCAGGAGAAATTGACGTCAAAAGGCCTGGTCTACCGGTATTTGTCGGAAGACGGGTTACCTGGACATGAAGGAACCTTTGCCCTCTGTAGCTTTTGGCTCGTTGACAATCTTGCCTTGCAGGGAAGGATCGAGGAAGCCCGCGAACTCTTCGAGCGGATTGTCGGTTATGCAAACGATCTCGGGCTGCTCGCCGAAGAGATCAATCCTCAGACCGGAGAACTGCTCGGCAATTTTCCTCAGGGATTTACTCATCTCGGTTTGATACGTGCGGCACTACACATTGCTGAGGCTGACAGCAGAGTCGAGGTGCCGAGCGCGGGCGGTTTTCCACCGCCCGTACCAGGCGACTAATCTTTTAATACTAACCAGTAGAATCCGAGTGCGGACAAAGCTAGTTGGTACGGTCGTTTGCCTATCCTGGGAAACGGAGTACCCCCTGCCATTTCAACTGGGATCCTGCCTTCGAAATCCGATAAGGGCAACTCAACCGGTTGTGCAGATTGCGACAGGTTGAAAACGCAGAACACGGTCTCACTTTCGTAACTCCTGGTGAAAGCAAAGATGGTACGGTTCTTCGGCTTGATGATATTCATTGAGCCGCGACTGAATACCTGATGCCTCTTGCGCAGATGGATCACAGAGCGCACCCAATTTAACAGGGATGAGTCATAACGCTGTTGGGCCTCGACATTCACGGACTGGTAGCCGTAAACCGGATCCATGTTCAATGGAAAATAGAGTTGGGCAAAGTCGGCGAGAGAGAATCCGGCATTACGATCTGCGGACCATTGCATGGGTGTTCGGACCCCGTCGCGATCGCCGAGATAGATGTTATCGCCCATCCCGATCTCGTCCCCGTAGTAGAGAAAGGGACTACCCGGAAGGCTGAATAGGAGCCCGTGCAGCAGTTCGATGCGCCGCCGGCCGTTGTCCATCAACGGTGCAAGCCGCCGACGGATTCCCAGGTTGAGTCGCATCCTCCGGTCTTTAGCATACTCGTTATAGAGATAGTCTCTTTCCTCGTCGGTGACCATCTCGAGCGTCAACTCATCGTGATTGCGCAGAAATATCCCCCACTGGCAGTTGTCAGGAATAGCGGGAGTGCGCTCGGTGATCTCTACGATTGGCCGGCGATCTTCTTGTCGGAGAGCCATAAACAGGCGCGGCATGATAGGGAAGTTGTAGCCCATGTGAAATTCATCCCCGCGGCCAAAATACTCAACCACATCTTCCGGCCATTGATTTGCTTCGGCAAGCAACAGTGTATTCGGGTAATGGGCATCGACGTGTGCGCGCATCCGTTTAAGAAATTGATGGGTTTCAGGCAGATTTTCGCAGTTTGTTCCCTCCCGCTCGAAGAGGTAGGGGACTGCGTCCACTCGAAAGCCATCAATGCCCAGTTTGAGCCAGAAAGAGACTACATCCAGCATCGCCTGCTGAACTTCCGGGTTGTCGTAGTTGAGATCGGGCTGATGCCTGAAGAAACGATGCCAGTAAAAAGCGCCAGCCT
The DNA here is from genome assembly GCA_041751855.1 of Pyrinomonadaceae bacterium. Lineage (GTDB taxonomy): Bacteria > Acidobacteriota > Blastocatellia > Pyrinomonadales > Pyrinomonadaceae > PSRF01. Next base: position 24,479 of record JBGSWR010000043.1, read on the forward strand.
CATCGTCCCAGGTCCAATTCGAACGTTCTGTATCACTAAAAATTACGCGCGCGCCGGAATAGATCTGATCGCTGTCACTCCAAACGTACCAGTCCCGCCGTGGAGAATCGGGCCGGCGCGCTTCCTGAAACCACGGGTGTTGATCTGAAGTATGATTTATGACGAGGTCTGCGATGACTCGAATGCCGCGTGCGTGAGCTTCGTCAAGAAAGTTTCGGAAGTCTTCGAGAGAACCATATTCGGGCGTAATCGAGTAGTAGTCCGAGATGTCGTAACCGCCGTCACGCTGGGGTGAGTCATACATTGGCAACAACCAGATACAGTTAATTCCCAGCCATTCAAGATAGTCCAGCTTCTGGGTAAGTCCGCGAAAGTCACCGCTACCGTCGCGGTTAGAGTCATAGAAACCCCGCACGTACACCTCATAAAAGACCGCCTCTTTGAACCACAGTGGATCGTTAACGAGTGTGCTCCTGGTCATTTGAGCAGATCTCCGATTCCTCTCTTCATTTATCCCATCTTGTCACTGTCTGGAAATTAATTGATTTCAGCATGTCACGAATTGGTTCCATAGCGAGTAAGTTTCTGTAGTTTATGACCTGTTATCTGGTTTTGAGAAGGCGCTTTACACATGCAAAGCTCTCTGCGTGCTAGAATAACCACACTCAAATTCCGAACGGCGCTAGCTCGCCGCTGCTACTAACGCATAGTCCGGGAACGTCAGACCACGCCGGAACCGCAGCCCGCAGACCGGAGAACTAAGACGCCAATCGTTCTGGGTGTCGTTTGTGACAATCGACATTTTACATCGGAAGCAGCAATGCTGAAGGAATCAAGTAACAATCCGCGAGTGGTAGTAGTGTCCAACCGGTTACCTGTTGCTCTTAGACGAGCGGGCGAGAGTTGGCGGGTTGAAAAAGGGGCGGGCGGACTCGCTACAGCAATGCACCCGATCCTCAAGCGGACGAATGGTATCTGGATCGGTTGGTCAGGGGAATCTTCCGGCGTCTTCGATGAAAAGCGACGCCAAATAGTTCAGCGGTGGGCGGAACGAGATCGCTATCATGCAATCGATCTTCCGGCCGAGATCGCCCACGGGTTTTACGACGGCTATTCGAATGAATCGATCTGGCCGCTGTTCCATCACTTTCCATTCATAGTCAAGTTCAAACCCAACGAGTGGCAAGCCTACGTCGAGGCCAACCAGATCTTTCGAGATGAACTGGTCAAACACCTGCGGCCGGATGATGCGGTGTGGATTCATGACTACCACCTTATGCTGTTGCCGCAGATGTTGAGAGAGGTGATGCCGCAAGCGCGCATCGGTTTCTTCTTGCATATCCCTTTTCCTTCGTCCTCTGTGTTTCGCATTCTGCCTCAACGCGAGGAGATTGTGCGCGGCCTCCTTGGCGCCGACTATATCGCCTTTCAAACCTACAGCTACCTCCAGCACTTTCGCTCTTCGATGCTTCGCATTCTGGGCATTGAGAACCAGATGGATAGAGTTCAGATCGGCAGTCGCACGGTCCGGCTGGAAGCTTTGCCCATCGGCATTGCCCCCGAGCAGTTCACCGATCTGCTGGCGACGGATGCGGCCACGCGAAAGCGCCTCGAGGATTTGAGGCTGAGCTTTGCGAATCGCAAGATTATCCTTGGAGTTGACAGGCTCGATTATACGAAGGGGATTCCCGAGCGCTTGCGGGCGTTTCGGAGATTTTTGTCGGAATCACCGGATTGGCGGGAACGGGTAGTACTGATTCAGGTTGCTGTTCCTTCGCGGGAAGGTGTGACGCGGTATAAAGAGTTGCGCAAAGAAGTAGATGAGTTGGTGGGCCAGATCAATGGTCAATGGAGTACTCCGGAATGGACCCCGGTCATCTATCTACGCCGGGGAATTCCGCGTTCTGAATTAACGGCCCTTTATGCGGCCGCGGATGTCGCTCTCATAACGCCGCTACGCGACGGCTTGAATTTAGTCGCTAAGGAGTTCACAGCCTGCAAGCCGGATGGAAACGGTGTGCTCATCTTGAGTGAATTCGCGGGTGCCGCTGCTGAGATGGGCGAAGCGTTTCTAATCAACCCCTACGATGAGGAGAGGACGGCAGCGACAATAGAGCGTGCGCTGACGATTCCGGAGGAAGAGCGCCGCGACCGGATGCTGGCCCTTTACAAACGCGTAGTTAAAAACACGGTTTTTGCCTGGGGTGACCGCTTCATCCAGAATCTCCAGGAGGCCGTCTCGAACCGAGCCGAGCGCTTATCCCAGGAGCCTGAGCCGTTACCAAAGGAGAAACTTAAGGACTCGTTCCGCCGGGCCAGCCACCGTTTCCTGATGCTCGATTATGATGGGACACTGCAACCGTATGCTAAGCGGCCCCAGGACGCGGCGCCCGGTGCGGAATTGATTGAGCTCTTGAAGCGCCTTGCTGCCACGCAAGGTACAGAAGTCGTGGTTGTCTCGGGGCGATCGCGTGCCGATCTTGACACGTGGTTTGGAACCGTGCCTCACCTTTGGTTGGCGGCCGAGCATGGCGCCATTTTACGTTCGCCAGATTCAGGAAGCTGGGAACATCAACACTCGGGCGATTCGGGCGAATGGAAATCGCGTGTCTATCCCGTTCTGGACCATTTCGTCGAGCGGACGCCGGGAAGCTTCATCGAAGAGAAAGAGTTCTCTCTGGTTTGGCACTTTCGCATGTCGGACCCATTATTCGGCGATTGGCTCGCTAACGAACTGGTTTCTAATCTCCAGCAAATGTTGGCGGATACTCATGTGATTGCCGTCAAGGGTCAAAAGACCGTTGAGGTAAAGGTAATGTGGGCCAACAAAGGCGAGGTGTTCGAGACGATTAAAAAGGCGATTGGTGACCAGGACTTTCTCCTTGCGGTAGGCGATGACGTAACTGACGAAGACCTCTTTGCGCGGTTACCTGAGAGTGCTTGGACCATTCACGTGGGACGGCGATCCTCGCGAGCCCGGTTCCGACTGCATGGACCGGAAGAGGTGCGCGAACTGCTAGCGGAGTTAACTGGCTCGAAGGTGGAAACCGCCGCCGCCAGTTAGAACGTCTTTCAAGAGCTCTTTCCGCCTAAGCCTTTCCCTTCCGGTGCGCCTAAGGCTTTCCCTTGCGGTACGCCTCTGGCTTACCGTGCTACATTCGAGTCCGATTAGGGTATGCCCTGTCAGTTAGGCACAGCCTTAAAGAGATCTGGCCTCACGGTAAGCCTTAGGCGTACCGCAAGGGAAAGCCTTAGGCGTACGCAAGGGTAAGCCTGAGGCATACCGCACGGGGATTGGCTAAGCCGTCCCGACATACTAACGCGCCCCAGTTTGGCGGGAGAGGTGCGCGGACTTAAATCGCGCACCTCTTGTTGTGGCAGGGCAACCGCTGTCTGGAAGCCTTTGGCACGGGCAAGACGCCTGTGCCACAAGGTCGGGAAACCCTGAGTGATCTGATCCTCGACACGTCGTCAATCGATAACGAAGTTGTAAGTAATGACACCTGAGACTCTTACCGGCTGATCTCCGATAAACGTCGGCGAGAAGCGCGCCTTGTACGCAGCGGTAACTGCTGCATGGACCAGCAGCGGACTCCCGGAAAGTGGCTTTGCCGAAATCACTTTGCCGGTCTCATCGATCAGCACTTGTATGCTCACGGGTCCTTTAATCCCGGTCCTCAGGGCCAGCGGGGGATACGGTGGCTTCGGCAACGAAATGGCCTCGCTGTTAATTACATTCTTTCTTATGACTTGAGGCGGTTTTTGAAACTTTGGGGTCGGCGGACGCTCGTCAAGCTCGATAACTATTGGAATTCCAGTGAGGGCTCCCCCTTCACCGCCTGGCTCACCTTTTCCCGGACCGTCACCAAAACCTGGTCCACCGTCACCAAGACGAATTTGATTCGGGTTAGGAAGGCCCGGGTTGGGACTGGTCGAGATCGTGTCAGGGGCCTCTGGGTAATCTACCGTAGCCATCCTCTCTTTTGCTCCGGCGCTGCCTGAGTTGTTCCCACCTCCTCCATGTCCGCCCCCTAAGGTTGTGCCTGTCCTTATTGGTTCTGATGGGGAGATGTCCCTGGGAGGCAACATCGTGAGAACTGTTTCAGTGGTCCGATCCACAAGCTGCGCCTCATACGCAACAATGCTAACAACACCTGCAACTATCAAAAGCAGAACATAACTCGCCAAAGTAAAGAGAAAAAATGATCCGCGCCTCTTGAATTCGCGATGATGCGAACTCGATTCGACCAATTCTGTAAGCATCTGTTCCTCCCTTGCCGGTGCCATTCGGGTCACGGGAGCTTTCAAAGGGTTAGACTCCGTCTGCTGGCAGGTTGTTCCAACGGCGAGTTAATGAGTCTTATAGGCTCATAAGCCAAAACTGGACTTTGTACTTTGGACATTCTAGGATTGCAGCGCTCCCATACACCTAAATGCCAGGAGAGAATTGCATGGCTACCCAAGAGACTTCCCCCGAAGTTCTGAATCCGTTCGAGATCGCCAAACAGCAGTTCAACCGCGCCGCCGACTACCTCGATCTTGACCCGTCCCTTAGACAGGTACTCCAAACCCCTAAGCGCCAGTTGATCGTCTCTATCCCGGTCAAAATGGATGGTGGTGACGTACAGGTTTTTGAGGGCTACCGCGTTCAGCACAACATTGCCCGAGGACCGGCTAAAGGGGGGATTCGCTATCACCCCAATGTGACTCTCGATGAGGTTAAGGCGCTCGCGTCATGGATGACCTGGAAGTGTGCTACTGTCGGCATACCTTATGGCGGCGGTAAAGGCGGAGTCGTTTGCGACACCAAGAGTTTGTCCAAGAACGAGTTGGAAAGACTCACGCGGCGTTACGCATTCGAGATTGCTCCGATCATCGGTCCGGATCGCGACATTCCGGCGCCGGATATGTACACGGATGAGCAGACGATGGCCTGGATCATGGATACGATTTCGATGGTCCGTGGCCATACGGAACTCGGAGTCGTGACCGGGAAGCCGATCTCGCTCGGGGGGTCTCAGGGGCGCAGCGAAGCCACAGCACGCGGGTGTCTTTACGCTTTGCGAGAGGCTTGCAGGGTAAAAGGTGTTAGCCTCGATGGCGCACGAGTAGTGGTCCATGGCTTCGGGAATGCCGGCGCGAATATCGCCCGCATGGTGGCGGCAGATGGGGCGCGAGTGGTGGCGGCGTGCGATTCTCGGGCTGCTGTTTATGCCGAAAATGGGTTGGACATCGACGCAGCGTTGAAGCATAAGGCGGAAAAAAGTTCTCTGCTGGGCCTCGCCGGCGCGAAGGAGATTGACCCGGAAGACGTGATTGCCGTCGACTGTGAAATCTTGTTGCCCGCCGCTTTGGAGAATGCCGTAACCCTGGCGAATGTTGGACGCGTCAAGGCCCGGATCATTGCGGAGTTGGCCAATGGTCCCGTGACCCCCGGTGCTGATCGGATCTTTGCAGACAACGGCGTGTTTCTCATTCCCGACATTCTGGCTAATGCGGGTGGTGTAACCGTCAGCTATTACGAGTGGGTTCAGGATCAATACTCGTTTTTCTGGACAGAGAGGCAGATAAACGAGACCCTGGAGGGCACAATGAATACGGCCTTCAAGTCCGTCCTGGAAACCGCCGAGAAATATGACACTGACATGAGGACCGGCGCATACATCCTGGCGGTGGAGAGAGTCGCTGAGGCTACAAGCGTCCGCGGAATATTTCCCTAGAAAGGCCTTTGGCCTTTGGTCTTGGGACTTTGACCCTTTGATTTGGGGCTTTTGAGCTTCTGTCTATAGACCTCCACCGAGTGACTCTAGCGATGAAAGACCAAAGACCATTTCCATAGAATAATGAAAGACAAAATTATTGTTTATGAGAAGCCGACGTGCACGAAGTGTCGGGAGATGGACCGGCTGTTACGGGAGAGTGGTGTTGAGTTCGAGAAGATCAACTACTACATTGCACCCTTGTCCAAAAAGAAGCTTCGTGAATTGTTAGGGAAAATGGAACTGGCGCCGCGAGACCTCCTGCGCAAGAGCGAGCCCATTTTTCGAGAGTTGGGTATCGGTAAAGGTGAATTCACCGATGAGCAGCTAATCTCCCTTATGGTTGAGCATCCCGATCTCATTCAGAGGCCGATTGTGGAGAGTGGAAGGCGCGCAGTTCTGGGCCGGCCTGTCGAGAATGTTAAAGCTTTGCTTTAGCCACCACCCTTTAGCCGTTAGACTTTGAAAAAGACACCAGAAACGATCTTTGTTTGCCAGAGTTGCGGTCACCAGTCCAGGAAGTGGCTTGGAAAGTGTCCGGAGTGTGGCGAGTGGAATTCGCTGGTCGAAGAGCGAGCGCGTCCAAGCCGGACGGGTTCAGCGAGAAATGGACACAGTTGGAGAGAAGCCACCGCGGTTCCTTACCACGAGATCGAGTCTCAGGATGATGTTCGTATACCTTCAGGCGTAGATGAGTTTGACCGCGTGCTCGGAGGTGGGATTGTTCCAGGCACGCTTGTCCTCATCGGCGGCGACCCGGGTATCGGGAAAAGCACATTACTGCTTCAGGTGGCCGATAAATTAAGCGGTGGTGGCAGGGTGGTTCTTTATGTATCGGGAGAGGAGTCTGAGCGTCAGATCAAACTGCGTGGCGAGCGTCTCACCGTAAACGCCGAGAGCCTGTTTCTCTTGCCGGAGACAAATATAGAGAACATCTTTCATGAGATAGAACGCTTAAGTCCGGGTGCCATCATCGTCGACTCCATTCAGACGGTCTTCTCGCCTTTAATCGAATCGGCGCCTGGCTCCGTCTCGCAGGTAAGGGAAGTGGCCCATCAGTTCCTCACCCTTGCCAAGAACCGCACTGTCCCGGTATTCCTGATCGGTCACATTACAAAGGATGGCTCGATCGCCGGTCCTAAAGCGCTCGAACATGTTGTCGACACGGTGCTGTATTTCGAAGGTGAGCGGCATCATAATCACCGGATAGTGCGGGCCATCAAGAACCGGTTCGGACCGGCCAACGAGGTAGGCATTTTCGAAATGACCACTTCCGGACTAGTCCCCGTAACCAATCCGTCTCAGATGTTTCTACAGGAGCGCCCTGAGAATGTTGCCGGCTCCGTGGTAACGGCCTGTATGGAAGGCACACGACCGCTGCTCGTCGAGGTACAGGCGCTTGTCTCAAGCAGCAAGTATGGCACGGGCCGAAGGATGGCCCAGGGAGTGGACCAGAACCGGGTCGCGCTTCTGATTGCGATGCTCGAGAAACGGCTGGGACTTCAAATGCTGGCTGACGATGTGTTTGTCAACATCGCTGGTGGCCTGGCCGTTGACGAGCCTGCGGTGGATCTCGGGGTCGTAGCTGCAATTACCTCCAGCTTTAGAAACATTCCAATAGACGCTCGCACCGCGGTTTTCGGTGAGGTGGGTCTTACAGGGGAAGTCCGTGGGACCCTTCAGGCTGCCGTGCGGGCCCGCGAGGCGCAGGCTCTCGGTTTTGAAAGAATCGTTTTACCGGCTTCTAATGCCACCGGCCTCGAACGTCTACTGGGAGTGAGGATAATCGGGGTAAAGTCTGTAGCCGAAGCCCTCGAAGAATTATTTTGACTTGATTTCGTTCCTCAGTGATCAGCTCGCGCGATTCAGCCCCAATTACAAGTTGGTGCAGTTATCCAACGTTCCCCTTGCCGAAACTCATTAATTTCAAAAGGTTTTTGGTGACTGGCAGGTTTGGCGCGTGATAACATTGCGACCGCCATGCATGCTGATGTCATTATTATAAGATTAGTTTTTACTGCGATTTTGGTGGCGGCCGGGTATGTTCTGAGGCCTGTTGCCAACGACCCGTGGTTCTCCGCTGGGGTTGGTGCGCTTATTGCCATCTGCATTATCCTTTTCGAGCTCAGAATTCGCCGGGCAACTTTAAAGACCCTGATCGGGGCCGCAGTTGGCTCAATTATGGGTATCGTTGGGGCGTTTTTGATTGGGTCACTGATCAGCCGCCAGGAATCAATGGCAGTAGCGCCCGAACTTAAGACCTTCCTCACGCTCTCATTAACCTTCTTTATGGCCTATGTCGGGTTGATGGTCGGCGCCGCAAAGGGTGACCATCTCGAGCTTTCAGCGTTGGGCGGAATCTTTAGCGACAAGAGTTTGCGCCGCGATCTGAAGATCCTCGACACTTCAGTCATTATCGATGGTCGCATTGCCGATGTCGCCGAGACGGGCTTTCTTACAGGGTCGCTGATTATTCCCCAGTTCATCCTCCGCGAATTGCAGCAGGTTGCCGATTCGCCGGATTCATCGAAGCGGCAGCGTGGCCGGCGTGGTCTGGACATGTTGAACCGCCTCCAGAATAACAGCGCGCTCGATATTCAGATTGTAGAGACAGACTTTCCTTCTGTCCGCGAAGTTGATCTGAAACTGATTGAACTTGGTAAGCAGCTTGATGCAGTAATCGTCACTAATGACTTTAATCTTAATAAGGTAGCTCAGTTACGTGGCGTCAATGTTCTGAACATCAATGAGTTGGCCAACGCCTTGAAGCCTGTCGTGCTTCCCGGCGAAGCGATGCGCGTCTTCATCCTCAAAGAAGGTAAGGAGTACAACCAGGGTGTTGCCTACCTGGATGACGGCACAATGGTGGTTGTCGATAACGCGCGACGGCTGATCGGCAGGAACGCAGACATCGCGGTTACGAGCGTACTGCAAACGACAGCAGGCAAGATGATCTTTGGCCGCCTTTGGGAAGATTCGGAAAACGGTGGGTCTAATGGCGAGTATCGTACTAACGGCAGTACCCGCCGGCCTGGCAGAGACTCCCGCACTACGACTGGACCAATGCGGGTGACGGACCACAGTGAATCGAGTGCCGAATAGTCGCTTGAGTGACGAGTAACAGGGCCAGGTCATAGCGAAAATAGCGTACCCCTTCTTGTCGCTTGGCACTGTTACTCGTCATTTTTATTTTCATATGAATGTTGCGATCATTGCAGCAGCCGGCCAGGGTACCCGGATGCGTGGAACGCGATCGAAGCAGTTTCTCGAGCTCGCTGGAACGCCAATCATCTTTCATACGCTCAAGCCCTTTGAGCAGTGTGACGCGATTCAGGAAGTCATCCTGGTTTTACCGGCCGGGGAAGCTACCGATTTCCTGGCCCTGGCTAATAGGTACGCTCTTCGAAAGCTGTCGAAGGTAGTGCCTGGCGGTGCAACCAGAGCCGAGTCTGTCTTTCGTGGATTGCAGGCGACCCGATATGCCACCGCCGAAATTGTTGCGGTCCATGACGGCGTACGTCCGTTCGTGACCGCAAAGGAAATTAGCGAGGTAGTAGAAGCCGCCAAGGTTAATGGTGCTGCGATACTCGTTGCTCCGGTTACCGACACCGTCAAAAAAGTCAGGGAAGGCGCTGTTACAGAAACACTGGATCGCGGAGAGTTACGTAATGCCCTAACGCCCCAATGCTTCCACCATTCGCTTTTGCGTCGCGCCTATGAGCAGATTGACCTTCTCGACCCTCAATTGACGGACGACAGTCTGCTTGTTGAGCGGCTTGGCGAGAAGGTGGTCGTCGTGGAAGGCAGCGCGCGCAACATCAAGATCACCCGACCCCAGGACCTCGTGATTGCCGAGGCCTTACTAAAAGAGATCCGTGACCGGGAAGCGAAGAGTTGAGGTAATGAGATGTTTCGCATCGGTATTGGCCACGATACGCATCGATTGGTGGAAGGCCGTCCCCTTGTGCTAGGCGGTGTGCATGTCGCTTCGGATCGCGGCGGCGATGGACACTCTGATGCTGATGTGCTTTGCCATGCGATCGCCGACGCGATTCTCGGAGCCCTCTGTGAAGGCGATCTGGGAGTGCATTTTCCCGACCAGGATCCCCAGTGGAAGGGTGCGGATAGTCGCCAATTACTGTCGCGGGTAATGTGGCTCATGCGCGGCCGTGGTCTTCATGTTGTTAATGTCGATTCAACCGTATTTCTCGAATTGCCAAAGTTGAGGTCTTACGTGCTTTCAATTCGTGAGAACCTCGCGGAGGTATTGGACGTTGAGCTTGGCGCTGTGAGTGTCAAGGCAAAAACTGGAGAAGGTCTGGATTCAGTGGGCCAGGGAATTGCCGTCAAGGCCCAGGCAATAGTGCTGCTGACGAGCGATTGAGAGATAGCAAGCTTGAGACCCCAGGACATCATACGCAAGAAGCGCGATGGCGAAACACTCACGCCTGATGAGATCGATTTCTTCATTGCCGGTGTCACGCGGGGTGAGATCGCTGATTACCAGAGTAGTGCATTGCTCATGGCCATCTATCTCAACGGCATGAATGAGGGTGAGCAACGCGCCCTGACAGAGGCCATGCTGCAATCCGGCAGCATTCTGGATTTCTCCGATATTAAGAAGCCAAAAGCGGATAAACATTCTACCGGCGGAGTTGGTGACAAAACCTCGCTAATTATTGCGCCGCTGGTGGCCGCGTGCGGAATCTGTGTGCCGATGATTTCGGGGCGGGGTCTCGGTCACACTGGTGGAACGCTCGACAAACTTGAATCGATCCCGGGTTATCGCGTAGACCTTTCGGCTACGGAATTTCACCACGTCCTCGAGCGGGTGGGATACGCTATGGCAGGGCAAACAGCAGAACTGGCGCCGGCCGACAAAAAGTTATATGCCCTGCGCGATGCAACAGCCACTGTCGAAGCCATTCCCCTGATTGTCGCTTCAATAATCTCCAAAAAAGGAGCTGCCGGGCTCGATGCAATGGTCATCGACGTCAAAGTGGGTTCCGGGGCCTTCATGCGAGATGAGGCTCGCGCCATCGCGCTCGCTCATGCGCTGGTAAGTACGGGTAATGCTTGCGGGATTCGCACCCGCGCCTTGCTCAGCGATATGAACCAACCCCTCGGACAGGCAGTAGGCAACTCGCTTGAAGTAAAAGAGTGCATTGAGATACTGCGGGGTGAAGGCACCGATCGAACCCGGCCCGTTTTAGATCTGTCGATCGAGCTTTCGGCCCAGATGCTTGTGCTCGTCGAAATGGAAACGTCGCTTGATGCGGCCCGAGATCGGTTGATGCGCGCCTTGAAATCAGGAGCAGCGCTCGAGAAGTTTCGAGAGAATATCGAGGCTCAGCACGGGGAGCCGCGGGTTTGCGATGACCCGGCGAGTTTTCTACCTTTGGTGGCCCGGTCCCTTAAGGTAGAATCGCCTCGCTCCGGTTACGTCGTCAAAATCAGAACCGCCGAAGTAGGACATGCGATAGCGGCCATCGGCGGCGGACGTGTGCGCATCGAAGATAGCATCGATCCAACCGTCGGATTTGTCGCCGAAAGCAGACTTGGGGACAAGATTAGTGAGGGCGAGCCTCTAGGCGTCGTCTACAGCGATAACGATTCCAAGCTTCGAGAGGCGGTATTGCGTATTCAAACGGCCTACGAGATCGGCGACAGGCCACCTGCAATTCCCAAACTGGTTAAGGAAGTCATTCACGAATGAGCATTAAAGCGTTGGTTGGGTGTGCGACGATTTGCGTCCTGCTCCTGCTTGCATCTGCATGCAACCAGCAAAGCCAATTAGCAGCCGATGCGTCAAGAATCCAGGTCGGCATAGTATTTGACATTGGTGGCAAGGACGACCGCTCTTTCAATGCCGCCGCGTGGGAAGGGGCGAAACGCGCGGCCCAGGATCTGCCGATCATGCTGCGCGACATCGAGCCTGGAAATCCGACTTCAATCGAGCCCGCGATGCGCGCGTTCGCCGAGCGTGGCTACGATCTAATAATCGGAGTGGGTTTTGCGCAAGCGCCGATTATGGAACTGGTTGCCAGAGACTATCCGAACATCAATTTCGCAATCATAGACGGAGTCAGCCAACTCCCGAACGTGGCCTCACTTGTGTTCAAGGAACACGAGGGTTCATATCTGGTGGGCATGCTGGCGGCACAGAACAGCATGACCGGCACAATCGGCTTCATTGGTGGCATGGACATCCCTTTAATCCACCGGTTTGCAGTGGGGTACGAAGAGGGCGCGCGAGCCGTTAATCCAGATATTCGCGTGGTCCAAAACTATGTAGGCATCACCGATCACGCCTGGAACAACCCGGGGAAGGGAAAGGAACTCGCTCTGGCTCAGATCGGAAAGGGAGCAGACGTTCTGTTTACTGCTGCCGGTAATTCCGGTCTCGGAGCCTTTGACGCTGTCGAGCAGCAGGGAAAACGCGAGGGACGGGCGAGTCATTTCGTAATCGGCGTCGATTCTAATCAGAACATGGTGAAACCCGGGTTTGTTCTGACAAGCATGGTGAAGCGCGTGGACAATGCCGTCTATAAAATAGTTGACGACGTTGTCAAAGGCGAATTCCATCCCGGTCTACATATCTACGGATTGCAAGAGGACGGTGTCGGCTACTCACTCGACGAGCACAACCAGTCTCTCCTCACCGAAGAGGCTCTTAAAGCAGTTGAAGAGGCCAAACAGAAGATCATATCCGGCCAAATCAAAGTAACGGATGCGATGAATAAATAGCAATTAAGTGGTCTTTGGTTTTTGGCCTTTGGCCTTTGATGTCATCTGGAAAACGACTCATGAAAGTTTTCCGCAAGGAAGTACTTTAAATTTCATTTAAGGAGACCTCACATGGAAAAGACGAACTTTGAAAAGCTGCAAGTCTATCGACTTTCGGAAAAGCTATCCGACCTGATATGGAGAGCAGTGCGCCGTTGGGATAACTTGGCAAGAGATACGGTAGGGAAGCAGCTTATTAGAGCTGCTGACAGCATCGGCGCAAATATTGCAGAGGGGAGTGGCAGAGGTACCAATCCCGACCTCAGGAGATTCTTAAGAATGGCGCGAGGATCGTTGTACGAAACCAAGCACTGGTTGCGTCGGGCGTATAAACGCAAGCTGCTTACAGAAAAACAGGTCAATGATCTGGTCCCAGTAGTTAACGAACTCACACCGAAGCTAAATGCTTATCTTCGGGCGATTGGGAAAGTACTCGCAACGCTGAAAGGCGCCAGTAGTCAACAGGATCAAGGCCCAAGGCCTAAAACCAAAGACCGAGAGTGAATTGTTAATCCTTCGTAACATAACCAAGCATTTTGGCAGTGTGGTCGCGAATGAGCGCGTCAATATCGAGGTCGAGCCCGGCACCATTCATGCCATCGTCGGAGAAAATGGCGCGGGAAAATCGACCGCAATGCGCATCGCCTATGGCTTTTATGAAGCCGACAGCGGCGAGATCCTGCTTGATGGTGAAGTACAACAAATAACGACGCCTCACGATGCAATCGCCCGTGGCGTGGGTATGGTCCATCAGCATTTTATGCTGGTGGGCACCATGACCGTCGCCGAGAATATCGTGCTGGGAGCCGAACCCGGCAGCGTGCTCAGTCTGGATCTGACAGAGGCGGCCGCTGAAATACGTAAGCTTTCCGCAGAGTTCAGGCTGTCGGTCGATCCTCACGCTATCGTGGAAAATCTCTCGGTCGGCCAACAGCAGCGCGTCGAGTTGCTCAAAGCCCTCTACCGTCACGCGCGTCTACTGATTCTTGACGAGCCCACCGCCGTTCTCACACCTCAGGAAGTAGATGAGTTCTTCGCGATTCTGCGGAGTATGAGGGAGCAGGGAAAGACGGTCATTATCATCACGCACAAATTGTCTGAGGTGCTGGCCATATCGGACCAGGTTACGGTCATGCGAGATGGTCGTGTCGTTGGGCGATTGGAAACAAGCGAAACGAGTGCGGCAGAGTTGGCCCGCTTAATGGTGGGACGCGAGGTTCTACTGCGCGTTGAAAAACCTGATTCGAAACCTGGCGCTACCGAGTTGAAGGTCAAGAACCTCTCGGTCATGACAGCCGATGGTGGGAAAAGAGTCGACAACGCTTCTTTCGAGGTTCGCCGTGGCGAGATTGTCGGCATAGCCGGTGTCGAAGGAAACGGACAAACGGAATTAATTGAAGCTCTGGCAGGACTGACCGAACCTGCGCAACTTTCAGGCGAGATCTGGTTTGAAGACCGGGATATAACGCGGCAGGCCGCCCGCTCGCGGCGTGAACTTGGTATCGCCCATATTCCCGAAGATCGTCATCGCCGCGGTTTACTTCTTGATTTCGATCTCGCTGAAAACTCAATACTGGGCGTACATTACCGCAAGCCAGTTGTTACTTATCCCGGAGACATTGTTCTGGATTACGATGCTATTCAGCAGCGCGCCAGAAGGATCATTAGTGATTTTGACGTGCGGCCGCCTGATACTGAATTGCCTGCCCGTTCACTTTCGGGAGGAAATCAGCAGAAATTGATCATCGGGCGCGAGTTGGATTTGAAACCCAGACTGCTGCTGGTTTCACAGCCCACCAGAGGAGTTGACATAGGGGCAATCGAGTTTATCCATCGGAATCTGGTAGCAATGCGCGATGCCGGTTGTGCTGTGCTTCTCGTTTCGGCGGAGCTTGAAGAAGTTACGAGTCTCTCCGATCGACTGTTGGTCATCCACGAAGGGCGCATTGTTGGCGAGGTCGATCCAAAAGTGGCGACGATTGAAGAGATTGGGTTATTGATGACCAGGGGTCATTGAAGATTCGCGAAACTACATGAAGCTTTTACACGAACTGGTTTTTCCATTCATAGCTGTGCTGGCCGCCTTTATTATCGGCGCGGTCCTGATTCTGATAGTTGGAGACAACCCGATCGAAGCCTATCGCCTGCTGTTTGGCAGCGCGCTCTCCTGGCCCGATGGAATCGGGTACACGCTCTTCTACGCCACACCGCTTATATTCACGGGCCTCGCAGTCCTCGTCGCTTTTCGCTGTGGACTGCTGAACATCGGGGCCGAAGGTCAACTTTATATTGCCGCTTTTGCCGTCGCCTGGGTCGGAATTACCTTTGCAAATCTATCAGCGTGGATCCTGGTCCCATTATGTTTCATTGCCGCCATTGTGGGTGGAGGCGTCTGGGGGGCCATTCCCGGCGCTTTGAAGGCGCGGTTCGGTTCTCACGAAGTCATCAACACCATTATGTTGAACTTCGTCGCGATTGCCCTGGTCAGTTACTTTACCCAGTATCATTACAAGACTCCCGGCGATCCTATCTTGCAGACGGTTCCGATCGGATCGGGAGCAGAAATTGCTCGACTGGGTAAGTTCATTCCCGGCCTTCCTGACCGCATTCCCTTAAATGTCGCCTTCATCGTGGCTCTGGTCGCCTGTGTCCTTGTGTACTTCTTCTTATGGCGCACGAAGTGGGGATACGAAATACGAGCTACGGGAAATAATCCTTCGGCGGCCGAGTACGGAGGGATCTCGATTCGCAAACAGATAGTTCTGGCCATGGTCGTCTCGGGAGCCTTAGCCGGGCTGGTCGGGATCAATGAAGTGATGGGTTATCGCTACCGTTTTTACGATGGTTTTTCGGCGAACTATGGGTTTACCGGAATTGCCGTAGCGCTGCTAGGCAGAAATCATCCCGTGGGTGTGCTGTTGTCGGCCCTGTTCTTTGGAATGCTGCTCAGGGGCGGTATCTTTGTCGATGCTTTTACCGACAACGTTACGAAGGATCTGGTTGATGTTTTGCAGGGCATCGTGATCCTTTTCGTAGCCGCGGAAGCGCTGTTCCGTGGACCGTTTGGAAAGTTTGGTTTGTTAAAGCGCCCGAAGGTTTGAGTGAATTATGACTGAGCTATTTACAATTGCTCTGATCTGGTCGACAGTTCGGCTCGCAACCCCTCTGATCCTTGCGGCCCTGGGAGGCATGTTCTCTGAAAGGTCCGGCGTCATCAACATAGCTCTCGAAGGAAAGATGCTGGCCGGGGCATTCACGGCCGCCGCGATAACCTACGCCGCGGATGCCAAGTTCGGATTGGGTGTTCTCAGTCCCTGGCTGGGCCTGCTCGCGGGCATAGGCGCGGGGCTGATTGTTGCTGCGATCTATGCTGTGGTCTGTATTCGCTTCAAGGCCGACCAGGTTGTCAGCGGCATGGCGATCAATATTCTAATGATTGGAGTTCCCGGATTCCTGAGCGGTGCATTCTTTCAGTCTTCAGGATCTACACCTCAGATCCCCAGGGAACATCTGATTCCCTGGACACCTATTGTGATCGCTTTTTCATTGGTAGTCATCACCTGGTACGTGCTGTATCGCACTCCTTTCGGACTGCGGCTAAGATCAGTTGGAGAAAATCCGGGCGCCGCCGATGCCGCCGGCGTGAACGTCGCGCGGCTGCGCTATTCCGGAGTGTTGTTGGCAGGAGCGCTCGCCGGTATTGCAGGGGCCTATTTATCAATTGGCCAGTCGTCTCTGTTTACTCGTAATATGACTGCCGGCAGAGGGTTCATTGCCCTTGCGGCGCTCATCTTTGGAAAATGGCGTCCGGTCCAGACAATGCTTGCCTGCCTGCTGTTTGGTTTTACCGAAGCCGTTTCAATACAGATGCAGGGAGTGGTAAAGCTTCCTTCAGGAGAAGACATTCCGGTTCAGTTCATTCAAATGGTCCCCTATGTTTTGACTATTATTGTGTTAGCCGGTTTTATCGGCCAATCGCGACCGCCCCAGGCGCTCGGACGGCCCTATCAAAAAGAGAGATAGGGGGCAGCTTTCAAAGGAGTTTCGACATCGATAATTCAGATTCATTGTCGGAATACGCGAACAAGGTGGGTGACAATATGTCAGGCAAACCAGCCAGTTCAAATCTCTACGCTCGCGCGGAGCACGCTGCGCGAACAATTCGTACACGTACAGCCGATGAAGCGCGGGTTGCTCTGGTGCTAGGCAGTGGACTCGGAGCCTTCGCGGATGACCTTAACGAGGCAACTGCGATCCCTTATGAGGAAATACCGGGCTTTGTTTCGTCCACCGCAGAAGGGCATGCCGGCAAGCTTGTTATTGGAAAGGTTGACAAGGTGCCGGTCGTGGCAATGCAGGGGCGCGTCCACTTTTACGAAGGCTACTCCCTGGAAGAGGTTACTTTTCCTATCAGAACCTTCAAAGTGCTGGGTATTAAAACCCTTGTGCTCACCAACGCAGCCGGAGGTATCGATGTTGGATTAAACCAGGGGGGCTTGATGGTTATAAGCGATCATTTGAACTTGATGGGGGTGAGTCCCTTGCGTGGTCCAAATGATGAACGCTTTGGACCTCGGTTCCCGGATATGACTGAGGTTTACTCGAAAGAGCTTCAGGAGATTGTCGTTGAGGAGGCCAAGGCAGTCGAGGTTGAAGTGCGCCGGGGCGTTTACGCGGCGCTTGCCGGCCCCAGCTACGAAACACCGGCTGAAATTCACATGCTGCGGACCTTTGGCGCTGATGCGGTGGGCATGAGTACGGTCCCGGAGGCGATTGTCGCCCGTCAGATGGGAATGAGCGTGCTTGGAATATCGTGTATAACGAATATGGCTGCCGGGATTAGCGATGAGCCGATCAGCCATGCGGAAGTGATGGAAACTGGCGAAAAAGTCAAAGCGACGTTCACCCAATTGCTGGGGCGGGTAATTGCCCGGTTAGTCTAGAAATTCTCTTTGTCGAGATGAATAACTCTGTGTCCATGTTGATTGGGATTTCGGGTGGAACAGGATCGGGAAAAACCACAGTAGCAAACAGGATTCTTGAATCCGTCAGTGCAAGCGAAGTTGTTTTTATCCAGCAGGACTCCTATTACAGAAATGTGGAAGATCTCCCGCTGGATTACCGGCAGGTTGCCAATTTCGATCATCCGGACGCAATCGACAATGAACTGCTGGTAGATCATATCCGCAAGCTCAAAGCGGGACAGCCAATCGATCTGCCCCTCTATGACTTTAAGAGCAACACCCGCCTGCCTGAAACTCGTCGTGTCGATCCCAAACCGATATTGATCGTGGAAGGGATTCTCATCTTCACCGACGCCCGTTTGCTCGAGCAGATGGACATCAAAGTGTTTGTTGACACGCCGGACGACATCCGTTTCATTAGAAGGTTGCGTCGCGATGTCGCCGAACGCGGTCGCACTGTTGATTCCGTTATAGAACAATATTTGGGCACAGTTCGCCCAATGCACATGCAGTTCGTTGAGCCCTCACGACGTTATGCCGATGTGATAATTCCAGAGGGTGGTCATAACCTTGTAAGTATTGATCTAATAAGTGGAAAGATTCGTGAACGGCTAGCAATTGCGCTAGCCTCAGCAGGAGGGCTTCATTGAGCGAAGAAGTGTTGCGGCCGCTGATCGAGGCGGCGAAGCGTGCGCGGTTGCAGTCGATTGCGCCATTCTCAAAGTTTCTTGTGGGTGCAGCAGTAAAGACCGCCGCCGGTAAGGTCTACACGGGTTGTAATGTCGAGAGTGCGAGCTACGGTCTCACGGTGTGCGCAGAACGAGTCGCGATCTGGAAAGCCTTGTCAGAAGGTGAAAGGGACTTTACTGAGCTCGCGGTGGTGGCCGATACCGGGGCTCTGACGCCGCCCTGTGGGACCTGCCGGCAAATTATCTGGGAGTTCTGCCGCAACGCCACAATTGTGTTGGCGAATCTTCACGACGAGAGCGAGACTCTAAGTGTCAAAGATCTGCTCCCTCGGGCTTTTGACGCCAGGTTCCTTGCTGAATCGGGCCCAAACAGTTGAACGTTATTAATTCCCAAGACAAGCTGACTATGTTAAAGAATGTGCTTACCTTCTCGTTCACCATTGCCCTCATTCTGAGCTTCTCGTTCCCGGAGGTGTTTACCCAGCCGCAGCGTAAGAAGGTGGACATGCTGATACTCGGTGGAACCGTAATAACGATGGATGAGAAGCGACGTGTCCTCACGGACGGGGGAATTGCCATCGCGCAGGGACGAATTCTCGATGTGGGGATCCGAGCCGAAATCCAGAAACGTTACAGTGCTTCTGAGACGATAGATGCTACGAACAAGATCATCATTCCGGGCTTGATCAATGGCCATACCCATATTCCGATGACATTGTTTAGGGGCCTTGCCGACGACCTCGATCTACAGGAGTGGCTAACGAAATATATCTTTCCGGCTGAAGCAAAGAATGTAACCGAAGAGTTCGTACGCGTGGGGACACGTTTAGGCCTTCTGGAGATGATTCGCGGTGGCACAACGACCTACTGCGACATGTATTACTTTGAAGACGCGATCGCCGAAGAGACAGCGAAGGCTGGTGTGCGAGGAGTTCTTGGGCAGACGCTGATCGATTTTCCTGCGCCTGATCATAAAACGTTTGAGGCTGGACTATTATATACAGAAAAGTTTGTGGAGCGGTGGCAGGGACATGAGCTAATCGTTCCCGCCATTGCGCCGCACGCTCCGTATACGGTGTCTGAGGAGCATTTGAAAGCTGCGCGCGCATTCTCTGATCGAACGGGCGCGCCGATTGTCATTCATGTGTCAGAGACAAAGAAGGAGGTTGAGGATAGCATCAAGGCCAAAGGGCAAAGGCCGGTTGATTATCTGAAGCGAATAGGCTTTCTGAATAACAAGGTAATTGCGGCGCACGTAGTTTGGCCTTCAGATCAAGAGCTCACAATTCTAAAGGAACTCGGCGTTGGGGTGATCCATAATCCCCAGTCGAACATGAAACTCGCGTCGGGAGTCGCGCCCGTCCCGAAGATGTTGGCCCAGGGTCTTTTGGTCGGACTTGGCACCGACGGCGCAGCTTCAAACAATGATTTGAACCTCTGGGAAGAGATGGATACCACGGCGAAGTTGCACAAGGTTTTTAGTGGCGATCCGAAGATTCTTTCGGCTCAAGAGGCTTTTGAGATGGCAACGATTCTTGGAGCGCGGGCGCTGCATCTGGATAAGGAGATCGGCTCAATTGAAATAGGAAAACGGGCAGATATTGTCATCGTCTATCGCCACCCACTGCACCAACTGCCGTTAGCTAACATCTACTCCGATCTGGTCTATGCAACGAAGGCTACTGATGTGCAAACCGTACTCATCAACGGTCGCGTGGTGATGAGAGATCGGCAATTATTGACGTTGAATCAGACTGAAATCAAAAAACAGGCTCTTGCCCTCCGGGAACGTGTTGTTAAGAGTCTTCAACTCCCCGCCGGTGGCGGATGATGATGACGGTTTTGCGGATCGTAGTGTAGTGCGTCTAACAGATAGCAACGTAGGAATCTGCCGTCAGATGCGCAAAGACCTCCAACGGCAGTTGGTGGATTGTTCGACGCTACCTAAAAGAGAAACAATGGACCACGCCAAATCCCACCCACGGAAGTGGGTGGGATTTGGCGTGTTTCTTTCCTTTCCGTTGTTGTAGGCTGTGTCGAACAATCCACCAACTGCCCGTTGGTGGTCTTAAGCAGCAATAGACAGAGATTGTGATTTTAACGACCGCCCCAGACTCAAGGTAATGCCTCCCCCAGGTTTCGGACCAGCCGGGTTCAGTCCTCAGTCGTTAAAAGATTTTGAAAGCTCGTGCTATTTATGAACGTGCCATCGCAGAAAACAATGAGAAGGTCGGGGAATGCAGAGAGCAATGGGAATTGCGTCAACTCGACAGGTACTTCACGCCGGCGGTTAAAAGATTTTTGATTGAGGCCTATGCCAGGCCACCACATGACTTCTCAGAGTTGTGCACGTATTTGAATGCCTTTGGAATCGACGCCATAACTACAGAAAGCATTCTTCAGCTGGCCTCTCCGGGCAGGGAGATAAAATGCCCGCAATCTCTCGCGTTTTTAGATCGCCTCAGAACTTCCGCGCAAGAATCGCACTCTTGGTCCAGCCAATAACTTGCAACGGCGGAAATCGATAGTGGGTTTGTACGCGAAAGTGACTCTCCGTCTGTTGCAGTACTTCATTTGGCGGGTGAGACTTGAAGCGAAAGAGTATCTCGAGAAAGGTGCTGGCTGGCGATGGTCTAACCGGAAGATGAAGCAGATGTCCCTCGGGTGATATCACGCGCGCTAGTTCGTTAAGGCCTTCTCTCAAAGGAACGTATTCCAAAGCACCGCTGGTAACAACCAGATCAAATGAGTTATCGGCAAAGGGCAGGTTGAGAAGATTTCCCTGGGCAAATTCCACATCCTGCCGACGCCCGGGGCTGCGCCCGACCGCCTTTTTCGCCGCCGCAATCGAAGTAGCCGATAAATCAAGGGCGGTGATGTTAACGGGGAAGTGTAGCACCCGCAGCAAAGCCAAACTGAGTAATCCGGTGCCACAACCGGCATCGAGAATCCGCGCCCCCCGGGTTACCGGCAGCGGATGGTTCTCGAAATACTGATCCAGTGAACGGCCGTAGCCGTTCAGCTTGAAAGTGAAGTTGTAAATTCCCGCAATCTTGTCATAAAAAGTTCCGGCACGAGCCTCGGTCTTTGTTGCGGTGAGCGCATACTCCATTCAAGATCTCCTGAAGCCCCTCAGGGCACATCTCTCAGTTGTGGGCAAAAGCGCGTAATTGTAGCCTTCCAGTCTGCATTACTCAACAGGAAAGGTTTTACGCTCCTGAGAAACCGGGCAAATCTGATGCCCCGAGCACCTCTATGCAAGATTTCTCAGTTGTGGGCGTTCCTCTGACAGTCCAAAGATCTGTTTAGCGATTGGGGGTAAAAATATGAAAAACAGGTGGTTGCTGATAGGCGCGAGCGGATTGATTACCGTTGGCGTTCTCTTTTCTTTGCCAAATACGACGTTAACCGCGGCCCCGGAGGCTCTCGAACAGAATTCTTCAGAGATTCAAACTCGTCCCGGACCTAACCCAATTGCCCGTCCCTTTGAAGTACAAGTACTCGTAAATGGCGTTCCGCAAAACGAGTATCCCGCTCGAGGCAGAACTTACGTCGAAGCAATTCGGGGCGCTGAGTACGAGTTGCGAATCAGAAACCCGCTGCCCGTGCGCGTCGCTGTCGCATTATCAGTCGATGGGTTGAACTCGATTGATGCACGGAGAACGTCTTCATGGGGAGCAAGTAAGTGGGTCATTGGTCCTTATCAGACGATTCACATCTCCGGATGGCAAATGAGTTCGGACCGCGCTCGAAGGTTCTATTTCACGAATGAAGGAGACTCCTATGCTGCCAAACTGGGCCAGACGGGAAATTTGGGCGTGATCGCCGCAGTGTTCTATCGAGAGCGGGCGCGGGCGGTTGTTCCGGTCACCCCGCCTCCCTACAAGCGAGTCCCATCTGAAAAGGAGGGTGCCTCGGACGAGAGTGCAAGGTTGCCTTCAACGCAAGCCCACAAACCTCAAGCACGGGGATCCGTTTCTCCTGCGCCTGAGGACTACGCGGCCACTGGAATAGGCCGCTCCGTGCGACATGACGTTCGTTGGGTAACCATGGATCTGGAGCCTCGTCCCGCCGGAGAAGTGACGATCAGATATGAGTACCATGAAGCGTTGGTGCGACTGGGCATTCGACCAAAACGATACGTAGAACCTGACCCGCTGCGAAGGCGAGAATCCTCGAGGGGGTTTGAGGATCGCCGCTTCAGTCCGGAGCCGTAGCCCAGGCTGGAAAGCTTATTTCAGAACGAGATTCGGATTGTAGAGTTCTCGGTAGGCGCGATAGTTTGCCATCACCTTCTGGACATAGCCTTTTGTTTCATCGAAACCGATTTCGGCGGTGAAGACTCCCGGATCCTGATGCTTCGCGCGCTTTATCCAACGTGCAATATTGTCTTCGCCGCCGTTGTACGAGGCCGCGGCGGCTTCGAGGTTACCCGGAAACATTCTGAGAAGGTCGGCCAGATACTCGCTGCCCAGAATTATTGATGTTTCCGGATGGTAGAGATCAGTCTCACGCAAACTCTTTATCCCCGCATTGGGGGCGTATCTCTCCGCTGCATCAATCGTGAGTTGTAGCAGGCCTCGAGCGCCGGCAGGCGATTTTGCCTGTGGCCGGAAAACGCTTTCCTGGCGAATGATTGCGAGAATGAACCTCGCATCGAGTTTTCGAGGATTGGCTGCCTTGAGAATAGCGTGACGATTCGGGGCCGGATAAGTCCGAGCAGCACGAGCGACTTGCGCCCTGACTCGGGCAACTCGCTCATTCACTATCTCTCGTTGCTTCGCATCAGCAAGCTTCAGCAGACGCTCGGAAGCGAGCCAACCATAGTAGGAATCGATGCTGTCAGGGATTGCGAGATAGGCGGTAAAAGCCGCGTTCCGATCTTTAGCTTGCTCGAGACTGTACGCCCTCAGATAAGCCACCTCCGCCGGGCTCGTATATATTCCCCGGTGAAATGGATGTTTGCTAAGCTCGTCGGCCGTCGCCACGGCTTGCTGCCATCTGCTATCCGCAACTTCAAGTCGAAGCCGCGCAAACAGGGCGTTGGTATTCGTAGCAGTACCGGCAAATCTTTGTCTAGTCCGCGTTACCCATGTATTGGCTTCGTCCGGGCGGCCCGCTTCTCGGAGACTGTCAATGACATTTAGATGGGCGGTATCGATCCGCTCGCCGTTTGGATATCGCTCGGTATAGTTAATATACCTGTCCACAGCCTCTGACGCCTTGCCCATACGGAGAAGTGCGGAAGCGCTGAAGTTCAGACTCTCGCGTCCAGCTTTTGTGTGGGGATAGGCTTGCGCGTTCCGCTCAAGAACCAGGTGAGCCTGTTCATAACTTCGCTGCTGGAGATGGGTTCTACCGATTCCCAGTCCCGCTTCCGCGACCAGCGCGTCGTCTGGGTAGTGGTCGATCAATGCCTGCCAGTGCTCCCGCGCTTCGGCGAAGGCACGATTTGACATGTAAATATTTGCCCGTCTGAGGTGTTCTGCGGCCGCCAAACGCGGCAATTTGCCGCTTGAATCCCGAGAAGCTCGATCGGTACGTCGAATGGACGCCAATGCTCCATCACTTGCTGATTGGCTTGGTAGCCCCGCGATCGAGTAGGAAGCAGAGATTACTTCGGACTCGACAGCCGGCAACAGTGGAAAAAAGGGAAGGATTAGCGCGAGCAAAAAATACAATTTAGGCATAACAATCAATCAGAATTACTTGCCTCCGGCTCTTCGATGACGTCATAGCTTGAAAGGATTTCCGCCGCCGGTCGAAGGGAAGCAGCCACACTACAATATTTGTTTTCAGACAATTCGATGGCCTGGGCCACTGACTTCGGCGAGATATGGTGTCCCCGAATAATGTGATGCACCCAGAGTCGTCTATAGCCGCGTGGATGGTCTTCGCGCCGTTCGCCGCGAACCTCGACTCGATAATCTGAAACGCGCTCCCGTCTCTTCTTCAGAATGTTGATCACGTCTACAGCGGTACAACTCCCTAATGCCAACAACAAGAGTTCCATCGGCGAAGGAGCTAGATGGCGTCCGCTGTTCGTGTCTATTGTTACAGCCGTTCCGCTCGGAGTTACTGCAATAAAAAGGTCATCGCCTGCCGAAATAATAGTCGCTTTGGGGGCCTCGATACTCATTGCATGTGCACCTCGCGTCTGAGAATAACATATCGAGTGGTAGGGAATCGGTCACGTTGCGGGATAGGATAGAGGGACATTTAGGTCTATTTTAGGTGTGTTAGTATCTTAATCGGTGAGAAGTGAATGCGGGCTAGGGGAGTGAGGCATGACATTGATCCTGGTTGTCGATGATGATGAAACCATTCGCGAAGCACTTTACGAATTCCTTTCAGAGGAGTATGTGTGCCGCACCGCAGAAACTGCCGAAGAGGCCCTTGCCCGGTTAGAAGCGGATGCATATGATTTGGTCTTGACGGATATTTCGATGCCGGGTCTGAGCGGGCTCGAACTGCTCGGGCACTCGAGACAAAAATACCCCGACACTCCGGTAATAATCATTTCCGGCATCGCCGACAAGGTTCACGCGGAGGGACTCATCAAGATCGGAGCTTTCGAGTACTTGCTTAAACCTTTTCGCTTGGAGACCGTTGGTGAGAGTGTGAAACGGGCCCTGGATTACCGGCGTCAGTTGGTGGAAACGTCACAATCAAGATCTGATTCTGATGAGGAAGACGACATAGGGAACGCTTGGAAGATTCTAAGGGAAACGTAAGGAGCGGGAGGGATCATGCTGCCACAGTTGAAGCCTGACTTTTGTCGGCGATAGCACTCCGCCGTTTGATCTCTCTGGTCACTTCGCCAATCCGCTCAGCGCTGAATGGCTTGGTGATCACCCAATCTACGCAGGCTTGTCTTTGTTCGTCTGAACCTACTGCATCACCCCAACCCGTGATTACCGCGATTGGAAGTGTTCTATTTTGCTCTCTGATCGCCTGGGCAAGTTCCCAGCCACTCATGCCGGGCATACCCACATCGGTAAGGATGCCATCGAACTGATCGGTATTTAGTAGTGCCAGTGCCTCGTGACCATCGTGGGCCACTTGGACGCTACATTCTTCACTTTCAAGAATCTCACGCAGGAGTTCTCGGATGTACTGTTCGTCGTCGACGATCAGAATTCTTGCCTGGTTCTCCACGTGCATTAAGGCGGTAGGTTCGTATAGCTCTTCGCGAACAAAGTCTTCTGAGGGAGGTGTTATAGACCCCGATCCCGCCTTGGCAATCGGAAGCGTAATTTGGAACCTCGTTCCGACTCCCACCTCTGACTCAACCTCGACTGAACCTTCATGACGCCTGATGATGCCGAAGCTTACTGCGAGGCCCAGACCCATGCCTGCTTTGCCTTTGGTGGTAAAGAATGGGTCGAAGATCCGAGAGCGTACTTCAGGAGTCATTCCGATGCCTGTATCGGCTACGGCAATGACTACAGAGTCTTCCCGGTCTTCGGCTGAGAGGGTTAGCACCCCACCATTGGGCATCGCATCGACCGCATTGAAAACCATATTTACTAGAACTTCTCGCAGTTCCGATTCATCCCCCATCACTTTTGCGTTGGAGTGAATGCGCAGATCCAACCCGATGTGGGTGTTTGAGGCTTCGGCAGTATCTTTCCATCGTGGCCTGGTAATCTCGCTTACATCAAGAAGGATTTGATCGACTAACACGGCTTCAAAATCGTGGTCGCGACGTTGTCGGGCAAAATCCTGAATCCGTTTAACGGTTTTTGCTCCGTCTTCTGCCGTCTTAATAATGATATTCAAGCCACGCGTTATCTTTTCAGGATCGTCAGTACGCTGTAAGAGTTGAGCCCGCCCGAGAATTCCTGCCAGAGTATTGTTGAAATCGTGGGCGACTCCCGAAGCAAGCTCACCAAGGGCTGACAACTTCTCAATCTGTGAAAACTGTTCACGGATGCGTTCCTGTTCGGCTATGTAGTGAGAGAGTTCTTGAACGTGGCGCTCCGCCTGCTCAGCTTGCGCGGCAGCCGCCTCTATGTTCTTCATGTATGTCCTGTAAGTGAAGAACACAATTGCAATGATGGGGGTGGTGATGATCAAGGCATAGAAACCGACCTCGTTGATTAGCTGAGCAATGAGGCCCGCGGCTGAAGCGCCAGCAAAATAGGTTATCGAAGTCCAGAGATAATACTTTTTCCAGGTGTGCCAGACTGGTTGACCCGCCTTGAGAGCTCCGCAGACGGCTACTATTCCCGAGTTTGCGACATACTGAATTAAGGCCATAACGGAAACAGCCATCACGAATCGCATGCTTAATGGGCCGTGCCTTAGTGACGTAATCTCTCCGAACCAGGCGTTCAAGACAATTGCTGTAATTGCGGTTGAACAGGCGGCGCATCCCCAGTTGAACAGGATCGTGGTGGGTTTCTTGCTGAATCGCAACGAAGAGAGGACGGCTTCGGTTGCAGCCAGTAGAACGGCGGCTTCCCCGCCATAAAGCAAGAGAGTCAGGAAGATGAAAGTATCTGAAACCGAAATCTGCGAAGCGAAGCGCGGAATCTGGATTATTATTCGCGAACTCAGGAATAGTGTGACAACGGCCAGCGTGACGAACTTCAGATCGAGCCGAGAATAGTCAACATTCAGGGCCGCCAGCAGGTACAGCACACCGCCAACCAGGATTGTCAACTGAATATAGAACGCGGATAATTTCTTACTTGTAAGGGTGTACGCTTCGCCCATTGCTTGAGTCTGCTTGATTTTGGATTCAAATCCGGTGAGAGGCCACTTGGGGGCAAGGCTTTGTGCACCGTCCGTGCCACTGATTTGGCTAGCTGAAAACCAGTTGTTGTAGCGGATCAGTGAAGATTGTGTCAGCCAGACCGGTCAGGTTGAAGTGACCGAACTCATCATTCTGAAGGACTTTTGTCAGCATTCTGGGAACTTTCACCCTCGAGCGCTCCACTTTCCAGTTGGGACATCTCCATGAGGAGGGGCAGATACTCCTGGGTAAAGCTGAGTTGACCCATCATCAAATCCATCTCTGTCTTGTTCGTTTCCCGGCTAGCTGAAGCCTCAATGGTTTGGAGTTGCGCTTTCGCCTTGATTAGCCTCGCTTCTACTTCGTTACTGACCTGCTCCAAGCGGTGCCGGTCAGACTGCAAAGCCGTCACTAATGAGGTTGTATCGGTGCCTTTCAGCCTTTGAGCCTGATTCAAGCGTCTCCTAACTCGCACCAACTCCCGATTGGCTCGTTGCTTGATTCGAGTTGCCATTAGGCGGGCCGCCAGAGTCTCGCGGTACGCATCTCCGAGCAAGGGATCCTGTTTAGTGATCTCCCTCAGTGAGGCGCGCTCAGCTGTTGTTAACTCAGGTAGAAACCATTCGACTTCTCCTGCTGTAATACCATTCTCGGCGAGCCTGTCTCGTAGCCTTCCTAGCCACCTTTTTCTGTAAATGGAAAGGAAAATCATCACTAAAAGGGAGGCCACAAGGCCCAAGCCTCCGGAGAAGAGCGAAAGAAAAAGATAGAGAGCGGCGGATTCGGTGGTCGTAGTCAGAAGGAAGAGCAAGAAAAAGACGAGCGGCGCAGGCAGTGTGATTAGGAATAATGAGAGCCAGGGTGCCAGCTTTAATATCCGGGCAATGGTCTCATCCCGGGAAGTTAGTTTGCCTCTTCTGAGTTCGATCATATCAATTCCGTTGGTGTAAGGTTCTGCCTCCCGGTTCACTGCATGTCTCCCTGGTCAAATTGCTGTAAAAGGCCGGGCGTTCCAGCTGACATAGCGTATAATGCATCAGATTCTCAACATCAAGTAGGAGACACGATGAAGACTCGGCTTGTTCAGGCATCGGTTAGCGCGTTAATACTCATTGCTTTTTGCGCCGTATTTCTAAGGCCGTTGAGTCAGAATGCCTTAGCGCAATCGCGAACGATATCATCTGCCCGTAACACCGGGGTCCCAGGTAAGCCCGTCACAATTCCACTTACGCTTAAACTAAAGGAATCGGACTCCACTCCCGAGTTACAGATGATTGATTTGACGGTTATTGAAGACGGCGAGCCGCAAACGATCCTCTCGACCAGAGCTCTCGGAACTAATTGGCCTCTTACACTTGCCGTTCTCATCCAGGATGACGTTGTCCCCTCCATTGGTCTGGAAATGAGGACCATTGCGGATTTCATTCGCAATCTTCCCCGGGGGTCGCGCGTACTTGTCGGCTATATAAGGGTTGGTAGTTTGCAGGTGAGGCAAAAGTTCACCACTGATCTGGACAAAGCCGCACGGGCTCTGCGCCCGCCGACTGGGCTTGCCAGCATGGCCCCGTATAATCCCTATGTTGAAGTCGTGGAGGCACTAAGGAGATTTGAGGCTCAGCCATATGGCCGCAGAGCCATTCTCATGGTTTCCGACGGCTTGGATATATCTCGCGGGGTTGAACTGAGCTCCTCTACCCAGAGTATAGATCTGCAACGAGCAATCAATGATGCGCAGCGACAAAGTGTGGCGGTCTACACCTTCTATGCCCCTACGGCGGCAACCCTTGGAAATTCCGCTCTCTACGGAAACGCTCAGAGCGCACTTCAGAGGTTGACCCAAGAGACTGGCGGACGCGCCTTCTTTCAAGGAAGCGGTATTCCAGTCAGCTTTGATAGCTTTGTCAAGGAGCTGAGTTCCTCGCTCGAGAGGCAGATCGCTCTGACCTACCTCTCAACTCACACTAACAAAGGGTTTCACCGAATCGAGGTTCGTTCATCGACGCCGGGAGTTAAGATCACTTATCCGCCCGGATACACGAGCAAATAGCGTGGTGCGAATGTCGTCACTGCACTGTTGCGGCGAGAAGCGAACCGCGTCTGTCAGTGGCAATCGCCCAGCCGTCACTTAGCTTGCCGATCATTCCGTGAAAATGAATTTCGCTGCCAGAGAGCACCACTAACACATCGCCGGCAAAGTATCTCTGGTCCTCCAATCTGAAACGGATTACCGTAGCTTGTCCATTTTCAGCTTCAAGAGGTTCAAAGACAAAGTCGTCTGCGTTGACGACATAGGTTTGTGAGGTGTTGGCATTTCTCTGCTCATCTGGCATGGTACGTTTTCCTTTGGGAGAACAGGAGGGTTCTGTTTTAGGGATGATAACTGGGGCGGCTAGAGGGACTCGAACCCTCGACCTCTTGATCCACAGTCAAGCGTTCTAACCGACTGAACTATAGCCGCCATATTCTATTTCCTTCTCAAACTTTGCCCCTGGCAGGACTCGAACCTGCGGCCCTCTGCTTAGCTTCCAGCATCAGGTTTCCCTGACCGCCCGGTTAAGGGTTTGCTGGCTGGACTATATCTTGGACATCGCAGTCCCGACCCGTATAGTCTCTGAGGAACCCCAACGTAGTGGAGGGTTTCCTGCGGATTACCCAATCATCTGGATTTTTACTCCACTGTCAATCGTAGAGTACCAGAGGCTCTAAGGGCGTTCCCGCATACAGGGTCGTCCACTTGATGAGTTCTAACCCTTCCTCACCAAGGCTCCAACAAGGCAGATGCTCTATCCGCTGAGCTACAGGGGCGCATCGCATCAATTCCTGA
Source organism: Pyrinomonadaceae bacterium (assembly GCA_041751855.1). Taxonomy (GTDB): domain Bacteria; phylum Acidobacteriota; class Blastocatellia; order Pyrinomonadales; family Pyrinomonadaceae; genus PSRF01. Next base: position 54,241 of record JBGSWR010000043.1, read on the forward strand.
ACGCCGGCGATGTTAGCACGCGTACGCCAGTTTCGGTCAACTCTGGTTGAGCTACGGACTGGCAATAAAAGAGACCGCCCTCAGCAGACGGTCTCGTTGGTTTAGTCCTTACGAAGACAGCTAAGCTGCTCGAGGATGTTCGGTGGTTTCGGCAAACACTCTTCGACCATTCAGTGCGTCGTCAATTATTTCCCGCACGGCAGAGGTGTCGGGGTTCACGTCCATCCGATCACACGCTCGCAGGTGCCTCAGAATACCTTCCGTCGCAATCTCTAGCGGTATCCCGCTAAGTTTCGAATACCGGCGCGCTTGTATATGGTCGATTCTTTGAAGCCGATCATTCAATGGTAGATGTTTATCAAAAGTCAATTCCGTATGCTCCTCCACTAGCCCGAAAATCTTCGGTGGTTTCGATCCAACCTTTGGATGCTTCAATCATCCCTTTGGATGCAGTTAGTTATGGGCATCCTCGCACGACACCCCAACTCTTAAGAGACCGTTGGCCGCTCAAGCGTGTACGAAATGGGGGTCCAGCAAAACGGAGGATTATAGCCAAGAGGCCCCCCGAGATCCAGACTTTTTTTGGTAGTCTGAACCTTTTTACAAAGCCCTTGATCAACAATACTAAACACTAGTAGATAAGGCCGGGATCTTTGGTAGGATGCGTAGCCGGGTAGAGAGGGCTGGTGGGCAAAGTAAGCGCCGCCTGAGTTCATCCGAACTGAACCGCCAGGCGGCACTACAGATGTTCTTACAGGCCAGAAGCGAAGCGGATTTACTTCTTTGGCAGCACTGTATCCTTCATTGCTTTTCCAACGCGAAACTTCAACGTGGTCTTGGCGGGTATTTGAATAGTCTCGCCGGTAGCCGGGTTCCTTCCCTCGCGCGCCTTTCTTTCTGATTTGACGAGTTTGCCAAAACCGGGCAGTACGAACTCCCCATTGGCTTTCACCTCACTTGCTGCAAGGCCTGAAAGCTCTTCAAAGAACTCTTTTACTTGAGCCCGTTTCATTCCGGTTTTCTCGGCAAAGTGGTTAACTACTTCCGACTGAGTCATGCGCTTCTTACCTGTCGCGGCTTTGGTCGCCATGGTCTGGTGTGACACCTCCAACATACTTTGAATAATAAAGCTAGTGGACTCTCATATATCACACTCAAGCACCAAAGTCTCGATAAAATAGCGCTTTCAAGGCCTTTTTGGCGAAAATTTTGCCTTCTTTTCTTATTGTCCCGCTACAGGACACTTGGATGGCCAAAAGACGGGATGTGCGACCCTTCAATCTTGGCACCGCAGTATCATGCATGCTCAGGATTAACCGGACGATAAAAACTATTGAATTGAACGGCCAGTGCCTTCATGCTATTCGTCATCAACGGCAAATCAGTCATGCCTTTGCTTTCCTTGACGAGACAAATGGAGTCACCGTCTCTCAATCATAAGTTAACCGATAGTGCGGAATGGGCGGATTGCCTGAGAAACTCTCGCCGCGTCGTCATTAAATTGGGAACAAGAGTCGTGACGGATCCAGGGGGAATCTCACCGGACTTGAAGGATCTCGTCAGTTCAATTGCTCGTCTCGTTGTGCAGGGGCGGCAGGTTACGCTCGTTTCTTCCGGAGCTGTAGGCCTGGGTGCACGCCATCTTGCATTGGATCCAATTAGGACGCGCGATTTGGCAATGCGACAGGCTTGCGCGGCCGTTGGACAGAGCTTACTCATGCAGCTTTATGAGCGACTGTTTGCCCACTACGGAGTCACCGTTGCCCAAGTGCTGCTAACCGAGGACGACTTTAGGAACCGCGTACGTTATCTGAACCTTCGCCGAACGTTTGAAAAACTCCTGAAACTTGGTGTTCTGCCTATCGTGAACGAGAATGATACGGTCTCAACAGTGGAGTTGGAATATAAAGAGGAGAATTCGACAAGGGCCTTCAGTGATAACGACCGCCTCGCAGCGCTGGTAATGAGTAAACTCGAGGCTGAGGCGCTGTTGCTTTTAACTAATGTTGAGGGACTTTTATCCCATCACCGCGCGCGCGCGGGTTCTCCCCACTCTGCCGAGGTTGTCCCCCTTGTTAGGAAAATTACGCCCGAACTAAAGGCGTTGGCCACCAGTTCGTTGACACAAGGTGGCAGAGGAGGGATGTCGACGAAGATCCAGGCTGCGGAAATCGCCATGAATGCCGGAGGTGTGGCGGTAATTGCGAACGGCAAAGTCAGGGGAGTCGTCGATCGCATATTTGCCGGAGAAGCAGTTGGAACAGTCTTCTTTCCAGAGCCACGACACTCTAGCAGAATGAATGGAAAGCGTCGTTGGCTGGCGTATGCCGCGGATGTTCGGGGTCGCTTGATCGTCAACGAGGGAGCGCGGGAGGCGATTGTCTACGGCAAAGCGAGCCTGTTGGCATCTGGCGTCGAGCGGATCGATCGACCTTTTGAATCGTCTGATATCGTGAGCATTAGTGACTCATTGGGCAACGAGTTTGCTCGCGGTATTGTCAATTTTGCTAGCGACGAATTTGAAGGTCTGACTAAAACGGGTCCGCATTCAGCGCCGGTGCTTGTAACAAGAAACAACATTCTGGTTCTCCAGGGCGAATGACTCCAACGTTGATTGAACAAGAGTCGGAGATCGTGGGAATCGCACGGAGGGCGCGTCAGGCGGCCCGCTGGTTGGCGAGCCTTCCCTACGAGGTCCGTTGTGAGGCATTGGCGATTGCAATGGCTCTCATGGAAGAACGGAAACAGGAAATTCTTGAAGCCAACGAAACGGATTGCGCAATCGCGGAGGCCAAGTTGGCCAAAGGTGAGATATCGTCCGCGTTTTTTCAGCGTTTACAAACATCTGAAGCCGGTATTGGACACATGATCCGGCAGGTCCGCGATGTTGCGGCTTTGCCAGATCCTTTAGACAAGTTGATCTCCCTCACTGAGCTGGACGATAACTTGATACTGGAAAAGATTACTTGCCCTATCGGACTGCTTGGAATAATTTTTGAATCACGCCCGGACATAATTCCTCAGGTCGTTGCGCTCGCTATTAAGTCGGGGAATGCCCTGCTGCTGAAGGGGGGGACAGAAGCCCGGCAGACCAACGAGGTCCTGGTCAGTATCTGGCACGAGAGTATGGCGCGGTTGAACGGCTTTCCGTGCGATGCTATCAACCTCCTCCATACGCGCGAGGATGTCCAGGAAATGCTACATCTTGATCGTTATATCGATCTGATCATCCCTCGGGGTTCGCGTGATTTGGTTCGCGATGTAGCCAGGCACAGCACTATCCCAGTCTTGGGGCACGGTGAAGGCATTTGTCACATTTATGTTGACCAGGCAGCGGATCTTCAGAAGGCCTGGAACATTGTCTTTGACTCAAAGACGCAGTATCCAGCAGCCTGCAACTCTGTCGAAACTCTATTGGTCCATGAAGCAGTCGCGCCCGATTTCCTGCCGGAGATGTGCGAGAGCTTACGGTGTGCCGGCGTTGAAGTTCGGGGGTGTGCTCGAAGCATCGCGTTGCTAGCCGATATCACTCCTGCTACCGAGGTCGACTGGGAGACTGAATACTCGGGTTTGGTGATATCGGTAAAGATTGTGCGCAACTGTGCTGATGCTCTGGACCACATTGAAAGATACGGTTCGCGACATACGGAGTGTATTGTTACGGAGGACCAGGATGCCGCCAACGAGTTTCTGCAAAGGGTTGATGCCGCCGGCGTTTTCCAAAACGCCTCGACCCGGTTTGCCGATGGCTATCGCTATGGGTTTGGTGCTGAACTTGGTATCAGCACAGGGAAACTTCATGCTCGGGGCCCAGTTGGTTTGGAAGGATTGATCACGTACAAATACAGACTGATTGGCAACGGCCAAATCGTCGCGACCTATACAAGCGGCACGCGAAAATTTAAGCATCGATCGTTGTCTGTAGTCCGTTAATCGACCCGACTTGTAAGGTAGGCAGGCTCTCTTCAAACCACTGCAACTCGTCCCGCAAACGTACGACCTCACCGACTACGATGACTGCTGGCGCGCGAAATGACTCCTGTTCGACTCTTTCTGCGATCGATTCAAGAGTGCCAATCAGAGTACGTTGACCTTCATAGGTTCCCCAGCGTATCGCCGCCACCGGTGTTTGGCTGTGCCGGCCCGACGCAATCAGGTCGTCGGTGATACGGCGCAGGCGGGCCATTCCCATGAGAATTACAATTGTGTCAGCATCGCTCAGATGGCGGAGAGAAGACGGCAATGCTTCGTCTTCAGCCTGGGCTCCTGTAACAAACGCAACCGAAGAAGAGATGCCGCGATAGGTAAGCGGAATTCCGGCATAGGTGGGCACGGCCAGTGCGGCACTTACTCCCGGCACGATCTGATATGGCACGCCGGCTTGACTCAAGGCCCGGGCCTCTTCACCGCCACGTCCAAAGAGACATGGATCACCACCTTTGAGTCGTACAACCATCTTCCCGGCTCGAGCCGCTGCGATCAACATCTGATTGATCTCCCTTTGTGGCGTTTGCCGCCCACCTCCGATCTTGCCTACATAGAACCGTTCGGCCTTCTTCGGAACGTTAACCAGCAATTCAGGATTTACAAGATAGTCGTAGACGACAACATCAGCCTTCTTGAGGAGGTTGAACGCCTTGATCGTAAGTAGTCCAGGATCTCCAGGTCCAGCCCCAACAAGAAACACACTGCCGGCGTCGAAGCGATCCCACTTATCAATTTCACGAATCCTCTCTATTGCCGCTTCAATGACCAGATGATGGGCATTCAGGGGCTCGGAGATCGCAAAAGTGACTTCTGGATAGTTGGCGGCTACCGCATGGACTTCACGGGGCAGATCACCACGGGTATGTCGCCCCGGAGAGAGAAAGTAAGGATGAACAGTTATGGCCTGGGCTCCCCGCTCGACGAGCCTCTTAGAACCAGTCGCGACGTTGGGGTGCTCAATCTCGAGGAATGCTGCTTCAACAAGCGGAAAACCGCCTCGCTCGCCGATCATGTAGGCTGCCTGGCGGACATCATCGTTGGCTTCTTGACGCCGGCTGCCATGACCTACAACCAGCACACCTGATCTTTCCTTCTTTCTCATGCGCTGGCCTTTAATGTTTCCCCGATCTCGTTGGCGCAATAGTCAATGAATTGACGCGCCTCGTCTATAATCGTGCGCACGGCCCGTTCTGAGACAAAGCCGCTTGCGAACTCGGGCTTCTTCAAGTCCTCAAAGAGTCTCGAGACGCCCTCCCATCGTCCTTTTGTGATTCCTGACAGAACAAAGATATTCTCGAATTCCCATAAAGCCTCCGCAGCCGTAAACGGGTCCACGAGCTTCTGGTAAAGCGGCACCCGAGCTGCTGCCGCTGCCGCCTCATATGCCGCGAGTGCTGCGTCGCCAAACTCCCTGTGATAGAACAAAGCATCTGCTTGGGCCAACCACGCCAGTGCGCTTTCGCTCGAGGGAATTGTCTCTGCGATGGTGGAGCCAGCGCACTCACCCCGGACCCCCTTGCGAATGGCGAAGCGCTCGTGCTCGTGACCGTAGTCTTCGTAAAACGAAGGATCTTCTTCGAAAGAAGGAACCTGGCGAAGGGGTTCAAGCGTGTCTTTAAGACGTTCGCTTCCGATCTGCCGGACGAATGAATTGAAGTCCTGATTCGGCAGTTTCTTCGTTTTGTATAGCTCGAGTAACGTCTCGGTGACTCGTACACAATTTTTTGCCGGGAACTTCCCGAGCAAAGTACCGAAACTGGCATGATCTCCTCGAGCAAGGCCTCCGACGGTGACAAAGTGTGCCGGGACGGAGCGTCCGTCATGGGACAGCGCCGCCGCATAAAAGCCGATGTCCGCAACTGCGTGTTGTGCGCACCCATTGGGGCACCCAGAGATCTTGATCCTCATGGGACGCGCCAATTCGGCGTACTTCTCAAGCGAGTTATTAAAGGCGTGACTCACCGAATTGCCGAGGCCCTTTGCGGAAGCAATACCCAGGCGGCAGGTGTCAGACCCAGGACACGCCGTTACATCGGCTACTGTATTTGCTCCAGGGTCAGCAAGCGACAGTTGTTGCAGCGCGACATGCAGAGACCCGAGTTGGTCCTCGCGCACCCACGGGAGATAGACGTTCTGATCAATAGAGATACGCAACTGACTGGCTGAAAAGATCCGCGCCACTTCAGCGAGCCCGCGCGCCCGCTCGGACGTGAGGTCTCCTAGCTTGATGCGCACATGGACTCCGCGAAAAGCACGAACCTTATGCTCAGTTACCGAGTCAAGAGCCCAGGTGCGAAACTGTGGATCGCTGATTCTCGGATCGAGCACTTTCAGGCCGTTCGAGCCTGAGTGTTTTTCCGAAGGTATATCTACTGAGTTTTCTAAATAGTCATCAAGGGGGATTGGGCCAACGCGCCGGCGCTCTTCTTCCAGAGCAGTCCGGAACTTGGTCCATCCCATCGTTTGGATCAGGAACTTCATGCGCGCCTTCATGCGAGCTTTGCGCTCACCATACCTGTCAAATAGCCTTAACGTAGCAGCAGCCAAATTGAACAACTCGCTTACAGGAAGAAAGTCGGTATAGATTTTGGCGGCCATAGGCGTTGCTCCGAGTCCACCCCCCAGCCAGACGCGGAAGCCGCGCTCTATTTCTCCGGCCTCTATTCTGGTGACGGCCCAAAAGCCCATGTCGTGAATGCGTAATCCGGAATGATCTTCGGCGCAGCCCTCGAATGTGATCTTGAATTTTCTACCAAGATTCTGGTTGAGCTTATTGCGGACCAGGTAACGAAATAGTGCCTCGGAATAGGGGAGAACATTAAACGCTTCAGTGGCGGAGGTGCCGGCGCGGTAACAAGCTGTGATATTGCGGACTGTGTTCCCGCACGCTTCACGTGATGTAATGCCGCCTTCGGCCAGAAAGCCCAGCAGGGCAGGGGTCTCTTCGAGTTTGACATAATAGATCTGTGCGTCCTCGCGCGTGGTGAAGTGGATAAAGCCGCTGCCAAATCGCTCTGCCGCATCGGCAAGTCGCGATAACTGGTCCGCCTTCAGGAAACCACCAGGGATCTTGATGCGCTGCATTTGCACACCTGGCTGCCTTTGAGCATAGGTGCCAAAGTGTAGTCGGAGCTTCTGCATTTTTGTTTCATCGACTTCACCAGCGCGATACTTCCGAATCTGTTCTTCATAATGGTCCAGCTCATCAGCGACGTAGTCTGGCAGAGCTCGTTTTTCGTCCGCTTCCCGTTTCTCAACTGACATGAACGTATCCCCCCTTTTTACGAATCGCTCAGCATCTGCTTGGCTGGGGGAGCGGTTTGGCCTATCCCCAAAAAGCAAATGCCCTCGACAAACCATCGAAGGCATTAACATCTATATGTGAGACTGTGCGAACGAGTTCCGTTCGTCCTTTAATATTACAACTCTGTTTCCCTCATCTGCGCTGAACATTTTGACCTTCCTACTTGCCTGGTTGATCTGAACACGACTCTCTGAGCACACATCCGTGCACAGTAACAGTCGTGACAACAACAGGTGTTCAGGCTGGTCATGTAATCATCTGCCCAACGGGTAAAAACAACGAAGGCGAAACTCTATGCTGACCACTACAGAGCGGTCAAGCTAATTCTATTTATATGAAGCTAAACAATTTCAATCTCTTCGATAGTTAGCAGGATCCTTGGAGTTGGTGCTGGATTTGACTGGTTCAATAGTCACAATCCGCGTTACAAAGGACTAAGGGCCGCCAATGTAGGCGGCCCCTCTTTCTCGTTTTTCCTGGTTTCTGGTCGGGGCGAGAGGATTTGAACCTCCGACCTCTCGGTCCCAAACCGAGCGCACTACCAGGCTGTGCTACGCCCCGACAAACACCGCAAGCATCGATAGCGTCATGACTACGGGCAGCAGCATTCTAAGAGCGGGTATCTCTTCGGTCAAGCGCGCGATCGATCCGGCCCGAGACACCAGAGAACTCATGATGAGCTGTTCTTACTTACCTTTGGATTGGAAGAACCCTGCGTTGCTTCTGCAAACCACTCTTTTAGAAAAGCCCGAACCTGTGCTAGAGCTTGTGCTCGGTGACTGATGGTGTTTTTCACCTCAGAACTCATCTCGCCAAACGTCAGTTCATAACCGTCTGGAATGAAGATCGAATCGTATCCGAAGCCATTGCTACCCTTCGGCGCAGACGCAATTGTTCCCTGTACTTCACCCTCAAAAATCTTCAGTAATCCTGTGCCTGCATCCACAAGCGAGATCGCGCAAACAAAACGCGCCTGCCGATCCTCATGCAGAATACCCGATAGTCTCTTTAGAAGCAGGTCTATGCGTTCCTGATCAGAAGATGCCTCGCCAAACCGGGCTGACAGGATTCCCGGAGCTCCCTTCAATGCTTCCACCTCCAAACCCGAGTCGTCAGCCAAGGCAAATATACCGGTACTTTGGGAGTAAAAACTTGACTTGAGAACCGCATTTTCACTGTAAGTCTGCCCAGTTTCGTCGGGAGATTGGACAAAAGGAAAGTCCTCAAGAGACCGGATACAGACCGGGATGCCAACTAGAGCTGATTCAATCTCATGCACTTTACCCGGGTTACGCGTCGCGATGATCAGCTCCCTGGGACACGGCGCCTCTCGCTGAGCCTTACTCATCATTATCTTCACCAAACGTTTGGTTAGGCACCATTAACGGCACGAGGCTACTGAACTGCCCGAACGACGAGTGTGTTATTCGTTCTAAGCCCGAATCGCGGAAAGTGGTTTGTGACGCTGAGAAAGGCAACCGGGAGATCCTGTCATCAAGGTTACGCGGTGAAGGGGAAATTGTAGATGCGAATTCGTTCAGTATTGATATGGCTCGCATGAATCCGCGCACCCGCTGGCTTTCATCGCTGTAGGTCATTACTCCTGCGAAACTTGGATCTAAAGTAAAGTGCGTGACCTGACTGACCTTTCCGTCGCGAGCCATCGTAACGTTTTCCTGGTGTGCCCGCAGGCAATGGCGCACGTCCTCGACTGTTCCGAGTAAGAGGTATTCACCTATAAAAGCAACGGAAATATCCTGGGCGGTTAAAGCGTCTCCGCTTTTTCGATCTGAGCCGGTTTCGCGCGCTATCACTCTTTCAACCGCTGACTTGTCTCTGACACGCGCAATCACGAGAGAGTGTTCAGCAGCCTGCGACAGCCGGGCAGTGAGCAGTTCGGGGTGGACCGTTTTGAAGAATTCTAGCGGCTCCTTTATCCCGTAGGACATTAGAGCACCTTTTATTATCGTGTCCGCGAGCAAGGCCGATAACGTGTCCAACTGGGACGAGACCGCAGTCTCGAGGTTAGCCCATACTGCCGCCGGATCCTTGTAGTTGTAGATAGTTACGGAGTGAGCTGTTGGGGGCAGCAGGTTCCACACGTCATTGCTGATGCTGGCAGCGTCAAAGGGAATTTGCAGCCGGGAAGCAAAGGCTGGATTAAACGCGAAGAAATATCGGTCCTCAATACCCCCCGCCTTGGCTTGCGAGCTCCAGCCAAAGCTCTCGACCAATTTTGAAGCGCCGCTGCTCAGGAGCTTCTCGAGTTGGAGATTCCCTGGTTCCCTTCCGAATAAAAGGGGGGCAATTTGGGCGAGCAAATGAGCTGAATTGGCCTTCGGTACATACCCAAATGTCAAAGCATCCGCGGCGCTCAGCCGGCCCCGCATCTGCCGCAATTCGTCGTCATTTATAAGGCTCAGTTGCTGTCCACGCCTGACTGCCAGACAGTTTTTAACAGCTCTTTCGTCATTACCGATAATGATAAGGCTCCCATCGATCACCGCTATGACTCGACGATCTCCCCCGTCTGACTTCCACTCAAGAAGCTCCAGATTTTGAAAGGCAGTGCGGTTGGGTACCAGGGTTTGGTAAGCAGATTTGGCAAATTCCCCGAGCAACTTTTCCACAATTGGCCTGGTTCGGCTCTCCGGCGTATGAGTTTCTACGAGAATCGCGGCCGAGGGCTTCACGTTGAGCACCTCACCCTTTTCGGTAGCTGCCAAATCCGTCATAACTAAAGCGACTTGGGAGCGTGCGAGGAGCACATGCATATCGGAGCCGATTCCAGTCCAGCCGACAAACACAGAGGTTAATCGATTGGGCCATTTACCGGGATTCAGTTGAACTGCCGGATTCAGGATCTTCCAGGCGTCAGTACGTGAGAGCTGTTCGGCGATTTCGAGAACGCTGTTTGTTTCAAGATAGACGAGGGCATTTGCAGGAGCATAGGCTGCCATATCGATTTTTCGGGGCTTTGTCCACCACAAACCCAGAAGAATCAAAGGAATAAGAAGAAGAATGCCTACGACAATGAGTCGGGTGCGAGTCATGACCGCATCCTAGTGTAGTGCGTCATTAATATCTTTACTTATCACTGGTAACCTATTATGCTCAGCGCCATGAGCAGACAAGCAGCGGAGATTGTGTTGTCGCCCGAGGAACGAGCCACTTTGGACCAATGGTCGCGCGGGCGAAGAATA
>JBGSWR010000044.1:0-54309 GCA_041751855.1 Pyrinomonadaceae bacterium
AACGGTTTCCGTTCATTTGCGCAACGCGATGCTACCCCGTCGGGAAACCGTTGAAACGGTTCCCGGGGCTCTGCTCCGTTCCGCCCACCTCACTAAAGTGAGGTGTTAATGAGAAGAGAACTTAGCCAACTAGTTTCCTGCGCGCCTAGATTCATCCAAATTTAACTATCAATGCGAATGAACGTGGGAATCATGTGTTACAGCACTAGCCGCACAGGGCACTGTTTCTGTTATTTCGTGTTAGTGGACCACTCTTAACGGACCAGAAAAGACGAGATCCACGAACGTTACACGAAATCACACGAACACACGGCTCCGCAACAAAAAGCACGCAACACTACCGAAAGCTTATCGTAACACTGCCGCCTGCGGAGTGATGACCAGACGATGCCAGCGTTGGAACGTATTGATTGGATCGTTTGGATACAGTCTTACGTACGCAGTCTGTAAGTAAAGCCTGTCCGGCATGGGCCACTCCAGCCGTACAATCGGGTTGAATGAGGGCGGTAACGAGTTCTCTTGTCCGGTCGCCTCTTCAGTCTCAGCGTCCGCCTTTTCACCTGCCAGCTTTTTCTGAAAAGCCTGCGAAGCTGTAAGCAAAGCCGCCCGCAGTGGTGCGCGCGCCTGCGTTGGCGCATTGGTTCCCGCGTCGTAGATGCCGACGTCAGTTTCAAAAGCAGTAGCAACCTTAGACGAATCGGGGCACCAGACAGGGAAGGCTTCCGTCATATGGTCGTCTAACAAACGCTCTTTTCCGTCTAACGTAATCAGACGCGGCCGTCCGGCGGGCAGTTTGAATTCGAGCGCGCGGCGGTCCCACTCATCCTCTTTACAGGCGAGTGCCACCAGGGCATGACTGTCTGGAGCCCAGGAGTAATGAAAGTAGATCAGTCCATCGCGTGTCGTTAGCGGCTTTAAGTCATAGCCGTCGCGGTTGCTGATGTAGATCTGTTCGGTATTAAACAAAGGCACTGCCGGAAATGAGGGAGCGACCGTTGGCGCAGGCGCGAGTGCCGCTTCCGGATCGAGGTCTGGCGGCGGCGTTGGTGTGGGTTCCGGCGTAACACTTTTATGCGCAATGAAACTTATATGAGAGCCGTCCGGTGACCAGGAAACCGTCTCGATAAACACGCAGGAGAGATCGGGCGGCGTCAGATTACGCAGGAACATCCCATCAGCGGCATAGATGTCGATCCGAAAAGCCTGCCTCGATGCATCCTCAGACCCGTAAAGGGCCAGAGCGCGCTGACCATCCGGGGAAACAACCGTGCGCAACAACGCATCGTTAGGCCGGCGGATGTTGAAGTCGTTCTGAATCGCGGCCAGTTTTTCGGATTGGTCCTCCGCGGGTACCTCCGCAGGTATTCCGACATCGGGCTCAAATCTGTATGCGAGACGCTGCGCCGGAACATCACGCAAAACCAGTGGGCGGACATCCTGTGGTTCGGTAACGGTTTTACATCCCGCCCCTACAGCGAACAGAGTCAGAATAGTTGTGACTATGAGCGAAGTCGTGGTTTTCTTTCTTAAGCTTATCGAGCAGTTCAAAATAGAAAGCATTCCTACAACTATCTGTGAGCACTTCGCACTATGTGGTCCCATTACCGATGAGGATCATAGAAATGGCTTCTACACGTGTCAATCGAACGTGAAGATCAGCAGTCATCTCCGGCGTTGCCGCGGGACAAACAGTTCTTCCTCGCCATACACCAACTCACGCGCCAGGGCAGGCTTTAACGCCAAAAGAGCGCGAATTGTATTCCGGGGCGATAGATGATCTTCGTCCCCCTCATCTTCAATTACGCAGTTATGTGCCAGGGCCCGCGAAATTCTCCTGGCGAGCGGTTGATAATCAGGGGTGCTTGCCACAAATGCGCGCGCAGCCATCGCACCTACAAGGTCGCAGGCCAGTTCCTCCGCTTTCTGATCGTGGATCTCGAGTCCTGTCAATCGCGACGCCCGTTGGCCCAACGTCTCGAACAGCCCGCTCAGACTGTCGTGACTGCCGTCGGCGATATGCATCAGCTCATGAGACAAAACGCTAATCATTCCCTCATCTGAGAGCAATCCTGCAAGGAAGATGGTGCCAAAGGTGATCGTCTGGGGACGCTGAAAAAATACAGAAGCATTATCACGTGATTCTACGTCTGGCTTGATCCATTTAACTGCACTTACGCGGCTCACTGCGCCCTGCATTCTTGCAGCATAGCCCCGCGTTCGATGAAAGTTATATTCGACGGCGAGCTCGCGCAAGGACCTGATGGTGAGGTTTCTGGCAAGCGGTAAAAGTCGCTGCGCCCGGCGAGCACCTTCCACCGCCTCTGGACTATGAACGGGAATTGACGGCCGCCCCTGCATGTCATCTATCGGAATACTGCCGAGAGGGTCTCTTTCGCGTTCGTTACAGACGACGGTGATTGCTTGCTCGACAAGCGCACGCGCCTCTGATGACATCGCCTCTCGAGCCGGGCTCGAATGAGATTCCGCAGTGCCGGTCCGTTTCGTCTGTGCAGTGATGGACGAGAAAAGTAACGCTAGTGACAGGAAGACGAAAAGGGACCGCGTTATGGTACCCGCCTTCCTACCTCTCGAGACTATTCTCATTACGTGCTTCTCCAAAGTGATAGTTTCCCTTCGCAGCTTTGATCCAGATCGGAATCAGCGATTTTTCCAGACTGGTTTGCGCTTCTCCATGAAAGCTCTCACTCCCTCGCGCGCGTCATCTGTTCTCATTAGTTCAAGCAAATAGAGATTCTCGACGCCTTTCAGGGCGAGATCGAGGGAACGCCACTGCCCAAGATCGATCGCCTTCTTTGCCATTTCCAGAGCAGTTCCTGAAAGCTCACGCAACCGGGCGAGCACCTCCTGAGTTTTTTGCTCAAGATGAGTGTCTGGGACGAGATGATTCACCAGACCAAGGCGAGCCGCTTCCTTCGCCTCAATGATCTCGCCCGTCAGGATGAGTTCGCGCGCCCTCTTATCGCCAATCACCTGGGGGAGCAGCACAGCGGCAACGGGTGGAAAGACGCCCAGCTTGATTTCCGGTTGACCAAAGCGCGCTCGCTCGCTGGCGATTACAATGTCGCAGGCAGTGACCAACTCGCAGCCGCCGCCGAGTGCTGGTCCATCGACAACGGCAATTACCGGGCGGGCAATCTGTTCGAGCATGCGGAAGACGGCGTGAAAAGTGTCAAGCATCTGGTAGACCGTCTCTTCTACATGCTCTTCCACTGCGACACCGGCACTGAAAGCGCGACAGTCGGGCCCTGCGGCAAACACGATAGCCACGAGATCGCCATGCTGCGCGCACTCATTCAGAGCTACGCCGATCTCCTGCATCATTGCAATGTTAAAGATGTTGACCGGCGCCCGCGCCAGCGTCACGCGGGCTACCTGATCGTGGATCTCGAATCCGATGTATTGGAAGGCGTGGGCCATCTGTTTTGACCGAACTGTTTGCCGCCAGCGTTAGGACCCTTTAACTCTGAGCCAGGACTGGTAGATGCGCCGTTGTTGATCTGTGGGTTTCGCTAACGGATATATGCGAAATGGAACATTGATGCGGCTACCCAGTTTGATGATCAACGTGCTCAGTCCATCGAAACGAAAGATTGTCAGATTGATCGTGTCACCGGGTTTCCTCTCCGCGATCCGCGCGTCAAAGAATTCTCGAGTAGCGCGCCTGTTGTTAATTGCGACAATCTGGTCACCCGTATTCAATCCCTGCTCAGAGGCCGGCGATCCTGCGTACACGCGCCGCACCATTAAACGATCTCCCTCCTGGGCCAGGTCGGCGCCCAAATAAGGCCGGGCGCTGGGCTTGATCGCACTCGTTTCTCCCGATTGATCGAGTTGGAGCCCCGCGGCGCCAAGTGAAGCATTATAGTCGAGTTCTTCACGCCCACGGACATAACTTGCAAAGAACTGTTCAAGACTGGCGCCGGCCATCAATTCCGCTGCCTTCTGAAAGTCTTCCGGCGTGAAGTTCCGATCCTTCAGGGCAAATTCCTTATACAGATGGAGCATAACATCGTCCAGGGACTTTGCTCCGCTGCTGTGCTTGTGAATCTCGAGGTCCAGCAGCAGCGCAATAATCGCGCCCTTGTCATAGTACGAAATCTGAGAATTGATTGAGTTCTCGTCCTGACGGTAGTACTTGATCCAGGCGTCAAAACTGGCTTCTTCAGCGCTCATGACAAGTCGCCCGGGCCGATTCTGGAGAGCCTGAAAGCCCCTTGCCGCTTCCGCGAGAAAATCTCTCTCAGAGATCAAGCCGGCGCGCAGGAGAATGATGTTTTCGTAGTAACTGGTGATGCCTTCGGCTACCCAGAGGAGTTTAGTGTAATTCTCCTTAGTGTAATCAAATGGCCCGAGTGGATCGGGTCGCAGTCGCTTCACATTCCAAATATGGTAGAACTCGTGGGCCACGACCGACAGAAATCCCCGGTAGCTGGCCTCCTGCCTGAAGATGAAGGGCCGGGCGCCGAGAGCTGTCGAGTTGAGATGTTCAAGGCCACCTCCTGCATCCGATCTAAGATGGAGAATGAAGGTGTAGTCCTTATAAGGAATGTCCCCACCCATAAGATCGATCGTGACCTCGGCGATCTTCTTGAAATCAGATCGAAGGCGGTCGGGATCACAGTTTCCTTCGCCGTCGATAACGATTCGATGCGGAACCCCTTTGACTTCAAACGTCAAAGTCTTGAAATTGCTTACCTCTACGGGTGAGTCATAGAGAATGTCAAAGTTCTCGGCCCGAAAAGTGTTCCTTTGCCCCGGGACAGGCGGGAGACCCGTCGCGACTCTCCAGGAGTCAGGCGCCAGGATCTGTAATGTAGAAGGTGACGCGAGGTGGCCTTCGAGATACATCAGCAGGGCGGCATTGTTCCAGAAGGCGTGGTCGGAATTCAGTTCGTTGGTCCTTACAGTAAGCTCATTAGCATAGACACGATAGGTGGCGCGCCATTCTTGGGCGCCATTCGTCTTCACACGCCAGGAATTCTTATTGATCTTCTCCCACTCGAGAGGTTGGCCGGCTGCGTTGGTGGCGGCAAAGTTCTGGACATGGCGCGCATACTCCCGGACCAGATACGAGCCCGGGGTCCATACCGGCATGATCAAGGTGTCTTCTTTTGGCCGCTCTGCTCCGCGTTTGACGTGAATCTCGACTTCGAGCATGTGAGTGTGAGGTTTTGGCATCGATACGGTAAAAGCAATAGATTGGCCGGCGTCTTGTTTACTTGCCTGGGCAAGTGCTGCCGGCGCGCAAAGAGTTATTGCAATAGCTAATACAAGAGCAGAAAAATATCGACGCTTCATTCTCAATAGTCCTTCTTGCATGTGATTAAACAGGAGAGAGAAGTTAAAGAGAGTTATGTTACTACGAAGTGTAGATAACCTTGAAGCATCGGTGGTGTCCGACGAACTTCAGTTTGTCGTGTTGTTAGCCAGGTATTCTCAGGGCATGCGATCCTCACTCTTTTGGACGTTTCTGGTGTTGACTATTCCCGATTAAGGTTCAGCGTAATCGAACACGACAAACTGAAGTTCGTCGAACACATCAAATCACGCAAGCAAGACGTTCCTCATTTAACGCCACGAAGCCGAGTCGCTCGTAAAACCGCCGCGCCTCCGGGTTCTCGAGATGCACTCCTACATCAATGCGGCCGACCGCCTCCCGCCTTAGCTGCAACTTAAGATCTTCGAGCAGCGCCGTTCCGATCCCCTTGCCTCGCCGGTCCGCCTTAACCGATACGTCATCCAGTTTTGCCGCCAGGGCACCGATAGAAGTTGAAATCGCATAGCAAATCACACAGAGTCCCGCAATCCCTTCCGCGTCATAAGCGAGCCAAACAAAGCCCAGTTCCGGGCGATCCATGAAAAGCGTGAGTGCATCGCGGACACCGTCCTGGCCCCGATCGCCATAAGCTTTGCTGCTGGCCAGATAATGTTCGTCCTCCTCGAGAAATGTACTCAGCATTTCAAAAGCATCGCGCAGGTCATCCCGGGTCATTTTTCGACATGTGATCAAAAGATAGTTCCTCCTTCACGCTTTCACTCTGATCAAAACCACGATTGGCGGTGTATTGATTTGGAGGGTCCCCCTCCGAGGCCGCCCGCAGTGAAAAGACTATTTCGGCGGTTAAGGGCGCCACCGAGTGCCACCCCTCTACAGATCAAGTCACCACTTGCCTCTTCGTTCGTTTCCAAAAACCCCTCTAACTCCTCTATAATGCGCCTTCACTTTCCAGGCAGGCAATTCCACTCTTTAGAAGCAAGGATCAAACCCATGAAAAAGATCTCCCTATTTTCGCTTGCACTCCTGATTTTGGCGGCGTCAATTGGTAATGCCAGCGAGGCGCGGCTCGTTCGCTACCCTCATTATCATGAAGGCCGAATCGTTTTCAGCTATCTCGGCGACATATGGACCGCAGACGAGAATGGTCAGAACGTTCAACGTCTGACCGTGAATCGCGCGCGCGATGTCTTTGGCAGGTTCTCGCCTGACGGGAAATGGATTGCCTTTTCAAGCGATCGCGGCGGTAACCTCGATGTTTACATTATTCCGGCCAGAGGGGGCAACGCGAAGCAACTCACCTTCCATTCTGCCGACGACACAGTGCTTGGTTGGACGCCCGATTCACGTGCAATCCTGTTTACTAGCAGCCGAGGGGAACACGTGATGGCCCAGCTATACCTCGTGAGCGTTGATGGGGGTCTGCCGCGCCCCGCCGGTACGGACATGGGTGTGCAGGGGAGTTTTTCTCCAGACGGCAAACGCCTCGCTTACAACCCCAAGTCGCAGGCCTACTGGCGCAAGTTTTACCGCGGCTCATTTCAAAGCGACGTCATGGTTGTGGACATAGCGGCGAAACGATTCACTCAATTGACCGACTTTGACGGGCTCGATGCGTCGCCCATGTGGGGGCGTGACAGCTCTATCTATTTCGTCAGCGATCGTGAAGGTAACGGCCTCACAAACATCTGGCGAATCTCGGAAAATGGTGGCAAGGCCGAGCGAGTTACCTCGTTTAAGAGCGGTGATGTGCGATGGCCCGCGATGAGTGCAGATGGACGAGTGATCGTGTTCGAGCACGACTTTGGAATCTGGCAGCTCGACGTGAGCAGCCGTAAAACCTCACCGATCAAATTGAATATAGCAGCCGAGACGGCCGAGAATCTCACCGAGACAATGCAATTTAACTCAGAGGCAGATGACTACGATCTGGCCCCTTCGTCCCGGCGTATTGCATTTTCCATTCGCGGTGAGATCTTTACAGCACCGGTTGAGGAAGGCGATCTCAAACAGATTACGGAAGGCCCGGCGCGAGAACGCAATGTGCGTTATTCCCCAGACGGTAAGACGATTGCTTTTGTCTCCGACAAGAGCGGTCGCGAAGAGATCTACATAGCTGCCGTGGACCGCGCGGCCGAAGCACAGAAGATTACCGATCTCGACACATTAAAGTTTGCCTATGCCTGGTCTCCCGATTCGAAGGAGATCGCCTTCACCTCCTCGGATGACAAGCTGCGTAAAGTCAATGTCGAGGGCAGGCAAGTGGTCGTGCTTGATTCTTCGCGGTTTGGAAACTTTGGCGCTCCTGTTTGGTCCCCTGACGGCAAATGGCTGGCCTACTCAAAGCCGGATGTAACGCGGAATTCGGATATTTACATGCTTCCCGCTTCGGGCCAGGAAAAGGAAGCACGCAAAATCACGTTCGATTCCAGCAATGAGGCCAACCCGTGGTTTGCTCCCGATGGCCGCAAGCTATTCTTCCAGCGCATGGAAGCGAGTGGCGGTAATACCCCCGTTTCAGTGCAGATATATTCGGTGACTCTGGAACGCCTCGAGCGCGATCCGGATGATCCCGAAGAACGTGCCGAACCTGAGACTTCACAAACGCCGCCAGCCGAGCAGGCCGAGGGCGCGCCGTCTCCGCGCCGTGGACCACCGGCAGAACGTCGGCAGCCACCGAAAGAGATTAACGTTGATTGGACAGGTCTAAAGCGACGTACCCGCCAGGTTACGAGGATGCCGTTCCCGGTCCTCAGCTTCCGCGTGGCGCCCGATAGCCGCACAATAGTTTTCGTCACAACCGAGCCGGCGGGTATGGGAAGCATTCCTGTTATCTATTCGATTCAGGATGATGGCCGCCGACTGACGCGTATTGCATCCGGACAACCGCCGACCGGCGGAGGGGGACCTGGGCCCGGAGGAGGCTTCTTTGGCGGCGGCATCTCACAACTGAACTTCTCCCGTGACGGTCGCACTCTGTTTTTCCGCGAACGCGACGGTATCTATTCAGTGTCAATTCCTGCGGCGCCGGCCGGGGCGTCGGCTGCGGCAGCTGCCGCAGCACGGGGCGGAGATGGACCACGGCGGCGCATCAACTTCAATGTCCGGGTACGCGTAGATCGCCCCGCTGAGTGGGCCGAAATGTTTGACGATGCCTGGCGCACAATGAAGTATCGCTTTTACGATCCGCAGATGCATGGAGTCAACTGGGACACTATGCGGGCCAAGTATCAGCCGCTGGTCCAGTATGTTGGTGATCGCCAGGAACTGCTCAATATAATCAATGAGATGATTGGGGAATTGAACGCCTCGCACACGGGAGCCGCCCCACCGCCAGGTAGTCGCGCAGGAGGCGTCTCGACGGGCTATCTCGGGCTGGAACTGGAGTCCGATAGCGCGGCCGGGCGATACCGGGTCACCCACATCTTCGAGGACGGGCCGGCTGATAAAGACTGGGTGCGAGTTAGCGCTGGTGATTACCTGATTTCGATTAACGGCAAAGAGGTGCGGGCTGGAGATAATTATTGGGAGTTGCTCAACAATCGTCTGAACCGTAAGGCAGAAGTGGTCTTCAACAGCAAACCGACGAATGAGGGCGCCTGGAACGCGCGGATCGAAACGGTCAATCAAGGTGCTTTTAGTCAGTTGCGTTATGAGCGCTGGGTAAAAGAGCGTCGTAAGGTTGTCGACGAACTTTCCGGCGGGCGCATTGGTTATCTGCATATCCAGGCGATGAACCAGCCCTCGCTAAGGAAATTCGAGAAGGAGGTGCGCGAGTTTCGAAACAAGGAAGCGCTCGTCATCGATCAACGCTGGAACG
Organism: Pyrinomonadaceae bacterium; assembly: GCA_041751855.1. Taxonomy (GTDB): domain Bacteria; phylum Acidobacteriota; class Blastocatellia; order Pyrinomonadales; family Pyrinomonadaceae; genus PSRF01. The sequence goes on from JBGSWR010000044.1 coordinate 9,117, forward strand.
GTGGTGGCAACATTGAACAGGAACTGCTTGCGATTCTGGTCCAAAGGCAGTATCAGGTTTGGCAGCCGCGTGGTACTGAACCGGCCGGACGACCCTTTGCCGGATTCTTTGGACCCAAGGTGGTGCTTCAGAATTGGCGTTCGGCTTCGAACGCTGAGATGTTTCCCGCCGGATTCCGCGCCCTCGGACTCGGTAAAGTAATCGGCACACCAACTATGGGAGCGGTTATCGGAACAGGCAGTTACAGTCTGATTGACGGCTCGACGGTGCGCACTCCCGGCGTTGGAGTTTATCTTGCAGATCCGAAACGGACGAACATGGAGAACTACGGCGTCCAGCCGGATATACTGATTGAGAATTCGCCCGAAGATAATCTTGCAGATCGCGACCGGCAACTCGAAGCAGGGGTGGCAGAGTTGATGAAGCAGCTACAGGGTCCCCGTCCAAGCGTCGCCGGCAACGATTGAGGGACGTTCTATCACACGAAGAGGCGGGCACGGTTGGCCCGCCTCTTAAGTCGTGGCTGTCGCCTGTCTACTCTTCCGGTCCGGTACAGGTTGGTCCGTGAAGGGCAGGAATCTTCTGGCTGATAACGGGATACTGTGGAGCTTCGTCGATATTGATCTGAGTCCAGTGGGCCCACTGCTCGGGCACGTTTGTGTCCGCGAAGATTGCTTCTACAGGACACTCGGGAACGCACGCATCGCAATCGATGCAGGTGTCAGCGTTGATATAGAGGCGGTCTGGCAGTTCGTGAAAAGCCTCGACCGGGCAAACGGCAGCGCAGTCGGTGTATTTACAGTCAACACATAACTCCACTACTACATAGGTCATTGGGGAAGTAAGCTCCTTTCGATAATGCCAAATCTTTATTCCGTAATGCGCGGAAAGTCAACCAGAAATTACCATAACGTGTACGCGGGAACATAATGCATAACTGCTGACGGATCTTCGATACCTGCGCGCTGACCTGGACCAAATATTTCGAATCCGAACTGAAAATCACATCTATAGAGAAGGAATTGACGCCACCTCTGCCGTGCCGCTGGAGCAACGCATTGAAAGGACAGTTCACCTGAAAGCGCCTGGCTGGTTGACTTATGACAATCTCAATGAACTGATACAGGTTCTCAACGAGGCAGGTGCAGATCCTATTCTGCTTGGGCTCTAGAAATCTGGGCGGTTTGCTGCAATCCCGCAGGATCCTTTGAGGACACCGCCGGCGCTCACCCCTCCGGGTTGTAAGTAATCCAAAAATAGATCGCCTGACCGACGCCAATAAAGAAACCGATAACAGCGCCAAAGATCTCAATCGTCTTCAGATGATGAGCGGCCACAGACAAAACCAGCTCCTCCAGTTTCTCGATTGGATAGTCTGAAACCTTTTTGCGGACCAACCCGCCGACATCAAACTCCGCAATCGCTGCCGGTAAACGTTCTCGAGAGGCCACCGTAATACGCTCGACCAGCGCAGTTCGCGCCCTGGCCAGTGATTCTTCAGGTACATGCTCCCCGATTGTGCCGATCGGCGCTACCAGCAACTTTTCGATCTGGGTGCTCATGATCAAGTTGATTGTGCGCGCTGTCTCCTCTCTGGCCAGAATGCCGTGCAGGCTTCGGGTGAGAAAGGCTTTGACCTTCTCAGCGGAATCAACCCCGAGATGCTCGAGTCCCGATTGGAGCGTTTGCGGACGAATCTGCTCGAAAGCGTCTGCGACGTAGGCCAACACTGACGCATTCAGTTGGGGACTGCTGGCCAACTCTACTATCCGATCCGATATCTGTCTCTTTATTAGTTCAAACTTATCGGCCTCAAGTTGACCGATGATCTCGTTCAGGGGGCGCGAAAGCACGTTATCAATGGTCGAATTGAGAAAAGCCTCAGCCTCCTGCGCGAATGCAGGTCCACGCAGGTACTCTTCAATTCGTTGCGGCAACGTTTTAATCATCAGTTCGTCAACTTCGTGATGAATACGCTCGCGCGAAATGAAGATCTTTTTGAAGAGCGAGAGTTGCTGATAATAATCGTCCACTTCACGCTTGATCAGCGCTCCGACTTGTTTGCGCGTGTTTGGGCTCGTGGCAATGTCAGCGAGGTGGTGAACAATCGGAGGTACCTGCTGGTCTATTCTTTCCTTGATAAAAGCCACTGTGTCAGGGGTAAAGGTATCGGCAAGCGTTGCGTTGCTTTGGGCCAGCTCATCCAGACGATCGGATACAAACTGGCGAACCTTCCTCTCAAAATCTTCACCTTTAACGAGCCGCCGGAAGCGCTCCTCCACGAAAGGCAGCACCTGCGCAAAAGTCTCTGCGCTGATAGTCTCGTCGAGTCGCCGCGTCAATAGTTCTTCGATCTGCCGGTCCACAAATCCGGCTACCGCTTCAGCCGTCTTCTCGCTCTTGAGAGTTGCTGCAATATATTCGGCAAGCCGGTGTTGCAGGGCGGCGACCGCGTCTAGAATTGGTCCCCGAGCGGCTGAGGGTAGGGCATCGATAAAGGATGGGTGTGATCTGCTCAGCAGATCTTCTGTATAAGCCAGGACGAACTCCTCAACCTTACGCTCAAAGAAACTCGTCTCGAAGAGAGCATTGAAAACTGTTTCCTGGGAGACCAATTCATTGCCGACTGCGTTGCCGATGGATTGAGCCAGCCGCTGTCGGTGCCGTGGAATCATCCCCTGTGGCCAGACTGTTACACCCAGGAATTTGACGGGATGGTAAGGATGAAAGAGCATCCAGATTGCCAGCCAGGCCGCACCAAAACCATGGACCGCAGCAATAACAATGATTCCGAAGCTAATGAGAACTTTGAAGGTGAAGGGATCGATAGTTGCACCCTCTGCCAAATTTATGCGTTCCAAACGGTGAACAGTTCCGATGCTAAACGCAGGCAGAGAAACACGTCAATGACAGCGGGTCACAGGCCGCGCGGCCTAACTTGTGACAGCCGTTTTGCTTGCAGGGACTTCGACTGGAAACCCGGCATTGATCCAGGCATTCGTACCGCCAGTAACATTGAGCAACTTTTTGAAACCTGCTTGTTCGAGCAGACTCGTGGCTGCGCTCGAGCGATAACCACCGGCGCAAAGAACGGCCGTCTGTCGAGCAGGATCAAGTTTTAACGAGGAGATGTCCTCTCTCAGACTTGAGAGCGGCGCGGTGATGGCGGCGGGCGCATGACCGCTTTCGTATTCAGCAGGCCGGCGCACGTCAAGAATCTGAACCTCGGACCCCGTTTCGATCAGATCTCTCAGGTCTTCGACCGATATCTGGGGGACGCGCGCGATATCAAGTCCGGCCTTAGTCCAGGCATCGATGCCGCCGTTCAAAAACCCTTTCACATTCTCAATGCCTACGCGTGAAAGACGAATAACAGCTTCGTCGAGTTTCGACTCTGATTCGGCGACGATGATAATGGGGGCTTGCAACGATATAAGCGAGCCGGCCCACATCGCGAATTGACCACCCAGACCGATGTTAATGGCGCCAGGAACATGACTCGCACCAAATTCGGAGGCGGAACGCACATCAAGAATTACATGGGCTCCGTCATTGAGTTTGAAGACTTCCTCAGCAGAAAGAGCGGCGGGCCGGGGCAGTGTGTCGAGTGGCGAAGCACCGCTCCTATTGATCTCGGCGTCCTGCGAAAAATAGGCCGGAGCCTCCGGCAGATTCGCAATCATCAATTGGACAAACTCATCGCGGCTCATTGGTTTTAGCGCGTAATTAAACTTGCGCTGCTCGCCAATCGTCGATGAAGTGTCCTTTGAGATATTGCGGCCGCACATCGATCCTGCCCCGTGCGCCGGATAGACCTCAACATTGTCGGCGAGCGGCAAGATCTTCTGATGAAGACTCTCGTAGAGCATCGCCGCCATCATCTCGGGAGTGTAGCCTCTCGAGCCTGCCAGATCAGGCCGACCAACGTCACCGATAAAGAGCGTATCCCCTGTAAGTACTTTTTGCGGTTGGTCGGAAACCTCAGTGTCGGTCACCAGTACGCAAATACCTTCCGGAGTGTGTCCCGGTGTCTCCAGAACGCGCAACGCTACTTTGCCAATTCTGAGTTCATCCCCATCCTGAACCGCACGGTGAGAAAAAGTAGCCCCTGCCTTTGCTCCAAACACTATCTCAGCGCCAGTCCGGGCCGCCAGTTCCTGGTGGCCACTGACAAAATCAGCATGGAGATGCGTCTCGATCACATACTTAATCTTCAGTCCCTGTTCTTCAGCCTCTGCAATGTACTGATCGACGTCCCGTTGAGGGTCAACGACCGCGGCTTCTCCGTCCGAGCCGATAAGATAGGAAGCGTGCGCAAGACAAGCTAAGTAGAATTGTTTGAAGAACATGGTTGAACTCCTTTCTTGTTGCCATCATCGCGCAAAAGTCAGGGTACTGGCAATTGCTCAGGCCGAATTTAACTCTTAAGGGAGGCGGTCAAGGGTGACTGGACAAAAAAAGAGCCGGAATAAAGGAGTTACCCTTCATTCCGGCTTCTTGCACTTGAAGCGCTGGCCAAACTCAAGCAGGAGCACGCTCGAGGTCTAGCTATTCACGACCCGCTCTTCGTCTTCGGCGAATTGAAGCGGCAAGTCCTGCGAGACCGGTGCCGAGCAAAGCCATCGTTGCCGGTTCAGGAATCTCAGGTGGGGGAGCGCATGTGGTACATCTGGCGACGTCACTATCGTCACCGTTGACGTTCTGAAAGCGCAGGAACAAGCCCTGAGCAATTTGCTGTTGTGTTAAACCAGCAAAATTACCCGAGACGGAAAACGTGGCGCTTTCTCCAGGAAGGATGCCGTTATTGGGATTGCCACCACCGTCGAAGTTGGGTCCCGTCAACAAAGCAATTTCAAAAACTGTGTTAATTCCTGACGCGTTCCCATCGATGTTGGTTTCCAACCGGTAATTGGGGTTGGAAGAGCTGACCAAAGTGAAAGGGCCCGCGATCGTGCCAGGAAGGTCAAGGCCGATGCTGGTGACTGTACCGGTGTTTGCACCAGTGGAAGTGTTGGTTATTGTAAATGTCAACAAGCCACCGGTTAATTGAGTGATTGTGACCGTCGCTGTAACACCGGTATTGATTCCGGTAAGTTGGAACGAGTCCGCCTGCGCCGATGTGCTGGTGGCGAACATTGCGAGGGCCAGTGCGAAAGTCATGCCAAGCCTGCGTATCATAGTTATCTCACTCTCCTAAAAAGTTTGGTTCTCGATGGATGTTGAATCTGAAGATCTGAGTTTTTTGGAAGCCCATCGAAGAGTTGCCCGTGTTCTCTACATGCCGTGAAAAGGGCCAATTAAAGATCCTTTCCATATTCGACACGGGTTAAACAGCGTCAAACACTGGGTTTAGGAGTGAGCAGGCGTCAATCAGTCAATCGCCGTCGGGCTGAGAGTTTTCCGGAAGCCGGTAGAATTCGCGGGCGGGCTTTAACGGCCTGAGCATCCAGTAAGGACGGCGCGTATGATCGGGTGAGTATTTGTCAGCGGGACGGGTCTGAGCCAACCACTTTTTATAAACGGCGTGAGCACTATCTGTATCAACCGAAACATCACCGTATTTATCCTCTGGCTCTGCCTTCCTGACTCTTACCGCTTGATGCCAGCAGTGCATTCCCGAAACAGGATCCGGATGCACGGGGAACGTGAGATTTTGATGTACTCCAGCATCAGTCCACCAAATACGCAGGGTGTCAGGATCCTTTGACTTGTAGGATTCGACCCCTTTCTCGCGCTTCAGCCCCCAGTTGTTCTCTGTGTGGTCCAGAGCCACCGTGGCCATCAGTTGTTGGGCGCCCTGTTCATTCGTTTTCCAACGCCCCATATGATGGCTACAGGCGACAACGTCGGGCCTGATTCCCTCCGTCACCCAGGCCCGCACAACAAAATGCCCGATTTCAGTTTCCACGCGCACAAGATCGCCAGTGCGCACGTCGATGCGCTTTGCGAACGAGGGGTGAATCCAGAGCGGGTTTGTATGCGCGATCTCGTTTAACCATTTAGCATTGGCGCTGCGAGTGTGGATCTGCATCGCCAGCCGAAACGTCGAGATCAGGATGGTTTGATCCGAAGCCAGATTATCCGGATGAACGTGACTCTTTATGTAGGTAGGGATTGCCACCTCGCGCCAGCCCCAATTGGCAAGAGTTGAAGAATAGAATTCGAGACGCCCGCTTGGTGTTGGGAACCCTCTTCTTAGCGTCCCTTCAATATTGAGTCCTACAAGGCGCCGCCCGTCAGGATCTGGATCTGGCGTAGGGACCGGCACAATGTTCGGTGAGGACGGTTTAGGAGCGTTGGTATAGACGCGACCAGATTGGTCCTGGCGGGCGTCTACAATTTCGGCGGGCGGGACAGGTTCCTCATAAAGAGCCCCTATCTTCTTCTGTACTTCAAAAGCCCCGTAACGTTGCATGAATTCCAGCGGCTTAAGATTCTCGGCTGCTGCCCGTTCTGGCAGACCGGGAACAGAGTTCTCAAAGATCCAGGCGTAATACTCGTCGACACTCAAGCGCGTACCCGGATTCTTTTTTGATTCTACGTATTGCTTGATGCCGAGACTTCCATCGGGATCGATCCGCCAGGTCAACTCAAGCCAGAATTCGTTTTCTTCCCATACTTCTCCGGGATTTGCTTCGCGAGTGTCGCTGATCTCTTCACCAGCACGAGCCCGGGCGGCGCGCAGCACGGGTTGACGAAAGCCCAACCATTGGGAGTCATGGGTTTCATAAGAATGCAGATCGTGTCGCTCGGAACCGAGACCCATTGGCAGAACGTAGTCGGCAAAAAATGCCGTCTCACTCCACGTTGGCGTCAGCGCAATGTGAGTGCGCACCAGATCTTCGTTCGTCAGTACTTCGATCCACGAAAAACCATCCGGATTGGTCCAGACAGGGTTGTAAACGCGGGTAAAGTAGACATCAAGTTTTCCACGTCCTTCTTTCAGCAGGTGCGGAAGCAGAAATGACAGCTCATTCATGGAAAGCGGGTACTCTTTGGGCCACGTAACGTCGTTCCACATCTGCGGATGAGGTGGCGTGTAGATCGGGCGCGGCACAAATTTGTTCCAGGCATTTGGATAAACGCTTCCCTCTGTTGCGATTGCTCCCATTAAGGCGTTCAGCATGAAAAGGCAGCGGGCCACCTGCCATCCGCCGCTATTGCCTGATGAGGCACTCCGCCAATTATGAGTACTCAAGCGAGTTCCTGCGGTGGCTACCACCTTCGCTATCTCTTCGAGTTGATGCGCCTCAACCCGCGCTTCCTGGGCGGCAAACTCGAATGTGTATGACTTGTAGAGATCTTTCAGGATGAGCTCAAAGTTCTCGAAAGTGGATGCGACCTGAGGGTGCTCGGTGGCGAGAAATTCTTCCCAGTTCCACCAGCGTCGCACGAATTCACGATTATAGAGACTGTGTTGGATCAGGTAGTTGGAGATGGCAAGCAGGATTGCGGCTTCTGAACCGGGAAATGGCGATACCCAGTAGTCGGCATGAGTGGCTGTATTTGAAAGCCTCGTGTCAAACACGATCAGCTTCGCCCCCCTGGATTTGCCTTCGATTACACGTTGAGCATGCGGGTTGAAGTAGTGACCGGATTCGAGATGCGCGCTAATCAGAAAGATGACATTAGCGTTCTCATGATCGGGACTGGGCCGATCGAGTCCCATCCATAATTGGTAGCCTTCGCGGCTGCTCGAGGAACAGATATTTGTATGCGAGTTATGGCCGTCTATGCCCCATGCAGCGAGAATGCGTTCGGTGAATCCATCTTCACCCGGGCGGCCGACGTGATACATGATCTCCTGACGCCGGTCCTCGATGATCGCATTACGAATGCGGAGCGCAAGTTCGTCCAGCACTTCATTCCAACTGACTTGCACCCATTTGCCTTCGCCTCGTTTACCACTGCGCTTGAGTGGGTGAAGAATGCGATCAGGGTCGGTTATCTGATTGAGTGTTGCGGGACCTTTGGCGCAATTGCGACCGCGCGAACCAGGGTGTTCGGGATTGCCTTCGAACTTTTGGACTTCACCGGTGATCTTGTCGATGTAAGCGAGCAGGCCGCATGCTGATTCACAATTGAAACAGGTAGTTGGGACGAGATGAAAGTGCCGCTCTTTGCGTTGCGGCCAGGCTTGCGGATCGAGTTCAACCCAATCGTCCCACCGTTCTTTGGGTGGAAAAGCGGCAAGATGAACGCGGCTGGGCCCGGGATAGAACGTCTCGCCGCGCGCTTCGGTTTGTTCGCGGGCGGCACTGACGCGTTCGTTAGGTTCTTCAGTTTTCATTGGACAACAGATTGCTGAAAGTGCTTAGTTGCGAATTTACGATCTAGTTGTAAGAACTGCGTTTTGACGTCGTTTGACACTAAGACCTGTGAAGGCACCAACAGATTATTTCAGCTATTCAAGATCTCACCCACTCCCATAGTCCAGCCTGGCACCGCAGGTTCGGCTTCGGCAATTTCGCCGTCGCGATGGACAGTTGCATTATCCGATTCGCTCTTCCGGTAGACCCGTACGACTCTCTCACCCAGCACATCGACATCCCATACGACCAAAGCACCGGCGGCGAAGTAGTCAGAACGTTTCTGGGCCAATCGTGCTTCGGCGGCTGGACCATAGTCATCGATACTACGTACTTCAACTGCAAACACAGGCGCGCCTTCAAGAAACATACCACCCCTTAGTTCGCCCTTGTAAAAAGCAGCATCGGGGCTAAAGGAACGCCGGTTGGGAAGATCCACGATGAACCCTACATTGTCAGGAAAGGCATAACCTCCCCCCGCAAGTCGTTCATAGTTGTGCAGGCTGATATAGATTGCTCCGGCAGCGCGGCCGGGTACTCCTCCGATGGAGGACATGAGTACTAGTTCTCCGTTTACGATTTCGGCTTTGCCGTTTTCAGCGACGCGGTAGAGGTCGTCGATTGTAGCTTCAGTCTTTGAACTCATAACGATTGAAAGATTTTACTCTTTAGTCGCCTTAATCCGAACGCTACTTACCGCACAATCAAGCCAAGGGTACCGACTGTCCGGCTTGCACGTACGCATTCTCGTAAAGCATCACGCCAATCAGAGCCATCGGTGCGGCGGCGACTCCAAAAGACATACTGACAACGTCAAGGACTGCCAGCCAGGAGAGCGCTCCGCCCAGAAGGGAGAGCACTATCCCAATCCAGAAGTCGCTCTTGTACCGGCCATGGACCATCTCCCAAATTGCCACGCGCGCATGCGCCGTCGCATGTGTTAGCGATACTTCGCCCCAGATCATCAGAAGATGTGCGAGGCTAGTGAGCGCTACGAGCCACAAGAGTGGAATTACTATTTCGGGTTCGAATCTTGTGCCAAAAGGAAGCAATGCTGCGGACCCTACCAGCAACGCTTGCACGAGCAGATGCGGTGGCAGCAAAGGGTTCTGCCACATGTCTCGCGCCTTGGCCTGAGCAAACAGATAGGCCGTGTAGACCGCCGTTAAGATCGAGAGGGGTAAGCCTGGAATCATCAACCATCTTTGCAAAGAAATAGAGCCAGTCCAGCTCCCGATGAAATGCAGCAGGAGGACCAGCGTGTAAGCGGCAATGATAAACGCGCCTCTTACCAGCCAACTGCGCCACTGTGGTCGCGTAAAAATAAGATGAAATCTTTCCGGATGTTCAAGGTCAAGGATTAAGAGCGCTCCGGTCAAAGCAAGAAAGGCGCCGGCCAGCATCGGCGCAACCCATAGCCAGATCGTGCTTTCGGCATCGAGGAACCCAAATAAGACCAGTAACAGCGGCACCAGATAAGCGCCGGCCGCAATACCCTTGGTCCAGGTGTAGAGGCTTACTTTCCAATCCCAGGGAATCGCATGGGCCACATCGTAGGATAGGAGGGCCGCGGCGGAGGTGTTGTTATAGTTTGCATTGCCGGAAACGACATGGCTGCTATCTTCCTGCTGCTCGCTCCACATGAACAGCCCTGCCTCAGGCCTCCGGGCGGCAAGCGGGTCAAGGGTGGCTTGATGAGCTCCCTTGTAAAAAAGTTTTGGCAGGGTCTCCTTTTCCGGACGTCGTACAGTAACAGCTTCGCGGTTCACGATCTGTGCCACATAGGCGTCCGGGTCGTTCATGTCGCCGATGAGAATGGCCTGCGTGGGACAGACAACAACACACGCAGGTTCGAGTCCCATATCGATGCGATGGGCACAGAAATTACATTTCTCAGCCGAATGGTCCTCCGGGTTGATGAAGATGGCGTCGTACGGACAGGCGGCCATGCAAGCTTTGCAGCCGATGCATATTGACTTGTCAAAATCGACGATACCGTCCGGCCGCTTAAACATAGCCGTCGTCGGACAGGCGACGACACAGGGAGCGTGAGCGCACTGGTTACAGCGTGTAACCTGATGCGCGCGGCGGGCCTGAGGGAAAAAGCCAACGTCGACGTGTTTGACGTAAGTACGATTAACTGAGAGGGGAACGAGATTTTCAGACTTGCAGGCAGTAGTGCAAGCATGACAACCGATACAGCGCGTATTGTCGATGACCTTGGCCCACTTGACGGTCTGGGTCCTTGATTCCTCGATCATTTCTGCAAGCTCCCGGGAGGCTTTTGACGAGCGAAAACTATATCATGGCTCGGAGCTCTAAAGCGCAGAACACTACAAAAAGGTGGCGGGGTCCAGTGGATTGGACGAAAACTCTACCTTGCTCCATGATGAGTGACGACCAGGTTCAATTATTTGACCGGAATTCGGCCGTGCGATCAAAAAAGTGATCCACGAAACCACAGGAACCAGCACAAAGGTCGGTCGGTTGAGTTTTGGATCATATTTTGGGGCACTAATCATCTGCGGTGATCTTTGCGCTCGGTGCAAAAATATTGGATGATACGTTACTAATCGAACTTCAGGAGAACTAAGGAATGCTGCTTCTAATAATTTTTACTATTTCAAATTTTGTATCCCTTGGAGCTATGCCGGCTGATGCTCGGGAAACCGTGCTCGCGCCCATTAGCTTCGGGTCCCAGGCAAAAGATGGAATTCGCCGGATTACCGCTACTCAGTTGCGCGAGGCGCTCAAGAATGGGAAAGCGATCCTGGTTGATGTCAGAGCTGAACGAGCCTACCGGGCGGGACATATAAAGGGTGCGATCCTCATTCCGGTCGACGAAATCGGCCGGCGCATCAATGAATTGCCTAAGGACAAATTGATTGCCACCTATTGCGCTTGACCCGCCGAACAGACAAGTGCCGGTGCGGTACGAACACTGAATGAGAAGGGTATTAAGGACGCAGCAGCCGTCCTCGGAGGCTATGACGCACTATTGGAGGCAGGGTTTGAGGAAGTGACGGAGAACTGAGGGATGCCCCTGGTTCCTTCTTGTAGCATTATTTCGTGGATCGAGCGTTTTTGTTGGTGTCCAAAAAGTGATCCACGAACCAGACGGGAAAAGTGAAATTTGACAAAAGTGGGCTTGAAGGAACAAATTAGAGGGTCGACTTTTCACCAGTGAGGACTTGATGCACCGTATCTCAAATTTTCTGGTTGTCGTTGCTGCCACCCTTCTGTTGGCGGCCTGTAGCTCGACCGAAACCTCAACCGGAACCAAGACGGCCGATTCGACCCCCGCACAAGCCCCGTCGAAAACGAAGGCTCATCCCGACGGGGTGCGCCGCATGACGGTGATCGAGCTTCAGAATCTGATTAGCAAAGGCGAGGCATTTATCGTCGATGTGCGCAACGAAGCCTCTTATAAGCAGGGTCACATTAAAGGGGCGCGGCTGATTCCTACCAATCAGGTGCTCGAACGCGCTGATGAACTACCGCGTGACAAAGTCATCGTTACCTATTGTTCTTGACCGGCCGAACAAACGAGCGCCGGTGCGGCGGTCACCCTCAGAACAAAAGGCATCAACAATACAGCAGCCCTCCTTGGTGGTTATGAAGCCTGGCGGGACGCCGGCCTGCCAACCGAGGCTTCGAAATAAAACCGGGTCCACCTGGCCCGACGTGTCGCATCCTGTCAGGTTGCGTACTGTGCGTTGCCCTAAAACCTGCGCTTGACCAACTCAACGCTCCCATGTCGCTCTGGAACTTACAGGCCACGGGTGGATTTTAAGTTTGTGGTACTGGCTGGGTTACAAGTGCCGGTACTGGAGTCAGCACCTTGCTCGGGGGAACGCAGAGGACCGGACAGGGAGCATTTCTTACTACCCGCTCAATCTCGGAACCTAGAACCGGCGTCCCTCCGACTAATGACGCATGGACGCTTGTTCCGATCACAATCAGGTCGGCATCATTCTCAGCCGCAAGTCTCACGATCTCTGCATACGGCCGGCCTTCGGCGACGTGAGTTACCGTGCGTGCACCATCGTCACGAATGAGCTGTCGCATCTTCTCCTGAACATAGCTCCGCACGCGCGATAAGGCGGTTAAGCCACCCTCCGGGAACATCACCGAGATCTGTTCGATGTAGTCGCCGATTACATAAAGAGCATGGAGTTCCGCCCCGGTTCGCTCCGCAAGCTGGCGGGCGACGTGGGTTGCCGCTGCCGATGAAGGGCGGAAATTGGTCGCAAGCAATACCCGATTCAAACGGATCTCACTATGGCTGCCGCGGTGCTCGACAAAATCGTGCTGAGGCGGCCGGATGGTGAGAACCGGACAAGGGGCCTCAGCGATAATCTCTTCGGCAGTCGAACCCCATAAAGCTCGCGATAGCCCCTTCCGCCCATGCGTGACTACGGTAACGAGATCGATATCGTATTCGCGTACGGCACGCGCAATCTCGTCGGCCGGTTCGCCCTCGACAATTACCGGCTCAACCTCCAGGCCATCAAAGAGAGGATCGGCAAGCAGATCCTTCACTTCGCCCCTAAGCTGCAACAGCCAACGGTTCTCGTGATCCTCAAACACATGCTCGGGCAAGGTCAAAAGATTTGCTGGCACGCTGGCGCTTTGCACGCTAAAAAGGACCACCCGGCCAGAACCACTGCGGGCGAAAGCCGCCGCATATTTAAGTGCGGCCCGAGCGTGGGCGGTGAAATCAGTAGGAAAAAGAATGTTGCGGAACGGATACATGAATAACGTCTCCGAAAATTAAGGCTCTCGAGCTCTTTATGACGCCGTTCATGGACTCTGGCAGTGCCGGAGGTGAAATGCGGTGACGTGTCGCGGAGTCTAACAAGGCGCAACTAAAAAGGCAAAAAAAGACCCCCCAGGCTGTGGCTTTCGATTCATCAGTATTTTTTCTTTACGTGATTCTGCAATCCGTGCCAAACTCCGCACGCATTTCTTTCAATCCGGGGCGCAAGCCAGACGCTCGACCTATATTAAAAATTCGGAGGCAGAAAACCTTGCTTCGAGGACTCTTTCGCACGAAGGAAATTGGTGAAATCCTGACGACTGCTGGTGGGCCCCAATTTTCGCTGAAGCGCACTCTGGGGGCTTTCAATGTGACGCTGATCGGCATTGGCGCGATTATCGGCGCAGGAATCTTTGCGACGGTCGGAGCGGCGGCAGCCGGCGATCCTTTAGCAGGTCGTCCCGGCGCCGGCCCTTCGCTCATGCTGTCCTTTATGATTACTGCCCTCGTCTGCGGGTTTACAGCGCTCTGTTACGCTGAATTTGCGTCGATGGTCCCGATCTCAGGCTCGGCTTACACCTACTCGTACGCAACGATGGGAGAGCTCGTGGCCTGGATCATCGGTTGGGATCTAATCATTGAATATGCCATCGGTAATGTTGCCGTGGCGATTAGCTGGGCAGAATATTTTCATAAACTTCTGCACAATTTGGGAATACCTTTTCCCCGTTGGCTTGCTTCTGATTATCGCTCGGCGATGCTCCTGGCGAGCGAGAATCCTGCTGAGTATGCGCAACTTTTCGGCACGGCGCCCGAGTTGTTTGGCATCCCAATCATCTTCAATTTTCTTGCCTTCGGAATTGTTGCCCTGCTCACGGTCGTGTTGGTCTGGGGGATACGAGAGTCGGCCAATTTCAATGCGGGCATGGTCGCAGTTAAGGTAATTGTGCTGGTGTTCTTTGTTGGCGTCGCTCTCTATTTCGTTCCGCCTTCCCAAATGGCCGAAAACTGGCGTCCATTTCAACCCCAGGGCTGGAGTGGTACTTTCGCAGGTGCGGCGCTGGTCTTCTTCGCCTACATAGGATTCGATGCGGTCTCAACGGTAGCTGAAGAGACCAAAAACCCAGCTCGGGATCTTCCCATTGGGATTATTGGTTCACTGGTGGTCTGCACGCTCTTTTATATAGTCGTCGCCGCGGCCTTTACGGGACTCATTCCTTTCACGGAACTCCAGCGCGTCTCCTCCTCGGGCCAGGCCGAAGCCCTCACTATGGCTCTTGACTACGTTGCCCCGGCCGGGGTGACGCTGCCACAAACAATCGTTGCTTTCGGGTCAGTGGTGGCCCATACGGCGGTGCTGCTGGTATTTCAGATGGGCCAGCCGCGCATCTTCTTTTCAATGGCGCGCGACGGACTGCTACCCCCCGTTTTTGCGAGTATCCATCCGCGCTTCAAAACTCCGCACGTAACAACCATTCTCACAGGCATCTTTGTCGGTGGTATAGCAGCATTCGCAAACATCGAAGAGATGTTGAACTTAACCAACATCGGGACGTTGTTTGCTTTCATGCTGGTCTGTCTCGGAATACCAATCCTGCGCTTGAAGGACCCCGATCGTCGCAGACCTTTTCGCGTGCCTTTTGGCGCCTGGTTGCTTCCCATGCTTGGCGCCGGCTCCTGCATCTTCCTGATGTACTACCTGGCTGCCGATACGTGGTGGCGTTTCATTGGCTGGCTGGTGCTAGGCCTATCGGTTTACCTGGCCTACGGTTACACGCGAAGTGAGATCGGATTGAAGATGGGCCGTCCCAGCCGCACTCCTTTCATGCTCAAAATTGCCGCTCTCGGATTTCTGATGCTCGCGGTCGGACTGTTTACCGTACCGCACGACATCGGTGTTCAAGGTGTGGTTGGCGCGGCATTCACCGCGGGAGCAGAGCAGCATGGCCGGTCTCTGTTTGGCGTACTCCTCATTTTGGCGGGAATGTTTCTGGGAGTAGTTGGTTCAGTGATGGGCGTAACGACGGAAGCCGGAGATGAGGACCAGGGATAAAACTCAGGAATGGGGTTCAGAAAAAGGTGAGTTTGACGCTTCTCGCAATCGGCTTTGTCGTACTGCTTGTTTCGGCTTACCGGCTTTACGGCCGGTGGCTTGCCCGGCAGTTCCAACTCGATGACAGCCGTGTGACGCCTGCGCACCAGGTCAACGACAACATTGATTTTGTTCCCACCAAACCTTTCTATCTTTTTGGTCAACACTTTTCTGCCATAGCTGCTGCGGGTCCAATTGCGGGGCCGATCCTCGCCTGCCAGGCTTTTGGCTGGTTGCCTTGTCTCCTCTGGATTGGCTTCGGGGTGGTATTAATTGGCGCCGTTCATGATTTTTCCAGCCTCGTCGCCTCGGTCCGTCATGGCGCCACCTCTATTGCCGAGATTGCACGCGAGCATCTGGGAACACGGGCTGGTCGGGCGCTGATGGCTTTCATCTGGATCGCGCTGCTCTACGTGATAGTCGCATTCGCAGACATTACTGCTGGAACATTTGTTGCCGGGTCGGAAGAGCTGAAAGCCACGGCCGTCACCTTCAACCCTGGTGGCGCAGTTGCTATCGCAAGCGTCTTGTATCTGCTGCTCTCGATTGTTCTTGGATTGGTCCAGCGGTTTTTAAAGCCACCACTCTGGCTGGCAACGCTGATTTTCGTTCCGGCTGCTTTCGCGATGTCCTGGGTGGGAACGATCTACTCGAACCTCTTCGTTCTCGATCACAAGACCTGGGGCTTACTGATTCTCCTCTATTGCTGTGTAGCTTCGATGGTTCCCGTCTGGGCGCTTTTACAACCGCGCGGTTATCTCGGCGGCTTCATTCTTTACTCCGCGCTGGCCCTGGGAATTATCGGTATCCTGTTTGGTGGCTACGAAATCCAGCAGCCGGCCTTTAAGTCATTTGACGCAGGTGGAATGACGGGGGCGCTCTTCCCGTTTCTGTTTGTCACCATAGCGTGCGGCGCCTGCTCGGGCTTTCATGGACTTGTCTGTTCCGGGACGACCTCAAAACAGATCGATCGTGAGTCTCACATTCAACCGGTGGGTTACGGAGGAATGTTGGCTGAGGGCTTTGTGGCGATGATTGCGTTGGTGACGGTGATGATCGTGGCCCAGGACGCTCTCAGCGGCAGGGCGCCCGGAACGATCTATGGAAATGGAATTGGCCAGTTTCTCACGCTGATCATCGGTGAGGATAAACTGGCGTTTGCTATAACTTTTGGAGCGATGGCATTCTCGACGTTTGTTTTCGACACGCTTGATGTGTGCACGCGACTCGGGCGCTACATTGTTCAAGAACTCTTCTCCTGGCGCGGCAGGCTGGGAGCGTTGACGGGAACCCTACTGACCATCGCCCTGCCTTTCTATTTCATAAGTTATGCGCCGCCAAACTCCTGGACGAAATTCTGGATCCTCTTTGGCGCTTCGAATCAGTTGCTTGCCGCGCTCACCTTACTGGCCGTTACGGTGTGGCTTTATAAGGCCCGCAAGCGGATCGGGTTCACGCTACTGCCGATGATTTTCGTCCTGGTGATTACATTGTGGGCTTTGATCGGGCTTGTCATCGGTAACGTAGGGGCGACGAAGATCGCCTCCGGCCAACTGGACATAGAGCTGGTGAATGCGATTGCGGCTGCGGCACTGGTGATCCTTGCCTTATATCTTTCCGTTCTGGCTCTGATAAAGATACGTAGCGACCGCCAGCGTGACTCACTTACTACAGCCCATCCCGCCACAAGTCTGGAGTGAGTATTAGGTGCCGATGATCTCGTTAAGCCCTTCGACTGCCAATTCAATCTCTTCCTCGGTGGCTTTACCGAGTTTCTTCCCGAGTCGCTTCACCGATAAGGTTCTAATTTGACTAATCTTCACCCACGACTGTTTTGGTAACGTCTTTGAGGATAATTCTAGTGTTAGCGGGAACCCAGCTCTTTGAGGCTGGCTTGTGATCGCCACTGCAATCACGGTTCCGGATCGATCATTGAAGACTTCATGACTCAAAATCAGCACAGGCCGACGCCCCTGTTGCTCGTTGCCCTGTATGGGATCAAGATTAGCCCAATATATGTCCCCCCTCAGTATTCGGGCCATTCTTCTCTCTCTATAGCTAGTCCTTCATCCGCAAACGCCTGCTCGGATGCTTGGTCCAGTCTAGTACACTCTCGTGCCAACCGTGTTTTGTCTAAGCGCGAGACTTTCTCTTCAACAGCTTCCTGGATAGCCTGGCTGCGATTGGGGAAAACATTGGATCTCACCAATCGATCAATGCGTTTGAGGAGAGACTCTTCAATCGAAATCGTAACTTTAGCAACACTCATGTTCAGGGGTATTACCATTGGTCATACCTACTTGTCAACCTTTCTAGGCAAGTCCAATGCGCCGACAGGACTAAAAACGAAGGCACATTCAGAACTCTTGTCGCCCTTTCGTGCAGTTCTTGAAAGCTCTATGGCCGCGGTCTGTGGGCGGAATGTTGGCCCGGCGCAACGCGGTCCCGCAGACGTCCACACCAGTTTGTCGATGCACATCTGCCTGACCTTCATCGTCCGATCCCACGCGTGGTAGACAACGTACTCATTCTTGTCGTCCGGACCAACAACGGCCGGTCGTGATCAAGCCAAACCCGCCGGCGAGTTGTTTTCAGAATGATCTTCTCGTGGTGGTTTTTCATCTCGCCGTTCTTTCGTTCCTTTATTAGCTCGTAGCGCAACAATTGAATATTTGACGGACGTTTCAATAAGTCGGTAAGATTCAACCGCACTGTATCTCTTGCGAAAGCAGCACAAAAGTCTATGTCAGCAACCCCCGTCAACAAAGCCGGCGACCAGCCCGTTGCGGCTACCACTAATGCCGCGGCGGCCGTGCCAAAGCGCATCACGAACGCCCAGACTGTCTGCAACGAAAGAAACGAAAAGAAGAAACTCTGCAACGGTCATCTCAAACAGTTGCGCACAGCAGGTGAAGCTGCGGAGATCCACCTTCGGGGCGATGACGTGCTGTTTAAGTGCCAGACCTGTAAGACGCTTTATATGGGACCGCCACTGGGCCACGTTCGCGATCCGCACAAGCAAAGTCGTTTTGTCGAGGCTGAATTAACGGCTCTGCTCGAAGCCGCCGGCGGTACTTTGCCGATAATCAAGAAAGACGAACGCGGTGTCTTTGTTATGATCGAAACAAGCGAGGAGCAGGGGCATGCCCCGGCTAAAGCGGCCGCAGCCAAACCATCGGCGGCCCCGGCACCTCCCGCAAAGTCATCGACCGCAGCGCCTGCTGCGAAACCTGCCGCGCCTGCCCCCTCTGTGCCCAAGCCAAAGGCTGGAGCTGAACCGAATCGCCAGTTGTTCAAGCGTTCCACTTACGCCGGTGTTGTCGACACCGGTCCTGTACCGGGAGAGACATTCGAACAGAAGGTGGCACGTTTGAAAGCTGTGTCCGCCGGCGCTAAACAGAGAGCTGAAGAAGGTGGAGGTGAAGTTGAAGCAGCGCCGAGTGCCTCAGTAAGTCCTCAGCCGGAAGTGGCTGAATCTCAACCTGCCGCTCCGCAGCCACCGAGTGCACCCAGCGCTCCTCCTGCGCATAAGCCGACAGGCCAGGCCGACAGGACTCTAATGAAGAGGTCGACCTACTGTGGTGTGGTAGACACTGGACCAGTGCCGGGCGAGAGTTTTGCCCAGAAGGTCCAACGTTTGAGCGCAGTCGCCGCCGCCGCGAAGCAGCGTGCCGAAGAAGGCGAGAGTTGATGCTAAGCGGCGTGGCGCATCCTGTCCAGGTTGCGTTCGGTCCTCACTAAAAACTCACCTGAACGCACAGACTTCAGACAATCATAAGTGTAGCCTTTAAGTTGTTTTGAGAGGCTTTTCTACGGCCCAAAACGCAACCCGATACGATAGTTCCGATCATTTTGAGAGGCTTTTCTAAGGTCCGGAACGCAACCTGACATGATGCGCCACGTGGCGCCACGCCACGCTGCTGGCTTGCCACACGTTGTCGCTGACTGCTAATCTTCACTTCCAATTTCCACCCGCTCGCGAAAGGAGTTTTTCTGTTTATGAAGAAGTTGAATCTTGTCTCGCTCATGCTTGCCATGGTGCTAGTCTTTGCCGGTGTTGTCGCTGTTGCCGGCGCCCATGCTGACGAGAACGATACGGTGACCGCCCCGGCTATTGGCTCAATAGTCGAGGATTTCACTCTCCCGGACGCTGACGGAAAAGAACATTCATTGAGTTCGCTCAAAGGAAAAAATGGCGCTGTGCTGATCTTCATTTCCGTCCAATGCCCCGTCGTCCAGGATTATAACGAGCGCATGGAAAAGCTTGCCCAGGATCTGAAAGCTCAGGGAGTGCAGGTGATTGGCATTAATCCCAACGTTACTGAGTCGCCCGAGGCGATCAAGGCCCACGCTGCCCAGAAAAACCTGAGCTTCCCAATCCTCAAGGACCACGGCAATAAGATTGCCGATCGGCTTGGCGCCAAGGTCACCCCTGAAGCTTATTTCCTCGATGCCAGCAACAAACTGGTCTATCACGGTCGTATCGACAACAGTCGTACCGCTGCACAGGTCAACGCTAACGATCTTCGTGATGCCGTTGATGCCACGCTTGCCGGCAAGGCTGTCACACGCGCAACCGCCAACGCCTTTGGTTGCGTAATCAAGCGTGCTTAACCAGATGATGCGCCTGCGAGCAGCCTTTCTTCTGGCAGCCAGTATGTGCATATTGGTCTCGAATCTGGCGGCGCCGGCCCAGTCTTTAAATGCCGGCGCTGCCAAACCCGAGACTGCTGTGCGCGAGATTGACACACAGGGCATGATGGCCCTTCTACGCCGCGATCCAGCCAGCCCCAAACCGCTGCTTGTAAACTTCTGGGCGACCTGGTGCGATCCCTGCCGCGATGAATTTCCCGATCTGGTTGAGATAGACAAACATTACCGGCCGAAAGGCCTCGAGTTTATTGCAGTCTCGCTTGACGAGCCCTCCGAGATCGATACTGGCGTACCGGCGTTCCTGCGACAGATGGACGCCACGATGCCGAACTTCCTCTTGAATGTCTCCGATCCGGATCTTGTAATTAATGCCATCGATAAGAATTGGGGTGGCGCCCTGCCTGCTACTTTTCTTTATAACTCTCAGGGTGAGCTTGTGTACCGTCACTTCGGGCGCGTTAAGCCCAAAGAGTTGACCGCGGCCATAGACAAACTCATTTCTACCAAGTGATGAAGTAAGAAGCTGCGAATGATTACCCCTGAAATAGTCTCCGCCCACAACCTCACCAGTGAAGAATTCGAACGCATAAAATCAGTTCTGGGTCGCGAACCATCCCTGGTCGAACTGGGTATCTTCTCCGTGATGTGGTCGGAGCATTGCTCGTACAAGTCATCGCGAGTTCACTTGGGCCGCCTGCCCACCACCGGTGAAAGGGTGATAGTGCCGCCGGGTGAGAATGCCGGCGTCGTGGATGTTGGCGATGGGTGGTGCGCTGCCTTCAAGGTCGAGTCTCATAATCACCCGTCATTCATCGAACCTTTTCAGGGAGCTGCAACGGGCGTTGGGGGCATCCTGCGCGATATTTTCACCATGGGCGCGCGGCCAGTTGCATCATTGAACAGTCTGCGTTTCGGTTCTTTAGACCATCCCGAGCACGGCCGCCGCAACCGCTCACTTTTGGCAGGAGTCGTGGCCGGCATCGCCCATTACGGAAACGCGTTTGGTGTCGCCACTGTCGGCGGGGAAGTGGCCTTCGACGATGCCTACAACTTCAATCCTCTGGTAAATGCCTTTGCCCTTGGACTGGTCCGGCGCGATCAGATCTTTTTCGGAAAAGCCACTGGCGTCGGCAATCCCGTACTCTACGTAGGCGCTAAAACCGGAAGAGACGGCATTCACGGGGCCACAATGGCATCGGCAGAGTTTGATGAAGAGGCGCTTGAAAAGCGACCAACAGTGCAGGTAGGCGATCCGTTTCTCGAAAAGTTGCTGCTCGAAGCCTGCCTCGAGGCGATGCGCAGTGGCGCCGTCGCCGGTATTCAGGACATGGGGGCTGCAGGTCTCACTTCATCTTCAGTCGAGATGGCTGCTCGCGCCGGTACCGGGATTGAACTTGACCTTTCACTGGTGCCGCAAAGGGAAACGGGAATGACTGCCTATGAGATGCTGCTGTCAGAATCCCAAGAGCGAATGTTGATTGTGGCCCACTCCGGCCGCGAGCGCGAGGTAATAGATATCTTTCGCAAGTGGGATCTCGACGCAGTCGTCATTGGCCGTGTGCGGGAGGGCAACGAGATGCGCGTCATTCATGAAGGAGCGCTGGTTGCGGATATTCCGGTGTCGGCCCTAACCGAAGAAGCCCCCCGTTATGAACGGCCGCTGAAACCGGTTGTACCCCATCAGTCAGAGCGTGAGAGTCAATCTGTGGCTAAGGACATCGTTGATTTTGAAGGCGCGCTCTTCAAACTCATTGCCTCGCCCAACATCGCCTCCAAACAGTGGGTTTACCGGCAATACGATCACATGGTACGGACCAATACTGCGCTGCTGCCAGGAGCCGACGCGGCCGTCGTGCGCATTAAAGAGACGCGCCGGGCACTCGCAATCAGTCTTGATGGCAACGGTCGTTACTGCGGCGCTAATCCGCGCGAAGGTGCGAAGCTTGTCGTCGCCGAAGCCGCTCGCAACGTTGTTTGTGTGGGCGCGCGCCCTCTGGCAATAACTAATTGTCTCAACTTTGCCTCGCCAGAGAGGCCCGAAGTGATGTGGGCCTTCTCTGAAGTGATCGACGGCATGGCCGAAGCTTGCAGAGCGTTCGACACCCCTGTTGTATCAGGAAACGTCTCCTTCTATAACGAGACTGAAGGGCGCGGGATCCTTCCTACTCCCGTGATTGGGATGGTTGGGCTGGTTGAAGATGTTCGGCGTGTGCTACAGCCCGGCTTTTTGGACGACGATGACTTGATCGCTTTGCTTGGGTTAACCGGGGACGACCTCTCCATCAGTGAGTACGCTGCCACCGTTCAGGAACGCCCGACTCGAGAGATGATTGGCACGGGCCGAGTCCCCGAAATCAATCTTGAACGCGAAAGTGCTGTTCAACGCGTCTGCCTCGAAGCCGCCGAAGCAGGACTGCTACAATCGGCTCATGACTGCGCTGATGGGGGTCTGGCTGTTGCGATCGCGGAATCCTGTTTCTCGTCGCTGAACCGTGAAGCTCGGGGAGCAACGATCGAGCTTTCCGATTCGCTGTCTACGGATAGTCTGCTCTTCGGTGAATCGCCTTCGCGAATCGTGATCAGCTTTGCCGCAACGGCCCGAAACGTGATTGAAGAGATTGCTGCCCGTGAAAATTGTCCGCTAACCTATTTGGGAAGGGTGGGCGGCAAGAAGCTCTCAATCACAGTGAATGGCGAACAGGTGATTGATGCCGAAGTTAATGCGCTTGAAAGTGTCTGGCGCAGATCGCTTTCCGAGAAGCTTCAGGGGGAAGCGATGGCGGCGGGCAGGGAATAAAGCTGCCTGAAACAGGGAGCCCTTTGTGCATCCCGTCATCTATCTCAACAAGTCGCTGGTCGAAGCTCCTAAGGCCCGGATTGCGCCAGTTTCCTCAGCGTTGCTTTACGGGCGCGGCGTCTTCAGCACGGTAGCGATCTTTGAAGGCCGACCCTTTCGGTGGAGTCAACACTGGGCACGTTTGCAGGAGCATGCGGGCCGCCTGTCAATTGATTGCAGCGAATTGGATGAAGGAAGCGTCGGCTCCGGGCTGAAGCGGCTGATCTCGCTGAACAAAGTGAAGGACGGCAGGGCGCGGGTGAACCTCCTCGCGCGTAGCGGGTTGGACATCTGGAAGATGAAACCATCGAGACCGGAGAAGACAGATGTCCTGATCATGACGGCCGAATCGCGACCAGAACCGTCAACCGGTAGCACGCTGGCGGTATCTCCACATCGAATAAATACAGCCTCGCCTTTGATCGGAATCAAGAGTCTCAATAATCTCGAACGCGTTCTTTCCTGGGAGGAGGCGCAGGGGCGGGATTTTGATGACGCCGTTATGCTCAACGAGCGCGGCGAAATAGTCTCGGCAACACAGGCGAATATCTTCTGGACCAAAGACGGAACTCTTTACACGCCGTCACTTAGTTGCGGAGCTGTTGCGGGTGTTACGCGCGCAGCCGCGATCGAGTTAGCCGACAAGTTATTCATTCCGGTGATCGAAGGGGTCTACGAGCTTGGCGATCTCACCGAAGCAGACGAGATCTTTCTAACATCATCGGCAATTGGGATTGCCGTAGTTACCACTTTTGATTTTCGTCAGTATTCGGTAGCCACTGGCAGCATTGCGGCAAGACTGCGCGTGGCTTTTCGCGACCTGGTTTCTTCGTGAGCTTGAGGGAAGTCGCTGGAAACAACTTAACAGCCTCTTGCCTCCTCGGGGTTTGCTTATTTCCGCAGCAGCACTACTGGGGCTTGCTCGGCGGCGCGGATCCGTGAGTAGAAGTTTCGCACAGTTTGATACTGGTCAGCCGGAACGACTCCGGCCCGTTGGGCCAGCCTGCGGGTGTAGACCAGTTCGCCATTCTCGACCTCATAACTACTCTTATACGAGCCAAAGTCGGTCTTGAGCTCCAGGGCCTCGGGCATTTCGTCAACTTCAAACTCCGCCGGCAGTCTAACGCGCACAGTTTCAGTAAACGCGCTTGAACCTAACACCACCGGATGGGTGCGCGTCGGCTCGGTAAGGAGGAGAAACTCACGTCGCGAAACAATCGCCGGCTTAAAAACCAGAAGCCGTCCCTGCATGACTTGACCGTAGGCGGTCGCGGAGAAGTCAACCTCGAGACCGAATCTTCCGGTAACGCTGTCATCGACCGGATTAACTTTTGACACCTTTGCCGCACCGGCGCCACGGGTGATCCATCTCTCGATCATTGTGTTGTACTCAGAGTTCGAGAGCCCGCGGAAGGCGCGCCGCTCGTTTACAGCCGACTGTCCAACGGACTTCTCTGTAAGGCTGGCAGTGATCGAACCGTCTGGCGTGAGGACCACGTCTGCGTGCCGCTCGAGGTGGCTCAATTCCGGTGGCAGGACGGGCATTCGCATCAGCGCCCCTGCGTCGCCTGCCACGATTAATGCGAGACTGCCCTGGGCGTCATCCGGGAGGTCCCCTACGGGAGTGTGTTCGTCGGTGGCATCGAAGATTAGCAGGCGGCCCAGCGCTGCATGCTCGATTACTGTAGGCACTTTTGTCTCATCGCTAATCTTGATTGCGATTATGCAGTGGTTAAATTGAGTTGGTGAGGCCCACTCTTCCCGAACCAGCGTCGGATCTCCGGAATAAATAAAGACGGGATAAGCAGTAATGTCGAGCGTCTTCAGAAGCGCGCGCATCAAGTTGGCCTTGTCTTTACAGTCCCCGTACGCTTTGGCTAGCACCTGGGACGCGGCATGGGGACGATACCCGTTTCCTTTCCCGATTCCGATATCGATCGAAATGTATTGCAGGCCCTGAACGAATTGTCCGATTGCTCTAATCCGATCCAGTTCAGTTTTGGCGTTTGCGGTAAGCTCGCGGGCTTTAGCGACGATTGCTTCGTTCGGCACAGCTTGCGGATCATGAAGTTCAGTGCCCCAGCGAGACACCTGGACCCAACTCTCAAAAGTGCGGGCGTTGGCTGAGGCTCCAGCGTCCGGTAAAAAATAGGTGATTGCCAGTCGCGGAGCCAGGTTGGTGACGCGCGGGCTGGCGGGTTCAGGTGGAATCGGTTTGAGATCGCGTAATGTCCAGTGGTAGGTGGAACCGCTGATGGTTGGTTCGACGTTCGGATGATTAAATGTCACGCTACCGGCCCGCCAACCGTTGGGCAGATTTAATCGGTAACTGGAGACCAGTGTGGGCAGGCGTCTTTGAAAATCCCAGGTGTCCTGGAAAAAGAGCGGCTTTTCTTCGCTGATTGCCTGGTAGCCGAAGACTGTTCCCGTGTCGGCAAGATCGGAGGCGTCGACGATCTTCAAACGATACTCATTATAGATATCATTCGCGTCTGCAATCTTATCGATGACGTCGTTCTTGCCGAACTTCTTAACTGAACCGTTGGTCCTCATTATCCAAGCCTGAAGTTCCCGGACTTTTCCGCTATTTGTCAGGTAGATTTCGCGGGCTACCGCATAATCGCGACCCTCGCGCGTCAGAATTCGAACCGCATAATTCGTAACAGTCGTAAGCCGTCCGTCGTTTGCTACGGTGACAGTTCGTTCGTTGTGAAGAACTACTGCGGGTACGTCCTTCTGATAACCCGGTGGCTTAAGCGCGGCCGCTTGCTGCAACCATGCCGGCGCGTCGTTGGCAAAGCCTGGTGAGGGAAAAGCCATTAAGAGGAATGCCGAATAGATCACAAGAGATCGTAAGCCCATTTTCTTCCTCCATGTGAGATTCAGTTGGAAGCCGTCGCACCGTCTTGCTTGAGTGTAACCGTGTGACCGTCCTGTTGGTGCAGAACGTCGAAGTAGTTCTTCAACTGAGAGTAGGATTTCGCCGGAAAAAGAATGTTGCCACCCGCGCCAAAAAAGAAACTGCGCGAATAGATGAGCATCCTACCATCGCTCGTCACCCTCAGGCTGGGCTTGTAGTCACTAATGGAAGCTGCGCCGAAAGGAGCGGGGGCATCAGCATTATCCAGAACGTATCCCGCCGGCAGATTAATGGTGACTTCATCCGATTCTGACCAGGGATAAGGAAAGTAGATGTCGTACTTTCGCGTACTGGTTGCGAACAGGGGGCCTGAGCCTCGTTGGAAGAGGGCCGGCTGCAAGAATAGCCGCTTGCCGGTGCGTTGAGCATAGCCAGGCACTCTCAGCCTGTAGGAATAGGTCAGTGGCTTCAGGGAGTCGGTGATGTTCTCGATGCGTATGTCTGTAACTTCAGCGGTACTCATTCGGGCCTTGATCTCCTCACGCAGATCCTCTTCGCGCTGATTCGGCGTATCACCCGCGAAATCCACTTTCCGATCAATGGCAAAGTGTCCCGTAAATTCGATCGTTACCTGACCCTCTAAGACGCCGTCTTCGGTGAGGCTCAGCTTGGCATTACGCTTGACCTGGCTCTTATCATGACCGGAAAGCGGCGTGTTAACCCAAACCGGCTGTTTTGGATCTGTGATTAACGAGGGTGTGCCTTCTTCTTG
Source organism: Pyrinomonadaceae bacterium (assembly GCA_041751855.1). Classification (GTDB taxonomy): domain Bacteria; phylum Acidobacteriota; class Blastocatellia; order Pyrinomonadales; family Pyrinomonadaceae; genus PSRF01. The sequence goes on from JBGSWR010000044.1 coordinate 35,398, forward strand.
CCAGCGCAACATACCTGGGGGTACGAAGGTGTACCCAGGGTTGTAGAATCGCCAGTCCTGACCCACGCGAACGGCAATGTTTGAGGCGTTAAGAAAGTAAGCGTTCGGTAGATTGCGATTAAAGAAGACCTGTCCTCGGTCTGGGGCTAAGACTATGCGCGCATCGAAGCCTACAGCAGTCGCCAGGGAGGCAAAGAGCAGATCAATGTCGCCGGCGTATCCCATGCCACGCTTGAGGGTATCCGACGGGGATTTGTTTTCCTTCAACTTCTTTCGCTCTTCGGTCGTCAACTCTGAAGCATGCCGGCTGACATTTCTGATCTCAGTGCGGCAAAAATGGAAAAGACGGTCGACCTTTTCCTCATCGCTTGTGGCTCCGCTGGTAAGTTCAGTGGCTTTCTGGCGCACGACGTCATTCACTTTAAGGAGAGACTTTGTGCTGTCATAAATCCGTTTGCCGAAATCAGACCAATACTTGTCGGGATCGGACTTGTTATCCCTGGCATAAAAGATGAGCATCCAGGTCTTGATCTCATTTTCAGGCGGCATTCGCGATTCCTGATACAACGCCGGCACGTTTGTCATTGTCGTGCTGTAATAACCACCTTTCTCCTTGGCGAACGGCTCACCGCTACCATTCATTGTGAGCGAGCGCATTGCCAGTCCCTCGAAAGGATACGGTTTAATGAAATATTTGACGTGTTGCACCGGAATATCTCGCTGGAAGTCGAGGCGCACGTAATTGGCTGACTGGTTCACCCTAATCTCTCGCCAGCGATACTCGATAATGCAACCCGGTTCAACGGCGGGCATGGCAAAGGATTTCGCCTTTACCTTCACGCCGCTGGCTTTGACGATAGTCCTTTCCAACACGTCATCCTTCTTTAGCTCAACAATTGAACCGTCAGTTTTGATGGTACGGGCAGCAATGTCTCGGATTCTGATCTCACTTCCAAACAATCTGCCAAAAGGAATATCGATCTTGCTTTGTGTCTCTCGGCCGCGTTCAGAAAAGACTTTTATCCGGAGGTAGTGGGTGAAGATCAGGTCGCCATTGGGATCATCGTTAACCTTGACTTCCCAGAACAGGGCTTCGGCGTCGGCGTCCTTCTCGACAACCGGCTCTTTCAGAGTCAGGTGCGCCGGGTCAACAGGTTTCCAGTCATTCGCTGCAAGTCCCGTAGCCGGAAAAGATGCGAGCAGGCAGAGCAACCCAAGTGGGAGTGATAGAAAGAGGGTTAGTCTCATGATTCATTGACCTTTCAATAAAGTGAAGACCTCGATGGGCGATGGGTCCATCAGATGAGCGACTACCCGGCAAGACAAGACATTGCCGCTCTGTTGGGAAAATAACGGCGGGATTGTAAACCAACTGAATCCGTCGTATCAAGGTTCAGATTGCACCCCGGCAATTAGGGAGGGGAAGGTGGTGGGGGGAACCGCGCGCGCAATGTGGTATAATTTCCGCCCTGTTTTACGCAGATCCCACAATGCTTTGGCTTCAGGAGGACTTTACACATGGCAACCGAACTCCAGCGCGCAGCAACCCCCCTGGAGCGCATTGAAGAATTGCTGGGTCCCAACGCGCGAACACTGCTCGAGCACAAGTCACAGACAATAGCGAAGGAGCAGCTCAATCTGCCCGGCCCCGATTTCATTGATCGGGTCCTGGCCTACTCAGACCGTTCGCCCGCAGTCCTGCGTTCCATGCAAAGTCTTTATGACCATGGACGGCTCGCTGGCACCGGCTATCTTTCGATCCTCCCCGTGGACCAGGGCATCGAACATTCAGCGGGCGCTTCATTTGCCCCTAATCCCGAATACTTCGATCCCGAAAACATTGTGAAGCTCGCCATTGAAGGTGGCTGTAATGCGGTGGCTTCGACTTTTGGCGTGCTGGGAGTGATCTCTCGAAAGTACGCGCATAGAATCCCCTTCATCGTAAAGATCAATCACAATGAGCTTTTGACTCTGCCCAACAAATTCGATCAAGTGCTCTTTGGTACAGTGAAGGAGGCCCACAATCTGGGCGCAACTGCCATTGGCGCCACTATCTATTTCGGTTCCGAAGAAGCAACGCGCCAGATAACCGAAATCAGCGCAGCCTTTGCCGAGGCCCATGAACTGGGAATGGCCTGTATTCTCTGGTGCTATCTGCGCAACCCAAAGTTCAAGACCACCGAAGGTGACATGCATGCCTCAGCAGATCTTACGGCTCAGGCCAATCATCTGGGCGTCACTATTCAGGCCGATATCATCAAGCAGAAACTCCCTGAAAGGAACGCCGGCTATACTGCTATCGAGAAAGCTCTTGGTGGGTCCTATGGCAAAACCAGCAAGATCGTTTATGAAAAACTCACAAGTGACAACCCGATTGATCTCGTGCGGTATCAAGTAGCCAATTGCTACATGGGCCGTTGCGGATTGATCAACTCAGGGGGTGAGTCGAAAGGCGCCAGCGATCTGGCGGAGGCTGTTCGGACCGCCGTCATCAACAAGCGCGGCGGTGGGATGGGACTGATCTCCGGCCGCAAAGCTTTTCAACGCCCCATGAGCGAAGGCGTAGAACTATTGAACGCCATCCAGGACGTCTATCTCAATGACGAGATAACGGTGGCTTAACCAGCCAACAACACATACTGAGCTTGGGAAGTCTGAGGGAAGCCCCGACGAAAAGGGGCTCCTTTGACCCAGGCCTTACAACCCACTCTGACATTCCCCCGCGCCTTTCTTTCAAAGAACTTGCGAGCCGAACCAGCCCAAACTTCCGATAACGATCTCTTGAAGGCTATCGCCCGTAGTGACGAAACAGCTTTGGGATCTCTTTATGACCGTTATCGGGTAATCCTTTTTGGCCTCCTCGTCCGTATATTGAATAGCCGCGAAGAAGCGGAGGATGTTTTGCAGGAGGTGTTCATCCAGGTTTGGAGACGTGCGTCCCACTTCGACGAGAGCCGCGGCCGGGCTTTTACGTGGCTCGTCACGGTTGCGCGGAGCCGAGCAATCGACCGTCTGCGGATGCTTGCTGCGCGGGGGCGTCTGGCCGAAGCTGCGACACGTGACGAGTGGGAAAGCGTATCGGATGCCGATACGGATGCTTTTTATGCTGAGAGGAGTGAAATCGTAAGGCGTGCCCTTCAGGAAATCCCCGAAGAACAAAGACTTACACTTAGATTGGCCTACTTTGAAGGGTTAACCCAATCTGAGATCGCCGCCAAACTAGGTACACCTCTTGGCACTGTAAAGACGCGGATGCGAGCGGGAATGGTAAAACTGCGAGAATTGCTGGGGCAACAGGTGCGAAATTTACTCTAAGGAGTTTGGTCACCGGAAGAAAGAAATGTAGGCGAATGGTTCATCAAGACTACAAGGAGTTGCTATCGGTGCACGCCCTGACCGCCCTCGATCCGGGCGATGCCCGGCTGCTGACAGCTCATATTGAACATTGTTCCGAATGTCGCTCAACACTGGATCAATGGGAGGAGACGGTGGCGTTGCTAGCTTTTGATGCCGGTGGGGTTGAACCATCTCGCCAGCTTCGCGAGCGAATACTACATGCTACTCGGAACACGCCAGCCTCTTCCCAGGCTGGGGGTCAAACAGCAGAAGCGACCAACGTAATACCCATGCCTGTGAGGCGGTCTGAGGGTTTCTCAATGCAGAGTTGGACTGCGATTGCCGCAGTATTTGCTTTTGCGGCGTTCGTCATTTCCCTGCTCGTGCTTTGGAGTCAACACAATGCTTCCCGGCAGGAGCTTGCACTCCTCTCAATGCAAGTTAAGGATGCTCAACAGCAACTCGCGCGGCAGCGTGGAGCGATTGAGATAGTCACCACCCCCGGAACTCAAAGTGTCGAGCTTGAAGGAACCGAGGTAGCTCCCGAAGCCCACGCGACGGTTGCCTACGACCGCAGTGGGAGGGCGGTACTGCTGGCAAATAATTTACCACCCACCCCGGAAGGAAAGGCCTATCAGCTATGGTTTGTCGTGAGCGGGCAATTGACACCAGGAAAGCTATTTTCGCCCGACGCTTCTGGCCATGGTTCACTTGAAGATCAAATACCGGCTAAGGCGCGAGGTTCGACCGGGTTTGCAATTACCCTGGAACCCGCAGGCGGAGTCGCGGCGCCCACTGGTCAGATATATCTTAGAAGTAGTCAGTAGTTGGTGGTCCGTTGTCCGTTGTTGGTTTTTGGTCTTTGGCTTTTGGTCTTAGTCCTTCATCAGTGCTCTCAACGTCTGATATTCAAACCCAAGGTCAAAGACCAAAGACCCAAGGCCAAAGACCAACAACGAACATCTGACCACGGACAACTGACCACGGACAACCACTGACCACTGACAACTGACCACCATCTAGACTACAATCCTAGCCTGATCGATCATGGTACAAGCAGGTAGCTGGCGTGAGTAAAGATAAGAAGGACTTACCCTCAGTAGACAATATAATTTCTGACGAAACTGGCCAGTTCGACCTGCGCTTTGTTTTGTGGCGGCAGTTCTGCGCACAAAAGAACATTCCGGTCGAAACTCTTCCAAGCCAGCTTAATGAGAAACAGCGGGAAGAGTGGGAACAATTAAAGGCTAGTCGTTTGCGCGGACAACGTCAGAAGGAATAACTCTGATTTAGAAACGCCCGCCTCGACCCACGCGGTAAGCGCCGGTAAGAAATGGGTTGGTTCTGCGTTCCTCCCCGATCGTCGTGACTGGACCATGTCCTGAATAAACCTCAACGTCGTCACCCAGCGGCAACAATTTGTTGAAGATCGATTCCAGCAGTTGCTCCGAAGATCCGCCGGGAAGATCCGTTCGCCCAATCGAACCGGCAAAAAGAACATCTCCCACGAACACCTTTCTCTCCTTGGGTGCATAAAACACAACATGACCGGGCGTATGGCCGGGGCAATGGAGCACTCTGAACTCGATTTCTCCAACTGTGTAGGTCTGTCCGTCAGTCCAGTACTCGTCGACGGGAGGCGGCGGCTCAAAAGCAAACCCCAGCGATTCCCACTGGGAACGCGGTATACCTATCCAGGCCGGTTGTTCCGGTAGTGCGCGGTAAATGAATTCGTCCGCTTGATGAAGTAGGATTTTCGCTTCGGGCTTTAATCTCTTAAGCGCCGAAACCCCGCCGACATGGTCGAGATGCGCATGAGTCAAGGCAATCGCCTGTAGGTCGAGGTTATGTCGATCAATAGCGTCCGCGATCCGGTCAGCTTCGTCGCCCGGGTCAATGCAGATTGCGCGGCGCGTCTTTTCACAGGCTACCAGGCGACTGTGTTGTTGAAACGCGGTAACTGTGATCTCTTCGATAAGCATGTTTTGTTGGTCCGTTGTCTGTTGTCAGTTGTCCGTTGTTGGTCTTTGGTCTTCGGTCTTTGGACTTCGTTGTCGGCGCGTGTGTTCCACGTTTAACGCAATCAAAGGACCAAGGCCAAAGACCAAAGACCAAAGGCCAAAGACCTAAGGCCTAAGACCTTAGGCCTAAGACCAACAACTGACCACGGACAACTGACCACTGACCCCTTTAAGAAGTATAATTCCCCAGTAGAAATTGCGCTATTTCAACGAGGTTTCTAGAACCAATGCCTGCTACCAAAACAGCCTCCTCGCTGGCTATCCTCCTGGACTCAATGACCGGTGAGGGCGCGCCCGAGCTGACAGAACAACTGCCTGATGAGGCATTGCGCTGCTACGCCTGCGGTCATCGCTGTTTGATCAAGCCGGGTAAGCGTGGAATCTGTAAAGTGCGTTTTAATGACGCTGGCCAGTTGAGAGTGCCCATGAACTACGTCGCGGCGCTGGCGTGCGACCCGACAGAAAAGAAACCCTTCTTTCATGCGCTGCCGGGCTCCGACACACTCACCTTTGGAATGCTGGGGTGCGATCTGCACTGTGCCTATTGCCAGAACTGGCTAACGTCGCAAGCCTTACGCGACCAGTCGGCAGGAGCACCTCCAACCGTAGTCACTGCGGATCGCGTCGTTTCAATGGCGAAAGCCTACGGCGCAGCTCTCGTCGGCAGCAGCTATAACGAACCTCTGATAACAGCAGAGTGGGCCGTTGATGTTTTCAAGCGAGCTCGGCCGGCGGGCTTCAAGACGGCGTTTATCTCAAATGGCAACGCGACCCCGCAGGTGCTCGACTATCTGCGTCCCTGGACTGACTGCTACAAGATCGACCTCAAAAGCATGAACGACCGCAGCTATCGACAGCTCGGCGGAGTTGTTGACAATATTCTCGATACCGTCAAGATGGTCCATGAGCGCGGCTTTTGGGAAGAGATCGTTACCCTGATCATCCCGGGATTCAACGATTCTGAGAGTGAGTTGCAGCGAGCTGCCGAGTTCATTGCTTCAGTTTCTCCTGACATTCCCTGGCATGTTACAGCGTTCCACCAGGACTACCGAATGACTGAGAACGCAAACACAACGGCTGAACAGTTGGTCCGGGCCTGCGAGATTGGTCGTGAAGCGGGTCTTCGTTACATCTATGCAGGCAATCTTCCGGGAAAAGTCGGTCGCTGGGAGAACACCTATTGCCCGTCATGCGATGAACTTCTGATCGAGCGTTACGGCTACATGATTCGAGAGATGAGGGTGCAACCGAATGGAGCTTGCCCTTCATGTCTGACAATAATTCCGGGTGTTTGGTCGTAAACGAGCCCACAAAAAAGCCGTGTGAAAAGTCTGATGATCCCCAGTGGCTTCCGCCTGGGGAGTTTCAGTTTCGGCCTAACCTGTAATCTGGCCCAGCAGACGCCCTCGCGCTTTAGAAGCTGTGTAAAAAACTAGCAAAGACCACCAACGGCGTAAGTCATGAATCTCGATTCACCACCGCGAATAAAAAATGATCGCCAAAGCGTCAACGTCGTCAATGCAAGAGCCTCTTTAGCCCGGGCAATCTCACTGATCAGATGTTATTTATGGTGTTGGGCTCTCAGCAGGTGTGGGTGAGGTTGCTGATGGCGACTTGGTTTCAGGAGAGGGCGTTTCGGCAAGGGGCTTGACAAGCTGTGCCGTAGCCGAAACCAAAAGCTTCCATTCTCCATTACGTCGCACATAGGTATTAGCAAAGCGAAACTGGCCGTCGATCTCGGAAACGGCCCCGTCTCCTGCCTTATATTTGCCTTTCACGATACTGCGACCAACCACTCCGGCCGCTCCGGCATTGATGATCTTCACCTGCAAATCGGTCATCTCCCAGGAATCCACAGTAAAAGCGCTCGACTCGATGTCTTTGATCTCCTGTTCCCTGGTTCCCACTGTGCCGTCAGGATAAACGATGATGATGTCGTCAGCCTGTAATCGCCGAAGGGCTTCGAGGTCTTTTTCTTTTACGGCCCGTGGCCAGTCCCTTTGAATGCGCAGCAACTCAGCTTCAATTGCAGATTCGTCATATTTTTCGGACTCGGGTCTGGCATTAGCATTGATTCCCACCGCGCTTTGGCCCGGATCAGACTGCTGGCAACCGGTCAGCGAGAGCACAGCCAGCGCCGTCGCGAGTGTCAGCGCCAGCAAGTTGAGAATTCTCATCAAATCGACTCCTCTTTTTAATGTGGCGTTCTGAAGAAAGCTCAAAAGAAAACAAGCTGCTTCTATGATAACAGCCCGTTCGAAGTCAATAGCATCCGGAGGGTTGATCTCGACCACTCAGTTTTTCTAAAATCTTTCCAATAACAGCGTAGGCGCAAGGGGTGCGTTACACGGCGAGCAATAGCTTGCCAGACCATTGACATTAGAAAGGCTGGGTACTATTGTCCGAGCGCTCGGATAATTTGCCGGATGAACGGACACTGTGTCGGCATCCGATTTGGCCTTTCGTGAACCGCCTTTCGCCGGTCCCAGTCTTCGAAAGGAGAAAATCCATGAATCACTTCCCGGAAGCGCTGAGAGTGCGTTTTACTCAGGCCTTTGTTCTGCTTGCAGTAATCTGTCTGGCTGTCACCTCTCAGGCAAGTGCCCAAACAGAGAAAGCTTCGGCAGGCCAGGATGAGGCTCCGGTATTTCAAGAGTATCGCGGTGTTCGTATCGGCATGGCAGCCGGCGAGGTTCGCAAGAAGCTCGGCAATCCTGCTGACAAGGGAGAACAGCAGGATTTTTTCATCTTCAGCGAAAATGAAACGGCCCAGATCGTGTACGACAAAGCCAAAAACGTGACGGCGGCCTCGTTTGACTTCTTGAATGGCGCCCGCGATGTGCCGACACCAATTATTGTGTTTGGCGCTGATATCGAAGCCAAACCCGATGGCTCCATTTATAGATTGGTGCGTTACCCTAAGGCTGGATATTGGCTGTCTTTCAACAAGACTTCGGGGAATTCACCGCTGACTACGGTCACGATGCAGAAGCTCGAGCCCTGAGTTCTTCGATCACGTCGAGCGTATTGCGAAAGTCGTCGTCGGCGCTAAATCCACTTCAACAAGATGTACCTGTCGTTCTCCACCACCTTGGCGGAGCTTTATAGCCCGCCGCCAGTTAGCAAGTTGGTTACGCTTTGTTCTCAAGTCACTTAAGTGAATGAATCTGCTTAGTGAGTTCCGCGGAACACCGGGCTCTCCATTGCACAAAACGCCAGAGAACCACTTTCCTCGATCCTTGAGATTGCCTGAGTGGTTCCACTACTAAGAGTTATCAGAAAGATCCAGTCCAGTTTCAGGTTGGGGTTGGCGCGTTTACAGCAACGGCTACAGTAACGGCTTTGCCCGATCCCTTGCGGTATGCCTCTGGCTTACCGTTGGCTTTTCTTTCCGATGAGGCTACCGAGATCTCCTCTCCAATTTCAGTTGGGGTTGGCGTTTACAGCACGGTTACAGTAACGGCTTTGCCCGATCCCTTGCGGTATGCCTCTGGCTTACCGTTGTCTTTTCTTTCCGATGAGGCTATGCCTCGTCAGATGAGGCGCAGCCTGACCGAAGGGTAAGGTTTCACGGTAAGCCAAAGGCATACCGCAAGGGCAGCGGCAGAGCCTGCCCGATCTCGACTGTCGAACAGCGGCCGATCTCGACTGTCGAGCGGCCCGAGATCTCCGTCCAGTTTCAGTTGGGGTTGGCGTTTTCAACAACAGTTACACTAACGGCTTTGCCATTCCCGTGCGGTATGCCTCTGGCTTACCGTTGGCTTTTCTTTCCCATGAGGCTTTGCCTCGTCAGATCAGGCGCAGCCTGACCGAAGGGTAAGGTTTCCCGGTAAGCCAGAGGCATACCGCAAGGGAGCGGCAGAGCCTGCCCGATCTCGATTGTCGAACAGCGGCCGATCTCGACTGTCGAGCAGCCCGAGATCTCCGTCCAGTTTCAGTTGGGGTTGGCGTTTTCAACAACAGTTACACTAACGGCTTTGCCATTCCCTTGCGGTATGCCTCTGGCTTACCGTTGGCCTTTCTTTCCGATGAGGCTATGCCTCGTCAGATCAGGCGCAGCCTGACCGAAGGGTAAGGTTTCACGGTAAGCCAAAGGCCATACCGCAAGGGGAGCGGCAGAGCCTGCCCGATCTCGACTGTCGAGCAGTAACTATTCCGTGGACGATTCTTTGATTATCCGTGCCGGCCCACGATCGCACCGCTTGAGAACTTTGAAGTCAGAAATTACCTCCCCCTTCGCTGAGTTTGAGAGTGGCATGGCGATGCTGTTAAAGTATCGCCTTTTGATCGCTGCCGCCACAAAGCAAGGGGCCGAGTGGTGTCCTAATTAGTAGGCCGCCCGTAACCGAGTGAAACATCTTTTCCAATGCGGGCGGCCACGGAGGGCCACCCCTACAGATTAGGACACCACCAGGGGCCGACAACAGAACCCGACAATTAGCACATTGCAAATCGAACTTCTGCATAAATCATCCTCGAGGTTTTAATGAGTACACCCGCTATTAATCGAGACTTGACCGTTTTTGAAACCTTTATCAACCGGCTGGATCAGCAGACATGGACAGAAACAGTCGCTGAGCTGCTCCCGTCAATCCATACCGTCGATAGAACCGCCACTCAGATCTGGTTCAAATTTTATCCGCTCGACCTTTTTCTGGCCCTCCAGAATGCCGCCGATCCGGACCAGCTCGCGAGCCAGTTGCTGCTCCAGGGAAACTATCGCCTGAAAGACCAGATCGATGCGTCGCATAAGTTCCTCTACGGCCATCGCTACTGGCCCGAGGTGAAGCAGGCCGTCGTTGCTCACATCGAATCCTTTCAACCCAGCAATACGGAGACGGTGAGAGATCAGATTCTCGCCGTCTCGCGCGCAACGGCGGAACGATTGAAACTCGACCGTTCATTGCTCACCGGAATCACTGCCGTAGCCTTCATGACCGTCAGACAGGTGGGCGCTGAATCATTCAAAGCCGCCCCCGGCCAGATGCTGCTCAAAACTAAACAGGCCCGCAAGTCGCCCGATCAGATCCTGTCGGAGCGCGCCCGCGATGATAGCCAGGGGCTGCTTGGATTTCTGAAGACCGTGGATAAAAAGTGGACCATCAACTTTGACGAGAGCGATGAGACTGCAAGGTACAAGCTGAACGACTCGCAGGATCTAGCCTGGGGCGCCGCCGATGATCGTTCGCGCGACTGGCGGGCCCTCGATCCCCGCCGCATTGAAGGACCAATCCCGGTCGAATGCCGTTCCGCTTCCTGCGGCACCTGCTGGGTCGGCCTTCTGGGAGGCGCCGAAAAAATGTCCGATGTGGGGGCACGCGAAGGGACTCAGATCAAGAAGTTTGGCTATATCGACACGTCCGATCCAAAACCCCTGATTCGGCTTGCCTGCCAGGCCCAGGCCCAGGGCGCAGTTTCAATCGTAATTCCGCCCTGGAACGGAGTCTTTGGAAAGTACCTTCGCGCGCTCAAAGCCGGCGACGAAGAGTGAACAGTCTTCCGTTTCCAAAATGCTCCCGCAAAAGCCCGCCTACTCCCCACTGCTCCTCGTGCTGGCTGCCGCGATCATCTGGAGCACTGGCGGTCTATTTATTAAGTGGACATCGCTGTCCGGGCTCGAGCTTTCCTTTGGCCGCTCGCTGCTTGCCGCCATAACCGTGGCCCTGTTTACGCGGCGCGAAGGGTTTGGCCTGAACCGCGTGACGGCGCTTGCCGCCATACTCTATGCCGGCCTGCTGCTTCTCTTCGTCCTCGCCACAAAGCAGACAACGGCTGCCAATGCGATCTTTCTGCAATACACGGCGCCCGCGTACGTGCTTTTGCTCGAGCCGCTTTTTTATAAAGAGAAGTTTCGATCCTCTGATCTGGTGACCGTCGTTATCTGTCTTGCCGGCATGTCGCTCTTCTTTGTCGGTGAGCTTCGCCCTCAGGATATCACCGGCAACCTGCTCGCCCTGGGCTCGGGGCTCTGCTTTGCCCTCTACTTTCTACTCTTGCGCCATGCCCGAGCGCGCGACGTCAACCGCGCGTCGTCGGTTATTTACGGAAATCTTTTAGTGGTCCTGGTTACCGCGCCCGCGGGTCTGAGCGCGTTGCCCGGCTTGAATCTGCACGATGGTTTAAGCGTGGTCTATCTCGGCGTGGTCCAGATCGGCGTTGCTTACACTTTGTTCACGCTGGGAATGGCCCAGGGAATCAGATCGCTCGACGCAGGGATTGTCGGCTACGTCGAGCCCGTGCTGAATCCGGTCTGGGTCTTTCTGGTAATCGGAGAGACTCCGTCGAAGTGGGCAATTTTAGGAGGAGCAATAATCGTTAGCGCCGTGATTGTTCACACGCTTCGGGTGAGGCAAAGAGGTCGGATTAGAGATCTTCCCCCGTAAGGTCAACCTGATCGAGCGCGTACATGATCTGTCGCGCCTCCTCAGCGCCGTACTCGAAAGCCTGGCGCCGCAGAGCATCGCGAGCCACATCGGAATCGACAGGATCGCTAAGCAGACCTAGCAGCACGGAGGTAGGAGACTGGGCCAGCGTCTCTTTCGCCAGCGCGCGGACAATGAGGTCTCGCGACCGGGCGAGTTCACAGATTTCCGGAGGAGCAAAGCGAGCGGTCAGGGCATCGGCCAGTGCATCGATACGTTCGTAATCGCGTTGGATCTCGGCGCGCCGGATCAGTTGGACGAACACCTCGGCCGACCGCGTCTTCTCTTGCAGCACTGCGGCACAAATATTGGCGATATGGCGCAGTTGATCGACGTCGGCCGTTTCGCTTGCCGGCGCCGCTTCCGCAGCCCGATCGTCGAGCGCGGCCAGCAGCCGGCTCAGTTCAACATCAGCGCGTGGATCGTAGGGAGTGTTGCGAGGTTGGGAAGCGGCGTGGGTCGTTTGCAGGGCGCGTTCGACGAGACCCCGAGTGGTTGGCCGAATTTCAGACCAAACGGTAGCGATGTGTCCACCAAAGCTTTCAATCATTACACTTACACCCCAGGCTCCCCTGAAGTTCGGCGTACTATACGCGAAGAAGAAGTGGAAAGTCCAAAAGAAAGCATTTTGCTCTTAATTCGCAGGGGAGGCCCTCCGCCCACGATGAAAGGCTGTTTGGCTGGTAAGGGCGCACAGAGGGCCACCCCTTGCAACCCAACGCAGGGTGGACATCGGAGCGACTTGGGTGCAATATCTCCCGCAACAATTCAAACCACCCTGAATCCTGAGGAAGGACTGTTAAACATAGTGGAAGTCACCAAAGCCCTGGCTGCGCTTCAGCCACTTTACGGCAAGGACAATGTCGAGATCGTGACCACGGACGGCAAGCGCGTGCGCGGCGTCGTCAAGAGCATGAAGACGACGCAGGCCTTGACCACCCCCAGCGTAAAGATCCAATGCGAAAGCGGCGAGATCGTCAAGATCCCGTTCCCGGATATCGCGGAGATCAGAAATCATAATCAATAGATGTCGGTCTGCTTTTGCAACCCGACCGGCGATTCTGACGTATAGCCCAGTGTCTGTTGTAATTCTTCAAGGATAATCGTATGGCACAGAATGCGGGAATGCCGCTGGATACTAGCGGCCAATTTAACACAACAGCTTGTCCCAACTGTCACTTGCCGATGCCCACAGAACTGCGATTCTGCCGGAACTGTGGGTTCCGGCTGGGCGAAGGATCGGCTGAATACACCGAGACGGTGCGGTTCCATCCAAATCAAAACGGAACGCAGGCGCAGCAGGTTTTTGCCAACACTTACGGTCCGGGCGGGACACCTGTCGCCCGGCCAAACATGCAGGTCAAGCCACGCCGGCGCCGCATGAGCGGTATGACCTGGATGTTTCTCGGGCTGCTTATCTTCTTTGTCGCAGCGGCCGGTTTTACCGCGATTCTCACTCCTGCGCGACGGGCCCTTAATGCCGGAGTGACAGCGCCGGCCGCGCCGCGCGCACACTTTGGCGTCAATTCATTGAAGAATGCGGAAGGCGGAGTGACATTCGACAACGTCGAGCCTCCCGGATCGCCTGCCGATAGAGCGGGACTTGTCGGCGGCGACATCATTACCAGCTTCGATGGACGTACGGTGAGCACCGAGAACGAGTTGTCCGGCTTTTTGCGCGAGACCCCGATCGGAAAGACCGTGGACATCAGCTATATTCGCGACGGAGCGCCCGCCACCACGAAGGTGACTGTGATCTCGAAGCAGGAGGTCGATCGATTAGGGCAGGAGTTCCGGCGCCGGCCCGAGGGCCGCGGGCAGTTCGGGTATGACGATGACAGAGTGGAGCGCGTGCAAGCGCCGGGGCGGACCATCTATGGTGTTCGCCTGAACAGGATTTCTCAGAGCCGGGCCGCGGATCTGGCGGGAGTGAAACAGGGCGATATCGTAATCGACATTGATGGTGTTCCCATTCGCACGCCCCAAGAGTTCCGGTCACGAGTGGCACGCGCAGTGCCCTACTCGACAATTAAGTTGCTGGTCATTCGCGAGGGACAAGAACTCGAAATCCCTGTGAAGATGGGTAAGCAATAGATCGTTCCAGGAGGCGCGCTCGGGATTTTACTCCGGGCTCGCCGCCTCGGACCGCACGAAGAACGTTTCGTAGAGTTTCTGTTCCAACTCTCGCCTAACATCTTTCTGATTGTCTTCAGGGTCATCCGGTGCGAACGTTTCGAAGAGGGCGTACGGCGTTTCGGCCAACAGTCTCAATTCGCATGCTTGCCGGCCTCCGAGAGAAGAACGTGTAAACCAGAGCGCATCGATACGCGATTCGTCAATTGGAATCCCTTCCACGTCAGCGAAGTCGATTTGAGCGCGCGTTTCCGGGCGCATCAGGATCCGGTGCAGCTTCCAACCAAACTTTTTGTAAGTGGCGACAATGTCTTGCAAAAGCTCTTTTGTATCCATAGCCATCTTTCCCTTCCTTATCTCTCCAAATAAGCTCCCCCCGTCCCCGCATCTCCCGTAGCCCATTTCCATTAGAGGTCACACCCCTCCACCACGTGGCGTCTTTGAATTTCGTGTAGCTTCGTGTGATTTCGTGGATCTTTCTGTTGGCGCCGGTTAGGGACGATCCACGAATCACACGAAATCCCACGAACAAAATCAAATCCGAAGTTAAGTAGCCCATTTTGAATTTTCGTATAGCTTCGGGTGTTTCGTGGATCTTTCTGTTGGCGTGGGTTTAGAGACGATCCACGAAATCACACGAACAAAATTCGATCCGAAGTTTCAGTTTGACATACTTCTATGCAGCCTTATGATCAACAGTGTTCCCTCGGTGCTTTCTGTTTATGCTAAAGCGTTCCTCGGAGTTAACCCAGCATCTGGCCGGCAAATTTTTCTTTGCCGGCAGGACATCTCGCGCCCTGGCCGTGCTAGTCTTGACCTTCGCGCTGCTCTTTTCCGCGAACGCCCAGTCGCCCGGCACATTCAATCAACATATGAGTCTCACCTTGATGCCCACAGCCAACAAAGAGCAGAAGAGCCCTTTCTATCATGCGCTAACCAACGCGCTTAAGAAGCGTAAGACCAGGATCGAAAAGATCTGCCCACTTGAAGATCCTGTAGGACGGCGGATCCTCGAAGAATACGGGGCCATCTTTGTTGCCGGCAAGAAGGTAAAGCCACCCCCGGTCTGCATCTTTGAAAGCGAAGCGCAGGTTGCCGCGTTTCAGGACGAAGCCGATTACGTTACCGAGCTAATCGGTGATATCGAGATCGAGCTTCAGCCCGCAGCAATGGAAGCCCTCTTGAAAGCCCGCCAGGAAGCTATCAAAGAAGGTCTGGACATCACGCCTCGAGGGGGAGCTGAAGCCGCGCGTCGTAACTATGAAGACAGCCTTCGCCTTTGGGACACCCGCTTCCTTCCCGGACTGAACCACTGGACGGCCAACGGCCGGTTGACCGGGGAGCAGGCGGCCCGGTTGCGAGCGCTCCCGCTCAATCAGCAGGTGGCCGAGGTCCTGGAACTCGAGGAACAGGGAATCTTCTTCAGCAAAGACCTTTCCAAATCGATCCTCTATTCGATTGCGGCGCCCGGCACATCGCAGCACATTGCCATGCTGGCTTTCGATGTAACGGAGTTCGACAACCCTCGAGTCCGCGAGATCCTGGCAAAGCATGGTTGGTTTCAGACGGTGCTGAGCGACCTGCCGCACTTCACGTTTCTGGGGCTGAAGGAGAAGGATTTGCCCAGGCATGGACTGCGCAGCGTCGTGGTAACGGGACAGACATTCTGGATCCCGAACGTGGCGCGAACTTCCAGCTCCTGATACATCCGGTTAATCATTCGGCGCTGGCCGGCTTGCTGATCGGATGTTGATAACGTTCAACCCTATCACTCTCATAAGAGCCGTAGTGATTACAGTTAGGACATTTCCACCGGTAAGTGGCTTTAATCTCGGACTTGCCCTCGGTCAGATCGCGCAGGAGTGGCTGTCTGACCTGGCAGTGGCTACAGGTCACGACCAGATACCACTTTCCCGGTAAACAATCAGACAGAGACATTGGGGGAACCTCCTTACTGGAGAGCGGACACGTCCGGCAGACACATCCGGCAGACGTTGGGGCGCTGCCGTGTAGATCATCACGACACTCCCTGCTCAACCTTAAGCACTACAGCAGGCAGCCGCGTTAACACCTCCCTTCTCATTTACACACGTTGACCCAGCGACCGCATACCGCCGAAAAGCTGGGCCAGTTGAACCCGGTGCATTACGCCAGAGCAAATGGCAGGCCGCGCCAACACACACGCACTTCATCACTCACCGCAGGAACGCAAAACATGCGCAAACACTCATGCTGTCAGGGGTAGATGAAGATCGGCGCGTTCGAGTGCAAGGTAAAAAACCTATGTATACGCAGTACGCACTGTATACCTAATTACCAGTTCGGCCTGGTAAGTTTTACTCGCAATTCGCCAGCAAAATTCCGCAACCCTGATCTCAAGCAAGAATTCGTGGATACGAGGTATCCATTTGGACATCAAGCAAACACACCTTTCATCGCAGCCGACTTCTGCCTGCAACCTCTTGATTCAAATAGAGATATGGGCGGCTGCCAGTAATCTTCCGGTAGTGGCACATCTCTTGAAATAGAGGAGGGCACAACCCGGTTACGAATTTTGAAAGGATTAACGAAAATGACCCGCCGAATCTCAGCATCCATCGCCCTGATCAGTTTGTTGATAGCGACTGTTTCCCCGCTGGCGACTTTTGCCGCCCCACGAAACGGCCAGGGACGCGAACGGCACATCCAGAAGAAAGCAGCCCCCGAATTCGAGAACACGAACAACTCGACCGCAACGGTGCGCGTACTGATCCAGACCAAAGGCTCGCCCTCGGCCTCGCAGGATGCAGCCGTCTCGAATGCTCGAGGCCGCAAGCGCGCCAACTTCAACGCGCTCAACACGGTTGTGGCCGATGTGCCGCTGAGTGAAGTAGCCGCCCTCGCCGCTCGCGAAGACGTAGCTTACATCGCCCCCGATCGTCCGGTGCGCGCTTCGATGAATGTCACTGCTGAGACTGTTGGCGCGACGCTCGCGCAGAATGGTGTTGGCCGGCTTCCCGGAGTTGATGGCAAAGGCGTAGGGATTGCGATTCTCGATAGCGGCATCAGCGCAAACCATGCGGACTTTCAAAGCAGGAATCGCTCACGCGTGGTTGCCTCGGTGGATTTCAGCGGTAGCAGCCGCACGGGTGATGCCAACGGACACGGCACCGGCGTCGCGGGTGTAGCAGCCGGCAGTGGCGCGGCTTCGAATGGCTATGCAGGAAACTATGCGGGTGTGGCGCCGGGCGCCAGCCTGATTGACGTGCGGGTGCTGGATGAGAACGGCGTTGGTTTGACGAGCAATGTGCTGGCAGCAATCAACTGGGTTATCGAGAACAAGAGTGTATACAACATTCGGGTGGCGAACCTGAGCATGGGAACGACAGTACGCGAGTCGTTTCACGTTGATCCTTTGTGCAAGGCGGTTGAGACGGCAGTCCGGGCGGGCATTGTAGTCATCGCCAGCGCCGGCAACCAGGGCCGCACCGAAGAGATCACCGGCTACAACGCGGATGGATCGCCAATTTACCGGTTGGCATACGGTGGTGTTAGCAGCCCTGCCAATAGCCCGTATGCAATCACGGTCGGGGCAACCGACAGTCACGGCTCCGCACGGCGCTCAGATGACACGGTGGCGACGTTCTCTTCGAAGGGACCGACGCGCTTTGATCATCTCGTCAAGCCGGACGTGGTTGCCCCCGGCCGTCGAGTAGTGGCGGCCATGTCACAGGATGCAAACCCGACACTCGCTGCTACCTATCCCGACCGGGTGGTCCAACCCACTTCGGGCGCGGGCGTCTCGAACAGTTACTTCAACTATTCGGGCAGTTCATTTGCGGCGCCGGTGGTAGCGGGCACAGTGGCGCTGATGTTGGAAGCGAACCGGTCGTTGACACCGCTGCTGGTGAAGTCGGCATTGGTAAAGACGGCGCAGGAGCTGCCCGGCTTCAAGAGCAAGGCGCAGTCGGTATTGTCACAGGGCGCCGGGTTGGTTAATACAGCGGCAGCAGTCGAGTTATCGCGGGCCATCTTTCCGAACGCGGGGAATTTGAAGGCAGGAGATCGAATCCTGCGGGGCAATCAGAAGCTGAGCGGCCTGGGCACAGTGAATATTGGCGGCGAAGAGATCAAGGTAGCGAACCGGGTGTTATATGCGCACGGAGTGGTATTCGCGGACCGCCCGGTATTGACGAACGGGATCATGCTGGCGGACGGAATCATGTTGGCGGACGGGATTATGCTGGCCGACGGGATGATCTTCGGGAATGGGATTATGTTGGCTGACGGGATTATGTTGGCGGATGGCATCATGCTGGCGGATGGGGTGAAGCTTGGCGGTTCAGTGGTCTCTGACGGCAGGTTGATTCTGAGTGATGGGATCATGCTGGCTGATGGCATCATGTTGGCGGACGGAATAATGTTAGCGGACGGCATCATGCTAGCGGATGGAATCATGTTAGCCGACGGGATCATGCTAGCGGACGGCATCATGCTGGCGGATGGCATCATGCTGGCGGACGGCATCATGTTGGCGGACGGGATTATGCTGGCAGACGGCATCATGCTGGCTGATGGCATCATGTTGGCGGACGGGATTATGCTGGCAGACGGGATTATGTTGTCGGATGGCATCATGTTGGCAGACGGCATTATGCTCGCGGACGGCATTATGCTCGCGGATTAAGAGCTTTTACATTTAAACAAAACTCTTTGTGCCCTTGAGCTAATTCCAGGGGAACTGTGCGTTATGACGTAGCTCGGTTTCTTGTGATTAGCATCTCTTAAGTAACAAAAAAGCGGGCCATTGAAAACAAAGGACTTACCGGTTTGTCACTTGTCTGCAATGATATGCCCGGCAGGTCGCGCACTAGCTATAGCTAGTGTAGTGCGTCATTAATATCTTTACTTATCACTGGTAACCTATTATGCTCAGCGCCATGAGCAGACAAGCAGCGGAGATTGTGTTGTCGCCCGAGGAACGAGCCACTTTGGACCAATGGTCGCGCGGGCGAAGAATA
>JBGSWR010000045.1:0-166069 GCA_041751855.1 Pyrinomonadaceae bacterium
TTGTTGCCGTAACGTGCCAGGCTTTTCTGTCCATGTGCCTTCGCATCCGGCATACCCGCTTCGGCGGCAGCGTTCTCAACCAAGGCGTTCACTTCGCCGCCCAGGATGATGACTGCGCCCGTCAGGTAAAGCCACAGCAAAAGCACAATAACCGCGCCGAGCGAGCCGTAAGTAGTGCTGTAAGTCTGGAAGAGATGAATGTAAAGCCTGAATCCGAATGAGATCAGCAGCCAGAGCACGACCGCAAGAAGAGAACCCGGCGTGAGCCAACGCCATTTGACATCTTTCAGGTTGGGCGCGAATAAGTAGAGCGAGGTGAAGGCGAGTAGCACGAACCCGAGCACGAAGAACCACTGCACAATTTTCCATGCCTGGATGAAAGCGTCACCGAAGTAGAACCAGCGAGCGACGAAGAGCGCGATCTGGCTGCCATAGAGCATCAACGTCAGCGCCGAGAGGATGACAACGGCGAGGGCAATTGTCATTGCGATGGCCACCAGCCGTCGCTTCGACCTGGGGCGCGCCTCCCGGATCCCGGAAGCTGTGTTTAGTGCCGTGATGATCGCCCGCATTCCGGTTGACGCTACCCAGACGGCGGCGAGCAATCCTAACGAAAGCTTCCCCCCGCTTCGCCCTTTGGAAATTTCATCGACGGTCTCATAAATCAGCTTGTAAGCTTTGGCGGGCATAATCCTGCCGAGGTAGCGGAGCATTGTTACTGTCCAATTTGGACTGATAACTTTGAACTTGTTTGTCTGCTTTCGGCAGCACCGATTCGACCGCGCTGGCCTGGATATGGTGTAAGACCGAAGAAGAACTGCTCAAGCTTGAGCAAAGCCAGCCCAACCGCTACCGCCGCGACCAAGACGGGCGGTGGCGCCGCCCGCCCGGCGAAGAGTTCGCCGAGATGTACGGCCTGGTGGTATCAAAATTTTCAGAAGCTGCTGTCCCAACTCCTAAGAACCATGTTCGAATCTCCGGATCCTTAACTCGTAAGATAGTGCATTTGTCTTTACGGCAATACAAACAAAAGAGCGGTCAGTGCCGGCACCACAGATTTATGAACCGTACTTCTGAAAACTAGATTAAGACTGAATTCGCAGACTTCACGCGACGAAGCTACCGTCATTGGCGCCTAAAGCAGAGCACCAATTGTTCGGAGCTATGAAGAAACTGGTCAATTCTCTGGCGGAGAACTCTCTCAAGGAAGTATTGGTAGACGAGGACACAACAGCGTTCGTCCGAAAGATACTTTTGGACGGCCTTGGCACCAATCTCGGCATTCTATCGCTTACTGAAAAGCCTGATAATCTTTTGATGTGTTCACATAATTCAACAAGCTGGAATAAGCCTTGAAGACTTTCTCACTCTGCTTTAGGCTGGCGCCACTGCCTTAAGACTGGAGACCTATTTCAGTGGAACGCTTTCTAGGCGATCTCTTAAATCACGCTGAGTGGGCCGATGCGGTCTTCTTCCATGCCTGGGGAAAGTCGCCGGCACGCGACAATGAAGAGTTGCGCGATCGTATGGCCCACCTGGTACTCGTTCAACATGCCTTCCTCTCCGTCCTGCGTGGTGAGGAACCGAACATCCCTCCCGACGGTCCACCACCTACGTTTGGCGCGTTATATGAGCGGGCACAAACGGGACATGCCGGATTACGTGAATTCGTCAATGCAATCAATCCTGAAACTCTGGCCCGCCCCGTGACAATACCCTGGTTTTCCGACCCCCCTTGCGTGATTACCACCGCAGAAGCTCTCGTGCAGGTGGCCATGCATACACAACATCACCGGGGCCAGTGTCTAACGCGGCTCAGAGACTTCGGCGGGCAGCCGAGAAACGTAGACTGGATTATCTGGCTCTGGAAGCAGAAGCCGGCGGGTCGTTGGAGGTGATCCGATGCGTAAACAGATTCTGATCCTTGTGTGTTTCTTGTTGGTTGGCGGCCCTGCCATCCTAGTAGTTGTCCCTGCTCAGAAGGAGTCGAAGGTAACCCGTGCCAAAGGAACTTTTGACGTCAAGTTGTCGCCACTTACTAAGGACAATGAAACTCCGGCAATTGACCGGATGTCGATTGACAAGAAGTTTCATGGCGATATCCAGGGCACCAGCAGAGGCGAAATGCTCTCGATACTCACAGCTACGGAAGGGTCTGCGGGGTACGTGGCGATCGAGCGAGTCAGCGGGACGATCGATGGACGTACGGGCACATTTGATCTCCAACACCACGGCATCATGAACCGAGGCGCACCGCAACTTTCAATCACAGTAGTGCCAGACTCGGGTTCCGGAGAGTTAAAAGGCATCTCGGGGCGAATGAATATTGACATCGCCGACGGAAAGCACTCTTACGATTTTGAGTATGCGTTTCAGGTACCTTGATAAATCGAAATCCCCAAACGGCAGTTTGGCCGGGGTTAGGTTTGGAGCCCGTAGATCACAAGAAATTGATCCACGAATTCACACGAACTAACAGGAACAGATGGAGAGCTACTCGGTCTCACTTTGTGTGATTTCGTGTGATTTCGTGGATCCCTCTGCCATCGGACCTAATCAGCCCGATTCAAAGCCCGTACGGCCAGTGTCAAGGTGACTATCGTAAATACCACAAGAGCCGCGCCTTCAAAAACAAGAACACTCGGCGACCCTACACCGAGCAGGCTGAAACGCATCAGATCCACCTGCCACGTCATTGGATTAAGATAAGCCAGACTGCGAAACCAAACTGGCACGTCTGTCAGCGGATAGAACATCGAACTGAAAAACATCAAGAGAATGTAAGCCGCACTCGTCAGAGTATTGAACGCATCCATCCGGTGCAGTCGTATAGCAAAGATGCTGAACAGAAAGAACCAGCCAGCAGTCGTCGTAACCACAACCGCAGCCGTTAGCGGCATAAACTGCCAGCGAACCTGCACTCCAAGGGCCAACACGCCCAGCGATATTGCCAGGGCTGTCGCAATCACACTTAGCAGAACATTAAATCCGATCTTCCCAATCAGAAGCTGCTGGCGAGTGATTGGATACGTCAACAGTTCGTAGAAGATCCCGGAGTCCTTGTCCATGAAGAACCCCCACGAGGTATTCATCGCCACTGAGAACGTCGCCATGCCAAGCACGCCGGGCAACAAAAAAGCGGTGTAGCTAAAGACCTGTCCCTCGACAGTAAGGGAGCCTCCCAACATTCTTTCAAAGCCCAGCCCGAAAAGGACCAGATAGGCGAGAGGTACAAAGAGATCCCAGAAGACGAACCCAATATTAGTGATTCGCTGGCGATAGTCACGATAAAAAACTGCCGCTGTGCCTGTCATCTCGTCTCCTTCATCAGCGTAATAAAGACCTCCTCGAGCGTCGGCCCGCGTACTTCAAATTGAAGAATCGGCATGTCACGCGAGATGTCGGCCAGATTAGCTAACAGCGACGCCTCTTCGCCATGGAAGACCATCTCAACCAGGCCGCCGTCAACCTTCAACTCGACAGGCTTAAGCGCTTCGAGCCGGTTGACCAGATCGCCATTTGTATGGCCAAACGTCAGGTTGACACGAAAAACGTGCATCGACAGCTTGCGGAGTTCGCGTAAAGTCCCCGAGGCCATTGTCCGACCGTGATCAATTATGGTGATCGTGTCGCATAACTCTTCAGCCTCACTGAGCACTTGTGTGGTCAGAAGAATTGTCCGGCCACCACGCGCCTCATTGCGCAGCCGGTCCATAACGCGCCGCTTCATCAATGGGTCCATCCCCGTTGTAGCTTCATCAAGGACGATGACCGGCGAGTCGAGCATGAAGATCTTCGCAACCTGGATTCGCCTTTTAGTGCCAAGACTCAACTCCTGGACTGTGTCGCGTAAGCGATCCCCAAGCTCAAACTCCTCGGCTACCATCCGCAACCGGTCGAGAGCTACTGATGAAGTAACCCCGTGCAGGTAGGCATAGATGAGCAAGTTGTCACGAACAGTTAACAGATTCTCCGTTGCGGTTTGTTGCAAGACCACCGCCAACTGCTGCCGGGTCTCGAGCGGCTGGCGCACTACATCGAACCCAAGCACCGCAGCGTGGCCGGAACTAGGGGTGGTAATCGTGCTTAGAATCTTCACCAGCGTCGACTTCCCTGCCCCGTTTGGCCCTAGCAAGCCATAGATCTGTCCCTGCGGCACGCTCAAGGAAACGCCGTCCAACGCGCGGACCGGGTCACCCGTTTTTGACCGATAAGCTTTTCGGAGTTCTTCAACCTGGATAGCGTCTATCATCGCAGTATTCCCCAGTAGTCGCGCACAAAAAAAGAATGCACGAAAAAAGTAGGTCATAAGAGTCTGTAAAACTAAACCTGTCGGAGATCGAGGCCCACGGCCCCCCAGCGACAGGAATCGCTAAGAGGGCCGGGTTCCATGACCACTTGTCAGGCGTTAATCGCGGTCGCTCCGGAATCCCGTCGCCACCCGCGCCAGATTCTTTTTGTTAACCTACTTTCATCATGCACTCTCGAAGCACTATTACGTCCAAACTTCAATCTAGTTTCATTTAAATCGGTCGTCGGTTCAAGTCCAGTGCTCACTACTGGCTCAGCATGGCCGTGTAACGACGCTGCATTTCTTCAGGAGAGACCTCTTCGATGCTATGCCCGATGTTCCATCTGTGCCCAAAAGGATCGCGGATGGTTCCTGATCTTTCCCCATAAAACTCATCCTTGGCTTCCCTTTCGACCGTGGCGCCGGCCTCTACAGCGCGCCGAATCAACTCATCCGCGTTGTCAACATGAAGATGGATACTTATTGCTGTACCTGCATAAGCCAGCGGGCCCTGAAATCCGTATTCGGGGAATTCGTCGGCCAGCATCACCGTGGTTCCTCCGAAATCCAACTCGGCATGTCCTATTCGGCCGCTCGGCTCGGCGAGGCGGAATTTCTCAACGGCGCCAAAGACCTTCTTGTAGAAATCGATGGCCTCGCCGGCATTCTTGACGCAAAGGTAAGCAAAGAGTTCGTGGATTTTCATTCTGTGGGACTCCTCTCTCGAGTACTGATTTATGGGGGTACAGACTACGAAATCGGCCGTTGCGCGTCTTGAACGAATTTTACTCCCCCGTCTCTGTATGGCGAAGTGGCGGGATTTCCTCTGACTAAAACTTTGCCAAAACACAAGAAGTTGCCGACTTTGTTATACCGAGCACCGGATTCAGCGGAGAGGGACGTGATTTGGCGACGAAGGCGAGAGATTCTGATATTCGCCGGGTCGCATGCCGGTAAACTCCTTAAACTGCCGATTGAAATGCGGCTGGTCACTGAAACCCGCCTCGAGCGCCAAATCCGACAGGGAGAGAATGGGCCTCGCAGCAGCCAGTTCAAGCACCTTCTGAAACCTCAGCACTCGGCAATAGAGTTTGGGTGTCAATCCAACAGCACGACTGAAAAGGCCTATAAAACTCCGGTGACTGTATCCGGTCTGCTTCACAACTGCGCCTACATCGTTGGTCTGGTTGAATCGATCTAGTGCATGGGCCACGGCCGGATGTAGACCGCGAACTTTCGGCAACCGCGAAGCGAGAAGCGTCTCGAAAAGGTCCATTTGTTCTTCCAGAGAATCAGCCTCGGCCAGACGCTCGCGTGTCGAGATCGCAGATCGACCCCAGAGTTCATCCAGTGCGGTATGGCGTTCGGCCAATTCGGCGGCCGGCACTCCGAAGAGCAGCTCTGACGTTCCAGGGTAAAGTTGCGCCCCAACGGATGCAGAAGGTACAGAGATGTCGCGGATGTATGGCCCACTGCGCGCTCCACCGACAACCGCGTGACCAATTACACGCTGTTTGCTTTCATCAAAAATACGGAGAGGAACGTCCGAAAGCCGAAACACGAGGTGCATTAATCCGGTTGGCAGCACCCGTTCGCGCGTGCTCGGCACCAAGGCTGATTTGTTCGCAGCATCCATCGCCCACACAGTCTTTATGAATGGGCGAAGGTGCGGTCTTGGGGCTCGTGCCAGAAGCATCTAATTCTCAGGTTGCGGCCGTTTTAAGACACTGTCTAACGTCCAGGGAGCGTTCAGAGTTCACGCATTCCACTAGTTGTCCGTGAAATCCAGCCTCTCCGAAAAGAACTGCAGCAACCGAGTCTCGACGCGCCGCCGGATCAGGTTGCTATGATTGCCGTCTTCATAAATCTCGAAGGCGTGCGGAATGTTTCGTTCCGCAAGCGCCTGCGAAAAGAGCTGGCCGCCTAAAACAATGTGAGGAAACTCCTCCTTCTCGCCATAGTCGATAAATATCCCACGTAGCTTCAAGAGATTTTCCTTGTGCGATTCAACCATATAGAGGGGAAACTTCGCCCGCCATTGCTGGTAGGCCGGCTCATACTTCTCGAGACATGATTTTTCAGACGGCGCCGATTCGGGACATTTACCTTGACGATATGGAAAGTCGGCTAAGAATGGCTTCTGCTCGGGATTGGGCGAGAGCGCAGCCGAGAGCGCGACGAAGGCTAGCGAATAAAACTCGTCAAACGATTGGGGCTCGAGGTTTAGTTGATCCCTGGAGTTGAGCATCAGGACCTTGTGCCATGCCGGATTAGCTTCACTCATGTCAGCCTCGAGCGCCAAACAACATGGGGCGAGAGCGTAAATAACACTGAAAACGTCAGGGTGCTTCATCCCGAGGGCAATCGCTCCGAACCCTCCCATCGAGTGACCCGCAAGGCCTCGACTCTGAGGTTTCGCGATCGTGCGATAATTTGCATCAATGTTTCCCACGAGATCGCGAACGATGTAGTCCTCCCAGTTGCCGTTAACGGAAGAGTTTGAATAGAACGCGCCGCCATAGGAATTCCACCCGTTGGGTGCGACAACTATCATCTCGCGAATCTTGCCGCTCCGAATCATCTCGTCCATCAGGGTTTGAAGATTCATGCCCTGGTAGATGCCCGTGCTCCAGCCTCTACTCCGGCCAAGGAATCCATGAAGTAAGTAAAGGGTGGGAAACCGCTTCTCAGGATTACTCTCGTAACCAGGGGGTAGGTAGAGATTAACGATCTGCTCCGCTGCCTCACCTAAGAGATTTCCTTTAAGTGCAGGAGCCACAATCTTCACTTCGAGAAATCTGCTTGTCGCTTGCTGAGCAACAGCGCTCGTCGCGAAAGCACTCAGGCAGATGCAAAGAACGACTAAACGGAAGACATTTTGCTGCGGCATAACTGTCCCCTTCTTTTATACGTGTTCATCTTTTTCCAAATTCTACTTCTTGAAGCTCCGGATCGCTATTCCTGTAGGGGCGGCCCTCTGTGGCCGCCAGTAAATCTATCGCAGCACACTTTTCAGCCGGGATGATCAGATCTTTCATACTTTGAACGCCGGTATTAATGCGGGCCAGCACGAAGGTGGGGGTAAGTCACTCGAGATTCGCCGCTTCGGTTTCAATACGGACCACGGCGGTGTTAACGGCGTTCTTAAGGTTCTGGTCGATGGCGTGCAACAGAACCAGGGCACGCAAGGGCACGGCCAGGGATATCTGGGCCAGTTGAAGACCCTGACTCCGGAGCTCGTCCAGGACGTGACCATCCTTAACGGACCTTTTAGTGCTGCTTATGGCGATTTTTCCGGACTTGGTGTTGTACCCCTGGAATCTTCACGCTTGACCGGGTATCGGAACTAAGGTAGAAAAACTCGTGGGCGCCTGATCGAGATTTCGATAAGCAGAACTAACAGGAGCCGGCAAAGGAGTCAGATTACCCCCTACAAATGCCAGCGGATTCTCTTTACTCGCTTTCCCTTGAAGAACAGATCGGTCAATTCTTCTACATCGGACTCAACGGAACTGAGCTCGACAGCGAAGCCCGGGCTTTGCTGAGCGAAGTCAGACCCGGTGGAGTAATAATTTTTGGCCGCAACGTCGCCACGCCGCAGCAACTGCGCGCGCTACTGGACGATGTGCGCGCCCAACTTAAGACAGAACCGCTTCTCGGGATCGACCAGGAAGGCGGCCTGGTTGATCGGCTGCGCAAGATTCTCACCCCGATGCCTTCTGCGCGAACGATTCGCCAGCACGGTGATCTGGCAGCCGCGCGAGCCCTGGGTCGCATTACAGGGCAAGTATTGCGAATGCTCGGCTTTAACATGAACTTCGCGCCGGTGATGTCGATCATGACTGACGAGCGTGATCTGCTCTCAAATGGCCTTTATTCTCGTTCCTTCGGGCGCTCGCCAGGTGAGGTTCTGGGATACGCCACCGTCTATTTGCGCGCTCTTCAGGAGACCGGATGTATCAGTTGTCTCAAGCATTTTCCGGGTATCGGCGCAGGTGAGGTTGATTCTCACGAACAGATGCCGCTCGTGCATCTCACGCACGACGATCTTATTGCGCAGGATCTGGCCCCTTACATCGAACTCTTTGAACGCCGTGACGATCGCATTCGCTGCGTGATGGTCAGCCACGGCGGCTTTCCTAACATCGACATCAGGAAAGAGGTAACAGGCGGCCTGCTCGAGCCTGCCTCACTAAGCTATAACATTGTCACGCGGTTGCTCCGCGAAGAGCTCGGTTATCAGCATCTTGTCCTCACCGACGATCTCGAGATGGGGGCGATTGCGAGACATTGCGACATTGAAGAAGCGGTGGTCCGAGCGTTCCTGGCCGGCGAGGATATGCTGTTGATATGCGCTCACCCCGACGCAATCCGGCGTGGCTATCAGGCCCTTTTGCGCGCCGCCCGCAATGGTGAACTACCGAAAGAACGTCTGCGGGGATCACTCAAGAGAATTCAGGCCTTTCGCGCGATTACAAAACCTCCCCTGCCCTTCGATCACGAGCGTTTTCTCGGCTTTTCACAGGAGATCACGGAACTGAATCAAAAACTCAACTACACTTATGGAGGCAAGATTTAATGCGCTTCCCTCGCGTCGCCGTAGTGCTCTTATGTCTGGCGTTAATCCTCTTACCAGTCGCCGGCTGCCGGCGGCAAAGCAATTCTTTTGTAATCTCTCTGGGAGACAACATTCGTACCATCGATCCGATCGGGTCTCCGTCAGTTGATGCCGCAAGCGAACGCGTGCGCACTTTAATATTCAATTCACTGGTCCGAAAGAACGAGAAGTTCGAATACGTCGGCGAGTTGGCCGAAGATCCTGTTCACCGCTCAGAGGATGGCTTGACTTACACTTTCACGTTGCGAGAAGGCGTGAAGTTTCACGACGGCCGAACTCTGACTTCAGCGGATGCGAAGTACACACTCGATACCGTCCTCGCAAACACTTTTGCAAAATCGGCGAGCTTTTTCAGGGGCGCAGGGGCGGATAGGCAAGGTTACGTGAAGAGCGTGGAGGCGCCCGATCCGCAAACGGTTGTGATTACTCTAAGTGAGCCCTGGATGGGGCTCCTGACGAATCTTGTCCCCGTTTCCATCATTCCCCGCGACAGCTACGAAAGCCAGAAGAGTCACCCGTTAGGCTCTGGACCATTTCGATTCGTAAGCTACGACAGTTCGCAGCAGGTTCTCGATGTCGAAGCCTTTCCGGAATACTGGCAGGGACCCGCAAACATTAAAGCACTCCGCGTGCGGGTGATTTCAGACACCAACGCGCTTCAGGCTGAACTACGGGCAGGCCGCGTGGACCTGGCGCCATTGCCGACAAATCTCTCGCCTGATGCGGTCAAATTCCTGGGAGAAGACCCAAACCTACAGGTCATTCAATTCACCGGTTCGAACGTCAATCTCCTTACTTTCAATACCAGCCAACCGCCGCTTAATGAGGTGCGAGTCCGACAGGCGATCGCTTATGCCATAGATCGTGAAAGCATGATTAGAGACCTTTTGCTTGGACAGGCCAAGATTGCGCATTCGATTCTGCCGGAAGACTCATGGGCCTACACCCCGGGGCGAACATATAACTTTGATCAAGCGATGGCCAGGCGCCTGCTTGATGAGGCGGGCTTCCGGGATCCCGATGGTGATGGTCCACAGATGCGCTTCGCCAAACCACTGGTATTCAAGATCTCCGGGGCCAGCGTTGCGGCCCGACAGTATGCAGGAGTAATTCAGAACTACCTTAAGGAGGTGGGTGTTCCAGCCTCGATCGAGACGGCAGAGCTGAATACCCTTTTTGACCAACTTCGGACGGGCCAGTTTCAGATCTTCTATGGCCAATGGGTGGGCGGTAATCAGGATCCGATCTTTTACAGGGACCTCTTCGCAACCTCAGAAATTCCGACACAGGAACGAGCCTCACGGAATCGCAGTCGATACAGCAACAAGGAGCTTGATGTACTGATAGAAGAGGTCGCCAACACCTTCGATCGCGAAAGAGCCTCGGCGCTGTATGCTCAAATTCAGGAGATCGTCAGTCGAGAAGTACCAGTGTTTCCTCTCTGGTACTCCGCCAACATGGTGATTGCGAGAAAGAATGTTATGAACATTCAGGTGGACGCGAGCGGCGACTGGGGTTTTGTCAGAAACCTGACAGTTAATCAATAGGAGATTTCGTCTTCGGTCTTCGGGTCTTTGTTTTGGCTTCCTCAACCAGGTTGAAAGCCACGATTCTCCAGATCACCCTTGGTGATGGCGCCTTCGCGAATTAGAAGAGGCTGTGCGCCGCGCGCATCGATCACTGTCGATGGGACTGTAGCCGTCACCTCACCAGCATCGATAATCAAATCTATTCCTGCGGAAAAATATTCGTGGACCTGTTGTGCGGTACGGGCAGGCGCGGAACCCGACAGATTTGCGCTCGTCGCTGTCAGCGCCCCACCACATGCTCTGAGCAACGAACGAACTGCGTCATCTACCGGAAGCCGAACCCCAATCGAACCAGTTCCAGCAGTCAGTACCTCGGGCAGTTCCTCTCGAGCAACACCGACAATCGTCAATGGTCCAGGCCAGAAGCCTTCGGCAAGCGCGGTAAAAGCTTTGGATCTGTTCTTGATAAAACGATCGACCTGGTCCACGTCAGAGATCAGCAGCAGAATGGGCTTCGTTTCTTCCCTGCCCTTCAAATCTCTTATGGCAGCCACGGCTTTTCGGTTTAGGGGATCTGCTCCGAGTCCATAGAAAGTGTCGGTGCGAAAAGCAATCACGCCTCCTGCGGCTATGATCTCGGCGGCCTTTTGCGACGACTCGGAGATGTTGGAAAGGATCATCTATCCCAGTTTGACGCCGTAGCCGAGACCGTCGCCTACCGATAGAACCACGGCCCGTAACTGCGGGTGATTCACGAAATGTTGGTTGAATTCTCGCAGGGCCGCTGTCGAACTATCCTGGTCAGTTGACGACGTCTTCGAGGCTACCTTACCGCCCCAGAGGAGATTGTCGACAATGACGACACCCGCGGGGCGCAAACGTGGTAAGGCGGACTCCAGATACTCGATATACTCTTCCTTCAGCGCGTCAATGAAAACGAGATCGAAAGTGTCAGTGAGACTGGGTATCACCTTCAAAGCTTCGCCACGCTCAATCCGAACCCGTTCCCGCACTCCGGCCCGCGTCAGGTGATCTTCGGCCGCTCTAATCATCTGGTCATCAGGTTCGATCGAGACAACCAGGCCTTCAGAGCCCATCCCGCGCGCAAGATGGATCACCGAGTAGCCGATAGCCATCCCCACCTCGAGCGCGCGCGTGGCATTAATTGCCCGCGCCGTGATCTCCAGAAACAACGCCACTTCCCTATCTGCAATCGGTACGCGGTGTTCCGCTGCATAGGATTCAATAGCAACAAGTAGATCATCCTTCTGCGGCGAGAGTCGATCGAGATACTCCGCCTGCTCGCGATGGATGATTGCATCAGGGCGCGCTTTCATTATTTGACCTCAATATAAGTTATCAACTGTCCGATTTATCCTGCGTCTCGCCTCCGACCGAAACGTAGCGGCGACCGAGTCCCAGTTGCCTCAGCTTGTGCTGTAATGACTGCCGGTGCATCGCCAGAATCTCAGCAGCGCGGGTCACATTTCCCTGCGTATGCTCCAAGCAGCGGCTGATGTAACGTCGTTCGAATTCGCGTCGATCCTCCCGAAAATCTGCGGTGAAAGGCACGTTGAGCCCATCTCCCGAGCTCTCAGCCACATCGGATCCCTTCACTACTCCAGGAGTAACTTCCGCCGGCAGGTCGCGCGCACTGAGCTCGTTGCCTTCGGCCATAATCACCGCACGATCGATAGTATTCTTTAGTTCGCGAACATTCCCCGGCCAATCATATTCGAGCAGCTTCTTCAGGGCACTCTGCGCAATGGGGCGTTGCGGCAGGTTGTAGCGCTCAGCGGCCGATCGCACAAACGTTTCTGCCAGCAGGGGAATGTCTTCGCGCCGGTCGCGTAGAGGCGGAATTTCAATCGTCACGACTCGCAGCCTGTAAAAGAGGTCGGCGCGAAAATTCCCATTGCCGATCTCCTGTTCGAGAGGGCGGTGCGTGGCACTGACAATGCGCACATCGACCGGAATCGACTCGTTGCTTCCCAGACGCTCGATCCGTCTCTCTTCGAGTGCGCGCAACAATTTTGCCTGGACATTCGAGCTCATGTCGCCAATCTCGTCCAGGAAGAGCGTGCCGCCATGGGCCTGTTCGAACTTTCCTTGCCGCCGGGACGCGGCGCCGGTAAAAGCACCTCGTTCATGACCAAAGAGTTCTGATTCTATCAACTCAGAGGGCAGGGCCGCGCAGTTAACCGCCACAAAGGCAGCTGCATGGCGCGTACTGTTGCGCTCGTGGATCTCACGCGCTACCAGTTCCTTACCGGTACCCGACTCTCCGCGCACCAGGACTGTGGCATCGGTTTCCGCAACCTTATCGATGATCGAGCGCACGTGCTGCATGCCCTCGGAGTTTCCGATGAGTGCTCCTCGCTGGGCCCGCTCAACCTCGATCCGCCGTCGCAGAGAAACGTTTTCTCGTCGCAGCAGGACATTTTCAGCAGCGTTCTTGACGACTAACCGCAGGTCATCAAGTTCAAAGGGCTTGGAAAGGTAGTCATAGGCGCCCGCCTTGACGGCTTCAACAGCCATACGTTCCGACCCGTGGGCCGTAATAATAATAACGAGCGGGCCGTTTCCATTTGCGCTCTTTAGTTCGCGCAGGAAATCGAGCCCGCTCATTCCCGGAAGATTTACGTCAAGCAGCATCAGGTCCGGTCCCTGCTGCTTAATCAGGGCCCGAGCCTCCTCGGCAGAAGCGGCTTCGGACACGTTATAGCCAAGGGTGCTCAGGGCGCGCCGCATCCCGTAGCGCGCAGCTTCTTCGTCGTCAACAATCAATAGTCGCAACGCTTCTTTTCTCACCTTCCAGTTAGTTTAGGACCTTCAGGTTGAAATCTCTAGCGCGTTGCATGCCAGAAGTAGATCCCGGGAAGTCGGTTCACACCAAAGCGACTTGATTTATCGCCGCGTTACTTGGACGTCCGCTGGGCCGAGACGACCAGAATTATTGCTTCGCCTGAAGGCCCCAGGTTCAAAGTGCCCACGACGACTGGCTGTCCTTCCCTCAAGCTAATGTCCGTGTTGAGCCCCGTATTCTCATAATTGAGGATCGGCGAGGGCGGTGTGCCGGCCGTGGCAACAGCACTGTAAATGTGAATCGGAATCCGGGCGCCAAAGCTGAAGCCGTCCATCCGCACTACCATCCGTCCCTGGTCATCCGGTCTCAAGGTAACTCTATTGACCTTAAACTCATTGAAGCTTGGACTGATCTCGGTAGCCGTCGCCGAAGTCAGAAGTGGACCACCGACCCATCTTAAATTCAAGCGACCATTGTTCTTGACGCGATTGATCAAAGTAGCGGCAAGCCGGTAGTTCTTGAAAGGCAGCGAACCGCGCAACTGCTTAATCACGGGATCGAGCGCCGCAGGCAGCTTCTGGTCACCTGCATCCTGGTTTGTTCCCACTAAGAGATATAGCTGTGTATCGAGATCGACTCCGTCCTCAGTTTCAACTCGTGTAGTCTCAGTGGAGGTTTGCGCCGTCGCGCTCTCCGTCAAAGCTCCAGAACAAGATAGGACAAGCAGGACACTGAAGATTGAACCCAATAACTCACGCACATTCATATCGGTTTCTCCTTTGAATTTTATTCGAGTGAACAAGCGCGTCGCAGTGCTATTAGGGGAAGAGTTATGTCTAATTTGAATTGCGATTGCGCCCCTCATTAGAGCGGTGGTCCTCTTACGCTTACTTAACACGCTTATGTTTCATTAAAGTTCCGCGAAGGCATTCGAGTTGGCTGCCAGGTTCAAGGTGTAGTAATTCGCAGGAAGGGTTGTTTACTCCCGCTTCTTCCTAACCATTCAATCTGTCGGAGAAGGATTGTCGGGACCTTGACCGGTGATAAGGCGGGAGTAAACAACCCTTCCTGACCTGCGAATTGCCGTACCTTGAGCTGACTTCTTACCGGCCCCTAAAAGTGGAGGTTCAGATTATGAGGGTCTGAATTCACACGCTTGCGGGAGCTACCGGCACGCGCAGTTCAAAGCCCGAACCCTTGCCATTTGTCGTTGATACCAGGCGAGCCGAGCCGGCCACCTCTTCCATGCGCTTGCGCACGATTGACAGTCCCAGGCCTGTGCCGCGCTGCTTTGTCGTGAAAAACGGCTCCCAGATTCGCTGCCGCAGTTCAATGGGAACACCATCGCCATCGTCATGGACCACGATCAGAATCTGGACTTGATCTCGCCGTACTGTGACAGAGACTTTGCCTCCCGAATTAGTGGCTTGAAGAGCATTCAAAAGCAGATTAGAGAGCGCGTCGCGAACTGCTGGTACAGCGGCGCCACTCAGTTCGGCATCGGTTTCGATCACACTGGTCAATTCAATGCCCTGTTCACGGGCGCTGGCCTGAAAGAGATCGATAACTGAGCTGACAAGCTCATCAACTGTTAAGGGAGGCTCGATGGGCGCTTCCTTGCGCGCGAAACTCAGGAGTTGAGTAACGCTCTGATTCAGGCGATCCGTTTCGCCGACGATCAGACTCAGGTCGCGTGCGTAATCGACACCGAGCCCCTCATCCTCGCGCATAACCTGGGCGATCGACTTGATTGCCGAAAGCGGATTTTTGATTTCATGCGCAACTGTCGCCGCCATCTGGCCCAGGGCTGCCAGCCGCTCCCGCTCTGCCAGCCGGCGCTCGAGTCGGACATTCTCTTCCACCAGCCTTGAATCTTCGATCGCAATCGCTATCTGCCCGGCCAGGATCCCCAGAACCATGCGCGCATCCATCGTCAGACTCGTCGTGGGAGCATCGATCAAAAGCAGACCGGATACTCGGTCCTCGCGTCGCAGCGGATAGGCAATTCGATAGCCCCCACTTGCCAGAACCGGATCGTCTTCTATCGGTTCCCATCCATTCTGTTTCAGGGCTTCGAAGGTCGGCTGGATCCACAGGTCGGCCGGTTGTCCCTCACCAACTGAATCATAATTGCCATATCCGTTCGGACTCTGAACAGCAATTCTAACGCGGCGAAGTCCCAAAGCCTGGGCCGTCCGCTCTTCGACGAAACTGAGCAGTTCTGGCAATCTGTGATACTGCCCGCCGTGCGAGCCGATACGTTCCACGATCTCCCGGTACAGCGTTGCCTCGCGCTCGAAAAGGCGATGAAACCTCTTCTCGAGCCAGCCTCTCAACGGCGCAGCCGCAAGCGCGAGGGCAAGGATCAGGATCGCTTCAATTACGCCTTCTCTGACTCCATACTGCGCGGTCATCCAGTTGCCGATGGTGCGAATGCCGTAGAGATAGATGGCCAACACAACGGCCGCAAAAGTGGCAAAGATCAAACTCTCTTCAATGATGAGCTCAAGATAGCGGTAGCGATAAATGTAATAGGCGAGCAGGACTGACGGCAGGAGTGAGCCCAGATTGGCGATGGTTCTCAGGTAGAGGCCAACTGTCGTGCCTTCACCCAGGCCGAACGCCAGGGCAGCAAGTACCACGAGACCGACGGCAATGAACGAGGCGGCAAGCGTGCGCATGATCCGGCGCTCGCTGGGACTCTCGCTTTTACGCGCAATGAGGAGTTCGGTGACCGCAATGAGACCAAGCACATAGGCGATCCAAAACGCAAAGGGCAGAACGAAGGGCGCCAATTTGACAAACATCGGCGCGTAGGGTCCTTCCCACAGCTGCGGGACAGCAACAATCAGGAAAAGAGCAGGAACGTAACTGAGATAGACCCGAAGCTTTTCGCTTCTAGTTAGCCCGCGACCCGAAGCATTGGCCCAGAAATGAAGATGTACGTGAAGAAGGAACGAGTAGGCGAGCGTGATGCTGACAACAGCAACCGTATCAGCGACGCGCAGCAGGGTGGTCCAGTTTTCGTACCCGAACCCGAAGAGGCTATGAAGGGTGATGACCAGATTGCTGGCATGCCACCCGCCCATGCTCAGGGCGAGCGCGAAAAGAACACGTTCAAGAGGTTTGAGTTTCTTCCGGCGAGAGACGAGTTGCGCTCCCAACCAGAGCGGCACCACGGCCCCAATGCTATAGCCTACGAGTTGCAGGACTTCGAGTGGCGACATGGCTTAAAGCGTAAGCAGTGAGCGGCACAGGGAGCCATACCACTGCTTACTGCTCACTACCACTTACCTCACTGGTTAGCGAGAGTGCCCTGTACAGGAAGTGGTGTCAACGTTATGGCCGTGCGGCGATTGCGCGAGCGGCCGGCCACACTTGCATTAGAAGCAATTGGATTCGAGGCCCCCATGCCATTAGCCTGAATACGCGATGGTTCTACTCCGGCCGTTTCGAGGCGGGCCGAGATGGCGCGTGCTCGCTGCTGCGTGAGTTGTTGTAATGTGACCTCATCGCCGCGATTGTCCGTAAAGGACTCGATCAGCACCTGGTAATCAGGATGAGTTGCCAACAGGGCCGCGAGTGGTTCCAGTCTGGCCGCCCCTGAGGATGTAAGATTGCTGGTCCGTGCTCCTGACCATAGGGATTCCGGCAGCACCAGTTGAAATCCAGTGGCGGTCTCCTGAACCCGGCCAAATTTTGCCAAACCCACCTTTAATGCAGCATGTGAGGCGCGCCGTTGCTGCTCGAGCAGTTCAGCATTTCGTCTGGATTCCTCGGCCTGACGTTCACCCTCGAGTCGGGCCAGTCTGATGCGTGCATTGTCACCCTCGGACCTCACGCCCTGTAACTCTTCGCGCAATCTTGCCAATTCAACTCTGGCGTCACGCAACTGTTCGCTGGCTGCGGCCGCATCCCTTTCCGCCAATTCGCGAGCTCGCTCTTCCTTATCGAGAGCAGCACGCAACTCTGCAATCTCTTGCTGCGCGGCGTCGGCAGTTCGCTCGGCTGATCGCAAAGCCTCATCCCTACGTCGAATCTCTTCGCGGCGCAGCCTGGCTGTTCTGCGCGACACAGCCATCTCCTCCGCACGAGTTCCCGAAGAGATTGCTTTGCGAGCAAGCACATCGATCTCAGCCGCGTCCTGATTAAACCGCCACGCCTTCTCGGCGGCTTCGAGGTCTGCTTCCGCCTCTGCTAACTCTTCGGCGGCATCCTGAGGGGCTCCTACAAACTTGGCGAGATTGACCGCCTGGCGAGCGCCGAGCAGAGTTACAGGAGTGTCCCGATAATCTCTGTCAGCGATTTCAGGGACTCGCGCGTCGCGGAAGTAATCGCTTGAGTTTCCGATGTATTGAACGTTGGCAGTCTCAATTTGGCTGCTTCCCGGCCGCTGCGGCGGCAGATTCTCGAGGACTACCATGCGGCTGGGCACCTTCATCAGGAAGTGGGGCTCGGCAGTAACGATCAGCGCAAAAGTTTGGAGCGGCGTTGTCACATCGAGCTTCGAATTCACAAACATGCTTCCACCGCGCTTGATCTCTCCCATATTTTCGACACGACCGTCCGGCGAGATAGCCCAAAGCACGTAGGTTGTATAAATGCCGCCCAGTTCGTGAGCGCGTGGCAGGCCATTGACCGAAAGTTCGACTCGCGTGCCGCGGCGGCCTGCGCGTCTCACCTTTGCATCACCTTTGAGGCGAGGCAGTAATGTCGTGCCCTGAAATCGTACATTAATGGTTTCGTCAAGCGGATAGGTGATCGCGACAGTTTGCCGCGGCACATCCCCCTGAGCAAACGCGGACACACTCAAAAGCACGATCGACAATCCCGATGCGACTAC
The DNA here is from genome assembly GCA_041751855.1 of Pyrinomonadaceae bacterium. Lineage (GTDB taxonomy): Bacteria > Acidobacteriota > Blastocatellia > Pyrinomonadales > Pyrinomonadaceae > PSRF01. The sequence goes on from JBGSWR010000045.1 coordinate 18,088, forward strand.
GGATCTCAAACAATTGAGACGCAAATTCATGGTTAACAAAGCTCCTAAGTCAAACTGAATCCCTAAAAAGGCAGGCCAACAAGTGCTATTACATCACTCGACTAGTCTGTTGATGCACCCCGGCTACGCATTGTTGCCGAAGCCTTTTAATGGGTCAAGCTACTCATTCGACAAATTTCGATGATATCTGGCCTTTCGATAGGCCGCGAACTGAATCACGAGCAGCGAGATGCCAAGAATCAGCAATAGATGAACGAGCCCTTGTTTGTGAAGTACTAACGTCAAAAAGAGCCACGTGGCCAGCATTCCCGCACCCGCTATCCACAACATCAGTTAGCCCCCTCACGCTTTGGGGGTTCTGCTGTTCGGATTATTTCCACGGCCTTAAACCCCATTTCCCAAGGCGAACTGCCGGCAATAATCACCCGTCCATCCCGGAGAGTCGTTGCGGCAAGTGACCTGGCTCGTCCAGGCTCTATCGCGGCAGCCTCGGAGTGGATATCGTCACTCTTCCAGATTAACGAACCATTCTTACCCGAGAGTCCGACGGCAAAAGAATCTTTTCCCGGCAGGACCAAATCAAGGACTCCGTCGCCATCAAGGTCCGCGAAAGCGACCCTCAATGCGCCCGACCCAATATCAGCAAACCAGATCGTGCTTCGGGCCACGGGATTCAAGACCACCACGCGGCGTCCATTCGTAACTGCAATTACTTCTGCTACCTGATCGCCATCCACATCTTCGGCGGCCAGCGATCCAATAGGATGGTCTGCTTCCGGCAGTCCGATATTACCAATCAACTCGAGGGTTTCTATTGAGAAAACGGAAAGCCCTGCCGTAGTGCCAACCAGTAATAATTTGCCACGCTTGCTTTCTATAACAAGTGGAGCTGCTGTGATTTCAGCTCCCACCAGCAGAGAGCGAACGAACCTGGCCCCATCTTCGAAGATCATGATCGTGCCACCACTCATCGGGATGAGGAGAAATCGCCCTTCGTAATTGCTCAGCCAGACGGGGGTCGCTACTGGTTTATCGATAAGTTTTGTCTGAGTCTTTAACTCGCCCGAAAGCGCATCGAGGACCAGAAGTTCGTTAGATTTGTCGTCGATCAGATAGATATTCTGTCCGGCTGACGTTCCTGCCACCGGGTTATCGCGAAGTTCGGTCCGCCAGATTTCGGCACCTGTTAGCCCGTCGACGGCTCTCACACCCTTTTCATACGCCACGACGAGGCTCAACGAATGACGCCCGGTATGCGTGATTATCGGCGCAAACTGTGTCTCAGATGAATTTGACCCTGCGTTAGCCCTACCCTCTGAGTGAAAGTTCGCGTTCCATAATGCTGTTCCCCGTTGCGAGTCGAAAGCGAAGACCGCCCCTTCATGATTAACACCGACAAAATCCTGTTCCGAGCCACGACTCAGATCCAGCGCCAGAGGTTGCAAAATCTCACCGGCAGCAGTTACCCAACCATGGACCGCCACTCGGTTTGCCGGTTTGGCTTTCACTTCGAAAACGGCGGTCCCCAGGAATCTGCCAGTCTCGCCCTCAGCCGGGGCCACGCGCCAGTAATAGCGACCAGTTGGAAGACTCGCTGGCGTATGCTCATTCCCATTAATCGCCCCGTCAAAAACAACGTCTTCGAACTGTTCATCGCGGGCGATCTGGAGGCGGTAACGCTGCACACCCAGTTGCTTGCCCCATTGAAGATGAGGTGCAACTATCTGGGCATTTGCAATCTCAGGTTGAATGAAGATGCAGATCGAGATCAACAGGAGCACAGCGCGGGGAACAATCAAGAAATGTCGAGGAGAAACATCAATTAAAGGGAGCTTTAGCGGAGGGCGAATCTCTGGCCGAGGCGAACTCATGGCGATTCATTAAGCTTGTAGCCAACGCCCCGCACCGTCAGCACATACCGGGGATTCTTCGGGTCTGCTTCGAGCTTCTTTCTCAAGCGGTTGATGTGGGGGTCGATGTTCCGCTGATAACCCTCGTAGTCGGTGCTCCACACCTTATCGAGTAGAGCGTTTCTGGACCAGGCGCGCCCGGGCTCGGATGCGAGCAACTCCAATATCTGAAATTCCAGGGGAGTGAGGTCGATGCGGGATCCCTCACGGCTTACTTCGTGACGTCGTTTGTCAATCACCAAATCTCCAACCTCAATGCGCTCTCCATTGTCGGGTTGTGGATCGCCTCCTGAGCGACGCAAAAGGGCCTCGACCCGATATTCGAGTTCGCGTGGTGAGAAAGGTTTTGCGAGATAATCGTCGGCCCCCGCTTCAAACCCGGCGACCTTATCGTCGAGCGCGTCATGAGCGGTAAGAAAAAGTGCGGGCGTTTTGACGCCACGAGTGCGGACACGTTTTAACAGTTCGATCCCTGACATCCCGGGCATCGAGACGTCGAGAATAAAACAATCAAACCCACCAACAAGCGCAGGTTCCAACGCTGCCGTTCCACTCTCACGCTCGTCGACAAAGAAGCCCAACCGGCGAAAATACTCCGCCAGCAACAGGCGCATTTCGATATCGTCGTCGACGATCAGTAGTCGTTTAGTCTTGTGTTTGTTGGGTTGTTCCTGCTGTACCAAGTTTTTCCACCTTATTGGGGAAAATGGGGAAAACTGATTGTTCTGGTTAGGGATAGCGGGAAGGATTATAACTCAGCTTTGTCTGCTGGAAGAAAACCTAATTCCTTGAACCTGAATTATTTTTTTCACCTACCGCCCAGCAAATGCCGGGTCCAAACCCAAGCAATGGATGAAATGTCTCAACCTTGACGCCGCTTGGAAAGCGTAAGTATAGTTGCAGTTTGCTACTTACGGCCCTTATTTTGCCCTTCTTATAACAACTGATCCGAGGCTTTCGCAACCGGCGATGCGTGATCTTCTAAGACTGCTGAAGTACCTGAGACCTCACTGGAGTATCTTCACTCTGGCGACACTGGCGATGCTTCTGGTCGGTTTGCTTGAGACTGCTATAGGTGGTTTGATTGTCCCCATTTTCGATCAGGCGTTTGCTCAGGGGGAGGGTGAACGTACACCAACACTGTTCGGGCTTCAGAACATCATCCCCCCAACCGGCCTGGCTGCCTGGAAAACAATCTCGATCCTGTTGCTGATTTTTACGCTGGTTAAGGGCGTCGCTGAATATCTTTCGACTTATCTCATGGCCCGCATTGGGCAGTCAGCCGTACTGAAGTTGCGCCAGGATCTCTATCGTCACCTGTTGGGTCAATCGGCGAGTTTTTTCGAGCGACATCGTGCAAACTATCTGGTGTCGCGGCTTATCTCGAGCGCCGCCGCTATTGAGACGGCAGTCACCGCGACGATTCGGGACATGCTGCGCGAGAGTTTTACGCTTATTGCTTTTCTCGCAGCCTCGTTCTATTACAGTTGGCGGCTGACGCTCGGCTCTTTGCTCATCGCACCGATCATCGCGGTGCTCACCGCGCGTTTTGGCACCAAACTCCGGCACCTTGCCCGCGAGAGCTTTGAGGGGAGTAAAGAGCTTACCGATACGGCTCAGGAAGCATTGGCAAACCAGGGAATCGTCAAGGCATATCGTGCTGAACAGCGAGAGGCTGACCGTTTCACCAAAGTGGCAGGGCGAATCGTGCGCGCCAATCTGCGCAGCGCCAGCATCGCCGGCTTTGCTCCTCCAACAATAGAGATGATTGGAGTGGTCTTCGTAGTATTTTTGCTGTTCTTCGGACATTTGGAGATCTCGGCAGGGCGGATGAACGCGGCCCAGTTCCTTACCTTTCTCTTCTTCCTATTCCGGAGCTACGATCCCATGCGCAAGCTTTCGCGTCTGCAAAACATGATGGAGCAAGCACTAGCTGCGGCGCATCACGTCTGGGAAGTAATGGATGAGCATGCCGAGATTCCGGAAAAGCCCGATGCCTTCGAGCTAAAGCCTCTCCAGAAATCGATCGTGCTGCGGAATGTATCGTTCGGTTATGGGAACGAGGAGCGTCGGGTATTGCGCGACATCGATCTTGAAATCCCCTTCGGGAAGATTGTGGCCCTTGTCGGTGAATCCGGTGGTGGGAAATCGACGCTGACCAAGTTGCTGCCGCGTTTTCACGATCCGACTTCCGGCGCCGTTCTCTGGGATAATAGCGACATACGCGACGCAAAGATCTCCAGTCTCAGAAGTCATATCGCGCTTGTCACTCAAGAGACCATACTGTTTAACGACACGGTCAGACACAATATTGCTTATGGCAAACCTGAAGCTACGGACGATGAGATCGAAGAGGCCGCCCGGATCGCCTATGCGCACGAGTTTATTATGGAGTTGCCGCGCGGCTACGATACTATTGTCGGCGAACGGGGAATCTTTCTTTCCGGTGGCCAACGGCAGCGCATCGCGATCGCCCGCTCAATTCTGGTTAACGCTCCCGTCCTGATACTCGATGAAGCTACCTCGGCGTTGGATGCCGAATCTGAACGGCTGGTGCAACAAGCGGTTGGCAACCTGGTGCGCGATCGCACAACTGTAGTTATCGCTCACCGGCTTTCGACCATTCGTCGCGCTGACACGATCGTGGTAATGCAAGCTGGCCGTATCATTGAAAGGGGAAGTCATTCTCAACTCCTGGCTAATAATGGCCATTACCGGCGTCTTTATGAGCTTCAATTCGCCGACGAAGAAGAAGAATTTCTGGTGAGTAGTCCGTAGTTCGTGGTTTGTGGTCCTTGTTCGTTGTTGTCAACAATCAGTGACCGGGGCGTGGATAGGAAAGACTCGCGCGGATGGAGCAGAACGGCGCGGACTGGCGAGACCCAGGAGGACGGCCGCTTACCCTACGCGGACCTTGGCGCGCACCTCGGCGAGGACAACAGGACTAAATTATTGCTTAATCCCGGCCATTTATGGTTAGTTAGACTTCATGATCCAACAAGGGACAACTGACTAAGACCACTGACTAAACAATGAAATCAATGACCGGATATGGAAGAGGGACGGTGGTAGGCGAGAACTTCTCTGTCTCGATCGATCTGAAGACCGTTAACAATCGTTTTCTCGATGTTCATCTCCGTCTGGGCAGTGAATTATCGGCACTTGAAGCGATAATCAAACGGCGAATCAATTCCCGTCTCTCCCGCGGTCGAGTGGACGTGACGGTCACGTTTGAAAGGACCACCGAGATCTCTTACGAACTGAATCGTCCTTTGATAGCCGGTCACGTGAATGCCTTACGCGAGATCAAGAAAGAGTTTGGCATTGAAGGCGAACTCGATATCAACGCGCTGGCGCGGCTACCCGGCGCCCTCCAACCAGCCCGCGAAACGCTAAATGAAACCGTTACTGCGGCCTTCGAACGCGCAATCGATGAAGCCCTGACTGAACTCGAACGCATGCGCCAGCAGGAAGGCGAAGCCCTCCGTCAGGAGATGAGCGAGCGGGTTGCCAAAATTGCAACGCTTGTGCCCGTCATTGAAGAAGCGGCGAGCGGTCTTGTCGAATCCTATCGCAATCGCCTTCAAAAACGGGTTAGCGAGTTGCTACACCGCAATGGCCAGGTGATCGAGGTCGATCCGGGCCGCCTGGCTCAGGAGGTCGCCTACCTTGCCGACCGAAGCGACGTCAGCGAAGAGATGGTGCGCTTGCGCAGTCACCTCACTCAGTTTCGCGAAGCACTTGATTCCTCGGGCGAGGCTGGTAAGATGCTTGATTTCTTGCTCCAGGAATTGAACCGCGAGGCTAATACCACCCTTTCGAAATCAACGGACTTAACCATTAAGGAGGCGGCCCTGGCTATCAAGGCCGAAATAGAAAAGCTGCGCGAGCAGGTTCAGAATGTCGAGTGATATAGATCAATCGCATCAGAGAAGTTCCATCATTCCCGGTGAAACCGTTGGGCGCGGGACTCTCTTTGTTGTCAGTTCTCCTTCTGGAGGCGGCAAGGGTACGCTGATTCAACGTGTGTTAGGCAGCATTCCGAACCTTAGCTACTCCGTTTCGTTTACTACACGAACCCCGCGAAATGGCGAGGTGGACGGCCGCGAGTACTTTTTTGTTACGCAGGAACAGTTCGAACAGATGGTGGCTGCGAGTGATTTTATCGAGTGGGCGCGCGTCCATGGCAATTACTACGGGTCTGCGGCTCGGCAGGTCTCGCGGGAGATTGATGAGGGTCGGGACATAATCCTCGAAGTTGACGTGCAGGGCGCAGCGAGCATCAAGAAGTTGGTTTCTGGTTCGGTGAGTGTGTTCATCCTGCCTCCTTCCTATGATATTTTGCGGCAGCGGTTGCTGGCCAGAGGCACTGATTCTGAAGCTGAACTACAGGTGCGACTAAGAAACGCACCCAAAGAGATCAGCCATTACACAGCCTTCGATTATGTGATTATCAATGACGATGTCGAACGCGCGGCCGGTTGCCTTGCGTCGATCGTAGTGGCTGAAAGGTCGCGGCGCGAGCGACAGGAACCACAGGTCAAGCAGGTATTTGAAACCTTCCCCCTAACCCAAGGGCCGTAAGCGACTCGGTCCCGGTTGTAGGCCAATGAAGTTCTTACTATTTAGTCAAATCGAAGGATACTGGCAATTATGTCAACCACAAGCGAAGTTCTCGAGAGCATGGCCGAAGAGCGACAAGCACCCGAGATCGATTCAAAGTATCGGCTCATTATTCTCGCTGCTAAGAGAAGCAAGCAGCTTCAGCGCGGCGCCCGCCCGCGAATCGATATCGATCCGTTAAAGCACAAACCGACGCGAATTGCTCTGGAGGAGGTGATGCGGGGCAAGGTCTTCTTTCGATTGAACGACAACGACAAGTGAACTAGATAGACCGCACTCGCGAGTACTTTCTCTCCATCTCGTAGACTCTTACAGTCGCAAGAATGTACACTTCTCGACGTTCTGAGATCGGGGCGAATTTTATCCACCCGGTTCGTTACGGTGTTGACAGGAGATTTAACGTGAGAAGTTTTAAGGCATTTTTGGGAGTCTGTGTATTTCTTTTTGGTGTCGAAGCCACTCTTGCCTGTTCCTGTGCCCCGCCTCAAAGCGCGTCCCAAGAACTCAAAAGAGCTACTGCCGTGTTCGCGGGCAAAGTGTTTGAAATCAAGCGACAGGAGCGTGAGAAAGGGAAAAAGCACCCTGGAGACCAGTTTCGTGAAGTGGAAGTACGTTTCGATGTTAGCAGGGTCTGGAAAGGCATTGACAAGGACACCGCCGTCGTCTTCACAAGCTCTCATTCAGCCTCCTGCGGCTATCGCTTTAGCAAAGACAAGACTTACATCGTTTATGCTTACGCGAATAAGGATGGGAAGCTCGAAACAGGTATTTGTTCGCGAACAAAGCCACTGGATGAAGCTGAAGATGAAATCAGGGAGTTGGATCAGGAAACGGCGGAGGCCTTCTGTTTTACAGGAGACTTTGACTTAAGATAACCCTTCATCACCGGAGGTAAATTGAGCAGCCAACCTTTACGGTCGGACTGGGATCGTCTCCGCCGGTTTTTACTCATTGCCTTTCGGGACTGTTCTCAGCGAGAGAATCAACCGAAGCGGAGACAAAGTGAAGAAGAACTAGAAAGCACCACTCCTACATTCCTTTATAGTCCGGCCCGCCACCACCCTCTGGAGTAACCCAATTAATTAGCTGATAGGGATCCATAATGTCGCAGGTCTTGCAGTGTACGCAGTTTGAAAAGTTGATCTGTAGCCGCCGCGTTCCATTGCCGCCGTTGTCGACCATCTCGTAAACAGCGGCCGGACAAAACCGTTGACAAGGATTCCCGTATTCTTCGGCACAACGCGTCGAACAGATGTTGGTGTCCAGCACGTGAAGGTGTACCGGTTGGTCTTCATTATGACCTACCGCCGCGTGATAAACGTCAGTCAACTTGTTGAAAGTTACCTTCCCATCATAGCGCAGCGGTCCGTAACGTTGTTCAAGATTGTCTCCGCGATAACCGTACTCGGAAAGCTTTTTCATCATTTCGTGCCCCGGTTTGGAGGTCGCCCGATCGAACAGGCCCCAGGCCCGGCCGCGAGTGACAAACTGCAAACCGGTGTTTACCAGTCCCAGCCAGCGTCCGTGTTTGAAGCCGGCATGAAAATTTCGCACCTTTTTGAGTTCGGGAATGATCCAGCTTTCATTTACCAGAGCTTCGTACCGTTGCAACTGCCTCGCCGAAAAATCCTTTGCGAGCAGAGCCGCGAAAATTGTCTCCGCGGCGAGCATGCCGCTCTTGATGGCTGCATGAATTCCCTTCAAGCGTTGTGAGTTGAGAAAGCCCGCGCAGTCGCCGACCAGCAACGCTCCATCCGCATAGAGTTGCGGCATGGCAAAGTACCCACCGGCGGCAATCGTCTTGGCACCGTAGCGAATCATCTTGCCCCCCTCGAGCAGGCGCGCCACATACGGGTGCGACTTGAAGCGCTGAAACTCAACATGCGGATCGAGGAGGGGGTCGTGGTAGTCCAGACCGGTTACATATCCGAGGTTGATAATGTTGTTTTGCAGCCCGTAGATCCAGCCACCACCATAGGTTTTGGCGTCGGAAGGATAGCCGAGCGTGTGCGTAACCCTTCCAGCGGGATAACGATCATCGGGCAACTCCCACAATTCTTTGACCCCGATACTGTAGACCTGAGGTTCTCTTCCCTCGTCGAGCCCCAGCCGTTGAACAAGTTGTTTTGTAAGCGAGCCTCGTGGACCCTCGCCAAGCACCGTTACGCGAGCGTGCAGATCTACTCCGGGTTCAAAGTTGGCTTTTCGCTTTCCCTCCTTATCCACTCCTTTATCGCCAGTACGCACGCCGATTACGCCGTCGGACTCGTCATACAAGAGTTCGGCCCCGGGAAACTCGGGAAAGATATTCACGCCGGCTTCCTCGCACTTTTCGCCGAGCCATTCCGTCAGGCGATTCAACGAGACAATGTAGTAGCCATGGTTCTTCAGCGGCGGCGGAGTGATTGGCGAGCGGATCGCCCTGGTCCTTGTGAGATAAAGGAAATAGTCTTCCTTGACCGGCGACTCGAGCGGCGCGCCCTGGTCAGCAAAATCCGGCATCAACTCCTGCAAAGCTCGCGGATCCATCACGGCTCCAGACAGGATGTGAGCCCCCACGGCAGCCCCCTTCTCAATGACGGCGATCTCGATATCGCCCAAAGACTCCCCTTCGCTCGCGACCTCATTATGGGATTTGATAAGGCGTGCTAGATGCAAAGCGCCACTCAGGTTTGCCGGGCCGGCGCCGACAAACACTACATCCATTTCCAGGGTTTCACGTTCCATCAGTTGTCCTTAGTTGATATATACAGAAACTGAATGACCATTCAGTCGTGGCAGTATAGCAAACCAGCTCTTGTGACGACAGCGACGAATCGACAGTGCCTTTCGTTAGAATCCGGAGTAAATAATCTTAAAGACTTTCGCAGCGTGGACCTCCGTAGTGTAAACTCGTTGTGAAAGCTTTCTCGAAACTTACTAAATAATAACCTTCAAGACTTCGGAGACTCAGAAATTGCAGCAGGCAAAGTTCTGGATCCTGGCGGTAGTCGCTTTGGCGGTGGTTGTTGCGTTAGGAATCAAGCTTCAACTGTGGACAGCCGCTTTGACTAGCACGGAATCCACTGCCCCAAGACGGCTCGTGAACTTTGCCGGCGTCGTCCTCTGGGCCTGGGAACGCCCGGAGGATCTTCGATTCATCGATCCCAATAAAACGGCCGTCGCATTCCTGGCGAAAACAATCCACTTGCGCGGCGACGAAGTCCTTTCGCGGCCCCGCTTACAACCACTCCGTGTCCCTGAAAACGCTTTAATGATCGCAGTGGCCCGGATCGAAACGGACCGCAGCGAACTCCCTTCCCTCACGCGCGACCAGCTGGGCCGGACAGCTGCGGAGATCGTAACGATGGCTCAGTCGGCCAACGTTGCCGGAATTCAGATCGATTTCGATGCTACCGTGTCGGAACGCACTTTCTACCGTAACCTCATCTTTGAACTGCGGGCCCGTCTACCTCCCTCACTGGCTCTTTCAATTACCGCGCTCGCCTCATGGTGTCAAGGCGACAAGTGGCTCATTGACCTTCCCGTTGATGAGGCCGTGCCAATGCTATTCCGCCTCGGAGTGGATCGCGAAGGGATTCGAAGACACCTTGCCGGCGGCAAACCCTTTGCCTCGGATCGTTGCCGGAGTACAGCTGGTATCTCGGTGGACGAACCGCTCGCCCGATTGCCCCGCGTCGACCGCTTGTATGTCTTTAACCCCGCACCCTGGTCGAGCGATTCGCTGAAGAGTTTGATGAAGGCTTATGAGTAGAAAAAACATTTCGCCTAACCGTTTTCCAAATAGAACACAACTAAGTCGAGCCCTCCTGTCGATGTTTCTTATAACAGTCTTGCTGGCCTCGGCTCCGCTGGTCTCTGCCTGTGGACCGTTTACGCTTCAGGCGGTCTTTGCTTTTACAGCTCATCCGGGCTTCCCCCTCGAACGTTATGCTGCGGGCGAGATTGGGGTGGTCCAGCCTACCTATGCGCGTTCCTATCTTTACGTGGCGTATCGTCATCTTTCCGGCGCCGGATTTGATAAGCAGCAGGAACGCGCTCTGCTCGAGCTCTGGCAAGAGCGGCTCAATTTTCGTTGGGAGCCAAACCATGAAGAGGCGATCGCGAAATGGGATGCAGCGCGCGCCATGGTTGCAGGTGAGGTTAAAGGGCCAGAAATAGAAGTCTATCGACATCGCGAGAAGCCGAATGAATACCAGACCTACCTCAATTGTCCGAACGATGCTTTTTTGACAGCCGCGGCGACTCTAAACGACCGGTCAAAAAAGCTTGAGAGTCCGATTGTTAAAGATTGGGTCGTCGCCCAGGATCTTGTCTTTGCCAACTGCGGCGCGGGAAAGCATATCCCTCCGCCCTTACCCTCTACTGCCGCGGCACTGGTCCGTGCCGATCGTGATTATCAGATAGCGGCAGCAAACTTCTACGCAGGCGATTTCCCTGAGGCTGAGAAGCGCTTCAAGGCCATCGCGGAAGACAATTCTTCTCCCTGGCAAAAGGGGGCTGCTTACTTGATTGCCCGCACGCTCGTACGCAAGGCGAGTCTTGGACCAGCGGAATGCAAACAGCAGAGTCTTAAGGATGCTGAAGCCACTCTGAACCGATTGCTGAGTAACGATGAATGGACGGAAACACACGACGCTGCCCGGCGTCTGCTTAACATCGTTCGTCTTCGCCTCTACCCTGAACTGAAACTGCGCGAGTTGGGGGAGTCGTTGCGCCAGAATCCCGGACCTACCATTAAACAGGATCTCTGGGACTACATACTGCTGCTCGACAGATTTCTCGGCGATGACTCGGCCGAGACAAAGCCGGAGGACGATTTTGCCCCTCAGGATGAACTCAGTGATTGGATTGTCACTTTTCAGTCGGTAAGCGAATCGGCGCGTGCACACGCAACGGAAAGATGGCGGCAAACTGCTTCTTTACCCTGGCTGTTCGTAACCCTGGTGAAGGCCCGGGCTGGAGATCCGGATCTGGAAGATCTGCTCTCAGCGGCCTCGAAGGTTACACCTGACGCTGTTGCATTCCCAGGCATTTCTTTTCACAGCGTCCGACTGCTTTCGGAATCTGGTCGAAGCAATCAGGCGCGCAAGAAACTCGATGAGTTACTGGCCCAGCAACGTTCCCGTCTCACAGTATCCGCGCTAAATCTTCTGCTGGGCCAGCGCCTGGCACTCTCGCAAAATCTCCAGGAGTTCTTGACGTATAGTCTGCGCATCCCGGCAGGAATCACGTGGGACGAGGACGACCGGCAACTACCGGCTAATCTGGACCAGGACTTGGAAACGGATAAAAAGCTTCAGCATCAGGTCCGCTTTGATATTGATGCGGCTGGTGTGTTAAATCGCAGTCTGCCCCTCGAAGTGCTTAGGCAAGCCGGCGAAAGCGAACTCTTACCGGTTCACCTCAGGCGTGACGTGGTCCAGGCAGCGTGGCTTCGAGCAGTGATGCTTGACGAACCGCGAGTGGCTAACGAATTGGTTCCGGTGTTAAGAAAGCTGGTCCCAGAAGCAGCGCCTCTGCTTGCCGATTACGTTTCAGCTCCAGAGAATCTGAAGCGATTTTCAGCAATCTACCTCTGGCTGAAGTATCCCGGCTTAGAACCTGTGGTCGACGTCGGAATTGGCCGCCAGACTCCTCTGAACCAGCAGGATACTTATCGTGACAATTGGTGGTGTGGCGCCGCGTATGTTGCTGAATCGGTCAAAGCCGCTCCTGAGAATCTCCCAGAGTTTATTACCCCCGAGCAACGGGCGACCGCTGAAAAAGAGTTCGCAAATCTTGTCAGGAGCGGCGCTACCCCCAACTATCTCGCGCAGCAGGTAATCGAGTGGTCAACGAGAGCCCGCAGCGACCGGAGAGTTCCGGAGGCTCTGCACCTGGTGGTGAGATCAACTCGTTACGGTTGTATCGACAAAGATACGGGCAAATGGTCAAAGGCCGCTTTTGATCTACTTCACAAGCTCTATCCCGGAAGTGTCTGGGCACGACGCACGCCTTACTGGTTCCAAAACTAGTACTCCACTCTCGGTCGTGTCTTATTTGAAGGGTGCCCTCCCTGACCGCCCTAACCGCCAAAACCGCCTTTCACTGCGGGTGGCCACGGAGGCCCCCCCTACAAATCAAGACACGCTCAGACCTGCCTGCTGGACAGTATCCGGTAACAGTGAAATGATCGATCAATCCAGCGGAAGAAGGAGAGAAGTTCATGGCGGGTGAAAAACACACGAATCGTCTGATTCACGAAACCAGTCCTTATTTGATCCAACATGCGCATAATCCGGTTGACTGGTATCCGTGGGGCGACGAGGCATTTGCCAAAGCAAAAAGTGAAAACAAGCCGGTCCTGTTAAGCATCGGCTATTCCGCCTGTCACTGGTGTCACGTCATGGAACATGAGTCGTTCGAGGACGAGGCAATTGCCGGCTTGATGAACGACAACTTCGTCAATATTAAGGTTGATCGTGAAGAGCGACCCGACCTCGACCAGATCTATATGAACGCAGTCCAGATGCTGACCCATCATGGTGGTTGGCCGATGACTGTGTTTCTCACACCTGAAGGAGTTCCTTTCTACGGCGGGACCTACTTTCCACCTGAAGATCGCTATAACATGCCGGGCTTTCCGCGAGTGCTCGAGAGCATTGCGGCTGCCTATCGCGAGCGGCCGGACGATGTTAAAGAGACAGCCGTTTCGATCCTGCAAGGGCTGCGAAGTTTTGGTTCGGCACGCGAATCAACAGAGCGTCTGACAGACGATCTCCTGGAAATCGCCAGCGTAGGGATCTCTCGTGGATATGATCGAACACACGGCGGTTTTGGTGGAGCCCCGAAGTTTCCGCCGGCAATGACGCTCGAGTTCCTATTGCGAGTTCATCATCGCACCGGCGACGAGGAAGCGATCGAGATCGTGCGGCACACTAGCCGCATGATGGCTGAGGGAGGCATCTACGATCAACTGGGTGGTGGTTTTCACCGATATTCGACGGATGCCCGGTGGCTTGTCCCGCACTTTGAAAAGATGCTCTACGATAATGCTCTTCTCTCACGACTGTATCTACATCTTTATCAGGTAACAGGTGAGGAGTTCACCCGGCGCACGGCAACTGGAATTCTCGATTACGTTGTGCGAGAGATGACCGATTCCGCTGGAGGCTTTTATTCCACTCAGGATGCAGACTCGGAAGGGCACGAAGGCAAGTTCTTTGTCTGGCCCGTCGAAGAGATCAAGCAGATCCTTGGTGATGATGACGCACGACTCTTCAGCAACTATTACAACGTGACCGCTGCGGGCAATTTCGAGGGCCAGAATATTCTGAATGTGACCCGGCCCGTTGAGGAAATAGCCGCCGAGGAAAAGGTCAGTGTTGAACACTTGCAGAACGTCCTCACACGTAGCGCCGCAAAGCTGTTAACCGTGCGTGAACAGCGCATCAAGCCCGGTCGTGATGAAAAAATTCTTACAGCCTGGAATGGTTTGATGCTGGCAAGCTTTGCTGAAGCCGGAGCTATCCTAGAGCGCGAAGACTACACGGAAGTAGCGCGTCGCAACGCGAGGTTCGTGCTCGACAACTTGCGCCGCGACGAGTTGCTGCTTCGAACGTACAAGGATGGAATCGCCAAGCTAAATGGGTATCTTGAGGATTATGCCTACCTGGCCGAAGGCTTATTGACCCTGTTCGAAACCACCGGCGAGATGGTGTGGTTCTCTGAGGCGGTTGAGATAGCAAACAAGATGATTGCCGAATTCTGGGACGAAGATTATGGCGGCTTCTTCTTCACGGGAAAGAGCCACGAGGAGCTCATTGTTAGAACAAAAGACTATTACGACAATGCTACGCCCTCAGGAAATTCTGTGGCGGCTGATCTCCTCCTCCGTCTCGCCGTGTTTACTGATACGAGCGATTACAGAGCCCGGGCAGTAACAGTACTCCGGCAGGTGGAAGAGTTACTGCGGCGCCATCCTGCGGCCTTTGGTCGAACTCTTTGCGCCCTCGATTTCTATCTGGCGACTCCAAAGGAAGTGGCAATCGTCGGAGACCATAGCCGGGCGGAAACGCGTGCGCTGGTACGCGAGGTTTGGAAAAACTATCTTCCTAATAAGGTGGTAGCCCAGAGCCCGCTGGCCGAACCTGAAACTGCCCGGTTGATTCCGCTGCTTCGAGACAGGCCGCTACAAAATGGCCAGCCCACCGCATATGTTTGCGAAAATTACACTTGCAAAGAGCCAGTCAATACCCCGCAGCGGCTAGCTGCCCAACTTCTCGCCCAGCCGGGTTGATTAATGTAAGACCTACAGCAATATTGGGAAACCTCTTGACTCCAAGCCACTGAAATCGTTATCTTTACACCCGACGCTAAACACCGTTGTTAGCGTTCAACACTTCTGGCAATCTCCGCTAAAGTCCCAAAGAGTTTTTCTGTTTCTGATTCTTCGCAGTCCAGGCTTTAAATTCTCGCCTCACGCTTAACCTATAGGGATCCTGGGAAGGAACTCCGATGATATTCAAGAACTGGAAGAGTAACTGCGTGCTGATTGGCATCTCTATAGTCAGCGTTTTATTGCTGATTATGGCACTGGTTGCCACACTCAAATTGCCCTTCTTGACCAAACAAGGTCTGCTTTCCTGGATTGTGCTGCTACTGCTGACCCTTGCTGCAAGCCGGTTCACAGTCTCAGTAACCAGCTCAGACGGCTTGAGCCAGACGCGCAAGTCAGTCGCCGACGCCTTTGTCTTCCTTGCCGTCATGCTTTACGCCGTTCCACCAGCAGAGACGGCCGGTCCCGCTACGCTTCTGGCCGCCATCGTCGGATTTGCTTCAAGTTATGGCCTGGCGACGAAACGGGAAGCGTTGTTTACAACCGGCATCGCCGCCATTTCAACCTTTGTTTCGGCTTCCTGCTACGGGATACTCGTCGACATCTTTGCCGGAAACACCAACCTTGGCCTCGAACAAGGTCTGCCTTTGAATATTTTCCTGGTTCCTCTCTGCGTGTTGGCGGTACTGCAATACTCCCTCAGTACCCTGGCGACGGCTGCTTTTCTGAGCCTCGATGCCGGAGAGACAAACGTCATGCCCTCGCAGGAAAGCGTCGTTTGGACATTGACAACTCATGTCGCCGGAGCTGCCTCAGCGGTTCTTTTCTATTCGAGCATCAGAGGCGCCGGAGTTCCCTTTGCCCTCCTGGGGCTCTTGATCACTGCCCTGATACACCTGCTGTATAGATTCAACGAAAAACAGTTGAACGAAGTTAAGCGCGCTGAATCCGACCAGCGCCGGCACATCCAGGAACTCGCCGATATTCATATGAATACGATCGAGTCGCTGGCGATCGCCATCGATGCCAAAGATCAGACCACGCATGGGCATGTTCGTCGCACCCAGATCTATGCGATGGAGATGGGAAGACTTTTCAAGGTCAGCCAATCGGAGCTTCAGGCGCTCTTTGCCGGCGCGCTGCTTCACGATATCGGCAAGCTAGCAGTGCCAGAGTACATTCTCAATAAGCCCGGCAAACTGACTGAAGCTGAATTTGCAAAGATGAAGATCCACCCTACCGTCGGGGGCGATATTCTCAGGCGTGTCAACTTTCCCTACCCGGTCGAGGATATTGTTCGCTACCACCATGAGAAGTGGGACGGCAGCGGGTATCCGAAGGGTTTGAAGGGCGAGGCTATTCCCCTTGTGGCCCGGATCATCTCGGTTGTGGATTTCTATGACGCGACACGTTGCGACCGGCCGTATCGCAAGGGGATGACGCGTGACGAATCCCTTGCGCTGCTGAAGAGCATGGCGAACTCTGCATTTGACCCGCGCGTTGTGGGGATATTTGTCGAGAACGTCGAGAGATTCGACGCGCTTATCGATGCCGAGGATATTCAGGAGCAAGTCGCTTCCGAAACGATGGATGCGGACTATGGTACCAGCACGGCGCCCGATGCGGGGCTTGCTTCAGACATAATGGGAGCGCCCCATGAGTCGTCAGGGTTCCGCTCAATCACCGAAGCTCAGCGCGAGGTCTTTGCGCTCCACGAGATCGCGCAAACGATCGGCTCCTCGTTAAATCTAAACGACACAGTTGCCCTGATCTCAAATAAACTGCGGGCCATTGTCCCATTCGATACCTGCATTATTTTCATCGTTGATGAGAAATCCGGGAAAGCCTCCGCTATACACTGCGCCGGAGAACACGCTTACCTCTTTAGCAACCGCCGGATGAATGTTGGTGACGGCATAACCGGCTGGGTTATCGCAAACGCCCGCTCCATGTGCAACGCGTCGCCGGAACTCGATCTCGTCGGAGTGATCGAGGAGGTCAGCAAAGGCTATCGCGGAGTCCTGGTGTCGCCTCTGCTGCGGGAAGACGGCGCATTCGGAGCAATCACGCTCTACTCAATGAGCCGAACGTCCTACTCTACGGAGCATGTGCGACTACTCGAGTCGGTTTGCCAACATGCCTCGAGCGCTCTGAACAACGCCCTCACGTTTGAAAAGACCAAGGCGAGCGCGCTCACGGACCCTTTGACCGAACTACCGAATGCTCGTGGATTCTACATGATGCTCGAGCAACGGCTGGCCGAAGGCCAGCGCATGAATCGTGAGTCGCTCGCGGTGGTCAGTCTTGATATAGATGACTTCAAAGCGCTCAACGATCAGTTTGGTCACGCCACCGGGGATCGGGTCCTTGCCACTGTTGCCGGCGTAATTCGCAGTGAATTGCGACAGATGGATATCCTCGCCCGTTACGCCGGCGATGAGTTCGTTGCCATCATGCCGATGGCCTCGAGTCACGTAGCCGCCTCAGTTGGCGAACGCATACGGAGCGCCATTGAGGCACACAAGTATTCGGTACGTACCGCAAAGACGGTCCAGCTTGGGGTTAGCCTCGGGATTGCCTGCTTCCCGGAACATGGCGAAACCACGGAGGAACTTCTGACCGCGGCAGCGCGCAAAATGCAACAGGATAAGCATGGTCGCAAGACTGTCCTGAATCTGGCGAAAGCGCCGGTGAGCGTACTTGAATCCATGACTTAACGGTCACCAACTCCATTACCTGGCAAGAAAGCGCACAACTCTCGGGCGGTGCGCTTTTTTGTGTTCGGGGTGAAAGCGCCACTTTTGGCAGGTGTGCAAAAGTCGCGTATAATCCCCCGCTTATAAGACTGAGTAAAAACACCCTTTAGGCCCACTTTCAGCGGTCCGCTTAAGGTGCACACCAGACAAGAGATATAGAATGAGCAAACAAACAGCGCAATCACGATCCAGTGCAAAGGCCGGCAGTGCAACTACCACCAGCGTGATGGATGAAGAGGTTGTCGAGATCGCCGACGCCGCACCACTGGGTGAAGAGCGCGAGCAGATTAAGAGTGAACAGAAGAGCCGGATTGACGAGGTCGACCGCGAGACGCTGCTCAATATCTATTACCAGATGTTGCTCATACGCCGCTTCGAAGAAAAGTCTGCGGAAGCCTACAGCATGGGGAAGATCGGGGGCTTCTGCCATCTGTACATCGGACAGGAGGCAGTCGCCGTCGGCGCGATTTCGGCGATTCGGCAAGACGATTACGTACTCGCCAGCTATCGTGAACACGCCCATGCTCTCGCCAAAGGAATGACACCCGAATCGCTCATGGCGGAACTCTTTGGTAAGGCAGGGGGCTGCTCTGGGGGTAAAGGTGGTTCGATGCACATGTTCGACAGCGAGAGAAACTTTCTGGGCGGTCATGCAATCGTTGGCGGGCAGATTCCTCTGGCGACCGGGGTGGCTTTCGCGTCGAAGTATAAGGGGACTGATCAGGTGACCCTTTGCTTCTTTGGCGAAGCTGCGGTTAACCAGGGAGCGTTTCACGAGTCGCTGAACATGGCCCAACTCTGGAAACTTCCATGCATTTATATCTGCGAAAATAATGGATACGGCATGGGCACGTCTGTTGAACGCGCGATGTCTCTCCAGGACATTGCTCAGAAGGCTTGCGCCTACGAGATGGTCGGCGAGTTTGTGGACGGGATGGACGTGCTTGCCATTCGCGAGGCCACCCTAAGGGCGGTCGAACGAGCGCGCCAGGACTATCTGCCAACGCTACTGGAAGTGCGCACTTACCGTTTCATGGGCCACTCAATGTCGGATCCCGGGAACTATCGCACGCGCGCGGAGATCGAGAAGCACCAGGAACGCGATCCGATCAAACTATTTTCTGCAAGTCTGAAGGAGAAAGGGGTCGTCGGGGATCGCGAACTCGAAGAGATTGAAACAAGAGTGCGCGAGGAAGTGGAACAAGCACTGCGTTTCGCAGAAGAGAGTCCGGAGCCCGCGCCCGAAGAACTCTACACCGACATCTACGCCAATCCCATCGTTAACGATAAGAACTAGAAGAGCGCAAATCCGACTCGGAGAATCAAAAGGAATCTCAAAAGATGGCCGTTATCACAATGCGCGAAGCGCTTAACCAGGCACTCCGGGAAGAGATGCTTCGAGATGAGAACGTTTTCTTAATGGGAGAAGAGGTCGCTGCTTATCAGGGAGCCTACAAGGTCACGAAAACGCTGCTCGAGGAACTCGGGCCTAAACGCGTAATTGATAGCCCCATCAGTGAACTGGGCTTTGCCGGACTCGGAGTCGGCGCCGCCATGGCAGGCCTTCGGCCAATCATCGAGTTCATGACCTTTAACTTCTCGATCCTCGCTACTGACCAGATTATCAACTCGGCTGCCAAGATGCTTTACATGTCTGGAGGCCAGTTCAAGATCCCGATCGTGTTTCGCGGACCCGGGGGCTCGGCCTATCAAGTTTCGTCGCAACATTCACAGGCGCTCGAATCCTGGTTCGCACACTTCCCGGGATTGAAGGTTGTCATGCCGTCAACCCCCGCCGATGCCAAAGGTCTGCTGAAAACTTCGATTCGTGATGACGATCCGGTGATCTTCATCGAACAGGAACGAATGTACGGCCACAAGGGCGAGGTGCCTGAAGACAAAGATTTTACGATCCCGCTGGGCGTAGCGGATATAAAACGCGAAGGCTCCGACGCAACAATTGTCGCTCGCTCGCTGATGGTCCCGTTAGCAATTAAGGCTGCGGAGACACTTGCTGAACAGGGTATCTCGTGCGAAGTGATCGATCCGCGAACCATCAGACCGTTGGATACTCAGACTATTATCAATTCAGTGAAGAAGACAAATCGCGTGGTCATTGCCGAGGAATCCCATCCGTTCTGCGGCGTGGGCGCAGAGATTGGCAGCCAAATTATGGAACAGGCTTTTGATTATCTCGATGCTCCGGTGAAACGGGTTTCCGGCGCGGATGCGCCGATGCCTTATGCCAAGAACCTGGAGAATCTCGCGATTCCCGGCGTCGAACAGATCGTTGCCGCTGTGCGCGAGGTTGCATACGCGAATGACTAGCACCTGAATTCAGCTCGGCTCAAAAACCAGATAAGGGACAAGGCGAATGGCAACTCAGGTAATTATGCCGAAACTCTCCCCAACGATGGAGGAGGGACAGCTTTCGCGCTGGCTCAAAAAAGAGGGCGATACCGTCTCGATGGGCGAACCGCTCGCTGAGATTGACACAGACAAGGCCACCATGGAGATGCAATCACTCTCAAATGGAGTCTTGCGAAAGATCATCGTTCAAGAAGGCGAATCAGCGCCTCTGGGCCAGATGATCGCAATCGTTGGTGAGCCGGACGAAGACATTGCGGATCTGCTAAAGCAGGCCTCAGCGCCATCCACTTCTGAACCCGCAAAAGAAGAGGTCCCCGAGCCCACTCCCCCTGAAGCCTCAGGTGGCAACGGCCGGCAGGCGGCTGAAGTTGTCGAAGCTCCAGGGACAGGGCGGCTTATAGTTTCACCGTTGGCAGCGCGTATGGCCGCCGAAAAAGGGATCGACCTGCGTTCGTTAAGGGGAAGCGGACCAGGTGGCCGCATCATCAAGCGCGACGTGGAAGCGGCCGCAAGTGAGCCTGAAAAGGCAGGGGCACCCTCGCAAAAACAGCTTCGCGCCGTGGAGCCTGTCCAACCCGAGACACCCGGCGCTTCGCCTTACCATGAAGAGCCGATGACTGAAATTCGTCGCACCATTGCGCGGCGTCTCGTTACTTCGCTTGGACCAGTTCCGCATTTCTTCCTGACGACCGAGATTGAAATGGATCGAGCTGTTGAAATGCGCAGTAACATCAACTCGCTCGAACCCGACATCAAGATTAGTGTTAACGATATTGTGATCAAGATCGTAGCCGCGGCCCTGATCAAACACCCCGAGATCAATGCTTCCTTCCAGGACAAGGCGATCCGGTACTATCAACATGCTGACATTGGTGTAGCTGTCGCGATCGAGGATGGCTTAATTACACCAGTGGTGCGCGCGGCGGACCAGAAGTCGCTCAGTGAGATTGCCAGTGAGGTGCGAGAGATGGCGGAACGCGCGCGCGCCCGCAAGCTGAGACCCGAAGAGTATACGGGCGCCAGTTTTTCCATCAGCAATCTCGGAATGTTTGGCATCGATGAGTTCACTGCCGTGATTAATCCTCCCGAAGCTGCGATTCTGGCCGTCGGGGCAGTAACGCCAAAACCAGTCGTTCGCGACGGGGAGATCGTCGTGCGCCAGATGATGCGAGTAACTATGTCTTGCGACCACCGAGTGATTGATGGGGCGACAGGGGCAAGGTTCCTCCAGACGCTCAAAAAGATTCTCGAAAACCCTCTCTACCTTGTTGTTTAGAACCGGCCTTCAATGCCTGACCAGAACCGAAGGATCGGGGATCTCCCGATCCTTTTCTTTGCATCGATAGCTGATTCTAATGAGCAACTCTTCGTTTACTGAACGCAGCATTGCACCTCACCTGGCGTTGATTACCGTCCAATTAATGTTTGGCTCCTGGCCAATCCTGGGGAAACTGGCTTTGCGCAGCATCTCGAGTACGGGGCTTGTTGCACTGCGGGTGGGCGGCGCTACCATTGCCCTCTGTTTATTGCAGGGACAGTTATCAAAGCTGCGGAGCATGCCCTCGAGGGATTTCGGGTTGTTGGCTCTTTGCGCCCTATTGGGCGTCATAGGCAATCAACTGCTCTTCGTGAAAGGACTCGCACTAACAACCGTTATTAATGCGACGTTGCTTGGAACCACAATCCCGGTATTCACGCTGCTGGTGAGCATCTTCCTGGGCTACGATCGAATCTCTTTGCGTCGCTCGTTGGGAATTGCGTTGGCGGCAGGTGGCGTAGTCTTCCTGGTCAATCCTTATCAGGCCGATTTCTCCGCGGAGACTACCCTCGGCAACTTTTTGATCGTCGCCAATTCTTTCTGCTACGGAGCGTACATCGCGGTTTCGAAGGACCTCTTCAAGCGGTATGGGGCCTTGAATGTCATAACGTGGATCTTTCTCTTGGGCGCATTGGTGACTGTGCCAATCGGCGCGGTGGCGTTGGGCAATGACAATCTACAGGCTGTTCCGTCAGGGGTATGGCTAGCGGTGCTTTATATCATCATCGTGCCAACTGTGGGCGCTTACTATTTGAACGCCTGGGCACTTGTGCGTGTAGCGCCGAGCATTGTGGCTACCTACATCTATCTGCAACCACTGGTCGCCTTTGGCTTGGCTCCGCTGGTTCTGGGCGAGCGATGGAGCGCTCGAACGTTGGTGGCGTGTCTATTGATTTTTGCCGGAGTGGGGGTGGTTACAGTTCGGGGGCGGAGCCGGGCGGCGAAGGGGGTGACAGAGCATCCTGATGCGCTGGCCCACTAATCGCTGTCCGTTATTTAGTTTGGGTTTGTGGATCCTGTCTTTAGCCAGTCAAGAGATTGATCCACCAACTCTTCCGAAAATGGACGCTCAATTTCTCAGAGCTTCGACCAATAGTGAATCACTGAATGCCTAGAGGGTCCGATGAGAGGAATTTAGCGATTCGGGCGCTATCGCAAATGGCTCTAAGGTGTTCACTCCCGGAAGCTGGCGCGAGCCATTTCGACCAAAGCATTCCTGAATCTCATCCGCATCGAGAGTATCCCGCTCCATCAGCATCTCAACCAGGCGGTCGATCGATTCGCGTCTGGAACTAACCACCTCGCAAGCTCGTTTCAACTGAGCCTGGATGATGACGCTTGTCGCATCTTCAATCCGATCGAGCAAGGACTGGCTGTGCGGATTTTCCGCCACGCCCAAATGAATCGGCCCAAGCGGACTCATACCAAACTCACCTACCATCCGGCGGGCTATATCAACAGCGCGCTCGATATCATTTGAAGCGCCGGCAGTCATCGTGGAGAGCAGCACCTGCTCGGCCGCCCGGCCTCCCAGGAGCATCGCAATTTGATCTTCAAGATACTCGCGCCGCTTCATCAGTCGATCACGTTCGGGAAGCGATTGTGTTACGCCAAGCGCGCGACCCCGGGGGAGAATAGACACTTTATGGATCGGATCACCGTGCTCGACGGCCAATCCCACTGCAACGTGACCGGCTTCATGCACTGCTGTGGCGTAACGCTCATCTTCATCCATCATAAAGCCCTGACGTTCCGCGCCCATGAGAATTCTGTCACGCGCCTGCTCGATGTGTTGACGACCCACTGCGTCCGAATTGTCACGAGTGGCGCCGATTGCGGCCTCGTTCATCAAATTGGCAAGCTCAGCGCCGGAGAAACCAGGCGTCCCACGAGCCAGCCAACTGAGATCGAGTTGCGGCTCGAGTTTAAGCCCACGGGCGTGCACCTTAAGGATCGCTTCGCGTCCGCGGACGTCGGCCAGATTGACAGCGATCTGCCGATCGAAGCGGCCCGGACGTGTGAGCGCCTGATCAAGAATATCGGGCCGATTCGTTGATCCGATGACGACGATACTACTAGCCTGATCGAAGCCGTCCATCTCGATCAAAAGTTGATTAAGTGTCTGGTCCTGGTCCGCTGAGGCTGAATCACTACTGCGTCCGCGGCGCCGGCCCAATGCGTCAATCTCGTCAATGAAAATGATGCAAGGGGCGAGCTTGCGACCTTCGCGAAAAAGGCGGCGAACGCGCGAGGCGCCAACTCCGGCAAACTTCTCCTGAAAACTTGAACCCGAAACCGATAGAAAAGGGACACCAGCCTCGTGGGCCGCGGCGCGGGCCAAAAGAGTCTTCCCTGTGCCCGGAGGGCCGGACAAAAGGATCCCGCGTGGCACTCTTCCACCGAGTCGTGCGAAGCGAGATGGATTGCGCAGGAATTCGATCGTCTCGGCCAGTTCACCCTTTGCTTCGTCAACGCCCGCTACATCCGCAAACGTAACACCTTCTCGATTCTGCGATTCGGCGCAACGGAATTTTCCGTCACCACCCAGGCTTGCATGCACTCGCCAGCCGATGAGTCCAAGGAGAGCAAGCATCACCAATGGACTCAACCAGGTGACGACCGTAGTTCCGACTCCCGGTTTGACCTGGCGAAACTCGATAGGCACATTGGTCTGGCGAAATGCTTCTATGATTCCCTGCTGTGCCACTTCGCTAGTCACTGTGCCCTGGAGAACCGTTCCGTCTTTATGCTGGACCGTCAGAACGTCGCCTTCGACAACCAGCGACGACGCACCATCCGCTTCAGCGAGCGCATATAGTTCCGAGTAATTTACCTTCTTTACCGGTGTTGTCTGGGATGACTGAACGAGCAGCGGAATAGCAACAAGGAGGGCGAGGCCGGTCAGGGTCACAAGTACGACGGGCAGTTTGTTAGAGGAACGCGACAGTTTCTGTAAGGGTAAGCGCATAACTTCTCCAATCGACATCCTTCAGGGGAACCAAAGTGCGTCGAGATTACAATTACAGCATTTAAAGGGTCTTTAAAGCGACGGAAGCCTTGGAAGGAGCAACCCGCACGCGAGGCCGACTTGACGATCTCCAATCTTGGTCAACCGGCCAACGAGGAGACGCGGGGAATACTTTAGCAGCACAAATAAATAGAAGTCTAGTCAAAACCGGTTAAAGAGGCTTAAATTTTGATGCAGAAGCACATCACTTAGTCTCAGGTTGCTCGATAACCGTAACACCTTTCGCCGAGTGTAGGATTTTCCGCGCCTTGACATGAATGAAAATGTGTCGGCAGTGTAACCGGTGCTGTGTTTTGATACGTAAGGAGCTGCCTGGAAAAGGCGCGTTTACAAGTCTCGTTTGGCCCAAGCAAATGTGGTATATAATGGCTTTACAACGATACGAAAAACTCGCCAAGTCTACTGGCATGTACCTTGCCAGCCGTTACGGTGCTCGACCCAATCGGTGCATTGAAAAGGTCATGCTCAAAGGAGGAGTTGATTATGTTGTGGACAATCTTCGTAATTCTCTTGGTGCTGTGGCTGCTCGGACTTGTTAGCGGTTACACCCTTGGAAATTTCATACATGTATTGCTGGTAATAGCCCTTGTGGTTCTTATTTTGAACATCATCCAAGGACGCCGGACAGTAATCTAAAACAACACACACTGTTTTGATCCGGCGAGTACCCGCGCCCGACTCGGTGGCGCGGGTGCGTCCTTATTTGAATGGTTCACTGGGCAAGCTTACTCGATCGATAATTCTGCCGACGGGATACAGATTTAATTGCTGGTCCCAGTAAGGCGACCTCCGGTAGAAAAACTGGAGGCGTTGTCGTGCGCTGCCTGCAAAGCCCGGCTCATTAGCAATCAGCGATTCAAACTCCTTCCGCAGCGCGGGATCCTTCGCCAACATCTCACGCGCCAGCTTTTCCAACACATAGCTCTCGCCAAACTCCTTCTGTTCAAAGATCGGATTGAAAAACCCCCAGGCCACGAATGAGTCAGGGGCCTCGGGCTCCAATAGACTAACTGCCAGGCGGGCTAACGGCTGTTGCATGGGTATCAAGACCGAGCCCACCGGAAACAGCCGCATCTCCCGCACTGAATTCGCCTTGAAGGTGGGCATGAACCGACCTTCAAAAGAGGCCGCCGGCCATTTCACGTCGGAGAATCTATAACTCTCAACGCCAATACTCGTTGCCTCCCTAAGGCGTTGCAACCTTAGACCATGCGCCACCAAGACCGCGATCACCTCCTCCCATTGGGGAGGGACCACGTAATAGATTGGCGGCGCGGCGGCCGCTTTCACTCGAAAAGTGTTGTACATGGGAACCGTCACATCCAGGGGCTTGGTCCCGAAAATGATTCTGACAGCGCCAGATACGTCGCTGAGTTCAGTGCGGTGCTCGACTGTCTTAAAGAGGAAAGGAACCGTTTTGTCGGTCAACTCGAAAGCAAGCGGATAAGGTTTCTTTGAATCGTAGTCTGACAACATAGATTCGTCTGCCGCGCGTCCGGCTTTCAGCAAAGCAGCCGGATCTCGGTTCACTTCAGCAAGCGTGAAGCGCAAGAAATCATAAGTACCACGCACGCGCGAGCGATAATCCTTGAGCATGTGTGTTTCGAGGAGGAGGCCGGGCCGGTTTCGTAATGGTGTATAGCCGGTCGAAAAGCGCGGCGAACCGCTAAAATCGCGTATCCCTTTCGTAAAATCCCGATTGTCGCGAAACTGAAGATACCAGGACACCAGGTTGCCGGCCGTCTCTACGGCGGGAACCACTCGACCTTCAATTACTTCGCGTTCCCAGGCGAGTACTGGGGCCGGTATGCCGTCGTGGTGCTCGAAATGATAGGTAATGTTGTAGCGATAGTCGGCGCCATTAGTGACATGACAATCGATGAAGAGATCGGGGCTCCACTCATTCCACAATTCCAGCCAGGCCTTCGTTTCCGGCGCGTCTGCTTTCATGTAATCACGATTGAGATTCAGGTTCGTGCTGGTTCCCCGCCAGCCCATTTCGGCCGGCCCATTCTGATTGATGCGATTAAAAGGTCCGAACCGCTCGTGTCCATCGGTGTTGTAGATTGGGATAAACAGTACTACGACGCTCTTCAGAAGTTCGCTCCGAGTCCGCGTAATTGCAATATCGCGCAGCAAAGCTAGCCCTGCATCCTTACCATCCGGCTCCCCTGCGTGAATGCAGGCCTGAATCAGGACTACTGCCTTTGCCGCTTTGCGCGCGGCGCCGGGAGTAAACGTTTGGCCTTCAGCAGCGATTAAGAGCGGCAGATCTCGGCCCTGTCCACTCTTGCCAAAGGTTACGTATTCGATCAGGTCTGAGGCGGCGGCGAGCTTTTGCGAATAGCCAATTGTCTCGTTGTAACGCGGCGTTTCACGATAATCAGTCTTTTCTGCCCACGTCTGCCACTCATTATGGGGTGGTTGGGTTTGCGCCATGGCGAGAATCGGAAATGTTACTGTTAGGAAAATGCACAATAGAACGTCAAGACGGGTGACGCAATGCATCGATTGTCTCCTGGTGTACACATGATGGACGGGCGGGGCTGCCACTTCAGCAGCGGCTTGGAACCTGGCAATGCTTTCAGAAAACCTTGTGTTAACTGGCCGGCGCGGAACGAATGTCGCTGGCCGGGCTTCAGCATTTGCCTAGATCGCCTGGTTACACGAGCGACAATGCGAACGACGCCTCGCGTTCAGAGTCCCACAGGCTCTGCAACGGTTGTACATCGTGCGCGCAAACCAGTTTGTAATGAAGGCACTTGCGGCCAGGATGCCAACCAGCACTGCCAGATTCAGCAGCCATTCATTCAATGCTCAGTGGTTCTCCGCAACCTTTGATGATAGGCCTGACCTCTTTCATAACCGCGTCGAAAAGCTTTGTCGGTTACCGTGTCAGGATAAAGTCCCGTTAGCTCATCGGCGGCTTCATCATACGATCTATACCGCAGTTTGGCATGCTGGGCAGCCTCGAAACCGCAACGGTAGCTTTGCTCATCTGACTTGAAATCGCGACTTTCGACTCGATAAGTTTCCTCTTCGACATCACGCAGCCCCAGCCACCAATTTTCTCGCGCGGCGTCCAGAGACTCGGCGCAGGTTTCCGCAAACAGATCACGAACCTTCGTGGCGATTTCGTCATCATCAACAAAAGCAATCACTACCGAGCGGCCTCTCCGCAGAGCATCTTCGTAAATATATAACTCGCCATGCGG
The DNA here is from genome assembly GCA_041751855.1 of Pyrinomonadaceae bacterium. Lineage (GTDB taxonomy): Bacteria > Acidobacteriota > Blastocatellia > Pyrinomonadales > Pyrinomonadaceae > PSRF01. The sequence goes on from JBGSWR010000045.1 coordinate 45,628, forward strand.
CAGACCCCTGGCAATCGCCTCCTCCAGCGTCTCGCCTACGGCCATGCCCGCCGCTGCTCCTCCAGCTCCCAGAACCGCTGCGCCAAGCAGACCGGCGGCGATAACAGGACCAACACCGGGGATAACTAATGTGGCTAGCGCGGCGCCCAGGGACGCACCACCTGCAACGCCCATTGCTCCGCCGACCGTTGCGCCCATCGCTTTTCCCATACCGGGCTGCTCTGTCTCGGTAGTGCGCACAGCGGCCCTCATCTCCCCCTCGCTGGTTCCTGGCGTCAATAAGACAGTACGCTCCAAAGGAACTCCCAATGATTTAACCTTGCTGACAGCCTCCTCGGCGTGCTCGCGAGTCAAAAAGATTCCTGCAATTGTATCCATGTCGTTCCTCCCAAAACTCAGTCAATATAGTCTTCGATGTGGGAAAGCTTCTCATTCGCAGCGATCCACAATCAGAGATCCCGAACTTGCACACATTTGTCTCGCCCCTGCAACAAACAAAAATCTTTGCGAACATTTTCGAGAAATACCAGTTTAACCGGCCTTGGTTACAGACTTATGCCGACACAAATCGTTGAGGAAATTAGCAGAGCTATGTTAGAGTCGCGAAGTTAGATTATTCTGAAGTTCCAAGCGGTACAGGAAGATACGCGTGTACGATATAGTAGAAAAATCGTGGCCAATGTCTGAGGGGGACGGAAAGGCTACGCGCAAGAAACGACCACGAATTCTGGCGATTACGACCGATTGCTGCACCGGCTGTGCGGGGTCGCCGGCCTGCATCGAGTATTGCCCAATCGAGGCGTGTATGTTCTGGGTTGCAGACGAGGACCATCCTCCGTTCGGCCGTATCGAAGTAGATCCCTACCTCTGCATTGGCTGTCAGAAATGTACGAGCAAAGGTCCGGACGGTGCTTTCCTTGATGGTTGTCCGTGGGATGCAATTGAGATGGTGCCGACCGATGATTGGGAGGCGTTGCACGGGATCACTCTTCCCGATGCGCCACCCCCGCCGCCTACCGGTTGACGGAATTAAGCTTCTTTCTATCTTCGCGGCCCTGGATAGCCTTTGCTGTCAGGGCCGCTTGCTCTTTTATCCGTTCGGCCGCAGGCTCGAGGCCTTCACTAAAACGAGAGACCAGGGCCAAATCTTCCGGTTCGCCAATTAGCGAAAGAGCACGCAATGCCTCCCAGACGCTGTCTTCATCAGATCTAAGCGTAAGGATTGTCTCGGTGCTTGTCACTTGGGTCCCCGCCGGGCTGACGACCGCTTCGATCTTACCCGGTAGCGGCGAACGCACTTCAATGGTTTGCCCTTGCTGATCAAGGCGCGCTAACAAGGCGCCTCGCGGGATCGTGCTTCCCGCCTGAAGAGTGCTAACCACCATCCCGTCCTCAGCCGCCGCAACCGGATGCGCTAGCAAAGTGCGTATAAGTTCCCCCCGGCCAGTGGCATCGTTGAATCTTATCAACGCCAACGCAGCATTGCGTCGCACGATCGGTTCCGGATCATTGACCAGTTTCAGAAGCACCTGATGAAACTCCTGAGAACGATTGTCGAACCCCATCAACCAGGCAACGGTTAGTCGAAATTCGGTTTCGGAGTGCTCGGCTAGAGTCAGGACTTGCGGATAGAAATGCCGCGCAGTCGAGTCGCCACGATCGAGGCGTTGCTGGAGCTGCAAGAGAGCATGCTGCACCCGCCGCGGCCGCTGTTCATCAACCAGATACTCAGAGATCTTCTCATCCGATAATTCGCGCCCGAACCAGGTGAAGTACCAGGACAGGAAAGCGCCAATAACAAAAAGAAATGCCAGGAGCAGAATGGGGCCTGACGCGCGCAAACGATTGGCCTGAGGTGACGCTACCACCACGGCGGGATCATTTCCATTTTCACCCATTTGAATGATTGTGCCGGTGACCGGCTCCGAAGTGCAAGCAAGAAGCGGTTTCCTTAATGTCGTGGATCGTTGATGACTACCTCTAGCCAGCGAGCGTGATCGGAATGTCTCAGCGGCCGGGGTACAGATGGTAGAGCATCAAGTAAACAAATACTCCGGTTACTGAGACATACAACCAGAGCGGCAGAGTCCAACGAGCGATCTTACGATGCCGAACGAAGTCACGACGCGCTGCCCGATAGACCGTCAATCCGACCAGCGGGACAATCACGACTGCGAGAATCGTGTGACTCGTCAGGATCGTGAAGTAGATCGACCTAACGAGACCCTGACCCGTAAACCGCGTAGCCCCATGATAGTAATGGTAGGTGAGATAAGAAGCGATAAACAACCCAGAAGCACTCAGCGCAAGGATCTGGCACGTGCGATGCGCCCCGACGCGTCCGGCGCGAATGAAACTGTAGCCAGCCAACAAAAAGAAGGCACTGGTGCTGTTCAATATCGCGTTCAAATGCGGTAATGACGAGATGTATTCTGACATGAAGACCACAAGGATTTTTTACTGGGGGCTTGGTAGCTATTCTGTGAAGGCTTTCAGCGTGTGCGAGCCGCTTCCTTTCCTCGCTCGGTTAATGAATAAAAATCGTTTCCTTGCTCCTCAAGCAGCCCGTCTCGAACCAACTGTTCCACGATATCGAAAACACGCGTACGTGCATCTGGATCGTTTCCTCCGGCCTCAAACAGCGTATGCAGATCCAGAGAGTCTTTACCCCAATGAGCAAAGCTCCCCAATACTCGTCTGGTTAAATCGTCCACTCGAACACCAGGCTATTGTCTACGGTGCGTCCTTGGGCTGGGTTTGACTCATATTAGCAACCATCGATCTCACGTCGGGAGGCACCGCCCTACCCTTGGCGTCAAGTAAGGGTGGCGCGCCGCCGGCCATCTCCACTCGTTCTGTACGTTTTTTGAATGGAATCGGCAGCATATTTTCCGACTTGAGATACAGCAGCGGATTGACTGCAAAGACCAGGGCCATCAGCAAGCAAACAAACGTTACAAAGAGATTATCGGTGGTTAGCAACTGCGGCGAAAAGATGGCATTCATAGCAGCAAAGCCGATGAACAGAAGAGCGGCAACAATACAGAGAATATTAAGTAGCCGGGCTTCATTCTTCATTACACTTCCCTCGACATTAGCCATTGACATCAGATGACGTTCTTTCTAAGGATGCGGCTCGAAACTCTAATGTTTGCCTTTTCCCCCCTTGGGCGCTGGACGAGTCGACATCTCTTCATAGCCGCATCGTTCGCACTGCCAGATCGGAAATACCGCATTTGGATCCGCGGTACTCTGGTAAACGGCGCGATCGGAAGGGATGATTTTGCCGCCGCATTGGGGACAGGCGCGACCCAGAGTGGTGCGCTTCTCAACATCGATCGCTAACAGGTTGTCGTCCATTTTGCGTGGGGTGTTCAGCGAGATTCGTCCGAACCGCTAAACCGTCTTAACACAAAGAAAATGGAGCAAAACATAAAGACCGGCGGTACAAGCAACACCAGAACGCCGATGTTAAAGTTCCGGATGAATTCTGCGCCCTGAGAGCCAGCAAGGGACAGTCGGCACATCGAACACTGGGCCAGACCGGTCGCGTCAGACGCGAGAATGACACTGGCCACCAGAACGAGGGTCACAACCCAACGGAATCGCTTGATTACTTTCACTGCTCACCCTTAGGCGCCGTCACGGGCGGCTTCTCTTTGAACTGGTAACGCAGTTCGGACGATCTGAAGCTATCCGGAAAAAATGCCAATAGCAAACAGATGCAGACCACCAGCATCGGCACGATCGTCAGAATCAGGCTGAGTCGCTCGAATTTCATGTGCATGAAGTAGGCCACAATCAGAACCGCCTTGATTATAGACAGCCCCATCAGAATCGTAAGCATATAGAGAAGCGACAGGTGAATGTATCCGAGAAACACTTCGATCGCGGTCAGCACCAGCAGCCAGATCCAAACAGAAATGAACAGCTTATTCGATCCCGCAAAGTGTTCATGCTCTTCGGCGTGTGCGCTCATGTAATCACTGCCTCCTTCAAAGGTTCTTAGTGTGGAGCGATATCGACCGACATGATGTAGATCAATGGGAACACAAACATCCAGACGAGGTCTACGAAGTGCCAGTAGAGCCCGCTGATCTCCACGTCTTCGTGTTTCAGTTTCTTAATCCGTGCAGCAACCACTGCGAGATACAGAACGCCAGTAACCACGTGGAACATGTGCAGTCCCGTGATGGTAAAGAACGTTGCGCCAAAGAGGGGCGACGGAGGCGTGCCATCCGCAGCGGAGTAGCGCGCGACCCATTCAGCGGGGAGGCTGAAGGGACGCAGACCCTCAGCGATCAGATGGTTCCATTCAATGAGGTGAAGAATGACAAAAGCGAGGCCGGCAATGATCGTGGCAATGATCCATTTTCTTGCCGCAGCCAGGTCGCGCCGGGCCGAGGCAGAAACGCCCATCACCATTGTCAGACTCGATGACAGCAGGCAAAAAGTCATCACCGAAGCAAAGACGATGCTGGGAGAGAACGGAAAGGGTGTGGGCCAGACGTTCGAAGCGCGCAGATAGCTATAACCGATCAGCAGCGCTGAAAACGTCAATGAGTCAGAGACAATGAACAACCACATCCCGAGCTTGCGATGACCAATACGATAGGGGAGCACCCCACCGTCCCAATCGGCTGCGGGAAAATGTCCTGCGCGTGCTTCAGTACTCACCTGTCACCTCCGTAGGAAAAGGAGTAGGAATAAGAAGATCCACAGAGCGCCCATAAAATGCCAGTAGATCGACACAGCGTCGATCTGCGCTTTAGACCGCTTCGGGCCGCCGCTCCAGTGCAGATAGACCAGCGCGAGCAGCCCGCCGAGAAGATGTAAACCATGCAGCGCGGTCAGCAGATAGAAGAAGGAGCTATGCGGATTTGTCGCGACGAATACTCCCTGGCTGGCCAGTTGTTGCCAGGCAAGAACCTGCAAAACCAGAAAGGCAAAACCGAGGATGGCGGTGGTTAAGAGCCAGTTTCGATATCCGCTCTCAAGGATGTCGCTGAGTTTTCGGCGCGCAACCTCGAGCGTCCCGCTACTGACTACGAGCAGAAAGGTGCTCAGCAAAAGGACGCGCGGCATGGCAATTGGCTGCCAGTCCGGGGCCGCGCCCGAGCGCACGATGTAGGCGCTGGTTAACGCTGTAAACATCATGAGAATTCCAGCCAGCGCCACCGACACTCCGATGCGATAGCGTAGGTCCCTTGCTACAGGCGACAAATTTTTCTCAACCACTGACACCATAATTACAACTTATCTCCAGACCAGCAGCAGCAAAAACAACCAGATCCACAAGACATCCATAGCGTGCCAGTAAAGCGCGACGGCACCGCTTGATACATCGAGCCCTTCCGGGTCCAGCCATCTCTCCGGCTTACGGAACCGGAACAGCAGATACAGCAGCCCGACGATACCTCCCAGAAGATGCACCCCGTGAATCCCCGTAAACAGATAGAAGAAAGAACTATGGGGATTACTTGATAGGTATAGACCCTCCGCAACAAGTTCCCGCCAGGCCAACAACTGAGACGCCACGAAGGCAAGGCCAAGGACCAGGGTCGCTGCCAGCCATTGCCTGTAACGTTTCGGTCTTCCCCCCTTCAAACTGCTCCGCGCATTGTGAAGCGTCCAACTGCTCGCGAGTATTGCGCCAGTGCTGAAAAAGAACATCCGTGGCAAGCTCACCGGTTGCCAATCGTTACTTGCGGAAAGGATGATATAGACACTCGACAGGGCCGCAAACATCATCACTACCGCGGCCAGCACTATCCACATGGCGAGGCGGTAAGCCTTGGGAGACAAGCGCCGGCTCCCGCCGTCATCCTCTTCGCCTCGCGAACCATTACCACGGGGCCCCTTGCCGTTAGGTCCCGGAACTTTGGGACCACCTCTGCTAATCCCCTGCTTCTTTGCCGGTCTAGTGCTTCCGACCCTCGTCGCCATTACCGCTTGTTCCCTCACCCTCAACGGCGATCGGTTGTTCGACCACCTCGGGCTCAGTCTGCATTACAAAGTCGTTTGGAGCGCCTGGCACTGCAAATTCATAAGGACCCCGGTAAACAACCGGCAGGTGACCGGCAAAGTTATCATGGGGCGGCGGCGAGGCGGTGGTCCACTCAAGGGTAGTGGCGTCCCAGGGATTGTCCGGCGCCTTCTGGCCCTTAAAAATGCTCCAAACCAAATTAAAGTAGAAAAGTATCTGCACCAGGATGGTGACGATTGCGGCCACCGAAACCAGCATCACCAGCGGGTGGAGCGAACTGAGAAACTCGTACTCGGTGAACTGCGCAAAACGCCGGGGCATTCCGACCATACCCATCGTGTGCATGGGCACGAATATCAGATAGACGCCAATAAAAGTGATCCAGAAGTGGACCTTCCCCAGAGACTCACTCATGAAGCGGCCAAACATCTTTGGAAACCAGAAATAGGTGGCCGCAAACATGCCAAAGATCGATGCCACCCCCATTACCAGATGAAAGTGAGCTGTTACGAAATAGGTATCATGCATCGGCAGGTCCAGCGACGTTTGACCGAGCACAAGTCCGGTAATCCCGCCGGCGACAAAGAGTGAAACAAAGCCGATAGCGAACAGCATCGCGGTGGTAAAGCGAATGCGCCCGCCCCAGAGGGTGCCCAGCCAGTTAAATGTCTTAACTGCCGAGGGCACGCCGATTGACAGCGTTAGGATGGAAAACGTCATCGCAGAATAGGGACTCATGCCACTGATGAACATGTGGTGCCCCCAAACAAAGAATCCGAGCAAACCGATAGCAAAGATAGCAAACACCATCGCTCGGTAACCAAAAACAGGCTTGCGGGCAAACGTGGCAAGAATGTGAGAAGTGGCGCCCATGCCGGGCAGGATTGCGATGTAAACCTCGGGATGGCCAAAGAACCAGAAAAGGTGTTGCCACAGAATCGGCGACCCGCCCGTATGCAGTGGGAACCGATCATCGACGCCTGACAAAAGGCCCGTCACGTAAAGCCCCCCGGGGATAAAGAAGCTGGTTCCGGCATTGCGATCCAGGAAGAGCAGGATTCCCGCGCCGAGCAGGACCGGAAACGAAAGCAGGGCAAGCACGGCGGTCGTAAACCACGCCCAACACGTGAGGGGCATACGCATCAACGACATTCCCCGCGTGCGCATGTTGAGTAGCGTAGTGATGAAATTGAGCGCTCCCAGCAACGAACCCACGCAGAAGATGGCAATACTGATAATCCACAGGTCCATGCCCAACCCCTGGCCTGGCCCCGCGTTCTTCAATGCGCTCAACGGTGCGTAGCCGGTCCAGCCGCCAATTGGTCCAACTGTGGATTCCGCTCCCGAATAGAAGATAGCGGACAGAATGACGATGAATCCGACAAACGTCACCCAGAACGAGAGCATATTCAACACTGGAAACGCCATGTCTTCAGCGCCAATCTGAATCGGCAAAAAGTAGTTGCCGAAGCCCCCTTGCGGCGCGGTGGTGAGAACGAAAAAGACCATAATCGTTCCGTGCATCGTCACCAGCGAAAGATAGAACTCCGGAGTCATCATGCCATCCGGGGCGCCCCCCGGAAAAAGAGTTCCCAGGATGGGCCAGTTTGTTCCCGGCCATGACAGGTTCAGCCGCATCAGCAGCGACATGGTCATTCCGACCAGCACCGCTACCAGGGCCAGGATGATGTACTGGATGCCAATCACTTTATGATCGAGGCTAAAAATGTACTTGCGGATGAAGCTTTTTGGGGGTTCATGCCGGTGTACAGCTTCGTGAGTTTCGCCTGCCATCTCTTATCTCCTCGTGGTTAAGTTGATTAACCGCAGCACAAGAGCAACCAATCCTCCGTCAGGGCGTTGGTGGCAAAGGATACTTCGCCAGCAACTGAGTCATCTGAACCTGGAAATCATCCTGCGAAAGTTCCGTCAGCGCGCGATGTTCCTCCTCGGGAAGCACCAAGAGATAGCTCTTCATCGCATAATGAAGCTGACCGCATAATTCGGCGCACGCCAGTTCATACTTGCCGACCCTGACGGGCGTAAAGTGGACACTGATTACCATTCCGGGAACCAGATCCTGCTTGAAGCGCAACTGTGGGACCCAGATGTTATGGATGACATCTTTTGAGCGCAGAATCAGTTCGACCGGTCGATTAACGGGAACGGCCAGTACAGAATGAACGGCATCATCGCGCGCATTCGGATCGTTATAGTCAAGACCAATGAAGTTTAGCGATGAGTCGTCAATCAGCCGCGGATCGGTCCGGCCCACCACGCCATCCTTACCGCTGTAGTGGAAGTTCCATTGAAACTGCTGAGCAACAACCGAGACCTGGAAGGCGCCCGCCGGAGCCTGACTGAAACGCAGGTTCGCCCAGACGCTCTGGCCCATCACCGCCAACCCAATGAATACGACAGCGGTCACGATGGTCCAGATTACCTCTAACCGGCTACTGCCATGCGAATAGGTTGCACGAGCGCGATCGCCCGTGTCCCGATACTTCCAGACCATGTAACCGAGGCCCACTTGAGCGGCGACAAAGGCGATGCCGACAATGATGATTGTGATCAGAAACTGCCGATCGAGTGCGGGCGCGTGAGAGGTAATGCCCTCGGGGAACCACCATTTTCGTACAAAAAACAGTGAGACTGACCCGAGTGTCAGCACCCAGATAATAACCGCAAGAACTCGTCCCATCGGTTATCTCCTTTGGTAAAGGTAGATTTTTACCGGTTCAAAACCATCAGGATGAACAGCAACGGCAGATAGAGCACGGAGGCAAGCAAAAGCCGCCGCGCCTCCTGCCGCGATTGAGAAAAGGCTGCGCGAACACTGCTGCAAAGAAAAAGTAGACCCAGAACAATGGCGCCATAGAGATAGATGCGACCCGAAATCCCAAGCACAGCCGGCAGAAGACTTACCGGGAGCAGCATCACTGTGTAGACGACGATCTGCTGTGCAGTAATCTTGCCCGAGGGTTCAACAACGGGAAGCATAAGAATTCCGGCGCGCTCGTAATCCTCGCGGTACATCCAGGCAATCGCAAGGAAATGAGGAAACTGCCAGAGAAACAGGATTGCAAACAATACCCACGCCTCAACGCTCAGCTCGCCACGAGCTGCCGCCCAGCCAATGAGCGGTGGCATTGCCCCGGGAAATGCACCGACGAGTGTAGAAAGCGTCGTCCGTGTTTTTAACGGTGTGTAGCCAAACAGGTACCCGGCGATGACGGTCATTCCCAGCAAGGCTGTCAGCGGGTTTACAAAGATTGCCAGATAAGTCTGCGCAAGCACCGTCAGTCCCGTTCCAAATAGCAGTGCTTCCCACGGCAGCAATTTCCCTGACGGCAGCGGTCTCTCGGCAGTGCGCCGCATAAGACCGTCTAGATCCCGCTCCATATACTGATTGAGCGTAGCGATGCCGGACGACAGCAACGCGATTCCGACCATAGCAATTGCGAGTGCCAGATAATCAACAGCTCCCGGAGAAGCAAGACAAAAGCCGGCCGCGGCGGTAAGCACGATCAGGGACGTGATACGCGGCTTCGTCAGCTCAAGGTACAGGGCAACGCGCTCGCGCACGCCCAGCGGACGCACGTTCAGCTCGCTAACCACTGCTGTGTTGAGATCTACCGCGAGTTCTTTCATCTAGATTTTTGCAAAGTCAGTTAAACACCAGCGACGATCAGTATCCCTGTGATGGGGCCGCAAGTTCGAAGGCTGATTCTGCTGGCCGCAACACTTTGAAAGCGCGCAAAGTCAGAAGGATTGTCGTTCCAAAAACCAGAGCTCCGCAGGCAACATGCGCGACTGTGACCGCAACCATCGGATTCAAAGGCTGGGGATCGTCAGGCGAAGCCGCTCTCGTAATATAAGCGCCAAGCCCAAGGAACAACTGCACAGCTAGCAGGCAAAGGACTATTGCCGCAGGGCGAGTAATAAACGTTTCGCCGCTGTGCCGGCGTAAAATTGTCAGAGCAGCCCATAACAGTGCGACAGTTACCGCGACTGCGCCGCCGATGTGGGCAAGTAGAAGATCCGTTGGTAATGGCTGGTCCCAAGTGGCCGAATGTCGCAATACCCCGCCGATGATCAATTGAAGAAAGATCGTTGCGAGCGCGGCCAGGCAAAGATAGCGCACCGGCAGCGTGCCTTTCTCTTCGATAGTGCCCTGCTGGCTACGCCAACTCCGAGAAGTGAAGACCGCCAGAGCGATCGTCGTACAAAAGAATATTTGCGCCAATGTTGCATGAGCAGTGGAGACGGCGACCGGCAGCATCAGCTTTACCGTCAGACCACCCAAGAGTCCCTGGGCAATCACCGCGCAGAGCGCAAACACTCCGAGCCGCCGCACCCAACGCCGGTCTTCTTTCCAGAAGAGAAAGACAACCAGGACGATGGTAAGTATGCCTACCGAGGTGGCAACCATCCGATGGCCGTGTTCCCAGAACAGGTTACCGACCATCTCGGGAAAGAACTGCCCATTTGAGAGTGGCCAATCTTCGGTAGCCAGACCAGCATCGTGGCTGGTAACCAGTGCGCCGGCAATAATCAGAAAAAAGGTCGCACCGGCCACAAGCAATGCGAAGAGGTTAAGTCCTCGACTCATAGAAGTTTCGATTTTTGATTTTTGATTTTTGATTTGACTCTTGATGACCTTCAAACTGCTAGACGGTCAGACAATCGACAATCTAAAATCGGCAATCAAAAATACCGCTCAGTGCCTTCCTAACATTGGCAGGTCCAGCGCCGGCATCATTTCGAGACCGCCTCTCCGTGAGGCTGACGCGCTACCATCAAATGAAAAGTCTGCTGTTGCGCTTCCCTTCGCGGGAACTGTGACCTGTACGGTCTTCTCAGTGCCGGTCGGCCCACCTTTCTCGTGCCAGGCGGCGATGGTGTATGTTCCCGGGGGTAATCCCGTAATCTCGAACTTTCCATCCTCAGCGCTCACTGCGTAGAACGGGTGTCGCACCACACCGACGTAGGCTTTCATCCAGGGATGCTGATTGCACTTGACGGGAATCAACACTTCGGGCCGGTTAAAGCTGCGCTCGATCGGAGCCGCGCCGCTTGCCTGAGTCTGGTTCCATTCCGGATTGAAGCGCGGGGTTGGATGGACGTTATGCTGAGTGGGATCGCTATTGGTCACTCGCAAAGTTTGATTGGCTTGCACGCCCAACACATGAGGCTGGTACTGACAGCCTTTTTGGTCAAGCTGAACCGGCTGTGAAGGCACAGCAAAACTAAAATCTGCAATCTTCTTACCGTCGGCAAGGGTACCGTCCTTGACGTAGACAAAGACGTTAGCCAGTTTGCCATCGGTTACGACCGTATCCTCAGTCATCAAATTGGGATTTGCGTTGCCGCAAACCGGATCGGCTGAGGAATCTATGCGCTTCGCCGGCGGCGCCGTGCCAGCGTAGGCAACTGCCCCTGTGACCGATCCTTCTTCACCTGTCGGCTTCCATTCGGTCGTGGCCGTCGTTGGTTCGGCCGTGTTTGTAGTGTCACCGCCTCCACCACACGCCGAACCGAGACTAAGCAAAGAGAGCACGAAAACAAGAGCAAGCCACACCTTCATCTCTTTCTTCAACATCATTAGTCCTCCACATTTGCAAAAAAATTTTGGTTACTTTAGCAGATGAGTCCCGAACGAGCACGTCAAACGGAATCTACCTCCCCGGGGCTCGCGCGTTCGCGCGTATGTTTGGAGTTCGCACCATGGTTACGCTGCGCCTGTTCTTGCGATTTCCGTTTCTACTTAACTCGGCGCCATTGCGACGCGATCCGCTTCGGGCTTGAGCAGCACTTGTCGCTGGTCTGGATGGACCAGTCGCTAAGAGTCTTCGCTGTTCCTCTGGGGTCATTTGCAACATATAGCGAACCAGAAGGTCCGCATGATCCCGTTGGTATTGGACCGCACTCGCCGGTGGATTGGGCAGGTTGATCACCCAGCGCTCTCCCTCCAGGCGGAAGAGACCAGAAGGCATCGCCGTCCCCGGGCTGATCTGGGCCGGGTCGAGCAACCATCTGTATGTCCAATCAGGTTTTAAACGTTCGCCGGCAAGCAGGAAGTCCGGCGCAATTGCTTTCGCATCTCGTGCGGGATCGCCGGTCACGTGACACTGGAGACAGGGGGTGCCGGAAACGAACATCTCCCGCGCCACCAGTATCTCCTGTTCGGTTAAGGGTTCGAGAGGTTTGCGGATATAAGGTTCCTGCTGGCCAGAAAGCGCCATAAAGAACCTGACCAGAATCTGCAATTCGTTTGGTGAAAAGCTGAACGTCGGCATTCTTACCTGGAGGTACGGTCGCACTCCATTCCGATCGAGCCCGGGTTGTGCCCGCAAAGCGCCCTGCGCCGGACCAGCGATTCCATTGCCGTTCTGCGCAACGTTCTGGTTGTTCTGGGTTGCAGGGCGCTGGGTATTTTGGGTCGCGACTTGACCAGTAAGTGACGGGTCAGACAGGAATCGCAACAACCAGGACGGATCGACGCGCGCTCCTTCACTGGTCAGCCTTGGCGGGAGAAAGTCCTTGCCTTCCGGCGTCTGGTAAAGAGGCAGATTTGAAAGGTCCGAACGCTGGCCCACCTGGAGTTCATGACAACCCATGCAGTTGTATTTCTTGATTACCCACCAGCCTCTTTGAATATCCTGTCGCTGTTGGTCCTCAGGCTCGTAGAACAATGTTCGCGGCACGTTAGAACCTTCTGTCCCAACGCTGCCAAGAAGGAAGGTGGTTAGAGCAATTCGCCACTCCTCTGTAAGGTGAGGATTAGGCATGCGCAGTCGATCTCTGGGATCCTTTTCCTTGCCTTTATCGTAGATGCCCGGATCTGCAAGCTTGCGTTCGAAGAAACCTTTGTGGTTATACCATGGCTTATCCTTCTGCTCCGGCCGGAGTTTCAAAGGATCCTTCCCCAACTCAGCATCGTGCGTTAACAGAGCAAAGTCGAGACGTTCGATTGGCGTCGCTCCCTGCACCGTCAATTCCTTGCCGATACGTTGCTCCTCTTCAAATCCCTTAATTTCATGACAGCCGGCGCAGCCATACTGCTTGATAAGCGCGTGTCCCCTCTCCTTCAACTGCGGGTCATCCATGAAAGACGCGTCAGGATAAGAGGGGGCTTGCGAGAGCGAAAAGATGTACGTGGCGATGTCCCGTGCATCTCCATCCGACAGACGGAAATTGGGCATCACCGTCATGTTCTGGACCTGCAACTCCGCGCCGTCGTTCGGGCAGCGAGAGTTCAGTTCTGTGTCGAACACGAACGGCTTGTTGTGTTTTGCATAGTCTTCAGGAGTTAGATCGCGTTTCTCATCAGGGCAATACGGCGCCCAGCGCTCTCTCGGATCATGAATCCAGCGAACGATGTATTCAAAGTTCGCTTTCTCACCGACTCGCTGCAAATTCGCAGCAAAGTTGCTGCCCGTGGGATTCGCCGCATCACCAATCGAGTGGCAGGCAAGGCAACCGCGAGTTTCAAACAACTCCTTGCCTCGTGAAGCATTACCGCGAGGCTGATCCGGCAGCTTACCTGTAAAGCTCTCCTGCCAGAGATAGGCCGAGATCGCCTTGATCTGGTCCTCGCCGTCTGCGTCGACTTTGAAACGCCAGAACTCCGGCATCTTTGTTCCGGGCCTGAAGGTCTGAGGATCCCTCAGCCAGACCGGAACCCATTCTTTGCGCAGTTTCAGTTTTACATCCTTCAGATTTGGACCAATCTTCTTCTGGTCCTGCATCAGGTACTTCGCCTGGAGATTGAGCTGGTCGATTCGCGCGCCAAGGAGGCTGTTGGTAACCAGCAACGACTCTCTCACGGTCAGCAAACGTTGTGCTTCACTATCATCCGTCGTCTGCTCGGCTTCGGACTGATACTGGCGTCGCAGTTTCTCGTTCGCTGCTATTTGCTCATTGAGTTGAGTCAAAGACTGGCGAGTGGTCGCAAGCGCATCGGTTTCATAATCGAACCCTTCGTAGCGGTGACAACCAGCGCACCCGCGCTCGGCAAACAGATCGCGACCAAGATTAAGAACGTCAGCGCCCTGAGTCACCCGATCTCGCGCATGGCATTGCTGGCAGCCTGCCTCGATGTTCTCCTTCTCAAACAACGGCCACAACCAGAACCGGTGCCGGCCATGACCCTTTATTTCACCGGTAGTTGCACGACCATTGCCCCAGTGGCATCCCGTGCAGCCAAAGCGTTCCGGATTGTGGATACGCAACAATTCACGGTTGGGGTGACTTACGAATGCCCGCGCCAGACTGTCAGGTTGTTTTCCTGGTCCACCCGGCGCCATGTGTTCGGCCTTGATCTGAAGCGGCTCGCGGATACCGACGTGGCAGACTTCGCAGCGATCTACGATGTCATATTCGATGACGCTGATCTGGTGCCCTAGAATCGAATAATCGAAGCCCTCCAACCTGCGAATCAGACCGTCGATCTGAGTTGGACCGAGACCGATCAGGTGGTTCCTCAAATATTCGTCGCGCTTCCGATCAAGCTCTGTTGGACGTTTCAGCAGCTCGGCTTTGCGTCCTAAGAGACTCGCTTTCTCTTCCCGGAGGTTGTCGTACAGCTTCTCGAGCTGCTCGTAGTTCATCCTCTGCACAACTGTTCTGTCTGATCCATCGTCCGCCGGCAGTTCGACAGGCATCATCTCCTGGCGTCGCTGTTGAATTTGACGCCGGTATCTTTCTTTGGCGGACTCTTTAGCAGTCTCGAGGTTGTAAGTTATAACCGTTAGGCGACCACGTTGATTTTGAAAAGGGTCAGTGATGGCGTCGAGCTGGCGTTGAATACGGCGGACATTGCGGTCTATTTCATCGGATTCCGGTTTGATCTGTTCACGAGCTGCGGCAGACTCGGCTTCGAGCGCCTGATATTCGGGACTCTGCTTCACTTCCTCTTCACTTCTGCCCGACTGCGCTCTGATGCTTTTCAGATAATTAGTGTAACGGCTGACGAATTCCTGCTGAATCCCCTTCCAGGGACGCTGATAAAAGGCCTCATCCCACAGCGCCCAGGCCAGCGAGCCCGTCAGGAGAATGGCAGAAAGCAACATGATGCCGCTCGTGGAGCGACTCACGATTGGATCTGCCGCCGGTGGCTCAGGCTCTCGCTTAACTAAAGATTGAGTTGGATCATCAGCGTCAGCCACTATGATCGTTCCTCCGCACTGTCAGATGTTGAACCAGGGTGTCACCCAGACATACTTAATTGTCAGCGCCAGACGCAGTATCAGTTTTACCGGCATGGCGAGCAGCACAGTAATGGCGAAAAACTGGAACGTAGCGTATTGCAAGATGCTCGTACGATCCAAAAGTTTCTTCTCGAACTCATCCTTCGTCGTTGCCCAGAGCTTGAGACGCTTCCACCAGGGCAGGCTACGATCGATGCGATCCATACCACCGCGCGTCATCAGCCAATGAAAGAAGAGAGCCCCGACTAAAAAGAATCCCCCAACCACCAGGCCGCCAAAGATCCACTTCCACGGTTCTCCGGCTAAAAACCCAAGGCCTATTGCCTTACCGATCGTGCTGGTGGCGATCATGTCGTGCAGATCGATGTTCTTATCAAATACGACGGCGTTATGGTCCCACGTCTGACCCGGCCAAAACCAGATCCAGCCCGGGCCGCGGATAAATGTGCCGATCACAATCAACAGGATCCACATGAGAAAGCCGGCGCCAAACATCCAGATGGCAAACCGTCGCTGTTTGATTGTGTAGTAGCCGTTGCCAAGTGGATTCGAGTCGACATAGGGAAAGACCATCAACCCGATCATGATCAGTGTCGGCATCACTACACCGGCAATCCAGGGATCGAAATAGACCAGCATCTCCTGTAACCCGAGGAAGTACCAGGGCGCCTTCGACGGGTTCATGGTCAGATTGGGGTTTGCTGGTTCTTCGAGGGGAGCATTGAGCGTGATGGACCATACAAAGAGGATGACGGTGACAATCACCGTTGCGAGAAACTCGATGCGCACCAGGTAGGGCCAGACGTGCAGTTCGCGGGCCCAGCCTGGACGCCAGGGTTCGACCTTGCGATGATGAGTCTTTGCCAGTTTTGGATCTTGTTCGAGCTGATCGATTAGCCGATCGTTCGCTCGCGCTTGTTTGATTCCCATCCAGGTAAAGAATGGGACCAGGAAGAGCATTGCCACAATCGGCACGTTGTCAGGCGCTGACGTAATCTTCCATAGCTGGCGCCAGTCTTCCACCATCCACGCCGCGAGCGCTATCACCGCCAGCGTTACGCCGATGCCAATCAACTTCCGGACTTTTGGACTAAACCTGGGTTCGGCCATAAGAAACTGGATCTACTTCTTTTTCGCTGCTTTCATTTCGGATTCGAGCATTACCGGCGCCGGACCGGAGATGCCGCCATCCTTGCGTATGCGCCAGAAGTGCACTGCCATAAATATCGAAGCAACCAAAGGAATGCCTATGCAGTGCCAGATATACGAACGCAGTAAGGCATTCGAATCTACGATCGAACCGCCGAGCAGCCCAAAGCGAACGTCGTTATAGGGCGTCATTCCCAGTTGTACGCCGAAGGGCCCCTCCGATCCCAGCATCGGCGTGGCGCGAGCCATGTTTGTCCCCACGGTCACCGCCCAGAATCCCAACTGGTCGTCGGGCAGCAGGTATCCGGTAAAAGACAGCAAAAGGGTCAGCACTAATAGAACAACGCCAACGCACCAGTTGAATTCGCGCGGTCGCTTGTATGACCCGGTAAGCACCACGCGAAACATATGCAGCCAGGTAGTAATCACCATCAGGTGCGCTGCCCAGCGATGCATGTTGCGCAGCAGTTTACCGAAGGGCACATCGTGCTCGAGGTAGAGGATGTCCTTAAACGCGTCTGCCTTGGTTGGGTGGTAATAGAACATCAGGAGCACACCCGTAAAAGTCAACACAATAAAAAGGTAAAAAGTGATGCCGCCCATGCCCCAGGTGAAAGGGTAGCGCACGGCATCGCGATTGATCTTTGCCGGGTGCAGATGCAGAAAGACGTTTGAAAGGATCGAGAGAGAGCGGTTGCGAGGGTCCGACCGATCGTGGGAGACGCGAAAGATCGACTTCCACAGTTGCGTCTCTTTCGGGTCCTTGTAGGTCTTTGCTTCATCGACCGCACGATCCTTAAGCGCGGTTGAAGTTTCGCGGACCCTCTGGACCAGACTCGTGCCGGCCTTTTCACCGTCGGTTATCTGTTTTGCATCTTTCTGATCGGGACGTTCTGGCTCCATAAACCTCTCAGCAAAGTCCAAATTCTTAGAAAGGCGGTAGTGCTAAAAACTTACCAAGTCTCCCAAATGAGCAAATCAAAGCGGAATAAACGCTCCAGGCTCCTCGAAATCGTTTGTTTCACCCTTAGGCCACAGGTAGAGACGGCTCAGGTCCACGACAATCTGCCCTTCGGCGTCGATTTCGACATGAGCTCGATCCATCGGACGTGGCGCTGGGCCTTCAAAGTTGATCCCTTCACTATCGTAACCGCTGCCGTGGCACGGGCATTTGAACTTGTTCTCGCTGGCCTTCCAGTCTGGCGTGCAGCCAAGGTGAGTACACACCGCATAGATAACAAAAAGCCGGTCGGAGGTTTTGGTCACCCAGATGCGATACTGCTGTTGCCATTTTGTATCCACGCCCAGCGCGTAATCGTTCGGAGAACCGATGCGAAAGACGCTCGAAGGTTCGAAGATTGCGCGCGGTAGAAAGAACCGTACGAACATCAGAAAGCAGGTCGTCAAGAATCCCGCAACCGTCGCCCAGACAATTCGGCGCCGCATCTTGTTTACCGGTGTCTCGGGTTTGCTGTCGACAACGGCGCCGGCAGGTTGTCTGCCAGGAGGTGGCGCTGCCGTCTTCACAGGTGGCGCAGGCCGGGGTGGAGAAGACGGAGGGGCAGCTCCCGCTGGCGATGTTTTGCCCGATTCCGGGACCTGCTGCTCTTGATTAACCTTGCTATCCACTAATGCAAACCTCCGGCATTGATAATCTGCAATGCGGTCGATTTAACCTGGTCAATCTAGAAGATACACTACGACTTAAATAGCAGAGGGCTGACTATACAACTCCCCGCAATGCAGGGATCACTCTCTGCGAGTTGGATCGAATTATTAGCGTTAACATGAAGAGCGCCGTGCCACGCAAAAAAAGTATAATTTTGGCTCGGTTGGGGTATTTATACCCTGATTCACGATTGACTGGCAAGAAAATTTACTCTGGTAAAAACTGTTATCTTATGAACAAAGCTCAGGTTGTGCTCTTTACACGTCCGGGATGCCACCTCTGCGAAGAGGCGAAGGCTGCCATCCTTACCGCCAGGTGTGCTGATGAGTACATTCTCGATGAGATAAATATTGAGACCGACCCGGAACTTCTTGAGCGCTACGGAAACGACATTCCAGTAATCACGATCAATGGTGTAGAAGCCTTCAGGCATCGCCTAAGCTCGGTGGAGTTCCGGGAACGAATCCTTGATGCACGGGTTCTATGAAGCAAGGCGAACGCCCAGAAGCCGTGGGAAAATTGTGCTTCAATGCGCCCCTTTTTCCAGGTTCAAACCATGACTCAATTCTTCAATCGAGCTAAACAGCCTCGCGCGCTCGACATCATCGCCAGCCTGCCTGTACGCCATCACCATCTCCTTGAGAGTTACAAATTCTTTGTACAGTCCGGCGTTCTCGATCGGAGGGGTCAGATACGAGATTAACTCCGCATACGAACGCCTCCTCGCAATTGACCCTTCTGAAGGATTGTTCACGCTATAAAGGTAGATATTCGGCAGCTCGCCGATGAGCCTGTCCGGCCAGCACTCACCCGACAGCCCAATCTGCTTCCCCGGCATAAATTCGAGCGCGCCATGAGTTCCCACATGAAGAACCGCATCTACATTCAAGACTCTGGTCAAGTATGAGTAGAAAGCCACGAAGCCATGATGGGGCGCCCCACCTTTGGCCATCATCAGGCGCATTGGATCGCCCTCGTACCCAAACGTTGGCTGAATACCAAAAAAAACATTACCCAGGCTCAACCCCTGAACCAGGATCTCGCCCCCCAAAGCGTTGATTCGGCCCGGGGCTGGCCCCCATTCTGATTCAACCTCTCTGATATAAGGACAGACTCTGCGGTACTCGTCCTTGCTCATGCGATAGGCCACATTCGCAGTCGTGCCAAACCGCTCTGAGTTTCCCTTAAGAAGCCGCTCTCTTAACTCTTCCGCTGACGCTGGGAGCGCAACGCTGTAGCCATCCTGTTCGAGATTCAAGAGTGTGTCCCAGACACTCGGAAAGACGTCCAGATCGGCAGCCGTCCCAATGTTTCCCTTGTTCGGAGGAAAGCAGAAAAGGACCAAGGCCAGCTTCAAGTCGCTGCGCGGCGCCGTTCGCAGACGGTTCCATCGTCGCAGCCTCCGGGCGAATCGCAGGCAACGGTCATTCAGGCCAACCGGTTCGACGCCTCTTGCTGGCATGCCGCCATAGACGAAAGGCTCCGTGGCGCCATCGATCTCGGGAATCGCGATCTGCATGCCTGCTTGAATGGGATTCAGCCCAGTCTGTGACGCCTCCCAATCCTCGATTGTCTGCGTATCCAGACTCACAGCCGAACGATAAGGCCGATTCAGTGCGCTCAGAAACTCCGCAGCCGCCTCGCTATCATTCATCGCCGGCCCGCCAACAAAACTGAAGCCAGTGAGCGAAACCACCTGACTCACGCGTGCTCTGTCTGAGATCAAAGCTTCGGGATCAACTTTTGGGCGTGTAGGATCGAGAAAGAAGTTCTCACAGGCTTCGCGATTGTCCATCAGCGTTGAGATTGCCGGAATTACACTCAAACCCTCTGCCTCAATTGCTCCGATCAGAGCGTCGTAATGTTTTCGCGTATTACTGATCACCTGTGGTCGCATTAAAAGCAGCCCTATTGTCTGATCAGCTTCCAGCGCTGGTCGATCAGCAACTTGTCTAGAGAGCTTAAGCTGCTGCCAATGTTTTTGATACCACTTCTCGTATTCGGCAAAACTCTCAAATAGTCCATCGGCCGCTGGATGGTAGATGGCAATTGATGGCGTAGACTCCGGCTGAGGTATCTCTAGTTTCAGTTCTTTTAGTCTGGTGTCAGCGGCGTAATTTTTCAGCGCGTAGAGGATCATCGCGCGGATATTTGCAGGCGTTGGCTGGAGAAAATAGCAGAAGATGTAGAGGTAGTGCTTGATGTCGCTGAGTGTGCCTGCGGAGGGGACGAACTTCAGGATACCTGGCAGCTTGTCGATAAACTTTAGGTATTGACCATGTCCATTTGGCCGGGTCTGTCCGCGCTTACCGTCTTTTGAGGTGTGGCTGCGAGTAACCTGGCTTCCCACCCAGGAACCTACGCTACTAAGAAGACCCGCTGCACTAGTTGATTTGCCGCGAACCTTCTTTTCTCCATGTCCCCGTGTCTCCCCGTCCCTTTTCCTGCCCAACAACCGCTCCGCATCCAAACGTCCCATACGTGTATGGCGCATCAGATCGGGCATGCAGTTAAGGACGATAACAGCCCGATGCCGGTCCCGATATTTCTCGAGCGCCGGGATGAGATGTGCGGCATTCTCGCTGTCCATAACGTGAATGACGAATACGATGTCTGCAACAGCCAGGTCGCTTTCGACTGCGGACCAGGCGCCGGCGCTTAAGGGAGAGCCAAAGTTATGCGCGGCGATTCGCAGTTCGAGCTTGCAGTCACGGTTAATTTCCCGCTCTGCATCTTTAAGCGGCGCCAGCAAACTCGATCCAATGTATAGAACCGTAACGTTCACTTCATCTTCTGCTGCTTATTTTGTTCGTGTTATTTCGTGTGATTTCGTGGATCCGTTTTTCTGCCGCGCCAAAAAGACAATCCACGAAATCGCGAACAATACACGAACTGCGGTGGATCCCTGCGGTGGATCACTGTGGTGGATCCCTGCGGTGGTTGCTTTGACCTCCTCCAAGCGCTTCAAATTCTCTCCTCGCCTTCTATCTCTTTCTTTTGTTCGTGTTACTTCGTGTGATTTCGTGGATCCGTTTTTCTGCCGCGCCAAAAAGACAATCCACGAACTGCGGTGGACCCCTGCGGTGGACCCCTGCGGTGGTTGCTTGACTTCCTCCAAGCGCTTCAAATTCTCTTCTAGCCTTTCTATTTCTTTTGTTCGTGTTACTTCGTGTGATTTCGTGGATCCGCCTTTCATGCCCAGAGATTTCAGATTCATAAAACGTATCTCTTCCACTCCAATCGAACCGGACTACCAAAATTAACTAATAAACCTACGTTGAATCTTGTTACCTTCATATAGTTTATGAGTTGACCCACTTCCCGGCCAGAAAGGCGTTCCAGCGCCTTCAACTCGACAATCACCTGTTCGTAGCAGATGAAGTCAGGTTTGTACTTAGTTTTGAGCGCCTCGCCCTTATAATAAACCAGGAGTTCTCGTTGCGGCTCGTTTGGTATTTGACGACGACTTAATTCAACCTCCAGGGCCTCTTGATAAACCGGTTCCAAGAACCCTCGACCCAACTGCCAGTAAACATCGATCGCCGCCCCTACGACCGCGTACACTTCGTCTTTGAGGATTAATTCTTTCATCGGTGAGGTTCTTCCTTCGAGAGTTCGGGATCCACGAAGTTACACTAAATAACACGAACTATCTCCTTTTCTTGCTCGAATCTGCTGGCGCTTTCGTTTATCTATTGGCGCAAATCTCTTTTGATGATGCCTCTTATGCCGCGCTCAAAAACCGATCCACGAACTCAACGAACAATACACGAACTGCGGTGGATCCCTGCGGTGGATCACTGTGGTGGATCCCTGCGGTGGTTGCTTTGACCTCCTCCAAGCGCTTCGGATTCTCTTCTTGCTATCTGGCTTTTCCTTTTTGTTCGTGTTACTTCGTGTGATTTCGTGGATCCGTTTTTCTGCCGCGCCAAAAAGACGATCCACGAACTCACACGAACAAAACACGAACTGTGGTGTCCCTGCGGTGGCTGCTTGACTTACCCCAAGGGCTTCGGCTTCTCATCTCGCTTCCTATCTTTTTCTTTTGTTCGTGTTACTTCGTGTGATTTCGTGGATCCGTTTTTCTGCCGCGCCAAAAAGACAATCCACGAACTCACACGAACAATACACGAACTGCGGTGGACCCCTGCGGTGGATGCTTGACTTCCTCCAAGCGCTTCAAATTCTCTCCTCGCCTTCTATCTCTTTCTTTTGTTCGTGTTATTTCGTGTGATTTCGTGGATCCGTTTTTCTGCCGCGCCAAAAAGACAATCCACGAAATCGCGAACAATACACGAAAGAACTCTAAGCGACTCCTTCTAATCTGTCTTCCAGATCGCCGATTACCTCGCGCAGCTTTTCAATGGTCTGTTGATCAGCTTCCCAATAGCCGCGACTGTTCGCCTCCAACAATCGCCCGACCAGCGCGTGCGCCGAATCCGGATTTAGTGCCTTCAATCGTTCAAGCATTCCTTCATCGAGCACAAACGTCTTCGCCACGTCTGTATAGACCCAATCATCGACCGCATCTGCCGTGGCACTCCAGCCAAAAGTATTTGACACGTGATTCTCAATCTCGGCGACCCCTCGAAACCCATGCTTCAACATCCCCTCGTACCACTTGGGATTCAGCGTCTTCGCCCGTGTCTCGAGCCTTACAGTCTCTTCCAGCGTTCTGATCTTCGCATCACGCGAAAGCGAGTCAGACAGGTAGATCGAAGGACGCGCCCGCGCCCGCTTCTCAACCGCCTTGGAGACCCCTCCAAGGTATTCGAAGTAGTGGTCCACATCCGTGATCCCGATCTCGAAGGTATCAATGTTCTGATAGGTAGCATCTACGCGAGCCAACGCCCGGTCCATCGACTCTCGTGCTTCCCTGCCCTCGATAGCCTGCCCTTGCGAATCCCGGCCGTAGGCAAAACACTTGCGCGTCACAAACAGATCGCCAAGCGTCTCATCGCGCTCCCACTGCGAATCCATCACCATAAAGTTCACATTCGTGCCGTAGTTACCCGGAGCATTTGAAAAGACGCGGACGGCAGCATCGTCAAACTCGCACCCTTCACTTTCAATCTGCTCGAGCACATGACGCCGCAAATAATTCATCTCCGGCGGTTCATCCAGTTCTGCAACTACGCGGACGGCCCGATCGAGCAACTGAACTGTCGGGCTAAAAAGGTCCCGAAAGATTCCCGAAACCGTCATCACCACATCGATTCGCGGCCTCTGCAATTCGGACAGGGAGATAACTTCGACCCCGGTGGCGCGATTCAGAGCATCACGTACCGGTCGCACGCCGAGCAGCCAAAGCGCTTGCGCAACGCCTTCACCCTGCGTCTTGATGTTGTCCAATCCCCACAGAACCAGCGCCATCGCCCGCGGATAGCGTCCATGCTCGTGCCGGTAGCGCTCCAAGAGACCTTGTGCCACCGGCTCGGCACGCGCAAACGCACTCGGTGAAGGAACGTGATAGGGATTAATGGCGTGGGTGTTGCGGCCCGTCGGCAGGATTTTCGGATTTTGAACGATGTCGGCGCCGGGACCGGGCAGTATGTACTCGCCACGCAATGCTCTCAACAGTGCTTCCTGCTCGATATTTGTTTGCAATTGAAGCGAAACCTCTTCGAGCAACACAAACATTGGCCTCGCAGTCTCCTGATCGACTGAGGCCTGCCTGGCAAGTAACTCGAGCGCTGCGTCAACGCTTTGATCGAGGAAGGTGCGGATTGCTTTGGCGACGATAGCATCCACCTGTTCACGCGCCTCTATCTTATCCTCTCCTTTTAACAAGGAGCTGTAACTCGACAGTCCCAGGCTTTCGGCAACAATGTCGGGCAAAGCACGCGCGCCGGCCTCCGGTCGATCAAAAGATGCAATCATCCGCAGCATGTCTGCCCGCTCGGCAGGTTCCGAGGGGCGTCCAAACACATGCAGGCCCGTTGGGATCAATCGGTGCTCGATCTCTACTAGTTGTTCATGAATTTCCAGCACGCGTCGATCGCGTTCCTCGCTGGTCAGATAACCTTTTGTCTGATCAGTAGCCATTCGGTTACGCTTCTTCTGTTTGCGTCGTGTTTGAAACTACGCGAATTCGGGTGCCGGGCGCAGCGTTATATAACGAGCAGCCAGCTTTTCCGCAATCTCGCGAGCGGCCCCGGTTGAGCGAAAGTGGTTTTGCGTGTCGACGACCAAAGAGCTAACTCCGGCCTTCGTCAACGCGGCGCCCAGGAACCTTACCTCGGTGTCGATCAGCTCGCGTCGGCTACTCGACCCCAGCCTGACAGATACATTCGCGCCTCCATCAGTAAAGAGCAGCATAACAACCTTGCTATCCTTCACTCGCTCGCGTTTCACAAGGTTGAGCACAGATGCCAGGCCCGCGGAAAGTGGAGTGCCGCCACCGATGGGAATCGAATCGAGAGCCTGTCGCGCCCGCAGGATGCTGCGTGAAGGCGGCAAGACCACTTCAGACGCGAGACCGCGAAAAGCAATGATTGCCACCCGGTCGCGATTGACATACGACTCTCGCAGCAGACTTAGTATGGCCACGCGGGCTTGATTGATACGGTTGATCGCCATACTTCCCGACGCGTCAATTGCGAAGATAAAGAGTGTGCCACTCTTGCGGGCGAACCGCTTGTAACGCAAAGCCTCCTTGTCGACGCGCCTGTGGTCACTCTTCAGTCCAAGCAGAGAGGCAGCCCGCAACGTGGCGTCGACAGCAACTCTGGCGCTGGCCTCGGGGATTCGCATCGCCCCAGAATATCTTCCCCGCCTGCTATCAAAAACGATCTGCTTTTTTCCGCGCCGCGACTGGCCCCGCTGGCCCGTTAGATCTGTAACTCGAGACTGCTTTGGAATCTCGAACTGACTCTCGTTACTCTCGAACGTCCGCGGCAAAGACGCCTGAATCTTCGAATCCGAGCCTATCTCTCCCTCGGGGCCTCGCTGGCCCACCACTCGCAACTTACTGCCTTGACCACTGTCATTGTCATCGGAGCCACCTTTCCTTTGTTTCGACGATTCCGAAAACACCTCCTCTAACGCTTTTTCAATCCTGGCAGTGCCGGGAGTTTCCTCGAGTGCATCACGTCTCAGGCGATGACGCACCGACATAGCGGTGACTTCTTTTACGTCTTCAGGCTTTACCTCTTTGCGGCCCCGAAACGCAGCGAGAGCTCGCGCCGCCCTCATGATCGTAAGTTCGCCGCGATGACCGTCGACATTGAGTTCGGAACAGAGTTGCGCGATCTGCCTGAGCAGGGGGCGTTTCACAGTCAAATGAACGAGGTTTCGTCGGGCGCGTATAATCCTCTTCCGTAGCTGGTCTTCGTCGCTTGCGAACGCCTGATTGAAGGTTTCCAGATCGCGTTCAAACGCGTCGCGCCTCTCCACAATCTCGACTCGCCTGTCAGGATCAGTCTCAGTCTTTACTTCGACATGAAGTCCAAAGCGATCGAGAAGCTGAGGGCGCAATTCTCCTTCTTCAGGATTTCCAGAGCCGATTAAGAGAAACCGGGCGGGGTGTTCGCTTGAGATACTCTCGCGCTCTACTCGATTGATGCCGGTCACCGCGACATCGAGCAGCAGGTCGACGAGATGGTCTTCGAGGAGGTTCACTTCGTCGATGTAGAGGAAGCCGCGATTTGCGCGCGCCAGTAGACCCGGTTCGAACGCTTTAACGCCGGTTTGCAGGGCCTGTCCGATGTCGATTGTGCCGCAGATGCGATCTTCAGTGGCGCCAAGCGGCAGATCGACGACAGGTACCAGGCTCCGCTGGCGTTCAAGCTTCTGGCCTGAGGAAATGCGTTGTGTGCAATCAGCGCATAGATTGTGTTCATCCGCCGGATCGCAGCGGTAAGGACAATTCCGAACCGCGGTGATTTCCGGCAGCAGGCCAGCGAGCGCGCGCACAGCGGTAGACTTTCCGGTGCCGCGATGTCCCATGACGAGCACCCCGCCGATTGAGGGGTCAACCACGTTGAGCATCAGCGCCAGCTTCATCTCATCCTGACCCACAATCGCCGTAAACGGATAAGCGGAACTTGCTTTTGCATTGATGGGGGTACTGGATCGCACCTTTCCGCCGAGAGGGGGACGCACTTTGTTTTTCTGTTTCTTCCTTTCCAAGCCTGACAGGCGAGTCTTCATAGTGGATAGTCAATGTTTTTATCTGAAAAGCCGGATTCCAGCAAGCTCGCTGTAGCGCATCCTGTCCAGGCTGCGTTCGGTGAGTAAGCTAAAACTTCAGGCCTGGTGACCGGCGTGCGCATGACAACCGCAACGGCTCTCGGCTATCATCCCATCATCAATATTGAGTAAAAACGACACCAGCCGATCTATTTTGTTTACATCCTGGGAGCAAGGGAAATAGTGTTAGAGATTATAGGCTTGGGTTGCGTCAGAGGCGATCGAAGACTCTTCAGCAACGTCGACTTTTCGCTCCGGCCGGGCTCGTTTTTACAAGTCCAGGGTCCGAATGGCTGCGGCAAAACCAGTCTGTTGCGCATGATCTGTGGTTTGCTCGAGCCGGCCGAAGGTGAAATCAGATGGGAAGGTGCGAACATTCGCTCGCTTGGTGAGGAATATTCCGCAGCAATGACCTACATCGGCCATCGCAACGGAGTTAAAGATGAATTGACCGCGAGCGAGAACCTGCGGGTATCCTGCGGGTTGGGTGGCATAGATGTTAGCGAGAACGAAGCAAGTTCAATTCTCGACACAGTGGGGCTCAAAGGACGCGAGAGGCTGCCGGCGCGACTACTGTCCCAGGGACAACGACGTCGCCTCGCGCTGGCGCGGCTTCTGGCTTGCAGAACTCCGCTCTGGATTCTGGATGAAGTACTTACGTCTTTAGACAAGGACGCCATCGCACTTATCAAGTCAATTGTTGAAGAACATCTCCAAAGCGGCGGCATGGCGATCATTGCCACACACCAGGAACTCAATCTGTCCGCAGGTTCGTTTCAGCGGCTCGAACTTGCATCGTGAGCGCCCCCTCGACCCTATCAATCCTGCGCTGGCTAGTGTGGCGCGATCTGACGCTCGCATGGCGGCGCCGAGCCGACGTGCTCTCAACGCTCTTTTTCTTTGTGATCGTCGTCAGCCTCTTTCCTTTGGGAATCGGGCCGGAGACGAATTTGCTGCGCTCAATCGCCCCGGGAGTTGTGTGGGTCGCTGCGCTGCTCGCTTCAATGCTTTCTTTAGGTCGCCTGTTTGCGAACGATTATCAGGACGGGACGCTCGAACAGATTCTCTTGACGCCACAACCGCTATACCTGCTGGTGGTGGCCAAGATCTTTGCGCTGTGGCTTGTTTCCGGAGTACCTCTGGCATTGATCGCACCGCTTGTTGGCGTTCAGTTTGGTTTGCCGCAGGACACCCTGCTGGTACTGACCATTTCTCTCTTCATCGGCACTCCCATTCTGTCTCTGATCGGATCGATTGGCGCCGCGCTTACTCTGGGCTTGCGTGGTGGTGGAGTGCTTGTTTCGGTACTGGTCTTGCCTCTCTATGTCCCAGCATTGATTTTTGGCGCCGGGGCAGTCGAAGCGAGCATCATGGGTACGAGTCCGCAGGCGAATCTTTCATTGCTCGGAGCTATGCTCGCGTTGGCGCTTGTCTTCGCGCCATGGGCAACAGCAGCAGGTCTGCGAATTTCTTTGGAATGAGGTCTGATTGTCTAAATGATTAACCGAAGGATAAACTGGTACCGTTACGCATCGCCCGGAAATTTTTATCCGCTTGCAGGGAAGCTGATCCCCTGGTTCGCAATCCCGGCAGCGATTCTTTTTATGGTCGGCCTTTACGTGGGATTCGTCATTGCGCCCACCGATTTTCAACAGGGCGATGCCTACCGGATAATATTCATCCACGTGCCCGCAGCCTGGATGGGAATGTTTCTTTACGTGCTGATGGCGGCCTATGCGGGCATTGGATGGGCTTTTAATGCTCGGCTCTCTTCGATGATGGCATCGGCAGTCGCGATAACCGGTGCGATGTTCACTTTCGTGTCGCTGGTGACGGGGTCGTTGTGGGGCAAACCGACCTGGGGGACGTATTGGGTTTGGGACGCTCGACTAACGTCGACCCTGATACTGATGTTCTTATACATCGGTTTCATCTCGCTCCAGTCAGCAATCGAAGACTACCGCCGGGCGGATCGCGCCGGCGCTGTCCTCGCGCTCGTGGGCGTGATAAATGTACCGATCATCTATTTTTCGGTGCAGTGGTGGAACACACTGCACCAGGGCGCGTCAATTCGCATACTTGAAAAACCGACAATCGCGCCTCCGATGCTGGCGGCGATGCTGATCATGCTCGCGGCGTGCTGGCTCTACTCGGTGGCAGTAGTGCTGGCGCGAGTGCGATGCATAATTCTCGAGCGGGAACAGAATGTGGCACGCGTTGCCGAGGCAGGAGCTTGAAATGAAACTTGCAGAAATATTTCACATGGGCGGCTACGGCTTTTACGTCTGGGGATCGTATCTCGTTACAGCCATTGCCATCGGAGGAGAGGTGCTGCTTTTAATGCGGCGCAAGCGTTCGTTGCTGGCCCAGATGGATAAGGATTCAGGCTTTCGAGGGGAAAGAGACAGATGAAAAAGCGTCATAAACGAATCGGCTTCATTGTTCTCGGCCTTTCTGCTTTGGGAGTGGCTGCGGCCCTTGCCCTGAATGCCTTTCAAAGCAATCTTGTCTTCTTCTTTAGCCCGTCTCAGGTAGCCGCCAAAGAAGCGCCGGTTGGTCGTAAGTTTCGCGTCGGCGGACTGGTCGAGGAAGGCAGCATCAAACGCGACGGAGATGGCCTTACTGTAAAGTTCACGATTACCGATACCGCCGAAAGCATTCCGGTAGTCTATACGGGAATACTTCCCGATCTCTTCAAAGAAGGTAAAGGCTGCGTGGCCCAGGGCAAGGTCGGCGAGGATGGTGTCTTCTATGCAGATGAAGTGCTTGCCAAGCACGATGAGAACTACATGCCGCCAGAGGCAGGTGAAGCAATCGAGCACGCACAGAAAGCGGGGAAAACTGTGGCTGAATAGCGAGATGTTTTGTTCGTGTTTCTGCATGTGATTTCGTGGATCGCTTTCTGGTCCCCCCAAAGAGACAATCCACGAATTCACCCGAACAGTAGTCGAAACTTCCAAAGAACCAAAAATGATTCCTGAGATTGGACAATTCGCCTTAATCATTGCCCTGCTACTGGCAATCACGCAGGCAATCTTTCCGATGATTGGCGCTGCGCGTGGTAATCAATCCTTGATTGCCCTGGCAGTCCCGGCCGGTCAGGCACAATTCATATTCGTGGCCATTGCGTTCGGCTGTCTGGCTTATTCCTTCATCGTTAATGACTTTACGGTACTGAACGTTGCCACCAACTCGAATACGCGGTTGCCGCTGCATTACCGGCTTGCAGCCACGTGGGGTTCTCACGAGGGCTCGCTGCTTCTCTGGAGCCTGATGCTTGCGCTCTGGACCGTTGCCGTCTCTCTCTTTAGCAAGCACTTGCCAAGGGAGATGGTCGCTCGGGTACTCAGTGTCATGGGCATCATCAGCATCGGCTTTCTGCTGTTCATGCTAATGACCTCGAATCCATTTGACCGTCTCTTTCCGGCCCCGGTTGATGGACGCGATCTCAATCCTCTGCTCCAGGATCCGGCCATGGTTGCCCACCCCCCGATGCTCTATATGGGCTACGTGGGATTCTCGGTAGCTTTTGCTTTTGCAATCGCGGCCTTGATCAGTGGCCGGCTTGACGCCACCTGGGCGCGCTGGTCGCGACCCTGGACCACTGTCGCCTGGGTGTTCCTGACGTTGGGCATTGCGCTGGGCAGTTGGTGGGCCTATTACGAACTCGGATGGGGTGGCTGGTGGTTCTGGGATCCGGTCGAGAACGCTTCCTTCATGCCGTGGCTCGTGGGGACGGCCTTGATCCATTCGCTGGCCGTTACCGAGAAGCGAGGTGGCTTTAAGAGTTGGACAGTGTTGCTTGCCATCTCAGCGTTCTCGCTGAGCCTTTTGGGAACCTTCCTGGTGCGCTCGGGTGTGCTGACTTCGGTGCATGCGTTCGCCACAGATCCGGAACGGGGGGTCTTTATTCTGGCGTTCCTGGTAATCGTGATCGGGGGCTCGCTATTTTTATATGCCTGGCGCGCCAAACAGGTGGGCCTCGGTAGTAAGTTCGACGTTGTCTCACGCGAATCGCTGCTACTTTCAAATAATGTGCTCCTCACTGTCGCCGCAGGGTCGGTGTTGCTTGGCACGCTCTATCCGTTAATTATCGATGCTCTCGGCATGGGGAAACTTTCGGTCGGGCCTCCCTACTTCAACAGCGTGTTTGTGCCGTTGATGGTGCCGACAGCTCTTCTGATGGGAATTGGACCAATCGCCCGTTGGCGTAAGGCCAGCCTGCCTGAGTTGGCCGTGCGCTTGCGGTGGGCCTTCGCTGCCAGCGCCGTCACAGCCGTGCTTCTACCGCTGGTGCTGGCGGAGTGGAAACCGTTGGTGAGCCTGGGACTTTTGCTTGCCCTATGGATTATCACCACAGCCGCCTTGAATCTTCGGGATCGCTTAAGAAGTGCTTCCGGGCAGTTCAGCATCTTTCAGAAACTCAGAATGCAAAGCCGCAGCTACTATGGCATGCACGTGGCTCATATTGGTATCGCAGTCTTCATTATCGGAGTGACGCTGGTTACCGGGTACGAAACTGAAAAGGATGTCCGCATGGCAGTGGGAGAAACCGTTCAAGTGGGCGGATATGATTTCCGCTTCGGCGGAGTAACTGATATTGCTGGTCCAAATTACCGGGCGGCACGAGCCGAGATCCAGATTAGCAAAGATGGATCGCCGCGGCGAACCATGTATCCGGAGAAGCGCACTTACATTGCGTCGGAAAATGTGATGACCGAAACCGCAATCGACACCGGGCTCTTTAGAGATCTCTATATCTCGCTGGGTGAGCCTCTGAGTGGAGGAGCCTGGAGCGTTCGTGTGCACTATAAACCTTTTGTTAGTTGGATCTGGGGTGGAGCTCTTTTGATGGCGCTGGGTGGCGGACTGGCGGTGATGGATCGACGTTATGCGACGGCCGCTCAGAAGGAACGCGAGGCGATTGAAACCCCGAGAAAAGATGCGGCCCCGGCGCTCGCCACAGCTTCAGTCAAAGAATCATGACGCGTTATGTGATCCCGCTGGGAATTTTCGTTGTCCTTGTAGCTTTCCTGGCTATCGGGCTCGGTCGCGATCCGCGCAAAGTTCCGTCGCCACTAGTTGACAAACCGGCGCCCGATTTCCGGCTCACTCAATTACACGATCCGTCGCGTACATTTTCGGCCGCCGAAATGCGCGGCAAGGTTTGGCTCCTGAATGTCTGGGCCTCCTGGTGCGTCTCCTGCCGCGAAGAGCACCCGCTCTTTTTGCAACTGGCGCGCTCGGGCGAAGTTCCCATCTACGGGCTCAATTACAAAGACAGGCGTGAGGATGCGCTGCGCTGGCTCCAGCAATTTCGCGATCCTTACATCCTGAGCGTGGCTGATACAGAAGGGCGCGTTGGCATCGACTATGGTGTTTATGCCGTCCCCGAAACCTTTCTAATTGACCGTGACGGCTTCATCCGCTTCAAACATATCGGACCGGTTACGCCAGCAGTAATGACTGACACAATTCTCCCATTGGTAAGAGAGCTGAGTAGATGAAACGCGTTGGATTGGCAGTGATACTCGTCTACGCTGCGAGCTTTGGAGTGCTGGCGCAGGAGGCGCGGCCCATGGCCGAGGATCCGGAATTGGAGAAGCGGCTAATGAAGCTCTCACAGGAGCTTCGGTGTCTCGTTTGCCAGAACGAAACGCTGGCAGACTCGCAGGCCGGCCTGGCAGTCGATCTCCGGCGTGAGATTCGCGAGCAGATGAAAGCCGGAAAGAGCGATCAGGAGATCATCGCCTTTCTAACTCAACGGTATGGCGAGTTTGTACTCTATCGGCCACCTCTCAAGCCGGCTACATATCTGCTCTGGTTCGGCCCTTTCCTGCTGCTGTTGGTTGGCCTCGCTGTCCTATATAGGTATGTGAAACAGCGACGCGGACTGATTTCCGATCAGCCACTGTCCGCCGATGAACGGCGGCGTGCCCAGGAACTTCTGCGATCGAAGCCTGGAAAGGAAGTGACATGATCACCTTCTGGCTCATTTGCGCCGGCTTTGTCGCGATAGCCCTGGCCTTCATTCTCCCTCCGCTGCTGCGGCGCCCTGCTGAAGAGGGTTCAGACGATCGCCGTGAAGCGAACCTCGGCGTCTATCGTGACCAGCTTGCTGAACTCGAGTCTGATCGGCGAAACGGAATCGTCAGTGACGAACAGTACCAGTTAGACCGGATCGAGATCGAACGACGTCTACTCGAGGAAGTCTCAACTGCGGACGACAGCAAGAAAGAGCAAAAGAATGCGGCCCCAGCCAACGCCCTTGTTTACCTGGTTGCGCTGAGCTTGCCGTTGCTGGCAGTAGCGCTTTATCTGAAAATCGGCAACCAGAACGCGATTTCTGCGGCTCCCGCGGCTCTCCCTCAGGCTGCCGCAGGTCAGCCGGCCCCTGAGCGTCTGACGCAGGAGAATATTGAGGCAAACCTGTCGGCGCTGCGGCAGCGGTTGGACCAGAACCCGAAAGACGCGGAAGGTTGGACCATGCTGGCTCGTTCGTATTCGGCGCTTCAAAGGTACCGGGAAGCCAGCGAGGCTTACGATAGAGCGACAAAGCTTGTGGCTGACGACGCCGACCTTTGGGCCGATTATGCGTTCACGTTGGCGATGGCCAATGGGCAGACGCTTCAGGGCCGGCCAACTGAGCTGATTAAGCGGGCTCTGCAATTGAACTCAGAGAATCCGAAGGCTCTGGAACTCGCGGGCAGTGCTGCGTTCGAAGCGAAAGACTACAGTCAGGCCGTGGCCCATTGGGAAAAACTGCTGAAACGATTACCGGCAAACTCGGAAGTGGCCCAGTCGGTTACTGAAAGAATCAAACGCGCGCAGGAACTGGGTGGCGGTGCTTACTGAGACATTATTATGACCAGAGAGAATATATTATTTACGATCATTGGGGTGTTGCTCGGCTTTATTGTTGGATTCATGTTCGCCAGCGCCATGAATCAACGTTACGGACCAGGGGCGCCCGTCCCAATTGCGGGGAGCCAGAATCTGCCGGCTGATCATCCTCCGATAGGCTCCCCAGGAGCAGGAGCAGGAGCAGGAGCAAATCCGCAGGGCATGCAGGCCGAAGTTACCGCATCGCTCGACCGGGCGCGCAGTGAGCCGAACAATTTTGAGGCCCAGATGCGAGCGGCTGAACTCTATTACCAGATTCAGCGCTATGACGATGCAATCGGATTCCTTTTGAAAGCGAACCAAATCAAACCCGACAACTATGAGGCTGTAGTGGCGCTCGGCCGCGTGAATCTGGATGCGGAAAATTACGAAACTGCCGAGAAATGGTATAAGGCCGCACTACTAAAGAAGCCAAATGACGTGGGAGTGTTGGCCAGTCTTGCGTTTACCGCGCTGCAGCGCGGTAGTGCAACAGAGGCTGAGACAGCCATTGCCAACCTGGAAAAGGTCGACCCAAATAACGCTGACTTGTCTCAATTTCGTGAGCGTCTCGCTACCCTGAAGGGAAAGTGATTTGAGCTAGGCGTCAATCACGGTTCGATCGACATCCGGATAACATCTGAAAGCAACGTTCTTTCGATCTTGCCGTCCCTGCCGACAACTACGATCTGATTTCGTTCGACCGTCACACGCCGAATCGTGCTCATGAAGCGTTCGATTCGTTCGCCGGCGCGTGTTTCAATGATTAATCGTGGACCCGTTTCCGGCTCAGGTTCCGGCGCCGGCGGCTGTCGCGTGGTCCGCCCCCTTCCCACGCCGCCTCGCGCCGGCGGTGGCGTAGCGGCTTCAATATCTTCTGCCGGCTTCTCATCAGTCTTTGAAACGCCAGGGGCTTCCGTCTCTCCCTTGGTTTCCTCAGCGAGCTTTGTTTCCTCTCTTACAGTTTCAGCTTTCTCGCTAGCCTTTGGAGGCAATTCGGTTCCCCGTCTTGTCGCCGTTCGGCGCCCTCTCGGTGTGCGGGTAGTGCGGCCGGGTCGGGGTTCTGCGGTCTCAACGGGAACTTCAGGGGCCGGTGAGTCTTCGGGCGGTGCCGTTACCACTTCAGCAGGAGTAGGTTCTGGAGTGGCTTCCTCGTTCGGGGTTGGCTCAGGTGTAGCTGTGGCAACCTCCTCGGGAGAGGGTGGGGGCTCTTCAATGCGCGCTCCGACCGAAGTGACGCGCTTGCCCGTGCGTTCGCTGAGTGCGGATCGCTCTGTTTCAGCCGGATCTGATTCCGCAAGCAAAGTTCCGGGGAGAGGCTCAAAAGTTCCACCAAATCTGACATGGTAGATCCCCTCATCATCATTCGGCGAACGGGCCTGGACCCGGAGAATCAGATCTTCCCTTCTCCGGAGAAATACTGTCCTTGTAATAGAAGTGGGCACCTCGGCGTAGACAGTGAACTTTAGCAGTGGGCGAAGACTGCCTGCCGTAAACACATCAACATCGCCATTGAGGTTTCGGCTCTCGACCGTAAGTGTCAGATCCCCGGGTCTTGCTGCAAAGGCGTAGTAGTGATTGGTCAAGCGAGAATCGCCAATGTCTCGGGCTGTTATTTCACCGACAAGGTCATTGGTGCGAACCGGCGAAGGGGCAGTGATATCGAGAGATTGTGCCAGAGTCGGACTGACAAGCAGAAACTGGAGCAGCAGCGGCGCGAGCAACCCGCAGGCGCGCTTTGCCGAGATCAGTAACAGGTGCATTGCGAAGAACCTACGAACGAAAATCGCATCCGCGACGCCCACGTCCGGGGAAATATAAGCTAAGAATATCAGATCTGAGCTAATTGAGAAGGGTTCGAAATAGTTTTTGCGCAGCCCCGCCAAAAACTTGGTAGCATGTACCCGTAATGGAATGCCCGCGGTGTGAAAGCACACGTATCCAGCGAGGCTTCAAAGACTCGACCATGCTGTTTCGCCTGGCCCGATTGCAGGAATTACTTTGCAATAACTGTGGGCTGGAGTTTAGAGGCTTTGACGCCTTCGGCCGCTTTTTACGCACGCCGTCAACCGGGAAGCCGGTCAACCGGCGTAGCGCACCCAGATACCACGCCCACCTGCCCGCTACTATCAGTCTGGGCCAACAGGAATCCGGCAAAGACAAATTGACATTCTCGCAACCCGTGCGTGGCCATTGTGAAACGATCAGCAGCACGGGCTTGGAGGTCTCTTTTGTCGGGCTGCGCTTCGGGCCGGAAGAGTTTGATCAGCCCGGCCGAATACTTCTGGTGAGCATCGTCCTTCCGAACGGGCCGGTGGACGCGGTCGTGAGCACGGTAAGTCACGTACACCTTGAAAAGGAGCGTGGCCTACCGACGTGGCTGATCGGGGCGTCGATTATGCAGATGAGCGACACCGACAGGGAGCGACTCACAGTCTATCTCGACAAGCGAGCCGAGGGTGCGTTACCTCTGGATGTCGAGTGATGGATGTCGAGTGACCTTGGACCAATGAGATCATCCTTCAGATTTAACCGCAAAGACGCGCACGCTGGCCGCATAGTCGTTGACGTTGTACCTTCGAAGGAGGTCTGCCAGTTTGCCATGTAGTTCGGACTCAGCAGTCGTTACTGGCGCCGGCGAGCAGCAGCTATATGCCCCGGATGCTTGCGGCTCTTTGGTTAAAATAGCGACCGGAGGCGAACAGCAGCCCGATTGGTTTTCGATCTTTCCATAAGCATTTAGATCGGCGCCGCTGTCGATGATCTCGACATGTGCGAAGCCAGCCTCCTGAAGGCCGCGCCGGTAGTCTTCGACCGCGATTGCTCCGGAAATACAGCCCACATAGGCCAGCAGATCATCTCCTAATTCCTGAGGCAGGGGTTGCTTTAGAGCGATGTCGCTGATCGCTACTCGCCCACCGGGCTTTAACGCACGAGCCATCTCCAAGAACACGGCGGGCTTGTCCGGAGCCAGGTTGATTACACAATTGCTGATGATACAGTCGACGCTGTTGTGGGCTAGCGGCAGCCTATCGATCGGGGCAAGGTGGAACTCGACATTATCAGGCGCACCCTCGACCAGCCTGCGGGCGGCATTGCGACGCGCCAATTCAACCATCTCCGGCGTCATATCGATACCGATCACTCGACCTGTTGGTCCGACTTTTTGAGCCGCTAGGAACACGTCTAAACCTCCGCCCGACCCCAGATCAACCACCACCTCGCCTGCGCGCAGATTGGCAGTCGCTGTAGGATTTCCGCAGGAAAGGCCCATGTTCGCCTCTGCCGGAATGGATGACAATTCCTCGGCCGAGTATCCAAACGCTTCAGCGACAGCCCGTACACCCGCTTGCTCGCTTGAGAGGCCGCTCAACGCGGTTGCCCCGTACCGCGACCGTACCGCTTCAACAATTCTTTCTGACATAACGCCTCCACTTCGGATTCAAAGTTCGTATACGCCCATGCGTATCTGTAAGGAAAGAGTAAGCTCCCGGAATACATCTGTCAAGCCGTATTTATCACGTACTCATCGGCCGATTCTAGATGAGTTTTGCTTGGGCGAAAATGTCGCGATTGACCTGAACTATTTTTGACCCTTACTCAACGCTTTTCAGCGAGTGCGTGACGGAGCGCGCCTTCAAGCGTCGGAAACTGAAACTCATATCCTGCATCATTCAGCCGCGCCGGTTCTACCCGCTGGCTTGATAAAAGAAGCGCATCGGCCATCTCACCAAAAGCCAGCCGCACTCCGAAAGCCGGGACCGGGAAGAACACCGGGCGCGACAGAACCTTGCCGAGTGTCTTTGTGAATTCCGAGTTGCGCACGGGATTCGGCGCAACGACATTGATTGGTCCACGAACAGCCTCATTCGAAAGCGCGAATCCAATCACTCCAATCACGTCTGTCAATGCGATCCAACTCATCCACTGTTTGCCATCACCAATCCTGCCTCCAACGCCCATGCGAAACGGCGGCAGCATCTTTGCTAAAGCGCCACCTTTGCCGTCGAGGATGATGCCAAAGCGCAAATTCACCACTCGGATTCCTTTCTCCGCCGCCGGTGCAGTTGCCTTCTCCCATTCAACTCCTACACCCGCCAGAAAACCCTCTCCAGCTCGGCTTGCTTCGGTCAGAATTTCATCGCCGCGAGAGCCGTAGTACCCAATTGCCGACGCCGAGATGAACACTCCCGGCGGTTGTGAGAGTTGAACGAAAGACTCGCTGAGGAGTTTTGTGCCTTTGACACGGCTTTCGCGAATGCGAGCCTTTTTTTCCTCATTCCAGCGACCGTCAGCGATGCTTTCACCGGCGAGATGCACCACAGCGTCAAAGCCCTCGATGCGAGCCAGCGCGATGCTGTACCTTTCGGGACTCCACTCGACCTCATTGGCGTTTGAAGGTGCATGACGGACCAGGCGGGCCACCTCATGACCAGCAGTCTCCAAAGATTGCACTAACGCCGAACCCACCAATCCATGCGACCCGCTGATGAGTATTTTCATTAGTGAAGCCTCCTGTTCGATCCAAAGATCTGATTGTAGAAAATCTTTACTAGAGGTTATCAAACTATCCTTCAGGCTGAAAGAAGATGTGTTTTCTAAGTAGTATTTGGTTTGTTTGTGTTAATGCTCTTAAGCTAAACTAGCCGCAAGCTTATTTTGGGAGGAACCTCACCATGAGCAACGAAGAATTCGAAAGAAGAATGGAATTCATTATTGAGCAGCAAGCGCAGTTTGCTTCTGATATGCAACAATTGCGTGAAGCACAAGCCCACACCGAACAAGTTCTGTCCCAGACCGGTGAAGCTGTAGCCAGAACAGGTGAAGTCGTGGCCCAGACTGTCGAAGCTATGGCCCAGTCGAGTGACGTTGTCCTCCGGCTTGCCCAAGGAACGCTGGATCGTTTCGATGATGTTGATGCAAAGATTAATGTGCTGGTGGATTCTCAGATTCGTACTGATGAGAACCTACAGAGCTTAATTGCGGTTGTAGACCGTTATTTTAGCGGTGGCCGTGATGATAGAAGGATGTGAAATGAAACACTTCTCTAAAAGCTGGAAATTACATCTGACTTTTGCAGGAGCCTTCCTTCTTAGCCTCGCGGCCTATATCATAATGAACATGACAGCAGGTCAACCTTTCCGAAGCGCAATGGGGAACGCTTTCCTGGACATAAGACCGATAGAATACGCTATGTTTATTCTGGTCTGGTACGCATGTGCTGTGTATCATCATGGAGAAAACGGGAGTAGCTTGCTGACTAGGTTGAACCTTGGACGTTAGAATAGATGAAATCGACTTGCGTTTAGCGGCAAGATGGCTAGAATGATGCCGCAAAGAATTAGATCCACCAATACAAAGGGAGCAACCTCATCATGCTTCGACTCATGTTCCTCACGACGCTCTGTTTCGTCCTACTCCTTACTCTTTCTTTCTTGCTTAGCCCAGGCTTAAGTCAAACAGGACCTACGCTTCTACGAATCACCACAACGAGCGAAGAGAAAGTCAGCCTCAATCCTTCGATCAGCGGAGATGGCTCCCATATCGCCTTCGAATCGTCAGGAGATCTGACTGGCGCCGGAGAGAGTCCGGGCTTCCGGGCCTTTCGCGCCAATGTTGCCGGCTCGCCGGTAACATTCGCTCGATTTGCCACTTCGCGCGCCGTCACCCCTGCCATTTCTCAGGACGGATCGCGCATCGCGTTTGCTTCGGTAGAAGATCTTCTGGGACGAAATGCTGATCGCAATTCGGAGATTTTTCTGTTTGATGGAAGCGAGCTGAGGCAGCTTACTGAGACTGCTCCAGATGACCCGACAACTCGGCTGCGCGATGGGAACTTCCAACCATCAATTAGCGATGCCGGTCGTTGGATTGCGTTCTCGTCGAATCGGAACCTTGTGGGGCAGAACGCCGATCAGAATTCTGAGATATTCCTGTTCGATGTTGAAGGCTCGCGTTTCATTCAAGTCACAACCTCGCTGGGCATTGTTGGCGCCACAAAAGCAAAACTCAGCGGTGACGCCTCGCGGCTCGCTTACCTCAGCGAGAATGATGGCGAACATGAACTGCTACTGCACAATCTCACTACAGGCGCCACTGATCGTGTCGCTACCGGCTCACTGTCTATGACCAGCGGCAGGGCCATCAGCGATAACGGTCAACGTGTTGTATACGCGACAGTACAGGCTGAGAACCAGACGCAAGTGTATCTCTACGATGGAAGCACAGGGCAGGTGCGTCAGATCACTACTCTGAACGCACGTCTGAACGATGTTCCGCTGAATCCAACGATCAGTGGCGATGGGAAACGAATAGCTTTCGCGACTCGGCGTTCTGTCATCGGGCAAAACAGCGACAACAGCGTCGAACTCTATTTGTACGACGTGCCGACCGGTGCCTTCACTAAATTGACAAGCGCACCCGCACGGGCCACGGCCGAAGTGATTGCTTCTCTCAATCACGATGGTTCAATGGCCGTCTTCAACTTTCCGAGGGTTATCTCCAGTCCTGATGTAGACAACGATCATGCAAACAACAGCGAGATCTATCTGTTATCTGTTGCCCCGCGCCCAGCGTCCGGCGAGATCACCGTTCTGAATGGGGCGGCTATGGGCAATGAGCCGGCAACGCTGAAATCGATTGCCCCGGACAGCATTGCGCTAGCGCGAGGCAATGCTCTCGCAAGCGATGTTAAGCAGGCCGCGCGATTCTCCGATCATTCATTCCCCCGCTCGCTGGCTGGAACTACAGTGACCGTCGCGGGCCGTGTTGCTCAGTTACTTTTTGTCTCGCCTACTCAAATTAACTTTGTTGTTCCACCAGAGACGAGCGCTGGTCCAACGGAGGTAATCGTCACGAATGCCGACGGATTTAGATCTGTTGCGAGTATCCAGATCGCCCCTGTAGCGCCCGGTCTATTCACCATGACCGGCGATGGTCGCGGCGAAGGAATTGCCATGAACGCCGGCACGTTTGCTGCCGGTCCTTTTGATCCAAGTGACGGTCAACTTCGTTTGATTCTATTCGGAACAGGCGTCCGCGGTGCTTCCCAGGTTTCTGTCTCAATTGCTGGCCAGTCGTTCACTACTGAAGCGGTTTTGACCTCCCCTGATCTTCCCGGCCTCGATGAGATTCATATTCGTGTCCCTCCTGATCTGCGCGGCGCAGGGGCAGCCCCTCTGGGCCTTGCGGCGGAAGGTGTCAATAGTAATCAGATTGGGCTCACCATTTCCGGGAGTGCTCTACGCGAGATCATGATCAACGAAATACTCGTCGATCCACCCGACGGTATCAGTGGCGACGCAAATGGCGATGGCGTCCGCGACTCGAGCCAGGACGAATTCGTTGAGTTAGTCAATACAACCGGCCGAGACCTGGACATCAGCGGTTTTCAATTGATGACGCGCAGTCCAACCGCCTCGACAGACACGCTGCGGCACCGATTCGCGGCCGGAACGGTTCTTTCGGCCGGCACTGCGATTGTCCTATTTGGCGGAGGGAA
Organism: Pyrinomonadaceae bacterium; assembly: GCA_041751855.1. Classification (GTDB taxonomy): domain Bacteria; phylum Acidobacteriota; class Blastocatellia; order Pyrinomonadales; family Pyrinomonadaceae; genus PSRF01. Next base: position 86,217 of record JBGSWR010000045.1, read on the forward strand.
TCCTGATGTTTCCGGGACAAGCTTTGGCAACGCTCAGATCTTAAAAGCGTCCAGCGGTGGTCTTTCACTACTGAACTCAGGCGCCACCGTCACCTTGCGAGATGCTACGGGGGGAGTTCTTACCTTCGTTAATTATGGAGGCAGTACCGGCCTGCGCGGCGATCAGAACCAGTCGCTAACTCGCTCACCCGATGTGGATGGCGTATTTGCTTTGCATCAAACAGCGACCGCGAGCGAAGGAAGGCTCTTCAGTCCAGGAACGCGAGTTGACGGCAGCACCTTTTTGTCTCTGCCTGCCGTCTTGCGGATAGCGGTTAACCCTGAATCGGCAATCCTCGGCGTCGGAGAGGAGTTGCAATTCTTCGCCCAGGCCCTCGATGGCAATAATCAAGAGTTGACGGACGTTATCTTTCGATGGCAATCGAGTGAAGTCTCGGTAGCCACAATAACTAACGACGGCTTGCTTCGGGCCGTCAGTTCGGGAACAACACACATTACTGCGACCGCCCGTGGAATGCACTCGAGCCCCGTGGTTCTGGCCGTAGCGGCGCCGTCTCCCTCACCTGGTCCAACGGTGGCTCCGACGCCGGAGCCGAGCCCCTCCCCCTCCCCGTCGCCTGTACCTTCGCCAAGCGTGTCTCCTTCTCCGGTTCCTTCGCCTTCACCAACTTCACCTCCGCCAGTTGTGATCAGTGAATTCCGCACACGAGGACCAGGTGGAGCGAGTGATGAGTTTATAGAGCTCTACAACAACTCTGATCATCCGGTCGAGATTGGCGGCTGGAAACTGCGTGGCTCCAGCAGTAGCGGAACAATTACCAATAGGATGACTATCGCTACAGAAGTGATCATTCCCGCGCGTGGCCATTTTCTGGCGGTTAATTCTGGGGGATATACTGGCGGGGTTTCCGCCGATCAAGCCTACACAAACGGCATCAGCAACGACGGCGGCATCGCGCTAACTCTGTCTGACGATTCAATCATCGATCAAGTGGGCATGTCACCCGGCTCGGCTTTCAAAGAAGGGATACATCTAGCTCCACTGGTGAGTGACGCCAATCAGAGCTATGAACGAAAGCCTGGGGGGTCAAATGGCAGTACTCAGGACACGAACGATAACTTCAGCGATTTCCTATTACTCACGCCAAGTGAGCCACAAAATCTGACCAGTGCTCCAACGCCTGGGCCAGCGCCTACGCCCCTGGCTTCCCCGTCACCTTCACCGACTCCAGGTGCGTCGCCATCACCATCACCGGTTGCTGGCGCCACTGTGGTGATCAGCCAGATCTACGGTGGCGGGGGCAACTCGGGAGCGCCTTTCAGGAATGATTTTATTGAGATCTTTAATCGGGGAACAGCGGAAGTGGATCTCGCAGGCTGGTCCATACAATACAGCAGCGCGACCGGCGCCACTTGGTCAGTAACCCCGTTAGCGCCATTTTCTCTGCAACCCGGACAGTACTATCTCATTCAGGAAGGTTCGGGAAGCAGTAATGGCGCTGCTCTGCCTGCTGCTGATTCAGTCGGGAGCATTGCGATGGCGGCGGGGGCCGGTAAGGTCGCGCTCGTAAGTGGAACCAGCGCGCTCAGTGGCACGTGTTCCTCATCAGACACAATTGTCGATCTGGTCGGTTATGGGAACGCAGCGACCTGCTTTCGGGGGGCCGGGCCCACGGCCAGTCCCGGCAGTACAACGGCTGTAAAGAGAGACTCGAGCGGCTGCATCGACACGCTAAGCAATGTAGCTGATTTCATTGTTGGACCACCCACGCCACGGAATACTGCAGTTGGGTTAACACCGTGTTTGCCTCCAAACCAGTTGAACTCGATAAGGTATTCGTGCGGGCCGTTTCGTGCAATATCGTGTGGTTTCGTGGATGATCTTTTAGGTCGGTTAAGAAATGGTCCACTAAATCATACTAAGTTATATGAACTGTGGAATTAACATAAGGAGGGGCGGAACTCGATATTCGTTTGAACTCTTGTTCGTGTAATCTCCGGCAATACTAACGCACAACGCCGGTGAGGGGGCTCGATGCGCTCGCATACAGGCGTTTGTTCATGCGCCCGGCAACATACGCAAGGCGCCCGGCTTCGATCGCCAGCTTCATGGCCTCGGCCATCTTCACCGAATCGTGAGCCTCTGCAATCGCGGTGTTCATTAACACTCCATCCGCACCCAATTCCATTGCGATTGCTGCATCGCTGGCGGTGCCCACACCAGCATCGACGATGATCGTCGCGTCCGGTAGTTGCTCGCGCATGATCCGGAGATTCGCAGGATTCTGTACTCCCAAACCCGAGCCGATCGGAGCGGCCAGCGGCATTACCGCAGGACAGCCCGCATCCAGAAGCTTTCTTGCCATAATGAGATCGTCATTGAAGTACGGCAAAACCACAAAGCCCTCCTTCACCAGCACGCGCGCCGCTTCCAGTGTCTGCTCATTGTCCGGAAACAAGGTGGTTTGATCGCCAATCACTTCCAACTTGATCAGGTCGGTTTGCAGAGCCTCACGGGCCAGCCGGGCCGTACGGATGGCTTCCTCAGCCGTGTAGCACCCTGCCGTGTTGGGCAAGATCTTTAGCTCGGGATCGAGGTGGTCAAGGAAAGACTCCGCGCTCCGGTCAAGCGGAACTCGTCTGACGGCAACCGTCACCATGGCAGCTCCCGATGCCCGGTGCGCCGCCTTCATCTCTTCATAGCTGCGATACTTGCCAGTGCCGATGATTAAGCGGGATGCATAAGACTTGCCGCCTATTTGAAACTCGCTGGTCCGACCCGACGCTGCTGTTGACATAGCAATACTCATCACTCATCAGGAATTCTTCATCACTGCGATTATGATAGCTCAAAATTCCAAAAGCCGCCCCCGACGAAGTGTACGATCTCGACACGATCGCCTTCCTCCACGCTCACAGTGGGCCAGTCGCTACGTCTAACCACGACACCATTATGCTCGATAGCAATCCGGTCTGAAGCGAATGCAAAGAGAGCAATCAACTCATTCAGGGTTGTCTCTTCAGCAACCTCCCGATATTCACCGTTCACCTGAATGCGCAAGCTTGTCCTCTTATCTTTACTGGGCGGGAGCGATCACTCGTCTGATCTCAGTGGTTTCAGCGCCGGCCGTGGCCCGAATTAGTATTGCAGCTCGACCGGAGGTGAAATGAGGAATCTGTGTCGAGACGATAGCGACGCCATCTTGCCCCGTTTTAACGGTCTGAATCAGCGGCCTGAAGGTGGTGCCAAGTACCTTGACCGAGACTTGTGCGCCACTCGACGGTCTCAAATCCTGGCCCGCACGCTGGCCGACCATGACTCGCAGCATCAGTTTATCCCCCGACTGGAACTCGTCGTTGTCCAATAAAGATACTGATAAACCCTCTTCCGCCGGTCGCGCCTCTCCCAGAGGTGACTCCCGCCGCGAATCAGATACTGGCGGCTGCGAGGCCGTGGGAGGTTCTTCCTCGACAGGACCTCTTACTTCCAGCGGAGGCTCGTCCCTGGGCGGCTCCATTTGCGCTTGCAAGAGCATCTCCTCCGCGATTGTCGTCACAATTATCTCTTCCCGTGGAGTAGCGGCGGGCGGTTCAACCGGAGTAGTCAGCGACAGAAGCTCTTCTGCAATCGACCTCACAAATGCATCCGCTGGAGGCTCGGTAGGCTGGGCTGATGAAAGCAGATCTTCCTCTTCGAGGGGCGTCGCGAGTACTTCTACAGGAGGTACGGGTGGCTCGATGGGTTGAGTTTCTTCCGGAACCGAGGTTGCACTCACTTCGACCGGTGGCTCAGTAAGAGGAGGCACGGCGATCTCAGACGCAGCAGGTATTTCCTGACCATTCGGGGGAGCTATTGAAGCCGCAGCTTCAACACCGCTCATCCGTTTGAGGTCAGCAATTCGCCCGGCATGGATGGCCGCGCAAATCAACCTGTGCTGTCGCCTCAACCGTTCGGCCAACACATGTTCATCAAAACCGGCGGCAATCAGATCCTCATAGGGAGCGCGCTTGCTGGCCAGAATGGCCCCTCCGGAGTAGACGAGCGACAGGATCATAGGCGACTCGATACCTTTATCTTCCGTTTGAACATGATAGATCACACCATCATGTTCGACGTCGGTGTTGTATCCCGTAATCACTCTCTTCTATTCCGTCACTAACTGAATTTTACAACCCCTACTGAAAGCATTTATAGGGAGGCCAGGCGAACGGTAGCACAGTAATTTTTGCACGGTCAATCATCAATTTTTCGCGGGATTCCTCAAATACTGACTTGCTTGACACCCTTGATCAGTTCGACTACGATTCGGCTTGTACAATGATTCTCAATCTACACTAAGTTGATCAATGGACGTGAGCATTAACGTTTGCGATCACTTGATGGCTTGATATAACGAGAAGGCGTTGATCGAGAATGTCGTTTAGTCATTACGACTACTTGCCCATATTGCTGATGTTCATTGTCGCAGCAGGTTTTGCCGTGGGCAACATTCTACTTTCGCAACTGGTCGGACAACGAAAGCGCACCAGAACGAAGTTAATGCCTTATGAATGTGGCATAGATCCAGTAGGATCAGCTCGCCAGCGTTTCTCGGTAAAGTTTTACCTGATCGCGATGATCTTTATCATCTTTGATATTGAAGTAATCTTTTTGATCCCGTGGGCGGTAGTATTCAAGACTCTGGCCAGCCCGGGCTACGATCTGGGAACGCTGGTTTATGTCGAAATGATGGTATTTGTAGCCTTGCTATTCGCGGGCTACATTTATGTACTGAAGAAAGGGGCGCTGGATTGGAATGAAGGCGCTCGCAAGGACCAACGCGAGTTGTTGCCAGAAGACCGATCAGGGCAGGAACAAACTCGCACGGCAGCTTAATTGCAATCATGGGTCTCGAGAACAAAATTGCTGAAGCTCTACCTGAAGTATTGACCAGCCGTCTGGACTCGCTCATCAACTGGGCGCGGAAGTCGTCACTTTGGCCGGCAACCTTTGGTCTGGCTTGCTGTGCGATCGAGATGATGAACGCAACTTCCGCTCGCAACGATCTGGCCCGCTTTGGTTCGGAAGTATTTCGTGCGAGCCCTCGTCAGGCGGATGTCATGATTGTCTCGGGAAGAGTGTCCAGGAAAATGGCCCCGGTACTTCGTCGCATCTATGATCAGATGCCGGAACCTAAATGGGTAATTTCCATGGGCGCCTGCGCAACCTCGGGGGGTGTCTTTGACAATTACGCCATCGTCCAGGGCGTAGACAAGATCGTCCCGGTGGATGTATATGTCCCGGGTTGCCCCCCGCGACCTGAGATGTTAATTCATGCCGTGATGATGTTACAGGACAAGGTAATGAAGGAATCCGTTCGCGATCGCCGCGATGTCCCCGAAGAGGAAGCCCGCGAAGCCTTCAGGCCGGGCACGCTTCCCGTTACCGATGGTTCAACGATCACAGAGCCCGTTGCCCCCGAATCGCGGCCTTATACCATTGCTTCGCGACACGAGCGCCGCCGTTCTTCCTAGGCAAAACTGCGATGCGGGTGATCGATGACAACTGAGGCAAACAACGAACAATTCTCACCAGCGCAGAATCCCGCGGATAACGTCAGGAGTCCTGATTACAAGTTGTCTCCTTCTCGCGTGGCGAGGTCCTTGCAAGTAGATCATCCTGAGTGGGTCTTCGAGATTATCGAAGCGAACCGCGAAGTGACCGTGATAGTTCCGCGCGAGCAGATCGCCGCCCTCTGCTCTTTCCTGAAGACTCAGCCCGGCGCCAACTTCGATTTTCTTTCAGATATTTGCGGAGTTGACCGCGGCGTGGAGGAAGAACCGCGCTTTGAGGTCAACTATCATCTGTTTTCAACGACATTGCATCACCGCATCAGGCTGAAGGTCATCCTCAATGAGCATGACGTTCATGTACCGACGGTGACTGGCGTATGGCGCACCGCAAACTGGCACGAGCGGGAAACGTACGATCTTTTGGGGATCATTTTCGATGATCATCCTGATCTCCGAAGAATCTTACTGCCGGAGGACTGGCAGGGGCATGCTCTGCGCAAGGACTTTCCATTGCGTGGGTACGAACCGTACAGCCTCAAATGATTTTTGATTTGCGATTTTTGATTTGCAAATTAAGCAGATCGCAAATCAAAAATCGAAAATAGTAATATGGGCACGACAACGAACATTCCGCCACCGTTTGAGGTAGGAGACCGTCCGCTCGATAGCTTGATGACGATCTCAATGGGGCCGCAACACCCTTCGACGCACGGTGTCCTGCGTCTCGAATTGGTACTCGATGGCGAGGTGGTCGTGAACACCATTCCCGATATCGGCTACCTGCACACGGGAATGGAGAAGCTCTTTGAATATAAGAAGTACCAGCAGGGGATCGTCATTACCGATCGGATGGATTATCTGAATCCGCTTGGTAACAACCTTGCCTATGTCATGGCGGTTGAGAAACTGCTCGATCTCGAGATTCCAGAGCGGGCTCAAACGATTCGCGTGCTGATGTGCGAGTTGCAGCGAATCGCTTCCCACCTCGTGTGGCTGGGAACGCACGCGCTGGACATTGGCGCGATGACCGTCTTCTTCTACTGCTTTCGTGAACGCGAGAAGATTCTCAACCTAATCGAGGCAGCTTCGGGTGGCCGACTGACGCCTTCGTACTTCCGCATCGGAGGTCTAATGATGGATCTGCCGGCGGGCTTCGAGCGTCGCGTCCAGCAGTTTCTCGATGATTTCCCCCGGGCGCACGCCGAATTCAATAAACTCCTGACCGGCAACCGGATCTTCCAGCGCAGAACACAGGGGGTAGGCCGGATCTCTGCCGCAGACGCCATCGATTGGGGTCTATCGGGACCATGCTTGCGGGGCAGCGGTATCCAACTCGATTTGCGACGCGTCAATCCCTATACGGGCTATGAGAAGTATGATTTCGAAGTCCCGTCGGAGCCTGATGGTGACGTTTGGGCTCGCTATTTGGTGCGTATGCAGGAAATGTTGGAGTCGCACAAGATCGTGATCCAGGCCCTTTCCAGGCTTAAACCAGGACCCGTCAAGGCGGATGCGCCAAAGGTGGTGCTACCAGATCGCGAAGCAATGAAGACGCATATGGATGCGCTGATTCACCATTTTTTGATCGTGGCCGAGGGTTTCGATGTTCCAGCGGGAGAGGCATATCACGTAATCGAGGCTTCCAAAGGGGAACTGGGCGTGTATGTAAGATCCGACGGTGGACCAAAGCCAAGCCGCGTGCATTTTCGGGGGCCGAGCTTTGTCAACCTTTCCGCGCTGCCGCAGATGGCAAAGGGCGCGATGATTGCTGACGTTGTTGCGATCATCGGCTCGCTCGATATCGTGTTGGGAGAGATCGATAGGTAGGAAGGAAGAGATATAGGACCTATACGACCAATAAGACCTATAAGGACTTATGACCTATATTCAAATTGGACCTCGTTCGCAGCCGGTGAGAGTTCAGGACGAGATTGGTAGTTTCTCCCCCGAAGTTGAGGCGGAGATAGACCGCCATCTCGCCAAATACCCGGTCATGCGTTCCGCAATTCTCCCTCTCATGTTCATTGTGCAGCGCGAGCGCGGGTATCTTGATCCCCCCGGTGTCGCATACCTGGCAAAGCGACTACAACTGCGCATTACCGACATCTGGGAAGTTGCTACTTTCTATTCGATGCTCCACACGGAGCCAATCGGCAAGTATCACATTCAAGTTTGTCGAACACTGTCGTGCAAGATCTTGGGATCGGACAAGATTACCGGCTATTGTGCGGACAGATTGGGTATCAAACCCGGAGAGACGACAGCGGACGGCCGCTTTACGCTTTCGGAGGTCGAGTGTCTTGGATCCTGCGGAACGGCGCCAATGTTCCAGATAAACTTCGACTATCATGAAAATCTTACTCCGCAGAAGATAGACCAGATTCTGGCATCATTGCCTTAGACAGTTAGGTTTGATCATGTTTATTGGCGCTATCGGATGCGAACCTCTACAACTTGCCCGCGTTCATCTCGAGAACTCGCGGAAGCTCGAAGTCTATAAAAAGCACGGCGGCTACGAAGCGTTAGCCCGGGTCCTAAAGTCTCTGACGCCCGACGACGTTATCAATGAGGTCAAAAAGTCTGCGTTGCGCGGCAGGGGTGGCGCCGGATTTCCTACGGGAATGAAATGGAGCTTTGTCCCCAAAGACTCACCAAAGCCAAAGTATGTAGTCTGCAACGCTGACGAGTCGGAGCCGGGAACATTCAAAGATCGCTATCTGATGGAGCGCGATCCCCACCTTCTGATCGAAGGTATGCTGATCGCTGCCTACGCTCTCGGTTCGCACATTGGATACATCTACACCCGCGGCGAGTACAGGTACCTCATCGACATCATGGATGAGGCGATTGCCGAGGCTCGCGCCGCCGGACTTCTCGGGAAAAACGTCATGGGCAGCGCTTTTACCTGCGAGATCTACACACATACCGGCGCCGGCGCCTACATTTGTGGTGAAGAAACTGCGCTGTTGAGTTCACTCGAGGGGATGAGGGGCCACCCGCGCATGAAGCCCCCCTTCCCTGCCGTGTCCGGTCTGTATGGCTGTCCAACCGTTGTCAATAACGTCGAGACTCTTACTGCTGTGCCCGACATTATTAAAATCGGCGGCGAGGCCTATCAACAACTGGGAACCGAAAAGAGTGGCGGCACGAAACTCTGGTCAGTCTCGGGCCATGTCAATCGCCCGGGAGTTTACGAATTGCCCATGGGTTATGACGACATGGAAAAGTTCATCATGGAAGACTGTCAGGGGATAAGCGAAGGCAAGCAGTTAAAGGCGGTTATTCCGGGCGGGTCGTCGGTCTACATCATGAGCGCCGAAGACATTATCGGCAAAGACGTGCGCATGGATTATGAAGGACTGGTAAACGCCGGTTCGATGGTTGGGTCGGGCGGTTTCATAGTCATGGACGAAACCGTCGATGTTTTTGAATCGACCAAGAACCTCACCGAGTTTTACAAGCACGAGTCCTGCGGCTGGTGTACACCATGCCGCGAAGGCACCGACTGGCTGGTAAAAATCTTTAAGCGGATTGAGAAAGGTGGGGGTCGCCCCGATGATGCAAAGCTGTTGTTGGATCTATGCGACAACATCGAAGGGAAATCATTCTGCCCACTGGGTGACGCCGCAGCCTGGCCCATTCAGTCCGCCATTAAGAGATTTCCTGAAGATTTCAGGCGCCGGCTGGTGTCAAACAGCAATGGCCATTCTTCGTAGTGGTTTTATCACGCGAGAAGAGACGGGGGGCGGCCAGCAGTAGCCAGAAATAGAACGATTACGTAAAGAAATTCGCATGTCGACTGAGTCAATTAAGATCACTCTCAACAACAAAGATTATCACGTACCCAAAGGGGCGCGTCTGATCGACGTGTGCCGCGAACAAGGCTTCGATATTCCTTCATTCTGCTATTACGCCGACCTCGCACTTCAGGCCTCCTGTCGCATGTGCCTGGTCCGCATCGAGAAGATGCCGAAGCTTCAAACCTCTTGCACGATCATCTGCACAGACGGCATGGTCGTCACTACCAAAAGCGAAGAGATCGAGAAAGCTCAGCGGGCGATGCTGGAGTTTCTGCTCGCCAACCATCCGCTCGATTGCCCCGTTTGTGATCGCGGTGGCGAGTGCGAACTCCAGGAGATGGCTTTTGACTGGGGTGGCCTGGAGGAACGGTTTACCGAGACCAAGAACTACCATCCCGAAAAGTATCTCTCGCCGATGATTGCCAACGATCCTCAACGCTGCATCCTCTGCAAGCGCTGCACCCGCGTTTGCGATGAGTGGATGGGAGAGGACGCGATCGAGGCAGGCGGCCGCGGCGCCAATACCGTGATCGGCACTTATGGCGGTTGGCTCGACTGTTCGCAGTGCGGTAACTGCATCGAAGTTTGTCCCACCGGGACACTATTGGATGGGACTTACCGGCATCAGGCGCGACCATGGGAGTTGGCCCAAACAATATCAACCTGCACCTATTGTTCGGACGGCTGCCAGATGTCGCTTGGCTCACGCGGGGGTGAGTTGATGCGCATCGTCGCTAGAGACCGTTATGTAAACGGAATTAACGGCGAATTTCTTTGCGTAAAAGGGCGTTTTGGACATCCTTTTGTCAATCATGAAGAGCGCTTGCGCACGCCGTTGATTCGTTACAAGAAGGGCGGCAAATTGCTGCCGGCAACCTGGGATGAGGCGATCCGGCACGTTGCTCGTAATCTCGATACGCTAGCCGAAAAGTACGACCGCAACTCAATTGGCGTGATCGGCAGCCCGCGTCTCACTAATGAAGCCCTGTACACCCTGCATAAATTTGCGACTGAGTTGGTGGGCACGGATAACTACGCTGCCAATGATGCTTTCAGCCTCTCACCCTTTCTTGAAAATTTGGGGGCGCCATTCGCTACCCATCACGACATCCGGCACGCCCGGACCATTTTGCTGCTGGGTGGCGAGCCCGAAGAGTTACAGCCACTGACGGGCAAACAGATTCGGCAGGCCGTGCGGAATGGCGGCGCGTCGCTACTAATTGTTAACAGTGTGCCAATTCGTCTTATCGAGCAGGCGACACAGTTCGTTCACATTCGCGCCGAAACTCTCGACGCCGCGGTGTTAGCGCTGGCCGACGCCGGCAGCACCGAAACCGCGAGCCGCGTTATGGGTGTCCAGGACGGTGAGTTACAGGCATTACGAGAACTCATCGAACTTACCGAGGGCGACTTGATTGTTATGTTTGGCGGCGAACTCAGCCCGGCAGCGCAGGCAGTTGTTGCTCAGTTGCCTCATACATTCGGGAGTTCGACACGGCGGGTCTTGCTCCATCCACTGCCACTCTTCAACAACAGCATCGGCGCTCATGACATGGGCTTGATGGGCGGAGCAATGACCGCGTCGCAAATGCTCTCTGAAGCGGGTAAGACAATTCATGGAATATACATCGCCGGAAGCTTTTTTCAGGAGACACTGTCAGCTAGCGAGGCAGCTTTAGGGAAGCTTGATTTCCTTGTAGTACAGGAACTCTTTGAGACCGAGACGACCCGCTTTGCCGACGTCGTATTGCCGGCCGCATCATTTGCCGAGATTGACGGCACCTTCACCAACAATGCCGGCCAGGTCCAACGGGTACGGCAATCGATACCACCCGTCAACCAGGCCAAGTCTGACTGGATGATTACAGCCCAATTGGCCCGCGAACTCGGCGTTGACTTTGGTTTCGAGTTGTCTGCGAGTGCCGTCTTCAGCGAGATTGCGGAGCGTGTTCAGGCCTACGCAGGACTGCGCTATCCCCTGCTCAAAGACGAGTCGAAACCGGTCCAGGTCAAACGCGCAATCGTTACCGAACGGGATCTCTCGGCCGAACTGAACACCCTGCGCAATGCAGTCGCAGCTATGCCGGAAACGCATGAGAAATTGTGGGAAACGCCGAAAGTGGGCCACGAACTCTTTAAGATCGGCACGCTTACAGACAAGGTTCCGCAATTTCATTTGCTTGCCGCAGGCAATCCGCGGCCCGAAACAGTTAACATTTCGCCCCTCTACCAGATCACGGTAGACGCTAGTCTGCGCCGGGAGGCCATAGGCGAAAGCGTTTAAGTTCTGGTTTTCGATCTGATTGGACCATACTTCTACTGAATCCGGGACTGAATCAGAGAGCGTAAATCGAAATCACAACTTTAATCGATGGATATTCTAATTGAGGTGGGGCTCAAGTTGGTGGCAATCACGATTGCCTTGACCGTTGTCCTCTTGATTGTGGCCTACACCGTTCTCGCCGAACGCCGCGTGCTGGCTCTTATTCAGGGCCGCCTCGGACCTAACCGGGTGGGACCAGGCGGAATGCTTCAACCCTTCGCCGACCTCCTCAAGTTTATTCTCAAAGAAGATATTGTCCCGGACAAATCAACGCGCTTCATATACCTTCTGGCGCCGGTGACGATTACGATGGCCGCCCTCATGACGATCATCGTGTACCCGTTCGGGCCCGAAATGTATATCCCCATTCTCGGCCGGAACATCGAACTGGTCATCGCCAGGTTTGACGTTGCCCTCCTTTATGTTCTGGGCGTGGCCTCGATCGGCGTATACGGCATTATGCTGGCCGGCTGGTCTTCTAATAACAAATACAGCTTGATGGGCGGGCTGCGGTCTTCGGCGCAGATGATCTCCTATGAATTGTCGCTGGCGCTGGCGATCGTCGGTGTAGTACTTCAAGCCGGCACTCTGGACCTTCAAAGGATCGTCGAATCGCAATCAGGTTGGTACGGCCTGGGATGGTTTGTCTTTTGGTTCCAACCCATCGGTTTTGTAGTCTATTTGATCTCGGCCATAGCAGAGACTAATCGTATTCCTTTTGATCTGCCTGAAGCAGAGACCGAGCTGGTCGCTGGCTTTCACACTGAATACAGTGCAATGAAGTTTGCGCTCTTCTTTTTGGCAGAGTACATCAACATGTTTACCGTCTCGATGCTGGCGACCACACTCTTTCTGGGCGGCTGGAACGTCCCGTTTGCGGAAGCTATTTTTGGGCGGGGGACCTTCCTATTCGGTGTTGTCAGCGCCGCCGGGTTTCTGGTCAAAGTGATCCTTTTCCTTCTCTTCTATATTTGGCTCAGGGGTTCCCTGCCCCGTTTTCGTTTCGATCAGTTGATGCGTTTTGGTTGGAAATTTCTCCTGCCAGTTGCGATTCTGAACATAGTGATTACCGCAACACTGGCTCTATTCGGGGTGGTCTAAGATTGTGTTAGCGCTTCTCTTCATACTGTTCGCCGGTTTAGCAGTTGGTTGTGCGATTGCTGTGGTTGTACAGCGCAACCCCATTTACAGTGCGATCTCGTTGATTGGAGTGTTTATTGCTCTGGCCTGCCTTTACCTTTTACTGGCAGCCCCCTTTATTGCCGCCGTTCAGGTCATCGTTTACGGAGGCGCGATCATGGTACTCGTCGTCTTTGTAATCATGCTGCTCAATGTTGAGGAGGAGGTGCGGCGTCCCACGCGGCTTGTTTTTCTCGTGCCGATCGCCTTTGGACTGGCCGTGGTCCTGATCGCGCAGGTAGCCTTCATTCTTTATTCGGTGCAGGCATCACCATTGACACCCCGGGACGTTGTCTCTGACACCGGATTGTCCGCCTCGATCGGGATTGGGCTTTTCACGAAGTATCTCCTGCCGTTCGAGATTACCTCGATTCTGTTAATCATGGCTGTAGTTGGGGCGATAACGCTCGCGCGCCGCTCGTTTCTGGTTTCGCCTGAAGAACAGGGCAGCGCTCGGGTTCTGGCGATGCCTGCATCTGCGGTGACCAACGCTGCTGATGTTCACTCAGAACGAGTCGATGAGCCACCAGATGGCCCGGGTGCAATTGGCTGACCTATATGGAACCGCAACTCTCCTGGTATCTGGTGCTCTCCGCCGTTCTTTTTACGATCGGCGTTGTGGGTGTCATCATCAAGCGAAATGTGATCGCAATGTTCATGTGCATCGAGTTAATGCTTAACTCGGTGAATCTGACTTTTGTCGCGTTCTCGAGTTTTTTTCATGACGTCACGGGCCAGTTGTTTGTGTTTATCGTTATGACGGTAGCGGCCGCAGAAGCCGCAGTTGGTTTAGGGATAATCATCGCAATTTTTCGTAACCGCGAATCGCTCGACGTCGACGACTCCAGCATTTTGAAAATGTAGTTGGGATTGGTCTTTGGTCTTTGGCTTTTGGCCTTTGGTTTGCCCTATGGAGGTTGGATTTGTCCAATCCGCCTGGATTCCGTAGGTATGAAATCGAAGACCAAAGACCTAAGACCTAAGACCTGACAATCATGGAATCCAACCTTCTTAGTTTGATCATTTTTGCGCCGCTGGCCGGCGCGGTGATCAACTGGCTCGTGGGTCGGCGAGTCCGCAACGAGCGGTTTATCGCCATCGTTGCCTGCGCAGCGGTTGGCGTTTCGACGGTTATAGCTTTTTACCTTTGCTTCAAGCCCGGTGGCGCACTGCGTTCCACTGAACCGATCCTGGACCATCTATGGACCTGGATCGAGGTTGGCCGGTTTCGCGCCGACTTTGGCCTGGCCCTCGATCGCCTGAGTGGCACCTACGCCCTCTTTGTTACCTTCGTTGGTTTCCTGATCCATCTCTTTGCCGTCGGCTACATGCACGGCGACAGCGGCTTCTATCGTTTCTTCGCTTACCTGAATCTTTTCATGTTTGCGATGCTGACGCTGGTTCTTGCCGACAACTTTCTGTTGATGTTTGTTGGCTGGGAAGGGGTCGGGCTCTGTTCGTACCTCCTGATCGGCTATTACCTGGACCGCAAGGACGCCGGTAATGCGGCCAAGAAAGCGTTTATTACCAACCGGGTTGGGGACTGGGGCTTTGTCCTGGGTTTAATGGCTGTCTTCTACCTGACAGGCTCGATCAGTTTCTTTGAAAAACCTCTTCATGGAGTAGACAGCGCTCTTCAGATTATCGCCGGCATGAGCGTTGATCCCTTTACCTGGCAAGCCATCTTTGCCGGCGGCATAACCTCTGCCGCAGTGCTTCTTTTTATCGGGGCGGCGGGTAAGAGCGCGCAGATCCCCTTGTATGTCTGGCTCCCTGACGCAATGGCCGGCCCCACACCTGTATCGGCCCTAATCCATGCCGCAACCATGGTGACAGCGGGAATTTATATGATCGTTCGCTGCTCCGTGATCTATACCCATGCTCCCACCGCGATGTTCATTGTTGCGATCATTGGCGCTGCAACTGCCATTTTTGCTGCGACTATTGGCCTGGCCCAGAACGACATCAAAAAGGTGCTCGCGTATTCGACGATTTCGCAGCTCGGTTACATGTTCCTGGCCTGTGGCGTGGGCGCCTTCGTGGCGGCGATCTTTCACGTCGTAACCCATGCTTTCTTTAAGGCCTTGCTATTTCTTGGATCAGGTTCAGTGATTCACGGCATGCACCACGAGCAGGACATGCGCCGCATGGGTGGTTTGAGGAAATACATGCCTGTCACCTGGATCACGATGATGATTGGGTGGTTTGCAATCTGCGGTGTTCCATTTTTCGCGGGCTTTTTCTCTAAGGACGAGATTCTCTGGAAGGCCTGGAGCGCCAGCAGCTTCATGCTTCCAAACCCTGCATACGCGCGAGTGCTGTGGGGCATCGGCGCGGTGACTGCGCTTTTGACCGCAATTTACATGACCCGAATGATGGTGATGACATTCTGGGGAACAGAACGTTTCCGGGAGTCTCACCAGGATGACGTCTCATCAGGGCTTCGTCATGAGCCTCATCGCCATGAGCCGCACGAATCTCCCTGGGTGATGAAGATTCCGCTGATTGTTCTTGCGATCCTTTCGACTGTCGGGGGACTGTTTGGGGTGTCCTATGCGCTGGGTTCGCTCGTCAGCGACCACCCGGTGAATTACATTGAAGAGACGTTGGCGCCCGTAATCCACCCAGTCCCGAACACTGCGCACGCCGGAGAGGCTCACGAACAACCGCATCTGGTATCTCCACCACCGACCTCGGCCGAAGGACCACCGGTTATTCCACATGAGGGCCTGACTGGTGATGCGGCTCATGCTCACTCGCCAGAAGAGATTCGACAGGAGCGCCTGCTCACGCTGGTCTCAGTAGTGATAGCGCTGCTGGGAATTGGCATCGGGTGGTGGGTTTTCAGAAGGCGCCCGCTGTTGAAGATGCCAAAAGTGCTTGAAGAGAAATATTATGTCGATGAAGCTTACGATGCTGCAATTATAAATCCGATCGAGGCCGGGTCGCGCGAAGGTCTTTGGAAGCTCTTTGATCTTGGAGTCATCGATGGCTTTTTACATTCTCTTGGCCGGGCCGTTACTGAAGCCGGCAAACTTCTCCGCCGTTTGCAGTCCGGGTTTGTGCGCGGCTATGCAGTCATCATTCTTGTAGGAGCTCTGATACTAATCGGGATCTTTGCCTACTTTGGAGGCTATGCCCTCGGTCAGGTGCGTTAGGAATGCAGCAAAACTTTCTCACGGTTCTAATTCTTTTACCGGTACTCGGCGCGCTGGTCGCAGTGGCGTACAGTTTTCTTCCAACCCGCCGGGAATCCAATTACAGGTGGATTGCGCTTGCTTTCACGATTATTACCTTTGCCCTATCGCTATTTCTGATTCGTGGCATTGGCGCCGGCACGGCGGAGTTTCGCTTCGAAGAGAATATTCCGTGGATTGGGTCGATTGGCGCCAACTATCACATCGGCGTCGATGGCATCAGCCTTTGGTTGGTATTGCTTACGACCCTCTTGATGCCCATCGCAGTCCTTTCCAGTTGGACCGGGATTCAGAAGCGACAACTTTCCTACTACGTCTTTATGCTGCTGCTTGAAGGGGCGATGATCGGGGTCTTCGTCTCTCTCGATCTGCTTGTCTTTTACCTCTTCTTTGAGGCGTCGCTCATTCCCATGTTCTTCTTAATTGGCATCTGGGGGGGTGAACGACGGATTTACGCCGCGGTCAAGTTCTTTATCTACACAGCGGTGGGCAGTTTGTTGATGCTCGTCGGCATCATTGCCCTTTATTACATTTACGGAACGTTCGACTACATCGTCATCCTCGAATCGATGCGAGCGGGAGGCATCAACCTGTCGCCTCAGGCGGAATTCTGGCTGTTCCTGTCGTTCGCTTTTGCTTTCTGCATTAAGGTGCCGCTATTCCCGCTGCATACCTGGCTTCCCGATGCGCACACTGAAGCACCAACCGCGGGCTCTGTAATCCTGGCCGGTGTGCTGCTGAAGATGGGTACCTATGGCCTGTTGCGCTTCAACCTGGCACTCTTCCCTGAAATGTCCCGCCAGTTTGCCTGGATCATGATTACGCTTGCAATTATCGGCATTATCTACGGCGCGCTGGTAGCAATGGTCCAACCCGACGTGAAGCGATTGGTCGCATACTCTTCCGTGAGCCACATGGGCTTTGTTGTACTCGGGCTCTTCTCGTTCACAGAGCTCGGCATGCAGGGTTCGCTCTATCAAATGTTGAATCACGGTATTTCCACCGGTGCCCTTTTTCTCTTTGTGGGGATGATCTATGAGCGCCGGCATACGCGGATGATCGACGACTTTGGCGGGTTGGCCACCCCCATGCCCTGGTTTTCGACTTTCTTTGTAATTGCATCGCTTTCGTCCATCGGCCTGCCATTCCTGAATGGTTTTGTCGGTGAATTTCTGATTCTGGTCGGCACCTGGACCTCGAATGCAATTGTTAGATCCTGGACAGTGACGATGCTGGCCGCCACCGGAGTTATCTGGGCCGCGGTCTACATGCTGTGGATGTTACAGCGAGTCGTGTTTGGCAGAGTCAACTCGAATAATTCCGGCCTTCGCGATCTGACCGCCCGGGAATTCGGCCTCGTGTTACCGTTGCTGGTTTTGATGGTGGTAATGGGCGTGTATCCGCGGCCATTCCTCGAAAGATCGAGGGGCGCTGTCGAAGCGGTGAGAGCGCGTGTGGCGGTGCCTCAAAGCGGAGGCTCCTTTGCGGCGGCGAAACCGGTTGATGGTGAGCGCAAGAACCAGAGAGTAGATGCTGAAATGATTTTGGCAGATAAGTAATGAATCTATTTCTCGCATTTCAGTACACACCACCGGACGTCAACTTGGCGCTGATTCTTCCCGAGTTGATTGTTGCTCTCGTGGCGGTCGCGGTAATGCTTGTCGATGCATTCGCGCGACCCACCCAACGATGGCTCACCGGCGGTTTATCACTTGCAGGGTTGCTCGCCGGAGGCCTCTCGGCAATCTGGCTTTGGGGCTTCTGGTCCGGCCCCAGCCAGGCATTCAACGGAATGATCGTTGTGGACGGAATGCGTCTGAGCTTTACCCTGGTCTTCCTGATAGTTTCGGCGCTCACCGTTCTGGTATCAATCTTCTGGGTAGAAACCGAACGACTCCCAGCAGGAGAGTTTCACTCACTACTCATGTTCGCGACGGTGGGCATGATGTTTATGGCTTCTGGCGGAGACCTGGTAATCATCTTTCTCGGTCTCGAAATACTCTCCATTGCGACATACGTAATGGCCGGCTTCAGGCGAACAGATGTCCGGTCTAATGAGTCATCATTAAAGTATTTCATTCTGGGCTCGTTCTCGTCGGCCTTTCTACTTTATGGCATTGCCCTGATCTATGGCGGGACTGTAACTACGGCGGGGCTCCCGGGGACTACGAACATCGCAGAGATTGCGACCAGGCTTAATGACGCCCAGTATCCCCCGTTGCTGTTTGCTGGAGCGGCAATGTTGCTGGTGGGTTTCGGATTCAAGATTGCCACGGCGCCATTTCACATCTGGACGCCGGATGTTTATGAAGGCGCTCCCACGGTAGTCACAGCGTTCATGGCCGCTGGCCCGAAGGCGGCTGGATTTGCGTCTTTCATGCGGGTTTTCCTCTTCGGCTTTCCATTCGTCGTTGCGACTGCCGAGCCCGCCATTGCCAATCAGTTGCACACGACCTGGCTTCAGGTGCTGGTTATTCTTGCGATCCTGACGATGACTGTTGGTAATGTCGTCGCCATCGCTCAGGACAATGTGAAACGGCTGCTCGCGTACTCTTCGATTGCGCACGCAGGGTATGCGATGGTGGGGTTTGTGGCAGCGGCCGCAGCTACTGATGGCGATCAGCGCAATGCCGCCATCGCCGCCGTCGTATTCTATTTACTGACGTATGCCCTCATGAATATGGGCGCCTTCGCAGTAGTGCAGTTGATAGCTCGCAGCGGGGACCGTCGCACAGCGGTCGAGGACTTTAATGGAATTGGCTTTGAATCGCCTGTGCTTGCTTTCTCTCTGGCGCTCTTTATGCTCAGCCTGCTAGGGATGCCCTTGACAGCCGGCTTCATAGGCAAGATTCTTGTCTTCCGGGCTGCGTTGGAGCAGGGTTACTACGAGCTGGTTATTATCGGAGTGCTGAACACAGCGGTGTCCGCATACTACTATCTGCGCCTTATTATTGTGATGTTTTTCCGTGGCCGCACGACCGCCTGGTCGCCACCGCCAATCCCTGCCAGCATCGCGCTGGCCCTGGCAATTACCGTTGCTGGCGTTCTGTATTTGGGAATCTTTCCGGGCCGGGTAATCAACGCCTTGCAGACCAGATCCGTGAGTTCCGTTTCCATGCGGTAGGGCTTGATAACTCCTCGTCGTTGCCGGATTGATCCAAAGAACCCCGTGACTGCCGCAGATTACGTTGAAGAAGTCAAAACCCAAATGGGGGAAACATGGCTGCCGCGTATTTATCGCGATCGAATTCTCAAAATGCGGACCCGCGCGTACCATTTCGGAGATTTGAAGCCGAATAGTCGCATCGAGATTCAGCATTCGCTCCTCGGAGTAGAATTAAAAGTGGCGCGCCGCCGGCTACTCTGCCCCGATCTCCCAACCGCGCGTTATTTGTCAGTGTTTGCCCGCGCCGGCTGCAAGGATATTGCACTACCGTATGACATTACTATGGTTTCGAGTCTCGCAGATGAGCTTGAGTCGTCATGGCATCGTATGCTGCTACTGGGTCTTCAGATCGCTGCGGACAGAAGCGAGGCCTTCCGCGTTCGGATTCGTGGCCTGTTAATTGCTAAACTTCGCGCTGAGTTGGCTGACATCGGTGCTGGACCAACCAGCCCGCAGTTTAAACAGAATACAAAGCAACGTCGGAATAACTCGAAGAATTGATCGTTTAAAGACTGCATGGCACACGAAACTCAAACTTCAACAATCAAAGAGCTAAGCTCGGACACGAATGAGCCGCTGCCGTTCCCCTTTAACCAACGGACGTTTTGCCGCTACGAGCCGATTGAGAAACGAATCGAGCAGGCCCGAGTGCTGGTTGTGGATAACCTCCTGCGGGATGAGCGGGACATCTCAGACCTGGCGCGGAGCTTTTGGGGTGAATCAACTGCCCTTGAACTCAAAAAAGAGCGGAAGATCGCCTCGATGGCGATTGAGAACATTCTCAACAACATCGACCGGCTGGTCAGGGAACCTGTTACCGAGGTAGCCCATCTTGAGGACTTGAAATCCGTAGCTGACCAGTTTCAACCCGATGCGATAGTTCTGAGCGGCACCCTTCGCGATTTTGATTTCTATAATCCTGAGTTGCTTCAAGACTTCAGGCACTTTATCCAGGCTACAACAATACCGGTACTGGCAATCTGCGGTGGACACCAACTTGTGGGTATGAGTTTCGACGCCCGGGTGGTGACGCTCGATGGTCTCGAGCAGCATGATCAGCGGGAAAGTCGCCCGCATGAATACCAGTACAGATTCATCCGAATCACGAACAGTGACGATCCAATCTTTCAGGGAATTGATAACTCGGATTCAGGACTCTGGCAGGATTACACCACCCAGGCTCGCATTCTACGGGTTTGGCAGAATCACGGGCTGCAGCTCGACCGCGTTCCCGAGGGCTTTGAGTTGTTGGCTACGTCCTATATGTGCCGCAACCAGATGATGGTCAAACGCACCGAGGAACAACTCATTTATTCGGTGCAGTTTCATCTCGAAAAGTCTTTTGAGGACTGGAATAAGACCAGGACACGCTGGGAACATCAAAACGAATCGCGCGACGGTCGCATCCTGTTTGAGAACTTCCTGATGCTCGCACTTTCACGTTCGTCATCCTGAGCTTGCACAGCTAAACCCTCTCAAGTTTTGATAACCAGCCACTGTTGCGAGTCGGCAACAGAAACCCAGGACCGGAAAGTGCCGGCGCCTCCCCGATGAGTGCGGTTAGGTCCTCATTGCTCTCGCCGACCGCATGACCCCGTGGAAACCATTTTTTTGTAGTTCTACGAACACTCGTTGGTGAGCTGCGGGCCCCTTGTGTCCGGCATTTCTGCTGGCTTACACCGGTTGCTCGTCGCCCTCTTCTCAGTTAGCATCTGACCGCATCGGACGCTAATCTCGCACAAGTAGGATTTGCACGAAACTAGCGCGGGACTCAACACGTAGGATATAGGTATGGCAACACCTGCGGGAACCCTCCTCGGACGTTACGAAATTCGCTCTCCCATCGGCGCCGGCGGAATGGGTGAGGTTTACCTGGCGCGGGACGTCCGGCTCGATCGACCCGTTGCCCTGAAACTTCTGAGTGGCGAGATGACGCGCTACGAAGATCGCGTTCAGCGCTTCGAACAGGAAGCCCGCGCTGCTTCTGCTCTCAATCATCCAAATATTTTGACCATCTATGAGATCGGTCACGCTGACGCCGGACACTTTATCGCGACCGAGTTCATCGATGGCGAAACGTTGCGCCAGCGAATGGCGCGCTCACCAACCAAACCGCTCGAAGCGATCGATGTGATCCTGCAAGTGTGTGCAGCGCTTTCTGCAGCGCACTCAGCCGGCATCGTCCATCGTGACATTAAGCCCGAAAATATCATGCTGCGGCACGACGGCTATGTGAAGGTACTCGACTTTGGCCTCGTGAAGTTGACTGAACCGCAGTTGGTGGACACCGAAGCAGCTACCATCTCCCCGGTCAAGACAGATCCACGCGCCGTGATGGGTACCGTTGCCTACATGTCACCCGAACAGGTTCGCGCCCACGACATCGATGCTCGAACTGACGTTTGGAGTCTCGCAGTCGTGCTTTATGAACTGGTCGCCTGCCGCACGCCATTTGAGGGCGCCACGAGCGGCGACGTTATCGTCTCGATTCTCGAACGCGAACCCGCGCCGCTGGCTCGCTTTGCTGCTGATGTACCACTCGAACTCGAGTGGATCGTAAAGAAGGCTCTTGCGAAAGACCGAGACGAGCGCTACCAGACCATCAGGGACTTTGCAGTCGACCTGCGCCGCCTGCGACAGGAACTGGATTTCAAAAGCAAGCTTGGCAGGTCTCTGCCCTCCGGGGAGGAAATTCCAACATTCAGTGGGGAACAGACGAACCCGCAAGCCCAGATGTCGGGCGCAAGTTCCAGCGGGCGGTCGACCTCAAGTGCCGAGTACATAGTCGGCGAGATTAACCGCCACCGTACCGGCGCCCTCGTTGCCGCGGTTGTAATCATCGCCATTGCCGGCGCTATCGCATTCATGCTCTATGGCTCACTCCGCCGCGCCAGCGCCGCCGCGCCATTCGAAAATATGAGAATCAGCCGGTTAACCAACACCGGACGTTCAAATGGTGCGGCCATCTCGCCTGACGGAAATTATGTGGTTCACGTTGTTACCGAGCAGGGCCGGCAGAGTCTCTGGATCCGTCAGGTAGCCACATCCAGCAACGTTCAAATTGTGGCTCCGTCGGAGGTCCAATACTGGGGTCTGACGTTCTCGCGCGACGGTAATTTTGTCTACTTCACGATGGCCGGGGCCGGTCAACCAGCATCGCTTTATCAGGTCCCCACTCTCGGAGGAAACTCCAGAAAAGTGATCGACCGGGTCGAACCTGCGGTTGCTCTTTCCTCGAATGGCAAGAGACTCGCCTACCTGCGCTGGAATTCGCCGGAACAGACCTCGGAACTCTACATCGCCAATGCGGATGGCAGTAATGAACAGAAACTGTTAAACCGTAAAGCACCCGACTACTTCAGCGACGTGGCCTGGTCGCCGGATGACAAAGTTATAGCTGCTGCCCTAAAGAGCCATGACGATAGCGGCTACTTTATGAACCTGTTGGGAATAAACGTTGACAATGCATCAGTCACTCGGATTTCAAGCCAGCGCTGGCTCGGAATCGGGAAGCCCGAGTGGCTTGAGGACGGCAACGGACTGGTAATGACCGCTCAGGATCAGACATCAAGATTGTGGCAGGTCTGGCATCTTTCCTACCCCGAAGGTGAGGCGCGTCGCATAACAAACGACTTGAACGACTATCGGAGCATCAGCATTACTGCTGACTCGAGCATTCTGACCACCGTCCAGAAGGACCAGCTTTCAAATATATGGGTAACCGACGCCGCTGGAAATCCGAAGAGCGGCGCCCAACTCACATCGAGTAAATACAACGGGGGAACGGGCCTCGTCTGGACTCCAGGAGGAAGAATTGTCTACACCTCGAATGCGAGTGGCAGTCCCGACATTTGGATCATGGATACCGATGGCAGTAATCAGCGGCAGTTGACAGCCAATGCGGGCTCAAACGTGTTCCCTACGGTCACCGCCGATGGTCGCTATATCGTTTTTGTCTCGGATCGTACGGGACAACATGCCATCTGGAGAATGAATATTGATGGCACGGGTGCAGTCCAGTTGATTTCAGGAAAGCTCTCCTTTCCGTCTACTTCGCCGGATTCCCGGTGGGTCATCTTTGATAAGTACGAGTCCGCAAAATGGACTTTATGGAAGGTTTCTATAGATGGTGGCGAACCTGTGCAGGTGAGTACGAAGTACGCAGATTTTCCAGTAATCTCGCCGGACGGAAACCTCATCGCCTTCTTCTTCTTTGATGACGAGACAAACTGGCAACGTAAGCTGGCAATCATGCCCTTTAACGGAGACGTGCCCTCGAGGACCTTTGATATTCCCGCCACCACAGGCCGGGTTCTTCAGTGGCATCCTGATGGCCGGGCAATCACCTATCTGGATCACCGCGGCGGCGTCACTAATATCTGGGCCCAGCCTGTAAACGGCGACAACCCACACCAACTCACAGACTTTAAGAACGATCAGATCTTCTTCCACAGTTGGTCGCCCGACGGGAAGTACCTCGCTGTGTCGAGGGGCATGGTGATGAACGACGTCGTGATGATCAGCGATTTAAGATAGGTTGGTCCGTTGTCCGTGGTCCGTTGGTCCGTTGGTTCCCCGGTTAGACGTCTTCAACCGAATAACGCTAACGTTAGCGTTAGACGCGATTTGCTGAATAACCGTGTGATTAGCCGAGTAAAGAGACTGTGGGAGTGACGTTGGGAGGTAGTGGGACTCATTTGGATCTCCTGAAAACCTTTGTACGTTTAGAAGAGCAGCGGGCGGCGCGCTAATGCTTCGCGCCGCCCGCACAAAATCGAGTGAGGGAATTCCATTTAGCGATTACAAATTAACTTCGCCGGTGGAGTTCCGGAAAAGGCTCAACTGCCGCAGTCGGGAGTAGCCTCATTGGTAATAGTCCAGGTTGAAGCTTCTCCGCACTCGACAACCTTGTAATAGAAACAACCTTCGTGATCTTCGGCGATGACCTTGATGCTTTGGCCTTCACAAGCCACGCCGGTAAGAGTGACAGAGCCGCCGCCTGCCGCAATTACAGAACTGTTCAACTGATCGGGGCCCCAATTGTTCTGGTCAGGGGGAGAGAAATAGAGGTGGTTAATCTCGCGACTGGAGTTGTTAACGATCGTGATGTCCGTCGCCGGCGGCTGCGCCCTAGAAAGCAGCGGTAGAGCCGCCACTATTCCGCCCAGGAACAGAAACAGGATGAAGCGAGTTCTCTTAGTTGACAGGCTGATCATTTTCCTTACCTTTCTCTTCTTTAAAGAGATCTCTTTAATTTACGGGCAATTTCCGTCGACCGTGTATCCAGCACCTGGCCCGTTATCCACCGCGGCGCCACCACCCTGACTCTTTGGCACCGAAACTTTGGCGGTGGCCGTGGTGGTATTTCCGGCCGAGTCTGTAACCGAGAACGTGATGGTGTAGACCCGCCCATTCAACTTATTGTCACGTTCTGCGCGTAATTGCACAGACTTACAGTTCGGCGCGATCACTATGTCGTTTGATGTGCGACCGTCGCTTCCGGTGGGATTATCTTCCACTTCATCGCTGCTCACCGAGGAGATGATCACGCTGTCGAGGACATTACCGTCGCAATCTGAAGTGGCTGAGGCAACAGAATCCGTCACATCAAATGTGTGGTAGGCATGGTTCGGTGGCGAGAGATTGATATTGCTTGTACTGATCGTAAGCACCGGTGGTGTGCAGGTAGTGAGGGCTGCGGCCGTAGTAATTGCCATCCCGCAACTATTCGTGAAGACCGCCCGATATTGATTCCCATTCTGAGAGGGATCCGTGGCAAAAGTAAGCGAGGCATTGTTTGCGCCTGGTATGTCACTGAACGAAGCGCCACCATCCGTGCTTACCTGCCACTGCACCCCCCCGGGCGCCGGACTGCCGCTGGCTGCTGCCGTAAACGTAACGTTGCCGCTCGTGATAGTTTGTGACACTGGATTCAAAGTTACGAGTGGAGCGGTATTCACGGTTAGAGTGGCGGCCCGAATAACACTTCCACAGGCGCCGTTAACCACCACTTCGACACTGTGATTGCCAGCGCTAAGGGACGTGGTATCGATGCTTACACTGCTGTTGGTGGCGCCGTTGATGGCGTTCCCATCCAGCGTCCATTGATAGGTAAACGGACCGGTGCCACTGACGGTCGTGGCAAAGTTCGCCAGAGCCCCTGGCAGACAGTCTGATCGCCCGGCGTGGTTGCGGAAGTGGTCTCCTGCACAGTCAGGGTAGCTGTTTGAGTCGCACTGCCACACGAGCCGGTAACAGTGACCTCCACCGTGTGATTGCCCAAACTCAAATCTCCAGTTGGCACGTCGATGCTCGGGCTATCGCCGCCAAAAGGAACTCCGTCAACCGTCCAGGCATAGCTGAAAGGTCCGGTTCCACTCGCAGTCGTCGAGAATCCAGCAGTCGCCCCCTGACACACCGTGACATCCACTGGATCGCTGGTCGCGGTCGCTGTATTCGTGAGCAGCACCGAGATGTTGTCGGAACCAGCGTTCGCGACGACGAGATCGAGCTTGCCATCCCCGTTCAGCTCGCCCACTGTAATGGAAAACGGGCCGACGCCCGTGGCGAAGTCCTCTTTGGCGGCAAAGCTGGGCGTGGCCGCCCCCGGCGCGGTGGTGTTAAGCAGCACCGAAACGTTGTCGGAACCAGAGTTCGCGACGACCAGATCGAGCTTGCCATCCCCGTTCAGATCGCCCACCGTCACGGAACTCGGGTTGGAGCCCGTGGCGAAGTCCTCTTTGGCGGCAAAGCTGGGCGTGGCCGCCCCCGGCGCGGTGGTGTTGAGCAGCACCGAAACGGTGTCGGAGTTGTAGTTTGCGACGACCAGGTCGAGCTTGCCATCCCCGTTCAGCTCGCCCACTGTGACGGATTGCGGAAAGAAGCCCGTGGCGAAGTCCTCTTTGGCGGCAAAGCTGGGCGCGGCCGCCCCCGGCGCAGTGGTGTTCAGCAGCACCGAAACGGTGTGGGAACCTTGGTTCGCGACCATTAGATCAAGCTTGCCATCCCCGTTCAGATCTGCCCCCGTAACGGAACTCGGGTTGGAGCCCGTAGCGAAGTCCTCTTTGGCGGCAAAGCTGGGCGTGGCCGCCCCCGGCGCAGTGGTGTTGAGCAGCACCGAAACGGTGTGGGAACCATAGTTCGCGACGACCAGGTCGAGATTGCTATCCCCGTTCAGCTCGCCCACGGTGACGGATTGCGGACCGAAGCCCGTGGCGAAGTCCTCTTTGGCGGCAAAGCTGGGCGTGGCTGCCCCCGGCGCGGTGGTGTTGAGGAGGACCGACACGTTGTCGGGACCTTGGTTCGCGACGACTAGATCCAGCTTGCCATCCCGGTTCAGATCGCCCAGCGTGACGGATATTGGGGAGGTACCCGTGGCGAAGTCCTCTTTGGCGGCAAAGCTGGGCGTGACCGCCCCCGGCGCAGTGGTGTTGAGCAGCACCGAAACGTTGTCGGAATTGAAGTTTGCGACCGCCAGATCGAGCTTGCCATCCCCGTTCAGATCGCCCACCGTGCCGGAACTCGGGGTGGAGCCCGTGGCGAAGTCCTCTTTGGGGGTGAAGCCGGGCGCGGCACCGCATTGGGCGGTGGTATTGAGCAGCACCGACACGGTGGAAAGACCGTTCGCGACAACCAGATCGAGCTTGCCATCTCCGTTCAGATCGCCCACTGTAACGAAATCGGGAGCGGTGCCCGAGGCGAAGTCCTGTTTGGCGGCAAAGCTGGGCGTGGCCGCCCCCGGCGCGGTGGTGTTGAGCAGCACCGAAACGTTGGCGGAACCTGCGTTCGCGACAACCAGATCGAGCTTGCCATCCCCGTTCAGATCGCCCACTGTGACGGATATTGGGTGGGTGCCCGGGGCGAAGTCCTCTTTGGCGGCAAAGCTGGGCGTGGCCGCGCCCGGCGCGGTGGTGTTGAGCAGCACCGAAACGTTGGCGGAATCGACGTTTGCGACGGCCAGATCGAGCTTGCCATCCCCGTTCAGATCGCCCACGGTGATGGATCGCGGGCCGAAGCCCGTGGGGAAGTCCTCTCTGGTGGCAAAGCTGGGCGTGGCCGCCCCCGGCGCGGTGGTATTGAGCAGCACCGACACTAAGCCACTAGTGTGCGGCACGTTGTCGGAACCCCCTACGACTAGATCAAGCTTGCCATCCCCGTTCAGATCGCCCATCGTGACGGGAGACGGGAAGGACGGCGTGGCGAAGTCCTGTTTGGCGGCAAAGCTGGGCGTGGCCGCCGCCGGCGCGGTGGTGTTGAGCAGCACCGAAACGGTGTCGGACTGGAAGTTTGCGACGGCCAGATCGAGCTTGCCATCCCCGTTCAGATCGCCCACCGTGACTGTCATCGGGTCCAACGACGTGGCGAAGTCCTCTTTGGTGGCAAAGCTGAGAGTGGCCGCCCCCGGCGCGGTGGTGTTGAGCAGCACCGAAACGGTGTCGGAACTCATGTTCGCGACGACCAGATCGAGCTTGCCATCCCCGTTCAGATCGCACACCGCACGGAAGTCGGGCCGACGCCCGTGGCGAAGTCCTGTTTGGCGGCAAAGCCGGGCGTGTTAGCGAACGTTATCTGGTCGCCGATAGCGGCTACCAGAAGCGCTGCCCCCAAAGCTATCAACAGCACTTGATGATGGAAGATGATACGACGCGAAGTTGGAATTCCGGGGGAACTTACCGTTACAAAAAATAGTTTTTTCATTTTTTCCTCGTAGTGAATTACGCAAGCGGCAGAATGATTATGACGCCCTCGCTATTCCAAACCGCGAATGATTACGTTTGTGCCTCCTTCAGGAAAGTCACCAATATCTACCCTGATGCGCTTGCCGTCCTTTTCGAAAGTCCAGACGGTAAGCTCGTCCGAAGAGGCATCACCGACAGATTTCCAGCCGTCTTTCCCAAGCGCTTCGAGATAGCTTTCAGCAACATCAGCCCTTTGGGCCTTATGGACGACTCTCACTTCCTTATTGTCGCTGGACCAGACGCGCGCGTTCTCTGTAATGGGCAAATTCATCTTGTCCCACGGCGCTGTTATCGGGACTTCTTTAACGGTCGGATTCCAGCAAGCCGTTAAGAGCAAGGCGATAACTGCCACTGAAATGAATGCCGACGCAGTCTTCTTCATATTTTTGCTCCTTACTCTTGGCGAATTAGGCAGTACCCAACGCGCTTACTACGGGACCGTGAAGCCCGTGAGCGGGTTGCCAAAGAAGGCGTCAGTCTTCCAGGCGTTGCGGTCCCACTTGCCGTCCTGCGTGCCGGTGACCGTCACCGGGATGACGACGCGTTTAGTGTCTCTCCCGTTGATCGGGTCGAGGCCGATGATCCCGTTGGCCCTGGCGAGGCCGTTGTCCGTGATCTTGCCGTCGGAACCGACCGTGAACTTCATAGTCCTGACCAGTTCATTCTTCCACAGCACCTTGACCTCGTGCTCCCCCGGGTTCTTGTCGAGGGTGTGATAGCCCTCACTTCCCCCAGTCCATACCAGGCCCTTGAGGGTACACGCCACGCGCTCCCACGTCCCCCCCTGCGGAACCGAATCGTGCGTCCCGTTGGTCGGTTGGGGGTTCTGCTCTGTGGTGGAGCAGTCGAATGGGCCTTGGCTCGCGCCCACCTCCTGCCCCTTATAAAACACGTGGAGTTGCAGGCCCGACGAATTTGTCCCCCGGACCATGAACACGACGCTGGGCCAATGGCCTTCATCGAAGACGTAGCCGATGGGCAGGGCCCAGTCATAGTTTGCGAAGTAGCTAACCAGGTTGGGCTTGCCCACGCCGGCGTCGTTCCTGAGGCCTTTCTCGACCTTCACCTTGCCGGTGAAGAGCGTCTGGTCGGTGCCGGCCAGCGGGTTCTTCATCTTGATGGCGAAGGGGAAGACGCCGACAGCGGTGATGCTCTGCTGGTCGGACTCATCCGGCACCTTACAGTCGTATCTCTTTCCGCCCCAGCCACAGTCGAGCTTTACCCAGGGGGCACCGTTGGGTCGCATGAACTCGGCGTAATAGTGGGCGCCGCTCGGACGATCGACGTTGGTGGAAAAGCTGATGCGAGGCAGCCAGCCCGACACGTCGTAGTTCCCTTTGTAAGGCGAAATCGTAACCGGGCTCACCTGGAGCCACTCTTTGGCGACTACCGGCCGGTCCTGCGCGGCCGCCGCGGGCGCGGGGGGTGCTGCGGCCGGTGTAGCCGTGCCGCCCGTATCTGGCTGCGGCTGGGCCGCCGGCTGTGTTTCACTCGTCGTCGGTGCGGGCTGCATGCTCTCGGTCGGTGCCGGCGGGGGAGTTGGGGTCGCCTTCGCCTTGGGTTTCGGGATCCTCAGTCTGCCCGGCAACTGCGCGGATGCAGACGGGATGGCTAAACCAAGAATGATCATGAACACAAGAAAAACGAAAAGCTGCTTTCTCATCTGGATGCTCCTTCAACAGAGAAAAGATGTGCGCGGACTTCTTGTCTCAGCGCGCGCTCTGGACTCGAACTCGGTGCGCCCTTGAATGAGGCTGCGAACGCCTCCGGGACGCTATATATGGACGTCGGAGGTACGAGACGCTAAGGGCAGTCAGACAAGAGTTGCCGGCCCCCCCGGGGCGGGTTAGAATTGGCCCCATGCGCTACCCGACCTGAGCTGTGTCAGGCCCGCGTGAGCAGTGACGCGGTCACCCGCGGCCCCGCGATCGTCTTGAGGATGACGCTACTTCTTTTCGCTCAATTCCCGGTTCAAGCACATGCGTACATCGCGGAAAGTACACGCCTCCATCCTGAATTGTCTTTAGAAGTCGCTAAGAGAGTTCTAAGAAAGTTCTAAGAGCCTTGATGTCCCCTCGCACCAGTCACAATTACACGTTCGAAAATTTCGCAGTCGATGTGGATCAGCGTGTTCTGCTGCGCGCTGACAAGCCCGTGCCACTCACGCCAAAGATGTTTGACACGCTGCTAATTTTGGTCGAGAAGAGCGGCCGGATTGTCGAGAAGGATGAGTTGATGGCGCGGCTCTGGCCAAAAACGTTCGTTGAAGAGGCTAACCTTGCTTTTAATATCCAACAACTGAGAAAAGCTCTCGGCGACAGCGCCCGCCAGCCTCGGTTCATCGAGACAGTCGCACGCCGTGGCTACCGCTTCATCGCGGCCGTCGAAAAAGTGGTGAATGATGACGGTCAGGTGCATAGCCAAACTACTAACCAGTTTGAAACTCCTGGTCCCCCACTAGGCAATGGTGATGGATTCGCAAGCCGATCGAGTTCAGCACGATACAACACAATAAGGGAGATTTCCGGCAACCACGTGACTGGCGAAGCTGCTGCCGCCGGACCGGTAACTCGCCCACGGTCACGCGTGAGCAAAACTATGCTGTTGGTTGCGGCCGTTGTAGTCCTTCTCATTGTAGGTGGTTGGCTGCTTTGGTCTCGCTTGTCGAATCGCCCGCAATCGTCGCCCGCAGGAAGAACCATAATCGCAATTCTCCCTTTTGAGAACCTCACGGGCGATGCTGACCAGGATTACTTTAGCGACGGACTCACCGAGGAGATGATTGCGCAGCTTGGGAGTTTCGATCCAAATCAGTTCGGCGTCATTGCGCGGACTTCCGTAATGCACTACAAGGAAAGCCAACGGCCCTTAGATCAAATCGGACGCGAGTTAGGTGTCGAGTATGTAATCGAGGGCAGCGTGCGACGCGACGGGGACAACGTCCGTATTACGGTTCAGCTCATTAAGGTGGGCGATCAGACGCATGTTTGGGCGCGGCAGTACGATGACCAGATGCAAGACATATTGGCTCTTCAGCAGAAGATCTGCCGTGATGTTGCCGACGAGATTCAGCTTGCACTGGGGAAACCTAAACCCTCTCAGTTAGTCCAAAAGCCTCGACCAACGCTGCAGTCCTACGAAGCTTACGACCTTTGGTTAAAAGGTCAGTATTTTTTGAACAAGAGGGCGGTTAAAGATTTCGAAAGGGCCGTCCAGTATTTTCAACAGGCTACAGACAAAGACCCGTCTTACGCTAACGCGTATGTCAGCCTGGCGACTTGCTACGCTTTAATGGGTGGCTACATGATGCGGCCGCAAACCGAGTTCATGCCGAAGGCAAGGACCGCAGTGGAGCGCGCCCTGGAACTTGATGAACGATCTGCGGAAGCGCACACGGTGCTCGCACTGATCCTCCAAAACTATGATCTCAATTGGGAGAAGGCCGAGACGGAATTTCGCCGCGCCATCGAGTTGAATCCGAGTTATGCCACGGCTCACCACTGGTACGCCGAGCACCTGATGTGGAGGGGGCGCTTCGAAGAGGCGTTGCGCGAGAGCAATGAGGCGCGCCGGCTCGATCCGCACTCGCTGATCATTTCCGCGGACCACGGCGCGATTTTCTATTACGCCCGGCAATACGACCGCGCCATACAGCAATTCCTCGCCGTGCGCGAACTGGATCCTAACTTCCAGCGCAGTGGTCTCATCAACCATGCATACGAGCAGAAAGGATTATTCGCTGAGGCGCTTGCCGACATCTTAGCGCATCCTCCTCCGGCTGTCCCTCCGTCTATGTATTGGTCGGAGTTGACCTACGCCTACGGCCGGTCGGGCCAACAGGCGCAGGCCCAGCGCGCTCTAGGAAAGTTGTTGGAGCTAAATCGAAAACAGGAGTTGGGCGCTGAGGCAATTATTTGGGCGTACCTTGGCGTCGGCAACAATGAACAAGCGCTGGCATGGTTGGAGAAAGCTTACGCGCAACGTTCTCCCGCTATGACGTACCTGAAGGTGGATCCCCGTTACGACCCGCTGCGCAGAGACCCGCGCTTCCAGGATTTGCTACAACGCGCTGGGCTGGACCAACAATAATCAGAATTCTCCCACCTGGCTCTGCTCGCGATTAAATTTCCCCAAAACTTTTCAAGCTTGGTCCGATTGCACGTGGTCCATGTCCTCTCTTGCCAACGCAGCGCCATGCTCGCGGCCGGCAAAGAAGGTTATGTCTGCTCTGGCGCCTCATAAACGGGCAGATTGTGCTCGAACCCGACTTTCTGCTCTTTCGTGTGATATCGGCGGACAAGGAAAGATGACCATATGCTCGGTCAGCTCTGCGGCCATCGCTCGCTCCAGCAACTGCTTCGTTAGTTGCTTCAAGAGGCCGTTTTCACCGATGATGTCCTCGGGCTTTTGAGCCCTTCAGCAAAATTGTCAATCAGCTCATTTTCTATGGTCATCTTTTCTCCGCGCCAACCTTAACCGGTTAGACGCCCAATGACCGTTTACACAAAACTATTTACACCCTCGTGGGTCTTTTGGTTGGGTTAAAAGGTTCGACGAGCAACTAAGTACTAACAACGGACCACGGACTACTGACAAAAGACCACGGACCAACACCATTGAACCACCGCTTGACCAAGGAAACATTGAGGCTGGCTTCCCTTCAACTGGCCCGACAGCATAAAGATCTGGCCTGCATTATAGAGAAGCATGGCACCCCACCACTCTGGGCGCGCCAACAGGGGTTTCCTACGCTGCTCCAGATAATTCTCGAGCAGCAGGTCTCGCTGCGAGCCGCGCGCTCGATGTTCCTGCGACTTAAGAACGCCATTGTACCCTTCACCCCCGAGCGTTTTCTTGCGTTGGGGGACACCCACCTGAAGAGGCTGGGACTCACGCGACAGAAGACCGCATACTGCCTGCACCTCTCCGATTCGATTGTCACCGGAAGGCTCTCCCTCGCTGCGCTTTCCCGTTTGAGCGATGACGACGTCAGAACCAGACTGATGGAAGTGAAAGGAATCGGCTCGTGGAGTGCTGATATCTACCTACTGATGGCTTTGCGCCGGCCCGACATTTGGCCTGCTGGTGATCTCGCCCTGGCCATTGCTGCCACCAAGATCCGCAAACGCCAGATCAGGTTATCCCCGGAAGAACTCTCGCGGGTGGCGGCACGCTGGCGCCCGTTTCGGTCAGTAGCAGCCAGAATCTTGTGGCATTACTACCTCTCAGAGCGAAACGGTAAAAGCAGCCAGCAGTCATCAATCAAAGACTAACTGTCGAAACCTAACCTCATGGTGGCGGTTCTAATTCAACATTTCGAGAGCTGCAACGCGACCACAGGGCCGACAAGAACGACCTTACTTCGAGATGGTCGATTCTGAAGTAACCGGTGCTGCCAGATCCACCTGAGCCCTCCGCGGCACATTCACCATCGTTCTCTCTATCAGGCGGTCGACCACTGCATTCAAATCGCCTGTCTCAGCATAAACCTGAAGCTGCTCGTCCGCCGATGTTCCGCGCGCGAGAATCTGATGGATGTGTTCGATCTCCTTTCGCGATCCGAGTTCATCAACGACTTCATCTACAAAGTCCAGCAATTCAAGGATAAGATCGCGCACCGGCACCTCCTTCTGCTTGCCGAAGTCGATCATCTTGCCCTCCAGACCATAACGGACGGCCCGCCATTTGTTCTCCTGAATCAACATTCTCCGATAGAGGCGAAAGCCCAGATTCTTGTCGATCAACTTATAGAGTTTGGCCACGATTGCCTGAAAGAGGGCTGCTATGGCAATCGTGTCGTCGACTCGCGTGGGTATGTCGCAGATCCTGAACTCGAGCGTCGGGAAGAAAGGATGCGGGCGAATGTCCCACCAGATCTTCTTCCCATTGTCGATGCATCCCGTCTTGACCAATAGATCCACATAACGTTGAAACCCGCTGTAAGAGTCGAAGTGGTCCGGGATGTCGGTCCGGGGGAATTGCTTGAAGATCTCGGTACGATATGATTTTAGTCCCGTGTTATGGCCCATCCAGAAGGGCGAAGAGGTGGAAAGGGCGAGCACATGCGGGAGAAAATAACGAGCCGCGTTCATGATGTGAACCGCGCGCTCGCGATCCTCAATGCCGACGTGTACATGCAAGCCAAAGATCAAAAGCGAGCGGGCTACCGTTTGCAGCTCCTGCACAAGTAACTCGTACCGCTCATCATCAAAGATCTTTTGGTCCTGCCAACGGGAGATAGGATGCGTCGAGGCCGCGATGATGACCAGCCCATTCTTCCGCGCCAGACTCGATATAATGCTACGTAACCGCGTGATGTCAGTGCGAGCCTCGTCAATGTTGCGACAAATCCCGGTGCCTACTTCAACCATTGATTGAATCATCTCGGGTTTGATCTGTTCCCCGAGCAGCATCCGCCCCTCTTCGAGTATCTCGACAACATGCGATCGCAACTCGCGGGTCTCCGGATCGACTATCTGGAACTCTTCCTCAATTCCTAAAGTAAACTGTTCGAACATCAGTCTGCTCCTTAGTGCTTCCTACCGGTCGAGGCTTGTCACCAGGCTTAAAAGAAGCTCCGGCTCTCCTTTTGCGCCTAACTCAACGCTTAAGGTGTTGGCGGATCATTCTCCAGTCCGGCCGCACCTTCCGAATTACTTCGTGACGCAGATGTTTGGCGGCGCTTCGAACGGAATGAACCGGGCTATAGAGATCGAAGTGCGCGTACCAACTACGCGGCTCGCCCTCCTGAAAGAGGAAATGAAGGATGGCTTCGCCCCGTCCCTTTTCATAAAACCCCCCGGTCGTATCCTTATGGTTTGCAAACAATCGCGTGAAATCGCTGCGTCGCGAGAGTCTCGATTCAAGGCGAGGCCAAGCCGTGAACCGAATGCCCACTCCCCCTTCCCCGTAAACGTTATCTATTTTGCGTACAGTGTCCCAGAGCTTCGTGGCACGCATACGCCTGTGGATCAAGAGGAGGGCCTGTTGCTTGTCGATAGCCAGCGAGTCGAAGGCGTCTTCATCGCTTGGCGCGCCCCATAAACCGGCTAGCTTGCCAGTCAGATCCCACCGGATATCGCCGGGGAGTTCGCGCCAGCGGAGCTCAAGAGGCCGAGGAACATTCTCAGTCACTGCTGAGTTCCCGCTCTATCAGTGCTCGATCTTCCTCATTCAGGTCATGAAAGCGGACGCCGACGCCATGGCCAGGATTGCTGTAGACCACCTCCGCTCTTGCGACAATCTGCTTGCCTTGAGCCACTGGTATGCGGACCATCAACAGTAAACCCTCATGCAAACTTGCCTGAGTGTTCATATAAAAGCCGCCCACGCTGATGTCTTTTGTACTGGCTACTCCAGTAGCATCATGCCCATCGTAATGAACATCCACAATCAGTCGCGAACGATAGTAGCGACGGCGTTCCTCCTGGAACGTACTTTCTTCATCGGACTCGTCAGCCACGGGAAGCTCTCCTCAATACTGGAATCAAAACTTTTCTGACATTGTACGCTTTCAGTCAGCCCTTTTCACTGATAATAAAGGTGGGCACCATGCCTCCACCGGAACTTACATTGGCGAGTTCAGTAAAGGACAAGCGCGTGAACGCCGAACCAACCTTGCCGTTGAACAGCAACGGGTCAAGATCCACCAATTGCTCGGCATATTCCACAGTACCGTCATCTTTTAGCGCCGGAAAGGTTTCGCGTGCGGTTGGCAC
This sequence comes from Pyrinomonadaceae bacterium, assembly GCA_041751855.1. GTDB lineage: Bacteria > Acidobacteriota > Blastocatellia > Pyrinomonadales > Pyrinomonadaceae > PSRF01. The sequence continues at coordinate 121,891 of JBGSWR010000045.1, forward strand.
TCTTTCCTGAATTACGTAGTCACCGTTTACCAGTGCAGCCCGCAACGCCTCAGACCAGCCAATCTCATCGGTATTCCACCCAATAGTAATGCCATGGCCACCGTATTCATCGTTCGGCTTAAGCACCAACCGTTCGCGGCGCAAGGCGATGAAATCCAGTAAGTCGATGGCTTCACCGCCATAATCACTCTTCTCAGCCCGTACGAGCCTTGTCCAGGGCACATGTTGCCGGATCGCATCCTGTTCCAGTTGGCTAAAAAGGCCGGCGCGTTTCTGGTCGGTCAAAACGGCAAAGATAGCTTTCTTATGGATCAGCTTCGAACGAAAACTATTGACCATGCAAACCTTGCCGGCGCGATAGGCGTCGAGCAGGGCTGGATAATCCTTCATGATTGGAAGGTACTCGTTGACGAGGAGCCTTTTATAAACGATGTCGATCTCAAATTGGCCTGCCCGCAACCGATCATTCGAGAACTCGAGTTCCTCTGGTGAACAGATGATAGAAGCGTAACCCTCGCGCTCGAAGAACTCTTTAAACAATTCAAACTCGTTCTGCGTAGGCAAACCCTTCAAATCCACGATCGCGATCTGCGGCGACCTGTCGGGTTCGCGACCAAGGAACTCCTCATATGAATCGAGGAGCACTCGCAACATAAAGGCTCGGCCATAGAGTGGCCGCAAAGTGTAGGTCTCGGCGAAGCGCTGCATTACGGGAAGGGTGGAGAAGATCTCGTATGCGGCATCGGCGTAGGCAATACCTGCTGGGCTCTCACCGTTCAGTTCGACAAAGCTGTAAGCGGAATCTGTGAGAAAGGAATCGAGGCGGGAAGTGGGAGAGACGGCGCGATATCCCGGCTCAATAGCTGTCAACTCGCGTTCAATTTCTGTGAGCCCCAGGGCATCAGCGATTGTCGGATCCTCGTTAGCTGCATCTTTGACCTTTTGAATGGCCGACCAAACCGTTTCGCAAGCCAGAGTTACCCGAGCAAAATCCTCCTCAAAAACAAAATGGGGTCGAAGATAGGGTGAGAGACGGCGACCGCCAAAGATCAACTTTGCGCGTTCCAGCCCTTCATCGAGCAGAGCGCGCGATGCTTCTTCAAGATCCCTCTCCGCCAATAGAGTGTGGTACCGGGAAACGGCCCGATTCACCATTAGATCTGGATCCGGTTTCTCTGCCAGGCTGGACGAGCGTTAAAGTGGGCCTAGATTACCACAACAGACGGGAAGGGGCGATGGCTTGAAAATAATGGCCCGCCCCCCCAGAACCTGATCTTCTGGCTATTATTGTTCGTTTCCGGGCGACGTGCCTGGGTCACTGGATACGTAAGTAAGTGTGAGCTTCCGTTTGTTGCGCACGAGTTCGAAAGTGTGGCTAGCCCCGGGTCGTGTGGAGAACCGGAAGCGAAATTCGCCGGGACCACGAAACTGTTGGCCGTTGATTGCCTGGATCACATCACCGGAGAGTAAACCAGCCTTTGCAGCCGTGCTGGCTGGTCTCACAGATACGACAAGCAGTCCGCCATTAGCGCCAAGTCGACCAGCGACCTCCGGCTGCAACGCCACAGCTTCGATACCGTAGGCCAGCAAGGAGCCGGGTTCGCGGGCCTGCTTCTGCAAGCTCTCGAAGAGACGTTGCGAGAACTGAAGGTCGAACGACTCACTCAACTTGACGTCGACTGACTCTGGCATCGGTTTAGTCGGCTTCATTATGGTAAAGCGCACCGAATTGCCGGGACCGGCCTCTTGAAGTAGCCAGGAGAAGTCTTCGGCAGTGCGAACTTCTCCCTCATTTACGCGCAGAATAACGTCTCCGGGTTGTAGGGCAGCTACGGCTGCCGGACTTCCTGGAGCGATCGAGGTAAGAAGAATTCCACGCTGCTTCTCTGCCAGGGATGCCGCTTCTGCCAGCTTCCAACCGCGCCCCAGAATCTGGTCGACTGCCAGTGCTGCGACTGCCTCGCCTCGGACACCCAGCCACGGCCGCGGAACGCTTGCCTGGCGATCGAGCACCCTTTTTGCAGCGGTTCGCACCACCGCGGACGGTAAGACAGAGGCCTCGGTACCTTCAACAGCATCCACAATGCCTACGGTTTCCCCGGCATCATTAATCGCAATTCCGCCGATACTTGCGGGAGTCAGCTTTGTCGAGCTGATCCTCACGTTGGCAAGGCCACCTGACGGCGAGTGGTTAATCTTTGTTACTTTGGCGTCGATTTCCCCCATGCGGACGTAGACTCTTGTTATAGCTGAAGTCATTGGTCGGGGAGCGGGCTCGGGGCCAAGAAGCCGCAGTCGCTGGCCAATCACGATCTCCCTCTCCGGGGCATCGGCAGTTTGAGGTAAATTTCGAGAGTTGATCTTCAGAACTGAAAGACCTGTTATTCCGTCCAATCCCACGTACCGGGCAGTCACTCGTGGTCCAGTACTTCGAATTACTGTTAGATCCGGCCGCTCGAAAAAACTGGGGATAGGACCAATTGGCGCAACGGCCGTGGCAGGGGGTGCTTCAACCGGCAGACCAGCCTGTGCTGGCACTCGCGGAGAGCTGGGCGACATCGGCGCGAGCGGGGGCACCAATTCAGCTTCAGCTTCCGGAAGCCAGGCAGCTATGGTTCCATCCTCCATTACCAGTCCGGCTATCACGTTCGTATGGACCTCACTATTTAACTTAAAGGCCTCATCGAGCTTCGTGATTGCCCGAACCTGATCGTCCGCCCGCAACAGCAGTCTGAACATCTTGATCCCGTTCAGGCGATGGAGAATAGTGACTACCTGCGGAGCGGCTGGCTGGCCTTCAACCACAACAGGCGCCGTCGAGATGCGGGGGCTCACGGGTTTCGGAGGGGACGAGGGCCGGGGCGTCACCTGAGCATAACTTGTGGCAACGACACAAAGGCCCAGGCCTAATACCAAACTGATCTTGCTTGTAACCTTCATGACAATTTCCACGGCTTACCAGATTCCTTTTGTCTCATTCGTTGTCGTGCCCGGCTCGGGTTTTAGCACTCGTTGTGAACCAAAGCTTACGCTGGGAAGTGAGATCGTTCGGGGTTTTCCGCTGCCATCATCAAGGGAAACAATAAGGGACTGGTAGTTGGCTCCAATGGGAAAGATGGGCAGTTCGTTCGCGCTTGCGATTGAGTCTTCTCGCCTAAAAACCGGGGCTGGGGTGTTACTGAAATCCCTTACCGCCGTTCGTGGTCGAGTCTCGCTGGGTGCAGCATTCTTCACCGCAACTGTTGCCGGGGTAGGACGAACAACAACTGGATCTGGTTGGCGAGGCCGTACATCAGGCTTCATACCATTTCTTTCAGTGGAAGCGGTGGGCACCGCGGGAATCGGTTGGGCGCCACTGTCGGCTTGCGGAACATTGGCGACGGGCTGATCTTCGTTACCACCGCTGAGCATACGTACGGCGAAACCGAGTCCGACCAGTACTAACAGGACCCCTACGACTGCCGAAGGGATGCTTAAAGAAAAGTTGATCGGGACGATGCCACGACGGCGTTCAGCCTTTGCGTGAGCCAGCCGCGATCGCAGCCGAAGATTGAAATCCGCGGGTGCTTCAACCGTACCGAGGCCGGCGACAAGCTGGCGGAGTTTCAACCGCTCGTCAAAAAACAGTTCACACTCCTGGCAGGCTCGCAGATGCTGGAGAACCTCCGAGCTCATCTGGCGATCCAGATCTGCTTCTTCTATTTCACAACGAATTGATTTGCACTTACTTACTTTCATAAGACTCCCACTAGAAATACGCTCTCATTTTTTCACGCAGAAAACCTCGCGCGCGGCTGATACGGGATTTTACCGTCCCTTCACTTGTATCCAGAATGCGGGCAATCTCATCATAGCTCCGCCCTTCGACGTCTCGGAGAATTAACGGCGCTCGATACTTCTCGGGCAAAGTGGCGATTGCCCGTTGAACGGCTAACCGGCGTTCAGCATCCACCAGTTCAAGGTCCTGGAGGGGGCGTTCGTCAACCGGGTTGAGTTCGCGCGCCTCTGTGCCATCGCCTGGCTGAAAGAAACCCGTGAGCGAGATCAGCCTCCTGCGTTTTCGCTTTCGCAACTCGCTAATCGCAAGGTTCGTAGCGATACGGTAGATGTAGGTTGAAAACGCGTGCGTCGTCTGGTACCGATCAGCGGCCCGGTACAATCTCACAAATGTCTCCTGTGCCAGATCTACTGCGCCGTCATAGTCGTTTGTCATGCGATAGATGTAGCTGGTTATCTGATTACGATAACGGCTCACAAGCTCCGCAAAAGCATCTTCATCGCCAGTCCGCGTCGCTTCCAATAGCGAATGATCCGACGCCCGGTCGGGGGCCATCTCCTGCCTGACAGCAGTCGAAAAAGTCAATTCGTCTATAGAACTCAGCGTGTCCATCAGGGCAGGTAGGCTCTCACTCGCAGTCAACGAGTACTCTTCCCTCTCGGAACATTGGTCGCGGCTAATGTTGAGCGGCTGTTGAGCGGCCATCAACCCGATTATAGCGCCTGAAAACAACAGTCGCACGAAGCTGTACACGCATCACGGGTCGAAAAGTTCCCTTAAAGGCTTTTGGGCTTTGGGTTAAGGGCTTTGGGGTTTGTTCGTGAAGCCAAGCCGTTTGATCCATGAAAGAAACGCTTAAGTCTTGATATCGATCATGGGGCTCAAAATTCGAAGCCCTAAGTCCTCAGACCAAGGGCCAATTTCCTTATGCGTCAGGGCTTTCAAACAGTGAGTCATCAACCTTTACGCCAAAGGTTACGTTGAGGATGCGGGTCTCCTGGGTTTGCCGGCCGTCTTCTAATAGTATCGTGCGGTAAGGAACCCGGGTACTCTGGGCCCAGCGATAATCGAAAAACTTGCGCGTAAATTTCACCGGTCTGCCTGACTCTCCTGTATCTTCATACTCAAGCCACAGTACGTGGAGAGTTCGGGTGCTGATGTAATACTTTGTCTTCTGCTTATCCTTGTGCGTCAAATCGAGGACATACAGCTCAAGGCCCTTCTGCTTTTCTTTGCCCACAAGCTCGATCGTGCAGCCATTCTCCTTGTAGCGCAGAAGCGTATCGATGCTGTGCCGATTTTGCGAGAGAAAGCTTGATGCCGCCTCTTGCCGCGGTGTAAAAGCGGCTCCGTCTATCAGCCCCCACAATCGGCCTTCGCCATAAATAAGTGAGTACTCCATGCTGGGCATCTTCTGATCGATGCGAACTTTGTCTTTCTCGAAGCTTTCTCCACGGATGAAACGACGTTCATAGCTGGATTCTTCAGTTTTGCCGTCACTGCCATGGATGGTTATTCGACCACGTTCCACACCTCTACGCCTGATCTGCTCCAGAACAGGCCGCGATCCATATACAAAGATAGCTGACTCTGCTACCTGCTCTGCGGTAGGGTTCTTCTCCTGAGCATTCGCAACGGGGGTGAGGGCGGCGGCGTTGGTGATAACAAGTGCACAAAGAATAAAAACAACTAGTGGACGAAACAAGAATGGGCTCCTCATGAGTATTACTTACCGGAAACGGAAATTGGGGAAATTCGTTGATATCCAGCGCGCAGATTGTAACATAGGCTGCACAAAAGACCCTTTTACCACGACAACCGGCTTCTTGCAGACACCTTCATGGATGCCCGGTCAAACGCGCATGGATGCCTGACACTAAAACATCCCGTTGAGGGGCATTTGACAACCGCTCCAGCCGCAGGTATTTTCGTCAGTTTTCTAACGAGTTCACCTGCTTGACTATGCCTTAGGTGGTGTACCCTGGAGCGTGTCACGCCCAACAAACCACGACTACTAACCGGCTTTTATCAACGAAAGGAACTAGAAAAGTAATGAAACGCGTAGGCATTCTAGTCGGCCGCGAGAAGACGTTCCCGGATGCCCTCATCAGCAGGGTAAACGAGCGTGGCAAGGGCGAGATAGTCGCCGAATTCATCAAGTTGGGAGGCATTCGGCACGATTCTCCCCCAGACTACGATCTGGTGGTTGATCGTATCTCGCACGAGGTGCCATTTTATCGAGCCACGCTGAAGCGCATGGCCCTCGCCGGCACCGTTGTAATCAACAATCCGTTCTGGTGGTCTGCCGACGACAAGTTCTTCAACTACTCGCTGGCCCAAAAGCTGGGCGTCGCCGTTCCCCGGACCGTGCTCCTCCCCCAGAAGGACTACATTCCTGGCATCGTTACCGAAAGTCTCCGAAATCTCGAGTTCCCGCTTGATTGGCAGGCGATTATTGAGTATGTGGGCCTGCCTGCGATTCTTAAGCCATTTGACGGTGGCGGCTGGAAGAATGTATCTCGAGTAAATTCCCTCGAGGAACTTTGGTCTGAATACGATCAGACCGGAACGCTCTGCATGACGCTACAGGAATTTATCAACTTCGATCAGTTCGTGCGTTGCTACTGTGTGGGCCAGGAGGAAGTAATGATCATGGCTTACGACCCTCGCAAGCCCTACCTTTCAGGTGAACAATATGTCCACAATCCCAATTATCTAAGTGCGGACCTTGCCGAACGAGTCACGCGGGATGTCCGCACGCTCTGTTCAGCACTCGGATACGATCTAAACACAGTTGAATTTGCGATCAAGGACGGTGTTCCGTATGCCATCGACTTTATGAATCCGGCGCCGGACGCTGAACTGGCCTCTGTCGGAGAGTTCTATCACAACTGGATCACTGATGCGATGACAGACCTGATCTTAAAAAGGCTAATGCAGAAACGTGAAACTCCCCGTTACCGCTGGGACGCCTTACTTAATCCCGAACCATCCGAGAAATCGATTGACCCGGCCGGTTCGCTTCCTGAGGCCAATTCCGGCAAGAAGGCCCGGGCAGCCGGAGCGACCAGTGAACGTAACGCGACTTCTGCTGGGCGTAGGGAAATCGCTGCTGTTGAAAAGCCAAAGCGTCAGATTGCCCGGCGAGCAAAAGCGGAAGGTCAGAGTAAAGGGCCAAAGGCATCCGGAAGCTCGAAGACTAAACGGGCTGGAGATTAAGCTGAAGGCGTTTCCGACGTTCGTGTAAAACACTACTGAGAAAGTTGCGGCTTTCGGCGATCGGCAAGCAGTCGAGCTGCCAGGAGAGAAGAGATCCAGGCCATCACTGATGATGAAGCAAAGGCCCAGGCAAAACCAGCGATGTCGGGAGCGAAATAAGGCCCAACCAGCGCGATCAAAATACTGGCGTTCGTGACCCGGGCCGCCAACCGGCGAACTCGCACCGCGTGCTGCAACCAGTTGATCCGGCGCAACTCAGTCGCGAGATAGTTGTCGTCGTCGTTGAGGCGGGCATAGTAATCAGCTTCACGCCCCGCATACCTAACGAGTGCCTTGTCGCTTGCTGAGCGCGCCGCTTCGCGATAATGGTGAATAACATGGGCGAGTTTGCCAGTGCGCAGAGCAACGTCCGCCAGCCCCAGTCGAGCCCGATAATTGTTCTCATCAAGCTCGATAGCCTGATGAAAGGTCCGCTGGGCGCGCTCCGTTTCACCGCATTCCAAAAGGGTCTCACCAATGAGTGAAACTAATCCCGCGTCACTACCGGCCCTCATTGCCGATAGACGCAAGGCAGCTCGAGCTCGCGACAGAAGCCGGGCATCGGAAAGAGCGCTTGCCTGCGAACGGAGCAGACGAGCAAACTCATAAATCAACCAGGGGTCGCGTGGAATTACGTTCAGGGCTCGCCGGAAAGCTTCACCGGCCTCTCGCAATCGACCAGCGATTCTAAGTTGATTGGCCAGCCGGCGCAGTAGCTGGGCCCGCTCAATGTCTCCCGGCGAGGGAGAATCGACGGCGCTTGATTCGGCGACCTGAGGATCTTTTTTACCACCAAGCTTGAAATCGAGTGTGGCATCGTCAAGAACATCGGCTGGCGCCAATTGGAGATGTTTCACATCTTGATTAAGAGTCTTCGGATCGCTTAGATACTTGCGCAAGTCGATGGTTCGGGCGTCCAGCTTGTCTTCATGAATAAGGGGGAAAAGCTGACGCAACATTTGGCGGTAAGGTTTTCCCCCTGAGGCAAAAACAAACCCACTTCCCCTCCCGATGAGCTGACTACGATAACGGTAGCGCACGCTTCCGCGGCGCCGAAGAGTGCGCACCGCACTAGTATCCACTCTCTCCAGTTCCGCCACGTTCAATTCCTGACTCTTACCTGAGAAGAACTTTAGTAATGATGGCGCCAGCCCTCTTCGTCTGAGTAATTGTCCATCGAAGGCAATCCGATCATTTAGAGCAAGAAGCGGCATGACCAGCCAAGCTAAACCGATCGCAACGAGGGCCCAAAGGTCAAGGCCCCCGCGCAACAATAATGCTGAACCAAACGTGATAACGCTTGCCGTTGCAAGATAAGCTCCCGCAGATACGCGAAGGCTTGCCAGTTGGGCACGCGAGCGCTGCTCGCGCGAGGCTTCGGCAAGATGCTGAAGAACTTCTAGCTGTTTGGATTCATTCATTGGCTAGGATGGCGTCTGGAATCTGCGTTGAATCGGGGTCGTCAACAGAACTAGACTGCTAAACTCAGTGTAACGCAAGTTGCTGAATTGCACGATACCAGGGTTCGGCCACTTCACTACACTGAAAGGGTGACAAGTTAGGTACTGTTTGACAGGAGATAGACGCGCCTTAGTCTCTTAGAAAACCATCCCTCTCCCGGGGGGTTCCGGTGGAAGTTGCTCGTAACGGTTAGGATTAAGTTTCTGAAGTTCTCTTGCCGCCTCACGCGCCGCTCCAGACGGCGTCCGCGGCAAGCCATCGGCGTCCCGAGCCTTACGAGAAGCCTCGACAATACTGTAAAGCAGGTCCGCAGCTTCGTTCGTTTTACCCTGCTTTCCGTAAACCAACGCCAGTCGCAAATTAGCGGTCTCAGGAGTAACAACAACGTCGTTCAGGTTCGCCAACTCGCCGTAGAGTTGTGCAGCTTCCGCATAATTCTGATCAGCTTCTTTGGCTTGGGCCAGGGCAAATTTTGCTAACGTCCCAATTGCAGAAACCTTGCTATTGCTTAGTTCTGCGAGTTGCGCAACACCCTTCTTCCGATCAACGTCAAGCAGATTCGTCGCAATAAAATACTGCGCTTCCGAGCGATAGGGATCGCCGTATTTGGCTGCAACCTTCTCAAATTCTTGAATAGCGCTTTGCGCCCGCTCAATAGTGGTGGCAAAGCTGGGCGAAGAACTGTCCATAGACACCGTAGCTACCGGAGCGGTGGCAATGGTAATCCCCCGACCCAGGGCCTGCCGGGCTTCGTCATTCTTTTTGTTGCTCCACATCACCCAGACGCCGGCGATGATGCCAATGAGGAGGATTCCGCCAATTGAGTATAAGATTGCGTGTCCCTTGCCCTCCAACCGATCGCCGAGACGCTCGAAAAGCATCATCGTCGTATCGCGGAAGCGATCGTGTTGTAATTCTCGTATACGTTTCTTCTTATATTTGGCCATGTATGTCCTGATCAGCAAGTTCGCATAGTGAACTGCGTTCTAAAAGGTGTATGATTAACGAAACATTCACTTTAAGGGTCGTTGCGAAATCTTGTCAAGGAAGGGGGGTTGGCAACCCTTGATCGCGTCAAGTCAACGGTTAACGCTAGGGAACGACTAAAAAAGGTCAATCCGCATCAAAGAAATTGTGGAAGATCTTCGGGAACACAAATGCCATCCGCGGTGTCTAAAGGAGCGCCTGTCAAATATAGGTCAGGCGCCGCCAGCTACTCCGATTCCCGCTTCAGGGGGTAACCAGTGAGCTACGGAGAGCCGATAGCCCTCCGCGGGCAAATGGAGTTGGAGCAGGTTGCGTCGGCAGCCCCGGACGAGGTACGCGCCTCTGCTGAGGTACAGTTCATTGAACGACTGAAACGAGGAGAGGCTGAAGCCTTTGATCAGTTGATTGCGGAACGTTCCGGTGAGATCTATGGGCTGCTGTACCGGCTCACCGAGAACAGTGAGGAGGCTCGAGATCTTACGCAGGAAACATTTCTCAAGGCCTTTCAAAACATCTCGCATTTCCGCGGTGACGCCGATCTGAGGACTTGGATCTACCGGATTGCTATCAACCAGGCGCGAAACCGCTGGCGTTGGTGGCGTCGCCGCCGGCGCGACAGCACAGTTTCCCTCGACGCGCCGGAACGGAATGGCGACCATGGCTTGAAGGCAAGTCTAACGACTGAGGCATGGTGGAATCCCGAGCAGCAAACGCTTTTACGCGAGCGAGAGCGGGCTCTGCGAACTGCGCTAAGGAGTCTCAGTCGTGTCTACCAGGAGGCAGTTATCTTACGGGATATTGAAGGGTTTACTTACGAGGAGATTGCTGAAACGCTCGATATTAGTATCGGAACAGTCAAATCCAGATTGGCTCGCGGCCGTCATGAGCTGCGACAGAAGCTGGAAGGATGTTTGTAATGTTGAATGGCTGACCCGCCCCGGCTCACACTTACTCGGTGCCAAATGGGTCAAAGTGACGAAGCGGCGGGTACATGGCGTTAGCCAGGAGCGAGAAGAGCGAATTTGAAAACGTGGCCAGCAACACCCGTTAGAGCATCGCTCGACAGACACTTGGTTTTTTGTCCTGGACTTTGCTGGAGTTGCTTCCTTTTGACGAGGGAGCAGCCGGGGTCGGTCAGTCATTCAGCGGTTTGAGATAGCGGGAGAGTAAGTACATCCCATGTTGTGCGACGAAACCGAACAATCCCTGTCATTATATCTGGACAACATCTTATCCCTGCCTGCGCGGGTGGCAATGGATGCGCATCTTACTGAGTGTCCTGTGTGTCGTGCACATCTGGCCGAACTACGCTTGATCAGCCGCAATCTGCGAGAGTTGCCTCCGCCAACCCCACCGCTTGGCCTGGCTTATGCAATCTCCGGGTCTCTAATGATTGAGGCAGCAGCTCGGCAACAGGAACCTGATACTTCTCTGCCAGCGCGGATCACTCGCTGGCTTCAGCCGCGGTTGATGCCTTATACGGTGGGTTCATTCGCTTCCGTGATCCTGTTTATCTCTATGTTTGCTGCGCTCCGGCCCCACATAATTGCACTGCGCGAAGCGGCAGCCCACACAACACACCATTCCATTCAACCAGTGACTCCAGAAGATTATGCCGCCAGTCGAGCTCCATTCGCCGAGCAATCTCCCAGTCTTAATCCGAGCGGCGCGCTTGCGGCGTTAACGCGCTCGTACACAAACCCGCAGACTGAAATGTACGAGGACGCTGACGATATGATTGTAGTTACATATGTCTTCAGTAACGGCTCAGCTTCATTGGCAAGTGTCGTCCATCCGCCTCGAGACCGGCGAATGTTAGACGAATTTCAATCTGCGCTTCGTCAGAATGCAGCCTTCGTTCCTGCTTCGTTCGATCGTCGACCCGAGACCATGCGAGTGGTTTTTGCAGTGCAAAAAGTGGACGTCCGCGAGCGAAACTTCTGATAACTTAGAACCCCTTCGACTGCACTTTTTTCCCTTCAATTGCGAGCACTGATCTGTTCCGCCCTCTGCTTGACGGCCCGCATCGTGCATGTTAGGTTTCCCGCTTTACTGTAATCAGTTGATAACTGGTATCTTCTCAAATCAGAGACTCTGAGAACCCGCGTGAGTGCACCTGCGCCCGACTTGAAGACAACCCCCTTAAACGATGCCCATCGGCGACTTGGTGGCCGCATGGTGGAATTCGGTGGCTGGGACATGCCGGTCCAATATGCCACAGGCACAGTCGAAGAACATCTGCGCACGCGAACTCATGCAGGCCTCTTTGATGTGTCCCACATGGGCGAGATTGACGTCAGAGGCGTGGACGCTATTCCCTTCGTCAATTATGTGACCTCGAATGATGCTGCGACGCTGACTGATGGCCAGGCTCAATACTCGGCCCTGACAACACCAGAAGGAACAGTCGTTGATGATCTGCTCGTCTATCGTTTTGCACAGGACCACCTCCTGCTCGTAGTCAACGCCGGAACCACCGACAAAGACTGGGAGTGGATAGACTCGCATCTTGGAGACCAATCAGTAACCTTAACGAACGCCAGTGGTGATTATTGCCAGCTCGCACTTCAGGGTCCTGACGCACTTCGGATCTTGCAACCGCTTACTGATCTGCCACTGGGGGAGATAAAGTACTATCACTTCAGAGAAGGAAAAGTAGACGGGATCCCGGCTATTGTCTCGCGCACCGGCTACACGGGAGAAGACGGCTTTGAGGTTTACGCCGATGCCGGGCAGGCCAACAGACTCTGGGACAAGATTCTCGATGCCGGCAACTTCGGAACTTCCGACGGGGTAATCCCCAGCGGTCTGGCGGCCCGCAATACATTAAGACTTGAAGCTGCGATGGCCCTCTATGGACACGAGATCGACGAAAGCACAACTCTGCTGGAGGCCAATCTCGGCTGGATCTGCAAGCTCAACAAGGGCGATTTCATTGGACGCGAAAGTCTGGCGAAGCAGAAAGAGGAGGGCATCAAACGGCGTCTCGTCGGATTCGAGATGGTAGAGCGTGGGATTGCTCGTGACGGCCAGGACGTGCTCATTGACGGCGCGCCGGCGGGCAAAGTCACCTCGGGAAGCCCCGCCCCTTTCCTTAAAAAGAACATCGGCATGGCCTACGTGCCGATTGAATTCGCCCGTGAGGGGCAGTTATTACAGATCGACGTGCGTGGCCGACTGGTCGGAGCGCAGGTTGTAAAGACACCATTCTATAAACGCGACCGCCAGGGGTGAGTCGCGAAATTTGATGCTACGTTGAACCCGGAAACCAAAAGCGAGAGGATAGCTCATGGCTAACGTTCCTGAGGATCTGCACTACAGCAAGGACCACGAGTGGGTCAGAGTTGAAGGCGACATTGCCATAATAGGAATCACGGATTACGCACAGAATTCGCTTGGAGATGTCGTCTATGTTGAACTGCCAAAGCCAGGTGACAGTTTTTCGGCAAATGAATCGTTTGGATCGGTTGAATCGGTGAAGGCCGTATCCGAAATGTTCACTCCAGTTTCCGGAGAGGCTCTCGAGGTTAACGAAACGCTCTCGGATGAACCGGAGAAGGTCAATTCCGATCCTTACGAAGAGGGCTGGATGATTCGCTTGCGGATGTCCAATCCCGGCGAAGTTGACAGTCTTCTGACGGCCGCCGAATACGAAGACTTTACGAAAGCTGAGACAGAGTAAACTTGCGCTACATTCCCAATTCGCCCGAGGAGCGGGCCGAAATGCTTCGCCAGATCGGCCTCAGCTCGCCAGACGAACTCTTTGAAACTGTGCCTGTGGAACTCCGGCTGACTCGGCCGCTGGATACGCCCGCAGCTCTCTCAGAGATCGAACTCCTTTCCCGCTTCAGAGGCCTGGCTACGCGCAATACCGCCGCGACCCGACCGGGCTTTCTCGGCGCCGGAGCCTACTCTCATTACATACCGACAATAGTGGACCACATCATTTCGCGGTCCGAGTTTTTTACAGCTTACACGCCCTATCAGCCAGAGATTTCCCAGGGTACGTTGCAGGCAATCTTCGAGTTCCAGACGCTCGTCTGTCAGTTGACTGGCATGGAGGTCGCCAATGCGTCGATGTATGACGGCTCGACAGCACTTGCAGAAGCGGTACTGATGGCTGAGCGTGTCACCAGACGCTCCAAAGTGGTGGCTTGTGACGCAATCCATCCCGAATACCTCGAGGTCGTAAACACTTACGTGCAGCACGCCGGCATCCACCTCGAGCGGGTTGGCTTCGATGAAAATGGACAAATCTCCAAGGCGGTTGACAGCGCAATTGACGATCAAACCGCGGCCCTGGTGGTCCAGTCTCCTAACTTCTTCGGTTGCGTTGAAGACATCACAATGCTCGCTCAAAAAGCGCACGATCGCGGGGCCTTGCTGATCGTAGTAGTTACGGAAGCCATTTCGCTGGGCCTGCTTAAGCCGCCAGGCGCATGCGGCGCGGACATTGTTGTTGCCGAGGGTCAATCCTTCGGTGTGCCGCTATCTTTTGGTGGTCCCTACGTCGGGCTATTTGCCACACTCGAGAAATATGCGCGCCAGATTCCCGGACGCTTGGTAGGCGAGGCATTCGACAAGGAGGGGAGACGAGGCTTTGTCCTCACCCTGGCAACGCGCGAGCAACACATCCGGCGGGAAAAAGCCACTTCGAATATCTGCACTAACGAAGGTCTGATCGCGCTCGCCGCTACCGTATATCTCGAGACCATGGGGCGACAGGGCTTGCAGGAAGTTGCCCGTCAATGTGCGCAGAAAGCAGCCTATGCCGCACGCCGCATCGGCGAGCTCGAAGGTTTTTCCCTGCCCTTCAGCGCGCCACGCTTTAACGAGCTTGTCGTACGAGCCCCCATGAATGCCTCTGATCTGCTCGCACGGCTCGCTTCCCAAAACAATATCACCGGCGGTCTGGCCTTATCGCGTTATTTTCCGGACCGGCTCAACGACTTCCTCCTTTGCGTCACCGAACTGAATACCCGATCGGAAATCGATTCGCTGGTAGAAGGGCTTGCAAAGGTTGTCGCGAACAGTCTATTAACCACCGGCGCGTAACGGATTTTGTTTCCACAGAACATGGATTCCGACATTACCAAAGTCACGACCCACCTCAGTCATAACGAGGCTCTAATATTTGATCGTTCACAATCCGGCCGCGTCGGTTATCGCTTACCACCGCTGGACGTCGATGAGACCCCTATCGAACAGATCGTGCCCGCGGAGTTTCAGCGCACCGACGATCTGGAGGGCGTGCCTGAGGTAAGCGAAGTGGACGTCATTCGCCACTTTATCCGAATGTCAACCTGGAACTACTCGATAGATTTGGGGATGTACCCGCTCGGTTCTTGCACAATGAAGTACAACTCCCGACTAAATGAAGCGGTAGCACGCATCCCGGGCTTTGCAAATCTTCACCCTTTGGCTTCAGAGGAAGACGCCCAGGGCGCGCTCCAGGTTATCTACGAACTCGAACAACATCTCGCCGAAATTACCGGACTGCCTGCCGTCTCGCTTCAACCGGCCGCCGGCGCTCATGGCGAGATGACCGGCGTCATGATTGTTCGCGCCTTTATCGATGCTCGCGATGGCGAAGGAGCCTCAGCAAGGCGCCGTACCATGCTGATTCCGGATTCGGCCCACGGAACGAACCCAGCTTCGGCGCACCTTTCCGGTTTCTCGGTAAAGACAATTAAATCCACATCAGCGGGACTGACCGACTTAGACCACTTGCGTCAACTTTGCGCCGCGGGTGACGTCGCGGGGTTCATGCTAACAAATCCCAACACGCTGGGTTTGTTTGAGACGAAAATCCAGGAGATTTGCCGCATCGTTCACGAGGCCGGCGGTCTCGTTTATATGGATGGCGCCAACATGAACGCGCTGGTTGGCGTAGCTCGCCCGGGTGACATGGGTGTTGATGTCATTCACCTGAACCTGCACAAAACTTTCTCGACTCCTCATGGCGGTGGTGGACCAGGTTGTGGTCCTTGCTGCTGCACAAAGGAGCTCGAGCCATTTCTGCCGGTGCCACGCGTGGTCAAAAGAGATACAGATGAGGGTTACCGGCTCGACTTTGATCGCCCACAGTCGATTGGCCGGGTCAAAGCTTTCTTTGGGAACTATGGAATGATGCTGCGGGCTTTAGCTTACATTCAGACGCACGGCAATGACGGCTTACGCGAGGCTACCGAGGCTGCGGTTCTGAATGCGCGGTATATTGCCCACGGCCTTGCCAATGATTATGATCGCCCGTTCCCCACTCCGCCAATGCACGAGGTTGTCTTCACTGATAAGAGACAGACACGGAAAGGGGTCCATACTCTGGATATTGCCAAGCGATTGATCGACTATGGCTTCCACCCGATGACCATCTATTTCCCGCTGATCGTTCCCGGAGCAATGTTGATTGAGCCCACAGAATCAGTAGGAAGGCAGGAGTTGGACCAGTTCATCGACTCGATGGCTTCGATCGCACGCGAAGCGGTCGAAGATCCTGAACTGGTGCGAAACGCTCCTCACTTAACTCGCATTGGCCGGCTTGATGAGGCCGCTGCCGCCCGCCGCCCGGTCCTGCGCTGGCAACCAAAGACCAGCACGGGCACTGCCTGAATTCCAGGCGGAAGCTAAAGCCGGGAGCGTGAGCCGACTGGTGTCCGCAAGACATTTCAGCCCGCCTGACATTTAAATAGCGATGGCTCGAGCCTCTCTTAACAACCTACTTCCGTTAGGTGGCGGAGTGGTGGATAGTTGACCTAGCCCACAGGATCGGTCAATGCATCACAAAGACCACCAACGGCAGTTGGTGGTCTTTGTTTTTGGACGTAGCAAGAGGTGTAGGGGAGCAAAATCTGTTAGGCTGAGTCAAAACATTGTGTTGACGCGGACAGACATAAGTCGATCATCTTCGAATCTGGCTATTGCCTTCTGCCTGCTTTTGCAACTCCCCAAGTCATTGTAGAATACCCATCGAGGGCGACCGCTCTGGACGACCGCTGACGGCAATTTGAGTGGTCTGACGCGGGCGCCCAAATTTTTGTAAACAACAGTTTCCGTTATAGATTTATGGCCAGCGGTCTCGTCATCCACATCTCCGCCGGGGAAGACAAACACACTGAAGTCTTGACCGACCAGCATATTCGCATCGGTAGTTGCGACGACTGCGATCTGCGATTGCGACTTTCAAGCCTTCCGAACAGGCTGCAGAACGGGGGCGTGGTACTCGAACTCGAACGTTCCAATGGATTCTACCGCGTAACCGGCTTCGACCCTTCGCTCGAACTTACCCACAATGGCAAACCAGTCGAAACAGATATCGAGATACAGGATGGCGACGAAGTCCACCTTCAGCCCTCGAACCTCGAACTCAAGTTTTTTCCGATTCGATCCCTGCCGGCCGTCGTAGCGCCAGTGGCAACGGGATCGCAAGTCGCACCCTTTATCGAACAGGCCGCTATCGAATCCGCCGCGACAGCCCGCCGCGATGACGCAAAAGTATTCCTTAGAGAATTCACCCGTGAACTGGTCAAAGAGATTAAGCCCAGTACCAAATTGATCACTCTTGCAATCGCGGTAGCGCTTGTTGGAGGGATTCTCTACATCGGGTTTGCGATGGTCAGAGAGGGACAACGCAGTCGCCGTCTGATTTCGGACCAGGGTGCCCAACTGCAACAAATGAAGGAGCAGGTGGCCCAGACCAATGATGAGTTGGCCGCAGTAACCCGCTCGAACGCCGAAATGCGCAATAGCCTTTCAGTGGCAGTCAAGGTGCGCAGCGATTACGGCGGCGGTGTAGGACTGATTGCCGGGTCGTACTATTTTGTCGAGTCCGGGACCGGCAGACCGCTTCGATATCCGGAGGTACAATTGAATGAAAGCGGCGAGGCCACTCAAAGCGCGGGTGAGTCTCCGGTACTGACGCCAGAAGGCAAAGCGCCGATAGCCGAATATGAGTTTAGTGGCACCGGGTTTTATGTTGGAGATGGCTTTGTTGTCACGAATCGACACATTGCTCAACCATGGATAGCCGACGAACGTGCTCTTACTTTGAACAGCAGCGTGAGAGGCCAACCCAGGCTGAAAACTCTCAATGCCTACTTTCCCGATCACCCGCAGGCAATCCCCTTGAAATTTAAGATGGCGTCTCAGCGCGATGACCTGGCGGTTTGCATCATCGAGCTGCCCGAGATACCGAAGGTAATTCGACCGCTGCCGCTGGAAACCGATCCAGATGCTCTTGCGGTAGGCAAGACCGTTGTCATGATGGGTTATCCATCTGGGATTGATCGGTTGCTGGCCCTGCTTGACGACGCGGAATCCCGCGGAATCCTGCAACGGTATGGCGCTTTGGATCCGATCCTTGCCCATCTCGCCGAGAACCGTCGCATCCAGCCGCTGACAACACAAGGAAATATTACTGATCTCGATCCGCGCCGGATCGTGTATGATGCCCGAACCGCGGAAGGCGGATCCGGGGCGCCGTTGTTTGGTCCGTCCGCCAGAGTTATCGGGGTCAACTTCGCGGTCTTCACCGAAAATCAAGCTTCAAACTTTGCCGTTCCCAGCCGGTTCTTAATTACTCTGCTGGAACGCGCCGGGTGGAAATCTCCGAGCCCGGAAGGTAAAGAGAACGAAATTGTCTCACAGAACACAAATGCCACTCCGACCGGGCACTAGCCTTCACCATTGACGGTCCCTCCGAACACAACTTCCCTCGAAGAACGTCTCCGCAAGTCTTACGGCAACTTCTTACCAGTGTTAAAGCATCGCATGCCCGATACCGGAACTGGGCATCAGTCAATCCGAGCAGAGAAAAAGATTTTCACTTTCGGCATTTGCCTCTGATGCTATCCTTTAACGTCGGCATAAGGTTTGCCAGACGATTAGCATAGAGACCCTGAAGACAGCATTAAAGCCCGCATGTGTGAGAACGCAGTGCCGTAGGATCGTAGCAATAGCATGATTTTTCGTATTCTCGAAACCTTGTAAGGATTATCGATGACCCATTCGCTTCCAAAGTGCATTCGCGCAATCTGTTGTCTCCTTCTCGGAGTTCTGATCTTTTCACCGCTGCCGCTGATCACTACGACGGCGCAAACTCTTAGCTCGGAATCAGACTCTTCCGTAAATCGGCAAAATGGTCCGGATCTCTTCCGTCTCGAGCGGCTTCCAGTGGATGGTGGCTCCGAGCTGTTGACGATTAGTGCACGCCTTGACAGCGTTGATGGTCCTGAAGCCGACCGCTGGATCCCTATGGTAAGCGTGCTGCGAGACACACTTGGCGACATTGATCCCGAGAACGATCGCCTGCGCTACCTCTGGCCCCTGACTTATACTCGGCCAACTATGGCCCAACGCTTCGCTAGCGCAATCCCTTTCCTCTATACCCGAGTTTCTGACAAAGAGAAGATCTCGAAGACGCCACCACCTGTCCTCGATCTGGCCGCTCCCGATCGCGACGTATGGGATAAGATCTTCTGGACCGCTCTCCAAACAATCTTGCTCGATCCCTACGGCACGCCGATCAAAGCTTCAACGCGGTCGTACAGGCGCAACGCAAGCGACTATCGCAAGTCTCACATTGTAAGAGCTCTCTCGGTGTTGGCTCTTTATCAGGCTACCAGCGGTACGGCTTCCTTCTCCGACGCCGAGTTGGCCGAGATCCAGGCCCGTCTTCTTCTCACAGATAAGACTTTCGGCGGCATCGTTGATGATATTCACCTGCGAAACTATTACGACAAACAGCTAACTAACACCAGAGATTCCAGAGCGCGTAACTGGGAACTGCTGCGGCAGCGAGCGGAAGCGGAAAGTCTTGTTTTTGAGCCTTTGCAAATGCCCGATGGCAGTACGACCCACGCCATCTTGTGGGTAGCACGGGCCGATCTCTCGGCCCTGCGAACCGCGCCTTACAGTAGCCGTTTTCTCAATATCGCGAACCCCTGGAAAGATAAGAGACTCGTTAACTGGCGCGGTTACACTGAAACGCGCTATTTCGACTCTGAAAACCGTCCCGTTCCCGCGGATACCCATGGTGCTCGAGCTGTCGAGCTAATTCCGCTCGCGCTGTACGGCCTGGACAACCCCAAGATCCCGATGGTCCTCGTCGATTTTCGTGACGGTCTGAATCCGAAGAAGCGCGAGATGTCCCGGCGCGCGCTCGAAGACGTCACGCGCAACGTGCTTTCACTATCACGCTTCGGTGATCTGCCCTATTTTCTTGGTCGCACCATCTTTGACTTCGTCACAGGACGACGCGGCATGGACATCAATCAACCGTCGCGCCTGCGTACATACTCTCAGTTGAAACTCCTTTTAAGCTTACAAGAATCGATGGAGCCTGCGCTCCGGCAACAGATTCAGACTCGACTCGAAGTAGTATCACTTAATCCGCTTGAGAGCAGTCTACAGGCAGAAGTAGAGCTTGCCAGGAAACAGTATGAGGCCCTGTTGGCCTACGCTTCCCGGCCGGATGGTCTTCCGGCGCGAATCGATCGTGACCGGCGAGCTGAATTGGTGCCTCTGCAACACGGCAAGGCTGAGCGGATCTTGTTTCAGATCGCGAGAGTCCTGACGTTCGGAAAATACGTTCATCGCGAGAAAGCTACCCCGGAAAACGACGGGCGATTGGACATCGCTCGAAGACTGGCATATCACACCCGCTTTCTCCGGGAAGTGTCGCGCTCTTCCCCACAAATCGAGATTCTCTGGGACCTCACTGACGTCAGGCGATCCCTTCGGTTTATTGCCGAACATGGGGAGGATACAGACTCCCGGGCCATCAATGCAGCTGCAGCTATCTTTGCTAAGACAGCCGACTCCGAAACGCGAAGGAAGTGCCTGGACACCCTCGCACGAATAGATAAGCCCAGAGCGCGCGATCACTTGTTGCGTATTTCAAGACGAACCGATCTCGAGCCCCCCTGGAGAACAATTGTCGATTCCTATCTTAACGATGATCTGCCCCCCCGAGAGCCAGTTGCTGCTTCAGATACACGTACAGATATTCGTACCGTTGAAACCAGAGACGAACAACGTTGATTATGATCCGGATCTATAACAACTTCAGTAAATGCAGGTCGCGCAACTCGCCAGTGTCGCGAGTCTCAATTCTCTTTGTTGCTCTCGTCCTGCTTGGGGTCTGGCCCGCGCTCGCTTTGGGCCAGGTAAAGCGGGTTGTCATAGTCAAGTGCGATGGTTTGCCTTACGATCTTGTTGATCGCTATGTGCGCGAGCGCGACCCGCGAACCCGCAAGAGCCAGCTACCCTGGATTGACCATATCTTTTATCAACAGGGGACGCGTCTGGAGAACTTCTACGTTCGAGGGACCAGCCTTTCAGCTCCTTCCTGGTCGCTTCTCGAGACCGGACAACACCTGCAAATTAAGGGAAACGTAGAGTTCGATCGGTATACTTTGCATTCGTATGATTACCTCAGCTTCTTTGGTTACTACATGAGGGCCACGGCGGGAACCGGCGTTGATATGCCGGCGGCTGAGGTGTTGGATTCTTTGCGTACGCCGATGCTGATCGATGCCTTTAAGCATAATGAGCGCTACCTGACCCTCTCGCTATTTCAGCGAGGGCCACGTTACGTCACTCTGCAAAAGACGCTCGAAAACAGGTTCAAGCGTTCGCCTAAAACGCTCTTGGACGAATGGACCATGGGCATGGAGATTCGGGACGCGATTTCCGATCAACTGATACGTGAACTGGTCGCGAAACTTGACGACCCGAAGATCCAGTATCTTGATCTCACCTTAACGGAGTTCGATCACGCTGCTCATCACAATAACGATCGAGAATCCCACCTGGTAACCCTTAAGAAGATCGATAACATGCTGGGTCAGGTTTGGACTGCAATAGAGAAGAGTCCGGCCGCGGCAGACACCGCGATGATTGTCGTTTCAGACCATGGCTTCAATACCAACGAACAGGTCTATAGTCAGGGCTACAATGTCGTCAAACTTCTGGGCAGCTCTGCGGGCGGAGGCCACCATGTAATCACCAAGCGACGCCTCATGCTCGACTACGCCATCAAAGGCATCAATCCATTTGTGCCGCTGGTGACCACTACGACCCGCGAATCCTACTACCTCAACAAACAGAGCACTGATTATCCGACAGCAATGCTCGATTTTGATGGGAACGAGCGGGCTGCAATTCACTTACGTGACAGCGATCTTAATCTGCTGCATATCCTGCTCCAGCAATTACAACAAAAGGGTCTCACTGCCAATCTTCGTCGCGCCCTGACCGCCGCTTTCTTTCAGACAATCGAGTCTCGCCGCGATGGATGGCAAACCGAATTGGACGAGCTGAATGAGGAGCTTCAAGCGCTGCAACGCAGTATCGATAGACAGCGGGCCTTGTGGAGCGAGCAGCCAAAGAAGTTTTCCCGCGAGGAGATGGCCCTCGGCCGTCACAATGAAGTCAGGCGCATCTACGTGCAGCTCGGGCGCTGGGTGCAGCTTCATAAGAAATACAGTGATTATGCCGCCGGCGTAACGAGACTCCTCAGCCTGCACCCGGAGAACTTTAATCCCGGCAAGCTGAAGATCGAAGATGTGCTGCAAAAGCGCTCGATGGGTAATCGCAACTCGATTCACCAATTACAAAATTACGTTGTTGCGATAGCGCCGCAAGGTCTTGTTTTGAAACCAGACGGCTCACTCGACCTGGAGAGGAGCTTCGTACGCATCGATTACTTTGCCCTGCTGAATGGTGTAACAGTAAGGAACAATGTCCAATCCCAGGTCAGTAATCGTCCTGTAGATATCATCGGGACGCGTATTCCAGCCGAGCATGTGCTGCCGCTGCTCCCTGAACGCGACATCGCGCGGGATGTCATATGGATTTACGGTGGTCCGGAAAAGCAGGCACTTATTCTGGCACGCGAGGATGAGCGAGGACGATTAAGCTTTCGCTATCAACCTGTGCGAAATCTCAGACAGATCGCAGACGGTAGCGTGCATTTCGAAACCATCGCCTGGCAACCCGATTTACCACTCCGAATATTTGAAGACCGTCACTTCCTGGTCGCTAAAGAAGCGCGCGCTGCCTGGTTAAACGAGTGGCATACAGAGCTTGAATGGCTCAGAGCCCTGCATCGGACCAATTACTCGAACGGTCTTATCGGTCTCTATGAAGTGCTGGCCCGCCATCGTTACGAGCCTCTTTCTTTGGATTCGGCTCCCACTCAGGACGAAAGGCTCATGCGGCGCCTTACGAAGCGTCAGCGAGCGGTTACCGAAACCGATATGCTGCTCGTTGCTAACAACCATTGGAATTTCGATGTCAGAGGGTTTAATCCCGGAGGCAATCACGGTTCATTCTTCCGCATTTCAACTCAATCGGTGCTCCTATTTGCCGGCGGCGAAAACACCGGAATTCCGCGCGGGAGGTCAATTGAAGAACCTTATGACAGTCTGAGTTTCGTGCCAACCATTCTGGCTTTAACCGGTAAACTACGCGATGATAAGAACCCTATTCCGATCTTATGGGACAAGGGGTTCAGGGCGTTTCCGGGTAGGATCATTTCCGAAGTGCTGCTTGGCGTACCGGAACGACCAAACATTGCGGTCACTGGAGCAGGTTCATCCCGTTGACTACCTCCGGACAAGATCTGAGTGGCGATTGGCAGGCTGAAGAGCTAGGAAAACTCGTCGACGAATCCGAACCTTCCAGCAGCGACAAATCACAGAAATCTTTCATCTGGCTTCAGGTGCTGGCCTTCGCACTCGGGCTGGTGCTGCTTGTCTACGTACTTAATCGCGTTGGTTTGCAGCCGATCTTTGATGCTCTAATCCGCATTGGGTTCGGTTTCTTTCTGCTCCTTGGCCTCAGTGGCCTGCGTCATGTCTTTCGCACCATCGCCATGTGGGCGGCGGTCCCCTCCGAACATCGAAATCTTAGCTTCCCGCAGGCCTTTGCGGCGCGACTCGGTGGTGAGGCTATCAGCTTCCTTACCTTCACGGGCCCGCTCCTTGGTGAAGCAACCAAGGTAGCCCTGCTTCGCAAACGTGTGCCGCTAACCTACGGCGTCCCGGCTCTGGTTGTCGATAACCTGCTTTATAACCTCTCAGTTGTCTTTTTTATCCTGAGCGGCGCCTGCGTCATGCTGGTTACCTACCAATTGCCGCCACTCGTCTATTACGCGCTTATTGGCATTTCATTGGTGGCTTCACTGGGGATACTGATGACAGCGCTGGCAGCCCGGCACCGCATCATGATGCTCACCTGGGCCATCGACCAACTGGCGCGGTTGCGTCTTAGCCCGAAGGTGATCCTGAAGCGCCGGGACCATATCCACAACCTTGAAGCCCACGTCTACGATTTCTATAAGCATCACCCGACTGCATTCTTCGGCATGATCGCCTGCAACCTGCTCTCCCACGTCGCCAGTGTGGTCGAAGTTTTTATGACGCTGCGGATGTTGGGCCTGACTCCTCGTGTGGCCGAGGCCTACATTATCGAGTCACTGACTAAAGTTATCAACTTTGCTTTCGCCTTTGTACCGGGTACGATCGGAGTCTATGAAGGTGGTACCGAAGTTATATTGCAAACGCTTGGCTTTGCCGCTGCGACGGGAGTGGCCCTGGCGCTGGTGCGCAAAGCCGGGATAGTATTCTGGACCTCCATTGGTCTGCTCGTTCTAACATGGCGCGCTGTTCCCAATGCGTGGCAGCGCCTCCTTGATCGCAGCCCTCGTTTACAGCAAATTATGGATAACCTCGTATTCTCAAACATCGCACATCGCCCGGCACGCACCGCAGTTAGTATCTTCGGCACGGCCGTCGGTGTGCTCCTAATCGTCTTTACTGTCGGCCTGGCCCATGGTGTCTTGCATGAGCGTGGCCGGCGAGAAGCAAACATCGGCGCCGAACTCATGATCCGGGCCTCGGGCACAATCGGCTTCGGTGGCTCGGCTCCCTTCGTGTTGCCGGTCTCGAGGGCGGATGAGATTGCTACTCTTGAAGGCGTCCGCACCGCTACCCCGCTCGGGCAAATTCTTGATCAGAGTGATGCGGGCTTTGGCACACGCCTGATCGATGGCGTCGACTTCGACAGCTATGCAAAGCTGGCCCGACTGTCTATGCGTGAGGGCGTCCCATTGTCAGGCGGGGACCAGGCGATTGTTGATCCCGTCTGGCAACAGCAGCGAGATGCCAAAGTAGGCTCAACGGTTGAATTGTTCGAGCGACCTTTTACGATTGTCGGGGTTTACGAGCCTCCTGGAGGTGGGCGCATCAAGATCCCTTTAAGTACGATGCAGGATCAGGGGGGTAGCGAAGGAAGGGCTTCTGCCGTGCTGGTTGCCTGTAACGATCCGGCGGAGCAGGAAGCGGTTGCCGCCCGCATTCAGCAGCGCTTTCCCGAGGACCAGATCATCTTCACGCGCGATCTGCCTGAACTCTACGCTTCGAGCATTCCGGCCTTGAACGTGTTTCTCAACGTAGTGGTTGGCGTAGCCGCGGCGATTAGCACTCTCGTGGTCCTTCTGGCGATGTATACGACGGTGACCGAACGGACGAGACAGATTGGAATACTAAAGGCGCTCGGGATGTCGAAGACTGCCATCGCCTGGATAATTCAGAAAGAGGCAATACTCGTAAGTGTCCTGGGAGTGGTCGTGGGAGTATTGCTGACTTATGCCGTGCGTTTTGCGGTAATGAGGCTCACGAGTCTGACAATCGAGATCGAGCCACAATGGATCGGCGTGGCGCTGTTGGTAGGTTTGCTGGGCGGCAGCATTGGAGCTCTATACCCTGCCCTCCGCGCCGCGCGTCAGGATGCGGTGGAAGCTTTGAGTTACGAGTGATAAAGCTGTCCGACGAACTTCAGTTTGTCGTGTTGGGTTCCCTGAAACTTGGATGGAACAGTTCAACGCCGGGAAGTTTTAGGGGATTACGCTTCATTCCCTGGAACATCCGCGCACACCCTCGCTGGTACAATTCGCCACGCAATACTATTTTATTCGCACACCCGCCTTGTTGCTCGTCACACCATTCACCTCAAGACTCAGCAACAAGTCCTGACCGCCATTGAGTCCGTCCGGCAACTCAACCACGATCTGCGTCACCCAGTTCAGATTAGGCACTGGCCCAACGAACTTCACCCCTGGATCCGCGATCATCTGTTGCCCCACCTCAGCACGCACGGCTATCTCAGGACTATCTCCCCCCAGATTGATGGCAAAAATCATAATTCGCGTGCGAGGCTCCAAATTCAGATGTGAGGGAGTAGTCAAGGGAAAGGGATCCCTCATCATAATCACCGAGTCGAAAGCGATCGCGAGGCCCGTATTACCTTCGATAAAGATCGTTGGATCCGGCGACGTTGCGTTGGATTCAACTTTGAAGACGGCGCCGGCGCCTCTTGCAAGGTAGTAAAGACTGCCATCCGCAGAGACTTTTAGATCGACTGGATTTGCAATTCCAGTCGCAAATCCTGCAACCGTGTTATCCGCGGGATCCAGGACCCGAATCCAACCATTACAGAGATCCGCGAAGAAGTATCTCCCGACATAGCTAAGTGGAAACCGAATTATGGTTGGATTGTAAAAAGCCCCTCCCGCGATCGCGCATCCGGTGGTAGGACCAGGCCCGTGTCCGTAGCTGAAAAGCGGCGCCGTGAATTGCTGGTCTGAGGTGGGACCTTCAGTAATGGGCCAACCATAGTTGGAACCGGCGATACCGTCGTTGATCTCCTCCCACGAAGTCTGGCCAACATCG
This sequence comes from Pyrinomonadaceae bacterium, assembly GCA_041751855.1. GTDB lineage: Bacteria > Acidobacteriota > Blastocatellia > Pyrinomonadales > Pyrinomonadaceae > PSRF01. The sequence continues at coordinate 148,105 of JBGSWR010000045.1, forward strand.
TTGATGAACATGCGGCCAGACTTTGGCTGAAACGCGAACGTGAATGGGTTACGAAGGCCGAGCGCCCAGATCGACCTGTTCGCGCCGATTGCGATGTCGAAGAAGGGATTGTCTTCCGGGATCGAACCGTCCGAGTTGAGCCGAAGGATCTTTCCGTGCCGGTTGCTCAACGTTTGCGCATACGCTGGATTCGCATTCTCACCGACTGCAAGATAGAGCTTGCCGTCTGGTCCAAAATGCATTGCGCCGCCATTGTGGTTCGTAGCACCACTGAGATTGTCGAGTTCCACAACGATAAACTCGCTGCCAGGCGCTGCCACATCTCCATTGGCTGTGAATCGGCTCACACGATTGCGCCGTGGCGATGTCGTAGTCGTGTAATAGACGTACACAAAATTGTTGAACTGGAAGTCAGGGTCGAAAGCAATTCCGAGAAGTCCACGCTCGCCAACCGGATCCGTGGTCACACTTAAGAAAGGGGTGGGCAGCAATGTCCCATCCTTGATGACACGTAATTGGCCACCCTGCAAACAGACAAATAATCTGCCGTCGGGAGCAAATTGCATGGCCGTAGGTTGATTTAGCCCGCTTGCAACCTGCGTCTCAGTGAAGCCAGGCGGAAGGGTTGCGCCTGAAGTCGAGGATAACGTGCTGGAAACGAGAAAAAAGCTCAGGCCCAGGCAAAAAAGAAAGCCATTGCAGCTTCGCTTGAAAGGAGTCCAGGAACCTCTGAAACGGGAATCCCCCAAGAACCCTCTGGACCTGCTTGAGTTAGCTTCGTTCATCGACCATCGTTCCTTCCTCGCTCTTGATTAGAGGCCAGGGGGGAGACCTAATCCTACGGTGAGGACGTCAGTCAGGTCTACTTATTTATACACGGTATGAACTCAGCCCACTAAATCTTAAAGGGTTCGAAAGCCTGGAACGAAATTAACCTCAATTGATGAATTCAGTTGATGCGATTGGAGGCCTGAGATTCCAGTTGCGACTGGATCATCTCCCGAAACTTCTGCTGGACGGGTTGGGCGCCACGACTGTAGTTCGACATAACTATAGCCGTCCATCCAGTGCCAAGGAACATGTCCAGATTGGAATTAATGCCCAGGAATCCACCGCCATGCCCAGCAATCTTCATTTCAGAATTGACGCTAAAGCCATAACCGTAACCTGGCGAGTTCACTTCCGGCTTGGCTGAAAGCAGTTGCTTGACATACTCCGGGCCAACAAGCTTGTTTCCTCTTAACGCGACGTCAAACTTCAGCAAGTCCTCTACCGTAGAGTAACCGCCACCGTGTGGCCCGCCCTTTAAGACATGCTCGAAGATGTTGTTCGTAAAGGAGACCCCGGTGTCCGTAATCTGCCTATGATAGCCGACTGCCAGATTCGGATTCACTCGATCAAGCTCGTAACAATCGGTGTTGACCATTCCGGCAGGCTTAGTGATGTTTTCCCGCACATAGTCGTAATAGCTCTGACCGGTAACCACCTCGATTACTTTACCCAATACCAGTATTCCCGTGTTGCTGTACTGCCATCGCGAGCCAGGTTCGAATCGCAATTTTTCGTCAGCAGCAGCCCGTTTCATCATGTCGTCTACCGTGCGGTATAAAGCGCGCGACGACTCCCCCCACTGCTGGCTGAAATACCCTCCCAAACCTGCCGTATGGGTTAACAGGTGCTTGATCCTAATCTTTTCAGCCGACGTCTTGTCTGGAAAATCCGGGAGAAATTTTGAGAGGGGATCGTCGAAAGAGAGCTTACCGCGCTCGACAAGCTGCGCGATGGCCACCGCCGTAAACATTTTGTTCATCGACCCAAGATTGAATTTGGTGTCGATCCGGTTCGGCGCCTCAAAGTCCTTGTTCGCCATTCCGTAAGCCCCTTTGAAGATTGGCACACCATCCTTAGCCAGCAGCACCGTCCCGGAAAAGACGTCCGCCGATACCAGCTTGCTCATGAAATCTTTAAGTTCGCCGGCCATTTGCTCGGTCGTAAGTTTCCTTGCGGCTTGAACTCCGGCTGGCGGTCGCGGCGGGCGCATTCCGATTCCGGTGATGCGATTCGGCGCCTCGGCTTCAACACGCACCAGGAGGGCCAACCAACTGCCTGTAAGCCTTGCCTTCAGTAAGGCTACCGCCTCGGTTGATTTCGCCTCCTGAAAACTGTGCACGTCGACGCCACGAGTAACATCCTTTACCGATGAAAAGAACTCGAGATGCTGCGCCATAGGGATTTTTAGAAAGTCCGGCGCAAAGTTCTGCTCTGCATATGCTCGGAGATCGGCGCGACTGCCAGAGTCAATCAGTTTGGCGAATTCCCTCGCCCGTCGCTCGGCCGGACCCTCGGCCTGATTAGTCTGCGCGACCATCAGAGGCGCGAAAACCATACATAACATCGCGACAATGGTGACCTTCTGAACTAACTTTTTCATGGCGCCTCTCCTCGGTGGGTGTCTCTTTGAACTATCTTCTTTCACATTATGGTGTCTTAATTGTAGGGGTGGCCCTTTGTGGCTACCCTTAACCGCGGTTGGCCACGGAGGCCACCCCCCTACAAATTGAGACAACACCATAACGATTTTGAGCAAGATTCAGTTCATGGATTATAGTAATATGCTTTATTCACAACATGAATATTCAATCCTTCGACCTGAACCTGCTGCTCGCCTTTGAATCACTGATGATCGAGAGAAACGTTACGCGAGCTGCCAGGCGTTCGGGCCTCAGTCAACCTGCCATGAGTAACGCGCTCGCCCGCTTGCGGCGTACCTTTGATGACCCATTGCTGGTCAGAACTCCTGATGGAATGAAGCCGACTCCGGTAGCACAGTCTCTGATCTCGCATGTGCGGACGGCCCTCGAGGGATTGCGGACAGCGTTAGAAGAGCGCCCTGTATTTGACGCCGCGGCTTCGCTCCGCACGTTTCATGTGTTGGCTAATGACTACGCTGAGATTGTATTGCTTGCTCCAATGCTAAAAGAGCTTCAGGCGATGGCCGGCGGTGTTACGCTCAAGATTGACCGGCCACGAAATCTGTTTCACCCCCCACTCCCCTCGTCCCTCACGGACTCTTTCGATCTGGGAATAGGTTTTTATCCCGATGCGCTGTCCCTGGAAACCAGCCTGCGCTCGGAGCTTTTATGGGAAGAGAAGAACGTCTGCATCGCGCGCGCCGGGCACCCGACAATTGCGGAGAAGCTCACGTTGCGGCAATATGCCGATGCACATCATGTCGCGGTGTTCTACAAATCGGAAGGGCCAGGACTGATTGACGGGCTGCTCGAGCAGAAGGGATACTCTCGTCGCTCCGCCATTCTGGTCCCCCACTTTGCGAGTGTCGCGTTTATGGTTGCGGCGTCCGATCTGATAGCCACAGTGCCCCAGCGGCTGGCGCTTCAATTCAGTAAGCGGTTAAAGCTTCAGGTGATACCCGTGCCGATTGCAATGCCACCCTTCAGATTGGTGATGTTGTGGCACGAACGGAGCCATACGGATCCTGCCCACACATGGCTGCGCAATCTTGTGTCCAAGGCGGCTAGCATTGTTCGATAGACTTCAGGAATCTCTGATTAAATGGTTTGGTAGATCCTCTGCTTTGGTCTCCGTGTTCTCGGTGGCTCCGTGGTGCCACTTTTAGGCTCAAAAGAAATTCACCACGGGGGCACGGAGCAGCGAAAGCTGCAACCAAACGCCATGGAATCAATGATCCTTAAGACCGAGCTAAAGACCACTCGCAAGGGAATGAGACGTCTTGAGTTTGAAAACGAACCTCTCATTCTTCCTAACCTTTAGGTTGGGGTTCCGCGGCAGTCGGCAGGGAAGCTTGGGAGTAGACCAGACCAGTTGGTTTTTCTCATTTCTACTCCTTCTTACACACGCCTCTGGATACTCATGTGCGGAAGAGTAGAAGTTGTTTGAAGGGGTGTGGCTTGGCGTGGCGGGCAGAGAGAAACCATTAAAATGGTTGCGTGAATCAGAGGGAGGAGCCGCATTTCCCCAACCTTAAAGGTAAGGGTGAATGAGACGCGTGCTGCGAACCTCTCTCCCGGCCAAATTTGAACGCACCCCACACTGAAGCATTCGGGTATCTATAAAGGGGAGACGGCTTCTGTTAGGCCGAAACTAAACAACCCCAGGCTGAAGCAGTGGGGTATTCTCTTATTTTTGACACACTCTCTAAAGGTTGGGGAGAATGAGAGGCTGAAAATTCACGCAGGTTTTTAGTCTGGGATCGTCGCTGACTCAGAATACCAAAATGAAACTTTGCTAAGAAAACAAGAAGTCGCGGTCTTGTTTACATGGAGAACACTGAGAACCGAAAATCTGCCAAACTACCTGATCAGAGATTCCTCAGTTTGTCGTTTTCCGCGCTTTACTGTAAGTAGAACACGGGTCGTGGAAAAATTTCGTGCTGCGAGAGCTTCGGTTCAAACGCACTTCTCGAGTAATGGGAACAGTAAGTTCAGAATAGTAGAATCTTGGAACCCTTTGAGGTCCGAGCCACGAGCGGCAAACTAAAGTTCGCCGGACATTTTTTCTCGAGGCAAACCGATGAAAATACTGCTCAGTTTCATTTCGCTTCTGCTACTCCTGGCCACTTCCGTCAAACCCCAGGAGGAGACTCCCCCAATCAGGAACTTCCTCCGTGTGAACAATGAATTCTGCACGGGGGGACAACCCCGGCTAGAGCACCTTGAAAAGCTCAAGGCCGAAGGCATCCGCGCCATTATTAATCTTAGACGACCTACGGAACACCGCGCTCAGGAAGAAGAGGCTAAGGCAAAAGATCTGGGATTGCGGTACTTCAATATCCCGGTAGCCTTCGGCGAGCCTCGCGATGAGCAGGTGACCGAGTTCCTGAAAATTACTGACGACCCAAAGAATCGACCGGCTTTCATTCACTGTACCGCCGCCATTCGCGTTGGCGCCTTCTGGATGATTAGACGAGTGCTGCGAGATGGCTGGTCGATAGAGAAAGCAGAGCAGGAGGCGGTAAAGATCGGGCTCAGAGATAGCCCCCACCTGAACACATTTGCCCTTCGCTATATCGAGAAGCACCAAAAAAAGAGGAAGTAGAGCCTCTCAATAACCGATTCAGGCGAAGGGTTAATTGATTATTAGCAGAAGCGTCCCGGTGCGCAGAGGTTATCAGTGAACGTTGCACTGATTACGATTGGGGTGATGATGATCATCGCCACCGCGCTCCCATTGCTCCCAAACGATTCGTGGTGGATCAGGATCTGGGATTTTCCCCGACTTCAGATTGCCGTCATTATTGTTCTCACTTCGACTGCATTGCCTTTGCTCTCAGCGATCAGTGGCCCCTTTAGTTCCCTCCTCATAGGTGCGCTGCTTGTCTGTCTTGTTTATCAGATTTACATGATGTATCCCTACACGGTTCTGGCGCGGAAGCAAGTTCAACAGGCCAGGAAGAGCGCTAAAGAATCGCGAGTGAGTTTGCTGTTTGCGAATGTCCTGATGAACAATCGAGATGCCTCGCGGCTATTGGCTATTGTTCGCAAGGCCGATCCAGACATCATCCTGACCGTCGAAACCGACTCCTGGTGGCAGACCCAGTTAAGGGAGTTAGAAGAAACTCATCAGTTCTCAGTGCAACAGCCCCAGGACAACACCTATGGGATGCTTCTCTATTCACGGCTGGAGCTCCTCAACGCGCAGGTCAAGTTTCTGGTCCAGGATGACGTTCCCTCCATTCACGCTCGCATAAAGTTGGCTTCAGGCCAGGAGGTAGCGATCCACTGCCTGCATCCGAGACCACCTTTCCCAACTGAAGAGGTAAGATCCACTGAGCGTGATGCGGAACTGGTGATTGTCGGCCGGGCGGTTAAAAAAGAGAGTGTTCCGGTGATCGTCTTCGGAGATCTCAATGATGTTGCCTGGTCAAAAACAACCACTCTGTTTCAAAATATCAGCGGCTTGCTCGACCCACGAATAGGGCGCGGCTTTTACAACACGTTTCACGCTCGCTATCCGATTATCAGATTCCCTCTGGACCATTTCTTCTCTTCGCGTCACTTCAGGCTGGTTGATTTCAGACGGCTCGGCTACTTCGGTTCAGATCATTTTCCTGTGTTCATTGCTCTGAACCATGAGCCCGATGCAGTGTGCGAGCAGGAGGAGCTACATGCATCCGAGTCAGAACAGGAAGAGGCCAGCGAAAAGATCGAAGAAGCCGCTTGAATGAGAGTTTCTGCGGCGGGCTTGTGAGCATGAGTGCAGAGCTTCGAAGCATTCTTATTGGGACCGCGGGCTTGAGCGCCTGTGGACTCATTGCACTGCTACTGACACTGGCCCGCGCCACTCCTTCAGCAAAGAGCAATGAGGCTTGGTGGGTCAAACGGATTGCGGCGGCGAGCATATTGCTGCATTCCCTGCACTTCATTGAAGAATGGCAGACGGGCTTTCACATGCGTTTTCCGATGCTTCTTGGTCTCGCCCCATGGACCAGCGCCTTTTTCGTTTCCTTTAACCTGTTCTTTATCGCAATTTGGACCCTCTCCCTGGCGGTACTTCGATCACAGACCCATATGGCATTATTCCCTCTTTGGTTTCTTGCCATTGCTGCCACGGCGAACGGCATTGCGCATCCTTTGTTTTCCGCGGTGGCTGCCGATTACTTTCCCGGGTTGCTCACCTCACCCCTGGTCGGAATTTGTGGCGTGATGTTGATGCGTGCGCTATTTGTGTTTACCCGACCTGAAGGAGAAGTTGCCACGCCGCGAGATAGTGTCGCTGGTGTTTAATCTACCTCATGAGTTATGGGTAGCCGGTTATGATCTCGCGAAGGCGCGTTAGTCTAGGCAATAATCCTAAAAATGATTAGAATTCCGCTCAGAAAAGAGAAACATATGAAAAGACAGAACCCTGGTCTGGCAATTCTCCTGCCGCTCGCCTTGCTCTTCCTTGTTGGCTTTACCTTCAGAGCTGAATCTCCACCAGCGGGTGGCTACTTCATGACTGTTGCTGAAGAAGACATTCCGGAAAGTGTGCCCACCGAAGCAAAAAGGAATCTGGTCGGTAAGTGGGAGATGACTCTTTCGACCGATAAAAAGTATCAAATCTCGAAAGATGGCAACGTCCTGGTTAAAGGTAGTTTTGATCTGTCCGGCGGTCAGATCACAGTTACTGATGAGGAGGGTGTGCTCGCCTGTACCGGTCAGCCCAGCATGGAAACAGGGACGTACAATTGGACTTACGAAGAAGGAAAGCTAAGTTTTAAGATCGTAGACGATAAGTGCGAGGGAAGACGCCTTGTTCTCAGCCTTCGTTCATGGCAGAAAGAAGACTGAACCTAATTCCCGGGGTTCTGAAAACGAAAGGTTCGGGCTTATGACAGCCAAGAAGATATTGTTTGCTTATCTCTGCGTAATGACTGCGCTCTTTTTGTCAGGTTGCAAAAATACGACCGAATCTGTAGCCACGTCGCCCGGAGATACCGTTGTTGCTGGCGTTGAGAAGGTTAAACCCGCTGCCGGGACCGGTAACGTGCAAGGCAAAGTCTTATATAACAATCAGCCCGTCGAAAACATCGAAGTTAAGTTATGTGAACAGTTCAGCCGCTTTGTCGGCGGCTGCGGTGGCCGAATCTTTACGGCAAGAACGGACAAAGAGGGTGACTACGTTATTGTTAATGTCGAGCCAAAAACCTACGAGGGCCTGATGGCGCGGGTCTTTGATACCGACTCTTACGTCTTTGCCACATCAGGCATCGGCGGAATCAGTTCGGCAAAATACGACGTCACCGCTGACAAGACTCTGTTCATTTCGCCAACCCATCTCTTCAAGTCCGATCTTAAACTGAGTAGTCCTAAAGCAGCGGCCAAACTCGGGGCAAAAGATCTGGAGTTAAGCTGGGAAGCATATCCTGACGCGGCTTATTACAAGTTCAGCGTTCACCCTGAAGATACAAGTGTCACCTCTCCTTACGTGAATGAAAGAACCGACGCAACCTCGTTCACAATCGATAAGCCAATGCAAGGCGGCACCTATCGTTGGCAGGTCCACGCTTTCAATGACCAGGACCGAAAACTGGCAGAGAGCAGTCAGGATTTTAGGTTTACCATCATTGACACTGTCGCCCCGTAATTGCGTGGCCAGCTTCTATTGAATGGAGAGTCATGGATAACTCAGTGACCGGCGACTTTGGACTATCGCAAATCGGGCAGATCGCTGTTCCCGTAAGCGATATCGAGCGGGCAGTCGCCTTCTATCGCGACATTCTCGGGATGAGATTTCTCTTCCAGGCTCCTCCCGGCCTCGCCTTCTTCGATTGCGATGGTGTGCGGTTGATGCTCGATGCTCCGGCCGCCGCTCAGGCTGGGAAGGGCTCTGTGATCTACTATAAAGTCGCCGAACTTGATAAGGCTTTTGAAACATTGTCGACACGCGGCTTAGTATTCGAAGCCAGGCCTCATCTGATTGCCCGATTGAGCGATCATGAACTGTGGATGGCATTCTTTCGCGATCCTGACGGAAATCTTCTTGCGCTCATGAGCGAAGTACCGCTTTGATTTCGCTTGTTGCGCACCCCGCGTACCTCTCAGGTGGCACAACCGGAAAATCCAATCCCTCAAAGGAAGATAAAAATGCCCAAGACTTGGTTGATGAAGACACCCATCGTTCTGGTGCTTGCGCTACTCTTGGTGATACCGATAGTCTTTCCAATAACGGAAGCTATCGGGCAAAAGATCGTCACTGCCGCTCAGGTCAATGGGACATGGGAGAGCGGTAGCAACACTTTCAAAGTATGGGCGCTCGGAAAACAGCGCCTTAGAGTTCAGTTTCTGGGGACTTATGAATACAAAACACCGGCCGGGTGGATGGCTAATGTCGGTGAAGGCAGCGGCATCGCGTTCATTGAGCGGGATACAGCTATTTTCAAACCTGAGGCTGCTGACGAAGACTGCAAGATTACGATGAAGTTTAAGAGCGGAAAACTGCTCGTAAGTCAGGAGGGAGGGTGTGACTTCGGACATAATGTAATAGCGGATGGCACGTATCGTAGAATCAGTTCAAGGAAACCAAAATTTGAAGAATACTGAGCGGCGCCGAGGCATCTGAAAGGACCGAGTAAGCTTCTGACCGGTATTCCTTCCCCTCCCTGGCGCTTTTGTAGCCCAGTCGACGAACCAGGTAGAAAATAGTTGGCATGTGCATTTCCTTCAAGTATCTGGGATGGGCTTCAGCGGCCCTGCTGCTCACAACGGCTCTCTCTCCCTGTGCGTTCGGGCAGCGACCGGGCAGGCAACCAACCACAACGAGGTCAGATCGGGAGATGCGGGAGCAACAGCAGATGGAGGAAGAGGCGCAATTTCGGCTCCGCATGGTTGATGAACTCCGACTTGCAACCCCTCGACGCCAACGACGACCCACCTTTGCTTCGCTTCGAGAAGACTATGTGCGACTCCAGATTACGAACAACGAACTGGCCGAGGCGATTTCGACCGGCACCAGACTCGATCTGAAGTTCGTTAGTAACGCTACAAACGAGATCAGAAAACGAGCGAGCCGGCTGAAGACGAGCCTTGCTCTGCCAGAACCGGAGAACGCCGAACCCTTCAAAGTAACAGTAGAGGCAAATCACCTTAGGTTAGCGCTTGAGAGATTGGATCGGCTGGTCCTCAGTTTCGTCCGAAACCCTATCTTCAGAACCCCTCGGCTAATCGACATCAAAGAATCAGGCACCGCGCAACTTGAGCTTGAGGAAATTATCGAGTTGAGCGACCAGATCAAAAAAACTCAGACCGGCTAAGTAAATCCACACTACGGTCACCTTAATCTGCCGATGATTCATTCCACATGCCAGGCGTTTCCCGTTACACCGAAGGTGTCCGCGAAGGCCAGCCCAGGGGCAACGCCCTGGGAATCAAACGGCCCAGCATATTCTAAACGCCGAAGGCGTTGGCTAAGTTCTTACACTTCGCAAACCAGATGTAGGACTCCAGTTACGTGAGTACTTATTAATGTGAGATCTAGACCGAAGCGATTGCCGCCATTTCCCTAATGATTGAGTGCGATCCTCTCAACGAATCCTTATTCATTGGGAAACATCAGACGGTGGGCCCTTTGGATCTCATCCCGTAACCCGTCATTCAATTTCGCCTCCACAGCAAACTCCGGCCATACGATCACTTAGAGGCATCACCAGGGGTGAAATCTCGATTCCACTTTGGGCAAAGTCTGAGTCATATTGGAAGGCAGCATAGTCCTGGCCTTCCTCAAGCGAGACTGCGCCGATAATTCGTCCCCAGAGTCGAACTTGGGCGACAGTCATGATGATTCACCCCAAGTCCATTTCTTGCGGGTAGCCTTTTCGAGTCTTGTACCAGAAGCCCGCTTTCTTTTTCGCCCTAACAGCCTTACTTGTTCCACTGGACTAGCCAATGGCTTTGGTATGAACGCATCGAAGCGCTGTAACAGTCCGAGCGCACGACAGACTCTGGTGAACGTCGTCAACTGTGTCGATGCGGTGCCCGACTCCAAGCGTTCCAACGTTCGCTTAGAGATCCCGGCCGTTTTGGCTAGATCCGCCTGAGTGAGATTTCGTTCTAGCCTCGTTCGCGCTAGCCGTTCACCTATTTCTTGTAGAACAAGTTCATCACTGAATTCGGTTCTCATTCCCATAACACGTCACCCATGACGAATTATACACCAAGATCGACCTTAGTCGCCAAGTACGACGATTTTATGTCAACTCGTCGCAGATGGCGACTTATCTTTACTTCACATCATTTCTCGCCATAACTGGCGAAATCACAACGAGTACGGGTCTCTCAAAAACAGTTCGTTAAGCAATGGGGCGAGGCAGGTGGTGGTCTGAGGCCGAAACTGAAATTCCCTCGGCTAAAGCCCGAGGGTATCTGGCTTTTCATCTGGCCCTTGTCGACGGCCGGGACAAAAGGCGGACCATCATCGGACTTCTGGACGGATTATATCGACCTCCTGTATGTTACCCGTCATTGCCGAAGGCATAGATTTGGGAAGCTTCCTGTACACAGCCGCTTTCTCGACGCACCGAATTCATTTTCAGGGCTTTTAGAGTCATTCAATGTCCGCGAAACCACTCCATGAGCGATTTTCGACTGAGGTTCTTCAGTGCCTCGATGAGACCTTCGCGCACGTCCATGGAATTTATCTCGATAAAGGCACTTCCCTGTTTGAGACACTGGAAGGCATCTCTGCGGAAGACGCTTCGAATTCAATCACCGAAAATTCCGCCACCATTGCCGCCCAGGTCGAACATATTCGCTTCTATCTCGATATCTTGAATGATGTGATCCATGGTAAAGAGATCGGCAAAGTAAATTGGCGGGAGATCTGGCAAAACGTCCGCTCTGTCTCGCCGGCAGAATGGGATGAACAGAAACAGCGTCTGAGGCAGAGCTACGAGCGCGTTCAGGAAACTTTGAAGGGTCTTAGAAGCTGGGAGGGTGAAGAAGATATTTCCGGCGCACTCGCAATCCTTGCGCATTCTGCCTACCATCTCGGGGGAATCCGGCAGGCCCTGGGGGCCATCAGATCGGCAAGCAGATGAGCAAGGGTAAGAAGATTCTTGATGTGGGCTGCGGGCGCAACAAACATCCGGGCGCGGTGGGTCTCGACTACAACTCAGAAACGGATGCTGATGTAATTCATGATCTTGGCGTCACTCCTTACCCTTTTCCCGAGAGCGAGTTTGACGAAGTTATCGGAATTCATGTTATCGAGCATGTTCCCGATGTCGTCGCATTCGTCACGGAACTTGTCCGCTTGTCAAAGCCTGGCGGACTGATCAGGATAGTGACACCGCATTACACAAATCCAACCTGGCCCAACGACCCTACGCATCGCAATCATCTCAATAGCTACACCTTTAACTACTTCATAGATGATGATGACCATCGTAACTTCCCTTTCTATACCAATATCAGACTCAAGCCGCTTCGCATCTACGTCACGCTGGCAAATCTCTGGCGCATGCTGGGCTTACAATTTGTCGTAAATCTGGACCAGAGGTGGCTCGCCTTGCGGTTTACCCGCAGATTTTGGGAACTGTACTTGTGCTATATCTTTCGAGGTAAAGATCTTTACTTTGAATTCGAGGTCATTAAGGATTGAGTATCGCAGAAGCCCAACCCGCCGCGAAGGCGACCGAGCTTTTGAAGCAGCTTACCGAACAACTGCTCGTCAGCGACAGTCCCGGTGAATTGCGCAACGCAGCACATCAGCTACACGCTCTACTCTCGGAAGTGAGCGGCTTTAACGACAATTCGAGCGCCCCTGCAGACACGACTGAAACTATTCTACCGGCAGGAAAAGCAATCTCTCCGAAAGATGCTTCTCGCTGCATCCTCGATTTCGCCAGGACCTCGAAGTTCCTCAAAGGAGTCCACGCCGCCGTGCTCGAGGCACAAAGGCGGTTTGGTTTGGGACCGATTGAAATACTCTATGCAGGCTGTGGTCCGTTCGCTCCTCTTGCCCTCCCACTCGCGACGAAATTCAGCCCTGATCAGATACAGTTGACGCTGCTTGATATACACGAGCGCTCCATAGAATCGGTCAAAAGTATTATTCAAGCCTTCGGTCTGAGCAGCTATGTTCGCGCCCTTGTTAAAGCCGATGCCACAACATATTCTCACCCTACTCAAAGGCCACTGCACATCGTAATCATCGAGAGCATGCAGAGAGCATTGGATAAAGAACCGCAAGCTGCGATTACCGCCAACCTTGCGCCACAGCTTTATCACGGCGGGATTTTGGTTCCCGAACAAGTCTCTGTTAAGGCGTGTCTCTACGATCCGGGGAGGGAGTTCTCCCTGGCGCCGGCAGGAATGGACAGCGATGCTTCTCAAAGAATCAACGACCGAGTCAGAGTCGAGCTTGGATCCCTGTTGGAGTTGACGGCGAAGAATGCCGTCGAGTTTGAAGGGTCAAGGGCCTTACCGGCAGTGACGTTTGAGGTTCAGAAGTTGGACCAGAGTCTGGGAATAGTGCTTGTAACAACCGTTAGGGTGTTCGGTTCTGTTGTACTGGGCGAGTATGAATCGGGAGTAACGTACCCCTTGATCCTGCATGATCTTGGCCGCGTCTCAGACGGGTTAAAGATCGAATTCCAGTACCAGACTGGAAAGAAACCTGGCTTTACTTGCCGACTGACTGCGTAAGCGTATTGATATTTTCGTCGAACTGAATGGCAGAAAGGCAAACTATGAGGGCTCAAAGCAAGGGACGGCGAATCGCTGCCTGGATCTTAATTGGTCTGCTTACGGCGATGCTTTTGATAAGCGCCATCGCCAAACTGCTCGCCGTGCAGGCCGTGGCTGACATGTCACAGAAGTGGGGACTCGGTGACCATCTAATTTTGATCGGAGTGGTCGAGTTGATAAGCGCGGTGCTTTTTGTTATTCCGCGGACCCACTCTCTGGGACTACTGTTGCTTACGGCTTATCTGGGAGGAGCGATCGTGATACATATGGCTCACGATGAGCCCTACATTAGTCCTGCCGTGTTTTTGGCCGCCGTGTGGCTGGGAGGCTTTCTGCGGCACCCTGAACTTCTCCAGAGTTTTCGCCCGCAGTCAGTCTAAGTGGGAAGACTAGAGTACCTGTTTCTTGGGCATCTCCAGCCTGGAACGATCAGCGTGAAACCCGGCGAACGCGTTGCAGCCGGCCAGGCTTTGGGACGCGCGGGTAATTCGGGGCGCTCCGGGGCGCCTCATCTGCATATGCACACACAGGATTCACCAGAGTTCAACGCGGGCGAAGGAATTCCACTGGAGCTCTGCAACTACATGGCTTACGACTTTGGCGGGGACCCGGAAAGCGCCAAGATGGTCGCGCGAGGCATGCCCACCGGCAGGCTAAAAAAACAGATCGTGCGTCATTAGTATCTTCTGTCGCGAGCCTCTTTCGACCGACTGCGGATGCACAAAAAACTTCGCCGCCTTTGAATAGTTTAAGCAAATATCATGGTAACGATTCGAGCAGAAAAGCAGATTGATTTTGCCGACGTCCGGAAAGTAAACGAACGCGCCTTCGGCGGCGCCAGTGAAGCGACCCTTGTTGATGCGCTGCGGTCCGCAGTCGCTCCTTATGTGTCGTCAGTAGCAGTCGAGAACGAGCGGGTCATCGGCCACATATTCTTCAGCCCGGTATCGATAGAGAACCCAGGCACTATTCAGCTTGCCTTCGGACTCGCGCCGATGGCGGTTGCTCCTGATTCTCAGCAGCGCGGGGTTGGCTCGCTACTGGTAAGGTACGGCCTGGAGGAATGTAGGCGTTTAGACGTTGATATTGTTGTTGTTGTAGGGCATCGCGATTACTATCCACGTTTTGGATTCCGGCCGGCAGGAGAACTGGGACTCAAGTGCGAATATGATGTCGCGCCCGAAGAGTTCATGGTTTTGGAGTTGCGCGAGGGGGCTTTAAGTGGGGCCGCCGCGGGCATGGTCAGGTACCACGAAGCGTTTGCTGCGGCTTGACTAGCTATTTTTCTGCATTCTCAGGTCTCAATTAGCGGGCGCAGTTTCCGCTCACTCTTTGGACTACGCCGCCCGGTGGCGCTTTCGCTTTGGGCTTGCGACTCCGCGCTCCAAAGTAGAGAACCAAAGCGCCGCCGTGCCGGCCACCGCAAAGGTCAACATAAGAACATCATGCCAATCGACACAGGCCCAGCGGCCGTAATCCATAAAGAAGCTCTTTCAGGACTCGAACCCTGGAAAACAACCGTTCTTCCCGCGCCGCCACCAGCAAAAGGCTTCGCTCTCCTGGGAGTCATCGGTCCAGGAGCGATTATTCTTGGGGCCTCGCTCGGCAGCGGCGAGTGGCTGCTTGGACCAGCAACGTTCGTCAAGTATGGAGTTGCCCTCCTCTGGTTAACAACGGTGGCAGTGTTTCTGCAAACCGTCCTCAATACAGAGTTGATTCGGTATACGATGTATACAGGCGAACCCGCTATCACGGGTTTCATGCGCACAAAACCTCACTCGACCTTCTGGGCCTGGTTCTACGCCGGCCTTTTCCTTCTGCAAACCGGTTGGCCCGCCTGGGCCGCAACCGCCGCCGGCGCGATCTTCTTTCTTTTTACCGGAAGCCTGGCAGGTACCGCAGACTCGACAACCGTCTATTGGATTGGCTGCGGCGCCTTTTTGGTATGCGTCGCCATTCTTGTTTTCAGTGGACAGCGAATCGAGCGTACGCTCGAGATAGTGAATTGGATCATGATTGTGGTGATCCTCGGCACCCTGCTAATCCTGTGTCTTATCTTTGCTGCTCCTCAATATTGGCTGGCAGCCACCGCGGGTCTCGCCGGTTTCGATCTTCAGGCGCGTGAATTCAAGTTCCTGCCGGTGGAGGCCGATTGGCTGCTCATAGGCGCCTTCGTTGGCTACTGTGGAATGGGTGGCGTGGGCAATTTGATGGTCTCGAACTGGGCCCGTGACAAAGGTTACGGGATGGGTCAGGTGGTCGGCTTTATCCCGGCTGCGGTCGGCGGGCAGAAAGTAAAGCTGGCTCACACCGGCAGTGTTTTCGACACTTCCGAAAAGAATCTACAAAGTTGGCGGGGCTGGTGGCGGATTGTGAAATTCGACCAGTGGGGTGTGTTCTTTATCGGCGGCATACTCGGCATGCTCTTGCCGGCCATCCTTTACACTTCGGCGCTGGAACCAGGTCGTGACATTCGCGGCCTTGGTATCGCCGCAGAACTGGCCCACGCCATGTCTGCCCGTGGTGGCGCGTTGGTTACATTCATTCTGGCCATGATGAGTGTCTGGGTCCTATTCAAAACTCAGCTTGACCTTCTGGAAGGGATGTCGCGCGGGATTACAGACATCCTCTGGAGTGGCAGCCGGCGGATACGCGGTTGGCGTGGTGGCGATGTGAGGTTCGTGTATTACTCGGTGCTTGGACTCGCGGTGGTGTGGGGTCTCATCGCGTTGCGTCTGACACAACCGATTATTCTTTTGCAATTAGGGGCCAACATGGCAGGCCTCGTTATGGTAATCAGCTCTCTTCACATTCTTCACATCAATATGAAGTTCCTGCCAAAAGAACTCCAACCACCACTTTGGCGGCGCATTGCCCTGGTTTTCATGGCCGTCTTCTATAGTTTCTTTGTTTACCTGTGGTTGCTGGGTGGCCTGGTCCCTATCCTGAGAAAGGGTTCTTATTTACACTGCTGAGATCCCTCGGCGTTGGCTGAGTGAAAGGGGATGTGATAGTTGGATTACACCAAATATGCTGCTTTGGCCCAACAGGGCGCAGAAAATGTTGAAAAGGGTGATTACGAAGCGGCACTCGAGGTCTTCCGTGCGCTGATCGCCAGCGACATCTCTGATGTTGACAAGGCATCGATGTGCTATAACGCGGCATTCGTCTTAGAGAAACTGGGTAGAGAAACAGAGACGCTGGCTTGCTACGACCGTGGGATGAGCTACGAGCGAATGCATAGTCGCAGCTTTGTCGCAGAGCATAAGGCAGCCTACTTGTCCCGAATCGGCAGACAAAAAGATAGTCTGCGGCTGTATGAGGAATTAAGGCTGCGACCTTCGCTCACGGAAGAAGAGAAGTATCGGATCGCGTATAACATCGATCTCTTGCGCCAGCAATCGACTTAGCTTTAGCAACGCGGCCGGACTCGAGGGCTGTAATAATGGCCTCACCAAAGCGCTCGGCAGCCAACGGATCACGGCCCAGATACAGGAATGGTTCGATCAATTCCAGCTCCATCAAATAGAACTCACCGTTGCGTTCAATCCCATCCACCCGGGCAAAAAGCAACTCAGCGTCAACCAAGTCGAATACCTTCCTTGCCTTTTCAATTAAGGCGTCAGACGGCGACGCTGAATCGAGATAGCCGCCATACTCATCCTGCACGCGGAAGTCTTCTTGGCTGGCCCGTTTCAGCACTGCATGACTGTACTTACCTTCGAAGAAGATGAACGACCACTCGCCGTGTGTCTGCACCTCGGGGACAAACTGTTGGACCATCACGCCGGTTCTTTCCAACATCTCTCTAAACCTGGATTGATCCGCCGAGGCCTGTTCAGGTGTGGTGACCCATGTTTGGTAAGCGGTAGCCGAGACCCGGGGCTTTACGACGGCCTTGCTCCATCCCTGTTCACTGAGAATGGTGGCGAGATCAGGCTGCGACGCCCTCTCCAACCAAACGGTCGCAGGCACTGACACGCCTCCTTCCCCCAGTTCCTTCAGATAACGTTTATCGAGATTCCACGCTACCACCGGCACAGGATTCCAGACCGGAATGCCTTCTGCTTCAATCCCTCTTAGCCATGCGTGAAATTTTTCTGGCTCGAGGTGATAATCCCAGCATGACCTGATAATAAGGCCCGAGACATCCTCGAGCTTCTGCCTATCGGAATCCCAAACCAATGGTAGTACATCGATTTTTTGCCGCTTCAAGTAGTCTACCGCCGACCGATCATCTGTCGTCAAAGAAGGCAGTTTGCTCGATGTAGCAAAAGCCACGTTCACGATGCTTTATCCTTCACGCCTTCCATTTTGGCAATATCCTAATGCCCCTCTGGACTTGAGAACAACCTGGAAAGGAGCGATAACCTTTTACTTGGGACCGATGTTTTTTTTCTAGAGGCCCGACTCACGCGCCGAACAATTGCAGGTCCGGAAGGGCAGTTTACTCCCGCTTATTTGTTAACACTGCTCGAACAGTCAGATTGGACCACTCAGCTCTCCGCAGGCCTGGAAGCTACAGAGGCCAAGGCGAGGGAAGCGCCTAGACATCTTCGGTCTTAGCTCGAGTTGAAGCTGATGAAAAACGACAAACTGAAGTTTGTCGGACATCGTACGTCCGACGAACTTCAGTTTTGTCGCTGCCCATTGCTCGAACAGTCAGCTTGGACCACTCAGCTCTCCGCAGGCCTGGAAGCTACAGAAGCTAATGCGAGGGAAGCATACATCTTCGTTTAGCTCGAGTTGAAGCTGATGAA
>JBGSWR010000046.1:0-87765 GCA_041751855.1 Pyrinomonadaceae bacterium
TGGCACCTCGATGTCGGCTCATCGCATCCTGGGGCTGAAGAAGGTCCCAAGGGTTTGGCTGTTCGCCAATTAAAGCGGTACGTGAGCTGGGTTTAGAACGTCGCGAGACAGTTCGGTCCCTATCTGGTGTGGGCGGAGCAGGATTGTTGGAATCTGACCTTAGTACGAGAGGACCGGGTTGGATCGACCTCTAGTGTACGAGTTATCGCGCCAGCGGTAGCGCTCGGTAGCTATGTGGAGTATGGATAAACGCTGAATGCATCTAAGCGTGAAGCCAGACCAGAGATTAATTCTGCCTGTGAGACTCCTCGTAGACCACGAGGTTGATAGGCTGGATATGTAAGCGCGTATATCTAAAGGCGCTCAGTTGACCAGTACTAATCAGTCCCTAGGCTTGACCATAAAATTTACTCAAGCAACAAACGCTTCGCGTCTTGCACGATGAAGCTTGCCCATGACGGTCACTATTCGATTTTAGATTTTAGATTTGCGATTTTTGATTTGTGGGATTTCGGTTGGCTATTTCAATCGAAATTCGAAAATCAAAATTCAAAAATCACACCGTTTTTCCGGTGATTTTGTCGGCAGGGTCACACCCGTTCCCATCCCGAACACGGAAGTTAAGCCTGCTGGAGCCGATGGTACTGCGCGGGAAACTGCGTGGGAGAGTAGGAAGTCGCCGGATTTAATTAAAGCTCGCGAGAGCCTCTAGTTCTCGCGGGCTTTTGCTTTTCTATTTGCCCATCACGAGCTAGACCCAACCGTGTTTGCGGTCTTGTGAGCGAAGAAAAACCACAAACCATAACCGCCCAGCATAGTTCCGAGCGGGAGGATTGGCAGCACGACGATCGCTGCGATTATTCCCCAAAATCGGGCCCGTGGCTTTCGTTTCAACATCTTCCAGCTTGCGAGCCCTGGAGGTAAGACACAGATGAGTCCCAGCACACCATAAAAGATGACCGTGAAGATTGCGCCGAGAATTCCGATGCCCGCTTGATTTGGATCACCGGATTCCTTGGCAAAGGTGATTCCGAGAGCTACGAATACACCAACGCTGACGAGAGCCAGGAGTAAGAAGGTAAAGAAGAAGATGGCCGCAAAGGCTCCGAAGCCAATTGCCAGAATCTTATTGTGGTCGGCGTCAGTCATCGACAGGGTCTAACTAAGTCTTATTCAACAAGCCCGTTCGGTTTTGGTAGGCCGAGCGGGTTTCAAGAGCGGGCGCATTCTGTCGCCGAAGCGGTCTTTTAGTCAAGGATCGAGCTCACCACAGACACGGAGACACTGAGTTGGTGTTTTACAATCGGAGGGTCGGGGTGTTTCTTGTTAAAATAGCGCCATGTCGAACAGTTCCGATCAAACAAGCGCCGCCACGAAAAGACAGAAAGCTACCAAAGCCTCAAAGCAAAACACCGGAGAGGTCTCAAACCGAAAGTCTCCTGATGAATCGAGCCAGCAAAACCTCTGTCCTGAACCGAATCAGGCAGAATTGTTTCCACGTGGGAATCAGCAAAATGCGAGCAAGACTCCGAAAAACCAGTCCGGTAAAAACCTGAATGCTCAGGCTCAGCGAGACGAACTGCTCGCTCCCACTGCGCCTGAATTCAAAGAACTCTGCCAACTCGCGCATAAGACCCAGCAACTCAAGCCGTGGACATTTATGGATGAGACTGATGTCTTTGGTGTCCAAGATCCTGATACTGGAGAAATCGGATTTGTCAGTGTCATGGGGGCGCTTGGGGAGTATGAGGCGGTCGCCGTGTATCGCGGATCAGATGCTTTGTATGCGTGGCGGGACTTCGAAGCCGAGCTGGAATCCAATCCTCAGAGTGAGCAGGCGCGCGAAATGTTCTTTGAAATCCCTCAATTGCACCTGGCGTTTGAATCAGGGCCGGACCTCGAGAAAAGAGACCGCGAAGTCATCAAAAACTCCGGATTGAAGTTTGGCCGTAAGAAACCCGCTTTTCGCTGTTATCGACCCGGGTACCTGGCGTGGTTCCTGACGCAGACTGAAGCGCGGCAGCTAATCCACACGCTCACACAAATGATTGATGTTGCAGAGCGATTCAGTTTCGACGAGAGTGTGATTCGGTTCACTGAAGGTCCAGAGGACAATGATTTCCTACTCCGTGTTCCGAAAAGCCAGGACTCAGAACTAGTCTGGCAAGACCAGATAAACACCATGGATCCGCCCGTTAGGAACCTGGTGCCATTTAAGGTTGACGACTCTGTCCTAAGTACCTTGCGAGCATTGCCTAAATCCGGCACCCTGGAAATCGATCTTTTTACCCTTCCAGCAAGAGTTGGTGGGCCTAATGAAAGGCCTCGGCTCTTGTATGCGTTATTTGCCGCTGACGCTGCATCGGGAGTGCTGTTGGGATTTGAATTGTTGGAAGCGGCCAACGGAATCGATCTATTGTATGCCAGCATCCCGGAAAGGCTGGCCGAGGTGTTGACAGCAAGCCGGACGGTGCCAGAAGACTTTTGGGTACGCTCAACAAAATTGTACGAGGTGCTGGGCTCTTTTGTAAACGATCTGGGATCCGATCTATTTGCAACTGAAGAGCTACCTGCTGTTGATCAAGCGAAGAGCTTTTTATTTAAGAGTATGAAACTGGGGAGCTAGCTTTGGCTAGGGGGAAGCCCTCGACTCAGGCTCAATAGCAGTGGACTTCCACAGAGCGGCGCCGTCTCAGCTTATCGTAAACTGTTGAAACCCGTCGTCGCATTCCTGGTCGGGTCCAGTCACCTAACTGAAGTTGGGTGTTAATGAGACGCTTTTTCGGTTGATGTCTCACCTTTGCCGTCAAGAATCATATCCATTTTCAGGGTTAGGTAGTGTCCCCGGTTTTCAGCCTTTTGAAGGCAAACTCGAAGGTTAGGCCGACAATCTCGTCACCCGTTTGGAACGACATAAGAGTTGATGATGAGAGAGCCGATTGCTTCGCTGGTGGTACTTGTCACCGTCTTTACCCTCACTCTATCAGTCCATGCGGGTTATCAAGTGCCCAACAAGGACGTTAAGGGTCATGGGGGTCGAACGCAGGAAGTTAGCACACAGGATGAGAGCAAGAAGGATGTTAGCAGCCACAATGCTGGCACTCAGGATGGTCCACACCAGGATCTGGTTCGCCAGTCGAAGGATGCCTATTACAACCTGGCAAGACACGGTTTCAAAGGTTTCAAGGCCACCATCGAGCCCAACTGGGAAGTTATACTTGCTCACACTGCTACTCCGGAAAACCTAGAAGTATTTCGCGCTGTGCGATTCGCGATGGTTGTCGATGCGAAGGGCGCTATCACCATTAAGCACGAAGTGACCGCCATCCTTACTACCCCGAAGATGCAACTCGTTGTCAACCAGATTCACTATCACATACAGCGTTTGGTGGCCGGTTTCTTTAGTACCTGGCGCATGTTTATGGTGGACTCGCCCTTTCCTGACACAGACACACAAATCAAAGTTGAAAACGTCGGAAACGAATACCGTCTCAGCTACTCCACCCAGTCTGGGGAGGTAACGATGATGATGATGAGTAGTGATCTTCTCATCACAGAATGGAGCCTTGTTAATCCCAGAGCGATGCGAACGGTCAAGCCGCATTTTCAAAAGACTGCCGAAGGCTTTCTGTTAACCGGGTACAAGGGAGACTTTGAGCCGATTACTCAGGGTACTAAGGCAGCGTTGGACTTCAATATTGAATATCAGGATTTCAATGGTATGAAGCTCCCTCATAAAGTTCGTCTTGGCGGGTTATATGGCAGTGAACCGGTTGAGGCTGAGCTCGTGTTCAGGGTGAATTGAGAGGGTCTTGGCAAGTAACCAGGTTTGACCCTTGCCTGTTTGGGCTGACTGATCTTCTCTACGCGTTCGAACTCAAGGATTAAAGTCTTCTTTGATGTTAGGCTTGCTTCGTGGTCGCAATGACTCTTAAAACCCTCGTACTGGCGCTGATGTTACTTGCCGCCTGCGGGGCTCGAGAAGACACCGAATCTAACAACCGCCGCCAACCAGATCTCTACTCCTACCAGGTGTTAAATACGTGGCCTCATGACCCGAAAGCCTATACTCAAGGCCTCGTATTTCACCAGGGATATTTTTGGGAAGGCACGGGACAATATGGTTCGTCGAGCATCCGCAAGGTGGAACTGGAAACGGGCAAGGTCGTGATGAAAAAAGAGTTGCCCGGGCATTACTTTGGCGAGGGTATCACCATCTTTCGAGACCGGATCTATCAACTAACGTGGCAGTCGAGGAAGGGCTTTGTCTACGATCCCGAAACTTTGCACCTGCTTGCAGAGTTTAGTTATGACGGCGAAGGTTGGGGAATCACCAACACAGAAAATCTTTTGATCATGAGCGATGGCTCGGATCGTCTGCGGTTTCTCGACCCGTCAACTTTCAAGGTCAAACGAGTCTTGTCAGTTAGAGACGATCGTGGCCCGGTGACGCAGTTGAATGAGCTCGAATATATCAAAGGCGAGATCTTTGCTAACGTCTGGCATTCGGATCGTATAGCGCGCATCGACCCGAAAAACGGCCGGGTTACAGGTTGGATCGACCTCAGCGGGTTAATACCCCGACATGAGATCCGCGATAGTGAGGCAGTTCTCAACGGTATTGCTTACGACCATGAGAACGATCGGCTTTTCGTTACAGGGAAACTTTGGCCAAAGATTTTTGAGATCCGGCTAATTAAGAGATAGGCAAGGGGCCCACGGCGACACGGGACGCAGTTTTCAGCGCAACATCGCCGCGTTTCCGTGGCGCATCGCCACGTCCTGAACCGCGCCGCCGTGTCGCCAACTCCCCGCTTGCCAGCACTGCCCCTTTAGTCCTTTCGACCTGCCAGACAGTATAATTCCACTCTGTAGTCTTCCCTGGCCTTGAACGATTCGCGGTTCCAGATAAGTCAAAGAGCGTTTTAGTTTTATGTCTTTTGACACCTATTTTAGAGCTTCTTCGTATGCGATGATCGCAGTGGCGATGTTGGCGCTTGTGCTCGCCGGAGGGCTCCACCTGGGCTTGGCGCTTTCCTTTGCGCTGCTGATGATCGTGGCGTGGAAACTGGAGGGTACAAGTTGGCAGATCTCCGAGCGCGTGGGATTGCTGATCGTGATTCTTTCAATTCCCCTGTTTTTCCTTGACTGGCAATATCAAAAGGCCATGGGGGGGCCAACCGAACGGCTCGGGGTGAATGCTCTAGCGCACCTGATCGTCTTCCTTTCGGCAATCAAACTTCTTCAGGTTAAGTCTGACCGCGACTGGGTATTCCTCTATTTGATCTCGTTCTTTGAAGTCCTTCTTGCCGCAGGTCTCAGCTTCAGTCCCATCTTTCTTGGGACCTTGAGCTTGTACCTGCTCTGTGCTCTGTCGACGATCTCTGCTTTTGAGATCAGGAAGGCTAAACGCGCGACCAAACCGGCCGAGACCCGGCTCCTGATCCCCCCGGACTCTTCAATTTTTCGGAAGCTCACTGGAAATCGGCCAAGACGCAATATTGAAGCTACTCGTCTGCCGTTCGTTGCCGCACTGCTTCTTTTGCTGATATTTAGTCTGGCCCTGCCGCTTTTCTTGATCGTTCCCCGCACGGGCTCTGCGACGATTTCGCGCGGTCGAGGTGGTATCTCAAACTTCATCGGGTTTTCGGAGAATGTCACTCTCGGACAGATCGGCGAGCTGAAAGAGAATAATGAAGTCGTGATGCGAGTCCGCCTCGAGGAGTCGCAGACGCCTCGGCAGCAAAGTTTGAAGTGGCGTGGCGTAGCTCTTGATGAATTCACCGGCCAGAGCTGGAAAAAGTCTTCTGAGGCCCGCAATCTCGAAGCCAAAATTGCAGAACGTGGATTTTTCAGGTTGGGGACAACTGAAGCTCTGCACAATCTAACTACGCAGACGGTTTTTCTTGAGCCCATAGAATCCAATGTCCTCTTCGCCGCGAACCGCCTGATTGCCGTTCAGGGGGAATTTCCTTTCATCAGGGTTGACGGGGAGGGAGCGATTCAATCGGGCCGGCACAATTCTGAGCGACTTATTTACAAAGCTCTATCCGATACCACCATACCCGACATCCAAACGCTTCGTTCGGACCGTCGTTCTCTCCCAATCGATCACCGGCGTTACTTACAGCTTCCAGCCGAACTGGATCCGCGGATCACCGAGCTTGCTGGCATGATGATCACCGCTGCGGGGGCCCGCACTCGATATGATGCGGCCAAAGCAGTTGAGTCAGGTTTGCAGAGCGATTACGGATATGCCCTAAAGATGAGGGCCAGCGGTCCCGACCCCCTTAGCGATTTTCTATTTAACATCAGGGCCGGTCATTGTGAGTACTTCTCGACCGCAATGGCAGTAATGCTGCGCACTCACGGAATCCCGGCGCGGGTGGTTAACGGTTTTTTGCCGGGTGAATACAATGCGGCGGCAGGAGCTTTTACGGTTAGACAGAGCGACGCACACTCATGGGTTGAGGTTTATTTCCCAGGCTCCGATGCGTGGGTTGAATTTGATCCTACACCAGCCGCGGGAAGGTCCGAAGTACAGCGAACCGGCTTTATTGCCCAGCTTCAAAAGTATGCTGAAGCCATGGAGTTGATGTGGTTCCAATATGTCGTGGGTTACGACAAGCAGGAGCAGCGTTCACTGGCCACGTCCCTGCACAATCTCATGTTTGATTACCGCCGAGAGTTTGGACAATGGTTCGCTAAGATCAGGAATATAGAGATCTCCTCTCCCAATGGACCATTGCTAATTCCATTGTTTGTGGCTCTGCTGATTGCCCTTTGGTTCCTAGCTCGGCGCCTTCGAAATCGTCGCAGGGCGAGTTTGGTTCCTTCAGAAGGGCAGGATAAGTTCCACAGATCCTCTATTGAATTCTACGAACGATTAATTCAGTTGCTCGCGATGCGAGGCATTAGTCGTCGTCCTGATCAAACTCCACTCGAATTTGCCACGAGTGTGGGCCAGGATGTGCCAGTGCGAATAACTCAAGCATATCACCGCGTCCGCTATGGGGCGGACGAGTTATCGTTCGCGGAAGCCAACGAGATCGAGGATTGGCTGCAAGAGATGGAGAGAGAGAGAGAGAGAGGCGGCCAGTTTGAAGGGTAACGGTCAGGGAAGGCCGCACAGGATAAGCTGAAAATGAAGAAGGTGGGATTCATCAGCCTTGGGTGTCCAAAGAACCTCGTCGATAGCGAGGTCATGATGGGAAAACTCAGGGCAAAGGGTTTTGAAATAACCGCCGATGCCGGCGAGGCGGACACCGTTGTCGTAAACACCTGTGGATTCATTGATTCAGCAAAGAAGGAGTCTATCGATGCGATTATCGAAGCAGCGCAATTGAAGACAACGGGCCGGGCCAAGCGCCTTGTTGTCGCCGGATGTCTCGTCGAGCGGTACCGAACGGAACTCAAAGCTGAACTTCCCGAAGTTGATGCATTTATCGGTACGAGCCAAATTGACGAGATCCTGAGAGTTTGCGATCCAGGAGCCAACCCGCGCCTGCTGCCGATCGTTCCCATTGGTAATCAAAGCGCAACATATCTCTACGATGAATCCACTCCGCGCATTCTCGCCACACCGGGTCATTATGCATTCATCAAGATTGCGGAGGGATGCGATCGCCCCTGTGCTTTCTGCTTCATTCCGCAGATGCGTGGCCACTTTCGTAGCCGGCGTTTTGGTTCGGTGGTGGCGGAGGCCCACCAGCTTGCCGAAGAGGGAATAAAGGAGTTGATCCTGGTGGCCCAGGATTCGTCACGCTATGGCGAAGATCTTGGAAAAGCGGATGCTCTGGCCCACCTCTTGAGGGAGCTATGTCACACCGAAGGGATCGAGTGGGTGCGGGTAATGTATACCTATCCGACGCACATCAGCGATGAATTCCTTGACGTTCTTGCGACGGAATCCAAGGCTGTGAAGTATCTTGATATGCCCCTCCAGCACGCCTCGCAGAAAGTTCTGAAATTGATGAAGCGTGGCGGTAACCGACGCAGTTTGGAACGTTTAATAGCAAGAGTCCGCGCGCGCGTTCCGGAAATAGCTGTGCGGACAACTTTCATCACAGGTTTTCCTGGCGAAATTGAGGAAGACTTTGCAGAACTTTTGGAGTTCGTTCGCAATGTAGAGTTTGATCGCGTTGGCGTATTCACTTACTCGGACGAAGAAGGCACTCCTGCCTACGACTTACCGAATAAGGTTGCGCCAGCCATCGCCAGACAGCGTCGTGCGCGCTTGATGAAAGAACAATCCCGCATATCGCACCGGCGTAATAGGGCTAAAATCGGGAAAACGCTGCGGGTCTTGTTTGAAGGTCCATCGCAGGAGAGTGAACTGCTCTGGCATGGCCGAATTGAAACTCAGGCGCCGGACATAGACGGCTGCGTTCTGATCAATGATGCGCCCGCCAGCTTCCACGGCACACCGGGAGATTTCGTCCAAGTCGAGATCACCGAGGCGCAGGAGTACGATTTGGTCGGGAGAATTGTTGATTAGCATTTAGCGTCCTGCTGCAGATCCGCAAAGCCAAGGAATGGCAATCAAAGAGTCCAGCGATGAATTGAATCCTCCAGAAATGGCCAGACAGTCGGATGTGCCTGGACCGCAACCGGCTCGCTCGCCGAAAGATTATCTGGCTCTGACAATCGCAACCTGCGGTGTTGGATATATTCCGCTTGCGCCAGGTACGTTTGGGTCGCTGGTGGGTATTGGTCTCTTCCTGATTCTGCAATTCTTGTCCTCTCAATTCATTTTGCTTGTCGCCGAACTGGAGGGTTTCCCGTTGGTGCTGCCGTGGTCTATCTTCCTTGCCACACAGTTAATGGTGATTACTGGGGTGATACTAATTGGTATCTGGGCCGGTTCGCGAGCCGAACGGCTGCTCGGTAGAAAAGATCCTCAAAAGGTCGTCATCGATGAAGTTGCGGGCCAATTGATCGCGCTCTTACCGGTGATGCCCACAATTGGGTTTGGGTGGTGGTTAAGCGTTCTCATCTCATTTCTGCTGTTCCGATTTTTCGATATCGTCAAACCGTATCCGGCCAGGCAACTTGAGAAGCTGCCGGCTGGTTTAGGAATCATGGCAGACGATGTGGTCGCCGGGGCTTACGCAGCGGTCGCATCGTCGATTATGATAGCTGCTATACTAATTATTGCTACTTAGCAAGGGGAACACGATGACCGAATCTACTTCTGATCGAGAGAAGACCAAAGAACGCCTCGCCGAAGCAACCAGCGACGAGACCCTGGACGAGTTGGAGGAAAAGGAAGCAATTCCGGATAGCACTTCAGAGAGTTCTACTGGCCCAGCACCCGTTCCAGCGCCGGATGGCCGGACCAAAGATCGGGGTGAAGATATTCGACCCGAGTGAGGAGCCGGAGCGACCCGTCATTAGTTAGTGCTCTCACTTGTGTCGGCCTGTGACCGGCTGGGTTTTTCTTCGGAGCTGCCAATCCAACCCCGTCGCCAGAAAAAGAAAAGCATCGATCCGGCTATCAGAACCATCACCAACACCACTACCAGGTAACCGTAACGCCAGCGAAGTTCCGGCATATGATCAAAGTTCATACCGTAAACACCGGCCAGGAATGTTAGTGGGAGCATAATGACAGAGAAGATTGTAAGGACCTTCATTATCTCGCTTAGCCGATTCGAAACAACGGAGAGATATGCATCGAGTGAGCTGCTAACAAGATCCCGATAGCTTTCTGCCAGGTCGCTTACCCGAACCAGGTGGTCATAAATATCTCGATAGAATGGCAGGACCGATCCTGACACGAGTTGAAACTGACCATGGCTGATGCGATAGAGAACCTCCAGTTGTTTGGATGATATGCGCTTCAACCTAAGTAGACTTCTCTTCAGACTGAGAATCTCTTCCAGAATCTCCTTGTTTGGCCGCCTCAAAGCGAAAATATCTTCTTCAAGCACCAGGATGCGTTCGTCAAAGTCATCCATCACCGGCAGGTAATCGTCGACTATGCTGTCTATGATCTGATGCAGGAGAAAAGAGGCCCCGCGTTGGAAGATTATGGGGCTTGAACGGATGGACTGTTTCACCTTTTGGATGCTATCGAACTTTACTTGATGGTAGGTAACAACGTAGTTGCGTCCCAGATAGCCATCCAACTCAATCGTATTGAAACGCTCCGGCGTCAGGTCAGGTCGCACCGCGTGAAAAATGAAGAATAGATACTCGGGAAACTCTTCCGCTTTGGGATGATGTCTGGTGACACGACAGTCTTCAATTGTCAGGGGATGAAATCTAAAAACGTCGAGAAATAGCCGGTCATCAAGCTCGGAGGGCGATTCCAGATCCATCCAAATTACGGTACGCTCTTCCTTCAGAATCTCGGGAAGTTGCTGGAGAGTAACTCCAACCTCGACCTGCTCAGATCCGTCGCGGTAGACAAAGATTTCCATTCCTGGCCCTCCGGGAGTATCCCTGAGTTCTGCATCGATGATGCGGTCCTATCATGTTTTCAGAATGCGCCTGACAATTTGATCCTACTCGACGAGCCCTTGCCTGACTGGTACCATACACAGCTTTGATCGAGCCCAAATCAAATCCAGAATTATCATTATGTCGACAATTCCAAAAATCCTGGTAGCTGAAGAGGTAAGCGAAGGCGGGCTTGAGCCGCTTCGCGCCGCCGGCTTTCTTGTGGAGAAGAGAACTCGTCTCTCTCATGATGAGTTGCGCAATACCTTAAGCGAGTATGACGGACTGGTAGTGCGAAGCGAAACTCGCGTGACGGCCGACTTAATGGATGCTTCACCCCGATTGCGCGTGATCGGGCGAGCAGGAGTTGGGGTAGACAACATTGATGTTTCGGCTGCTACCACGCGCGGAATCGTCGTTATGAACGCCCCGGATGCTAACACAATTACCACTGCTGAACATACGATGGCCTTGCTCGTAGCAGTTGCCCGCTTGATACCTCAGGCGAATCGTAGCTTGCGAGCAGGGAATTGGGATCGAAAGAGTTTCGTTGGCACGGAACTTCAAGGTAAGACTTTGGGCATAATCGGGTTGGGGAGAATAGGCCGAGCAGTTGCCAGTAGAGCTCACGCGTTTGGAATGAATATCGTTGCCTACGATCCCTTCATAGCTCCTGAGCAGGCCCGCGATGAGGAGATTGAAGTCGCATCGCTCGAGCAGGTCTTTTCCAGGGCCGACTTCTTGACCGTGCATACTCCGTTGACGCCGGAAACAAAAGGAATAGTTGGGAAAGAGTCGTTTGCGTTGATGAAAAAAGGCGTCCGCATCATCAATTGTGCCAGAGGTGGCCTCATTGATGAGGACGTACTCTACGAAGCAATTAAGGCTGGAATCGTGGCCGGAGCAGCTCTTGATGTCTTTCAGCACGAACCACCGCCGAAGGACCACCCGTTGCTATTACTCGAAGAAGTAATCGCCACGCCACATCTGGGGGCATCAACTACTGAGGCTCAGGAGGGCGTGGCGTTTACCGTCGCCGAGCAAATGCGTGACTATCTGCTGACGGGTGCTTTGAGAGGGGCTGTGAATGTTCCATCGCTTGGCGCGCGGGAACTGCACGCCTTGCGTCCCTACATGGAGTTGGCTGAAAGCCTGGGCCGGTTCCAGGCCCAAATCGTGGATCAGGCGGTGAGGGAAGTGAAGATCGAATACGCGGGCGAAATCGTGAAGCTCGACGCGGCCCCAGTAACGAGGGCTTTTTTAGCGGGCCTCTTGCGCGACGTTAGCGCGAGAGTTAACGCGGTAAATGCCTTCATCATTGCCGAGGAACGTGGAATCACCGTAACAACCTCATATTTTCGAACTCAAACAGATTCCGTGCCAGCAATTCGCTCTGCTGTGGTTACTGGTGCAACGCAACATAGCCTGGCGGGAACACTCTTTGACTATGGAGGTCAGGGACGTCAGGGACGAATTACGGAGATTGGGGGCTTTCACATTGAAGCCATTCCCCACGGACACATGCTCGTGATGCGCAACCGTGACGTCCCGGGTGTTATTGGCCATGTTGGCACACTCCTGGGCGAGCGTGGCGTCAATATCAGCCGCTTCCATTTGGGACGCAAGGAGCGTGGCGGAGAAGCGATGGCGGTTATCGAGGTCGACGCACCTGTTGATAAGGAGACGTTAGAGGCTCTGCGCTCACTTGCGCCGGTTTTCTCCGCCCGTGAAATAGAGCTGATCTGAAGCGCCGGTGTTTTGCGATAGATAAGCTAATAGCGAGAGCCCTCACGCCTGGTTCCCAGAATCGTGTGGTCCTTCTGACTGATTGCTGCGGCAGGCACTTTCCGATCAAGGTAAAGCGACTTACGGCGCAGATTGTTAAATCCAAGTCCCGCGCTGAAGACTACCCCACAAATCAGAAATACAACTGCAAAGCTCTGCCAACTCCTTCGGGTCAGGAAAGGACTCCAACAGTAAAGGCTGTAAAGCATGGCAATCGGGAACACCAGATAGAAGGTATGCGAGTGGGGTTCTTTTAGTGAAAATAGAAAACTGACGTAAAGAACGCAGAGCGTGCCAAGTGTCAGATACTTCATTGCTCTCCAATCCTGCTGTGGGAGACGCTTGCGAAACCAGAGAAAAATTAATGCGATAGTCTGCAATACACCTACCACACCCAGGAATATTGCAAAAGGAATCAGCCACGAATTGTCCCTGAGGAACATTAGGCGTGCCTCGGTATTGTTACCGATAAAGCGCGGCAACTCGTAACTGGCAAAAGAGAAGAACCTTCCGAGGATACCCTCGGCTAAATTCAGGTGACGCAGGAACACGGCCGAATCAAATTGCACGACGCCAGTTGTTCCACCAAGCCCGCCGAGGAATCCGTACTTTGCAAACGTTGGGATCATCAAGCTACCCGTGATCGTCGCCCCAAGCCCAAAAAAAGCTAAGTTGTTTAGGATTCCGTCACCTCTTCGATACTGCAAGTAGATAGAGAACAAGAGAAATGGAAGCAGGATGATCCAGGAGAGGTGAAATTGCATCAACCAACAGAGACCAAAGCCCATCAGGAAATTGGCCCACCGAAGGGGTACGAGCTTAAGGGTGAGGAACGGATAAGTTTCGAGCGCGCCGATGAAGAAAAGAACACTTCCGAATAGGACGTAGGAAGGATTAAAGACATGCGTTGAAAGATTCAGCGTCCATGGAGCAATCAGTAACCACGTCCATATGAACCATCCAGGAACTTTTGGCAATCGCTTGCAACAGTACCATGCAAAAAAGCTGAGGGCCGACAGCGATAACAAATTTAGTAAGACGTAAGGCGCTTCTGGAATCGGCAGTAAAAACAGAGGCAAAGCGACAATCAATCCCTGTAAGGCACCAGGGATTTGAATGGTGTTTGTGACGTCGGGTCCGAAATACGGCCAGGCCCCCGTCGCATAAAACTTCAGACCGATCAGATATATTTGCTTTTCGTCATCAGTCCAAAAGTCCGACGAGAGACCGAAACTCAAACGGAAGATGAAGGCCGTCAACAAAAGGAGCGCAGCCAGTGCTCTTTTTCTTAGCTGACTGAGCTTCATGAACGGGCCTTAACACCCAGCTTTTTAACTCCTTGGTCCATCGACCTCGCTTTTCAGCAGCCGAAACAGATGGGCGAGTTCCGCAACCTGATAGTGAGCATTCAGGCCACTCGGATTGGGAAGCACCCAAAGAATGGTTTCGCCGATCCTCCTTTCCTGACAGCCGACTACAGCCTTCCGATCATCAAAGGCGATGCGATAGGCCCCGAGTCCCAATATGGCAAGAAATCGAGGTTTGTAACGGCGTACCTTTGCTACGAGCTTCCTTCCGCCCGCAATGAGTTCGTCGCGTTCGAGTCGCTCGGCAGTGGCGGTCGCCCGCGGAACTACGTTCGTCACACCGTATCCATACTTCAACAGTTCACGTTCCTCGAATCCTGAGAATAGTCTGGGTGTCAAGTTTGAAGCATGAAGGGCTGGCCAGAATCTATTTCCGGGTCTCGCAAAGTGATGTCCCACTGCGGCTGTGTAAAGTCCGGGATTTATTCCACAAAAGAGAATCTTCAGATTTGGCGCAATTACATCCCGAACGGTTTTGCCTTCGGCGGCCAGGATCTGTTCACGGGTTGGCTTCCATGGCCTGCTGATCATCGGGATTCGGCAATTTCAAAACGGGTTTCCTGAACCGCGCTGCT
The DNA here is from genome assembly GCA_041751855.1 of Pyrinomonadaceae bacterium. GTDB lineage: Bacteria > Acidobacteriota > Blastocatellia > Pyrinomonadales > Pyrinomonadaceae > PSRF01. The sequence continues at coordinate 14,171 of JBGSWR010000046.1, forward strand.
TTTGGCAATCCTGTCAATGGCTGTCACGCGTAGCAGATATCTACCCTGAGGAAAATCGAGCGGTACCATCGCCGCATAAGGCAAGCGCATAAGATCGACGTCCTCTGTAGAAATCTTTTTCAAGGCGGTTGTCATGACGGGTTGATTGTCCCGGATCACCTGTACCTGAAGAGCAACGTCCGGCTTCGAGTCTGAGGGAGATTTTGCTGCGTTGTAGATGAAGACCACAAAGCTGAGATTGGAGCCGGGTTGAAAACGCTGATCCACACTCACTCGAATCTGATCGTTTTCAGGGTTGTTCTCCTGGTCCGACGTGCGTTCCCCGACCATCAAACTGCTCAAAGCTAGTTTACGCTCAGAGACATTTGGGATATCGATCCAGGCGTGAGCGCTTCCGACTCGACCGGTCTTTCGGTCGTGGGCAGAGGCACGCACGTGGTAGAGTCCGGGCCCTAGAAAAATATTATGCGTGTAAGCGAAGTTGCTGGATGACGCCTGCGAACCGCTACTTGGCACTCGCATAGTAACCTCTTCGCCGAAGTTTGCGCCCACCTGTCCTCGGTCATTGAATACCCTGCCGATGATATCAACTACCCCTTCGCGGAACTTCCCATCCGCGCCGGGTGAGAGAAAATCGCCCCCCACTTGCATTGACACTGCCAGCATTAATCCCTGATTAGGGGTGCTTACGTAATTCAATCGTAGCCAAACTGAAAGGTCCCTAACAGGATGTACAGAATTAAGTGCGTGCTGAAGCTTGACCGCTGGGGTTGCGGGTTTGTTTGCCGTCGCTTTTAGGACGACTGGTTCGGGCTCCTGATCAAAAAATCCGCGACGAACTCGAACGATGAGATCTGGCCGGCCCACAATCTTTACTTCCATCTGGCGAAATCGCTTCGGGTTCTGACTTTGCCGATCAGGTTTCCATCCAACTAGATAGTAAACAGCGGTCTCCTGGAGTGCTCGCGAAAGTCCGGGTTCCAACACATTGGTATTGAGTATTGCCCGACCGCCGGTGTCTTTCGCCAGCGCATGCAAACTGTCCTGAGACGCACGCAGTTCAGAGTGATTTGCGCGTTGAAGACGGCCCGTGGGGTCGAAGGGGGAGCCAGTGCTGGCATCTTCGAGGCTGGCCACGAGTCCTCGAGCATCCATCGAGTAAATGATCACACCGCTCCTGGCGGCGGCGCTGGTGATTCGCCTTAGTCTGGTGACTGAGTCCTGGTTATGGTCGAGAAAGAAACCTCCCGATATGAAGAATACGAGTTTCCGCCCCGGTAAAGCGTTCGACGAACGCACCAGGTTTTCGAGCCCGGTCAGAGTATTAGCTGTGACACGTGCCGCCTGCTGCAAAAGCACACGAGCGCGGCTTTGGACATAGTTTTCGGCCATGTCACGCATCATTCCCGGATTGTTTCTGATTGTTTCGTCGACGAAATAATCGGTGAGATCGCGATCATAGCGATCGATCATGAGAGCATGATACTCAGACATAATTGGAGTCTGATAATCCTTGACGCTATAGGGTCGAAGTTTGAGTCTTTTAAGGGCCGAATGAAGTACAGATTTATTGTCAGTAAGCTGTTGAAGGAAACCTATTTGGCCGCTTGCAGAGGTGATTGCGGCCTCGTCATTCTGTCCCATCTCTTTATCGATGAAACTGGTAATGACTTTTTGCGTGGCAGCCAGCCCCGCGAGATCCAGGTGCAGGTCGTCGACATAGAAGAAGATCGTTCCGCCCCGATCAAGTGGGACGGGGCCAGCCAGATTGTTTGCAGCCGAGGATCCCGACCCACGCGCTGCTAACAGTTGCGAGTCTTCACTCACGTTTCCTGCGCGTACCAACTCCAGAAAGTCGATCTCCTTGGGCTTACCGTCAATCTGGATTTCGAAGTCTTCTTTGCGGAGTCCCTCTACAAAACGACCCTGTTTGTCAAAGACCATAATATCTGTCTGGACGATGTCTGTATAAACTCGTATTACATCGGAGGGTTCTTGTCTGTCCTGGCTCAAACCGATTGACGAGCATGGCAAGAGGAAGATCAGCATGCTGATCAGGGCTCTATTGCTCAGACTGTCTGCCTGGGGCATGATTCTTAATTGCAAGGCTATCCGGGCAAGTTCTATTTCGGGGAGACTTTAGGACTCGACCAAATTCCAGTACTCTGAGTCAAATTCATTGCCTACTATGTAACAGATGGGGCGACTGTGCAACAGTAGCAGCGCGATTTTCGATCTTTGTTCGGGGAAGATTCCTGATGGCTATTGAGATTGAAAAGAAGTACCGATTGACTCGCCAGCAATACGATCTGCTTTTGCGTCGCTTGCCTGTTGTCGGAGCCATCTCCGAGGGGGAGGATTTCGAGGAGAATACCCTTTTCAGCGGAGGCCGGCTCGAGTTGGGTTCCAGCGTGTTGCGATTGCGGCGGCTGAAAAACAGTGCAGTGCTGACTTTCAAGGAACGCCTTCCCTCGTCTTCTGAGATCAAACATCAGCGCGAAGATGAGACGCTGGTGGGGGATCCCGATTCGATGGAGGCTATTCTCGAGGCGCTTGGCTTCAGACCTCTGTTGGTATATGAGAAAAGACGCCAGACCTGGTATCTGGACAATACACAAATCGCAGTCGACGAGTTGCCCTTTGGGTTGTTTATGGAGATCGAGGGAGACGAAAAGGCAATTCTGGCTGTTGAACGGAAACTTGAGATCGATGGATTGAAATCTGAGTCTGCAACCTACCCTCAGCTTGCTTTCAACCACGGAGTTCAAAATGGCGAGATAGTGGAAGCGCGATTTCGACGCAACCTCTAACTGACCTCGCAGTTGTAGGAAAAACGGCTTCGCTCCAATTGGAACGAAGCCGTTTTCAAGCTTAGAGCCTGGGGAGAAGACTTACATTCCCATCCCGCTCATGCCGCCCATGCCACCCGGCATTGGGGTAGACTTATCGTCCTCGGGAAGTTCAGAAACCATCGCTTCGGTGGTGAGCATTAATCCTGCGATTGATGCCGCGTTTTGCAGTGCCGTACGCGTTACCTTAGCGGGGTCAATGACTCCGGCCTTCACCAAATCCTCGTATTGCTCGGTTTGGGCGTTAAAGCCAACGTTTTCGTTCTTCTCAGAACGGACCCGCTCAACAACTACTGCGCCTTCTTTGCCTGCATTCTGAACTATCTGTCGCAGCGGTTCTTCGAGCGCGCGGCGCACGATGTTGACACCGATCTGTTCGTCGGGATCCCCTTCGCCGTCAGGGCTTGTTTGGAACTTCTCGAGGGCCTTCGCTGCTCGGACGAGTGCAACGCCTCCGCCCGGAACGATTCCTTCCTCAACAGCAGCACGAGTTGCGTGCATAGCATCCTCAACCCGGGCCTTCTTTTCCTTCATCTCTGTTTCCGTGGCAGCGCCCACTTTAATGACTGCCACGCCCCCGACGAGCTTAGCAAGACGTTCCTGTAACTTCTCGCGGTCGTAGTCGGATGAAGTTTCCTCGATTTGAGCACGTAGTGTTTTGACGCGCCCTTCGATATCGCCTTGCTTGCCGGCGCCTTCTACGACCGTGGTGTTGTCTTTGTCAATAGTGACCTTCTTTGCGCGACCCAGATCCTCTATCTTCACATTCTCTAGTTTGATACCCAGATCCTCGCTGATCACTTTACCGCCAGTCAGGATCGCAATGTCCTCCAACATGGCCTTCCGTCGATCGCCGAACCCTGGAGCTTTGACTGCCGCGATATTCAATGTGCCACGTAGCTTGTTGACGACGAGTGTAGCCAGGGCTTCGCCTTCTACATCTTCAGCAATGATTAGCATTGGCTTGCCCATTTTTGCCACCTGCTCTAGCAAGGGCAAGAGGTCTTTCATCGAACTAATCTTCTTCTCATGAATCAGGATTAGCGGATTCTCGAGAACCGCCTCCATTCTCTCAGGGTCGGTTACGAAATAGGGGCTGAGATAACCACGGTCGAACTGCATCCCCTCGACGACTTCGAGAGAAGTCTCCATTGTCTTCGACTCTTCAACGGTGATCACGCCGTCCTTGCCAACTTTATTCATCGCCTCGGCAATAATGTTACCAATCGTCTGATCGCCGTTAGCTGACACGGTGCCAACCTGGGCGATGGCGTCGCCCTTAACAGGCTTGGCAAGCCGCTTGATCTCTGCTGTGGCGCGCTCAACTGACTTATCAATACCGCGCTTCAAGGCCATTGGATTGGCGCCCGCGGCGACCGTCTTCACGCCCTCACGAAAGATCGCCTGGGCCAGCACGGTAGCGGTAGTGGTGCCGTCCCCTGCTACGTCAGAAGTCTTCGAGGCAACCTCACGGACCATTTGCGCGCCCATGTTCTCAAGCGCATCCTTAAGTTCAATCTCTTTCGCCACCGTGACGCCATCCTTCGTGATGGTCGGTGAGCCAAATTTCTTGTCGATTACAACATTGCGACCCTTTGGACCGAGGGTAATCTTTACCGCGTCGGCCAACTGGTTGATTCCTCGCAAAATGGCCGCACGCGAGTCCTCACCATGAATTACTTGCTTTGCCATGTCTCTCTTTTCTCCTGCTAAAAGAAGTCAATTTCACAAAAAAGCAGCAAGGTCTGTTCGACTACTTGCTGCTCTTCTTGCTGCCGGCTCCGGAAGCCGCCCCAGCCCGCTCAATGATCCCTAGAATCTCGTCCTCTCGCATGATGAGGAGTTCCTCCCCATCGAGCTTGATCTCTGAACCGCTGTATTTACCAAAAAGGACTCGATCACCCTTTTTTACGTCAAGTGACTGCCTGGAGCCATCATCTTTGTACTTGCCTTCACCAGCCGCCACTACTTCGCCTTCCTGTGGCTTTTCCTTGGCAGAGTCAGGAATGATAATGCCTCCGCGCACCTGTTCGCCCTCTTCTATCCGCCGCACAATTACGCGATCATGGAGCGGCTTGATATTCGTTGCCATTCTCAGATTTCTCCTTTCGATTTACCGGGTAGATTACAAACTGATTGGATTTAGAAAAGTGACGTGGAACAAATTAGCACTCTCCATAAACGAGTGCCAAGAATATAACCTTCGTAGTTCGTTGTCAACCGGTGGCAGGGCGATGGAACGAGGCTTTTTAACCGGCAGCGCGTTTGGCGGCGCGGGTTGCGGTGCGCTCCTGTTTTTGGTAGGCGGCGACCCTTTTAGAGAGAGTATTCCGATGGATACCCAGAATTCTGGCAGTATTTGAGAGGTGTTTTCGGTGTCTCAAAAGGGCCTTTTGAATGTACAGTTTCTCGAATTCCGCAACCGCTTCCTCGAGAAGGATTTGACCGTCAAGCATCTCTTCGATTAGGGCTTCAAGTCTAGCGCGCATCAAACTTCTCAAACTAAGGATCGGAAGACCGGCTTTCAAAAGCTTTATAGATCTTTTCCGGTCAGGAGGCTGAAAGCTTCAAGGTAGCGAGCGGTGGTGGCCGCCGCAACCTCGGCAGGAATACCGGGAGCAGGAGGCTTCTTATCCCAGCTCAAAGTTTCAAGGTAGTCGCGCACAAATTGTTTATCGAAAGATGGCTGTGATCGTCCCGGGGAGTATCGAGCCAGGGGCCAAAACCGAGACGAATCTGGGGTCAAGGCCTCATCAACAAGGATAATTTCGCCCGTTTTCTGCCGGCCGAATTCGAACTTCGTATCAGCGATGATGATTCCCCGGCTGCGAGCATATTCGCGGGACTCTTTGTAGATCCTGAGTGAAATGTCGCGAAGGAAGCTTGTTGTCTCTTCGCCAAGAATCTCACGAACTCGTGCCTCGCTTATGTTCTCATCATGACCTTCTTCTGCTTTAGTTGCTGGAGTAAATATTGGCTCGGGCAACTCCTGAGATTCGACCAGGCTCTGTGGTAGTTTGTGTCCGCACACTTCCCCGGTTCTCAGGTAGTCCTTCCAGCCTGAACCTGAGAGGTAGCCACGCACAACGCACTCTACTGGGAAGACCTCAGCCTTCTTCACCAGCATCGAACGTCCCTGCAAAGCCTCAGAATGTCTGCGAACCGACTCAGGCATTTCGTCGATGTCGGTCGTCACTAAATGATTGGGGACAATATGCTCGAGCTTATGAAACCAGAACTGGGAGAGTGCGGTCAGTACCTCACCCTTGCGCTCTATGGGCGTAGGCAGCACACAGTCAAATGCTGAGATCCGGTCGGTTGCGACTATTAAGAAATGATTATCATCAACCTCGTAAACATCACGCACCTTGCCACGCCGTACGAGTTTGAGATCAGAGATTGACGTTTGCAGAATTGTAGCTGGAGTCATTTCACGAACTTTTGATCACTCGCTGCGTCGAATGAATTGTTAAGAGGGCGAAACGAATTTTCCTCGCGAGGCAGTTGCTTGTCAAGCAGCGTGCGAAAATTTAACCGTTCAGCGCTGAATGCAACTTTCTTATCTGCCTTGCGTGATTGTGTGCATGGTCAGCATATATGCGAAGCCAGTCTTCGGTAGAGTACCGGCCACTCTCAGAATGCTCCCCCTCCCTCTTCCAATCCTCCTCACTCATCATAGTCAGTAGCTGCGCCGTCGTGTCCCGCGCTGCCTGAAACGCCTGTAGGGCTGGACCAATTTCTCGCTCGTTATATTTGAGCCGGAGGGCAAACTGGTCTTGATCGTAGCCCTCGATGTGGGGATTTTCCTCGACGAGCAGTCGCCTCAGCCTCACGCCCGAGGTGGTTTCACTGTCGGCAAGGTGATGGATAATTTCCGCAGCGCTCCATTTTCCTGCTAGCGGATGACTACTCAGGGATTCAGTGGGGAAGTCTTTCAACGCTTCCATAACCTCATCATATCCGGCTTTGTATTTCTCAATCAGGGTGGATCTTTCGTTAATAGTCATTGGTTATCCTGTCTTTGATGGAGATCTGGGTGCTGGACACACATGATAGCTCCACTCCGTTTTTTTCGGTAGGACAACAAAATGGCTAAACAATCAGAAACTGGTGAGCGATCAGCTCGACAAAGAGAGCGGGCCCAAGCTTAGGGGTGCGACCGAAGATTCCCAATCTGAGACGTCAAAACCTTAATGTAACGTACGAACTGGTTTACCCGAAGAAACTTAGGGCTTGAGTTTAGCCGATTTGTCTTGTACTATTCCCACCGCCAGAGTTGTGCCATTCCCCTTTTGGCGCGAACCCTCTTAGCCTCCTGCTTGTCAGTCTTTAACGGATCACTCTGATGATAGCAGCCACTGACAGACAGAAAATTGCAAAAGACAACTATCCAGTAGTCGACTCGACAGAGCGAAAAGTGTCGTTGCTCGTGGTAGAGGATGACGAAAACATATCCAGTGCGATAAGCGAGTACTTTTCTCGTGCTGGTTACGAGGTCAAAACTGTTGAAGACGGCCTCTCAGGTGTCAAAATGGCTCTGGAAGATCCGCCGGATGCCATCGTATTAGACCTGATGTTACCCAAAATGGATGGTTTGGCGGTATGCAAGGAACTAAGAGAGAAAATCAGCTATCTGCCAATCCTTATGCTGACCGCCAAGGATGATGTAGTCGATAAAGTACTCGGATTGGAAATGGGCGCAGATGATTACATCACCAAGCCGTTTAGTTTGCGAGAACTTGAGGCCAGAATTAAATCTGTCCTCCGGCGTGCTCGCAGTGGATCCAGCACTGACGGTGTCAAAGACGAGGCGCCAATCGTCCGTGGCAGGCTCAGAATTGATCCGGTAAAACGAGAAGTGACAATTGGGGAGCGGCAGGTAGAGCTGACACCGAAAGAGTTTGACCTGCTGCGTCTGTTCGCGTCGAATCCGGGCCGGGTTTTTCCTCGAAAGTACTTGCTCGAGAAGATCTGGGACTACTCCTACGAAGGCTATGATCGCACGATCGATTCCCATATTAATCGCCTGCGAGCCAAGGTTGAAGAGAACCCGGAGAATCCTCAGTTGGTGCTGACGGTCTGGGGAATCGGCTATAAGTTCAGCGACGAGCAATAAGCCGTCGTCTTACCTCACAATCACTCACGAAGTTAGTACAGCCGGAATTCACCGGCAGCCTGCCTTGAAACGTGGCTATCCGATTGACCTGCCTTAACCGTTGATCTTGTGATGAAATCGCTTAGGCAATATACCGCTCGACTCTTTTACCGGTCCCAGCCGCGTCCGCTGGCGTGTGCCAATTTGTTTATCGCTGCCGGTTTGGTAATTGCCGTTTTTGCGGTTACGCCGATGCCCGCCTCAGCCCAGAGCCTACGAGAGCTGAACATTTCCGGGATTTCGACTCAGGCAGCGGGGAGTGGGACGGTTGTTTCCATCGTAGCAAATGGTCCTTTGAGCCGAGCACAGATGTGGCAGGATAGCGAGGGCTATCATGTGGTTATTCCTCATGCCACTACAGGCGGCAGCATTCGTACTGACAAAGGGGTAAGAGTGCGCCGCATCGGTAAGTCCCTTGAAATCTTGATTCAGACGACCTCGGCCGCGAAAGTAATCGCCCAGACAACCGAGAACGGCATAAAGTTATCGTTCGAGGGTAAGTTAGAGCCACGTGTTATCCCTCGAGAGGTCTGGGAAGACACGTCCGCTATTGCAGCAAAGTTGGAGCAGCAACAATCGAGGGGACAAGGTGCTGCCGTGACAGGGTCAGCCGGTGAAACCACCGGCTCTAGTTCCCAAAACGAGGGCACCGCTCAGGCAACTTCGCCGGTCACCGCATCAACCACAGAACCCAGTGCGTCAAACAATTCGCCAACCACTAATGTTCCGAGTAGTCAGATCGTGCCCCAACAGGATGGGACAAGCGTCAAAAAGCTACCCGAAACTCAGATAGTTCGTCAGACCGAGGAGGATGGTTTGCTTGCATCAGCATTTTCCGGAACCAGCGTAATAATTATTCTGTTGCTTGGCATCATCGGGCTCCTCGTTGTGCGGAGGATCCGATCGGGTCAGGATGTAGTTTCAGGCGCATCTCGAGTTGCACACGAAACTCCGCCGGAAAATGACCATGTGGTTTCTGCGGAACAGCACGGCACTCGCTCATTTGGTGCGGCAGAGCACACTCCCGGCATCCCACGCAATGGGTCAGGTTCGACTGGCGGGACGTCCAAGGAACCCAAAGCGAACGTCCAACAACCAGCTACGAGTCCATCACTCTTTGGCGCGTATCGTATCGATCAGGAGGTTGGTAAACTCGTCCTGGGCCAGCCTCACCGAACGGACGTCTTATCGTCGCGGGCGCCCGACGACCGTCGCGCTATCGAAACTTCACTGATAAAGACCTTATCAGCACCAGGCGCTGATGACGATATGTGCAAAAAAGCTCGAGAGGCGCTGGAAGAGTACGGCTTTGTGGCGCGTCAAAGTGCCGCGATGCTCATGGCTCCCGATGCCTTCGAGCGCACGCTGGCGGCGCGGACCTTGGGGGAGATGCAATCGGCAATTGCGCTTCCGTTTCTCCTTGAAGCCCTCTATGACCAGGAACCGATCGTGCGCAATCAGGCAGTGCTTAGCATCGGCGAGTTGAGAATTCCCTCCTCGATCGGCGCCTTGTTAGATATGGCGCGTAAGCACCCAGATGTGCCGAGCAGCCTTTTGAGCCGGGCATTGAGTGCTTGTTCGCTCGATGGTCTCGACTTCTTTGATACATCAATGCCGGGAGAATCAGTTTCGGGGATGGCTGCATCGAACGTTATGCATGAGATCACACAACTCGAACCGACTGAATCTGTTGAGGATCTACCTGAATCTTCAGATGATGAGCAACTGGTGGCGGCGGTGTCCCTGCTGAATAGCGGAGAAGTCGAAGAACGGTCAAGAGCTGTGAAAGATCTGAGCCAGTTTCCGCTTCAGATCGCGGTCGAAACGCTGGCCGAAACTGCCAGGAAGGATCCCCATGCGGGGGTTCGGTCGCTCGCAATTGCAAGCCTCGCAACTATCAATCATGAATCCGTGTTCCCGTCGGTCTTGATCGGAATGGCCGACGAGTCCCGCGAAGTACGGGCCGCCGCCGCACGTGCTTTGAGCCGGCTTGGCTTTGTCCGCGCAGATGCCTATGTCCGAGTAATGGAGACCGCCGATGAAGAAACATTGACTGAAGTAGCGCGGGCCTGTATTCAAGCAGGGATCGTGTACCAGGAAATTGACAGACTAGTGAGCACAGACCGGCGCCTTGCCTATGAAGCGTTCTGTATTCTCTCACTTATATCAAAAGCGCAGATGACCGAACCAATCCTCGAAGCCATTAAGACTCACGAGAACATAGGTGTTCGCCTCGCCTGCCTCCGGCTGCTTGCTTCATCAGCTACTCCAGAAATCATAGAGCAACTTCGAGAGCTCGTCGCCTACGATGGACTGCCTGAAGACCTGACCACTGCACTGCTGGAAACCCTATACAAACTTGACCAGGCCAGTGCGCCTGATGGCCAGGAAGCCCCACAACAAAGGGGATTCTTAGATCCCCAACCCGCCGTTGAAGCAGTAACCGCAAAAATAGATGTCGAAAGAAAGCCCGGTCTATGATGTACATGTAGATCAGCTTGATTCGTAAATGCTCTGGACTGAGAGCGTATACGATTGCATAATTAGCCTGTGCGCATTTTCCTTCCGCGCTGCCCCAATGAAGTCGACCTTGCTAAAGTTTATTGTTTCTCGTGAATGGCGACTGCTGATCGTCATTACTATGCTTGCCTTCTTGTTTGGGCTGGCCCCGGAGAACGCCGCTTCCCAGAGTAATCAGAAACGGATAATTTCGGTCCGTGTTGCCGAAACCCCTGACGGCTCTCGTGTTTCTGTTGTTTCCGATTCCACTTTGAATGATTACGAAGCCTACCGTCAGGGGAATCGCTTCTATGTGAAGTTTCCAGGGTCGGATTTTGCAGGTTCTCAGCCCGCCTTTCGCGGCAATGGATTCGAAGACATTCAGGTTCAGAGCCAGGGCGAAAATGTTCTCATGTCCTTTCGATTACAGCCTGGCGCGGCCGCGCGGGTCGATCAACGGTTCAACCGGCTCGAGGTAGTTTTTTCGACATTTGGGAAGAACCCGACCCCTCCCCAGGAAAGTAATGAAGAGACCGCCAGCGCAGTCAAGGGGAGCGCGCCGACTACTGGACAGCAGAACGCGCCTACGAATGGCTCACCTAGTGTACAGGGGAGACCCCTTGCGACCGGAAATACAGAAGCGGCCACATCCGAAAACACGACGGGTTCGGAGCCAAATGTCCCTGTCGAAGAAACCACTGGCTCTTTGCCTGCGGTTGGTGAAGGTCAGACCGCGCAAATCGGTGGAGACCCAGACCCCAGCACCGGGGTTGTGGGAAGTTTCCGTGGTTGGTGGCTGGTAACAGTTCTGGCCCTCTTGTTCCTTGTGGGAGTGGTCATAGTTCTAAGATCCAGGATCAGGCGAAAAGGACGGTGGCGAGGCTACCACGCTGGTGAGAGGTTTGCCGGAGACTTGGACGATGCATTTGAAGAAAGGGCATCTTTGACAATGTCGCCCTTGGAACCCCTGGCGTTTCAAGAGCCCGTGCCTGAAGCTTCTCCTGACACAGCGACCTTACCTGTTCAGACAAGCGTATTTCAAACCGAATTGGATGACCCTACGAAGCTTTCAGCTTCCGAGCTTGAGTATTCCGCGGAGGAAAATCAATTGACCGCAAAACAACCAATACCCTCAGTCGATTTCGAGCGCGCTAGCGTCGAAGTTCATAAGCTTCTAATTGGTGAGCGCTACGACGAGTCGGTGATTGATTCTGGCGAGACCGCTAGCCGCCGCGTTGTTTGGACGGAGTTGCTTGGAGCCCTGTCAGGAGGGGATCCTCAGCAGCGCGAACAAGCTCGTCATGCCTTTATGAACTATGGGTATTTTGAAGATGCGACGCGTGTTTTGAGAACCGCTGATTCTGCGGAAGCGCGCGCGGCAGCGGCTAAGGAGTTGGGGTTGTTCGGGTCGCGGGCAGCAACTGCGCACCTGATAGCAGCGCTCAATGACAGCGAACCCGAAGTTCGCAGCGCTGCGGTTGGTGCTATGGGACAGATCGGTGACTCCGCATCACTTCCTGCGCTGAATGCTCTCCTATCTCGCGAAACGCAACTAGCAGAGGAGTTTGTACGCGAAACAATCGACTCAATCTTGAGTTCCGAATCAGAACTTGCATCTGCCGATGTGGCGAACGATGAGGCGCCAGATACCGGGGGTGATTCACTTGATCAAGTAGTAGGAAAGGAGGAAGCGTTTCTTCGATTTCTTGATAGTTTAAAAACAGATGGCTCCGAAGCTGGAGACTCAAAAGCGACGCCTTCCCTGGCTGAATGGGAACGGGAGAAAGAGGCTCTGATAGCCGAGGAAGCACGATTGCAGTTGGAAGAAGAGGCTTTACGAAAAGCTGTAGCCGAGCTTGAGCGGCGGAGATCGGAGGCAGAATCTGGCCGTCGTAGAGCCCAGGAGGAAGCCCTCGCTAAAGCTGAAGGCGAAGCTCAGGCGCGTCTGGAAATAGAGTCACAACTGCGCGCCGAGCAGGAGTTGCAATTACGGGAGATTGCCCGGCGCAGGGAGGAAGAAGAGATCCGTTTTCGCGCCGAGCAGGAAGCCCGGCTGAAAGCTGAGGAAGAGGTCAGCGCCCGTGCTGAACAGGAGGCTAGATTTCGGCTCGAGGCCGAAACCCTCCGCAAGGCCGCTGAGGATCTTGCCCGCAAACGATCCGAGGCTGAGATTGCTCGCCAGCTTGCCGAGCAAGAAGCGCAGCGAAAAGCTGAAGAGGCTGTACGGCTTCGAGCAGAAGAGGAATTCCGGTTTAAGGCCGAGTCAGAGGCCCGTCGTAAACGTGAGGAGGACGCACTTCGTCGTGCTGAAATAGAAAGAAGCTTGCGGGAAGCGGAAGCACTCCGCCTGGCTGAACAGGAGCGACTCAGGGCTGAACAAGAGTCGCTTCAAAAGGCTGCGACTGAACTGGCTCAACATCGCATCGAAGTCGAAGAAGCGCGAAAACGTGTTGAGGAAGAGAAAGTTGCCTTTCAGAAGCTTCAAGAAAGCATTCAAGAGGAAGAGCAGGAACAACTCCGCTTAAAAGAGGAACGGCAGCGCCTTGAGAGTGAACTAAAACAAGCCCTGGATGAGGAGCGCTCGCGACTCGAAGAGATTCGCCAGCGGACTGAGCAACAGCGTCAGAGCTTCGAAGAGGAAGCTCGTCTCTGGGCTGAAGAGGAACGGCGTCTCCGTGAAGAACGGGCGCAATGGAATCAGGAAAGAGAGGCGAGACGCCTGGCAGAAGAAGAAGCTCGACAGAGCTCGGAAGCAGAAGAACAGGAACGACAGGAGGCCGAGGCAAAATGGCGCGCCCAGGAAGAGCTCAATTTGCGTGCGGCGGAAGAGCTTCGTAAAGCCGAGGAAGAAAGACTTCGTGCGGAGCAGGAAGCACTGAGAAATGCCGCTGCTGAGTTGGCCCATCAGCGCACCGAACTCGAGGGAGCGCGGAAGCGAGTGGAACAAGAGGCGGCTACTCTCGAGGAGCGAAGGATTCAGGCGGAAGCACAAGAACGACAGCGAATCGAAGAGGAAGAGCGGCGCCTTGAGCTTGAACTCGAGCAGAGGGCGGAGGTCGAGCGTGCGCGGCTGGAAGAGATGCGCCGCAGCGTTGAGGAGCAGAGCCAGCTTATCGAAGAGGAGAGACGTCGTTGGGTTGAAGAGTTAGAGCGTCTGGCCCAACAACAGGCGCAGCGCAAGCAGGAAAAAGAGGCGAGACTTCAGGCAGAAGAGGAAGCTCGACAGCAAGCGGAAGCAGAAGAGCAGCAACGGCAGGAAGCTGAGGAAAAGTGGCGTTCTGAGCAAGTGCTCAATCTACGCGTCGCGGAAGAACTTCGTAAGGCGGAGGAGGAGAGGCTTCACACGGAGCAAGAGGCGCTTAGAAATGCGGCCGCGGAGTTGGCCCGCCAACGCTCCGAGGTCGAAGAAGCGCGCAAACGTGTTGAAGAAGGAGCGAATCTTCTCTTTGAGCAAAAGGCACAGACGGAAGACCATGAGCGGCAACGCATCGAAGAGCAGCGGCAACGCCTCGAGCTTGAACTCCAGCAGACCCTGGAGGAGGGGCGTGCGCGTCTGGAAGAGATGCGCCGCAGCCTTGAGGAACAGCGGCAACTGATTGAAGAGGAGACACGTCGCTCGGTCGAAGAGGCAGAGCGTCTGGGGGAAGAACAAGCACGGCGTCATCAGGAGAATGAGGCCAGGCGTCTGGCAGAAGAGGAAGCTCGACAGCGAATTGAAGCTGAAGAACGGGAACGGGAAGCCGCGGCCAAATACCTCGCTGATGAAGCGCAAAAATTGCGCGAGGCGAAGGAGCTTAACAGGGCCGAGCGAGAGAGCCTTCGGGCCGAGCACGAGGCGCTCCAGAATGAGACCGCCGAGTTGGCGCGGCGACGCGCCGAGGTCGAACAGGGTCGCGCGAGAATTGACGACGAAAAGCGAGCGCTCACGGAATTAGAGCAGCGGCTACAGACTGAGAAAGCAGAACTAGGGCTTCTTGAAGGGCAATCCCAGCGTCAAGCAGAGGATGAACTACTACGACTTGAAGAACGGCGCAAACGGGTTGAGGAAGAGCGCAAGCGCCTGGAGGTGGAGGCGCAACGCAAAGCTGAACAAGAGACAGAACGCCTGGCCGAGTTGGAAGCGCTTAAGAACAAGGCTGAGGAGGAAGCGCTCCAGCAAACCGAAAGGGAACAGCAGATCCGAGCTGAGATTGACTCGCTTCAAAGGGCCACACAAGAGCAACAACAGCGGATCGAGGCTGAGATACAGCGGCGGCAGGAAGCCGAAGCTCGCCTACGTGAGGAAGAAAGCAGACTTCAGAGTGAAGCCGCGGTCCACGCCCGGATTGAGGCGGAGGCCAAAACACTCGGTGAGGCCATACAGGCCAACGAGGAGGCGCGTCGAAGGGCTCAGGAAGCTGTGCACGAAACTCAGTCAACGGCCAATCCTGAGGGTAATCTCGAGGTTGACACTGCGAACGAACTTGTTGCCGAAGCGGTTGTCGCTGAGGACGACCCAGTTAGCAAGACTGCGTGGGTAAGTATCGAGGTTGGCCAACATGAGGTGGAGTATGTATTGCCAGTCGCTGCTGAGCCCGAGCCCGAGCCTGTGCCAGAAGCCACCACAGGCAAGCAAGTTCCAGTAAAGGATATTGACGTTGTTCAAGCCGAAAAAGCAATTGCTCAGGTAGGTGACGATTCAGGCATTTCTCCAGAGCTCTTGGAGCAGCTCAACAGCGACGATCCCGCGCACCGGGCTGCCGCTTTGATTGAGGTTGCTGAACTGGGTAATGACGATTCATTTCGTCACATCACCAACGCTTTTGAGGATTCAGTGCCTGAGGTCCGGAATGCAGCCGCCCGGGCTCTTTACGATTTCCAACCCGACCGGGCGGCCTCCTTTACTCGCGCACTTCGGGAAGGTTCATCTGAGCGTCGTCGCTTAATCGGCGCTTCGCTTGCGACATCGGGACTTGCGACTCATGCCATTGGGCACCTTACAGGAGAAAGTCGTGAGAAGACGTACGACGCTTTTTCGCTTCTTTTCCTGATGGCGAAGGCCGGTGAAGTTGAACCATTAATGGAAGCGATAGAGGAGTATCCAAATATTGAGGTAAGGCTTGCAGTAGTCAAGTTGCTTGCCTTGAGCGGACAGACGGACATTGTTCCAGCTTTTCGCCGATTGGCAGTGCGGGGTTCGCTACCTGCCGAAGTAAGGTCCGCTGTCATGGAAGCGATCTATCAGATCACCAGTCAGTCTCGCGAAACTGCGCCATCCGCCGCCTGATCGGCGGCTCGTTTAAGTCCTCAGAAATCGTGAACGGACCCTGTCGGTACGTTCACGATTTACTATTTGCGGCTCAGGATTTAGGATCGCGCACTGCAATGGCATTCAAGCTTCACTCAGAATACAGGCCGAAGGGCGATCAACCACAGGCCATCGAAGCGCTGTTACGAGGCCTCGGTGATGGAGCGAAAGACCAGGTATTGCTCGGGATAACAGGCAGTGGCAAGACCTTTACTATAGCCAGTGTGATTGAGCGAACCCAACGGCCCGCGCTTGTGCTTGCTCACAACAAGACTCTGGCTGCCCAGCTATATCAGGAATTCCGGTCGCTCTTTCCAGAAAACTCGGTCGAGTATTTCGTTTCCTACTATGACTACTATCAGCCCGAAGCGTACGTTCCGGCATCAGACGTCTATATAGAGAAGGAAGCGATTATTAACGATGACATAGACCGGCTGCGTATGTCGGCGACGAGGGCATTATTCGAGCGGCGGGACGTAATTGTTGTCGCAAGCGTGTCCTGTATCTACGGTCTGGGAGATCCGGACGCTTACTATGGTTTGCTTCTATTTCTTGAGCCGGGCGCTCGAATGTCACGGGAAGTGTTGCTACAGCGGCTCGTGGAATTGCAGTATGAGCGTTCGGATGTGAACTTTCAGCGTGGGACGTTTCGCGTGCGAGGTGATGTTGTCGAGATTTTTCCCAGTTACCAGGATCAGGCGTACCGCTTGGAGCTTTGGGGTGATGAGATTGATTCGATTACCACTATCGACCCACTACTCGGTGAGGTTATTCATCGACACACGACCCGCGTTCCGATCTATCCAAAGAGCCACTATGTAATGTCACGTGGCACAATTAAGCGCGCGCTCAAGTCGATTCGCGAGGAAATGGAATGGTGGGAGCCTAAGCTGATTGAAGAAGGTAAACTGCTTGAGGCTCAACGATTGCACCAGCGGACGATGTTCGATCTGGAATTGATCAAAGAGATGGGTTTTTGCCGCGGGATTGAAAACTACTCGCGCCATTTGACCGGAAAAGCTCCAGGGGAACCTCCACCTACTTTGCTCGATTACCTGCCGCGCGACACGATCATCGTCATAGACGAGTCCCATCAAACAATTCCGCAGATTCGGGGAATGTTCGAAGGAGACCAGTCACGCAAGCGGACACTGGTTGAATACGGCTTTCGTTTGCCCTCGGCTTTGGACAATAGGCCGCTCAATTTCAGTGAGTTTGAATCGCGTGCCGGACAGACCATCTACGTGTCAGCCACCCCGGGTCCATACGAGCTGACGAAGACCGCCGGAGAGGTCGTTGAGCAGATAATCAGGCCCACGGGTCTTATGGATCCGGAAGTTGAAGTGCATCCGGTAAAAGGGCAGATCGATCATCTGCTTGAGGAATGTCGCCAGCGCGCTGAGCGCAACGAGCGAGTGCTGGTTACTACTTTGACCAAGAGGATGGCCGAGGACTTGACGGAGTATTTTACAGAGGTTGCTGTACGGGTGCGGTATCTCCATTCCGACATAGAAACACTGGAACGGATCAGGATTCTACGCGATTTAAGACGGGGCGAGTTCGATGTGCTGGTCGGCATTAATCTTTTGCGGGAAGGCCTTGATCTGCCGGAGGTCTCTCTGGTTGCGATACTCGATGCAGATAAAGAAGGCTTCCTGCGGTCTGAACAGTCGCTGATCCAGACCATTGGGCGAGCCGCCAGAAACTCGCGAGGTAAAGCAATTCTTTACGCAGACCGTGTAACTGATTCAATGAAGCGTGCGCTGGATGAGACTCGACGACGACGCGCGATCCAGGAGGTTTATAATCGCGAGCAAGGTATCACTCCGCAGACCATCGTCAAGCCAATCGAGGCCACGCTCGTAACCGCGTCTGAAGCCGACTACTTCAAGGTGCCACTGGAAATCGAAGAGATTGAAGAGTACTCGGCGGCGAATCTCGAAGCCACCATTCTCCGGTTGGAGACAGAGATGCGCGCGGCCGCAAAGCGCTTTGAGTTCGAGCGTGCTGCGGAGCTGCGCGACCGCATCAAGTATTTGCGCGAGCGGGAGCTACAGTTGGCCTAATATGTTAATCAAGAGCGAGCCCGACGAAATTCAATCTTACCTGTCGGACGCCAGCAACATGTCGGGCTTTGCGGAGCGCGTGGCCTTCCCGGAGAGCGCGCAAGAGGTCTCTGAGATCCTTGCCGAAGCGACGCGTACATCCACCCCCGTTACCGTCTCCGGCGCGGGCACCGGAATAGTTGGGGGCCGCGTGCCTCAGGGTGGAATTGTGCTGGCAACTGACCGCATGAATAAGTTGCGAAAGATTGTCAAGGATCCTGATGGTAGCCACGCCATTGCCCAGACCGGAATAGTTCTCGCTGATTTCGAAAAGCTGGTTGCCGCCGAAGGCTTGTTGTATCCACCCGATCCAACGGAGCGAAGTTGTTTCCTTGGCGCTACGGTTGCGACCAATGCCTCGGGCGCACGTACCTTTAAGTATGGGCCAACGCGTGATTACGTGAGAGGTCTGCAAGTGGCGCTACCCACAGGCGACCTGCTTGAGATTCGGCGCGATGAAATCCTGGCCGACAAGAATGGTTATTTTAGCCTGCCGCTGACCGCCGGAAGAACGATTAAAGCTCGTTTGCCAACCTACCGGATGCCGCAAACGAGGAAGCATGCGTCGGGTTATTATGTATCCCCAAAACTGGACCTGATCGATCTCTTCATCGGTAGTGAAGGAACGCTCGGGGTGATAACCGAGGTCGAAGTGACTTTGCTGTCGCGACCAGAAGGCTTGATTAGTGGCATCGTCTTCTTTAGATCTGAACCGGAGCTACTGGCATTTGTATGGGAAGCTCGCGAACGCTCGCTTAAAACCAGAACTCAGCAGAGAGAAGGGGGAATGGATGCCCGTGCCCTGGAGTACTTCGACAACGAGTCGCTTAACTTTCTACGTGAGAAGTACCCTGAAATTCCAGCATTAGCCACCGGTGCAGTCTTCTTTGAGCAGGAGACTTCTGATACTACTGAGGATGCGTTAATGGACCACTGGCTCTCCTTGCTGGAGAGTCATGGCGCGCTGGGCGAAGAATCGTGGTTTGCGGCGAACGAAAATGACCAGGAGAGACTGCGAGAGTTTCGTCATGCGCTCCCGGCATTGGTTAATGAGTGGCTCGCTCGCCATGGACAGCGCAAAGTATCGACTGATATGGCAGTCCCGGACGGGGCATTTCCGGGGATGCTGCGGTTTTATGAGGAGACTCTGCGAGCGAGCAATCTTCAATATGTGATTTTTGGGCATATCGGTGACAATCATGTTCATGTGAATATACTGCCTCGTAACGTTACTGAGGCCGCGAAGGCGCGAGAGTTGTATCTTAAGTTCATAAACCGCGCCGTAGCTGACGGGGGGACAGTTTCGGCGGAACATGGAATTGGTAAGCTCAAGCGTCAGTATCTGGAAATACTATATGGAAAGGAACACTTGCGGGAGATGGCCGAATTGAAGCGTGCCTTCGATCCGGCAGTCATTCTGGGCCGCGGTAACATGTTTTCAGAAGAGCTGCTGGGCTTGTAGATTCAGAATTCGGGATCTGTTCGTTACTCTTAACGACAATACAATGATTAGATTCACTACCGCCGGGGAATCACACGGTCGCGCTCTCGTGGCCATTATCGAGGGCCTGCCTGCCGGCGTGCCAATAGACCTGGAGTTAATTGATCGCGATCTTAAGAGACGCCAATGGGGGTACGGGCGCGGTGGTCGCATGAAGATCGAGGAGGACCACGCGGAGATTCTTAGCGGCGTGCGTCACGGTCTTACGCTCGGCTCTCCCGTGGCGTTGATGATTGACAACAGGGATTGGGCCAACTGGACTGAAGTAATGGCGCTTGATGCCCGCGACCTCCCGCCGGAAAAGTCCCGCCGGGTGAAGCGGCCTCGTCCAGGGCATGCTGATCTCCCCGGCGGCTTAAAATATGCTACCCGGGATCTCCGAGACATTCTTGAACGTGCGTCAGCCCGTGAGACCACCGCACGTGTCGCCTGCGGTTCTCTTGCAAGACAGCTTTTGTCTGCGTTTGGGGTTGAAATTCGCAGTCATGTGGTCCAACTGGGGGGAATTCCCAAACAGCCACTCGCCCTTACCTGGAAGCAGATCGCCGCCATTGCCGAAGATGCGCCCTTGCGCTGCGCCGACCCGGACGCACAAGAAAGCATGATTGAGTTAATTGACGCAAAGCG
Organism: Pyrinomonadaceae bacterium; assembly: GCA_041751855.1. Taxonomy (GTDB): domain Bacteria; phylum Acidobacteriota; class Blastocatellia; order Pyrinomonadales; family Pyrinomonadaceae; genus PSRF01. Next base: position 34,194 of record JBGSWR010000046.1, read on the forward strand.
CGAAGCCGGGGATACGGTCGGTGGGATCTTTGAGGTGGTGACAAAAGGTCTTGTTCCTGGACTTGGCTCTCATACTTCATGGGATCTGAAACTCGATGGCCTTTTGGCTCAGGCAGTCATGTCAATACCTGCCGTTAAGGCTGTTGCTATCGGTGCCGGGGCCGAAGCTAGTAGTTTGCCTGGTTCAGAAGTCCACGACGAGATCGCCTACAACGTGGAAAACAGAGAGTTTATAAGAGCAACTAACCGCGCTGGAGGTCTCGAAGGCGGTATCACTAACGGAGAAGAGTTGCGTATTCAGGGGCATCTCAAGCCACTGTCCACGCTGCGCCGCCCGCTGCGCTCAGTGGATATTGATACGAAGCTGGAGGAGTTGGCGGCGTTTGAACGCTCGGACATCACCGCGGTACCGGCAGCCGGGGTCATCGGAGAAGCGATGGTTGCGCTGGTACTCACCGGCGCGATGCGCGAAAAGTTTGGGGGTGACAGCTTGGGAGAAATGCGGCGTAATTTCGAGGGTTATCGGGAACAACTGCGAGGTTATTGAAAGCGTTCAAGCTGCATTATGGGCAGATTTCAGCCTTATCTGTGAATTAGGCGGAAAGCAGCGTTCAGCGTAAAATTGGCATCGAAAACGCTCTGTCGAAGTGAGCATGTGGAAAGAGAATGGCCCTTTTAAAGATCGTCACATGGCCGGATCCCGTCTTGGACACGCCAGGTGATCCCATCACCGAGTTTGACGGCCAGCTTAAGGAGTTGGTCGGCAACATGTTTGAGACTATGTACTCTGCGCCTGGAGTAGGGCTTGCAGCCGTCCAGGTGGGGGTGTCGAAGCGTCTGTTTGTCATGGACTGTTCAGGTGGCAAGGATCCTGAGCAGCGCATCGTCATGATCAACCCTGAGGTCCTTCGCGTTGAAGGTCGCCAGAATGGTGAAGAAGGGTGCCTTTCGTTCCCTGGTATCTTTTTTGCGGTCGACCGTAGTTTGCGGGCAATTGTGCGAGCTCAGGATTTGAAGGGAAACTGGTTTGAATTGGACGGGATGGATCTTACAGCTCGATGTATCCTGCACGAGACGGACCACTGTGACGGGATTGTTTTCATTGATAAGATGAGTCCCCTTAAACGGGAGCTGGTTAAACGAAAGATCCGAAAGCTTCAGAAGTCCGGACAATGGTCCTGAGCGAGTTGGTCGCCAAACTACATTCTTAGATAAACGGCATGCGGTCGACCCTGACGAGGCGGCCGCGTTTCCATTTTGCATGTGGTAGTATTTGGAAAAACCAAAATACGGAGAGGTGATATGCCGAGCGAATTCCGCAACGAACCCTTTACTGATTTCAGTAAAGATGAGAATGGTCAGGCCATGCGGGCTGCCCTCGCGAAAGTTGAGAACGAGCTGGGCCGCGAGTACCCATTGGTGATTGGTGGCGAGCGAATTACATCAGACAAGAAGTTCGAGAGCATCAATCCCGCTAATCGAGCTCAGGTCGTTGGCCGTTTTCAGAGAGCAACAAAAGAGCAGGCAGGTCGTGCGGTAGAGAGTGCTGCTGAAACTTTCCGAACCTGGAAGAATACTCCGGCCGGCGAGCGTGCTGATCTGCTGTTTCGAGTTGCCGCAATACTGCGGGAGCGCAAGCATGAAATGTCTGCCTGGATGGTCTATGAAGTGGGGAAGACCTGGGCTGAAGCCGACGGTGATACAGCGGAAGCAATCGATTTCTGCGAATTTTATGGGCGAGAGATGCTTCGCTACGCGGCGCCCCAACCGCTCACAAAGATTCAGGGGGAAGAGAACCGGCTTGAATACATACCCCTCGGGGCTGGGGCAATTATTCCACCCTGGAATTTTCCGCTCGCCATCATGGCCGGCATGACTGTAGCTTCCTGGGTCACCGGGAACACAGTTGTGTTAAAGCCGTCTTCAGACTCGCCGGCGATCGCATTCAAATTCTTTGAGATCCTTGAAGAAGCGGGTTTACCGGCAGGCGTCGTTAACTTCATAACGGGATCCGGTGCAGAGGTTGGCGACACGATTGTCGACCATCCATTGATCCGATACATAGCTTTTACCGGCTCGAAAGAGGTAGGCCTGCGGATAAACGAACGCGCGGCCAAGGTCCACGACGGTCAAATCTGGATCAAACGCGTCGTTGCTGAAATGGGTGGCAAGGACGCCATCATTGTTGCTGACGACGCAAACCTCGATGAGGCGGCGACGGGCGTAGTTCAGGCAGCCTTTGGTTTCCAGGGGCAGAAATGCTCGGCCTGCTCACGAGCCATAATAGATGCGAAGGTGTACGACTCGATGGTCGACAAGATCGTGGCGGGTACTGAGAAGATCAAGGTAGGTAATCCAACCGATCAATCCATTGGCATGAGCGCCGTTATCAATGAAAAGGCTTTCAAGTCGATCAATGATTACATCGAAAAGGGGAAAGCCGAGGGCGGCCGTCTCGTGGCTGGTGGTGGCTCGGATGGTGAACAGGGCTTCTTTATTGAACCAACCATCATTGCTGATGTGATGCCGGGCTCAACCATCGAGCAGGAAGAGATCTTCGGTCCCGTCCTGGCTGTAATAAGAGCTGACAACTTCGATCACGCCCTCGCAATTGCCAATGGGACACAGTTTGGATTGACCGGGGCGGTGTACAGTGCGGATGAGGAGAAACTTGTCCGAGCGCGTCGGGAATTTCATGTTGGTAACCTTTATCTGAATCGTAAATGTACTGGTGCCCTCGTTGGTGTGCATCCTTTCGGGGGATTCAACATGTCAGGCACCGATTCAAAAGCTGGTGGTAGAGACTACCTTCTGCTTTTCATGCAGGCAAAGCTTAGCTCGGAGAAACAAGCGGCGACCCCGAGTCGGAGGGTCGATGTGGCAACCACTAAATAGTGGCGTCTCTAGCCTATGGACGGGTGACAGTGCAATAAAGACTGTCACCTGTCCCCATTTACAGCAGCAGCTATGAGAATAGTTTTTATGGGAACTCCAGACGCGGCTGTGACCACGCTGCGGCGCTGTCTTGAGGCGGGCCATGAGGTGGTGGCGGTCTGGACTCAGCCCGACAAAGCTTCGGGGCGCGGATATCGACTACTGGCTCCTCCGGTAAAACAGTTTGCGCTTTCACGGGGGCTGACCGTCCATCAACCACCCCGTTTAAAAACTGAAGAAGTACGCTCCCTTTTTGCTTCGCATAATGCCGAGGTAGCCGTGGTGGTCGCTTACGGCAAGATTCTTCCGGCTGATTTCTTGCGTGCCCCCCAGCGTGGCTGCATCAACGTTCATTTCTCTCTACTGCCGCTTTATCGCGGAGCCGCTCCCGTCAACTGGGCCATCGTGAACGGTGAAAGTAATACGGGGGTCACGACAATGTTCATGGAGGAGACCCTCGACACGGGACCTATACTCCTGCAACAAAGAACGCGCATTGGAGATAGAGAGACAGCCCCTGAGTTAACCGCAAGGTTGAGTGTTATGGGTGGAGACCTGCTGATCGAGACGCTGGAGCAGTTGGACGTGATTACACCGCGGCCCCAGCATGACCGGGATTCGAGTTTAGCGCCAATGCTGACCAGGGAAGATGGCACGATCCGATGGAAAGACGACGCGTTTGCGATCGAGCAAGCCGTAAGGGGGTTTCAGCCATGGCCCAATGCGCATACTTCGTTTCGCTCCCAGCGGCTGATCGTTTGGAGAGCTCTTGCGCGGCCCAGCAACACGGACGACGCACAACCCGGCGAGGTGTTAGTCGTAAAAAAGGACGAGCTTGTCGTGAGTTGTGGTCATCGGACGGTCTTGCATTTGCTCGAGGTCCAACCCGAAGCAAAGCGTCGCTTGAGCTTGCGTGACTTTTTGAATGGCACACATGTGAAGGTCGGAGAAAGGCTCGGACAGAACCAGGATTCGGGTTGATGAACAAAGACCTTCGGAGTCAGAGGGGCAGGCGAGAGTCGGTCTCCATAGCGCCGGCTCGCATGACTGCTTTTGAGACCCTACTTCGTGTCGAAGAGGGCGCCTACGCTTCGATTTTGCTGGCGACCAAGGCACCAACACTTCAGCCAAAAGATCGCGGTCTCTACCATGAACTGGTGCTGGGGGTCTTGCGCCGGCAACTGTGGCTGGACCATCTAATAGAACACTACTCGGATCGGCAGGTAACCAGTCTTGATCCACCCGTCCGTATCGCCCTGAGACTCGCGCTGTATCAACTGCGATTTCTCTCTCGCGTACCAGCCTCTGCGGCGGTCAATGAATCGGTCAACTTGGTGCGAGCTTCCGGTCTTAGTTCCGCAAGAGCATTCGTAAACGCAGTGCTGCGCCACGCAACACGGGAGCCTGATTACAACCCGGCCGCTCTTATTCCTGATCCCCTCGCTCGTTTGGCTGTAGAGACGTCACACCCGCAGTGGCTGGTAGGCAAATGGGCGGATGCATTTGGCTTTTCTCAAGCTGAAAAGATTGCGAGGGCTAATAATGAAGCGGCCCCGACTGCTTTTCGTGTGGTTACCAACCGGATTGAAGAACAAAAGGTCTTGGACCAACTGCGTTCAGCGGGGGCGGAACTAACGCGTTCCAACTTAGCAACTGGCGCCTGGCGAATAGTTGGAGCAACGACTTTCCTGCTTGATCTGGCCCGCGAAGGTCTTGTCTATATTCAGGACGAGTCCTCGCAGATGGTTGTCGATGCCTTGGACATAAGAACTGGACAACGAGTACTGGATCTGTGCGCGGCCCCTGGGGGTAAAACCACGCTGATTGCCAGCCGACTAAATGAAGCAGATGTGGTTGTCGCGACCGACTTTCACACGCAACGTCTTAGGAGTGTTATCGAGAACGCTAAGGCACAGAAGATTAGCAATATCGTAACAGTGGCGGTCGATGGACGCAGTACGTTACCCTTTCAGGAGGCGAGCTTTGCCCGCGTATTGGTGGACGCACCGTGCTCCGGTACGGGAACTCTGAGACGCAACCCTGAAATACGCTGGCGCATCTCAGCCGGGGACATACGGGACCTATCAGCGCAGCAAAAACAGCTACTTTTCAATGCAGCAAGGGCAGTAATACCCGGGGGGCGCCTTGTATATTCAACCTGCTCGCTTGAACCCGAGGAGAATGAGGACGTTGTAACAGCCTTTTATGAGGGCAATCGCGATTTTAGTCCTTTAGCATTGCCTTTGAACTCAGAGTTGTTCACGAAATCAGGGGAAGCACGAACGTGGCCCCACCGAGATGGTGCAGATGGTTTTTTTGTTGCGGCTTTTCAACGTAAGTAGGATGGCTTGCGACTCGTGAAGGCCGGGTGCTAGACTTCGCAACTTGGGTGTTTTGCGGGTTTTTAGCTAAGCCCTGGAGAAAGAACTGAGTTCGTTGAGTCTGGGAATGCAATTGTTTTCCGTGCTGAGGAGGCTGGGGATCGTGATTGCGATCGCTGTGGCTTTCTTATTTGGTCTCGCGGGCACGGTCTATCTTTCATTACTAAGCCCCGAGGTCAAGGTACCTGAGGTCATTGGCAAGGACCGCTTTGAAGCTGAAAAGGTCTTAAGCGAAGCCGGTTTGAACTATCGCGTGCGCGCAACCCGACCAAGCAACCAGGCTAGTCCGAATACGGTGATGTTTCAGTTGCCAAGGTCAGGTGAGGTAGTCAAGGTGGGGCAAACTGTGGCGCTTGATATAAGTCGCGCCGCGAAGGAAGGCGAAAGCTCAGAGGCGGAAACGACGGACGAGAAGGCAGCTGAAGAAAGGGCGGTCGAGAATCGAAATACCGCTCCCGAGGAGAAGCCAAGACGAACAAGAGCGGCGAACCGGAACGCAAACGAAAACGCGAACACCAACGCCAACAGGAATACAAACAGTGCCGCCGCAAACCGGAATGTAAATCGGCTTGACTCGAGCAGCAGCCGCGATGAGGCAAATGTAAACGTTAATCGCAGCAGGGTGGGGGCAGAATCAAATCAGAATACGAACAGGCGCCCACCAACACCCAAACCTTCTGCAAGTAGAAGTCCCGATAAGTAAGATCGCTGAAGATCTTGATCGGAAATCAGACCCGACTCATGCTGGTCAGCGAATGGTCAATAGCAGCAGAACAATCGCTATAGCGCCGTCAATACTTTCGGCAGATTTCTCGAAACTGGGCGAGCAAATTCAGGCTGTCGAACGTGGTGGCGCGGCGCTCCTCCATGTCGACGTGATGGACGGACATTTTGTTCCTAATATCACTGTTGGCCTACCGGTTGTTCGATCGATTTCACGTTCGACGGTTTTGCCCATTGATGCTCACCTCATGATCTCGGAACCTGGGAGATATGCCGAGCAGTTTGTTTCTGCCGGCGCTCAAATGGTTTCAGTACATATCGAAGCGGACGCTCACATCCATCGTACCTTGATGGGAATCAAGGCGGCGGGGGCCCTCGCCGGAGTGGTTGTTAATCCTGCAACACCGATTAATCACCTTGAGGAAGTGCTGCCGTTCGCCGATTATGTGTTGGTAATGTCTGTTAATCCCGGGTTCGGGGGGCAGGAGTTCATTCCGACCGCGATAGACAAGGTTCGCCGGCTGCGGAGGATGATCGACGAACGTGGCTTGTCCGCGCGCATCGAAATCGATGGCGGTATTGATCGGGAAAATATCGCGGAGGTTGTGGCTGCGGGAGCCGAAATAATCGTCGCCGGCTCGGCGATCTTCGGAACCGACGATGCCGAGGCGGCGGCACGAGAGCTACGAGAGGCCACAGTCGAGTGGGTATAGAAAGCGCCTGATGTCGGATTGATTTTCTTCAGTAAAGTTATTGCTGAAGCAGGTTGGATTCTTTGGAGGTATCGAGATATGAGTTTTCGCTTTGTTGCTGCTTTTGCACTATGCGGGGCGTTGGTGTTTGCTGTTGCTGACGTGGCTATAGCCCAGGCGGGAGGTAGTGCACAGAGCGAACATTCAGCCATGCAGCGTTTGGAAATCATGCGCTCCAAGCTAGAGGCGATGCGCCGTTCATTGAATAGTGCAATCTCTTCGCTGGAGACTACAGATAAAGAAAAACGTTCGGCAGACGATCCTCGGGAGAGACTCAGGGGCCTGGATAAAGAGGTGGGCTCAATCCTTTCTGAGGTAAGTGAGATCCGAGCAAAGCAGGAGCGCTCCGAACGTTACGATTCAACAATCTTGGATCGGCTCGAGGCTTCAGTGACGGATATCGATGTCAGAGTACAGGCAGGCTTGCAGGGGACGGCCAGTGAGAGAACTGTGAGAAGTGGCGCCGCGAATGCGACACCAAAGAAGAAGAAGAAGAAGGGCCGGTTCTTTGGGCTTCTTGGAGGCGGCGGCAGCGATAAGTATGATGAATTGACTGGAGCGGTCTCGCCCGGACGCGATCGCGTCCTGTTTGAAGAAGCGGCTCGCGAGGTTCGAAAGGGAAGTCACGAGACTGGTAGACTGCTTTTCACCACCATAATCAATACCTACCCTGATTCTCCTTTTCTGCCGCTTGCTAAGTTAGCGATCGCAGATTCGTTTTATCTCGAAGGATCAACGAGCGCCTTGATCCAGGCAGCCCAAGCCTACCAGGACTGGTTGACCTTCTTTCCCACTGATCCGCTTGCACCAAACGCGATGTTAAAGGTTGCCGAAGCCGAGATGCGACAAATGGGGCTGCCGGATCGCGAGATCACGCCGGCGCGAAAAGCCGAGCAACGGTTGAAGGCACTGCTGCAACAACATCCTCAAACAAAATTACGACCCGAAGTTGAGCAGCGTTTGAAGGAGGTCCAGGAAAATCTGGCAATGCATCACCTCCAGATAGGCAACTTCTACTACAAGGCCCGATTCGAGCAGGGCAAAGGCGGGCTGAAGGGCGCTCAGTCTCGTTTTAAAGAGATATTAGAGAAATATCCTAATTTTTCGTACATGGATGAGGTGCTCTTCCGACTCGCCACAACCTATCAGCACGAGGAAGAGCCCGACGAAGCCGCTAAGTTTTACCAGCAATTACTCCGGGAACATCCAAATAGCGAGTATTCGGAAAAAGCACGGGAACAATTGGAGATTATAGGCTTGCCAATTCCCGAAGCCGATCCAGATAAGAGAAATGCGCCACGACCTGAACGTCTAACATTCATGGGAAATCTGATGCAGCAGGTGACAGGGAGGGCCGATGTCACCGTGAGCAAAAATGGAATTCTGATCAGTAAGGATGGAAAGGAAGGTTCAGATCTGATTGATGAGGCGTTGAAGCACAACGGACAATTACCTGCAACCACTACCCCGCAAACACCCGTTCAACGTGGGACTACAGTGGACCAGGGTTCACCGCAAGGTCCAAATCAAAGCGCAACGCAACCCGGTGCTGCAAATGGTTCCGGCACCAAACCTTAGTTAAGCCCTCCGCTGTGACATCGATCCCGGCCTGTGATCCAAGATTGCAGGCCGGTTCTTATTTGAACTGCATTAACCACGCTGGTATGTTTACGGAGCAATTCCGTGCTCAAATCTAGCCTATTAAGGAAATCACGTGGCGCCTTCCAACGAACCGGCTGCAAAGATCGACGCTGAACTTATCCGGCGTCACAAGGCTGCGGCCACCACGGTTCTGGCGTTTATTGGGGTGACGGCGCTCTTATGCATCGTGGCTTATTTCTCTAAGGGATTTCTGGTTGAACAGAATAACCCGTCGTTGGACATTGCCCTGCGGATTACGATTCTAATCTTCGGGTTGGGCGCAGTCGCACTCCGGCGCACCAGATTTTCGACCATGCGGTTACAAGACATCGGTGCTCTGCGGGGCGCTTCGGGCTTGCTTCAAACTCTCCAGCGGACAACGCTTCTGGTAGCCTTGTTGGGAGCGGCAACAGCGATTTTAGGGTTCACTGCAACAGTTATGACCGGTAATGAGTTCTACACGTATGGCGCCGGTCTTGTATCTTTCGCTATCCTTCTCTATTGCTACCCTGTTCGCCGCTCTTGGAAACGTGCCCTGGCGCAACTCGTCCAGAGCGACTCACCCTCATGAGTTAGTCGACTGAGGTTATTTTGTTGATCTCAGTCTACTGGTCTGCTAGTCTTTGGAAGGTTTCTCTGACTTTGCCGGCCCCGGCTAAGTTCTAACGATTTAACAGCACGCCTCACGGCCAAGTCGCTCTCGCAGCGAAGCCGCAATCAGCGGTCAATCTAAAATTATGCTATTACTACCCCCATTTCAGCGCAGCTCTGTCCTTAAATTGATGGTACTATCCGGCCTTTTTGTGCTGGCGGGCACTGGTACCCTCATCGCTCAAGAAGTTCAACCCCGCCCCGTGGCTCGCCTTATTTCGACTTTGGGATCGGTTGAAAACGCCACTTCCCCTCGGTCCCGCAGAATTGATACGTTGAGTCCAAATGCAAAGACTAGTGCAAAGGCCGTGGCCAGTCCTGGCCTTGCCGAAGTGAACTCAATCGAGCGAAGAGCCTTTGATGCCACGAATGCGGTCAGGTCGAGAAACGGGCTTGCGCCACTGATGTGGGAGCCTGAACTCTGCTTATTGGCACGCAGGCACTCCGAGAGTATGGCGCGGATGGGCTACTTCGGTCACGAAACTCCCGAAGGAATGCGGCTAAAGGATCGCGCTCGCACTGCGGGGATTCGGGGTTGGCGAGTCCTTGCAGAGAACATCGCTTATAATCAAGGCTACAACGACCCAGGGGCATTTGCTGTAGAGAGGTGGATGATCTCTCCTGGCCATCGGGCGAACATTCTGGATAGAACATTCCAGGGAGTCGCGATTGGTAGTCACGTTGCAGCAAATGGTCGCGTTTACTTAACTCAGATATTCATCACGCGCCTGACGCCATAATTTCTCCGGACTGGCGGCTTGCGTCTTATGGACAAAGAACCGCCTAACGTGATTGCGCCGCAATTCAGCCTTCCTGCTTTCGCAAAGATCAATTGGAGCCTCCGCGTTCATGGTAAACGGCCGGACGGCTATCATGAAGTTGAAACAGTTCTGCAAACGATTTCGTTGCAGGACAAGCTTCATTTTGAGCCCGTCCTGACCAGTGACATTTCTCTTCTTTGCGATAAACCCGGTATCCCCACGGACGAGAGCAACCTGATCGTTCGAGCTGCCCGAGCACTTCAGTCACGCACAGGCGTAACCGGGGGAGCTCGCATCCACCTCGACAAGCTCATTCCCTCGCGAGCCGGGCTTGGAGGTGCATCAGCAAACGCCGCCGTTGCCCTCATCGGGTTGGCACGATTATGGGAGATTGAAATCTCCAGTGCGGAGCTTGATGAAATTGGTGCGGCGCTCGGGGCCGACGTGCCATTCTTTTTTCATGGCGGTCGTGCTTTGGCAAGAGGCACCGGGACGTCAATCACTCGTCTACCAGACATTCCCGAGCAACCATTGCTAATCGTCACTCCGGCCGTGGGAATCTCGACAGCGGAAGCTTATGGAGCGCTGGATTCTGCTACCTTGACAAGCAATCGCACGGAATCTATCCTCTCTATTTCCCACGCGGCGGCTAATTCTCCTGAAAGTGATCAGTGGTTGAAGCGTGACTATCTTCATAATGATTTCCAAAGGGTGATCTTTGATATTGAGCCAGAAATCGAGCGAGCCAGTAGTTCTCTTGTTAAAGCAGGCGCAACTGGCGTTCTGTTGGCTGGCAGTGGCTCGAGCGTCTTTGGTATCTTTGAAAGTCTGGAAGCCCAACAACGTGCACAGCAATGGGCCTTGTGGGAACCTGGTTGGCAGATTTCTCCGTGCGTGACCTTGTCACGCGAGGAATACTTACTTGCGTTGAGCCCGTAGGGCACTTCGCTCTTACGCTCTTTTAAGCATCGATTCTAATACTGGGGCGTAGCCAAGTGGTAAGGCACCGGTCTTTGGAACCGGCATTCGTAGGTTCGAATCCTCCCGCCCCAGCCAAATTCTGATTATGAGCACCACCGGCGGTATTAAGATCTTTTCCGGAAATGCGAACCCAAAACTGGCGGAAGAGATTTGTCGCCAACTGGGTTGTGACATGGGGCGGGCTTTCACGGACCGATTCTCAGATGGAGAGTTTAATTTCCAGATTGATGAAAACGTTCGTGGCGGCGACGTGTTTATTTTACAGCCTACCTGTCCGCCCACAGACGCTCACTTGATGGAGCTTCTGGTGATGCTTGATGCGTTTCGTCGATCTTCTGCCGAGCGCATCACGGCGGTGGTCCCTTATTACGGATACGCGCGTTCAGACAAGAAGGATCGACCGCGCGTCCCGATTTCGGCGAAGCTGGTTGCCAATCTGATTACTGTCGCGGGCGCTGATCGCCTGCTGACGATAGATCTGCACGCGGCCCAGATTCAGGGCTTCTTTGATATTCCCGTCGACCACCTTTACTCAGCCCCGGTGATGATTGGTTATTACCAGGAGAACCCGCTGAACAACCTCACGGTGGTTGCGCCGGATACCGGTGGCGCCGAACGCGCTCGGGCATACGCAAAGCGTCTGGAGGCGGAACTGGCTCTTTGTGACAAGAGGCGCGAAAAGGCGAATACGGTTGAGGTGATGAACGTTGTGGGCGATGTGCGGGGCCGCAGTTGTTTGATTGTTGACGACATGTGCGATACGGGCGGGTCCTTAACTAAGGTCGCGCGGGCTTTGAAGGAAGCCGGAGCGGAGAGGATTCATGCCTGTTTTACGCACCCGGTCTTGTCGGGTCACGCAGTGGAACAACTGGCCCAGTCAGACATAGAGCAGATAATCGTGACGAACACGATTCCGTTAAGAAACTCAGCTTGTGAGTTGGGCAAGATTAAGGTACTAAGTATAGCGCCGCTTCTGGCGAAAGCGATCAAGTCGATCCATGAGGAGACGAGCGTCTCCTCGCTCTTCGTATGAAGGGCAAACACTGGTGGCTTAAGTAGAAGACCATCAGCGGTCAACTGAGGATTTTTGATGTGTTGCCAATTTGCGATTTAAGCGGCCGGCCATAAAGCCGACCTCCAAATCGCTAACCCGGCAGCCTGAATCAGAAACCTTCGTTGATCGCTGAACGTGTGTATGAAGAGGAGTATGTAATGGCAGAGCACAAAGAGATTACCGTCCGCGCCAGGGTGCGTGAGGGACGTGGCAAGAACGACGCTCGTCGGACCCGCCGCGCAGGGCTGGTCCCTGTGGTGGTATATGGTGGGGGGTTGGACACTGTGGCGGCAGTAGCTCCCCTGACCGAACTTGCGGCTATTCTGCGATCAGAAGCAGGCAGAAACTCGATTATCACGATCGATATCGATGGTGTTGGAGCGAGCGAGGTAATGTTCTCCGACCGTCAGATAGATCCGGTGCGTGGGCGCCTAATTCATGCCGACTTCCAGCGCCTCGTCCGCGGTCAAAAGATCGAGGTCACAGTTCCTCTGCATTTGATCGGAGAACCTATTGGCGTGCGTGATGATGGAGGCAATCTCGAGCAGATAGTTCGCGAAATCGAGATTCGGTGTGAACCCCGCGAGATTCCGGATGCTCTGGTGGTCGATGTCTCTCAACTGGGCGTTCATGACGTGCTGCATGTCTCGGATATTCCCGTGGGGGCAAACATCGAGATTCTCGAACCGCCGGATTCAGTTATAGCCACGGTAGGCATCATTCGTGAAGAAGTGGCAGCACCTGAAGTCGAAGTTGTGGAGCCCGCGGAACCGGAAGTCATCAGTAAGGGTAAGAAGGACGAGGAGGCGGCGGAAGAGTAGCCGTGCCAGTCGACGGGTCGGAAGATCATGCGTCTCATTGTGGGGCTCGGCAATCCGGGCAGAGAGTATGAGTGGTCGCGACATAATCTCGGATTCATGCTCATTGATAAAGTTGCTCGGGACAGTGGCGTTCAAGTTTCACGCCGCGAATGCAGTTCCCTGGTGGGACGCGGTGAGATTGAGGGTGAGCAGGTCAAGCTCGTAAAACCACAGATTTACATGAATCTTAGTGGTGAAGCAGTGAGGTGTCTGCTGTCAAAGCATAACCTCCCTGAACCCGGTGAAAGGCTTATTGTTATATCAGACGACCTGGCGCTTCCTTTTGGCAAGTTACGGATTCGGGCCCGTGGTTCCGCGGGAGGACATAACGGGTTGAAGTCCATCATAGCGGCGATTGGAACGAACGAGTTTGTGCGGCTGCGGATCGGTATTCAGCCAGAGCACCCAGTCGCAGAGGCGAAGCGGTTCGTGCTTGACTCGTTCCCACGGGCAGCCAGACCGGAAGTTCAAACTATTTTGGACCAAAGCGCCGAGGCCATCCGCGTTTTATTGCGAGATGGCGTGCTCAAAGCAATGACCGCATTTAACTGAGTTGGGATTGCGCGTGAATTACCACTCGCAGCGTTAAGAGTAAAGCCTTCTTGCTTCGTCGAAGAGATGAGGCTTGACATCCACAAGGAGGATGATTTTGGAAGTACAAAGACAGTATGAAGTGATGTTCATCGTCGATCCGAATGCGGACGAAGATGAGGTCAACCGCCTCACCGAGACCTTCAAACAGATTATTTCGGATCAGGGCGGTGTGGTAACGAAAGCGGAGAATATGGGCAGGCGCCAGTTGGCTTATGAGATCCTTCATAAGACAGAAGGCTACTTCGTCCTTCTTGAAATCGAAGGTTCCGGCCACGAAATAGCTGAATTGGAACGGAGAATGCGCGTCAACGATCAGATCATCCGATACCTGACTGTACGGGTGGATCTGGATCGACGGCGAGCCGATAAGCTGAAAGGCCGGCGCACTCGCAAAGCCGCGAAACGACCTGCCTCGCGACACAGTCAAGGCCATGGACCAGGCGGGTCCACTGAATTTGGGAACGAAGATAGGTATGACGCCCGGTGAAGGTGCCCATCGAATCGTCAACTAATGTTGAGGCTTACGACTTAGAGGAGAATTATGTCGAGTAATTATGAAGACCGGTCACGCGGTTATGAAGATGATGACCGAAGACCTTCAGCGGGGCGGGGTGGACGACGTATGCACCGCAGGCGAGTGTGCCGTTTCTGTAGTGAAAAGGTTGACCTGATCGACTTTAAGGATGTGCGATTGCTGCAAAACTACATTCCGGAACGGGGGAAGATTTTGCCGCGTCGAATCTCAGGTAATTGTGCCTCGCATCAGCGGATGCTGGCGGAGGCGATTAAACGGGCACGCAATATCGCGCTGCTGCCTTACACAACGGATTAAGGAAAGGGATTCGCAATGGCACACACTAAGATTCTACTGCGCGAAGACGTCGACGATCTTGGCGCCCGCGGGGAGATTGTGAGAGTAAGAGCTGGATACGCTCGCAACTATCTCTTGCCGCGCAAACTCGCCGTCGAAGCTACCGCGAGCAACGTCAAACAGATCGAGCAGGAACGCGCCGCTCTGCTAAAGAAAGAAGCTAATGAGCGCTCAACCGCGGAGGCACAGGCGGAACAGATGCGATCGCTTGTCCTGAATTTTGAGCGTAAATCCGGCGAGCAGGGCGCTCTTTATGGTTCTGTCACTTCTATGGATATAGCCGAGGCATTGAAAGACCGAGGTTACGAGATCGACCGTCATCGAATTCATCTTCGCGAGCCGCTGAAACGGACTGGCGAATTTTCTGTGCCGGTTCGCCTGCACCGGCAGGTGACGATTGATCTGCAAATCAGAATCGCTTCCGAAGGTGACGTTATCGTTGGTCACATGAAGGAAGATGAACCGGAAAAGCCGGAGGTGGAAAGCGAAGAACCCTAGAACGTTGCTCCAGGTCTTTGCCCGTTCAACTTAAAACTCAAGCACTGGTGCGGGTCACGACGCACTGTAGTATAGTCTCGACGCTGCGAGTTAAGACTCGTGGCGTCGTTCTGTTTCCCTGAGTCGTTTTTATCTTCATATGGCATCTCCTAATCCCATCCGCGAGCAACCACTCGAACGTTCCCTGCCAAATAGCTCCGAAGCTGAGCGCGCTATTCTTGGTGGTGTGATCATCGACAACGGCCTCATAAGCCAAGCGATCGAACTGCTCAAACCAGAAGATTTTTATGTTCCTTCCCATCGCCGGATCTTTGTCGCGATGATTGCGCTCTTCGAAAGGGGCGCCGAGATCAATCCTATCTTGATCGGCGAAGAGCTGAAAAAGGAGAGCGCACTCGAGTCAGTTGGCGGAATCAGCTTTATCACCAATCTGACCTATGGATTGCCTCGGTCGACCAATATTTTGCATTACGCAAAGGTCGTTCGCGGCAAGTCGATGCTGCGTCAACTGATAAGGGCGGCGAACAAGATCACTCAGGAGGCCCTCGAGGGTGAAGATGAGCCTGAAGTGATCCTCGATCATGCAGAACAGGCAATATTTGAACTCGCCGACGAGCGTATTCGACAGGGCTTTGTGCATGTCAAACCCGTTGCCGAGCAATTGCTGGAAAAAGTACAGGAGATGGAAGGCCGGGCCGCGGTCCTGACCGGACTAACCACCGGGTTCAGCGATCTGGACAAGATGACCTCCGGTTTACAGCGCGCTGACTTGATTATTGTTGCGGCCCGTCCCTCGATGGGAAAGACGAGTTTTGCGATGATGCTCGCGGAAAACGCAGCGATTAACGCCGGCGCTGTGGTGGGCGTCTTCTCTCTCGAAATGTCGAAAGAGGCGCTGGTCATGCGCATGCTCTGCTCGCAGGGCAATATCGACGCACAGCGATTCCGCAACGGTTTTCTTAGTCGTCCTGAATGGGCGCAGATTGCGAAGTCATTAGGTGTCCTCGCGGAAACGAAGATTTACCTCGATGACACTCCGGGTATCAGCGTGCTCGAGATGCGAGCGAAAGCACGACGACTCGCCGCGGAGCAGAAACAGCTCGATCTGATCATTGTCGATTATTTGCAGTTGATGTCCGGCCCGGCGCGCCGAATTGAGTCGAGACAACAAGAGGTGTCGCAGATCTCTCGCGAGTTGAAGGGTCTGGCTAAGGAGTTAAATGTGCCTCTGGTGGCGCTCTCGCAGCTTTCGCGCGCTCCCGAAACGCGTTCAGATCATCGACCGCAACTCGCCGACCTGCGTGAATCTGGCGCTCTTGAACAGGATGCCGACGTGGTGGCGTTTATTTATCGCGAAGAGCAGTACAAGACGCCGGAAGAACGAGACAGCATGCCTGAAGATCAGAAGAACATTGCCGAAATCATCCTCGCCAAACAGCGAAACGGACCTACCGGCTCGCTTTCACTACGCTTCACGCCGTCAAGCATGCGTTTTGATAGTCTATTTCGAGAGTAGCGCCTGCCAGGAGCTCCCCAACTCGACCTTCAGAACCTGTTGTTAGTGCGCGATCAAGACTATAGAATGTCGTTATCGAATTGCGATAATACCGTCTAATTGATCACAGAGTGATGAAAGACCATGAACTCTATTCAGGCCTGATTCGTCTTCACATCCTCTACCATGCGGTTCGCGAGCCGATCTTCGGGCTCGGTATCATGGAGGAACTGGCGGAGCATGGGTATAAGTTGAGTGCGGGGACGCTCTACCCGATGCTGCACAGCATGGAGCAGAAAGGTTACCTGCACTCGCTCGAAGAGCGTTCGGGCAAAAGTGTCCGACGCGTGTACCGGGCAACGCCTGCAGGTCGTCGCGCCCTCAAGTTAGCCAAGGTGAAAGTGCGCGAGCTTTTTGGCGAATTGTTCGAAGAAGATAAGTGGTGATAGCGAGAAGATGGGAAGAATGCGGAGCGGGATGGGCGTCTCAGTGGCGGCAATGCTGATCGCGGTCATTGCCTCCGTTCTTGCGGCCGTTTCCTTGTGGCAGTCAAACCGGATCAGACACAGCCCTGATGCTGCGGTCACAAGACCGTCTGAGTGGCTGACAGGAACCACTGAAGAGAGATTTCTCAAGATCGAGCGACAGTTACGGGGCCTGGATCAAGCAATGGCCGAGATTGGTTACCGATACGGAGAATTGCTGATCGCGGGCCGTGCGAGAGATTGGAGCTATGCTGGCTACCAGGCAGAAAAGATCGGCCCTTCTTGCAGTTCGCGTTGGAACGCCGGCCCAAGCGCGCACGTTCGGCCCAGCCGTTTTTGAACGAAGACTTGCCGACAGTGGTAGAAGCAATCCAGAGCAAAGACGGACAGCGGATGGATGCCGCCCTCGAGCGTCTGCACAACGCCTGCGTCTCATGCCACCAGGCTGAAAATGTTCTATTTTTCAGAGACGTTGTTGAAAGGATCAGAAGCACAGCAACCCGGTAGTCTGCTGATGGGTACGCGGGTACGACGCTGCTGTCTTAGGACACCACCTAACTTGCAAGAAGAGGACAGACAATGGCGTTCTTTCAGAGGATCACCGCGACACAAGCACCGGCTTCAGTAATTCTCATCCGCCTGATGGTGGGTGTCGTCTTTTTTACTGAAGGTATCCAGAAGTTTCTTTTTCCGGAAGAAGTGGGTGCTGGTCGATTTGCGAGGATTGGTATTCCCAACCCGGAGGTGATGGGGCCATTAGTCGGCGCCGTTGAGTCCGTCTGCGGAGCGCTCATCCTGTTGGGCTTGTTCACGCGCATGGCTGTGGTCCCGCTGATCCTCGTCATGCTGGTGGCGATAGTTGCGACAAAAATACCAATTCTCATTGGCCAGGGCTTTTGGGGCTTTAGCCTACGAAAAGTCCCTTACTACGGCTTCTGGGGTATGGCCCATGAGGCGCGAACCGACTGGTCAATGCTGTTGGGCTCGATCTTCCTCCTTACAGTGGGGGCAGGTCCTTTGTCGTTGGATCGACTTCTCCTGAGGACGCGGCTAACTCGGCAGGGTGATTGATTTTTCGTTTTGGCCCTGGGGAAGAAGCCGCGTGGCATAGGATCGGGAAATGAAGAGTGAGGAGCCCATAAAGCGGAACTCTGCTGCCGTGATGGTTGAGGCGCCAGCACTTCGACGCGAGCTCGGTTTGCTGGATGCCGTCGGAGTGGGTTTCGCGGCAATTATCGGGGCGGGCATCTTCGTCGTGACGGGGGTGGCTGCTGGAGTGGCTGGTCCGGCATTCTTGATTGGACTCCTGATTGCTGGTGTGGCCGCTACGGCAAACGCTTTAAGTTCGGCTGAACTTGCGGCCGAATTTCCTCAGTCCGGAGGAACTTATGAATATGGTTACCGTCTTCTGAATCCGTGGTTAGGTTTCGTTGCCGGCTGGATGTTCCTGGCGAGCAAGATCTCGGCAGCGGGTACAGTGGCCCTGGGACTGGCCGGCTACCTCGAAATGCTTCTTCCTGGCCTGCCGCCGCGGGCCGTCGCGGTAGGCGCCATAGTTTTCTTCACAGTTATCAACTACTTTGGAGTTCGTAGGTCCAGCCGCCTCAATCTGGCTATCGTAACGGTGTCACTTCTGTCTCTTCTTTTGTTCATCGTGGCAGGAACAGGATTGATTCGACCAGAGAACTTTCAGCCTTTCGCTCCTACGGGTTGGCGGGGAATACTTGAAGCCTCCGCTATCTTGTTCTTCGCCTATACTGGGTATGCGCGGATTGCCACTTTGGGTGAGGAAGTGCGCGATCCCAGATCCACAATTCCTAAAGCCACTATTGTTACCCTTGCGGCCTCTGCGCTCCTCTACTTCGCGGTTGCCGCTGTTGCCATCGGAACGGTCAGCGCGACTCAATTGTCAGCTACCTCCGCACCGCTTAGTGTAGCGGCGCAGTCTTTTAGGTGGCCCTGGGTTGCGATCGTGATAGCCGTAGGCGGAGTCACGGCCATGCTCGGAGTGATCCTTTCACAACTCCTGGGCCTGAGCCGGATGGCTTTTGCGATGGCTCGGAGACGAGACCTGCCGGCATTTCTGGCGCATGTCCACCCGCGTTACGGCGTTCCCGACCGAGCGGTCCTGGTAATAGGACTGATTGCAGCAGTTGTAGCTGCGACTGGAACCTTGAGGGGCGTGGCCTCAGCGGCGGCCTTCACGATCCTCATTTATTATGGAATCGCGAATCTGGCCGCTTTGCGACTGGCGCGTGAGGCCAAGCTCTATCCCTATTTCATTGCAGTTGCAGGGCTGGCGATGTGCGCCGTGCTCGCGCTTTCACTCTCAATTGAGATCATTCTCACCGGATGCGGAGTGCTGATTAGCGGCATTCTGCTGCGGGCGGTCTTCCACCGGGCGCCGATTAGATGAGCCTCCTCTTAGCACACGGACTTGCTTGCGAGGGGTTGATGATCACATCCAAATTGGTCCGGCGCTGGTTGGACCTGGATCGCATCGAAGCAATCAATGACGTGTGCAGTATACTGAACTCGATCTTCATTCTGTCTATGCAGCCAAAGACCAGACACGAATAATATTCCTTTTCCGATGCATAAATTCGCCGCCATCACCGCGCAACGTCCTACCTGGGCGGAAATTGATCTCGATGCCCTGGCCAGGAACTTTCGAACCATTAAGGGTCGGGTAGCTAAAGAAGTGAAAGTGATGGCAGTCGTCAAGGCCGATGCTTATGGACACGGAGCTGTGGAGTGTTCGCGGCGCCTCGAGAAAGAAGGAGCTGACTGGTTCGGCGTGGCTTTACCGGAAGAAGGAATCGAATTGAGAGAGGCGGGAATTACCAAACCCATTCTTTGCCTGGCCGGCTTTTGGAAGGGGCAGGAACGTGCCTGTATTCAACACAACCTGGTTCCGATCGTTACTACCCACGAAACGGCGGCCGCGCTCGATACAGCTGCAGGCGAAGCGGGATGCGTAGCTCCCATTCATGTCAAGGTCGACACCGGGATGGGGCGGTTGGGAGTCCGTTTTGATGAAGTAAAAGAATTTGCTGCCCTGCTGAAGCGGTTTCAACACATAAACGTTTCAGGGTTGATGACTCACTTTGCGGCTGCCGATGATCCTTTGTGTGATCCGCTGACCAGCAATCAGATTCAGCGGTTTGCGCAGATCAGCGAGATCTTTCGCACTCAAGGATTTGAGCCCGAGTACCATCACCTGGCAAGTTCGGCGGCCATTTACTCTCGCCCGGAAGCATGCGGGAACATGATACGTCCCGGCGGAATCCTCTATGGTCTCTGGCGCGACATTCTGAAGGGCTCCGGGGATGAGCCGCGGTTACAACCGGTGATGGCGCTTCGTTCTCGAATAACTTTGCTTAAGTGGGTGCCTCAGGGCGAGACGATCGGATACGGATGCACCTTCGAAGCGTCACGCCAGACGCTTGTGGCTATTGTTCCCATTGGATATCACGACGGCTATATGCGCGGACTATCGAACCGGGCGCACGTGATTGTGCGGAACTCGTACGCACCTGTGATTGGCCGAATATCGATGGACCTAACACTGATTGATGTTACTGGGGTCGGAGGAGTGGAGTTGGAAGATGAGGTGACTTTACTTGGCAGCGCCGGTCAGGCCGGAGCGCAGACCCTAACGGTTACGGCTGAAGATCTAGCACGAATCTCCGGCACACTCTCTTACGAAATTACCTGTGGCATAAGCCGCAGGGTTCCACGATATTACATATCGCCGGAAGGCGTTGACTGAGAACAGATACTTGTTGTCTATTTGAATGGTCTCTTAATGATTCGACCCGTCGTTCTTAGAATGGACCCCACACGCGATTCCCTCTTTTCAGCTTGAGCCGGCGCACTCTTCGCAGCGATTGATGGCGCCCTTAAGGTTGTTTGAGCGGGGCCGTCTGAGCGCGTGGTAATCGCGGCGCCTTTGTCGGTCATCCGTACGGTGGTGACGGTTGTTACGGGTCCCACAATCTTTGAACGGCTCGTCGATGCCGGCTCGCCACTTTCAGATCGGTGATTTCGTGGTCCTCTTCTACCTTGCAAAGAGCGACTGCTGATCCCGTTATTCTGATCTCGTGATGCCGCGTTGGAGGGCTCTATTTCGATCTTGGCCGGATCAAAAGCCGAGGTCTCTATGCCAGGCTCAGCAAAGGTTGAGGATGTCTCAGCGGGTGCGAGGGCTTGCTCCTCAACCCGTTCGGGAATTGTAGCGCTTGCCGTCTTTCCCTGAGGGTCCGTAAAGGTGGGAAGTTCATTGTATGAAGCGGCGCTGTGGGTCGAAGCAATGTAGGCCAATGATAATGCCGCGCCTAAAACTGCAGCGGCAATCGCAACGCCTGCCAAACGGGGCCAATAACGAGGGGTCTGAGCCGAAGAACTGTTCGCGATGACCATTAGGCTTGTGGCCTCATTATTTACTTGCGGTTCAGTTTGGGGTGCAAGGCTTAAATCGATAGGCGACGACAGATTCTCGGCGAGAAAGCGCAGATCAGGAACAAGTTCTGCGCCATCCATATCGCAGAGCTTCTCTTCATCCTCATAGACAAATTCACACTCTGGACATCGTTTCATCACGACTCCTCCGGGAAACCAGGTTGTTAATTTGGGGCCTACAACGGTGAGGTTCATAGAGTACACGGATTGAGATGAACGGGCAACAGGGAGTTTCAGGAGACGCCCTCGTCGGCCGTCAGTTCTTTAAGGGAATTCGAAGCGTTCGGCGTTTTCGCCCTGCTCATTTCATCCACAGGTCGTCGCAGAATTTTTAAACCGGACAGAGTTCCACCATAAAGAGGCGGTGGGCGGACGACCGCCTCTTTTCAGGTTGTGGTTGGCGTTCAGTCAAATTATTGAACGCTTGGCTCATCCCCGACGAGCGCGGGTTCGCCCTGTGTATTTAGATCTACATCCCCCTGAGTACCGCTCCGTCGCGCAAGTGTCTCCCTG
Source organism: Pyrinomonadaceae bacterium (assembly GCA_041751855.1). Taxonomy (GTDB): domain Bacteria; phylum Acidobacteriota; class Blastocatellia; order Pyrinomonadales; family Pyrinomonadaceae; genus PSRF01. The sequence continues at coordinate 55,849 of JBGSWR010000046.1, forward strand.
TTAAGGCGCTCAGCTTCCCATTCGTCGCGGGTGCGGCACAAGGAGAACACGAACTCATTGTCCATGTTGCAGCCATCAAGATGCCAGAAGGTCGGGCCGAAGCCCATCTCGGAATCATCGGCAATCATCTGACACAGAGGACAGTTTTCATCAAGAACTTCATGAGAGCTAACGACGATTGGCAGGCGCCGGCGTTCATTCTCGATGATCAGAGATGGGATTCGCCCATCAAAATCGAGCTGAGGTAGTGACAACCAACTGCGTTTGCTTTTTTCGAGGAGGTTAATCTCGCTGGTGAGATCTATCTCCTTGATTTCCATGGCCCGATGCCAGCATTCAACGAGAAGGTGTCTAAGCAGGTCGTAATAGACCACCCACTCATGCGTGCCGCATCCTCCGTATCGAAAAGCGTATGAATCGGGCGCGAGACAAGGTGGACCTTCGCCCAAAAAACTCCATTGCAGCATCCGTGTGTGGAGATCGAAATCGATGAATTCGCGCTTAGCGAGCATCACCTCGCGAGGTGACTGTCCTCGCAGTTCGTCTCTGGGAGTCATTAACCAGTCGGCGTGTATTGCCGCAATAGCTTTTGCGAAACCTGGTTTGAACGATTCTGCGCTATCGTCAGTAGAGGTTCCCTGAGGGCTGGCCTGAGCGTTAAGGCACTCATTGACGATAAACTCTGACAGGACGGGTCCGTAAAGGAACGAGTGTATGTCCAGTGGTGGATTGGCGAGGCGTTCCTGTAGCTTTTTGCTTCTTACATCTCTGTATTCATCGATTGAGTAAAGAAAGAGCCAGTCATCAGGCACACGGTAATAGAGCGGCACCTCCGTCGCTTTATGCCCGTCGTGATAGCGTACCTCCCCTTGCTGACACGGTGCTGAGTAGGTCGATTCTGAGGCCACGATTCGGGCTGCAAGATCGACGACCACGAGCCCGGCGTCCCAGGGTTGCAAATCAATCTCTGTAGGAAGGTGCTGACGAAATCTCCCGAAGGGGTTTTCGCCATCGCATGGCTTTTGATAACGTTCGAGGGCCGCTTCAAGCTCGGGAATTGTTTCCGGTTCGGCCGAGAGGGCGGCTATCACAGCGTCAACGACGGAGCCATGAATCTCGCCTTGAGTGGCGCGCGTATGTTCGAGAATGGTTAGGTTTACTTCGCTCATTTTGATCACCTTTCTGTGGCTGGTGGGTCGCACGCGTTCGCTGAAAAGCTGATCTCAGGCGGTATTGCTGCGGGATTTGGTCGCAGACTGGTGCATGTGAGGTCAGCACTGCATTCGTACCACGGCGGCACTATCGGTTAACTTTTTTGTCCAGCGGCGCCTCGCACGGTCCAAGGTGAACCTTGCGTGATGAGGCTCAGGCGACTGGACGCTTCAGGTTACGGTTTCGAACGAGGCAGACAATATCATGCCAGGCCAGTAAAAGAAAAGGTGAACAGGGTAAAATTTTGGCGGGCCTGCATCAACTCGCTCAGGGCTTGTCAGTCTTTCGCTTTCGCGATTTGGACGGAGTTGGTTTTCGGGTAGCAGTCCCAATTGAGAGATCTAACCCATCGTCGACAAGCTGCTCTAGTTGAACATTAACAAGGCGTGCATATGCAAGCAAAACCGGAAGTGGTGGCTCAGTGCTCCCCAGTTCGAACTCAGAGATTCTTCGGTAATCGAGGACCTCATCGAATCCCAGGCGCCGCAGCAATTGACTCTGGGATAGGCCGAGTGAACTCCTAATCTGCAACAGCTTTTCAGCCAGGCGCGCCGGCTTCAACCGCGCTCTTCGTCCCATCAGAAGGATTCTCCCGACAGGAAGGTGGCTCGGCTATTGAGCGTATCCGTAAATAGGGATACACTGACCTCTCGCCAGATGTTCGCCGTGAGTATGAACCTTTCATGCTCAACGACGATGCTCATTACTCGAATAAGTGGGAGCGTGAGCTTCGCATTTGGCGTTGCCGTTTTCAAAGATTAGGACGCGTCCAGCATACCAGAGCCACCGTCCTTTGATAATCCTCAATTGCCCTCTGCTATCTCACAGGAGGTCCTTATATGAATTCCTCACCCCGGCATCAGCCACAAGATCACTACAGAATTCTTTACGCCGGTGTTAGTCACACGCTGCTCGAGTCGCTTAGAGAGAGTCTTGGACCAAGAGGGTGCGAGGTTTTGCGTTGTCCAGATGGGAGGCAAGCCCGGCTCTTTGTCGAAAGCAAAATCCACTATGACCTCTTGCTCTTTGACGAAGAGCTGTCGGGCCTTAGCTGTGCGGATCTCTGTTCTCTCACGGGGTTACTCTCGCATCGCCAGCACACGCCTGTATTGATTCATACCGGCGACGACTTTCAAAAACGTCCGCCCACCCTTGCAGAATGGGAATTAGTGGTCAAAATCGTTAGCTTGCTTGGGTTGCCTTCTTTATGAGTTAGCTTGAGGTTATTATGGGGATCTCAGGTGCCCCGCACATTAAGTCGTAGAGGGTGATACTCGAGCCCGCGCGAGAACTTTCGGCTATTCAAAGGAAGCAAAAAGGAGGGGGCGTCAAGACGTCGTACGACAGGATGAGAGCAATTCAGGTGTCCAGAGTAGGCGGGCCTGAGGTCCTCGAGGTTGTAGATCGGCCTATCCCTGAACCGAAATCAAATGAAGCTCTGGTAGAAATCAAGGCCGCCGGAGTGAACTTCATCGATATCTATCTGCGAGAGGGTCGCTACCCGGCCCCCTTACCATTTGTAAATGGGCAGGAGGCTGCGGGCGTAGTCAGTGCGGTTGGTTTGGATGTCAAGAATGTGAAGCCCGGGGACCGGGTAGCGTATGCGGGAGTGTTGGGGTCTTACGCTGAATATGCCGCGGTGCAGTCTGAGCGCCTGGTCCAGATTCCGGCCGAACTAGACTTTACTCAGGCCGCGGCCGCCCTGCTTCAGGGAATGACGGCTCATTATCTTTCTCACAGCTCCTATGGGCTCAAGCGAGAAGACACGGCGTTGGTTCATGCGGCAGCGGGCGGAGTCGGACTACTGCTGGTCCAGATTGCCAGGAACATCGGCGCGCGCGTCATCGGCACAGTTGGCAGCGAAGTCAAGGCGAGACTTGCTCGCGAAGCCGGTGCTGACGAAGTTGTTAACTATACCGAGCAGGACTTCGAAAGTGAGACGTTGCGGCTTACAGGCGGACGAGGCGTAGACGTGGTCTATGACGGCGTGGGGAAGAGTACCTTCGCAAAGGATCTGAATGTATTACGGCCGCGCGGCTATCTTATCTTGTTTGGTGGCGCTAGCGGCGCCGTTCCCCCCTTCGACCCGATCGTGCTTTCTCAAAAGGGATCTCTGTTTTTGACACGGCCCACTCTGGCTCACTACACCTCAACGCGTGAGGAACTGGCATGGCGGGCCGGCGATATATTTCAGATGATTACGGCGGGAAAGTTGAATCTGAGAATCCAAGGTAGCTACCCGCTAGCTGAGGCCCAGTCTGCACATCGGGCTCTCGAAGGGAGAAAGACTACTGGGAAAATACTCCTCGTTCCGTGATCCCAGCGGTTCCTTTTAGCCCCCATTTCGAGTGGACACCATTTCATTTCGCGACAACGTGCATCATTCAGAAACGGATGATAGAGTTTGTTTAGAAAACTCTTCAAAGGGGGAAGTCCATCATGAGTGAACAAAAATCTCAGAAACAGGGGAAAAGATCGGGAGCCCAAAAGCTTGATTCATCCCGTCACGGATTTGATCCAATTCCAGCTACAAGTCCCGTAGGCGGCGCTTCTGGGGAGCGTACCCCTCAGAAAGAATCCGATGAGGAAGCCTCATTCTCCCACCACCCGAAGGGCTCGACCGCTCAAAATGAGGAGCAGCCCTAAGGGTGTAACCTGACTGGGCGTAACAACAACATCTCACTCTTCGCTGTGGTTTTAGAAAGAAACAGCCTGTTTAGCGCTTGAAGTAACTCGTGTAGGCAAGGTAGAATCCAGCTTGTCAGGATTCGTGGATAGCGAAGAACCTTAAGAGTGACTTTAGATATCGGCCTGATCTCCGTAAATATACTTACAGAATCTGAGGATTTTCCCGATTGCGGAGTTTGGTGGTTAGGCCTAGAGTGTGGTAAAACAGCATTGTACCTGTTTTATGGGCTAGGACCTCATTCCCCCTTAACCAATTCGAGAATCTCTTTTCATTCCCCCTTAACCGATTCGAGAATGTCTTTATAGTACGTTGTTAGCCTAGCCGAGACTCGAACGTGGTTCGAGAGACTAATGCACTGACAGCGCGGTGGTTCTCCGGATTACACCAGGGGAGTCTCACAAAAATGGTCATTTCACTCAACTGAGCAGAGCCGTGCAAAAGATCCTCAATGACTCACCCCCTCAGACACCTTCCCGACTGGACTTCGACCAGAGGCACTTCCGTAGGCAATGGTACCCTACTGACCAGTTGCGGAACCCGCCTTGGGATGAGATCGACGCATCGTGGGAGAAACTCGGATTTCATATTCCGCGAGACTTAAATCTCGCGGTGTCGCGCGGGCGGCCTGCCGGCGCGTGTGGGAGGGTGCCGCTTCTGGGGCGAGATCGGCACCCTTCTTCGAAAAGTCTGAAGCTTGTTTGTTGATTTGAACCTCCAATTGCAGTCGCCTGATTCATCGAAAGCTCGCACCGATTCCTTGGCAATTCCCCCAATAAGAACACTACGATATGTTTGAGAGTTTACGGCTTTATGAACCGTTGAAGGATAGCGGATCATAGTTTATGAGTTACCACACTAATGGGGATATGAAGCCCAGGGTCTTAATCATCGACGATGAGGATCAGGTCCGCCATCTGCTCCTGGAATTGCTAGCGGGTTCTTGTACCTGCAGTGACGTCAGTTCCGCAGAAGACGCACTGAGTGCTCTCGGCAAGGAGAGCTTTGATCTGGTGATCAGCGACATCAACATGGGCGACATGAGCTGCCTCGACCTGATCCCGCATGTTCGTTCCATCTCCCCTGATACGGTAGTCGTGATGATTAGCGGCCAGCAGGGCATCGAAATGGCGATTCAGGCTATGCGAGTTGGCGCATTTGATTACATCATGAAGCCGCTCGATGTCCGCCACGTCGAAGCGGCTGTCGAGCGAGCGCTTCATCATCATCAACTCTTGACTGAGAAGCGCCGCCACGAGGAGCAACTCGAATCGCTATTGCGAAGGCGAACAGCCGAAGTAAATCGACTGGCTTACTACGACACTTTAACTGATCTGCCAAACCGCGTACTTTTTGAAGACCGTCTTCGGCAGGCAATGGCGGTTGCTCGCCGGGGAGAACAAACACTCGGAATTCTTTTCGTCGTGGTAGATCAGGTGAAGGAGGTCAACGACTCCCTCGGTCATGAACCGGGAGACATGTTGCTCAAGGAGATGGGTACTCGGTTGCGATGCTGCGTCAGTGAGAGCGCTACTGTCGCCAGGGTTGGCGACGATGAATTTGCGGTTCTCTTGACAGGTGTCCGGGACGCTGCTGAAGTTGGTGAGGTCATTGGGGCAATCTCTGAGGTATTGAGACCTTCGTTCCGCCTTAACGGGCACGAGCTTTACGCCACGGCAAGTATCGGTGTAAGTCTGTATCCCCTGGATGGCGTTGACACTCCGAGTCTGTTGAAGAACGCCGGCGCCGCCCTCTATCGAGCAAGGAAACTGGGCGGGAACACTTATCAGTTCTTTACCGCTGACATGCATTCGCTGGCCGCTAAGCGGTTAGCGCTCGAAACCAGCCTTCGCCATGCTATCGACAACAAGGAGTTCACCCTCCATTATCAACCGCGAGTTGGAACTGAATCGTTGCGGATTACCGGCGTCGAAGCGCTTGTTCGCTGGCAGCATCCCCAACTTGGCCTGGTCTCGCCGACGGAGTTCATTCCGTTAGCTGAAGACACCGGCTTGATCGTCCCGATTGGTGAATGGGTTCTTAGGGAAGCCTGCCGGCAAAACAAGCAATGGCAGGATGAGGGCTGGCCGCTCATGCATGTGGCGGTCAATTTATCTGCCCGGCAGTTTCAGCATCAGGGCATTCTCGGAATGGTCGTGCGCACTCTTAAAGAGACCGGGCTGGCCCCTCAATATCTTGAGCTTGAGCTTACTGAAAGTTCGGTAATGGGTAACGCCGAGTTCGCGATAGATGTTCTTACCGGATTAAAGGCGATGGGAATTAGAATTACAATCGATGATTTTGGTACCGGCTTTTCATCGCTAAGTTATTTAAAGCGTCTGCCAATTGACACGCTAAAGGTCGATCGATCCTTCGTCCGCGATGCGCCCGCCGATCCGGACGACGCTGCCATGGTGATGGCCATCATCACTCTGGCTCACAATCTGCGGCTAAACGTGGTGGCTGAAGGTGTCGAGACGCAGGAACAGTTGCAACTATTGCGATTACTCAGATGTGATGAGATCCAGGGCTACTTCTTCAGCCGGCCACTGGCTGTTGATGCGGTCACGGCACTTTTGAATGGCCAATTGCCGTCGCGATCCCCAGGTTTCACTTGCTTGGGGTGAACTTTGACCCGACTTGCGGTGGCTTTTTCGCTCCACCGTCGCAAATTCGGTAGAGCCCAGGAATTGAGCAGATCTTCCCGGGCATTGAGAGCTGAGCGGGAACCTCCTCCCACGAAAGGAAGCCAATAAGAGTGGAAGCGCTGGTAATCGATGACGAAACTCAGGTGCGAAACTTCGTGCGCGAGGTGCTTGAGGACAACGGCTGGGTGGTGAGCGAAGCCGACTCCGCCGAACGTGCATTCGAAATGTTGCGCGACCGCGATTGGGCGGTTGTGTTCTGTGACGTAATGCTCGGTGGCGCGGATGGTTTTACCGTATTGCGGAGGTTTAAAGAAGAGCTCCCGCACACGAAGGTGGTCTTGATGACCGGACACGGGAGTGCCGTTGGGGCCCTTGATGCTACCGCCTTTGGAGCTTATGACTACTTATTGAAGCCTTTTGGCGTTGACGAACTGCATTCGCTGTCTCGCGCAATGTCCGAACGGCTGGCAACCCGGCCTCCTCACCGGCTCGTTTCGCACCAGGGGACCACCTCCCTCTATGAATCCGACATCCATCTGGTAGGACGTAGTGCCGCCTTCATCGAAGTCATGAAGCAGGTGGGACGTGTTGCCTCCACCAACCTCCCCGTTCTGCTTACTGGAGAGTCGGGTACAGGTAAAGAGGTAGTGGCGTCAGCGTTGCATCAGCGCAGCAAACGTCGCGATAAGGCCTTTGTTGCCGTTAATTGCGGCGCCATACCGGCCGAGCTGATTGAGTCGGAACTCTTTGGTCACGTGCGAGGATCGTTTACCGGGGCGGAACGGGACCGCTGCGGCCTTTGGGAGGAAGCGGATGGCGGTACGGTCTTTCTTGACGAAATAACTGAAACCACAGCGGCTTTTCAGGTGAAGCTGCTACGTGCTTTGCAGGAAGGGGAAATTAGACGCGTCGGCTCAAATCGAACCCAGGAAGTTGACGTGCGCGTTATTGCTGCGAGCAACCGTGACGTTGAGGGCGAAGTGGCCGCTGGAAGATTTCGCGAGGATCTCTTCTATCGCCTCAATGCTGTGTCGATAATTCTTCCACCGCTGCGTGAAAGACGAGAGGATATCCTTCCACTGGCAAAGAGCTTTGCTGAGCGGGTCTTTTCTCTCAACCCCACAGTGGCTTTCTCATCCGAAGCCCTGGAGCTATTCGATCGTTATAACTGGCCCGGAAATATCCGCGAGCTAGAAAACGCTGTCGTCCGCGCTGCGGCAATGTGCGATGGGACCGTACGGCCTCAGGATCTGCCTGATCGTGTGCGCGAATACCGGGAAGCGATGCCAGGAGAAACCGAAGCGGAGAAGGAAACCTCGGATAAGGTGGAAGAGTGGAGTTCACTGGCCGAGGTTGAGGGTCGGTATGTCCGGCGCGTGCTGATCCACACCAAAGGTAACAAACAGGCTGCGGCCCGGCTTCTGGGAATCGACCGCAAGACTCTGGACCGCATGATTAAGCGACACAATATCGGCTCGGTAACCCGGTTTCCTTCCTACGCAGCTTGATTCTGAGCTATCGCGAAGCGAGACTGAGCTGATACGTCGTTAGCCCCGCTAGTGTTTATTCCCTAGCCATTGGAAAAACCCCCTCATCGCCCCAAACTTCGCGGTGAGTTCTGACTGACTTTCAAGCGCCCCTTGAGTATCAGACCGGATAGGAGAACCGAGTGACATCACAGTTGCTTAGCATACTTCACCTTGAAGACGATCCTCTGGACGCTGAATTGATACGCGAAACGCTCAACCACGCGGGCATCGAGGCCGAGATCCGCCAGGTGGATGCCGAAGCCGATTTTCGTGCCGTCCTCAAATCGGAGCGAATCGATCTCATCCTGGCAGATTATTCGCTTCCCGGGTTCGAGGGAATGGCTGCGCTGGCAATTTCGCAAGAGTTGTGTCCGAACATACCTTTTATCTTTATTTCCGGAACCATCGGAGAAGAAGTAGTTGAAAGCCTACTGCGGGGCGCTACCGATTATGTCTTGAAGCAACGACCGGCGCGGTTGGGAGTGGCGATTCGCCGGGCGGTGCTTCAGGCGGAGGAGCGTCAGAGCCGTGCTGCCGCGGACGAGGAACGTAGGAAAGCCGAGGTAGCACTCAGAGAGTCAAATCTTCGTCTCAAACAGGCGATCACCGATTTGCAAACACGGAGTGAAGAGTTGGCAAGCACTACGCAGCAGCTAATGCAGGCCTCGAAGCTCGCCACGATGGGAGAGCTTGTTGCCAGCATCGCGCACGAATTAAACAATCCGCTCGCCACCCTGGCACTTCGGGCCGAATCACTCGGTGATCAGCTCGAGCCGAATGATCCAAAGCTAACTGCCGTTCAAGTGATTTTGAGTGAGGTCGATCGGATGGCAAAGCTGGTCAGTAACCTGCTTCAAATCAGCCGGCGCACTCATCCTCAGATCTCGACGTTGGACATTCGCGAGGAAGTAAGAAGCTCGCTCGATTTTTTCGGGTATTACCTGCTTAGCCACAAAATAGATGTTGTGCTGGAATTAGCTTCGCCGTTGCGGAGTATTCAGGGAGATCGGCAGCGACTGAGGCAGGTTTTTCTTAACTTGCTTACCAATGCGGCTGACGCCATGCCGGAAGGTGGCACGCTCACGATACGGGCGAAAGTGGACCGCCGGAAAAGGGGTGCAACGGTCGTCGTGATCGAATTTACGGACACGGGAATCGGAATCGAGTCTAGCGATTTCCCAAAGCTCTGGGAGCCTTTCTTTACTACGAAGCCGGAGGGCAAAGGTACCGGTCTTGGCCTTCCGATCTGCCGTCGCACAGTTGAAGAACATAGGGGCACGATAGAGATTGAAAGCAACCGGAACGAGGGCACGACGGTGCGAATAATTTTACCCGCTGGTGATGGATCATGAATGATCGAGTTGGAGTTGAGGGGAGTGTCGGCGCGCCAGCGCCAATTGGGAATGTCCTCGTCGTTGACGACGAGTCAGAGCTGACGACGATCCTTGTCGAGGCGCTCGAGGGCCAGGGCTATGGGGCGGTTGGTTATACCTCGGGCGTTCAGGCGCTACAGGATCTCCAACAGCAGAACTTTGACGTGCTCCTGACGGACTTAATGATGCCCGAAATGGATGGCATTACATTGTTTCAGAAGGCGCTTAAGATCGACCCGCACCTTATCGGGATCATCATGACCGGGCAGGGAACGATCCAGACCGCCGTAGACGCAATGAAGCTTGGTGCGCTTGACTACGTGCTCAAACCGTTTCGCATGCAGACACTTCTACCGGTGTTGACCCGGGCCTTTAATGCGCGGCATCTCCAGCTCGAGAATCTGCAACTCCGCGAGACGATTGCGATCCATGGCTTGAGCCAGACGATCGCATTTACCCTGGAACCGCAAACGGTTCTGAGCAAGCTTGCCGACGCCGCGCTGCAACAGAGCGAGGCTGATGAGGTATCGATTCTGCTACCGACTGCTGACGGAAAGGAACTCTATGTTGCTGCGGTGCGCGGGGAAAGGCGAGAACAGCTCTTAGGCCAACGCATTCCCCTGGAAAAAAGCATTTCGAGCTGGGTTGCGCGCGAGCGAGAGCCTCTCATTCTCAACGGTGAGGTCCACGATGAGCGTTTCATAGCGCTCTGGCCGCGACCGGAGATTCGTTCGTCAATCTCGGTACCCATGCAAGTCGCCAACAAAATGGTCGGCGTGATCAACCTGAACGTTACCAGCAAGTCGCGACCATTTACTCCGGGCCAGATGAAAGCACTAACTATTCTGGCGAGCAGTGCGGCATCGGCTCTGGAGAGTGCTTCGCTCTTTGTGCAGGTCCGAAATGCCGAGGAGAAGTACCGATCCATCTTCGAGAATGCCGTTGAAGGGATCTTCCAGGCGACGCCGGGTGGGCAGCTTACCACAGTCAATCCCGCGCTCGCGCGCATGCTCGGTTACGAGTCGGCAGAGGAAGTGATCGAGAGTATTAACAACATTCAGCAGCAGTTTTATGTTGATCCGGCAAAAAGGGAAGTGGCCAAGCGCCTCCTGAATCAGCACGGATTGTTGCGCGCCTATGAATTTGAGGCCTATCGGAAAGACGGTACAAAGATCTGGCTTTCAGAAAACAGACGTTCGGTCCGTGATGCTAATGGGGAAGAGATCTTCTGGGAAGGCACCCTGGAGGACATCACCGCACGCAAACTTGCTACAGAGGCGTTGCGCGAATCGGAAGAGGGTCATCGACTGCTCTTTCAAAGCTGTCCGTTGCCGCTTTGGGTCTACGATCTGGAAACATTGGCTTTTCTTGCCGTTAACCAGGCTGCCATTAATCACTATGGTTATTCCGAGGCAGAGTTCTTAGGCATGACCATTAAGGATATCCGGCCTCCCAAGGAGGTCCCCGCACTCCTTGCGATTGTCAGGGAGGCGTCGCCAGGCTTAAGGACTTCAGGGGTCTGGGCCCATCTGAAGCGAGACGGTTCTGTTATCGAGGTCGAAATCACTTCTCATCCCATCACGTTTTCGGGAAGGGCCGCTGAACTCGTATTGGCAAACGATGTGACTGAACGTTTGCAGGGAGAACGAGAGAACGAAGAGCTTAACCGAAGAATTGAGAGTGAGCGGCTGCGACTGAACAACATCGTGGCGGAGGTTCCCGGCGTGGTTTGGGAAACCTGGGGCTCCCCGGACTCGTCCACGCAAAGAATCGATTTCGTCAGTGACTATGTCGAGAAGATGTTGGGTTACAGCGTACAGGAATGGCTCGATACGCCCAACTTTTGGCTTACGATTGTTCATCCAGAGGATAAGGAACGCAGTGCGCAACACTCAGCTCAGGATTTCGCGCAGGGGAAGAGCGGACACTTAGAGTTTCGCTGGCTAGCTAAAGACGGGCGCGTCGTTTGGGTTGAATCGCAATATGCCGTCATCTATGACGAGGCCGGAGAAAAGGTCGGCCTTCGCGGAGTCAACATAGATGTCACCGAACGTAAGCGGGCGGAACAAGCACTCCAAGCTTCGGAACGCCGGTTCTCATTAGCTTTCAATTCCAGCCCGCAGCCCATCAGCATCATAGCGCTCTCTGATGAACGCTACCTCGATGTGAATGACAGTTTTCTTCAGACCAGCGGTTTCTCACGCGACGAGTTAATTGGCCATACACCTCGGGAACTTGATATTTGGCCCGCAGTCGAGGATCGAGAGCGACTGACCGAACTTCTGAGAACTGCGGGATCAGTTCGTAATGCAGAGACATTATTCCGCACGAGAAACGGGGAAGTACGAGTCTTTCTGACATCGGCTGAGGTGATTGATCTGGAAGGTCAATTATGTGCGCTCATTGCCTCGAGCGATATAACGGATCACAAACAGGCGGAGCAGCGTCAGACAAGGCGCGCCTCTCAATCCGCTCTGCGAGCTGACGTCAGTGCTGCGCTCGCAGAACCGAGTATTTCTTTGAATGCTATCCTTAAACGTTGCGCCCAGGCCCTGGTAGATCATCTCGGCGCGGCCTTTGCCCGGATTTGGACCTTCAATAAAGACGAAAACGTTCTTGAGTTGCAGGCAAGTGCCGGAATTTATACGCATCTTGACGGAGGTCATGCCCGGGTACCAGTCGGCTCTTATAAGATCGGACTTATCGCCCAGGAACGCGTAGCTCACATAACCAATGATGTTCAGCATGATGAGCGCGTGAGTGATCGAGAATGGGCTGCTCGCGAGGGCATGGTGGCTTTCGCCGGTTATCCTTTGATTGTGAAAGACCGGTTGGTTGGAGTGATGGCTCTCTTTGCGAGAGAACTACTGGCCGATGACACAGTCGATGCTCTCGCGTCCGTAGCCGACGTGATTTCGCAGGGTATTGAAAGAAAGCGCGTCGAAGAAGCTTTGGTAGAGAGTGAAGAGCGGTTGCGCCAGTCACAGAAACTCGAAGCGATCGGCCAGTTGGCAGGCGGAGTCGCTCATGACTTTAATAATCTCCTGACCGTCATTGGTGGATACTCGAGCATTCTATTAGGAAGGCTCCCTGGTGATAGCCCGCACCGGAACAGTCTCGAAGAAATCAAGCGTGCCGGTGACCGGGCAAGCGGACTGACACGGCAATTGCTGGCGTTTAGTCGTAAACAGATGCTGCAACCCAAAGTGCTTGATCTCAACAGCGTCACAAGTGATCTCGAAAAAATGGTGCGGCGCCTGATCGGTGAGGACATCGACCTTTTGACTCTTCCGATGCCCGGACTTGGCCAGGTTAAAGCCGATCCCGGTCAGGTAGAGCAAGTGCTTCTCAATCTGATCGTAAATTCGCGTGACGCTATGCCACATGGCGGCAGAGTTACGATTGAGACCGCCAACGTAGACCTTTCGACAGATTATGGCCGCCGGCACTCTGTTACTCCGGGCAGGTATGTAATGCTGGCAGTAACTGATTCGGGATGCGGAATGGATACGCAGACGCAGAGCAGGATCTTTGAACCTTTCTTTACGACCAAAGGTCCAGGGAAGGGAACGGGTCTCGGCCTGGCCACGGTTTACGGCATTGTGAAGCAAAGTGGAGGAAGTATCTGGGTCTATAGTGAGATAGGGAAGGGGACGACCTTCAAGATTTACTTTCCACGTGTCCAGGAGTCTCTCGATGAAGAAGAAGCCTCAGGCGATAAAGTGCCGGCGGGCGGAAGTGAGACATTGCTGATCGTCGAAGACGAGGATCAAGTGCGCGGAATTCTCAAGGAGATTCTCGAAGAACAGGGTTATAAAGTTTTGGATGCCTCGCAAGGAGAGGTGGCGCAAAAGATCGCCCGAGAGTACGACGGCGAGATCGCGCTATTAATTACGGATGTCGTTATGCCACTCGTAAGCGGACGCGAGCTGGCAGAAATCCTGGCGCCCATCAGGCCGACCATGAAGGTACTCTATATGTCGGGATATACGGACGACGCGATCGTGCGTCATGGACTTCTGGATGACAAACTGGCGTTCATTCAGAAGCCCTTCGACGCGGCCACGGTGACGAGAAAGATCCGAGAGGTTCTGGACGCTCGGTAAGGGCGGTTCACTTCAAATACTCGAAGCGGGCCACGTCCGATTCACCAAGAATCACGGTGTCGCCTGGATTTATTGGCCTTTCCGTAACGCGTGGCGACTTCGGATCATTGACGAACGTACCATTGCGCGAACCCTGGTCCGCAACCGTTACGTGTCCATCGCGCACTCCGACCCAGACATGACGCTTTGAAATGCGCGGATCGGCAATCACAATATCGGCTTGCGAACTATCGCGACCAATGCATGTCCCCTCCGTTTTTATCTCGAACAGTTGTCCGGCAAGAGAGCCAGACACAAATTTGATTGAGCCATAGCTGATCGGAGCTGTATCGGGATCGGGAGTCAAAGCTATGGTCTGGGACAGGTCCACGGTTAACGCGCTATCTCCTGCAATCGTTGCCAGGGGTGACCTCGGGTCCAGCGCGGATGCCTTAGGAGGAGACGGTGACGGCGAGTAGGAAGCCGGGACAGTATGCGGGGGCGTGGGTGAATATGTAGGAGAAGGCTTTTTACCGTCTGAATTGGAACTTGATGATGTCGATGGCGCCGCGGTGCCTGTGGCTGCTGGCTTCGTGGCGTCTTTTTTGCGGCGTTTGCGGGCGATCAGGAAGATCGCCAACGCCAGAATGATAATAAATAACAGGAATGCGATTGCCGCAACCACTATCCCAATAATCCACCAACTCGAAATCCCACTCTGGTCTCGGCCCTCCGTAATTGCTTGCTGACTACTTTGCAGTAATGTATTCACTTCGGAATGGTGAGGCCACAACCGTTTGACCTCCTCGAACTTCGGCATCGCGCTGGAGTAACGCTGTTGCCAGTAGAGTTCGAGGCCCTCGCGATACGCTTTGTCGGCGGCTCCGAGCTGATTGGTGACTCCTGCCGCCTTCACGAATTCCATCACTGTGCTCGAGGGTACGGCAAACGCAAAGCCGGAAACTTCCTGCCCATTGACCCGGTCGCCGCCGAAAGTAAGGAGCCCGATAACTTCGGAGCCATCGCTGAGTACTGGTCCACCTGAGTTGCCATGGGTGGCGGGGGCGCTTACCTGTAAGATCGGGGCGCCGCTCGCGGAACGTTTGCGGGCCGAGATCTTCCCGTCAGTAATCGAAGCCTCGAGCGCTGAACGGCTATCAAGAACCCCGCTGTTGAAAGTGTCCGCAGCGCCCGGATAGCCGACTACTGTAATATGATCCTGAAGTTGCACTTTATCAGAGTCCCCGATTACCAGGACCGGGGCATTCTTAACTTCAACCTTGATCACGGCCACGTCTTTACCTTCACCGACGGGAGCACCATACTGTTTGATCTCGAATTCATAGGCGCTACCGTCGGGAATTATGACGTGGTGGAACATGCGCATAGCGCGCAGCGAGCTGTGCTGCGCGATGAACTGAAGGTTCTCGCGGCTAAAGGACCGGGGGTCCCTTCCCAGGTCGCGGGCAATCGAATGCACCAGTCGCAAGAAAAGCTGATCCCTCGCTTTGTCTTCCCCTTCGTGGAAAGTGCTTACGACGTGAGCATTAGTGGCAATGTAGCCGTTCGAGTCGATAAAAAATCCCGAGCCAAGCGAAACTGCGGAGACATCGTAGACTCTGCCCTGCGTGTCCGGAGGTTGGTAGACATATTGTCCTGCAACCCCGTCGATAATGCGGACCACGGAAGGTTTGGTGAACATAGCGAGCCGCTCACCGTCGGAAACGGCTTTGACGGAATAGCTGTCTTGAGCGGGCAGCAGCGCGCCGACCAGAAACAACATAAGTATTGCGACGAGAGAGACTCTGCGCATGTTGAACGCTCCTTGCAAGGTGGTGTTTGTAATCAACCGAATCGTAGTCGAATCTTCTGGCAGCACCAGCTATTTCCGAGCATGAAAGTGTAATGAAGACCCAAACGAGCGGAACCTTAAGATTATGCTTCGGGAGCGGCTCCGCTCCCAGAAACCAAGTAAGGTGCTTCTAATTGAAATTACGACGAAAGTCAATAGACGCGGCCTTGATACTGCTACATACTACTGCATGGTTCGCACACTTGGCGCTAAAATCGCGCATTTCCAAGGATAGTTTTTATTCTCTGCACCGTACTGTAAGTGAACGCTAGCGCTGGTCGAATCGTACACTTATGGCCCGTGCAGTGCCATGACAGAGTGCCTTTTGAAACCGTCGCTTCCCGGGAAGTCATTCAACCGGACCCCGTAGCCATGTCGCAATGCAGTTTGCTTCTCGCGGAGGACGTCTGTGTATCTCGTTGTGCCCTTGGCACGTTGCTTGCCCTTAAAATTATGATCATCAAACGTAAGGAGGACTTGATCAGGTGTCTAATAAAGTTTGGGCTGTTTTCATAAGCTTATTTTTGGCGGGTTTCGCGGGAGCATGCAGTACACAGGAGACCACCACCACTGACCCAAATGTGAATGCCGAAATGGTGTCACGTCCAGGGCCAGATAATTCTGAAATAACGACTACAACAGATGCCGACGGAGTGAGGACAGAGACAAGAGTCTTTCGAGATCATCCCAGGGTCTCACGCGTTGTGGTAACGACCCGAGACGGTCGGAGCACCGTGAGAGCATATTCGCCCAGTGGCGAAGAGAGGGAGGTTGGCACTGTCGAAAATGCCCTGAATGCGACTGGGAATGCTATCGCCGACGCTGCGGGGTTCGTAGCTGACAAGGCGGAAGACGCGGCTGACGCAACTCGGAGTGGAGTCGAGGCTGTTGGAGACGGGGCGCGAACGGTTGGCGAAAAAACGGTGGAAGGAGCCAAAACGGTTGGCGACAAGACGGTAGAAGGCGCAAGAACGGTTGGCGACAAGACGGCAGAAGGCGCGAAAACAGTAGGCAAGAAAACAGTTAAAGGCGCAAAAAAGGCCGGGAGCGCAGTTAAGGACGCCCTCACGCCATAACCACTTCTTCACTAGAACTCTCGAAGGGTAGCCACCCCAGGTGGCTGCCCTTTTTGCATAGTCCTCGCGTCATTGGCCATGGGCGCTGGTTGCGCTGCGCTCAACGCGACAGCAGCGCGATGTTATACTCTTGTGCGATTACTAAAAATTCAGGAGTTATGAAATGGCAGATCCTTCCCGTTACGCGATCATTTGTCCTTGTTGTGAAGCAACCCTGACCGTCGATTCGCAAACCGGCGCGCTTATTTCGCATGAAGAGAAGGCGAAACCAATTGCTTCATTTGATGAAATGGTTAAGGGACTGGACAAACAAAAGCAGATGCGCGAGCAGATATTTGCACAGGAACTCAGTTCAATGAAAGACCGCGACCGCATTCTTGAAGAGAAATTTCAGGAAGCGATGAAGCGGGCCGAGAAGGACAAGGACAAACCTTATCGCAACCCCCTGGATATGGACTAGCATGGCGCCAATGCCGCCCTTTAATGCGCCCTTGGATGGTTTCGCGATCTGTATGTTCCGCGAGGCCAAAAGCAACACCCGTCTAAATTTTGATCATCGAAGGGCTGATCAAACAGTTTATTGATCTACTAATCCACCGCCTTGGAGCAATCGACGATGCCTCGGAAAACAAGAATCCTGTGCGCGCTCTTTCTCGCGTTCGTGCTGGCGCCGGCCCTGCTGCCCGAAACTGCGGCGCAGGTTACCATGCCGCGCCTCAATTTTCAGGAACGCAAACTTGATAACGGACTGCGGATACTGAGCGCCGCAGATCATTCCAGCCCGACAGTGGCGATTCAAGTGTGGTATCACGTGGGCTCCAAAGACGATCCCACCGGTCGCAGCGGCTTTGCTCATCTTTTTGAGCACATTATGTTCAAATCAACCCGCAACATGCCTTCGGAGATGATAGATCGATTGACTGAAGACGTCGGAGGATTCAACAACGCCTTCACTGCCGACGATGTAACCGTATATTTTGAAGTGGTTCCATCCAATTATCTCGAAACTCTGCTCTGGGCCGAAGCTGATCGACTATCAGGGCTAAACATCGACGATCAGAACTTCAAATCCGAGCGCGACGTTGTCAAGGAGGAGTTTAGACAACGGATTCTCGCGCCACCTTACGGTCGCCTCTTTTACCTGATTGAGCAGAAATCTTTCACCAGGCATCCCTATCAGCGGCCCGGCATCGGCAGTATCGAGGATCTTGACGCCGCGTCGCTTGAAGACGTCCGCGAGTTTCACGCCACCTTTTATCGTCCTGACAACGTAACGCTCGTCGTCGTTGGTGATTTCGGTCAGAAGCAGCTCGATGCCTGGGTCGATAAATACTTCGGACCGATCTCCAAGCCCACTCGTCCACTTCCGCGGGTCACAGTCAAGGAACCTTCGCGTTCGGCTGAGAAACGTTTCGTCGAATACGGACAAAATGTACCCTTGCCTGCTGTGGCAATGACTTATCTGACGCCTGCGAAGTCCGATCCCGACGCTGATGCGCTTAAAGTCGCCGAAGCGATACTCTCTTCGGGAGACTCTTCGCGACTTTATAATTCGCTTGTTTACGAGCAGCAGATTGCGCAGGAAGCTTTCGGCCAGAGTGACCTGCGCGAAGACCTTGGACTCTTTATTCTGGGCGCCATTCTTGCCAGTGACAAGAAACCTGAGGAGGCCGAGCGCGCTCTGTTGGCGGAGATCAAGAAGATGCAGGATGCCCCAGTCACTGCAGCCGAGCTGGAGAAAGCAAAAAACCAGATTATTACCAATCAGGTACGGGAGCGAGAAACCAGTAATGGCAAGGCACTCGCCTTAGGTGAGGCGGCAGTCTTGTTGGGTGATCCGAATCGGGTCAACACGGATCTTGCCAGACTGCAAGCCGTCACCGCCGCCGACGTGCAGCGCGTCATGAAGAAGTACTTCATGGACGCGAATCGTCTGGTTCTCCATTACCTTCCCGAATCAGCCAGGACCGAGAAGCCCCCGGCCGAGAAGACCGGAACGCATCAGATTCAAAGTGGGCAACACATTACGACGGGAGGACGCGCGCAATGAGAAGCCTTAACTCTATATCGGTTCTTCTTCTGATGTTTTTGGGTTCGATGACAGTCGCAGCGCAGACAGCTCAACCTAAGGCCACGCCTCCACCACCTGCTCCTCCCAGATCGGTTGAATTTCCTAAGCCTGTGGAGTCCACCCTTGCTAACGGCTTGCGAGTGATTGTAGTCGAGCGTCCCAATTCTCCACTGGTTGCCGCCCAGATCGTCATCCGGAACGGCGGCGAGGTCGATCCTGATGGACTGTCAGGTTTGGCTGACTTGACGGCAGGTCTACTTACCAAGGGCACCGAGAAACGCAGCGCCCCTGACATTGCCGAAGCAATCGAGGCGCTGGGAGGCTCGCTGGATTCAGGCGCCGGTTGGGATTCATCGAGAGCGAGTGTCAATGTCTTATCTTCGAAGGTGGCGCCTGCGATGGAGATACTCGCCGATATTGTCCGTCGCCCGACGTTTCACGAAGAGGAGCTCGAGCGATTGCGCCAGCAGTATCGCGACAATATCACCCTGGAAATGGGAAACCCCGGATCGATCGCGCGGTATGTAGCAGCGCGTGTGGTTTTTGGCGACGCCCCTTACGGACATCCGCTGAGTGGAACCAGCGAGTCCATTGCGAAAATAACTCGAGGTGATATCGTCAAATTGCACGCCGCTTATTATCGTCCCGACAACGCTATTCTTGTTTTTGGCGGGGACATCAAGGCCAAAGATGCGTTCAGCCTTGCTGAGAGGTTCTTTGGGGATTGGAAGAAACCCGCTACCCCATTGCCGGCTGCAGCTTCGGGTTCCGCAAAGGCTGAGACAACGAAGGAGGCCCGGGTGGTCGTGGTGGACAAACCGGATGCGGGCCAGGCTGCGGTAGTAGTCGCCCGCACTGGCATCAATCGCCGCCATCCTGACTATTACTCAGGGATAGTCGCTAACTCGGTTCTGAGTGGATACTCGGGACGGTTGAATCAGGAGATCCGCATCAAGCGTGGTTTGAGCTACGGCGCAGGAAGCACGCTCGAGACACGACGGGATATTGGCCCTTTTGCTGCGTCTGCACAAACCAAGAACGAATCGGGCGCTGAGGTCGCAGCCCTCTTAATCGGTGAAGTCGGCCGGTTGGCGACTGCGCCCCTCCCGGATGCCGAGCTTGTCCCTCGCAAAGCAGTCCTGATGGGAGGTTTCTCCAGAAATCTCGAGACGGTCACCGGCATTGTGGCTCAGGTTGCGGCTCTGGCGCTTCACGATCTTAGTCTCGACGAGATCAACCGCTACATCGCTAGTGTGCAGGCGGTAACGGAGGACGACGTCCGTAAGTTTGCCTCGTCAAGGCTCGGCGCCGGCGGTACAAACATTATCATCGTTGGCAACGCAAAAGCCTTTCTTCCAGAGTTGAGCAAGCATTACAAAGAGATTGAGGTGATTCCGCTAGGTGAACTCGATTTAAACAGTGGGCAGCTCCGACGTGCGCCCACAAGCGCAACTCAATAGACCGCTACCAGAAAGACGTTGAGGTTGCTTTATGAGAAGACAGATATTCATAGTCTTAGCAGTATCTCTCGCCTGGACCTTCTTCCCCTTAAGCACCACGGCGCAGACTGAGGGGTCTCAAACACCTGTCGACGCGCGCTCGGAATCGGCGTCGTACTCTCGCGATCTCGGCAACCGTGATCCGCGCGTTCGCCAGCAGGCGGCCGAAGCGTTGGCACGACTGACGGCAGTTGATCAACAAAGGGTGATTGAAGGCTATTACCTTCAAGAGAAGAACAAGAACGTGCGACTGGCCCTGGATTGGGCGTTGTATCGAATTGGTCGCAGTGCGTCGTTGTTCCAGATCGTTCGTGAGCTTGATTCCGGGAGGCAGCAACAAGCCATTGGCTACCTGGCCCAGCTCGATAGCCCGGCGCAGCTTTATCCCTTTCTCGATCGGGAACGCACTCGTCCCCGAATTCTGGTGGGTTTGCTCGAAGCGCTCGGGAGGTTTGGGGATGCCGAGTCACTTGAGAGAATCAAACCCTTCCTCACACGTTTTGAACCAGGAGTGGCGGACGCTGCCGAAATTGCGACCGAGAAGATTGAGCGCCGGTTGGCCCAGGTTGAAGGGGAGAATCCGGCGCCGCGTCGCCCTCGTACGGTCGGCAAGGCCGATCAAACAAGGCCATGACTCTGGTTTGGCTACTGAGACTACAGAAACGATCGAAGAGATCGATTCTGGTATAAGCGAGATTGTCTCTTAAGCCGGCCCGGCTGGAACGGCGAACCTCCTTAAAGACCCCGATGCATCGAAACCTGCGTACATTCCTCGACCTGCTTGCCCGCGAAAAAAACCTCATAAGAGTTGAAGCCGAAGTTGATCCCTATCTCGAATTAGCCGAGATCCACCGGCGGGTGATTGAGCAGGGTGGTCCAGCCCTTTTGTTCAAGAACGTAAAAGGCAGTAAGTATCCGGTCGTTACAAATTTGTTCGGTACCGAGCGGCGAATCGATCTCGCCTTTGGGCCTCGCCCCGAAGCGCTCGTTCGCGAGTTGATCGAGGTTCTCGAATTATTGCTCCCGCCGCGTCCCGGGGAACTCTGGAGACGACGTTCTCTCGCGGTCGACTTGCTGAAATTGGGCACGCGCAAAGCTCTCCGAGCACCGATTGCCGATGTTCAGCAACAGCCGCCCCGGCTGCGCGATCTGCCTGTACTAACGACCTGGCAGGAAGACGGAGGTCCCTTCATTACATTGCCTTTGGTCTACACGGAAAATCCACATACAAAGAAGCACAATCTGGGAATCTATCGAATGCAGGTCTACAACGACCATACGGCCGGATTGCATTGGCAGATTCAAAAAGGCGGCGGTTTTCATTACCGAGAGGCCGAGGCTTTGGGCGAGCCTCTGCCCGTCACAGTCTTCCTTGGCGGTCCTCCCGCGTTGATTCTCTCTGCCATAGCGCCACTGCCTGAGGACGTTCCGGAACTGATTCTCGCGTCGCTGCTCGCCGGGCACAAGCTCTGGATGGCAAAGAATCCACTCAGCGAGGACGGTCACCGGTTGGCAGCGGAAGGCGAGTTTGCCTTAGTCGGTCATGCTCCCCCGCATGAGAGAAAACCTGAAGGGCCCTTTGGCGATCATTACGGTTACTACTCACTGCGGCATGACTATCCAGTTTTCCATGTTGATGCCATCTTCCATCGTTTCGACGCAATTTACCCCGCCACTGTCGTAGGCAAGCCGCGACAGGAGGATTTTTTCATAGGTGACTATTTGCAACGACTGCTGTCACCACTGTTTCCTCTGGTAATGCCCGGGGTGCGTGACCTTTGGACCTACGGCGAGACAGGGTTCCATTCTCTTTGTGCGGCTGTGGTCCGCGAACGTTATGGACGCGAAGCGCTGGTTTCAGGCTTTCGGATTCTTGGTGAAGGACAGCTTTCGCTCACTAAATTCCTCCTTCTCACCGACACGCCTCAGGAGTTGCGAGATTTTCCGAAACTCTTCGAGCACGTGCTGGCGCGAGTGCGCTGGGAGACGGATCTCTTTATTTTTTCAAATGTTTCAATGGACACCCTTGATTACACAAGCGGCAAGGTGAACGAAGGAAGCAAGGCGATCATGCTTGGGCTCGGGGACCCGGTGCGCGAGTTGCCGCGGGAATTTCGTGGCGAGTTACCGGGGGACGTTTCCCGGGCGCAAGTCTTCTGCGGGGGATGTTTGGTGGTTGAGGGCTTACGTTACGCGGAAGACCCTGAGCAGGCGGCGAGACTCGTTGGTGAAAAAGCTTTTCGAGATTGGCCGCTGATAGTCTTGCACGACGATGCTACGGTTGCTCTTTCTGCGAGTGAGTTTCTCTGGTCTGTCTGGACACGTTTTGAGCCGGCCGGTGATATTTATGCTGCCAGTACAGAAGTTCGCCGTCATCATCTTTCATATACTGGTCCGATCGTGATCGATGCACGCCTCAAACCTGACTTTCCTGATGAACTGGTTGTGCGTGGAGACATAGCTGCGACAGTCGACAAGCGCTGGCGTGAATACTTCCCGCGGGGTCTGTGATTTCTCCGGAACTCCAGAACCTTGCAAGACACCACAGGCTGCAGCCTCGTGGAGATTCAATTTTGGCCTAACGCAGCTTCTCCCTATCAGCGGGTCAGACACCACACGCTTTAGCGTCGTGGTCCTTCAATTCTGGCCTAACCAGAAACCTCTCAAGGACCGAGCAGAGACCCCGCGCTTCACGCGTGTGGTGTCTGACCCGCTGATAGGGAGAAGCTGTGTATTAGGTCGAAGTTGAAGCTCCACGACGCTAAAGCGTGTGGTGTCTGGTGTGATGTTTGGGTCGGGTTTGTGTTAGGTCGAAATTGAAACTCCACGAGGCTGAAGCCTGTGGTGTCTGGCGTGATGTTTGGGTCGGGTTTGTGTTAGGTTGAAGTTGAAACTCCACGAGGCTGAAGCCTGTGGTGTCTTATGTTCATAGCCGCCTGCTCATTCCTTTATTGGTAGACTCACAGTAAACACTGCACCCCCGTTCGAGCCCGTCCTGGCGGTCAAAGTCCCTCCGTGCTCGGTGACGACCCGGTGGGCCAACGCGAGTCCGATGCCGTGGCCTTTCGCTTTGGTTGTGAAGAAAGGTATAAAGATGCGTTGCAAATCCTCGTGGGGAATCCCTTCACCGGTATCGTTAATTTCAACGCTGGCCCATGCTTGGCCGTGCGGATCCCGTTTCAGATACTGGAAGACCTCTACCCGTCGCTCCAACCGGTTGCGCGGTATAGCCTCGGCGGCATTGCGAAGCAGGTTCAGGAGGGCTTGCCGCAGCATCCGTTCGTCCGCTTTGATTTTCTGCCCTTCATAGCCATCCTCGTTTCGCGTTAACAGTTGAATGCTGCGTTCCTCAAAAAGAGGCTCTAAGTCTCTTATACAATCCGTCAGCAATTCGTTCAGGCTCACATTTTCGAGTTGCAGGGGCTGCGGGCGCGCAAAATTAAGAAATGCCGTGACCATCTCGGAAAGATTACGCACCTCGTCCAGAAGTGAAGCAGCAGTGGCGTCTGCCCTTTCATCAAGTTTGAGATTCTGCAAGAGTTGCACATACCCATGGAGCGTCGCGATCGCGTTCTTGAATTCATGGGCCAGTCCCGCGGACATTTCGCCCAGACTCTCGAGATTTCTCTTCAATGCTACCTGCTCACGAAGCTGGGTGACCTCGGTGATGTCGGTCAGGAGACATAACACACCGCGTGTACCCCTCTCAGGGAACAGGTCGAGCGGCGCGATTGTTGCTCCCAATCGGCGTGTTGCTCCAGCTCCTCCAATGGTTTGCACCTCTTCGCGCCGGAATATTTGCCCCGACTCAAGGCAGCGCTGCACCAGACCCGCCAGTTCCGGAAGTTCCTGAAAAATTTTAGTAAATCGCTGGCCTTCTACATCGCCGTTGACGTGAAGCAGGTTGCGACCTGGGGAATTAATTACGATCGTCTGACCATTGCCATCAAATGCCACCAATCCCGAAGGCACACTGGCGACAATGCGTTCGCTGAATCGTTCAGCAGAATCGGCACGTTCTCGAGCCTGCGCACCCAGCTTCTCGAGCTGTTCGCGTTGCTCCTGTAGTTGTCCGACGACAGACTGAAAGGTTTCAAGAACAAATTCCGCTTCATCCTTGGAACTACGCAACGGTTTGGCGATGGACGCGCGCTCGGCTTCGCCGACGAGTTCACGGTAGGGCCTCAGAAGCCAGCGCAGCACAAAGAGAATGCAGATCAGACTGCCGATCAGAAGAGCAATAAACGCCGTGAGCAGGATGGGGCCTTGAGCGGCCGGTGTCGTCGGAGTGAATGCGTAGAGGGCAATCGCCAGGAGAGCCGCCAGCAGGAATAGACCGGTCAGCAACGACAGCCCAAATCGAATACGGCTACTGTAACGACTCATCTGATCACTTGTTACGAAGAACTCTCGGGCTTATCGAAACTGGCCCGCGTACCACTCGACGATTGGCGCCCCGATGAGTATGGCGGCAATTGCCCCAATGCCCAGGAAAACTCCAAACGGAAGCAGCATCTGCATGTCCTTTTGGCGCTGTTGCAGCATCATGCCGATACCAATTAGCGAGCCCGATAGGACTCCAAGGAAAATGGTGAGTATCGTTAATCGCCAGCCAAGGTAGGCGCCCACCATGAACATCATCTTGACATCTCCCAGGCCCATCGCCTCAATGCCACGCAGTTTCTCCCATGTCCAACCCATCAGCCAGAGTGAGCCACCACCGATCAGCGCTCCAATCACTGCTCCTATCAAGGAAACAACTGCGAGGGGTAATCCGTATAGGGGGCCCGCCAATAGGCCCGGCAGATCGTCAAAGTGGTAAGGAAGTCCCACCAGGTAGGGAACGACAAGCCTTGCCACAATGGCAAAAGCGACACCGGGATAGGTGATGGCATTCGGGAGCAGCATGTGCTCTGCGTCGATAAAGATCAGCGCTACTATCGCGGTGACAAACACCAGATCAAAAGGCAGGGCGGCAGTTAATCCGTTGTGCCAGGTGACAGCAACGTAGAGCAATGCGGTGAGGAGTTCCACGGCTGGATAGCGAGCCGAAATGGAGGTCTTACACGCGCGGCAGCGACCCCGGAGGATCAGGTAACTGAACACCGGAACGTTGTCATAAAACGCGATTGCAGAACCGCACTCCGGGCAGCGCGAGTTGGGAAAAACAATAGACTCTTCGTGTGGCAGACGATGGATAACGACATTAAGGAAACTCCCAATGATGGCTCCAAGCACGCCTGCAACGATGTAGCTAAAAGGAGGAGGTAGTAGTAGGTTAAGATCCGGAACCACTGACATGAAAGAAGCGGTCATGCGCAGGGCATTGTATCTTAGATCGTGGGCCTTTGATCTTTAAGATCTATTCTTTAGTCATTTCCCAAAGCATCAACTGCTTCAGAAAAGCGTGGTGAGCCGCAAAGCTCGCAATGCTCAGTCCCGCTAGACCATCGCGAAAACCGCCTTTAAGGAAATATGCCCGCAGAAAAGCCGCCGGGCCGGCGGCCGCAACTTTTAAAAAAGTGCCTCGGCGTCCTTCCGCCAGCATCTGTTTCGCCGCAAGCGGAGCGTACCGTTCACCAATCATGCGATGGTGATGCGCAGCGTTGCGTATGCTGTAATGCAGAATGTCACCCTTAAGAGTCTCTGGACGCGTGCCGTTACTAAGCTTCACCGATTCATGTATCTCCCGTTGTTCCCAGTGTCCCTGCAATCGGTTGAATAGCCGCACTTGCCGATCGGGATACCAGCCCCCACCCCTGATCCAGCGGCCCTGGTAAAAAGAGCGTCTGGCAACCAGATACCCGGCTGCCAGATTGGCTCGGTCGCGAAGGGCCTCAACGGAAGCTTTGAGTTCGTCTGAAACCCGTTCATCCGCATCGAGGCTGAAAATCCAATCGTTCGAGGCCTGTTCCACAGCAAACTGTTTTTGAAGCGCAAAGCCGGGCCAGGCCCGACTGATCACTCGCGCACCACCTTCAGCCGCTAGTTCACGTGTATTGTCCGTGGATTGAGAGTCGACAACGATGACTTCATCGGCCCAGGCTACTGACTCACATGCTGCGCGAATATTCTCCGCCTCGTTGTACGTGATGATCGTTGCGGTAATCTTCATCAGTGGTTTCGGCCTATCAGTGTAGGCTGAAACTTTGTCTGCTAAACGTTAGAGTTCAGGTGAACAAATGCGCCCCACAGGGGAGTTTCAAAAGCCCGAGGGTGTCTACTACCCCAGTGTTAAACCGAAACTGAAAGCATCACGGGGAGTCGACCACAATGTTATTCGAGCGCAACGTAGTCGACGTCGCTCGCTGCAAGTCGGCAAGCGCCTTGTTGTAATCAGTCTCCGCTCGCAACTCCTGGTTCCGCGCATTCGTCAGCGCATTTTCGCGCTGGAACAGTAGGAACGTTGTTGAGCGGCCCACCTGATAGAGTCGCTGTTCGCCTTCAAGTTGCATCTCTGCAAACTCTCGGGCTTGACGAGCCGCCAGAACACGGCGGCGTGATGTTTCGAGAGTCTGGGCAGCATTACGAACATCAACTTCGACCAGTTGTTCCTGCGATCGCATAGTTGCTTCCAGCCGATCTTGTTGAATACGCGCTCCGGCGAGATCAGCCTGCGCCGTTTTGTTCCTAAACGGAAACTGAATGGCCACTCCGGCGACGACGTTATATGTATTGAATCTGAAAAGGTTACTCAACGTCTGTCCGTAGCCCCCGACGAGATTGGCCGGCGGCGTCGGGCAATTCTGGGTTGCTGTTGGCGTACATGGGAACACATCGCCCGCCAGCCCTGTCGAAGCAACGGTTCCGGTTAAATCGATCCGTGGGCGGGTCTGATTCTTGAAGTATTGAATGTCGATGCTGCTGATGTCGCGCTGCAACCGCAGGGACTGTAGTTCTGGGCGATTGTCACGCGCTTCCTTGAGCGCCGCATTTACGTTAATCGGGGTCGTATCGACTGCGGGGGTGTCCGTTGGCGTAATCTGCGCCCACCATTCAGGTGTGGTGCTGTCTTTGAAGATCATCTGCTTCAGATTGTTCTCAGCGATGGTTACGTTCTGGACGGAAAGCAGGAGCGCGGATTCGCGATTGGCAAGTTCGACCATCACTTCAGCACGCTCGAGCGGGGCTCTGGTACCTGCGGCAATCTCGATCTCGACGCGGCGTAAGTTCTCGCGAGTGAGATTGACATTTGCGAGTTGGTTTTGCTGATCTCGAAGCGAGAAAACGAGATCCCAGTAGGCCCTTTGGACCAACGAGATCACCTCAATTGTGCGGCGGCGAAAATCGGCATCAGATTGTTCCAGACGCTTCTTCTGGATCCGGATTAGTCGTCGCGTGTTGTCGATTGATCGGTTCCTCAGCAATGGTTGCGTGTACGTTAGACCGAGATTCGACGAATAATAGGGATTGAGAAAGCTGAAAGTTGAACTGGTCTCAGTCCGGTTATTATTGAAGGTGAGCTGATAGTTTCCTCCCCCGAGTCCGAAACTCTTGTTAAGGGATGGATTGAACGAATAGGTCGTCGTGGACGTAGTTCCTGAAGCGCCCGAGCCACCAAGTACACTCTGTTGCGGGGTGATCCGCTTATCTACCTGCGGCGTAATACTAAATATCGGCTCATAGAAACCCTCGAGCGAACGTAACTGTGTTTCCGCAAACCGGACATCATCGCGCGCCACTTCAATATCATTGTTGTTCTGAAGCGCTAGCCGGACGGTTTCGTTCAGGGACAGGGTCAGATTGTTATCGGTGACGACGCCGAGTCGACTCATGTCCGGGGGTGGTGGCAGAGGCTTTTGCTCGATTGGTGGAAGGACCGGTTCTCGCGGCTCTTCTAAAGGAGCAGTTGGATCCACCGGAGCAGGTGTTTGTTGGGGGGCCACGATTGCGGGTGTTGGCGAAGGCGTTGCAGCCGGCCGTTGCGGTGTAACGCCCGGGACGGTAGGGGCTCCCGGAGGTGCTTGCGGCGCTGGTTGCTGCTGCCCTGGGGGCGCCGTTGGCTGCTGCGGGTCCGAAGCGGGCGGACGAGTAGCGTCACTTGGCGTCGGCGCAGGCGTTGCCGTTGGTGTTTGTGCCATAGCTGCCAAGCCGCCCGCTATGAAGAGAACTGCACCAAGTGCGACTTTCGTTGCGGAATTGCGAAATTGATTGATAAACATCAGACGAAAAGCTCCTTACCATCATTACTGGAATCGCCGTGCAGTGTGCTCCCCACACCCTCTCGATAGCGGCCCAAGTTGGTACTACGATTACTAAACGACACCAGTTTCAAAAAGATAAACAGGTCAATAGCTTGGAGGCGCAACGGGAGTCCCTGAATGTAACATCAGTTGCCTTGGAATCAGAAGTTTGCGGCAACCAAAAGCGTCGGCTTGACAGTAGGTGCCGCCCCGCATAATCTTGCTCTCTTTTATCAACTAACGCGCAAGTAGTACTCTCCGCAATACCCGATTTACCCGTTCTTGTCTGCGCGGTAACAGTAGGTGCGTTTAATTAAATTGAGGAGGCAATATTGAGATGGCCGTCAAGGTTGGCATTAATGGATTTGGGCGTATTGGGCGAAACATCTTTCGTGTGTCAATTGGTGATCCGGATATCGATTTCGTTGCCGTAAACGATCTCACAGATACAAAAACACTTGCGCACCTGTTGAAGTACGATTCGGTGCTCGGCAATCTGGAGCACGAGATCGCCTCAACTGACACGGGGATCAAGGTTGCCAATGATGAGTTCAGGGTGTTTTCCGAGCGGGATCCGGCGGCTATCGACTGGGAGTCAGTTGGCGCCGAAATTGTAATCGAATCTACGGGACTCTTTACCAAAGCCGAAGACGCTAAGAAGCATTTGCGGGGCAGCGTCAAGAAGGTGATTATCTCGGCGCCTGCCAAGAACGAAGACATCACTATTGTCCTCGGCGTAAACGAAAATAAGTACAATCCCGCCGACCATCACGTTATTTCGAATGCGTCCTGCACAACAAACTGCCTTGCCCCCGTTGCCAAGGTGATCCATGAAAAGTTTGGTATCAAGTCGGCGCAGATGACTACGATCCACTCTTACACTAACGATCAGCACTTGCTCGACCTGCCTCATAAGGATTTGCGACGGGCACGGGCGGCGGCGCTTTCAATGATTCCGACTTCGACTGGCGCTGCGAAAGCTGTTTCGTTGGTGATCCCCGAGCTCAAGGGCCGCTTTGATGGAATCGCGGTGCGGGTGCCAACCCCAAACGTTTCGCTGGTCGATGTTGTAATGGAGGTGGAGCGCGAAACCACCACGGAGGAGGTCAATCGGGCTCTGAAAGACGCCGCAAACGAGGAGTTGGATGGCATCCTCGAGTTTTGCGAAGAACCTTTGGTTTCCAGCGACTTCAAACGAAACTCGAATTCATCCATCGTCGATGCTGAATATACAAAGGTCATCAACGGCCGGTTGATCAAGATCCTCTCCTGGTATGACAACGAGTGGGGTTATTCGTGCCGCGTTCGCGATCTGATCAAGTTCATCGCTGGGAAAGGACTGTAAGCTCGCCAATTGTGGGAGTAGTCGCTACCCATTCTTTCGATTCGTGGATCGCTCCTCCTATCCAAAAGGCGCCCCGTCGATGCCAAAGCTCTCAATTAAGGATCTCGATCTGAAAGGCCGCCGGGTCTTTGTTCGCGTTGACTTCAACGTCCCTATAGACGACGGTAAGGTTGATGACGACACTCGAATTCGCGCCGCGTTGCCAACGCTCAATTATGCTACGGAGCAGGAAGCGCGCGTGATCCTGGCTTCGCATCTGGGTCGCCCCAAAGGCGAACGAGTTGAGAAATATAGTCTCAGGCCGGTTGCCGAACATCTCTCGCATCTGTTGAACAAGCCAGTTGCTTTTGCTGAGGACTGCATTGGTAAACAGGCCCAGGATACGATTGCCGCCCTTAAGGATGGTGAGGTGGCCCTGCTTGAAAACCTTCGCTTTCATAAGGAGGAGGAGAAAAACGACGAGAAGTTTTCGAAAGAATTGGCCGCACTTTGCGATCTCTATGTAAACGATGCGTTTGGTGCGGCCCATCGCGCTCACGCTTCTACCGTCGGAATTACCCTCCATGTAGCGAAGGCAGCGGCGGGCCTCCTGATGCAAAAAGAGCTCGACTATTTGGGACTCGTGATTAGCAATCCCGAGCACCCGTTCGTTGCGATCCTGGGCGGTGCGAAGGTTTCAGATAAGATTCCAGTGATCAACGCCCTTATAGATCGTCAAGTGGACAAACTGCTGATTGGGGGCGCCATGGCTTACACGTTTTTTAAGGCCCAGGGGTTTACTGTCGGAAAATCCCTCGTTGAAGACAATATGATGGAGACTGCTCTGGAAATCATGAAGCGGGCCGAAGAGAAGGGAATTGAACTGCTCCTACCAACCGACCATCAGGTCGTTGATAGTTACGAACCGATCAAGGCCGGCCAGATCGTTGCCAAGACGATACCAATTGAATTTACGAATATCGGCCTGGTGGGCATGGACATCGGCGCAGAGACAGTTGCCCATTTTGGAGCCGCGCTTCAGGACGCGCGTACGATTATCTGGAATGGACCAATGGGAGTTTTTGAGGAGCCACCCTTCAATGAGGGTACAATCGGCATTGCCCGGGCGGTTGCAGAAGCTGCTGACCGTGGTGGGACGGTAATCGTTGGCGGGGGTGATTCGGTGGCGGCAGTCACCCAGGCCGGTGTTGCCGATCGGATCACGCACATCTCGACCGGCGGTGGCGCCACACTAGAGTTTCTCGCCGGCAAAGAATTGCCGGGAGTAGCGGCGTTGCATGAGAAATAGTGGCCTTTGGTCTTGGGTCTTTGACCTTTGCCTCGAGCAGTTGCTTTCTTGGTTAAAGCCCGAACCCCAAAGTTCCAAGACCAAGTTCTGCCCCAAAACCAAAGACCCAAGGCCAAAGGCCAATTAAATTTATGCGCAAACCTGTCATTGCCGGAAACTGGAAGATGTACAAGACGCTCGGGCAGGCCGTTGACACGGCAGTTGCCTTAAAGCCACTTGTTGCGAATGCTAATCATTGCGAAGTAGTGATCGCCCCGGTCTTCACCGCTCTGAAAACCGTTTCGGATCGCCTTGAGGGTTCCAATATAAAAGTTGCCGGCCAGAATTGTTCAACCGAGGTGGAAGAAGGCGCGCACACCGGCGAAGTCGCGGCGTTCATGCTGCGAGATGTTGGTGCAGAGTATGTCATTGTCGGCCACTCGGAACGGCGCCAACTCTATTTCGAGACCGACTCGATGATCAAACGGAAATGTCAGGCCGTCATTTGCAGCGGAATGGTAGCGATTTTATGCGTTGGCGAGAGTCTCTCGCAGCGGGAGCAAGGAATCGCAGAGAACGTAGTTAGCGGCCAGATAAGCGGTGGACTCAGTGGGTTGACAGCCTCAGACCTCGACCGTATTATCATCGCTTACGAGCCTGTTTGGGCAATCGGAACGGGACGCACAGCGACGCCGGAACAAGCGCAAGAGATGCACGCGTTTATCCGGCGCGTTTTCGCGGAGAGGCACTCCGAACAAGCGGCGGCGGCGGTGAGAGTACTTTACGGGGGCTCGGTTAAACCTGACAACATTGCCGGGCTGATGGTTCAACCGGATATTGATGGAGCGCTCGTTGGGGGCGCCAGTCTCGATGCCGAAAGCTTTGCGCAGATTGTCAACTATAGATCGTAAATAGTGAATGGTGAATGGTAAATGGTGCCTGCGATTAACCATAGATCGTAAATAGTGAATGGTGAATGGTAAATGGTGCCTGCGATTAACCATAGATCGTAAATAGTGAATGGTGAATGGTAAATGGTGCCTGCGATTAACCATAGATCGTAAATAGTGAATGGTGAATGGTAAATGGTG
>JBGSWR010000047.1:0-74857 GCA_041751855.1 Pyrinomonadaceae bacterium
GAGATGACGAAAAGTTGATTGAAGTTTTGAACGCGACCGAGACTTTCAGCAAGGCGTGCGCGGCGTTCGGCGTCCATGTTGACCGTTGGCTCATCGAAGAAGGCGAGGCGAATATCGGAGAGTTGTTTGAGCAGGGCGAGACGTATGCTCAACGCCGCGACCATCTGTTCGCCGCCGGAGAGATTATGAAACGAGCGGTCGTGACCGTCTTCTTCGAGGATGACTTCGTAGTCGCGCGTCCATCTCAGGGAACGATGCGAGTCGCCCGTGATTTCACGAAACAGAGCGTTGGCTTCAATCGAAATTCCGGCGAGATAACTTTCGGTGACGAGCGGGGCGGCTTTCTTCAAGGTGTCGCGCACAAAGTCGGTGGTTTCATACAGGCGGCGCAAACGCTCGACTTCGGCGAGTTCTTTTTGCACGCGACGACGCACTTCATCAAGCGTTTCGATGTCGGTGACGAGTGTGGCGAGACGCGCTTGTGTGTGGCTCAACTGCGTGGCGAGAGAGGCAAGGCGTTCGCGTGCGAGTTGGAGATTGGTGCGCGCTTGGGTGTGCGCTTCGCGGTCGTAAGCTTCGCGTGCGATGTCGTGCCTCGTGCGCGCCGCCTGTTCATCGGAACTCAAACGCGCGGCTTCTTCGTTCGCGTGCGCGGACTTAGTTTGACGCGCGGGCAGAGTCGCGGCGAGAGCGGCGGCGGAAAGGTGCGCCGTGTAATCTTCAATCGTCGCATCGCGTTCATGCGTCGCGCTCTGCCATGCGTCGTCGAGGTAGTCGTAAGTTTGAAGCGCGGTTTCGGTGAGCGCGAACTTTTCGCGGGCGGCGTTGTGCGCGGTGCGTGCATCTTCGACGGCGCGACGACGGACGGGTTCGCGTGCGACTTCCGCTTTGAGGGCGGCGGCGCGTCCGCGCGGGTCGTTAAGGGCGAGAAGTTGGGCGTCGGTGTCGCGCAAATCCGTTTCAAGTTGTGCGATTCCGGCGGCGGCGGCGGCGAGTTCGGCGAGTTCAGATTTGCGGCGCGTGCCTTCTTCGATGATTTCCTTCAGGCGTTCACGAAGCGCGCCGAGTTCGGCATAACGTAAAGCATCTTCGCGCGCACGTATCAACGAGCCGCCGACGCCGTTGAGATGATTTTTCATCGTCTGCAAACTTGATTCGTCAAACGTATCGAGGGCGGCGAGTTTGGCATCAAGTTCTTGAAGCTGTTTTTCGCGGGCATTCAATAATTCATGTTCGCGTGTGAGTTGGGTTTGGGCGGCGACGAGTTGCGTGCGGTGAGCGGCGGCTTCGCGTGCGTCGCGCATCTCGTTTTGCAAAGCCAGATGTTCGGTTTCGCGTTCGGCGAGCATTGCGCGGTGAGTTGCAAGTTGGTCGGTGAAGTATGTGTTGAGGTTGTGACCTTCGGGGATGTTCAAACAGCGTTCCGAGAGAATCGGACACAAGCCGCCTTTGACCTCTTTTTGCATACGTTCGTCGCGTGAAATTTCGGCGCGCAGCGTAGCGACTTCGGTTGCCGTGCGGGTGAACGCGGCTTCCGTTTCAACAAGCATTGCGGCGCGTGCGGCAAAAATTTCGAGACGCGCAATATCACCTTTGAATGATTCCGTGACGCGCGTTAAGCGTTCGATCTCCTTGACGAGTTGGCGGCGATTTTCGAGGTGATGTTTGCGCGTGTTCGCCGCTTCGACCGCGTGCGCGAGTTTGGTTTCGGCATCGGCGCGCTCAATCTCTAAATCATGCAAACGAGTTTCGGCATCGCGCAAAGGTTCGGCGGCGCGCACGCGCTCACTTGTTTGACGATGCTGGTCGCGCAAGTTTGCTAATTGACGTTCGAGGCGCGCGAGGCTTTCGCGGGCGGCAATCGCGCGGGCGCGCAAATCGCGGAGGCGTTCGCGTTCACGTTCGATGTCGTGTTGGCGTTCGACTTCGGGTTGTAAAACCGTTAACGCTTCGCGGGCGCACTCGGCAATCTCCAAAGCTTCTTCGGCGCGGCGCACTTCATTTTCCGCCGTCATTACGAGGCGCGTCGCGGCGTCGTGTTCGGTGCGTGTGCGGTCGCGTGCGAGGCGCGCGGTGTCGAGTTCACGAAGGCGTGTGAGGGCGTTCGTGTGCCGCTCCGCCGACGGTTGTAAGTCGCGTGATGCGGTTGCCGCCGCCGTCGCTTCAGCAAGTTCGGCATCGGCTTCCGTCGCACGGCGTTCGGCATTCACACGTTCGACTTCGAGTCGGTCGAGGTTGGTGCGGGCTTCGTTTAACGTCCGTTCGGCTTCATCGAATTTGGTGACGGTTCGCGTGTGCGTGTCGGCTTCAATTTCGGCTTGGGCGCGAATCGCCGTCAATTCGCGCACGGTTGTTTCGGCTTGTTCGCGTTCGGCGACAAGCGCGTCGTAGTTCTTTAATTCGCCTTCCGCACCCGCGATGCGCGTGCGGGCTTCGACGATGCGGGCGTTGATGAGGTTGACGGTTTCAAGCAGTTTGTCCGCTCCCGCACGGTATTCTTCGACTTTAAGCAGGCGGTCGAATTCGGCTTTGCGTTTAACCGAAGTCTCTAAAAACGCGGCGGTGAACAAGCCTTGCGGCACACCTATCGCGCTTCTAAACAACGCCTTCAAATCAGTGCCGGATTCGATACCGAGATGAAGATGAAGCAGGTCGGACACGTCCTTCTTCTGCTCCGCGATGCGACCTTTCAACGCCGGATCATAAATGTAATAACCGTTGCCCGTGTCACGATAAACCGTGTATTCGCGCTCATCCACATCGGACTGAAACGTCACACGCACCACGCCTTTCTTCGCTCCGCGCCTGACGAAATCAGTTTTGCTGTATTCCATCGAATCGAACAGCGTCCACGCGATGGCTTCTAAAATCGTGGTCTTACCCGCCCCGTTTTTGCCGACGATTGCGGTCGTGCCGCGCGCGAAATTAAAGTCGGCGTGGTCATAAGATTTGATGTTTTCGAGTTCGACGCGGGTGATGTGCATAAAAGCAGTATTCAGAAGTTAGGAGTCAGGAGTCAGAAGCCGGAATGGTGAATGGTGAACAATGTGTAGTGAATAGTAAATAGTGAATAGAAGAAGCAGCGGTTTTATCCATTTACCATTTACCATTCACTATTTACCAACTTGAGGACCTGAATTGCTGAGTTACATCTTATACGGCGTCTTTATCTTCGCTTGCCTGGTACTGATCACGGTAGTCCTGTTGCAGCCGGGCAAGTCAGGCGCGGGCGCATTATTCTCGAGTGGCTTGTCTAGCACAGCATTTGGGCCAAGGGGTACGGCGAGTGTGCTTGCTAAGCTCACGATTGCTGCCGCGGCTATATTCATGCTGGTGGCATTGATGCTTTCTTTACCGGCGGTGACGGGTTCGCACTCGGTTTTGCAGTCGGTCGGGACTGAAGCGTCGCCGTCGCCCACGCCGGCAGCTCCGGCAACACCTGAGACTCCCCCGCCTGCCACCGAGGGCGTAGCGCCTGCGGCATCACCTCAGTAAGCAGGACCGTAGAATAAGCGGCCAGAATCACAAGTCGCTTGATTCGGGTCCTGGGTTTGACAGACGAAAGCCCTTTAGCCGAAGTGGCGGAACTGGCAGACGCGCACGTTTGAGGGGCGTGTGAGGTAACTCGTGGGGGTTCGAGTCCCCCCTTCGGCACCACACCCTTCCGAATTCTCCTTAATAATCGTGGCTTTTTAGGAACGGAGTCCAAACGGAGTCCAAGCGCTTGGGTCCCGGCAAAGTCATCGAGCACGGTCATAGCCCGGTCTCGACTCTCCTGGCTGGCATGGCCGTAGTGCAGGATCATCGTCCGATCGCTCTGACCAGTAATCGATCCGATAGTCGCGAGATCCTGTCCGGCCTGCAGCATGCGAGTGACCGCAGTGTGCCGCGCATCATGGGTTACCAATCCGCCGGCGCGGGCGCGGCCATAGGGAACCCCAGTGACGCGGCAGGCCTCCGTGAGGATCTCGTAATAGTGCGTAACTTCGCCTCCCGCCAGCGTGAAAACGAAATCACCAACGCTCCTGACCTTGCGCTCGTTAAGTATCTCAGCCAGCGTATTCGTGATCTTGAGATAGCGAACAGTTTGCTCAGAACGGTTCTGTGTCTTGGTGCCTACTATCTGAAGCACCCCTGCTTGCCAGTCAATGTAGTCCCAGCGCAAGCCGCAGATCTCTCCCTTGCGAGCCCCCGTCAGTAGCGCAAAGCGAAATACATGGCCAACCGTCCGTCGGTTCGCGGCCTGCTGTGACGTCTCCCCCACTCGTCGCGGCGTATAGAGCCAGTTCAAAACTCGGGTAACTTCGTCGCTGGTGATTACTCTTTCGCGCCGCCGTTTGGAATGCTTGGGCCGGGGTATTCTGGGAACCACCCAGTTTTCGAGAGCCGTGAAATGGATTACTGCCGAGTGCAGGGCAGCGGAGATGATGTTCAGTTCTCGATTGATGCTCTGCGGAGAAAGCCCATCCTTCCTTCGGCGGTCAACAAACTTCTGCATGTGGGCGCTTTGCACGTCGGTAGCTCGCTTGACATCAGCCTCGTCACAGAAAATGCGCAGCACGCGCGTGGCCCGCGCTAGTTCGTGACGGTTCGGCGTTAGGTCAAGCTTTTTTCGACAAATCTCTTCAAGGTTCGGAATGTCTTTAGGCTGCGTCACAAAGCCGTACTTCATTTCCTTTTCGAGCAGACGGATGCGAGCCACCGCAGCCTCAACATCAGCCTTGCTCAAGAAGCCGGATTCTTTCTTGCGCCGACCATCCGCCAAACGAATATCGAAGTGCCAGGAGTAGTGCTTCTTTCTTCCGGCATCGTACTTCCAGCCAGGGCGATTTCGATTTGAATAAACCTTCTTAATCATCTGCGAACCATCGCTAGAATGTCTACATGTCTGCGCGCATTTTCAATCATTCTTTGTCGATGTGCAATGACTTCGCCGCGCACCAGAAACAACTTCCGACCTTGAGGTACTAGAGTAAGTTGCTCGGTTCCCGCCGCGCGTTTGCGGATGGTCGAAGGATCCAGTCCCAGCATCCCAGCCGCTTCACGCAGCGGAATGAGCCTATCTATATCGGTGTCGATTGTGTGCCGAGTCTGCATGTCTTTTGTGTATCCGCGTTAGCATCAAAACCCTTGAGGCCGTCCGCGTTTAGCTGGCCGCTCGTTTTTTGGATTGCTGTTTGAAGCGATGGGCAACGACTCACTTTATAGCCTGCCCACGACCTGCTGTTCCACGATCTAATTCTGAAGGCTGGTCCATTAGTCAGCCAGAAAGCTCGTTTATCTTCGCCGCACTTTCGGCAAAAAACCGTAAAGCATATGGCGTGCCGCAGGAGCGTGGTCCAAAGGAACGTGATCAATCTCTCTTGGTTTTTGCTTGAACCGTTGGCAAAGCTAGTCTGAGTCGGAGTCCGCTATTTCAAACCGGGGTTTGCCCAGGAACTTACCTCACCCTCCCTCTCGTTGCAGGCTCGTAAAGCTCATTGGCCCCGGGTTTTAGCGAGGGCAGATAGTTACTTAGCCAAGTAACCACTATGACTGTAGGTAACTACCCACAGTGGCCCACCTGGAAGCGACAACTAATATAGAAAATGACTAGCAAGTCCCGCGCTTAATACCTTCGCAAAGAACTGCGATGGCCTCATGGTGTTCTTGATTGACGTATTTGACTCGTCCGAGGTGTCGGCGTTTGCGAACAGTTCCTAACCAGGACAGGTCCCGCTGCTTACTCTCCTATTTGTTTAAGTAATCTCGTCGGGGTT
The DNA here is from genome assembly GCA_041751855.1 of Pyrinomonadaceae bacterium. Classification (GTDB taxonomy): domain Bacteria; phylum Acidobacteriota; class Blastocatellia; order Pyrinomonadales; family Pyrinomonadaceae; genus PSRF01. The sequence continues at coordinate 5,760 of JBGSWR010000047.1, forward strand.
AATTGCCCAACTGAACGAAGATTTCGGCTGAGGGGCGCCCGCCATCTCACAGTTGTAAGAATCAGATCCAATCAGGTCAGGATCACGATCTCTCCTCAAAGACTCGTAAGAGTTCTTGCGGATCGCTGTACCGGGTGTGCGAGGACGACTTCATCCCCGAGCACCCGATCTCTCGGCGGTATGGCCCTTGCTATGGCTGTCCGCAGCTATGAAGCAACACAAAACTTCTATTGGAAACATTGCTGTTGGTCAGGCATGGCCCGGCCAGCACAATTCCTCGAAAGACTGTAGATCCTGCGCTTTTAGAGTTTCTGGGGAAAGGAATTCTTTCCCGCGAAAGAATTTCTTTCGTTAGATTCGACAGGCCGTGAAGGTCGGTCCTCAGATGCTCACACGCAGGCCGACGGAAGCCGCCGTGGATGAGTTTGGTGTGTTGGACCGCCATCCCATTGCGATAATTTCAATGAGCCTAAGGAAGAATGCAAAATGTCTCATTTACATCTCGTAACAACGACGCCACCGCAACTGCCATACGAAGAAATGTTGAAGGACCATAAGAAAATCCTTCAGAACTACTTTGACAGCTATACCGCTCGGGGCCTAAGCGCGACAACAAAAGCCGTCGCCTGTGGGTTCATCCAACGTTGGTTTGAAAAGATCCGGGTTCGGGACGCGGACGGTGAACGTCAGATTTTCATCTGGCAAGTCATGAACCTGGGACCAGGGCGCCAGCGCATCAGGGATTTCCTGTTGACGCTTAGCACGGTCAATGACGATAACCTGGCTTGTGTGCGACCTACGACGGCCAGAACCTACGCCGGGCACCTTGAACGCCTGTTCCTCAGCACGCTGGAGTACCCGTTTATTGAAGGACTGCAGACTATTTCCTCGAAATATGGCCCAATTGAAAACCCGTTTACCGGCGTCGAGTACCCAATCCACAGCCGCGATATTTTGCGTGCCGAAAGGTTCTTTTTGTCACCAGAGCAAATTTTGGAACTGCTTGTATTCTTACGGGAAGTCTATCCCGGTCTAATCCACAGGACGTCAACCGTCGGCAGACTCTATACGATCGTGATGCTGATCACTGAGACCGGCATGCGGTGTAATGAGTTCATCAACCTCGATGCCCTCGGCCTCAATCGGGACATCTTCTACGACAAGAAAGTGATCCAGACGCGCTTTGGTAAAGGGTTCAACTCATCGGGCTTTCAGACGCGGTTGATCCCCTTGACGGAACCTGCCGCAATCACGCTCAGACAATACGAACAAGAAGTGCGACGGCAGTTCTGCAACCACCTGGTTAATCCCGCTCTATTCCTCAGCTGGAATGGCAGGCGACTTAGCTACACCGCAATACAAAGCTGCTTCACGCGACTGATGGAGACCGCCCGCAAGCACGGCCTCAATCTCCCTCCAAACCTAACGATTCACGACCTGCGCGCAAGCTTTGCGACTAACTACATCGAAGCACATCCCGATCAGTTCTGGGAATTGATGGAGTTGCTGGGACACGTCAGCCCTTCGTCAACGCGCCTCTATATTAGATCCAGGGGCAAGAAGAGATGGCTGACTATGAAGGAAGCGCGCGGACCGAGGGTAGGTAAGACGGGTTTTGGGCAGATGGTCTACAACACACAGGAGCGTGGATACAGTCGTGTGGGCTCTTAAGGAGTACCTGCGAAAGATCCATGGGATCACTAACGCTGTTCAACTTCAAGCATTCATCAAGGAGAAGTTGGGAGTGATTGTGACGGTGCAAACTCTGAGGACCCTATTGCGAAGCTCGCCGGCTGCACCCCGTGCTGAAATGATTCAACTACTTTGCGACACCTTCAACTGCCGGTCCGATGCGTTCTACGTTTTCACTCCGAATCAGGCTCGGACACAACAGTGGGAGAGAGATAAGACAGAGGGTAAGGAGCCATCGCCATTATACCAACCCAAAGTCCACGATCCGGCAGGCGAGTTTGTGATGCCAGCAGATACATCTGTTGAGAGTGGGAACATGGGAAAGCCAACGTCCTTACGGTCAACGTTCACAGATCCGAGAACGCTCTACAAAGAGAGATTGGGATCGAGGGAGTAGTAATTTGAGTCTGCTACCTATGAGGAAGAGAAGGGTGGGGGAGTGCATGCGCTGTGGCCAACACCGCAGGTCCGTGCTGCTCTGGGAAATGATCTGTCAGCGTTGTTATGTTGAGGAGCCGAAGGCAACGTGCGGTGTCTGTGGTAAACAAAAGCGGTTCGTAACAGACGCGGCCGGCGTTTGCCCCAAGTGTATCAGGAAGGCGGCCTTACCTACTGAGATTGAGTGTGCTCGGTGCGGAAGGAAAAGACGGCCGGCGAAGGCCCACGGACGCCAATGCGGGCCATGCCAAATACGGGAAAGTCGCGGGAGAGGCGTCTGCTCAGGATGTGCCAGGAACAGATTGTACTTCCATAAAAAGGACAAACTCTGTAGCAGCTGTACCGTGGACCGCTACGCGGAGACAAAGCTCCGCAGAGACCTCGAAAGTGTGAGCATATCCAACGATTACAATCTAACTCTATTTCATCACTTGGTTGAGCGGATTAACTGGCCGGCGGTGACCGACCAAGTTCGCCGCCGCCTTAGTGCTTTCGCCAAATTCCTCCAAAGCCATCGCTTTGACAGTCCGCTAACGTGGGACAGCATCCAAAAAATAAGCGCCGAATTGCCGGGCCCAAAGTACTACTACGTGCGCCTTTGCCTTCAGCAACTCGGCGAACTTCTGTTAGACCCCCGTACAAATGAGGAAATGGAGGAGAGCAATAGAAGGAACAGGGCCGTTATTCCCCTTTCCTTCCTGCCACTACCAACAAACCTCATGGCGGTCTTTAAGAAATACGACCTTTGGCTTCGCACCGAGCGAAAGAACACACCTGCAGCCAGGCTTAATCACTTCCACACGTTGGGTGACTTCTGGAAGTGGTGCGACATGCGAGGACTAACGTTGCTTGCTACGGTCGAGGCCGGGCATGTCGAAGAATACCTACATACACGCGGACTGAAATGGACGTGCCAACGCTGCTCTTTCACAAAGAACGTAACCGCCAGAGGCGAAGCTCCGCCGAGCGCGTGCGAGAATTTGGAGTGCCGCGCGCTTCACTCTTATGAAAAGGCAATTCGTTGCGTGGGGCGTTCGGTGGACGCTCATCGCGCCAGGCTCCGCATCTTCTTCGGTTGGCTCAAGGACGTAGAAGAAGGGATCGAAATAAATCCCGCGCCGGCAGCTCAGGTGAGAAAGCGGAGGAGGAAGCGAGGGAGGCGAACGAGAAAATACCCGCATACCATTCGGTATTATGATTGGGAAGTGGTCGATGCCCTCCTGAAGGGCATCGAGGACCCGAGTGTGCCGCCCGAAGAGGGCATGGTGCTTTATCTCCTCCTCCACCACGCTTTCTACTTGAGGGAACTCAAGAGTGTGCGAATCCCTCCGCAGTGTCGGCCTATCGCACTCGGCGCGGAACCGCGTGAGTCGTTGGAAGACGTGCTCAGCCTTGAGTGGCAGCCACGGGAACTTTCGAGACGCGCACAGTCTTTGGGTCGCTCCGGTGAGGTTCTTCAGATGGAGCCCAGAGACGAGCCGTGGCTGCGAGATTTGGTTAGGCGGTTTGAACGAGAACGAAATCAGAAACTCCGAAATGCAAATAACCCGTACCTCTTTGTTGGAATCGGGCGTAGCCTTCGGGGAGGACACCTGGACACCGGCTCTTTCCGGCTCCTTGTTGAGCGTGCCACCGCCCGTATTACGGGAAGAGTTTGTACGGTCGGCATGTTGGGTAAGTGTTCGAGGCTGCTGCACTCAGAGTTCGGCGGATATGAAGGCTTTCGGCACTTGCGCGAACTTGGTTTGGGGGAGTACCAGGCGCGCAGGTACCAATGGATGACCCGAGTGAGGATGGTGCCGAAGCAAGCGAATCGAACCGAGAAGAAAAGTGCTAAGAAGCAAGGATCGAGTCTAACGGTTCCGCCGATAGATGTTTTCGGTATTCCAACAACTTCGGACGAGAGTGAGTTGCGTGAGGATTAGAAACCAGCGTTTCTGAGCTGCGTCAGCAGCTCTTATATACCTTCCCAGCCGTAGCGAGGAAGGCAGTCAAGGGCGAAGCGAACCGTTTTGCGGTTCGCGGAGTTTATCGGAGCGCAGCGAAGACCCTTGACGGCCTCCGCAGCGAAGGCTACTGCTGTGGAGGAATCAACATTGAAACCTGGAGGACGATTGTTCGATTGAGGATGTATGCCGGCATACCCAAGAGATGAAACTGTATGAGACTCCATTAGACTTCCAATCTAGCGCCAGCCCCCAGCGGGGGCGTTAGCGAAGCGAGCACTGCGAGGAGCGCCGAGCGGGCGAGCGAAGTGGGGCGCAACGGGGAGATTAGATCAAAGGCGAGGCGTCTCGATAACAGAGATTACGTCCGGGCGCCTTTCCTGGGCGCGGGCTTTTGGAGGACGTAATCCGCTGTTATCGGATGACCGTCCGAGACAGAGGCGAGAGAGTTTGTCCTCGCCGAAGTCCCCAGTGTTCGAGGGCAGTCGCAGGGGCGTTTGCCTGCGGCGCCGCAGAACTTGAAGTGGTTGTTTTGATGTAGCGACCCTGGGAAGTTCTCACACTGAAGGTCTTGGGCACTGAGTCAGAAGACGGAGGTTGTCCACCAGTGGAGAGTGGATAATCGCGCTTTTAGGAAAGTCCCCAAATCAGCTGGCAGGAAGGCAAAGAGCCGTAGTATCCTATTTCACTCAAATTGCTTCCCAGGCAATTTGGGGGAAATAGGATACCATGAAGGAACTAGGCCCACTTGAGACGCAACTCTTCGCATATACACAAATGCGAAGAGCCCGAGTATTGCGTACGGGCGAGATAACGGGGCCGTTACGAATCTCCGCCAAACAGGAGCGGGAACTGTTCAGCCGTCTGACGCGCGCAGGGCTGATCGCGCAAGTGCGGCGCAGTCTTTATCTCGTACCTGACCGGCTTCCGCTAGGCGGAAAGTGGAGTCCGGACGAAATCCTCGCCCTGAATACGTTAATGGAAGATCAGGACGGCCGCTACCAGATCTGCGGACCAAACGCATTCAATCGTTATGGCTTTGATGAGCAAGTACCGACGCGGGTCTATGCTTACAACAACCGTCTCTCACGTGAGCGCACGATCGGAAGTGTTGCGCTGACTTTAATCAAGGTCGCCGATGACCGGCTCGGTAGCACTGCGAAGGTCAAGACGGTAGAAGGATTGACGGCAGTCTATTCATCACGCGTACGGACATTAGTTGATGCGGTATATGACTGGTCGCGGTTCAATAGCCTTCCGCGAGCGTACGGGTGGATTCGTCAGGAACTCGGGTCGAAGCGAGTTGACCCAGGCGAACTAATTAAGATGACACTGCGCTATGGCGATAAGGGAACGATTCGACGAATGGGAGCGCTCCTCGAACGCGAACGGATCAAGGAAGCATTGCTGGCGAACCTTGATAAAGCCGTGCCACCGTCAACCAGCTTCATTCCGTGGGTTCCTACTAAGTCAAAGCGCGGAACATTTAACCGTCGCTGGGGCGTCGTGATGAATGATCATGACTGAACCAACCGCTATTCGTATTCACGAAGACTTCGATCTTTTTCGAGAAGCTGTGAGTCTCACAGCGGCCGAAACCAAGTTTGCGGCTCGCCTGATTGAGAAGGATTACTTCTGCACGGTTCTTCTGGAATACTTCGGTGCGGCGGTTGGAGAGGAACTCATTTTCAAAGGTGGAACTTGTCTCGCCAAGGTGCACGCGGATTTCTATCGACTTAGCGAGGACCTGGATTTTGTGATTTCCGTTGCCACGGATGCCTCGCGGGCTGAACGCCGGAAACGCGTAGCACGTGTCAAGACGGCTTTTGACGCATTGTCGGACAGCCTCAAGGGTGTTCGCGTCGTTGACGCACTCATAGGAGCAAACAACTCAACACAATACATTGGTGTGCTCGCTTACGATTCCGTGCTCGGCAGTGATCCTGGAACGATCAAGATCGAGGTCAGCTTACGAGAGCCATTACTCACGCCCGCGGTGACTGAAACCGCCAGGACGATCCTTATTGATCCCATTTCACAGCAACCGATGGTGCCGCCTCTGCCTGTCCGTTGCATATCGAAGACTGAAGCCTTCGCCGAGAAATTTCGCGCAGCGCTAACTCGGCGTGAAGCGGCGATTCGCGACTTTTACGACATTGATTACTCTGTTCGGAAACTCGCGCTCGATCCGCGAAATGAAAACATGGTCCAACTGATCAGACAGAAACTCGCGGTTCCCGGTAACGACGCCGTGGATGTGTCGAACGAACGTCTGGCTACACTTCGACAACAGGTTGAGCCTCAATTAAAGCCCGTGCTCCGCGAGTCCGACTTTCAGGATTTCGATTTGGAGCGAGCCTTTAAGACCGTCGCGGAGGTCGTAAAGAATCTTTCTTGAAAGAAAATGATCCTAAAACCTTCTGCACCAATGTTGTGATTTATTCTATCTAACCTTCTGCCGCGGAAAACGACCCTGTGGGTCTCCTCGGCCGCAGAAGCAATACGTGCGTTCATCGCGCGGGCGTCCTAAAATAGCGAAAGACGTTGGCGGTAATGCTGCGGGTGACAAAGCCGGGCGAGCGGACTACCTTCCCTGTCATGGATTAATATGAGCCTCGCCAAGAGACTGATACCGAAGTGGACAAAGAAAGTGGCTTCCGAGTCCGGGGGCCGCGACCCGCTTGGGCTCTCGCGTCTCTCAGACCTTCTCAAATCTCAGCTGCTCTCCGGTATTGTCACGAACAACAATCGCGCACGCTACTACTCTTACTTCTGCTGGTCGCTCTGGAATATCGAAGTCGAGGAGACTGCGAAGAGGTACAAAGATTTCGTGGATAAGGTCCGGCGCCGGGAAGCGGTGCTCGCCCTCTCCACCCTCGCCAACAACCCGAACACTCAGTTCCTGATCGGCGTAGATGCGACGACGCTGAAGCTGGCGATGGGGCGTGAGAAGAAGGTGTTCGACTGCGACTTCCAGGTGTTGCCCTCGAACAGGCTGGGCGCATTTGGGCAGCACTTCAGCGGCTCCCTCCACGAGCTCGGGCTTAGCCAACGCAGCGAGGACGGGGTATACCACGTCGCTCCCGGCGAAGGAGAGAAACTGGCACAAACATTTCACGCGGTTGTGGTGAAGACCCCCTATGTGAAGAAGAGGCTCTTCCGCGAGAAACTCCTGTCCTTAAATGACCTGACTAAATCCCAACAGTACCTAGCGCTCGACGCCATTAAGAAGCCGTTCGCCGCAGTGGAAAGGGAGCAGTTAATTGAAGCATTCTTCAAGTTCAACACCCGGAAGCCCTCTCAATACGACCTTTTCCGGAGGCAGACGCTCGCGCTCATACTGCATGTAATCTCGGAGTACGAGAAGCATGGCGCTTCGCCGCAGGATTTGGACGCGGACATAGTTTTCCCCGCCTATTACTTCGACGTCCTGTGGCTCTCGGAGCGTAGAGTCACCGCTTACAGGTGTCCCGAGACCCTCCGGCTCGCCCACTTGGTGTGGAAGCAGTTCTGCCTCCACCAATTCTTTACACAGGCAATGGAAGATCTGCTTCACGCCGTGCTCCAAGTCATTGGCGGTTATGTCACGGGCCTCAGACCGGAAGAACTGACGAGGAAGCTGGTTAATCGGGAATTTTTCGGCAGCCTTAAGACTCTCATCGGTCAGGATTGCAAGAGGGGTCCCCGAGACCTCTTTCAAGCCCTGGAGATAAGCGCAGTGCCAAACGAGAAGTTGTCGTTGAAGATTCAGAAAGAGATTGGCTATCTGAACCGCCTCAGCGAGGTCAATATTACGAGTGAATCTGATGCTATGAGTCCACAAAGAACGGCGGCCGCAGCGGTCGTGACGCTCACCATCCTTTATGGGAAGTGGCGCGGCGTGAAGAGTGATCCAGGCTTCGACCGGGTCGCACGGCAAGCGGGGACAGCTTTCTGGCTGCGAAGCGTCTTTCCTTATTTCGATAGGTGGGTCCAAGACGAAGTCTCATGGGAAAAGGCCATGCGGACCGTGGTCGAAACGTTTGTCCTCAGCCAGCACTATCAGGTGATGCGTGAGAGGAGGAAGGCCGACAGCGTTTGGATTCACCTCAATGAGAGTCGCGTCACTAAGGAGCAGGACTACCAGCCGACCCTCCGCACCACGCGCCACCTCAATGCCGTCAACATCATGCTCGATCTTCTGCTACTTAAGGCCGACGAAGGCGGGTTCTCGCTCACCCCTCAGGGCAGGCGGGTGCTCAAGAAAGCGCTAGCTTAATCTGTGGCGAAGAAAAACACAGACCGTCTTGATCTAAACGAGGCGCTGCTCAAGCGGCCCTACGATCACGGCGTGATCTGTACCTTCAAGTTCGACCCCTACTTTTTTGAGAAGGATTGCCTCGATACATTTCGGTCGTTAAATTACAACGGTAATCTCACAGTGTTAATCGACCGAGGAACCTACGACGAAATCATAGAGCGGGCGGGTTCCGACCGACCGAGTCAAGCGAATCTCCGATACCTGTTGCACCCCGTATCCGTTCGCGGCTTGTTTCACCCTAAGATATTCCTCTTCGCAAGCCGGAGCCGCGGGCGGCTTATCTTCGGCAGCGCGAACTTCACCCGCGCGGGTCTCCACGGCAACGCCGAGTTGGCCGGCTGTTACGATTACGAGGCGGACGAGGATGAGGCGGTGGCCCCGCTCTTTCAATCAGTGTTCGCTTTTCTCATGCGCATCGGCCAAAGGTGGTCGGGTGAAGCCCTAACTTCTAACCTCAACTACATGGCAGCGGAAGCTCCGTGGCTGGTAGCGGAAGGCAAAGACTCTGCGCAGCAACACTTTGAACTGCTGCACAATCTGGACTCGCCGTTGTGGGAGCAGATCATCTCACGGGTTACCAGCCCAGTTCAGACGCTTTCCATCGTCTCACGGTATTTCGATCAGTCCCCCGCCATCCTGAACAGCCTTTACGAAGGGTTAAAGCCGAAAAAGATAAGGATTTACACGCAGAACAACACGACGACTTTGACAAAGGATTACCTATCCCATCCACTGGTTAAAAAGGGAGCGGTTGAAATCTTGCTCTGCGATTACTCCGACGAGGGGCAGTACCAGAAGTTGCACGCCAAAGGGCTGGCAGTCGAGACGAATCAAGAGACGCTCTTCGCCTACGGCAGCGCCAACTGTTCCACACCTGCTCTCTTAAAGAGTTCCGACCTCGGCAACGTAGAAGTAATGCTCCTACTTCGGGGGCTGACAAAGCGAACAATAAGACCCGAAAGACTATTTGACCCCAGTCAAACCGCCGTCCATCTAAAGGACGAGATGATTCTTCAGCCGGAAGAACGGGAAAAGGTGCCAGCCCAAGTCAGACGTCAGATCAACTTGTTAGAGGCGAGCCTGGACGAAAAGCTCATCCGGCTGAGGGCCTTGCTCCCAGACATCATAAGGTTCGACCATCTTTCGGCCGCACTCACGTTTTTGGATGATACTAAGAGCGTGATCCCTCTGAGACATCTGTCCGAACAGGTTTATGTGGGGGAAGTGTCGGAACAACTGTTACAGAAGTTGTCTGAATCTTCTTCAGTCGTCCATATCTATGCCAACGAAAACCGTAAACGGGTTGCCACGAGCAACGGTATGTTTGTGACTTACCTTCAAGATATTGGGACTGGACGAAGTCTTAGGCGGGAGCGCTCGCTGAAGGAGGCACGCCAAAGTCCGGCTCAGTTCTTCGAAGTATTTGCGAGCATCGTCGCGGAGGGTGACGACGAGGCGACCAAGAACTTCTTGGACAGCTTCAACGTCCGCGTAACAGATTTGCCATTGCCTGAAATTTACCGCGCCGTAAAACCAGTCTGGGAGGTGGATAGGGCTTTCATGATGATTCGGGGAAGACCATGGATAATCTCCGACACCGTCCACGAAGCGGTGATAAAGTTCTTCGACAGGCACTACAAAAGACTACAACGGCACGTCGAGAACAGGAGCCCGGAGGGACTACCAAACTTCATGCACATCGTACTGACCACGGGCGCTGTTCTCCACGGCCAGATCGCGCACGGAGTGGCGGGGCTGAAAGCGAGGGCTAGTTTGCCGTTCCGTCCCGAGCAATGGTCGAGGCAAAGAGACCGGCTGGCCGCGTACTTCAGCCGCTACAAGGACCTGCTAGATTGCCTTACGAAGCAGTATCTTTCGCCCATGTCGCGGCGGTATCAGGCAGCAGAAATCAAGGAGCATGTTATACGAGACCCAGAGATGCTACAGTCCCTCACCTCCAGCGTCATAAATCTGCGCAAGGAATTAGAGACGTTAAGAGTAGAAAAACTACGAGTCGAACGCGTACTCGGCGACCCAGGCGTGGCTCCACTCTTCCCCGCTTCTCTCTTTCACGAAAGTCAGTGGCCTACATACGAGCGTGAGTTGAATTCATCCCAAGGTCTCGTCGAGGCCCTTTTAGGCTGATCGTTTGATTCCATGCCTGAACCGGACGCTAATCTCTCGAGAGATCATGTTTACCTGGACCAAAACCGCGAAATCCAAGCGAGTCAGGGAAGTCGGCGGGTGCGCTAAGGGTAGGACTTTACGCATTTGAAGAACTCACGGGAACGCACATTTGGACGAACGGGAGCGCACTCTCCGTGGCTCTTGATTTTCGTCGGCTGTTAGTTATGGACCAGCTGTGATACAGCCTTAACGCATTGCAGCAGCGCGCATGGCTTGCTATGAAACGGTGTGGACTGGAGAGCACCCTGTGCCCCGGACACTAGCTACACTTCGCGAAACCCTGGAATTGACTTACTCAATATCGATATTGCGTGTGCTCTGCGCACTTAACTCCGTTTTGCCTGAGCACCGCAACTGCAGCTCGTGTAGCCGAGGACTCGACTTGTTTATGCTCAAACGACGAAATAGATTTTGGCGGGTCGATCTCAAGATGCCCGTATTTCTGTGAAAAGCTAACCCCATCGATCTCTGCCGCCACCTCCGCAATAAGTCTACAGAGTCCTCTTTGAGTCTTATCGATCTTGAGGAATGAATAGCGATCAAAATCAATGTCGCTGCCTTCAGGCATAGGCAGCCTATTCTCGCACTCTGTCCTATAAGCGTCGCGAGCCTTCACCAATATCTCTCTTAATCGATCTTCAGCCAATCTTGGCTTCCGAAAAGAGCTTCTGTGGTAACCGTTGGGGGGGCAGAATGATGTGATCTATTGCCTTACAGGATACTCCGCTTGTTATTAGAAAGGTACTGTGGACCACCGACGAGGTGACGCACGCAGCCTTTGACACAAGCTTGGATCACCAGCGGCGGCATTGCTCTCTGGATTGCGACGGTCTAAGAGAGTATAAATGATGGTCTACCCTAGGGATGAGATAGTTATTGCCACGCACGCTTGCCACCAATTCGCAAGAGCAATATGCAGAATTGTGTAGCCTGTGCTGAACGAAGCCCGAGGCCCCGACTTGTTCCAAAGAAGCTCCAAAAATCGCAAAGCTTCTGTAGGGTTCACCAGCCTTCTTAGATGAGCTTCAGCGAGATACGGAGTATGGGAAGAACTTTGCTATCAGGTCGGGAGGCTTGATGGCTCTTCCGGATAAGACTGTGGCTGATATCGCAGATAGCTATCGCACCAAAATACCCGAAGCCGGGCAAGTCGTTCGTGTTCGGACACGAACTCACTTGGTTGAAGGGGTTGAGCGCGACGGCGGATACGGTACGCTTGTCCGGCTGGCGTGCCTTGACGATGATGCTCAGGGACAGGAAACCCAAGTCATTTGGGAACTCGAACTCGACGGCCAGATTCTTGATAGTGAAGCCTGGCAGTCCATTGGGAAAAAAGGCTTCGATCCCCCACGTTACTTCAGTTCTTACATCCACACCCTCCGATGGAATTGTGTCACAGCAACTGATCCAAAACTCTTCCAGTCTCCTTTCCGCGCGGGCATCAAGATTGATGCGTACCAACTAGAGCCATTACGCAAGGCCTTGCTGCTGCCTCGTGTAAACCTCTTCATAGCCGATGACGTAGGGCTGGGTAAGACCATTGAAGCGGGCCTAATCGCGAGTGAACTCCTGTTGCGACGACGCGTGAAGGAGGTAGTTGTTGCCTGCCCACCGTCGATGATCCAGCAGTGGAAGGATGAGATGGAGGCGCGGTTCGGGCTAACGTTTGAAATTCTGGATCGCAACTATCTTGAGCGCATCCGACAGGAGCGGGGCTATGGAGTTAATCCCTGGACTACTTTTCCGCGATTCATCGTTTCTCACAAACTTCTGATCGATGAAGCGTACACAAGTCCACTCCGTGATTGGCTAGACAATCTCCGACCTGGCTCTCTTTTGATCTTCGACGAAGCCCACCACGCAGCGCCTTCAAGTGGTGCGAAGTACGCGATCGACTCGCGCATCACGAAAGCTATCCGTGACATCGCCCATCGCTTCGAGCATCGCTTGTTTCTCTCGGCAACTCCACACAACGGACACTCAAACAGCTTTAGCGCGCTGTTGGAAATACTTGACGATCAGAGGTTCACTCGAGGTGTGAAAGCAGTTAAGCGCAATCTCGAGGATGTTATGGTCCGGCGTTTGAAAGAAGACATCCGTCAGATCGCCGGTGGGTTTCCCGAAAGAAAAGTTGTCCAGGTTGATTTGAAGGACCTTCCGCCGGAAACCCCCGAACTGCTGCTATCGAGACTGCTCGATGAATATCGCCAAGTCCGTCAGTTGCGCATGAGCGGCGCGACCAAGCGAAAACAAGCGGAAGCCTCTCTGTTAGTCTCTCATTTACAACAACGCCTCCTTTCCTCGGTTGATGCCTTCGCTCGAACTCTGAGTGTTCACCGCCGGACAATGGAGCGCATCTGGGCAGGTGTTTTGGCATCAGCAAAGCTCAGTAGCACCCCGCAACGTAGAGAGCTGTTCGATGAGTCCGACAGCGATGACGAACGCTCTCAGCTTTCAGAAGAAGAGCAACAATCTATCTTTGATCATGAGATGGAGACTGCTACTGCGGCTGCTGCTGGAGACTCAACAGCCGCTGATATCGCTCGTGAAAAAGCCTTGCTTGATGAAATGCAAGCTGTGGCCGATCGGGGTCGCGGGCAGGCTGACGCTCGCGTACTTTATCTACTGAAATGGATTCGCGAGCACATGTGCCCGGGCATTCGTTTGCCCGGCGAGGTGCGCCAGACCTCAGAAGCGAAATGGAATGACATACGCCTGCTAATTTTCACCGAGTACGAGGACACAAGACGCTATCTCTTCGAAATGTTGAAATTGGCGATTGCCCACACGGATCGGGCCGAACAGAGGATTGGCGTCTATCATGGACCTACACCTCCAGACAAACGCGAAGCAATCAAGCGAGCATTCAATCTACCTCCACAAGAGCACCCGCTTCGGATTCTCGTAGCAACTGACGCGGCCCGCGAAGGCATCAACCTGCAAGCGCACTGTCATAACCTCTTCCACTTCGATGTGCCGTGGAATCCCAGCCGGTTGGAGCAGCGCAATGGTCGGATTGATCGCAAGCTTCAGCCTTCACCGACTGTTTATTGCCATTATTTCGTTTACGAACAGCGGCCGGAAGATAGAGTCCTTCGGGCTCTCGTTCGCAAGACTGAAACCATACGGACTGAATTGGGAAGTCTGGCTCAGGTTCTGGAAGCAAGACTGGCTGAAACGCTTCGCAAAGGCATCAGGCACGACGAGGTGAAGAAGATTGAGGAGGAAATCATCGGAGCGGATCTCGATTCCGAGAAACGCGCAGTCACGGAAGAAGAACTCGAATCCACGCGGCTAAGACAAGGCGAGCTTCAGAAGCAAATTGACGTGCTTCGAAACCGACTTAACGACGCGAGGAAGTGGATCGGCCTCGATATGGATCAACTTCGAGACGCGTTGTCCTGCTCGCTTGAATTGCTCGGAGCCAAACCCTTGAAGTCAGTGCAATCCAAGGACGATGATCGTTTCAGTTTTCCGGATCTAGATCCGAGCTGGGCTACAACATTGGACACCTTGCGAGTGCCGCCTGAAGACGGCAAGCGCAACTTTGAATGGCGTCGTCAGTCGCCACTGCGTCCGGTGGTTTTCTCGGCGCCGGAAGGAATTGACGACGATATCGTACAACTTCACCTGGAGCACAGAGTCGTCCAGCGTTTGCTGGGACGTTTCATGACGCAAGGGTTCATCCATCACGATTTGTCTCGGGCGTGCCTGGCCCAAACCTCCGATGCAATTCCTCGGGTGGTTTTGCTTGGCCGGCTTTCTCTCTACGGCTCCGGTGCTGCGCGCTTGCATGAAGAGATACTGACGGTAGCGGCCCGTTGGAGTGATCCGGCGACTGGCAAGGCTCTGTCGCCATACGGGCGCGACGCCGAGGCTAAGACTATGGAATTGCTTGAAGCGGCGCTGCGGCCGCATTCTCACGGTAGTGTCCCCGAAACCGTTACGGGTCGATTGCAAGCTTCAATTCCTCGCGACATTGAGGAACTGCTGCCGCACCTGAAGGTGCGTGGCAAGGAAGCCCGCCAAGATGCAGAGGCCAAACTCGTCGAGCGTGGTCGCGTTGAGTCAGAGTCGATTCGCAAAGTGCTCGAGGACCAAAAGCAGCGGGTCGAGAAAGAGCTTGGTCAATCTCAATCGACGCAACTTCTGCTTGGCTTCAGCGATGACGAGAAGCGCCAGGTCGATTCCAATCGGCGCTATTGGCAACGATGGCTAAAGAACGTGGAGGGTGACATCGCAAGCGAACCCGACCGCGTGCGCAGCTTCTATACAATAAGTTCATATCGCTTGGAACCGATTGGACTTGCCTATCTGTGGCCCGTAACGGGTTGAGTTATGCCTGACTCTCTAATCCGCGATCACCAGGCTTGGCTGGGATATCTTCAGCCCGATGGTCTAGTCGTGTCTCCGGCTGCCCTTGTGGACTCGCAGGTGCTGTTGGCTCACAACACGCTCCCTCTCCAAGAGCGATTCCTGCCCTTTGTTGAAGAGATTCAGATTAATGGTGACAAGGAAACGCTTGCCATTAAGGATTTCGTCCCGTTCGTGCGCGACTTTCTCGAGTGGCCGGATGACTGCGTGTTCGGCACCAATGGCGACAGGCCAATTCCCGAATCACTAACCACACCGCTTCCCGAGTTCGGCCTGACCTTATCGCCGACGCTCGCTTTCAAAGATCCAAAACCAAAGGATCCTGAAAAGCCCTGGCTTCTGCTTGTAGAAAACCTCCCGCTGGGAACAGATCTAGACGCGCATCGGACTGAGGATGAAAGCGGTTGGAAGGCGTCACATAGTCGCAAATTCGAGCGCTTATTACGCGAGACGAAGGTACCCATTGGCCTATTGAGCAACGGCACACACATCCGTCTCATCTACGCGCCACATGGAGAGACCTCAGGGAGCATTACTTTCCCGGTAGCAGCAATGACCGAAGTCGCTGGCCGTTCGATCCTCGCGGCCCTTCACATGTTGCTGGATCGCTACCGCCTGCTCGCCGCGCCGACCGAATACCGTTTGCCGGCGCTACTCGCGCGCAGCCGCGAATATCAAAGCCGTGTCTCGGCGGCGCTCGCTCAGCAAGTGCTGGATTCTCTCTACGAATTGCAGCGCGGCTTTCAAGCAGCAAATGAGCGGACTGCCGGTGAACTCTTGCGCTCGGTGCTGGCCGAGCGCCCGGATGATGTCTACGCGGGACTTCTTACCGTGCTGATGCGTCTCGTCTTTCTGCTCTTCGCCGAAGACCGTGGACTCATGCCAACGAGCGAACTCTACGTTCGCAACTACGCGATCCATGGACTCTTCGAACGTCTGCGCAGCGACAACGAGCACTATCCCGACACTATGGATCAACGTTATGGTGCCTGGGCTCAACTCCTGGCCGTCTTTCGCTCGGTCTATCACGGGTCGCGTCACCCGCAGTTGCACATGCCGCCGCGCCACGGTCACCTCTTTGACCCAAATCGATTTACCTTTCTCGACGGTCACACGACTGCTGACTCGCGCGTGCCGCTCGTCAGTGATGGAACAATCTTTCGCATTCTTGAGAAGCTGTTGATTCTCAGCGGCGAGCGGCTCTCATATCGAACGCTTGACGTGGAAGAGATTGGCAGCGTCTATCAAACGGTGATGGGATTTCGACTTGAGATCGCATCCGGGCCATCAATCGCCATTCTTGGCAAGAGAAAGCATAAAAGCGAAGTAGCAGCGCCAACTGTTATTAACCTTGACGACCTGGGCGCAACGGCGGGCAAGGATCGAGCGAAATGGCTAAAAGAACGAACGAATCAGGAAGTCACCGGCGAAGCAGACAAAGCTTTGAGAGGTGCGAGCAGTCTTGACGAGTTGCTGGCCGCGCTTGATCGCAAGATTGCCCGCAACGCTACGCCCTCTGTCGTTCCAAGCGGTGTGATGGTGCTACAGCCCACGGATGAACGGAGGCGCAGCGGATCACACTACACACCGCGTTCATTCACTGAGCCGATTGTCCGCAAGACTCTTGAGCCCATTCTTGAGCGCTTCGGAGATCAACCAACGCCAGAGCAGGTTCTGGATTTGAGAGTATGCGACCTCGCTGTGGGCTCGGGAGCGTTCCTGGTCGAAGCTTGTCGCCAACTCGGAGACGCTTTGGTCAAGGCGTGGCAACATCACGGAGATCGACCTCCATTGCCACCGGACGAGACGGAGGAGTTACTGGCCCGGCGTCTTGTCGCTCAACGCTGTTTGTACGCCGTCGACCGAAATCCGATGGCGGCTGATTTGGCGAAGCTGTCGTTGTGGTTGGCGACGCTCGCCAAAGATCATCCGTTCACATTTCTCGATCATTCAATCCGGGTTGGCGACGCTCTAGTTGGATTGACCCGCCAACAGATAGCGGACTTCCATTGGCTTCCCGAAAAAGAGCGGGCGTTCGGCCAAGAGGAGATCGAAAACCGCATCCGTAGAGCCTCGGAATATCGAAAGCGAATCTTGGAAGGCGGTGATTTCGTAACGCCGCAGAAAAAGCATGAACAACTGGAGTTGGCTGACGAAGCGCTGACGGAAGTTCGATTCGTCGGGAACATGGTCATCTCTGCATTTTTCAGTGCAACAAAGGACAAGACGCGTCGTATAGCGCGCGACGAACTGCTCAGTCGATACATTGGCGCGCCGCGCAACAACGATCACACGGTTGGAGTGGAAGAAGTTCGCAATCTGATGACTGGTAAGTTTCCAGTGGCACCGTTTCATTGGGAAATCGAATTTCCCGAAGTCTTCGATCTCGAGAATCCCGGGTTCGATGCCTTTGTCGGGAATCCGCCATTCCTGGGTGGTAAACGCATGTCAACTGTCCTCGGCGACGCGTATCTTTCATTTCTCCTGTTACAACATCCCGGTTCGCACGGGAATACTGATCTTGTTGCATTCTTTTTCCGCCGGGCGTTTTCGCTGGTTTGTAACGGAGGGGTCCTAGGCCTTATTGCCACAAATACGATTTCACAGGGAGACACGCGATCAACTGGGTTGAGAATTATCTGCCGGAGTGGCGGTGAAATCTTCAGTGCAAACAAACGGATCCGCTGGCCCGGTCAGGCAGCAGTCGTGATAAGTGTGGTGCACTTGATGAAAGGGCAAGACACACCCGCCCGAGTGCTAAATGGAAAGCCTGTGCCTTTCATCTCTGCCTACTTGTTCCACCAAGGGGGACACGAAGATCCCGCAAAGCTGCAGCAGAATGCCGGCCTCTGTTTCTTAGGATTCAAAGTCTACGGACAAGGTTTTCTATTTGATGACCGTGATCCGGAAGCGAACTCCATCGAAGAGATGAATCGCATTATCGCAAAGAGTAGCCACAACACGGATGTGATCTTCCCTTATCTTGGAGGAGAAGAACTCAACGACCATCCTCAGCATTTGCCACAACGCTTTGCGATTAACTTTGGTGAAATGTCTGAGGAGCAATCTCGTGGCTGGCCGGAGCTTTACTCAATAGTGAACACTAAGGTGAAGCCCGTGCGCGAAAAGCTCAAGCGGGATGCATTACGCGAGAAGTGGTGGCAGTTCGGTGAACGTCAGCCGGGATTGGTCGCCGCGATGAACGGACTGGAAAGAGTCATCGTTTGTTGCCAAACGAGTAAATATAGGACCTTTACCTTCTGTCCCACAAGTTACATATTCAGTCACAAGACAGTTGTAATTTGCTCTGCCTCTTCCAACCGCTTTATGGTACTCCATTCTCGTTGCCACGAAGTCTGGGCGTTATTCCTCGGATCGTCGATGAAAGATGATCCTGTTTATACGGGTTCTGACTGCTTCGAGACATTCCCGTTCCCCGTCGGGTTCGAGACGCACTTATCACTGGAGGCGGCGGGGCGAGAGTATTACGAATTCCGCGTCTCCTTGATGGTGCGGAACAACGAGGGGCTGACCAAAACCTACAACCGCTTTCACGATCCCAATGAAACTTCGCCAGACATTCTGCGCTTGCGTGAACTGCACGCGGTAATGGATCGCGCAGTGCTCGAAGCCTACGGCTGGAATGATATTGCGGAAAAGGCTTACTGCGAATTTCTGCTCGACTACGAAGACGAAGAAGACAACGAAGATGATGGCCGCACTCGCCGACGCAAGAAGCCATGGCGCTACCGCTGGCCCGACGATATTCGCGACGAAGTCTTCGCTCGTCTCCTCGCTCTCAACGCCGAGCGCGCTGAGGAGGAAAGGTTAGCTCTCGAAGCCGATGGCAAGTCATCAAGCAAGACAAAGAGGATGCCCGGCAAAAAATTAGCGGCAGCGCGTGGGGATTTCATGGTGCCACAGAACGATTTGTTCGAGTGAAACTTTGCGGCCGGAACTATGGAGAATAAAGTTATCCAACTCTTGTGTGAAGAGCTTGCTTCCGCGGAAGAAACACGAATCTCAGATCCGAAGTGCGATTACGATTACGCGATTTGGGGAACGATCAATTGTCAACGTACAGAGGATGGCAGTTGGAAGATTTGGTTTGTCATGTCCGAAGTTGGCAGACTTCACGAGCCCGTGGCCGTTTGGGAGGCCTCCAAGATCAGGGACGCACAGCATTTCATCGCAGAGTTTTCGCGGTGCGGAGTTGACTATGGCAGCAATCCTGACCTGGGCGCGCTGTTAGAAATGCTTCCCGCAATCGCCGATGAGGATGCGCTCCTCGCATCAGAGCTTCGGTTGCTTCTCAATGAGTCAAATTGAAAACGTTCACTCTTTGACTCTTCGCTGACGGGCTAACCAGCCGCGCGACGAACTCCTAGCTCGTCTCCGCGCTCTCAGCGCCGGACGTGCTGAGGGGGAACGGATTGCTGGTCTCAGCACTCAAGTTGCTCATTAGCAAGAAGAGGGACTCTGCGCGCTTCCGGCAGGCCCAAGTGAACAAGAGCAAGGAAAGCTTCTGTAACGCTAGAGGGAACTAATGAAGGACGCTCAAAAACCGGAACGATTCAGCCTTGGAAGTCTTATCGACAAACTGCGCGAGGGCCGGTTTGTCATTCCCGATTTCCAGAGAGAATTCGAATGGTCGCCTAAGGATGTTCGCGAACTCCTAAAGTCGATCTTCTTAGACTATTACATCGGAACGTTGTTGTTGTGGAAGGGAAAACCGGAGAATTTCAAGGCGTTAAGCTGCGTGGCTATATACGGCCACGAAGATGAGTCAAAACGAAATGAGGAATTCATTGTCTTAGATGGGCAGCAACGACTCGCCGCTATTTATTACGCGTGCTTTGCCCCAAACAAAAACTTTCCCAAGCGAAAGAATCCATTCTCGTTCTTTGTGCGCATCCGGGATTTCATCGAGGATCGAGCCGATGTGGCTTTTTCGTATCAGGCAATGAACCTTCGTAAATGGCAGCAATTACTTGCTGATCGAGAGAAACAGTTTGAGCAGCACGTCTTTCCCTTTGAAGTCATCGGAGCCGGGCGATTCGCGGTTCCAAACTGGATGCAAGATTACGAAAGGTATTGGCAGGGACGAGCGAATAAATTCGTCGAAGAAGGCTCAAACGAACAGGCAGAAAAAGCAGTGCGATTCGCGCGAGATGCACGTGAGTTTGGTCATCTTGTAACTGGACTGATTCAAGATTATCAGATCAGTTACATAGAACTAGATAAGGACATCGGAGTTGAAAAGGTCTGCGACATCTTCACTCAAATTAACAGCCGAGGCATGCCGTTGGATATTTTTGACCTGCTTAATGCGATGTTGCGACCCAAGCAAATCTATTTAAGGACGGAGCTGTGGCGCGCAGCGAAACCGAGACTAGAGTTTATTGAATCGAAAAAGGTCAATGTTTATATTCTGCAATCCATGTCGATTCTACTTCAGGCGTACAACTCACCGAGATATCTTTACTTCCTGCTACCAGGTGCAGAGAAACCGATTCGCCTGCCTGATGGATCGCATGGCAAAGTTGTCTTAGTTTCTGACAAAGAGGCTTTTGAGAAATATTGGAACAATGCGGTGACCGGGTTAGAAGGCGTGATTAAAGTTCTGCGTAATCCACGTGACTATGGGGCGATCGCCCCAAGTTTCATTCCTTATCCAGCTATCCTGCCCGTCTTCGGTGCATTACGAATTAAGTCACAAGCTTTAACCGACGGCAGCGTGCATGATCGACAACGGAAGATTCGGCAGTGGTATTGGGCCTCAGTATTTACTAATCGCTATAGCCGCTCCGTCGAGACTTCCGCAGCCCGCGACTTTTTGGATGTGACGGCGTGGTTCAACGACGACGAAGCGCAGCCCGGTGTCATTCGCGAATTTGCTGCGCGGTTTAAGGATCTCGACCTGCGCGCCGAGAAGAAAGGCTCGGCAATTTACAACGGCGTTTTCAACTTGCTGGTTCTTCAGGGGGGCAAGGACTGGAGCACTTTCGAGTTGCCGGAATACGAGGCACTGGATGATCACCACATTGTACCGGCTTCAAAAGCTCCAGAGGATTCACCGGATGGCGTGATCAATTCCATCCTAAATCGTACGCCTCTATCGGCGGACACAAATCGCAAAGTACTGCGGGACCGCCTGCCCAATGCCTATATAAAAGAGATGATCGAGACACATGGTCGTCAGGCAGTTCTCGACGTGATGGAAAGCCATTTGATTTCGGAAAATGCGGTTGACATTCTTTTGCGCGATCCGTTAACGGCCAACGATTTCAATTTATTCCTGGAAGATCGGAGACGAACAATCCTCCAGGCGACGGAAGACCTTCTGATCAAACAACGCATCGGCCTTCCCCCTCTGCTTCGAGATCTGGACGAGAAAGTTGAGCACATTGAACTGGCAATACGTCTATGCCTCGTCGAGACTCTGGGCGAGGATACGAGAGCCCTACCCGGCAATCTCTTTCGCAAGGTTGATGAGCGGATTAGCAAGGCGGCTACGAATGATCCCCTCTTTGATGAAGCCGGTTTCCGGACTTTCAGCCAAAAACTGCAATACTTTGATTTACGCGAACTTCAGGATGTGATTGTTAATGGTTCTTTGTGGCCACAGTTTCAAAAGCGTTTTGGCGCGAAGGAAACTTTGAGTCAAAAATTCAACCAGCTTGCCGATGTGCGTAACGCGATTCGACACAGCCGTACGTTGAATGAGGTAACACGAATGGAAGGCGAAGCCGCGATCTTATGGTTCATGAGTGTGCTAGGCATCGAATCTCAGCGTGCCAGAGGAACAAAGTGAATGAGTACTTCTGAATCTGTTCGCAGCCAGCTCGTCGAAGCTTTGCAGCTCGACCTTGTGGGTCCTTCAAATGATCACGCGTTTGCGCAAGAGCTTCTTCCTGAGTCGCCTACGCGGTGGTACCTCACTGGATTTCTCGTTCCTTCCGACGCCCCCCTGGAACAGCGGATCGATGAAACTGCTACGGAACAGATTGATTCGGGTGGTGATGCTGCTAGTGGCGACGATGCTGTCGAACCAGATCGTGGCCCTGCTCGCCGCAGCATATTGCCTTCCTCGATGGGTTTGAGTGTGTTGGTTTCATCAGACTTAACATCGATCGATGCGACGGTGTCCTGGGGAGACTATGTTTACGAGGGCGGCGAGGAGGAAGAGCCTGGCACTAACCAAACTTCTAACGATCGTAGTACGGCAGAAGAAGTTTCCGACGGGGATATTGAAGTTAAGGAGACTGGCGAAAAGGCTCCTGACGAACCTGTGACTGGGGGCGTCTCTAAATCGAGAGCAGGATGGCGAAGAATAGCCAAAGAAGAAATAGTTTCAATTGCATTAAGCCCTGGTGAGAAACCGCTCGAGGTAGTTATCCCGAATAGCGGCAATCTTGTGCTCGTTGCCACTGTCCGCCCCGTTTCAGCGACTGCCATCGGAGCCGATCGGCTTCCCGCGGGAACTCGCTCAGTAGCACTCTTCCTCGTTAATCGCCGGCAGCCAAATTTGGAGAGGAAGTATCGAGCCTTTGCCTTTCAAACCTCACTTCGGCTTAGCTCGGAAAAATCTTTTGTTCCTCGTCCTGATCTCCGAACTAATTTTGACTCTGAGGTCGGCGGCCAGTGGGACGAGCTGGTAGCAGATCTGCAATATCGCGACGTATTCGAATACGCCGTTGGTCACGGTGTTTCAGTCACCGCGGACATTGATACAAATGGCAAGTGCTCTGTGGTGAAGACAACATGGATTCCATCCGGTGAGGTTGAATGGGTAGCACCGGCAGAGATTCCTGACGTCGAGCTGGGAATGGAGGTGCTTGGCTCTCTCGCTGATGCTGAGGAAGCTTCAGCCAAACTGAAACCGTTGACCGACCACTACCGAAGATGGATTGAAGGCCAGCGATCAAAGCTTCGGGGTCTTGACCCACAGCGAACCAGCACGGCGCAGGCACTGCTTATTCAGGCTGAGCACGCGGCTAAACGAATCGATGCTGGGATCTCGATGCTGTCGGAGCCCGATGTGCTCGAAGCATTTCGACTCGCTAACCGCACGATGGCGCTCGCCGCGCGCCGGCGTGAATCCATACAAAGATCGACTGAACCTTCTAAAGTCTCGACGCCTCGTTGGCGTCCCTTCCAGTTAGCTTTCATCTTGATGAGTCTGCGCAGCATCGCCGACCCCACCCACGTTGATCGAGAAGTCGTTGACTTGCTCTTTTTCCCGACCGGAGGTGGAAAGACAGAAGCATATCTTGGCCTGGGTGCCTTCTCAATGGTGCTCCGGCGACTACGGAATCCTGGGATTAGGTCCGCCGGCCTCAGCGTTTTGATGAGATACACACTGAGGCTCCTGACGCTTGATCAGCTGGCGCGCGCCTCAGCCTTGGTTTGTGCTTTGGAACTTGAACGAGAGAAGGACAAAGAGAAACTGGGCGAGTGGCCGTTTGAGATCGGATTGTGGGTCGGTTCCGCGGCGACGCCTAATCGCATGGGTCAGCGAAACTACAGTGGCCCCGGTCGTGAATACACAGCCTATGTTAAGACGACGCGTTATCAGCAAGATGAGCGCAATCCAGCACCGATCCCACTAGAGAATTGCCCGTGGTGTGGCGAGAAGTTTACCCATCGATCTTTCCGGCTGGTTCCTAATCTTGATCATCCATTGGACTTGCGTATTAGCTGCGTTAATTACCAATGCGAATTCTCAGGGGATAGAGCGCTTCCGATACTCGGGGTTGACGAACCAATCTATCGTCGCTTGCCCGCTTTCCTAATCGCGACGATCGACAAGTTTGCGGCATTGCCCTGGACCGGCGAAACAGGAGCGCTCTTTGGGTTGGTAGACAGATTCGATCGGAACGGGTTTTACGGGCCAAGTGCTCCAGGTAATGGGCAGGCCTTGGATGGCGGTCATCTCCCACCTCCTGATCTCATTATTCAAGACGAGTTACATCTCATCTCCGGTCCACTTGGAACAATCGCGGGGGTTTATGAAACCGCGATCGATGCTCTTTCAAGCAGGCAGGTTGATGGCAAGACCATCCGACCCAAAATCCTGGCCAGCACGGCGACAGTTCGACGCGCTGACTCCCAAATTCGAGCCCTGTTCGAACGCACCCAAACCAGCGTTTTCCCGCCACCGGGTCCGGATCGGCGCGATTCGTTCTTCGCAAAAACGAAAGCCGCAACTGAAACACCGGCACGAATGTATGTTGGTGTTGCCGCACAAGGCAGAAGTCTCAAGGTCGTACTCCTTCGTTCAGCTCTCGCTCTGTTAGGGGCGGGCGAAGTAGCTTATTTGCAAGGCGGCGGAAAGCAGAATAGAGATAATCCCGCCGATCCTTATATGACCTTGCTTGGCTATTTCAATAGTTTGCGTGAACTGGGAGGCAGTCGGCGAATCATTGAGGATGAAGTTACTGCCAGGTTGAGCCAGTACTCTTTACGCAGGCGCATTGATCCTGAAGATCGGTTGTTTACCGATCGCAAGATTAAGTATGACGTTCTCGAACTCACTTCCCGCGAGCCCACCAATAAAGTTGCCATAGCCAAAGCAAGGCTCGCTCGCCGTTTCTATGAAGATGATCGGGTGGACGTTGCGTTGGCAACAAACATGATTTCTGTGGGACTGGATATTGTTCGTCTTGGTTTGATGGTTGTGTTGGGGCAACCAAAAACAAGCTCCGAATATATTCAGGCAACGAGCCGTGTGGGACGTGACTCTGAAAGGCCTGGACTGGTCGTCACTCTGCTCAATGTACACAAGCCTCGTGATCGTTCTCACTATGAACGGTTTCAAACCTATCATGCGTCTTTCTATCGGAGTGTAGAGGCAACCAGCGTTACGCCGTTCTCTCCGAGGGCATTGGATCGAGCGTTACCTGCAGCTCTCGTGGGCCTATGCAGGCAAGGTAACGCCGAGATGACACCGTCTTCGGGAGCAACTGAAATTCTGGAGACTAGGAATTCACTCGATGCTTTCGCCGTTCGATTCGCCGAGCGAGCCCGCAATAGTGCTCGTCCTGCCGAACCTGAAGCAGAGCAGCGCTTACACGAGAAAGTGCTGGCGCGATCAAAGCGATTGTTGGATGACTGGTTGAATATCGCTGATCAATTCCGCAATACAGGCGGTAAGCTGCAATACCAAAAGTACGAACCGGGCAATGCTCAACGACTGCTCTATGATTTTCTCGATCCGGAGTTATTAGTCATCCAGCCAGTGCGAACCCACTTTCGAGCGAATCGCTCAATGCGCGACGTGGAACCAAGTGTTGAACTGGTAGTCGAAAATCTTAACGACTGGAGTGATTCTCAATGAGCAAGAACGAATTACGATCCAGTCAAGTGATTACGACCTTTGGCCCCGGTGCGATGGTTGATCTCCCGGACACGTCAGTCATAGTGGCTGGACTCGATCATTGGCGCTATGACAAGAGCAAGCTGCCCATCATTCAGGAACCCCGGCTGGTAGCTAAACTCAGAACTCTGTTGGGTGTTAGCGACCTCACTTTGCGGAATCCTCCGCCGGCAAGAGACCAGGACCATGGTCCCAAAACCGAAATAGTCGGATGGCGCTTTCCCGAATGGTTCATTGTGCAGCGGACACAGATTTCACGGGAGGGGTTTCGTAGAAGGCGCCTTGTGCATCTGGACCATCTCGATAACGGAAAATTCAGAGATATAGATCGCAAGAGACATCCGGTTGTGCCGGTCCGCTTCGTACGGGCCTGCACGAAGGGGCACGTGGGCGATATAGACTGGATAGCCTTTGTGCACGGTGTCGGCAACAGTTGTCCTAGAGATTTATGGATGGAAGAGCGGGGGACAAGCGGAGATCTGGATGAAGTGTTGGTTGTCTGCGATTGCGGTGTCAAACGAGCAATGAGTCAAGCTGCCCGCCGAAAGTTGCGCGCGATGGGTTCGTGCAACGGTTCACGCCCTTGGCTCGGGCGCGGGACCAAAGAACCATGTGGCAACGAAAACCGGCTACTAATTAGGAGCGCTAGCAACGCCTATTTCCCGCAACTCATGTCGGTTATCTCGATTCCGGATTCAAGGCGTCCGATCGATGACGTAGTGAGATCACTTTGGGATGATTTTCTCAGTGATGTTGAGAATGTCGACGACCTCATCAAGATGAGGCGCAAGCCTACCGTTGCTACAAAACTGCAAGGATTGTCTGAGGAAGAAGTGTTTGCAGCAATCGAGCGGATGCGCGAGGGCGACGATGTCGCGGAACGTCCAATAAAAGAAGTTGAATTCGAGGCACTAGCAGAGGCCAGGGAAGAGTTGGGTTCTGACGTGCCTGAAGGAAACTTTTTCGCGCGCCTATTGCCCAAGGGAAAATGGGAAGCACCTTGGATGCAAACGGTCTCGCGCGTGGTTTTGGTCCACCGGCTTCGAGAGGTAGTAGCTCAAGTGGGTTTTACGAGGTTCGAATCGGCCGGGCCGGATATCGAAGGCGAGTTAGAAATCGACGTGGAGAGCGCTCCGTTGGCGATTGATATTTCATGGCTGCCTGCGGTTGAAAATCGTGGAGAAGGAATATTCCTATTGTTCGATCCGGCAGCAGTTGACCGGTGGCGTGGGAAGGCAGAAGTAATTGAACGAGGATGCAGCTTGCGTGAGGGCTTCGATATCTGGAAAGGCGAACATTCAGAAAGCAACCGGGAGTTTCCTGGACTCCCGTACTATCTGCTTCACTCCCTTTCGCACTTATTGCTGACGGCAATATCACTCGACTGCGGCTATCCTGCGGCCTCTTTACGCGAGCGAGTGTATGCGAGTCATGGCAGGTATGGGATCCTTGTCTACACCGGTACCTCAGACGCGGAAGGCACCTTGGGAGGCTTGGTCGAAGCAGGCCGCGATATCAAGCGTTATTTGCAACTCGGTTTGGAGCATGGGTCCCTGTGCTCAAATGATCCGATCTGTGCTTATCACTCTCCTTCGAAGCATGATCATCAACCGTTGCTTGGAAGTGCCTGTCACGGTTGCCTTTTAATTGCCGAAACATCTTGCGAGCAGCACAATGCGTTCCTGGACCGGTCATTAGTGATCCAGACCGTTGAACCGATTGGCGCTGAATTTTTCTGAGTCACGTGACAAAAGTCCTACTCGAGTTGTCTTCGCATTCACTTCGCTCTCTTGCAGCATCACTTCGCGAGGGAACGCTATCCTCTGGAATAACTCGCCATCCATTAGAGCAGATCGCCGGAATTCGAGCGGCAGAAGTAGAGATTTCCTTACAGAAGATGAGCGCGTCAGGAATGACCCCATTCCACATCGCGCTCTTGGTTGACACTCTGGCCGAGGCAAAAGCAGCCACGCGCGAGCCTTCCGAACTGATCGATTTAGTGTTGTCGGGTCCCGACGTCCCCGGCATCCCAACGGCAGATACCACAGGAGTAATGCGCAGTCTAATTGAAGAGGCAACTTCTGAAGTGCTTCTGATCGGGTACGCAGTTCACCAGGGAAAGCGCCTCTTTGAGCGACTGGCAGCCAAGATGGATGAGAGACCAGAGTTGAGAGCATGCTTGTATCTCGACATTGCCCGAAAGCAAACTGATACTTCGCTGTCACAGGAAATAGTTCGAAGGTTCGCCAAGGACTTCAAGGAGAATCACTGGCCGGGGAAGCGCTTGCCTGAATTGTTTTATGATCCGCGGTCGCTTTCAGAGGCACGGAACAAGCGGTCAAGTTTGCACGCAAAGTGCGTCGTGGTAGATCGGCGCGTTGCACTCATAACCTCGGCGAATTTCACAGAGGCCGCCCAGCAACGGAACATCGAAGCCGGAGTGATTGTGAGATACCCGCTATTTGTCGAGCGCTTGGCAGGATATTTTGAGGGACTTAAAGCTTCGGGCCAACTTGTGAATTGTCCGCTGATCTGAATTCCAATTTGCACCGGAAATGAGCGGCGAAATTACTTGCCGTCGAGGTCTGGGGTGTAGACTTGAAGATTCTTATGGATGACGACTCGAAACGCCTCGACGACATCTCAACAGTTTGGCGGTTTCCATATTTCCTGGACTCGTTGCGCAGAGCGGAACTCAATGCGATTATGAAGGCGAAATCGAGGCCAGCATCGACGACCCAACGCGCCAAGTCCCGCGCCCGGTCCTTCACCTCTGCCCACGCCATCTGGGCCGTAAGGACGGTTTGCACGGACTCGCATTGCCTGAAGTGAACTAAAAGGAGGTAACTCAGTTGGCATATCCGAAAGCGTTCGCCTTCAGTTTACCTCTGGATGATTTAACACTCTCAGAAGTCCCGCGAACTTGACAATCCAGTGGGTAACGACTATAAATCTCCCTTCCGGTTCTTGTCCCGGAATTCAGAGTCAACAGGGGTTGTCGCGGATGCGCTCCCCGGCTTTTATGGCAAGATAAGACGTGCATTTATTGCACGTCTTTTTGTTTAAATCCTTTATCTATCAGCGGTTAGTTTCGTGTGAAGGCGCCCCCTTTAAACGCGGATAATGTACGCAGGAAACTTGCCCGGAAGATTCTTGTATTCGACCTCAACTTCCTTTAGGACATCTAGACTCCTTACGGCGGTGTCGTGAGCATTTTTCCCGATCCAAACTTCCCCCGGAGAAGCCTTATTGATGACTCGCGCGGCGATGTTGACGGGTGTTCCGATGAATGTTAGCTCCGTCTCGCTCTGCCGTTCGAACTTTACGACCTCAACGAACCCGCTCTCAATACCTACGCGGAAACTCCCTATTTGAGAACCATCAATTTGCATGTTCGACCGGGACAAAGCTGGCTCGACCGTTTCAATTCTGAAAGACGCTGAGCGACCCTGAATTACGCGTGCTGCTCTAATACATTGTTGCACGTACGTATACAGATCGTCTTCTTGGTCAGCGGAGGCACCAAAAACAGACATCGCAGCATCTCCAATGTACTTGTCGATATATCCCCCGTGCTTTGTTATCGCCTCACCGACCAGCGAGTAGAAGTGTTCGAGAATTTCAACTACCCTCTCGGCACCGATAGCGTCTGTGAGGGCGGTGAAACCGCTCATGTCAACAAACATGACCGCCACGTGCACGCCAGACCGACGTCTCTGCTCGGCTGAAAGGATAGCCCTGTGGGCAGGACGCTTTAAGATGTCCCTACCTTCATCGTAAGCCCTTTCAAAGCGAAATGATCTCACAAATTTGGGCTCATCCTTGCTAATCCAGTCATATGCTCCAAGCGTCATCATCTCTGGAATGAGCCGACGCAACGTCTTCTCTTCACTGAGCACAGAATAGATGACTACCTTTACATCCCCTGCTTTAGTAACGAGCTCTCGTAAGGCATGGGCACCAAACTCTTTCGCTTCGCCGCTTCCACCTTGTTCCCAAAGCATGTCCAGGATGATCAGTCTCAGGTCTGGATTCGCATCAACAATTTTCGTTAAGCCAACGGGACTGTCAATGTATTCAATTTCCTTTTCATACCTCTTTGCGAATGGCAACTCCATGAACCGCTGAAAGTCGTCACGCTGATTGTCAACAAACAATATCTTCATAGTTCATAACCTCCAGAAACTCCAAGTCTCATCCCATGGCACGCCGACAGTCGTCTTGCACTCGTCTGGAACGAATTGCTCAACACCGTAAACCTCGGCGCTTTGAAGGAGTTCAGTAGTCATCGTTCCGTAGGCTTCCGGTTTGAACAGATTCGATCCTTTCGTGAAGCTTGTAACTCGGAGACTGACTTGTGGGCCTAGTTGGTCGTCGGTCGATTTAAGAACGATCTTGGCTCGCACCTTTTGAACATTCACATCTACAGCGTGACGCAAATTAGACACTAGATTACCTACGATCCTTTGAAACAGGGCGCTGTCAATAATTATCAAGGTGCCCTCGGTTAGTTCATCCTCGAAAGTGGTTTCTACCTCAATGCCAGCCAGCTCTGGCGTGCGACCGGACTCAAGCTGCTGGATCGTGTTCGTTAGAGAATGAACGGGATCTACAAGCTGTCCGCGCAACTCGTCGCCCACAGTTACACAAAGGTCTTGCTGAATCCGTTCCATTATATCCCGAAGCTGTTGGAAAGAGGCGGATTCAATCTGGTTCATGTGGGAGAGAACCTTTCTTCTGAGTTCCCTTGCATCAGTGTGCGCTCTCTCGATCGCTTCGTGAAGGGAGTCGTCTACCAGCTTATGCGTGTCGGCGAGCAACTGGACGAACATTCTTGCGAGGTTCGCAGCCCTCACTGCGTCGTTGAGAGCGCTGGTCACTCTTGGATCGAACACTTGGCGTTCATCACCGATGTATTGCGACAATTCATAAAGGAGTTGATGGGTAAGTCTACGGTGCACCTGCAAAATTCTTTCGAGTTCCCTGATAACAGACACCAGGTCCATTCGCGGTTGAGGAGCACCTTGCCATTCGCGATTGATGCGATCAATCGCCGAGCGAAGAGCGGTTCCCAGTCGAGCTCTCGCAGCTGCTTGATCAAGCTCTTTTTCCAATAAGGTTTCTTCATCAAAGGCTTGCGAGCTCGTGAGGTGCCTGTAAGACGTGACGCGCCGCATGAAGAGTATCAGTTCCGCTAGCTTTTTATCTCGTGGGACTTCACGGCGTGCTAGTGTTGCATTCACAACGGCCCTCAACACTGGATGCAATATCTCCGGTCTCATAAATCTAATAGCCTCTAGAGCTGCGATTCCACGTTCAGAGTGAGGACCCCGAATGACCTTGACTAGGCCATCTCTCAAAGATCTCTCAGCTCGCTGAGCTTGCTGCAAATCTACCCTCCTGGAGAGTTCGATCACAGTGAGTCGCCACAAATCATGGTCTGGTTGTTCGGAGACCTGAGCAAAGACTTCCATAATAGGTTGCCCGTCATTGATCGCAGCTCTTAGGCTCACAGCCCTTGTCAAAATAGTTTGACCCTTGATAAGGCTCCCTAGCTCCTCGGTTTGTTCAACTTCATGCTCGCGAAGGCGTTCGGAGAGAGGACCTTCCGGTATGTCTTGCGGATTCAAAGATGTAATAAGATCCAACGATTCCAATCGAAGACCGATCTGCCGCTTAAACCACTCTTCTTTAGCATGGCGAAACTCTCGGGCCAGCTCAGCCCTCTCCTGGCACAGCGGGCAACCATCACGCGAATATACCGGTATGTTCAAGTGAAGCAGGCACTCGAAATTACTGGCCGCCCATGCGAACCTTTCAATTTCTCTGTGATGATAAGTGTGAAGGTGAGGCATGCGGTTTATGAGCACGAACGCACCTACCCTTGTCGGCTTCAATTCTCGGGCCAAATCAAGAAGGGCAAGCAATGTTTCCCCAGAGGATGCTCCATCATCAAGCAGTAGTATCGAATACCCATCGGGATAAGCTTGCTGAGCCCATGACCGCAAGTCTTCCAATTCTTGTTGAGTTAACCAATATCGTCGTCCGCGCGCGCGCGAACCGCGCCGCGCTTCCACAAATCGCAGCTTGGTGCCTAGTAGGCGCCTGACAGCAAGGCGCTTCTCAAGCGATCCTTGAAGGATATGCGCATTACTTAAGTCGGGATAGAGAACCACAGCAGTGGGACTATTGAAGCCAGAGCCTTTCATGATAGCAGCTTCGCAGGCCCGAAGCATTTCATCTAGGTCTGGAGAAGGAAGCGTTAGCAGCCGACTCATATTAATCACGAATTCATAATGGTGTCCAAAGAGTTCGTAGTGACCGTATTGCAATACCTGACAGTCCTCCAACATTCTTAAGCTGCGATTTAGAGACATAAGGGCCGACCCATCCCGAACCTCCTCCTTTTCCATATCGGGAAGGGGTGAAATCGATAAAGTGTACTTGTCGACAGGAATGTCTCCTGGCTGGCGATCGGAAAGAGTCTGCGGAAGTCTTTTGAAAGTTTTATGCTCGATCTCTTGCCCTCGAGAGCGGAACCGATGGCCCTCCTGGTCGGCAGTAAAATCAATGAATGAGATTATGCCGATAACGAAGGCGCCGGCCTCCTCACAAATTCGAATTAGTTCGTTCACTTGCGAACCGGTGGAGATGATATCCACGACTATAACTACACTACGTCCCGCCAGATATTTACCTAATCTGGGCTTATCGGGTCGCACAAGATGGTAGTCGTAATAGATAAAGAACTTCTGAGGGAATGCAGCTGGCATTCTCATCGCGATGTCGCGGCCTATACGCGTCGCTGTCAATACGCGAACATCTGCCGCCTTCGAAACGGAGAGCCTGCTATACCGCCACTTGAGCAACGTAGATAAATGGTTACAAAGGAGATTCCCTATATCACTATCAGCGAAGATCTGATGCGGTTCGATATAAGTTGTGACTACCTTCTTATTAGGGAGGATGAATCTCCCCTCGTTTAGTGCGTTGCGGTTCTTGAGTGATGCCAACAATTGGTTTCCCATTAAGGCGCGCGCTAGCTCCTCAACCATCGCGAAGCTAAAGGAAAAATCAATTGGTTTGTCCGGTGAGTAAACAAAGTAACCCGCGTTCTTTTCGGTCAAACTCACTATTTCTCGGAGACCGTCTGTAGGTCCTACTACAAAGTACTTTAGGAGACTTGACTCTAAAGCGACCGAAACTCCTACCCAGTGCATGCGCAGTGTTGGCTCAAACAGCGGAAAGATCAGGTTGGCAGCCTTCAGGCAATCGACAGCGTCTACTGTGTCCAAGCGGCTAACTAAATGACGATCGCAATTGATTGCTAATAATCGTCCGTGCAATCTCGCGTGACGGCAAAAGCCATCGAAAAAATGTTCCAAAGCAACCCGCGTCACATTCTTTTGCGCAAAGTCCAAGACGGCCAAATGGTTGGCCTCTTGCGAAAGCTTATTCTCAATCTCAGAAAGATACGCGTCCCAATCCGTTGATGAGGGGTTACTCATCAGTTCTGGGGGGACCTCGAAAGGCACTAATTGTGCTTTTGCTCTCGCGAACAGGGATGGAGCTTCAATCAATTCTCTCCACCGCGGATTTCTCGGTAACGCCCGTTTCGAAGGAACTCTTTTTAAAGGGAACATCATGTGGACGAACGTTCCCCGTAGTTTGTAGCCGTGACTAATAACTTTCTTATTGAAGACGACCGTTTTCGACATCGCGGTGGGCTTAGGGAATTCTTCCAATCCACTCCCAAAATCCGCTAGGACATAACTAGCGCCGTTCGACTGAACATGTATTTCTCCATTCGCCTTGGATATTTTTTCTTTAAGCCAAGCCAGCCCCCGGCGGCCTGGCAATGGTTCGGGTTTACGGGTAGAGTGCGGCTCAAAGCCATACTTAATTGCAGCCCAAGGATCGTCTTTAATGTTCTGCACGTTCGCGAGTTCACCATCAATTGCATTCAACTGAATTCCGTCGCCCAACGATTCGAGGATGCTGTCGGGAATTCCTCGTCCGCAATCCGCGACAACAATCTCCATAAATGGAGATTGGATGTGCTCAATAAACCGACGCTGCCAAGCTGGAAGCTTGGATAGCAGCGAGCGAGATTCAGCTCTTAGTTGATTGTCCTCAGTAAACATCCAATCCGTTACCCGCATCGCGACGACAGCCATATCGTTTTCCGAAGGGCTGACAAATGCATGCTGAAAGACATTTTCAAAGGGCTCAAAGAAGAAAACATTAGCGGCGACCCCATCCTCTATCACCGGATTGCGAGCGTACTTGCGAAGCGCGCCTGCGATTAACTCCTCGCCATTGATTCGACTAAGCATGTAGCTTTGATCCACGCGATAAACCGCCATAAACGGCCACACTCGATCTGAGGTTACGGCTGTGGATCCTCCCTCGGCTCCATAGGCGAACAAATAGTTTTCTTTTAGATCACTTAAGGTGACCTCTTTTTCCCTAGATGTATACCAGTGACATTCGCTGCAGTGATCTTCCAAAATATCGAAAGCTCCCCAACCAACGAGGAAGGCACCGCCTTTTAATCCTAGTTGTGGGAGATCACGGGAATACCAGCGGATCTTCCCTTGAATTTGCTCCACTTCTTCTGCGGGAAGTCTTTCTTCCTTTAACCTTTTCTCTAACACCTGAATATAGTCATAGTAATAGGGCAAGATCACCGTGGAAGGACCAACGATATGGAGTTGCGTATGGTCAGACCTTCGCGTGCAAAGCAGAGTGAGTAACCGGGTGAGAGGAAAAATATCAAACCAGCGGCACTTCTCCAGATTAAGGACGACATCCGCATAGAGCGATGGATGCTCCAAGATGTACTCAATTTTTGTTAGGTGCGTCTCGACCCTACCGTCAATGAAGAAGTCGGGAAAATTTATGTGAGGCGCTTGGGGACCGCGAGGAATTGCTTTGTGAGGCCGTATGGGCTTGTCTGCCATATCTCCCAGAACCCTCGGAAAGAAAGGAAAGAGATAACTGATCCTTAGCGCAAGGTCCAAGTTCAAGGAGTTGGACCGAAGAAAGTAGATTTTGGGTGAAAGACAATCTTTTGCGGAAACCGAATCCCCCAAAGTCGACTTGGGACCAAATGCATCAGGTTGGGACACGATATGTCAAATGGCAATAAGAAATCAATCTGTCAACTCGGACTCGCGCAGTAGACGGAGTCAGCTAGCCTTCACCCCAGGGGCGGAGTTGGTCTTTCTCCGAATGCAATCTGTTCCGAACCCGGATTGCTTGCTGTAGGCGTAAGAGGCTGCCGCTACAGACCATGGCGATGGGAATCCGCTTTAGTAATGGTAACGCCGACGGGGTAACCGTAAACAACTTCTTCTCCAGGTTGCGGAGTTTGGTCGATAATCAGTCCGGGCTCAAATGGCAGATCGTAGCGTGTCGCCAGCAGTTTAATGTTCAAGTTAGAGGCGTGAAGTTTGGTTTCGGCGTTTTCATAACTCAATCCCTTGAGCGCCGGGACCCTGGTTTGAGCTGGTCTCGACTGGCGCTCCTGTTGTACGTCCAAACGGAGCGCCAAGAGTGCGATTGCCGGCAAGATTATATAGACAATGAATGCTACGGTCCCAAGGACCGTGATTAGTAGTTTCTTTTTGTCTCGCATGCTGTAGCCAACGAGTACGCCAAGTAAAAATCTCATTTCTTCTGTTCCTTTGAATCTCACTTAATGATCGCTGGGTAACGCTGCCCGCCCTTATTTAGTCTGCTTAGTGGTGTGGCAGAATTCAGGCAAGTTATCGCCTATTGATGTGGGATAGAAAACCAAAACACCCCGGCTGCCGTTCGAGGAACGGCGGTGGGGCGACTTGACTTGAGTAATCAAATTTCAACGTTGCTCAGAACTGGTAACCAAGTACTTCTTCGCTTTTTTCCGCTTACCCAAATCTTCTTCATCCGTTCGGAGTAGGCTCTCTTCTGGGCTGCTGTTTTTTTCTTGCGTGCTGTGTGTTAATAGTTGAGTGACGTCGGGGAAATGCCTTTGGGCGTGTGAGAAGGGAATCAGGTGTTGGGCTGAAAGAGCCGCAAATAGATCATTGCCGGAATTCTGCCGGAATGCGCCTGGGGTTCATACTTTTTAAGCAGGGTAAGTGACTTCTCTAGCCGCCACAATCAGAGCTTGCACCGCAAAAGCGTATTATGCGTTTTACCCGGCGCGTTTTGGCGGATTGACACGGTAGGCGCCTGTAACTGTGATACTTTCGAGTCCAAACGGAGTCCATCGTGTTCCGTTTCCTCCCCGAAGTCCTCGTTATCCGCGGCCCCTGATTAAGCTGACAAGTATCTCTAGAATCATAAGTTATAGGTAGTGGACGTTTTAGGGCTCGTCCGACGAAATTCCCCCCTTCGGCAAATCAATTTTGTAAGTCCCACCAATGCAACATCTTACGAAGGGTGCCGAAGCTCAGTCTCGGCACCCTCTCAGGATATAGACACCAAGAAGCGTAAGCCTACTGGATACTGTTGGACCACATGCTGTTTAGTGGTGTCGGTTACATGATCCTCTCTCGTCGCCCATGATGACTGTCTTCGACTGAACCTGGAGTCGTGGTGCCCTCCGGAATACGAAATCATCAAAAAAGCCAGCAACAGCCAGCGGGTTTTAGCAGATATTCGAAAGCTTCTCTCTCGCTCCTTCATACGATCGTCGAGCGTATGAACGTTTCGGCCAAAAAAGCACCACTTACCGATGAGAAGCAAAGGGTTTTTCAAGAGCTCTATCAGACTCATCACCGTCGTGTCTATTCCATTTGTCTTCGCATGACTCGTGACATTTCAGAAGCTGAAGATCTCACTCAGGAAATCTTTGTTCACCTCTTTCGGGCTCTTGGAAGTTTTCGTGGTGAGTCGGCATTTACAACCTGGCTTCACCGATTAACTGTCAA
This sequence comes from Pyrinomonadaceae bacterium, assembly GCA_041751855.1. GTDB lineage: Bacteria > Acidobacteriota > Blastocatellia > Pyrinomonadales > Pyrinomonadaceae > PSRF01. The sequence goes on from JBGSWR010000047.1 coordinate 41,994, forward strand.
TCATGTCTTGATGCATTACCGCAAACGCAAAGTCCGAACTGGGCGGACGACCGAGGGTGGAGAACTACTGGTCCAAGCTTTAGCCGACAGTCACGATGACAAGCGCATAAGCATTGTCGACCGGCGCGCGACCTGAAACTTTGGCCACGCCGTAAAAAGCCTGGTAGCGTAGGATCTTGGACAGACGAACGCGTATGTTGCAGAAGCTAATCGCAGAAAACGAAACATAGTCTCAAGACAAGAACGCCGTAAGCTGGCAAAATCTTGCCATGACTAGCCAGCACACGGATCTGAGTATTGATGAATACTTGCGTGAACGGCTCATGCCGGTGGAAGGGTCGATTCCGCAGATATCCGGAATCGAGATGTACGGGAATTCTGTTCCAGTCGAAACGGTCGGCGGGGATCTATTTGAAAATATAAACTTCCAGCAGCGTTATGACGTCGATGTACGCATTCAACAGGCCCGGAAGTTATCGAAGGAATTTCTTGATCCGCTCCCCCTGGGGGCACCTCCGCGCAATTCAGTAGACGATCATGTGGAATGGTTGAGGTCCAAGCCGGATTATAACTTCTCGCGAGGTCTCTCTTCCCACAGCGGCTATGAATGCTGTAGCTTGGCGTAACTTGCGGCTTCCGCACCAACCTGACTCACATAGTCGCGACGGTTGGCTCCGAGTTCTAACTGATAATTCTGTTCGACGCCGCTTCGTGCCTGAGCCGCTGCAGGTTGCTAATCAACCATCGCTTGACCAGCACCAGCATTGACGCCCGCAATCTGTGCGCCTGCCTGTTTGTCGATCGCTTCGTTCATTTCAGTCTGATACCACTGCGCTGACCGCAATGCGCCAACTTCTGGTTCTGAACCCATCTCTGCACTTCAATTCTTTGCACTACGTGCGCTCAGGTCTAGGCTGGGAAGCGGCAGAACCACATCCAAGTGCACAGTTGCGAGTTGACTTGACGGTATCCCCAAACTGTGCCGTTTGGGGATCGGTTTGTCCAAAATAAGCGACGACTTCCCATTCGTACCCGAAAACTGCGAGTGTCACGGAGTGACTAACAACATCGAAGGTCCCGGTTAAGGTGGAAATCCGTGCTTGGATTCCAGTTCCGGGTTCGACGCCCAAGAGGTCGGCATAGGCTTTCTCAAAAATGCAAAAGGTACTGCCAGTATCAAGCTTCCCCGCTAAATCGATATGCAGGTCTTTTGCCGAACTAAGCGTTATGGGAACCGATCTCCAAGCTGGTCACCGTCCTGTACAAAGTAAAGTGATATGAGCTTTTGGGGGCTCCCCTTCTCCCTCACCTGACCAACGCATTCTTAACTAATTATTGCGCTTTGTACTTTGGACTGCTCTGTTTTTTCAATTCGCATGGTGTGCTCTACTCTGTAAGAAGCTCTGTTGAACTCAACCGCTTTAATTCGGATTTATTGAACGCGTGCGAGTACACCACTGATTTGGAGATGAATCTATTGGACCAAGGTATCCATCAATACCTTGGTATTAGTTAGAGTCGCCAGCCGCTTTTCGTATGTGACAATCTTGCGCCAACCTTGGTCAGCGGATCTTGAAGACATAGCCTGGAGGTTTAGTGTGGCGCCTCAAGCTAACGCTTCAAGCTTCTGATTCCCTCTTCTATGAACGGCTTCAGGCTGGAGTCCAGGTGAAGACATTGTGCGAAATCGTTCTCTGCTTCGCCAGTTTTCCCCTGGATCATCCGAATGAACCCACGACCGGCGTAAGCTAAGGCAAGCTCCGGGTTCAGCTCGATGGCTTTAGTGAAGTCGGCAATCGCCTCCTCAAGTCTTCCCTTGTCGCGTAACACGTTCCCACGATTGTTGTACGTGTTCGGCAGGCGGGGGTTAATTCTTATGCTCGTGTTGTAATCAGCCAGGGCGCCGTCCAGATCACCGTGGGCTCGGCGGACCACTGCACGATTGCTGTACGATTCGGCGAGCCGCGGATTGAGTGCAATAGCCTTGTCGTAATCGGCGGTCGCACCGGCCAGATCGCCCTTCTCGCACCGAATTGCTCCGCGGGTATTGTAGACCTGAGCATGTGTCGGATTGATTCCGATTGCTATGTTGCAGTCAGTCATCGCGCTGTCAAGCTCTCGTCGGGTCAGCCGTGCCTGGCAGCGATTCGCGTAACCTTCGGCAAATCGAGGATTGATCTCGATTGCCCTGGTGTAGTCAGCGATCGCTCCGTCCACATCGCCTGTGCGTTCGCGAGCAACTCCGCGGTTGTTATAAGCCCGGGCGAATTGGGGATCAACCATAATCGCAATGCCATAATCTGCGATTGCTCCATCGATGTCGCCTTTGGCATATCGTTCGTTGGCACGCCTGAAATAACTTCCTCCCACCCGGGATTTCTGCGCCTGCACCTGCAAAGTCCATGAAGCAAGGATCACAAGAAAAGTGACCAGCGAAAAGAATCGTCGCATACAAATCTCCAAGCGCAATCGGTCTTCGGAAAGTCAAGCCAAAGGGTGTCTCGGCAGTAACAAACTCCAGACGAACCACAAGGCGTATTCGTTGATCCGCTCGGATGCCTGTACTAGAATCTCCTGAACAATCGCCGACCTGGCATTATCGGCACTGCCGGTTGCGTCGGTAGAAATACCTCGCCGTATCTGTAAGAGTCTTGTGGGTGGTCGGAAAATCTTCGGAAAAAATCTTGAAAGGCCGCCGCAATGGCCGTTAACACGTCATCAAGAAGCCTCTATCGGTTTGGCGAGTTTCGGGTCGATATCAAAAACCGACTGCTCTTGCGCGGCTCGGAAACCATACCCTTAACACCCAAAGCCTTTGACCTGCTGGTGTTATTCATTCAAAGCGACGGTATGCTCCTCGAAAAGGACGAGTTAATTGAGCGGCTGTGGGGTAGCATCGCTGTTGAAGAGAGCAATCTCGCCCGCAATGTTTCATTCCTGCGGAAAGCATTAGGAGAACATCCGAAAGCGCCCGAATACATCGTTACAGTTGCAGGGCACGGTTATAGGTTCGTGGCCGACGTAAACATGGAGTTTTCTGCTGAGGCTGTCCCATCTCCCAGTGTCACCCGTGTTACTTCGAAGGGAAAACGCCGGACGACCTGGAAACTGATACTTGCTGCGGTCGCTTGCATCGCGCTCTTGGCGCCTTTGGTATTCGTCTTTCGCGGATCAAAGAAACCTAACGCCGAAGCGCCGCTTCCCTTACTCAGGACCATTGCTGTACTCCCTTCCACGCCCTCGGCCCCGGAAGACCGCGACCCTGCTGCCGAATTTGGTCTGGCAGCGGCTCTGATAAACCGACTCTCAGGCGTCCGAAGCTTGGTCGTTAGACCGGCGGCGGCGATCGTTAAATACACTTCTGTGGAGCAGGATCCAATTGCCGCTGGCCGAGAACAGCAGGTGAACTATGTTCTTGTGTCGAGCTATCGGAGGTCGGGTGAGATATTTGTGTTGAGTGCGAAGCTGATCAATGTGAATGACAACTCGGTGCTCTGGTCTGATACATGCGAGGAGCAATGCAACACCTTCGCCTGGCAGGATGCCCTAGCTGAGAAGACTGTGCAATCGTTGTTGACGACGCTAAGCGATAGTCACCACCGGGTTCTGACAAAGCATGGCACCGAAAACCAAAAAGCTTACGACCTTTATAACTTGGGCCTTTATGGCTGGTACAGGAACAACTACGACCTCGAAGGGCTTAAGAAGAGCTCAGAATACTTCGAGGAAGCGATCGCTTTGGACCCGAACTATGCGGCAGCCTATGGTTGGCTGGCGACAACGAATTCGCGACTCGGTCTGGCCGTCGGGGCCAAGCGTAAAGAGTACGAGCGCAAGGCCGACGAATTGGCTCGCAAAGCGCTGCAGCTCGACGACGGGGTGATTCAAGCGCATCTGGTGCTGGGCGTTTCCGCTTACAGCTACTACTGGGATTGGGCGCAAGCCGAAGAGCACTTCAAACGCGCAAGGGAACTTAATCCAGGTGATGCTGAAGTCGCTCGCACTTACGCGGCATACCTTGCCGCCGCAGGACGACTTGATGAATCGGTTTTCTGGCAACGACGTGCCACTGATCTTCAGCCCCTCTCATTCGACGTAAACGCAATTCTTGTTTTGCGATTATTCATTGCGCGTCGCTACAACGAAGCGATCGAACAGGCTCGCAAAGCTCTGCAAATGACACCCGCGACGCCGACGCTTTACTTCGTCTGGAGATGCTACGAACAACAGAATATGTACGACGAAGCATATCGAGCTTTACAAGAATTAATCACGTCGGAGAAAGACAAGGAGATGGCCGCGCTGGTTTCGCGAACTTATGCAGCCTCTGGATATGATAAAGCCCGCGAAGTGTACCTAAAGAAAAGGCTTCTGTCTTTGGAGAAGCAAGCGCAACAGGAAAACTTCAATCCCCTCGATGCAGCCATCTCCTTCGCGTTATTGGGCAACAGGGACGAAGCTTTTAAATGGCTTGAACAAGCATATCGTGATCACAGTTTTGGCTTGATCTACCTAAGAGTCAATCCAGAATTCGACAGCCTGCGCTCAGACCCGCGTTACACAGACCTCTTACGGCGCATCAACCTTGCGCCGTGAGTTCTTAGCGCCAAAGGCACCGACAATGGGGACAGACCGAGCATCTCTGATTAGCGTTCTCTCTGTGCCGCTATGGCTCGCTGGCGTAATCTGCGCCCTTCAATGTTCAGCCCATGCTCAAGTACCGACCGGAATAATTGCCGGCGTTGTGACTGATCCCGCCGGCGCCCACGTGGCCGACGCACGAGTCATCCTCACCAATAGTGACACCGGACTGACCCGGAATCTCACTACCTCGACCGAAGGCAACTACATAGCGCCGGCGTTGCCTCCGGGAGTCTACCGTCTGACGGCAGAAGCAACGGGATTTCGATCACTAGAACGCCTGGCCACCGTCGAGGCAGGGACCATCACCACTGTAAACTTCACGCTCAAAATAGGTGAATTGACTGAAAGGGTGTCCTTGAGCGACGCCGCCCCGCTAATCAACTACGAACAGCACCAGATAGGTGGCTTGGTTAATCGCAGGCAAATTGAAACGCTGCCGCTGAACGGGCGCAACTTCTTAGACCTTGCCAAACTGGAACCTGGTGTCACCAATCCTATTCACGGCAGCAACAATCGGATCTTCGTGCCAATGTTGGGGGCCGGACTGCAAAGTCCGCCGCGTATCGGTTACACGCGCGTAACCGTAGATGGAGGGGACATCAACCTCATCGGCACACCCGGTGCTGTTTTGCAGGTGTCTCAGGAGGCTGTGCAGGAGTTTCAAATCGCGACGGTGAATTTCGATCTTTCGACCAGTCTGACCACGGATGGCGCGATTAATATCGTCACGCGCTCTGGCGGAAACAATTTTCACGGCGGCGGTTTCTACTTCTATCGGGATCACAATATGGCTGCTTATCCCGGCCTTCAGCGTGACCCCACTAATCCGGATCCATTTTTTCAGCGAGACCAGTTCGGGTTTGTGGTCAGTGGCCCAATGCGCAAGAACCGCGCGTTCTTTTTCACAAACTACGAGCGCAATGACCAGCGGGGAGTGCTATCAATCCAACCTCAGTCTTCTGACTTCGCTCCGCTCGGCGGGATATTTCCCTCTCCTTTTCTCGGCAACCAGTTCAACGTGCGCTTTGACGTGAGCTTCAATCGTAACCACAACGGTTTTCTTCGCTACACGCACGACGGTAACAGTCTATTCGGTCCTTCGAACGTGGTTGGTAATGCTTTGCCCGCTGGCTGGTCGCGTATCGGCAACCGAGCAGATCAAAGCATTATCGGATTGACGAGCGTGCTCTCCGCCTCTCTCGTCAATGATCTGCGCTTCTCTTATTTCTACTTTCGCTCGACGGAAACGCCCGCTGACGCCGACGACTGTTCCGGGTGTCTGGGCGTTCGCGCTCCACGCATTCTTATCCCTGATGCGGGAGTGGCGTTCGGAACTTCGCGCTGGCTCGTCGGTCCGGCAAGCCGCTTCGAGTTGACCGACAGCTTGATATGGCAGACAGGCAGCCAGCGCCTGCGCATCGGGTTTGATTTCGAGCGCAACAACGCTGCTGTCTCTATTCTCGATCAAGAACCGGCGGTGATTGAGGTGTATTCGCCGCGGCAGGTTCGAAATTTCAACGCGACGCAACCACTCGCCGTACAGATTTCCCTCCCGTCATCTTTCTTAACGCTGGACAACATTCTGCGGCTCCCCTTGAAGAGCTTCGTGACCGCAGTCGGGCCGGGACTGGCGCCGATCGAACGTGGTTTTCGAACGGAGCGGGTGCAGGATCTCTATCGCCTTTATGTCGCCGATACGTGGCAAATCCACCCGCGTTTGACATTGAACTATGGTCTCGCCTGGTCGTTCGAACCACACAGCCTCAATGTCGATCTCAATAAGCCGAACCTGCTGACGGCGATTCTCGGAGTCAACAACTTGAACCCTCCTCTCGCGCAGAGAAATAACTTCGCACCCACGATGGGCTTTGCCTGGGCTGTTCATGATGGAAAGACTGTGATTCGCGGCGGCGCGGGTCGATATTTCGATTTCGTCAGTTTCAACTCGCTCAACATAACCCTCGAGCGATTTGCGCTATCACCGGCAGGAACGGGCCGGAGAAGCACGCCGGGTTCCGCCATCTTTTATCAAGGGCGCGCGCTGGACTTTCCGCAAGCGCCGACTTCCTTTACCGCGGCGGATCTATTAGCCATTCTGCCTGGCATTCGGGCAGACTTGCTGGCCCAGCTGAATCCGAACAATCGCGATTTCAGTTTTCGCAATCTTAACCTCGACAAGACTGGGGCGTTTTTGTCCGATCCGTTCTACGAAACTCCATACGGTTTGCACTTCGGTTTGGGCGTGCAGCGCGAGTTGGCGTCGAATTTGGTCTTGACGGCGGACTTTGTCTGGCGTCGTTTTCTTCACACAGTACTTGCGGGGATCGACTACAACCGCTTTCGGCGGCCGCAGGGACCGGTGATTCGTGCTTGTACCGCCGCCCAACGAAGCGATTTGAGCGCGGTCTGTTCCGGGGGGCCGATTACATTCGACAACACCACCGGCATAGCTCAATACAAAGGACTGCTGGTGCGCCTCAATAAACGCTTTTCGCGCAGGACGCAGTTCTTGGGCTCGTACGCGTTAGGGAGTTTCAAAGGGAGCAACGGCCCCGCAGGTTTCGGAGTGATTGCCTCTGGCTTTAATAACGAGAACTGGTTCGAAAACTACGGCCCGTTGCCTAGCGACCTGCGCCACACTCTAAATCTCTCTGGTTTCGTAGATTTGCCGTCGCGATTTCAAATCTCATTTAGCGTGTCAGCATATAGCCGGCCGCCGTTTTTGGCCTACGTGAGCGGAATGGATTTCAACGGTGACGGAACCGTGAATGATTTGCTACCGGGGACGACCGTAAATCAGTTCAATCGCGGACTTGGCAAAGAGGATCTGGTCCGACTACTGCAGAGTTATAACCAAACGTTTGCCGGCAAACGAACTGTCGGCGGTCAACTCGCCCCAGCTTTGACATTGCCCACTAGCTATTCATTCAACGACAACTTTTTTACGCAGGACCTGCGACTGAGCCGCACATTCATCATCGGCGACGAGCGAACGCGCCTGATGCTGTTCGGAGAAGTTTTCAATCTGCTCAATACCGCGAACCTGGTCCAGTATAGCGGCAACCTCAATGACCCCGCCTCCTTCGGCCAACCCACTGCGCGCTTTAATCAAGTTTTTGGTTCCGGCGGCCCACGCGCATTTCAGTTAGGAGCGCGACTAAGTTTTTGACACAAACCCAGGCGTGAGAACCAGGTTTCTTTAAGTTCGCAATAGGCAAGACAACTAGGTTGACCAACTGGCCGGTCGCCCGCTGGCCCAACCTGAGAATGTTTGCTACGGGCTCAGAGAAAAATCTGATCTACCACAGCGAGAATAGGTCTGGACCATAATGCCAGAATCCGCGGGTTAGCAGCGAGAAACTGTAATGTGAAAGAATATAGAAGATGCGTCTGCGGCGGATGTCATTAATATAAACTCAGTGCCTATTAAGTTGGGAAGAAAGACATGAAGAGATTGAAACCTGGCACGAGGACGATGAAAAAAGGCAAACTGTATTATTCGCGAATAGAAGCAGCGTAAGAATGAAACATCAGAAGCGGTGGGCGAGATTAACGAAGATGATTGAGCACTCGCTTGTTTGAGCTGCGATGGCCCAGGTTTTCCTGAATCATCCGCAGGTAACGCAGCCTCCAACGAGGGTGGCATAGCTGTGGCGCAGAGTGTGTATGTGCGCTCGCTTCAGCAGCCACTACGTTGGTGTGCGCGCCAGAAAAGCACGGAGATTTTAGCTATTCAATAATTTGTTTCGCCTATAGCCGAGGTACTTAAGCTAAAATGGGCCCGGTTAAGGGGTTATTATCGGATGGTCATAAAACCGTTCATCACAACCGCGACGGTAGCCGCGATTGTAATCTACGGCGAATATGCCGTAACCGCTCAGCGGCCTTCTGAGTCAGTTGAGACGGGTAGATGTCAGATACCGATCTACAAAGGGCGCGACGCTGATCGAAAGGCTAAGATCCTCGCTAAGCCTGAACCGAAATACACTGCTGCGGAACGGCGTGAGTATCGTGGTGAGAGCATTTCTTTGCGAGCGGTTCTTTGTGGCTCAGGCGAGGTGATGGAGATAACAGTGAAATCCGGCGTGGCTCCGGCAGTTGATGAAAAGGTTATCGACGCTGCCCGGAGAATCCAGTTTGTTCCAGGCCAGAAGGATGGTCAACCGATCTCCAAGCTGGTCACCGTCCTGTACCTGGTCACCGTCCTGTACAAAGTAAAGTGATATTGAGCTTTTTGGGGGCTCCCCTTCTCCCTCACTGACCAACGCATTCTTAACTACTTATTGATCAACCGTGATCTTGGCAAGGAAGTCGGCTAACCGTCTCGCGCCCAGACGTTGGGGCAATCGCTCCATCTCTTGTCAGGAAGTGAGTGAGGTCGGTAATCCAGGTATCATCCATTTCAAGGTTCACCCTGGCAATTGTAGCGACGGCTTAATGCTTTATCAGACAGCACTCCGAATTAGGGCAATCTTGAGCGGGATAAGTCGTTTGTCAGTAGTCGGCGATCCAAAGAGCTTAGTTAGATCCAAGTAGTGTTTAGCGCGCTTGGGTTTGGTCAACCTCCGGCAACGCAGCAATTACAGATCGCAGCAGGGTATTGACCGCTTCCGAGGATGTGAATACCGCAGCTACGTCGGGTTCCAATACTACCGCAATCGCACCTGCCGACATCTGTGACGCAAATCGGTTTGGCTTCGCTTTGCTGTAGACAAATAGATGTTGCGTGCGCATCGTGTCGCGTTTAGGCTTTGGTCTTTTAGAAATTGACGTTTTCTTCATAGTCTCTGCGCTACAAAGGCAAATATACGGTCTGATTGATCCATTCTGGAAAATCGGGTCGCTTTTGCGATGAGCTCTAGATCGGCGATGCATTGACCAACGGTTATGTTTAACTGATGGGCATAAATGATGCCGCCAAAGCTGGGTCCACTCTCTTGACGACTCTTCGCCTTACGCAGGAGGTCATCATCTTGAGTGAAGAGAACCCGTTCAAGCGCGGTTGATCGATCCAATAGTTGCGAATCTGAGTACTCTGAAGTGCCATCCTCTTGCGTAGTCAAGACATCAACACCGCGCAGGCGTAATCCTTCAGTCACCGCCCGGCGAACGTGCACGTCCATATACAGGCGGATGCTCATCCTTGCTTTTTCAATTCACGCAAGCGCTTCTGCAGTGGTGAATCAAATTCCTGAGTAGCTAGCTGGTTAGCCTTTTGCCATCTGCTTTGAATTTCCTCATCCAACTCGGCTTGATGGTCGTAATAATAGGCCAAGGCTGCGTGTATTTGTGAGAGGGAGAGATGAGGATGTTGAAAATGGATCTCCTCGGGGCTCGATCCATGAGTGAGTTTGTCCAGCACAACTTCGATCACTTTGGTCTGTGTACCGCTGATCCAGGCTACACCTTGCTCGTCCAATTCTATTTGTAGGTGTACAGTAGTCGACATTCCTTGATCCTCTCTTTCGGCGCCTGTGATTCTCTCACACTAAAATTCTTCTTCAATGTTTGCTGCCATTGTCACCCTCCTTTCTTTGCATCATACTCCGCTTCGAGGCTTATTGTCAGTGGCTCAGACTTTACAACGGTCAACTGAAGGACCACTTTTGGAGTGCGGTGGCCTGGCGCCGCTTTGATAGATCTGCACCCGACGCATCGCAAGAACCTAAACTGATCTGGCGCATGGAAACCGCGCTGAAGTCACCCCAGCCGCGATTAAATGAACTGTAGTTGCCTGGCCCGCTCCGCCCCGAACATATCAAAAAAGCTCTCCAGCGTCGCCGTGGTGCGCTCTTTGCCCACCCAGAGCAAACGCTTCCTGCCTTCATCGATCTGATAGACTAGCGTCAGATACTTATGACCTCGTCGCCACTGGATCTCATCCACGCCCAGCGCTTTAATGCCCGTTAAATCGCGGTTTGCCAAGCCCCACGTCACCGCCAGCGCCACCGCTTGGGCCACTTTTTCCCAACTGGTGTGAAACGCCGCCGCCGTCTCTTGCCACGAAAGCCGCTTCGCCCAACGGGCCAAAAACCATTGATAGGTGGTCGTCAGTTGCTGCTTCCCGGTGGCCCATGGTACTCGTTCCACCCGCGCACCCCGCATTGCCGACATTTTACCCGCCGCCGCGCATACACAAAGTAGACCGTGATCCCCCACAGCGGCACATACTCGAAATCCCGCGCCGGCTACCGATCATATCCAGGCGCTACCTCGCCGCACCCCGAACAGATCGGTTTCCCGTTCCGCCGCGCCTCAATCTTGATCTCCAGGCTGACCTCCCCGTCCCTTTCCCGCCACTTGCTTTCGGCATACACAAATGACTTGTATTTTTCTACGCGATTGAGGAAAGTCTGTAGTTGCATCCTGTCGGGCTCTGGTATTGATGTTGTTGTTGCAAACTCATCTTTTAGCCGAAACTCTGGCAGGATGCACTATTTTCCGCGGCCCCCTTTCATGTCAAAGAACTAAAGTTCAAGCGCCGATCGCCACGCAATTTATCTTATCGCCCGTTTTTGTTTTTTGCTTTTTGTTGTTTAGTCGAGCAGTTGCGCACGCTGTGGGCCACTTTTTACCCACAGATTCTCCGGAAGACCCATGCTTAACTCAAATCGATTTGGCCCATTACGGAAACATCGAAAGTTTTCAATGGTAATGTTTGAGAGATGCATGGTAGGAACTAAGGACTAGCCGACCGGTGAAGACGAAATACCTTACCTGAGGTCCATTACTTTCCGAAACCACTTATACAATGGCTTACAATGGCTAGACGTTCACTTTTCTTAATCGAAAAACGCGTAAAGATCAAGGAGCGGAGATCGACTTCGCGAGTATCAGCGACTAGAGGCGACAGAGATTGCACTCTGGCCAGTGAAACGTGTTATAAGAACTGGCACACAATTTGGCACACAAAATGTGCCGCTCGTGCAGTTGAAGCAGTGGATGCAGTGCGTGCAGGGCGAATTTTTCTCAGGAAAATTAGTGCTTCTTGATTTGAAAAGAGGTGACCAGGGGTAGAGCACTACCCTGACACGGTAGGGTCCGAACCGGTTCGAGGCATTTCAGCACTAGCCAACGAGATCAAAGAAATTTTGGTGTCTGTTTGGTGTCTATTATAAGAGAGCACCAGAGAGAGGTGAGGGAATCGGAGAGACTAAAGAGAAAAGTTTTAAATGCATCAGCGATAATCACTTCCTAGGAAGCTCTGCGTTAACAATAGTTTAGAGGAAGCGATTAGATCGAGTCCCCCCATCGCGATGCAACGCGCCAAGCCGATCATGATCAGTCCCACCATGTATCAGGACGATCGCGCAGAAAGACTATGGTGAGCGCAAACATCAGCACCGGTCCGATGATCCAATTCTGCACCAGAGACAAGCCGAGTATTTCCAGTTGCGGAAGACCTCGCCCAGTTCCTCGTACCTTACTTTTTGCAAGCGGCGGATACATCATCAGGATAAGGCCCAGGGCATCGGGATGTTGGTCGTCCCAATCTGAAAGCGGTTGATGAGCGCCGCCCACGGACCGAGCGGTGCACTACGTCTGTTATTGCGCAGCCACCGCCTGGGGTTTTATGAGCTCTCGGAACGGGCCGAATCCTGTCGGCTCTTCGGCCAGGAATGGCACAACAGCCACGCGACGCGCCAGTTCACTCTGAACTCTATGAATTTGCTTCAGTTCAGTCTGAGCACGTTCCACTAGTAAAGGGTCCTTCGGGGCCGCCGCCGCCAGGCTGCTGTTGATGACCCAGGCGAAAGGCTCGATGCCGGCACGCCTGAGATCGTCCTGAAGTTGCGCGGCTTCCGTGACCGGAGTCGTCTCCGCAAGGGTGACGAGCAGCACTTTGGTGTAGTTCGGGTCGCGCAGCCGCATCATCGGAGTGACAATGTTGGTGGCGACGCCGGCTGCCGTTCGTGTCACCTCGCGGTGATAGGCCCCGGTTGCGTCAAGCAATAGCAAAGTGTGGCCCGTCGGCGCGGTGTCGACCACGACGACCTCTCGCCGCGCGCCCGCGACGATCCGCGAGAAGGCGTGGAAGACGGCGACCTCCTCCGTGCAAGGCGAACGTAGATCCTCATTCAAGAGGGCCAGCCCGTCTGCGTCGAGACCCTTTCCGGCGCTCTTCAACACGCGCTGTCGGTAGGCTTCCGTTTCGACTTCCGCGTCAATCCGGCTCACGCGCAGCCCTTTGATTTCCGTCCCGCCGACCGCAGTCAGGTGCGCCGCCGGGTCGGTCGTGGTCAGGTGGACGGGCAGTCCGCGGGCGACCAACTGCAAAGCTAGCGCCGCAGCGATTGATGTCTTACCAACTCCGCCTTTACCCATTACCATGACAAGACCATGGCATGAGGTGGCGATCTCTTCAACCAACTCCGATAGCGAAGGCAACTCGGGCATCGACGCCGTTTCCTTGACGGTCTCCAAAGTCGTGTCTGCACCCGGCGACGCATGAGTCAGTTCGCGAAGGGCCTCGACGCCAACGATATTATGACCGCGCAGCAGAACCTCTGCGTGAGGCAAAGCGCGAAGTCTCTCGGGCATAAACTCCAACGCCTGCTCACCCCTGCTTTCCAGCGCGACTGCTAATTCATCCTCGCGGTTTTTGCCGCGGAAGATTCCGTTGATAACGAGCGACTGATTTTTCATGCCAAGCGATTCAAGCTCGGCGCTGGTCCGTTCAGCCTCCTGCATCGCGCCGGTCTCGGGGCGCGTCACCAGGACAAGGGTCGTGCGTTGTGGGTCGGCGAGGGTGGCAACGGCTGAGGCGTAATGCACTTGTTGTGTCTTCAGCCCCGACGCCGGGCCGAGACAAGACGCGCCGCGTTCGTTTGTCTTCAGAAAATCCGTCCACGCGCCGGGTAGCTGGAGTAGGCGTAGTGTGTGGCCGGTCGGGGCGGTGTCGAATATGACGTGGTCGTAATCAACGGCCTCGTCCTCGTTGTTCAAATAGGCGGTGAACTCATCGAACGCCGCGACCTCTACGGTACACGCGCCCGAAAGTTGTTCTTCGATGCTTGCCACGGACTCTGCAGGAAGAACGTCGCGGTAGGGACCGACGACGCGCTCGCGATAATCGCGCGCCGCCTCTTCGGGGTTGATGTTTAAGGCGAACAGTCCCGTTACGTCTGGAATGGCTGTCGGGTGGGAAGAGAGCGTAACGCCCAATACCTCGTCAAGATTGGACGCCGGGTCGGTGCAGACGAGCAACACCCGGTGACCCTTGTCGGCCAGAGCTATCGCTGTCGCACAGGCGGTCGAGGTTTTTCCGACGCCGCCCTTGCCGGTGAAAAACAGGTAGCGCGTGGCGTTGTTGATGAAATCCATGTTGCCTCCTTTAGCAGCATCCTGGTTTTCCGGCTTCCTTCGGGTCGCAACAACTCTGAACGGCAATTCAGCCATCCTCCGACCCGGGCGAGTCGGATCTTTGAGATGCGCTGCCGCTTCTTCGCCGAGTCCAGCGAGGCGAGCGAGCGCGTCGCGCGTCGGATACTCACCGCGACTGACGACCTCATTGTCGATCAGGACGAGCGGCAGACAGGCGTTGCCTTCAGCGCTCAAAGCCTCCCTAATCGCCGGCCGCGCGACGAAGGCGCCGGGTTCCTGCGAGAGGTTGAAGCGTTCTATTACCACCCCTCGCGCCTCCAACCATTCCAGGTCGGCCGCGAAACGGGGCAGGGCGGGATCAACCGAGGGACCGCAGACCCCCGTTGTGCAACACATTGCCGGATTACCCCCGACATGATATGCAGTAGCCCAGGCCGATGAAGATCTGCGTGAGCACCGCGCCTTGCTTCAACATACTCTTCAGACAATACGCCGCCTCCTTCTGACGCTTCTTGAATATTCGCCTGAACGAATATCGAACTCAACGATAGTCCTATACAACATATCTGACAGGGCACATATAACAACGGGGAGGGAGGCCTTTTAACGTTGGCTTCCGAAGGCGGTCTTCCAGGTGCGATACGCTCCTGTCAGGTTGCGCACGCGGAAGCCGTGTTGGCTCAGGATGCGCGCTGCGTTGTAGGAACGCTGGCCGCTCAGGCAATAAGCGATGATTTCGCGCTCGCGCGGTAACTCACCCAGGCGCTCGCGCAGCTCATCCAGGGGAATGTGGATCGAACGAGGAATAAATCCCTGCGCGCGTTCGTCGGCACGGCGCACATCCAACAGCAGCGTCGTGCTGGCGTCGAGCGAAGCCACTTCGTTCCACTGAGCGAGCGCCACGTCACCTGCCAGCACGTTTTGCGCGGCCATGCCGGCAAGGTTGACCGGGTCTTTCGCCGATCCGTATGGCGGCGCGTAGGCCAGTTCCAATTCGGCCAGGTCAAAAACAGTCATGCCGGCCTTGAGCGCAGTTGCCAGCACGTCGATGCGTTTGTCCACTCCTTCATGACCGATGGCTTGGGCCCCGAGCAGTTTACCCGAGTCGGGCGTGAACAGAATTTTCAGCGCGATGGGTTCGGCTCCAGGGTAGTAGCCCGCGTGAGAACCGGGGTGAAGATGAATCGCCTGGAAAGGAATGTCAGCCCGACGAAGAGATTTCTCATTTGCGCCCGTGCACCCGGCGGCGAGACTAAACAACCGCAGGATCGCTGTACCCCAGGTCTGTTCGTATCGGGACGGACGATCGAGGATATTGTTGGCGGCAATGCGACCCTGGCGATTCGCCGGGCCAGCGAGTGGAATCAACGCCCATTGGTTCGTGACTCCATCCCGCACCTCAATGGCATCGCCCACTGCCCAGATGTGCGGGTCGCTGGTCTGGAGGTTTTCGTTGACCCGGATGCCACCCAGTTTACCGATCTCCAAACCGGCATCCTTTGCCAGACCCGTTTCAGGCTTTACGCCCAACCCGAGCACGACGGAGTCGGCGGGCAATCGTTGACCGCTTTTCAGCACTACGATGGAAGCGCGGGCGGGTTCGGCATCTGATGGCGGTTCGAACGAGGCAACCGCGTCGTTTAGATGGAGGGCGACTCCATTGGCACGCAACTCCGCGTGCAGCCAGGCGGCCATTTCCGGGTCGAGCGGCGCCATTACCTGGGGCAACGCTTCTACCACAGTCACCTCGAACCCGCGACGCCGCAGTTGCTCGGCCATTTCGAGTCCAATGTAACCGCCTCCGACTACGACGGCGCGGCAGCCCTCGCAGTCTTTTGACCACGCCATAATCTTTTCCACATCGCGGATACTTCTCACCACGAAATGGTTTGGGTGCTCGATGCCGGGGATGGGAGGCTTTAGTGGGGAAGCGCCGGTGGAGAGCAACAGTGCGTCGTAGCGCTCTTCGTATTCGCGGCCGGTTTCCATCTCGCGCACCTGAATGCGGCGCGCCGAGCGGTCGATGCGGATGACCTCAGTATTGATGCGCACATCCAGATTGAAGCGCGCCTTCAGGCTCTCGGGCGTTTGCACCAGCAGACTGTCTTGCTCGGCAATTTCACCACCGACAAAGTACGGCAGTCCGCAGTTGGCAAACGACACGTGCGGGCCGCGTTCGAAGATGATGATCTCGCAGTCTTCGCACAGCCGTCGCGTGCGGGCCGCCGCGCTGGCCCCGCCGGCGACACCGCCCACGATGACCAGACGTTTGTTTCTCATGCTTTCCATTCGCAGGTGATGGTTCGATCAACCAGGAGCGTTATTCGTGAGCACCACCTTGAGTGCGCCCTCTTTTGCCGCATTTCCAAACGTGTCGTATGCCTTCATGACCTCTTTCAGCGCGAAGCGATGAGTGACGAGCTTGCTCGGCTGTAGTTTGCCCGAGCGCACGACCTTAAGCAGCATCGGCGTTGTTACCGTGTCCACCAGCCGTGTGGTGATCGCAATGTTACGATCCCAGAGTTTCTCCAGGTGCAGTTCCACCGGTTTGCCGTGGACGCCCACGTTCGCAATGCGTCCACCGGCCGCAACAATGGCCTGGCAGATATCGAAGGTAGCTGGAATTCCTACGGCCTCAATGGCCACGTCAACGCCGGCGCCATCAGTAAGGTCCAGCACTTGTTGGGCGGCGCGACCATCAGAACTATTGATCAGAGTGGTGGCGCCAAACTCTTTGGCAACCGCAAGGCGTTTGTCGTCAAGGTCGATGATGTAGATCGCCGCCGGTGAATAGAATTGCGCGGTTAGCAGAACGGCTAGCCCCACCGGCCCCGCGCCCACGATGGCCACTGAGTCCCCGGGCTTCACTTGCCCGTTCAGCACGCCGCACTCAAAACCTGTCGGCAAAATGTCGCTCAGCATGACCATAGCTTCTTCATCGGCATCGGCAGGAAAGTGGTAGAGACTCCCGTCAGCGTGGGGAATGCGCACGTATTCGGCCTGAGTTCCGTCGATGGTGTAGCCCAGAATCCAGCCGCCGTGGCGGCAGTGCGAATACATCCCTCGTTTGCAGAAGTCGCACTTGAGGCAGGCAGAAACGCACGAGATGATGACCCTGTCTCCAACTTGAAACTCCGATACGCCAGCTCCAACTTGCTCAACTACACCAATGCCCTCGTGACCGAGAATGCGTCCATCGGTTACCGCCGGGAGATCTCCCTTCAGAATATGAAGATCGGTTCCGCAAATCGTAGAAGTGGTAATCCGCACGATGGCATCACTTGGATCCTGGATGGCAGGGCGTGGCTTGTCCTCCCAGGCACGCTCGCCCGGACCATGGTAGACCAGCGCTTTCATAGTGGCGGTGCTTAGAGTTGGGGCGTTCGTGGTCGGTAGATCGAGTTCAGTGGAGGTCATTGATACTTCCTTCCAAAGTTGTTATTGCTTCTCAGAATTCTGCGGTGTGCTGTTGTCCTTTACGGTACCCGGTCGAGACTCGACACGGCACGACCTGGCCATTCAAGTCTGGACTCCCAGTCGCGGCAGCACCCAGCGCATCAGCACGATGTAAGCCGCGAAAAATAGAACCGGCCATAACCATTCAGACATTGTTCTTAACTCCTGGGCCTTTTAGCCCTACATCTTCATGTCCATCTTTTTCTTCCCTGATTTACCACTATGCATCTTCGACATCATGCCGAAGTGTTTGAGCAGAGCATTGGTGTGGGCTGCCACTTGCTTAGAGTCTGGCGTATTGGACTGCACATCCGTCTCGAGGGCAGTGACCTGATCCTTGACCATTGCGCGTTCCTTACCCGTCTTTTCCATCATCATCTGCATCTTGGCCTTCATCTCGGCGTTCATCCCCTCCATGTGTTTTTGGTGGATGGCTTCCATTGCATCGAGGTTATGTCTTAGCTCGGCAACACTCGCCCGCGCGAATTCAACGTCCAGAGCCCCAGGCTTCAATGCCTGATCACGGAGTGTCCTGGCGAACCCAGACATGCTCTTCATGTGGGCCTTCATCAGCAGATGATGCGGCGATTTCATCATCTTCGCCATCTCCGCACTCATGCCTGCCATGCCGGGCTTCTTGGGTGCGCCCTGTGTGTGTTTGTGTTGCGCCCAGGCTGCGGACGGAATTAACAGAACAAGCATGATGGCTGTAGCTGACAGCAAGGCGCGTATGTTCACTCCCATGTCGTTATCTTCTCCTTCGGATTTCGTTGACTGAAATTCACGCAGTCAAGGTTGCCGAGTATCTGCAAACTCTCGATACTCTCCCGCTTCGGTTTCGTTGTCTGTGCTCTAACACACAGAGCAAGGTTTGTGCCCCGCAAGAGACCTTTATCACTTGTCTGAATCCCATACTTTTATCACCACGCTTGTCAGGTGTTGTCGAATACGACAACTTGCGTAGCGAAGGTGAACTGGCTAAACGATGAATATCGACGGCAAATGACCAGAAGAACAATCAGACGGCCATGTCAAAGTGGCGGGAACATGACGAAGTCAGTTAAAGAAGGTAGTGGCGCTGAGGCTTTGCCTCGCTTTTATGAACTTTGCTTTTTTGGCGCTTGCCCAGGCAGTAACTGACGAGACCGTATTAGCTTCGTCCACTGCCGGGCATGCTAGAATGCTTAAGCGCCCGCCATGCTGGCGAAGGGAGCGACCTCACGGCGCCGCCAACAAGAAGCGAGGTGAGCGTGCTGCGTGCGTGGAATCCTTTGCAAGCGTCCATAAAAGGAAATGGGGACATTTGCTCAAGCTGTTGCGTGAATTGCCCGGCCAAGATGCCTTCCGGACTTGTCGGTCAGAACGTCAGGTGATCCTTGGACTGGGCGACAGCCCTTCACCGTTACGATCAATACCAGAGGAAGCGGCCTAAAGGAGTCAATTGAAGAAGTCATCTGAAATAGAGAGACCTGAAATTCTGGTGGTGGATGACGAGTTGCACTTTCTTGAGAGTCTCAGCGAGCTCTTGCGCAAAGATTATCTGGTGCACGCCACGAACGATCCTTACCATGCGCTCAAATTATTGGAAGAGCGAAATATTGCGGTTGTTTTGTGCGACCAGAGAATGCCGCAACTTAGTGGCGCTGAGTGGCTAACCAGAGCAGCCAGGATCAAACCCGACGCCGTTAGGATTCTCTTGACCGCCTTCTCGGATCTTGAGGCTGTCGTCCAGGCTCTTAATGAGGGCAAGCTCTATCAATACGTCTCAAAGCCGTTCGAGCCAGAATCGTTTCTGCGTCTGCTTAGCCAGGCGACTGTTGCCTTCTCATTGGTTCATGAACGCCGAGAGATGATCGAAGAGTTGCGGACACTAAATGCCGGTCCATTGCCAGCTGTCATTGACGTTGCGCGAATAGCAGAGGAGAATGAGTCACTCGCCCGAGATAACCAGGTCCTTCGCTCCACGATTGCCAATCTCAAGGATTCATTCTGGTGCATCCGCCGTTTTCAGGAAGTACTACCAATTTGCATGACGTGCAGCAAGGTACGTCTAGGGAAAGCTGACTGGATGGAGCTTGCAGACTTCATGAGACAGCATTCCGATTTTCTCAGTCACAGCTATTGCCCCGAGTGCGCCGAGATTGCCAGGCTGAGTATTCCTACTGCTTCCAGGAGAGCACAATGATTCTCGCTATTTCCCGATTCAAAGTGGCGAACGGGATGGAGGCCGAGGTGCGTGAGGCTTTCCTCAATCGCCCGGGCTTTGTCGACGCGGCGACAGGGTTTCTGGGAATGGAAACCTACACCGCTAAAACCGATGCCTCTATCTTTTATTTGGTGACGCGCTGGAGCGATCAGGATTCCTTTCACACCTGGCACCACAGTAAGCAGCATCACGAATCACACCGGTTTATTCCCAAGGGACTAAAACTCGATGGCTCATATACAGAAGTCACCGAACTTGAACGCATCGACTCTGCCACCACCCAGCGGTCTTTCGATGAGATTGCTGTGGACGCGGCTCCGCTACTGGCCAGGTTCATCAACCACGGCGAGGGCCTTTACCTTATTGCAACGGCCGCCGACGGGAAGATCCTGCGAGTGAACCACGCCCTCGCGAGACGGACTCGTCGAACTGTCGAAGAGTTGGAAGGGTCCAGTATTTTTGAACACCTCACCGAAGCAGATCGAGTGACGGTGCGCGCGCGACTGGAGCAGGGAGGGCGACGTCTGGACGAGATGGCTTTGCTTAATTTCGTGGATAGCAATCAAGCACCCTTCTCGTTGATTTGCAAAATCGACGTCATGCCCGCAGGCCTCGTAATTATCGGTGAGGCGCCCGCCAGGAAGGAAGAAGCACTGCAAACGGAGTTGCTCGAACTCAATAACGAACTGGCGGTGCTGTCGCGCGAGAATGTTCGTAAGAAGCGCGCGTTGGAACAGGCGCTGGCAAGATTAAAGGATGCGCAAGCGATGCTCGTGCAACAGGAGAAGATGGCTTCGCTGGGCCAGATGACCGCGGGCGTGGCGCACGAAATTAATAATCCCATTGCCTTCGTGCTCACCAATCACGAAACTCTGTTACGGGATTTTCAGGAGTTGCTTGGCTTTGTAAACATAGTTGGCGACTCATTGGATGAACTCTCGTCGACTAACCCACGCTTTTACGAACGCATTGTCCACGAAGCTGAAAAGATTGAGCTCTCTCATCTGGTCGAGATCATCCCCCAAAAAATTGGTCACAATCTCGAGGGT
Source organism: Pyrinomonadaceae bacterium (assembly GCA_041751855.1). Taxonomy (GTDB): domain Bacteria; phylum Acidobacteriota; class Blastocatellia; order Pyrinomonadales; family Pyrinomonadaceae; genus PSRF01. The sequence goes on from JBGSWR010000047.1 coordinate 62,673, forward strand.
CTCGAACGAGTCAAGCGCATTGTCCTGGACCTGCGCAACTTCTCCCGTCTGGACGAGAACAGTTACAAGCCCGCCGACATCAACGAGGGCATCATTTCGACGCTGCGCTTTCTTTCGCCGCTGCTGGCTGCGCAGAAAGTAACGGTGAAGACTTCTCTGACTGAGATGGCGCCGCTGAACTGCTCGCCGGGGACACTCAATCAAGCCTTTAGCAACGTCATCGCCAATGCGGTGCAGGCCACTCCAGCCGATGGCGAGGTGACGGTCTCCACCTCTGAGGAAGAGGGGTTTTGTGTGATCACCGTGGAGGATCGCGGTGAAGGAATCGCCTCAGAACATCTAGTGAAGATTTTTGATCCTTTCTTTACTACCAAACCGGTGGGATCCGGCACTGGCCTCGGCCTACACATCGCCCGGCAGATCGTGACCGCCCATCGAGGCGAGATACTGGTTGCCAGCGAGAAGCACATGGGCACCACCGTTACCATCCGAATTCCTTTCGGACCCGAGACGCTTCCAGAGGCAGCCGCGACTATTCCTTTTGTCAAAGCCGGAGAACAAACATGGCCTCACTAAGTTCCGGGTTCAGTCGGCACACCAAGCTCGTCGAATCCACATTCCCACAGCCATCGCTGGAGACGTTGCTCGTCGTTGATGACGAAGAGGGTATTACGTCATCGATCGCCGAAATCTTCAGGGGCCGATATCAGGTCATCACCGCACTGAGCGCGGAAGACGCGCTCGCCAAGCTCGAAACAGAAGACGTCGCCGTGGTCATCTCAGACCAGCGGATGCCGCACATGACCGGCGCCGAACTGCTGGCGCGAATTGCTGTAACTCATCCAGAGGCGACCCGGATCATGTTGACTGGGTATGCGGACCTGGAGTCAGTGGTGAAAGCGGTCAATGACGGCCAGATCTACTTTTACATGACGAAACCCTGGAAGTCAGGGGAGATGGAAGTCGTGGTCGAACACGCTTTCGAGCGTCATGCCCTGCTGCAAAAGAACCGTGAACTGATCGAGCAACTGCGAAAGGCGAACGCAGAACTGGAAGACAAAGTCGAGCAACGGACTCAGGAGTTGCGCGAAAAGAACAGGGCGCTGGAAGCTTCGAACAAGATCAAAAACGAATTTCTCGGCATTGCAGCGCACGACCTGCGCTCACCGCTGGGCAGCATTAGCAACATGGCCGAATTGCTGCTCGATGAAGATGACCAGATGGCCAAGGCTGAGGCAAAGGAATTTCTCGGCATGATTCATTCAACCAGCAATCAGATGCTTACTTTGGTCAATGACCTGCTCGATATCTCACGCATCGAGGCCGGGAAAATCGAACTCCAACGCGAGACCGTTGAGTTACGTTCCTTTCTCGCCGAAATTGAAAAGTATAACCAAATGCTCGGTCGGCGGAAGAGAATCCAATTGGAGGTTAACTGCGAAGTAGATGTGCTGGCCGGCACTTTCGACCGCGAGCGAATCCGGCAGGTGTTGAATAACCTGATCGGAAACGCCTTCAAGTTCTCGCCGCCGGAAACGACGGTCACACTCGCGGTCAGATTCGCTGGTGACCTTGAGTTCTCGGTGACCGACCACGGCCTGGGAATACTAAAAGAAGAGCTGCCGCTACTCTTTGGCGCATTTCGTCGCACGAGCACCCGGCCAACGGGCGACGAGCAGAGTTCGGGGCTTGGGCTTTCGATCTGCAAACAGATTGTCGAAGCCCACGGCGGAACCATCGGCGTGGAGAGCACTCACGGACAGGGCAGCCGCTTTTATTTTCGTTTACCTGCGTTTCCTCCACCTGACGAGACTTATCCGGGAGGGACTGAACAATGACAACTATGGCTTTGAACGATCGGATTGCGCTATCGGAGAAGATCGATGGGCTCAAGCCGCAAGTGGCCGAGGTAGTCACCGAAGAGTTTTTCCTGCGGCATCCCGACTGGCTCGCTCGCTATGGCGAACGTGGACGCAAGCACGGAATCGAAGATGCCGTCTTTCATCAGAGTTATCTGGCGAGCGCCATCGAAAGCGGGTCAGTGGCCCCTTTCGAAGCGTATGCTCGGTGGACCGTGGGTATGCTGGGAGCCAGGAATATTGCCTCGCATTTTGTCGCCGAAAACTTGCAGCAGGTTGGCGAAGCTTTGCAGTCATCTATGAATGCGACGGAAGCAGAATTTGTGAAAAAGTTCATCGCCGCCGCTGTCAGTGCCTGCGAGAATCCGCAGACCGCACCGGCGAAGCCCGCCACGGTACTGGCTGAAACGCAAGCTCTTTATCTGCAATCTGCGATCAAAGGTCAACGGCGCGCGGCAGTTTCGCTCGCTCTCGAGGCAATGAAACGCGTGAGCGATATCGTCGATGTTTACGTGGATGTCTTTCAAGCGTCTCAATACGAGGTGGGCCGCTTGTGGGAGACGAATCAGATCACAGTCGCCGAAGAGCACATGGCCACCGCGATTACACAATATGCGATGGCCCAGCTTTATCAAAACCTCGAACCAGCCAAAACCCAGGCGGGCAGCATGGTGATTACTGGGATCGAGGGAGAGTTGCATCAGGTTGGACCAAATATGGTGGCCGACGTGTTGGAAGCCCGCGGCTGGGATGTGCGGTTCCTTGGCACTAACATGCCACACAGTGGGATTCTTCAGGCCATCGAGGACCAGCGCGCAGAGGTTGTCGGAATTTCCGCTACCATCTTGTTCAGCTTGCCGAAAGTTGTGCGGCTGGTCAAAGCCATTCAGGAAAAATTTGTGACGAGCTGTCCACGAATTATTTTCGGCGGTCGGGCTTTTGCGTCAACCCCGCTCTTGTGCCAGGAGTTGGCCGGCAGTGATGCCGCCCTGGACCTGCGCGCAGCCCTGGCGATTGTTTGATTGGCCACTATTTAAATAAGGACAGTGAGCCATATTAATGTTCGAGCACATGGCTAATGGCCCCCAGGATTTCACGGTGCGCGAACGGTTTGGCGAGTACTATTTGGGCGCCGAAGGCCTTGGCCATCTTCAGGTAATTCTGGGAACTACCTCGTCCTCCGCCAGACATGGCGATGATCTTAACATCAGAGTGAAGCCGTTTGATTTCAACGATCATTTCCAAGCCCTCTTTCCCCGGCATTACCAGATCTGTAATCACAAGATCGCTTGACTGTTCTCCATAAAGCTTGATCCCTTGACGGCCGTCTGTCGCTTCTCGCACCTGAAATCCCTCGCCAGTCAGGGCTTCGCTCAGCATCCCGCGGAACTGGTCATCATCGTCTACTAGAAGGATACTGATGGCCATCGGTTACTTCTTTTCCGTCTGGACAAGTGAGCGCCGAATCGCCTCTCCCAGCGCTTGTATCGAATATGGCTTAGGAAGTACTTCTCGGAAGCCCGTCGCGCTGGCTTTCTCGTTGGTCATTCCAGCACTGTACCCAGTTGCCAGAATAATGGGCAGCGCTGGCCGGATTTCCAGCAGCGCCGTAGCAAGGTCAGCGCCGTTCAGGCGCGGCATTGTTTGATCTGTTATGACCAGATCGAAGTCTTCAGGTTGCGACCTGAAAGCCGCCAGAGCCTCGACACTGTCAACCATGGTGGTGACGCGATAACCGAGGTCTTCCAGCATTGATTGGCCGAGTGAGACCAGCGCTTCCTCATCGTCCACAAAGAGAATGTGTTCGCCTTTGCCCCGCGGCTCGGAATCAGACTCTTGGATAATCGGGGCCGGTGGGCGATCGTGGACCGGCAAATAGACACTAAAAGTGGTGCCCACTCCCAACGCGCTAGAGACGACAATCGCGCCCTCGTGATTCTTAATGACGCCGTGCACCACGGCGAGGCCAAGGCCAGTCCCTTCACCGGGACCCTTGGTAGTGAAGAAAGGTTCAAAGATGCGTTCCTGAGTGGCGCGGTCCATACCGCTTCCGGAGTCGCTGACCTCCAAACAAACATGCGGTCCTTCCTTGAGTTCCGGATGCGCACTGGCGAAATCACGATCGATATCAACGCAGGCCAGGCGGATACCCAGAACGCCACCGTGTTCCTTCATCGCGTGCCCGGCATTGACACAGAGATTCATTGCTACCTGCTGGATCTGCGTCGAATCGCCCATCACCGAAGGAGTTGTGGTATCGATGCTTTGCCGGATTTCAATTGTCGATGGCAGCGAGGCCCGTAGCAGCTTAAGAGTCTCGGCGATTATGGATTGTAGCTTGAGCACTTCCCGCTCAGGGTCTTCCTGGCGGCTGAATGTAAGGATCTGCGTCACTAAATTCCTGGCGCGAGTGCTCGCGATCAGTACCTGCTTGAGATGAATCTGGGCCCGGCTATCTCGACTGATTCCCCTCTGCGCCATTTCAGAATAGCCAATGATGGCAGCGAGGATATTGTTAAAGTCATGCGCAATCCCCCCAGCGAGAGTGCCGATCGCTTCCATCTTTTGGGCCTGACGAAGTTGTGCCTCCAGTTTCCTTTGTTCCGTAATGTCAGTGGCAATACCCGTGATGCGAACTAGTTTGCCGGCTGAATCCCGGACCTGGAAGCCACGGTCGCGAATCCATCGGATGGTGCCGTCGGGACGAGCAATTCGATACTCGACAGTGACCTCCGGCGCAGTTTCCGTGAGCGTGGCAAAAATCGCAAAGGCACTCTCGCGTTCTTCCGGATGGATGGCTTCGATCCACTGATGCGGATCGGCGTACAAGCTTTCAGCAGAATGGCCCCAAATCGGCTCATAACCGGCACTCACATACTCGATTGTCTTGAAGTCGGGTGAGGTAATCCAGAATACATCAGTAATGTTGTCCGCCAGATGACGGAATTTTTCGTCACTGTGACGCAGCGCTTGATTGGTGCGGGAGATTTCAAGCTCTGCCAGCTTCAGTTCGTGAATGTCTGTGCAGGTGCCAAACCATTTTAAGACGTTGCCGGTGGCATCCAGTTGAGGCACGCCGCGAATCAACCACCAACGGTAAACTCCATCCGCGCGGCGTAAGCGGGATTCGATCGAGTAAATTCCAGTCGTCGCTGTCGCGTGCTGCCAGGCATCCCAGGCGCGTTGCCGGTCTTCCGGGTGAAACGGTTTGCTCCATCCGTGGCCAAGGCTCTCCTCCAGTGTCTGCCCTGTGTAATCCATCCACTGCTGGCTGAAATAAATGTTCCAACCATCGGGGCGCGTGATCCAGACCATTTGCGGCATGGCCTCGGCCAGCGCGCGGAATTCCGCCTCGCTTTCTCGCAAAGCGGTCTCGGCCAGCTTGCGTTCGGTGATGTTGTCGAAAACAGCTACGAAATGCTCTCGCTCGTGGCTATAGACGGTAACGGAAAACCAAGTGCCAACAGACTTCAGATACGTCTCATATTTCTCCGGCTTGCCGGTCAAAGCCACCCGGCCGTAAACCTCGAAGAGTTCCGGGCTGGTTTCGTAAACTCCAGGAATCGCTTCACTGACTTTTTTACCGACGACATCCTTCAGCCCGGTCAGTCGTTCAAATGCGCTGTTGACTTCCACGTAGGTGAAGTCCCGCAACTGGTCCTGTTCAAACAGCGTCCGGCAATACGCATATCCCTCCACCATATTCTCGAAAAGCGAGTGATACCGCGATTCGCTTTCCTTGAGCGCCTCTTCCGCCCGCTTGCGCTCAGTGATGTCGCGCATGATTGTCGAGAAGGACTCGACCTCGCCATTGGCGGTTTTGTGGGCAAGGATAACCTGGGAGACGGGAAACTCCTGGCCGCTCCGGTTGAGCAGGACGATTTCGCCGCTCCACATGCCAAGACGCGCGGCGGTGGGGATCCCTTCAGTGACACTCCGATGGCTGGCGGGGTTGGGTACAAAATCGGCGCTGTTGGTTTTGGTGATATCTTCGTCAAGGCCCACCCCAAGCAGATTGCGGCCGGCGCGGTTGAGGTAGAGATGATTTCCGGCGGCATCACTGACGCCGACCAGGTCAGTCGTGGATTCGATGATAATCGCCAGACGGTCGCGCGCCTCCTCCGCCTGCTTGCGCTCGGTGATGTCCGTGATCGAGCCGATCATTCGAGTGGGTTTTCCATCCGCCGTCCGGGCGGCTGCGCCCCGCGCCGACCACCACCGATAGACTCCGTCTTTGCGCCGGACCCGATACTCGATCGCGTAGGACGCGCGCCCCTCCACGTGAGTCTGCAGCGCCGCCATTGTGCGCTCCACGTCCTCCGGATGCACCGAGTTAGCCCAGCCGTCCAGCGTCCGCGGAAACTCCCCCGGCTGGTAGCCGAGCAGGCCGTCAATGTTGCCCAGCCACTCCACGCTTTGCTTCAGGTCCCATTCATAGACCACGTCGTTTGCGGTTTCGGCGGCAATGCGAAACCGTTCCTCGCTCGCCCGTAATAACTGCTCTATTTGCTTGCGCTCAGTGATGTCGCGGGCCATTTTGGCAACGCCCACGATCTCGCCCTCCCCGTTTTTAATTGGAGAAGTCGTCACGGACACATCGATCAGTCGCCGGTCCTTGGTTAATCGCCGCGTTTCAAACTGTTCTATTTCTTCCCCGCGCCCTATCTTCCGCAGGATTTCCTCCTCCTCACCGTGTCTCTCCACTGGAATCAACCGCAGGATTGAAGTCCCGACCATCTCGCTTGCTGAATAGCCGAAAATATTTTCCGCCCCTTTATTCCAACTCGTAATTATGCTGCTCAGGTCCTTGCCGATGATGGCATCATTTGAGGAATCGACAATCGCGGCAAGCCGAGACGAAGCTATTTCCGCCTCCCTGCGCTCCGTGATATTCAAGTGCATGACAACCGCGCCGTTCCGGCGGTCGCCAGTCAGAGGCGTCACGGATAATAGGAACCAACGGTGCTCCGTTGGCGAATGGCACGGATACTCGATCGTAAAACTCTTTCGTGCGCCGTCCAACACTGCCCGGATGCCCTTGGCGACCAGATCGGCCCCGGACGCGGAAGCTCCTCGTGCCTGATCGCAGGTCGTGAGGTAATTGAGACCGATTCCATGGGCCACGGCAGGCAGAAGATTAGCATCAGCAAAGGATCGCCAGGCTTCGTTCACCGAGACGATAAGGCCCTGACCATCCAGCAAAGCAATCTGCGCGGGCAACGCATTGAGGATTGCGACCTGCTTGGTGGCTTCGCTATGTCGCAACTGGTCCTGGGCTCGCCGTAGCACGAACGTCCGTCCGTCGCGGCTAGCCACCGTATCCACTTCGCCAGCCGTCAATTCCTCGAGCCGCTGCTCGGTTGTGAGCAGCGTCTCGATGAGCGCGGGAATTTCTTCGTTAAGGTTCGCCGCCAGCGAAGATTGGTCAGAACTCACGCGGTAACCATTTCCTGTCCCAGACCCAAAGCCTGCAAAACGGTCTCAGTCTGGTTAAGCGTGCCGACGATTTTTCGTGCGGGAGCAGGCCCGAGCTTGACGAGGGTTGGCGTCATGAATATCCCATCAGCCAACGCGCATTTCGGTTCCTTCAACACATCCACGATCTCTATTTCGTGTTGTCCCGGCAAGTGATCGCGGCAAATCGCATCAAGGTTGGCGCGCGCTTGCGCGGAGTTCTGCGTGTCGCCCGCAACGTACAAACGGAACTTGAATCTTGAGGTGCGACTCACTTCTTCCTCCCTGTCGTTCCGGACACCGGCACATCTCCGCCGCGCAACTGCTGCATGCGGACCCGCCCTCGCGATAATGCGCCCTCGCGGGACGCCGTAGTGCGTGCCAACAAGGTCTTTTCGACCTGCTTGGCTACCAACTCCGTCTGCAGCGACTTCGCCCGCACCTCAAGGACGGCTTCTTCCGCATCTAATGTGACGAGTTTAAGTTTGCCGGCAACTTCCGCGACCTCATTAGCGACCAACTCTGCGCTTTCCTTTTCCCAGCGCAGCGCGCCCATCAACACCTCACCGCCCGCGGTGTAAATATCGGCCAGTGTCACGCCCGCATCGCTCAGGATCAGTTCGCGTACCTGATTTGAATGTGCCGTACCGCGGGACTTGACGATTGACAAACCGCGATTGCGTTCCCCGGCCTGAACGAGATAGTTGAGGTGAATCCATGTGTCGGCGAGTGTTGAAATTTGCAGCGGTGTGCCGGTTTGCGTTTGACCGTGCATCTCATCGAGCAGGCTGGTGCAGACGAGAGTAATGCCGTCGGACTTCGACCAATCAATCAACCGTTCCGCCACACCATGAGCGGTCAACTCATTTCCGGCTTTTGACAAGGTGGAAACTGGATCAATCACCAGACAACGGGCTTTGTGCGCGCGCGCGAGCGCCTTGATGCGCACCAGCAAAGTCTCTGCACTGCCGGTGATGGTACGCGCCGAGATCATGCTCAGGATGCCACTCTTTGCGAAACGATCGAGCCGAATTCCCACAGAAGACAAATTCCGGATCACCTCGGTGCCGTCCGAATCAAACCCAATGAACATAGTGCGCTCGCCGCGTTTGCACGCGGCTTCGGCAAATGCACCGCTCAATGTCGTTTTGGCCGTGCCAGGAAAGCCCGTGATTAGCACACTTGCTCCGCGGTAGTAGCCGCCGCCCAGCATCGTGTCGAGCCGCGCCACGCCGCTGGTGACACGCTCGTTGGTCACCGTGGTATCAACCCGGCCCAACATGCGCGAGATGGCCACATCAAATCCGCCGTTGCCGATCACGAATGGCGCTTCATTCTCGTCGAAGTTCGAGCCGCGATACTTCTGCACGCGCAGATTGCGTTGCGACACACCCAACTCTACGCGGTGGTTGAGAACCACGGCGCAGTCCACCATGAATTGCATGAAGCCGAACGGCTGCTGACTGATGGAAGTCGCGTCATCGCCGCCTGATTTGGCAGTGATGAGGCCCGTCAGTCCGCTCGCCAGTAACCACTCGTGCAACCGGTGGATCTCGCGTCGTTTCGCTGCGGCGTCTGGCAACAGCGCCAACACAATATCAATAGCATCGAACACGATGCGGCGCGCTCCCATTGCCTTCGCCTGCGCCCCCAGCGCGGCGAGCATTCCGCCTAGGTCGAAACTCCCCGACTGGATTAGATCAGGCGTCGGCTGGGCATCCAAAAAGAAAATCTTTTTTCGCTGTAACTCCTCGAGCTTCCAACCAAAGCTTTCGGCATTGGCGACGATGCGCTTGGAGGTTTCTTCAAAAGCGACAAAGATACCGGGCTCGTTGCAGTCCTGTGCGCCATGCACCAGGAATCGGAGAGCGAACAAGGTTTTGCCGGAACCCGGCCCGCCTTCTAAAAGAGTGGTCCGCCCGCGCGGCAAGCCGCCATGGGTGATCTCATCGAATCCCTCGATGCCGGTGAGCGCCTTCGACGAATGTACTTTAGGTGTTTTCCTGGTTTTCATAAGAGGCATGTCGCGTCTTGTTGATCTCCTTCAAAGATTTGGCGGGGTCAGAAATAGCCGTAGCAGCATTCAGCGGTATGAGATTAAGCGAGCTTGATGAGCCTCTGGCTAGATTGAGCGGTACTAAGAATAGAGAAGCACCTGATCGTACTTCTTGAGTTCGGTTGGGTGCTCGGCGGCTGGTGACTACACTTGAATTCTCGCCTAACTGTAAAGAGCAATAACTATTCCGCTCTTTATTTCACACAAGAACGCGAGGAAGGGAGCGTTAGTTGGCCTATATGCCCCGCTATTCTTCCTCATCTGTATGGCGTAATGCCTCTTATGCGGTATTGTCAGGTTAACACCGAAGATGGAGCCGGAGGTTTTCATGCGGCATACTTCTCTGACATGCACCTCCATCTCTACATAGCATCGTCACCGCTTCCCTGCCGAGATCATCAGTCATTCCGTCTGGCATACTTCCGCTTCGCCCTGAGCTTCCGCGATGTTGAAGAAATGCTAGCGATGCGTGGTGTGGTTCTTAGCTATGAGACTGTCCGAGAATGGTGCCTTAAGTTCGGTCAGACCTGTCAGCAGGAGACGACGGCGGAGATGGCCGTTGCCGTTGGTTCGTTTCGACCATGACCGGAAGTCCAGTTCACGTTGAACCAGGACAAGGTGGTCCGCCCCGCGCAGACAAGAATTAGGGCCTGCGTATCATTCCGGCGGCCGCCGGCGCTTTGGCGTTACTCGTCGTGACCGAAGAATTTTCCTGCACAATTAGGTAGGGACCGCTGGTGAGTTGGATCACTACCCCGGCCCCACGGGGGGTCTCGATGCACATTCCGCCGCGCATAACCATCCCGGCCTGAGCCGGCTCTGATGTCATGGTCAACCCGGGCGGAGGCCAATCGACTATAGTCGGGTTCCCGAACACAGCAAATATAGTGCCCCACACCGAACGGCTGTCGGGTTTCGGCGGTGAACCAGGCTGATCAAACGAGTTCAGCTTCTTCAAGGTAGGCCCATCGGGATCGACGCGCCCGTCAGCCATCGAGAAGCCGAAATTATGTAACTGGAAACGCTGAATGGCGTCGATCGTGTTCGTGCCGCAAGTTCCCGTGACCTGGAGCTTGGTGCCTGGACCGCCGGATGTGGCCGGCACCTGGTTCAGCAGTTCTTGAACGACTTTGACATCGGGGGCGTGATTCACACCGCCCATTCGGCCAACAGACGCAGTGATGCTTTTCGCCATGGGAGGACTCCTTTGCGAAAGTGAGCGCGGGGCCGGTCGATTGATCGAGGACGCAGCGCTAATCCATGGTAGTCCCAACTGTTTCTGCAGTAAAGCTCTTGACCTGATAGGCATTTCAATCCCGAGCGTTCCTAATCCGTGGAACCACCATGTCATCCGTGGGGTATTTCGCCTCCAACTGATCGGGATGGACCGACTGAACAAGCACCTGCCGACACCAGATCGCTTTACGAAATGAATTTGTCTCGAGGGAATCTGGGGTAGGAAGGCTAATCCGGTCGTTGCGAAGTGCTGAAGATCGCGGTCGGGTTCGTGCAAGGGGAGAGTGTGGGCGATTCTTCAGCACTTCGCAGCGACCGGATTAATCTTGGAGTACACAGATCGCAACAAACAACCCGAATGTCTCCAACTGGCTCCGTTTGCGGTAGCTGATCGTCTTTCGTTTGTGAGGCCTAATGGTTTTAGGTTCTGAATGAGACTTAAGAAACGAACATCTCACCCCGCTGGGGTGGCCGAGTGGTCGCTGGACCGGGTGCTATAAATATTCGACCCCTCCGGGGTCGTTGGCTAGTTTGTGCTTGTTCGTTGGGGTGCGTGTGTGGGGAGGTTAATCCGGTCGCTGCGAAGTGCGGAAGGGCGGAATCAGAACCGGGAGCGGAGAAGTGCTGAAAAATCGCGTGAAGGGGCTTTGAGTTTATATAGGAACCTTGGATAGCGGGCGTCGATTTTTCAGCACTTCGCAGCGACCGGATTAACCTTAGAACATAGATACCTTGCTCGAACAATACAGGGACGCGATCCTGAGAATTGCGGCACTCGAGTCTTCGCTGTGACACCGTCAGTTCGCTGATGGATGTGAGTTGGAAGGGGCCTGGTTGTTTGTTTCGGTGCGTGTACTGGAAGATTAATCCGGTCGCTGCGAAGTGCGGAAGAATCGCGGTAGGGTGCTTGATTTGGGAAGGGTGTGAGCGATCCTTCCGCACTTCTCCGCTTCCGGTACTGATCTATTTCCGCTCGCGGTTCTGATTGGGATAGTTCCGGCTACTGGATAGGCTCGCTGACGGCTTTGACTTGGAGGAACTCTGCTTGTTTATTGCGGTCTGTGTACTCGAAGGTTAATCCGGTCGCTGCGAAGTGCTGAAAAATCGACGCCCGCTGTGTTATGGCGCTTGATGTTAACCGAGGTTGTGATGACGCGATTTTTCAGCACTTCTCCGCTTCCGGTTCTGATTGGGACGCTTACGGATCTGATTGGCTCCGCTCATTCCTGATTGACTCTGACTCACTACGCTTCACAACGCTGTTTAGTCTCACCGACATATTCCCAATTCGTGTTCTTCTGATTACAATACGAGGTATCTTTAGTATTAAGGAAGAATCCTCATGTCTGTCCCTCACCGTGAATTCAATACCGAAGGCGTTCCGCTTGCTTACTTCTTCACATTCCGTTGTTACGGCACCTGGCTACATGGGGATGACCGGGGTTCAGTGGACCGCTTTCATAACCAATACAATAGCCCCCGCGTGCCGCCCAATCGGGAGCGGGAGAAATACCTCCGTAGCAGAATGAAGCGGGCGGCTGTCGTGCTTGATAGAGAGCGCAGGGCTGCGGTCGAGGCCG
>JBGSWR010000048.1:0-119557 GCA_041751855.1 Pyrinomonadaceae bacterium
AGACTGAGAACGGCAAGACGGTCGAAACGGTCGTTCAGGAAAAGTTCACTCGGGATTTGCCGCTCGAAAACAGCCGCTTGAACGTGGACCTAAATCTCGAACATCGGCAGAAGGGTCTGCTTTGGTACAGCACTTACAAAGTTGGTTTTGCCGGCGCGTACGTGTTCCGCAATCCGAGCGACAAAGAACAGGATGTAACGTTCGCTTTGTATTTTCCGACGGCACAGGCGATCTACGACGATTTGGTTTTCACCGTTGACGGTGCGCCGCTGACTCTGAAGAACGAAAAGAACAGCGCCAGCGGCACGCTGAAAATGGCCCCCGGCAAAGTCGCGACGCTGAAGGTCGGCTACAAGTCACAGGGCCTGAACGACTGGTCTTACAGCCTGGCGAACGGAAACAAGTCGTCGACCGACGTCGCGCGCGTGCGCGATTTCTCGTTGAAGATGACGACAAACTTCAAGGACATCGATTTCCCGAACAACACTTTGTCGCCGTCGATTAAACGCGAGCACGGGAGCGGCTGGGAATTGGATTGGAACTACACGAACCTTGTCTCGGGTTATCAGATCGCGATGACCATGCCTGAGAAGCTTCAGCCCGGGCCGCTGGCTGGTCGCATCAGTTTCTTTGCGCCGGTGTCGCTCTTCTTCTTTTTCTTCCTGATGCTAATCATCACCACGCTGCGGGGTATCGAGCTGCATCCGATGAACTACTTCTTCATGGCCGCGGCGTTCTTCTCATTTCACTTGTTGCTGGCGTACCTGGTCGATCACATTTCGATTCATCTCGCGTTTGCGATCAGCTCAGCCGTGTCAATCTTTCTTGTCATCTCGTATCTGCGACTGGTTGTCGGCCTTCGCTTCGCGATGCGCGAGGCCGCGCTGGCGCAATTCATCTATCTGGTCGCGTTCTCGTACGCTTTCTTCCTGAAAGGCTTCACCGGACTCGCCATCACAATCGGTTCCATCCTGACCCTGTTCGTGGTGATGCAGGCTACCGGAAGGATTCGCTGGAAAGACCGGTTCGCGCCGCAGCCGCCGCCGGAGTCGTTTGCGCCACCGATGCCGGTTTCGTCAGTGCAAGCGACTTAGATCATTGTTCGGTGCTTGTGAATATGAAAACAAGTACACCTCACATCGCGGCCCTGGCTGGTCTCATCGTCTGTGTCGCCTGCGGTTGTCAATCTGCCGTCGTTCGAAGGTCGGCACCACCAACGCCAATTCCAACCGTTGATGAGACGGTAACTTCTTGGCCGGTGGATCCGACCATTGAATCCGACAATGAACCGCTGCAACGCGCATGGAGACTATTTGAAACCTCACAGACCTATCGCTTAGCGCAGTTCTCGGATCGTCAGCTGACCACTGAAGCGGCCGCCCGTGTGAAATCAAACAATCCTAACCAAATCAAACCCTCGCTCCTTTGGTGGGGCGCGCGGGGTTACCGCGGCGCAAACACGCAGGACTTTCTGATTGCTATCGTTGTAGACCCTTCGCGCTCGGATCCGAAACGTTACGGGCTCGTCGTTATTGCCGCGGTTGCATCCGAAGGCGGACGCTACAAAGCATATTGGGTGTCGCGAGAGGAAGATATGGAAAGCTACCTACCTTCGCCCGCGAGCGGCAGTGTTTACATTGAATGCTTCCAGCGCGGCAGCGCCGAACAAACGAAGGAACTTATTTGGGACAGGAAGACTCGACGCTTTAGCTTGGAATAAGTGTCGCGTACCGGCCTTGCCTCAAAAACATTGCTTCGTCGTCCGCGAAGCGGATGCGCTTAGTGACTAGGTTTGTTTGACGTCAACAATCTCGGCGCCAAACGTGCGCTGCACCTGCTGGACGGTTGGATCTGCGGCAGCGGCGCTGCGAGCTTTCTGTTTGGCCTCGCGCGCGTCCGGAGTGACGTTGGTTGAGGTGGCCGCGTCGTCTTCAGACTTGATGATGTAACGGATGCCAACTTCGCGGCCGCACGAGTCGGCGCACGCTTCTCGCAAAGCTTTCGCGTTATCGGCGCGCGCCAAAGTGTTGCGATAGTGTTTGTTTTCCTGAGTGAACTCAACCAGGAATTCGTCACCTTCCAGTTCAGCGCGCACCGCGCCGTCGAGCGCGGCAACGAGCAATGGCCGGCGCTTTTGCTTGAGCTTCGCTTTCACGTTGTCGCAGAAGGTGTTCGTTTTCGCAGCCGACGGTTCAGACGATGCCGTCTCGGCCGATGCGACAGATTCGAAAGGTACGTTGCTCGCAGATGGCGACGGGCGATTGATAGTTGGCGTTGCCGTCTCCGTGCGCAGACTCGCTTTTTCCGCTGGCGCCTTGCCCGTTCGCAATGCTGATTCAAGCGCTGCAAGGCGTTCGACGAGATCGCCAAGCGGCGCGAGCCGCCGCATCTCCATCAGTTTCACCAAGCCGACTTCGACCTGATAACGCGGGTTCGCCGCGTCCTTCAAAGTGCTTTCCGTTTCCGCGAGCGAATGGAAGAACCTCACGAGATCTGATTCGGAAAACTGTTCCGCTTGTTGTTTCAGCGCGGCAGCGTGCGTCGAAGCTGAATCGAGAATCTTTGGATCGGCTGAGACTTTCACGACCAGCAGATCGCGCAGGTGGGCCAGCACCTCGCGGCAGAAGTTGCGCAGGTTGTGCCCACGCATCACGATGTCGTCCACAATCGCCAATGCTTCGGCCGGATGGTTTTCGGCGATGCCCTTCATCACGCGCGCGAGCACGTCGGCGCCGGCGAGTCCCAAAGCTTTCTCGACATCTGCGGTGGCGATCTTTTTGCCGGCGAAACTGATCACCTGATCGAAAGCCGACTGCGCGTCACGCATTGAGCCATCACCGGCGCGGGCGATTTCGCGAAGCGCTTCATCCGAAATCGAAACCTCTTCCGCGTTAGCAATCAATCGCAGCCGTTCGGCAATCTTTGCCGTGGCGATGGTGCGGAATTCGAAAATCTGGCAGCGCGACGAAATTGTCTCAGGCACCTTGTGCGCGTCCGTCGTCGCCATGATAAAGACGACGCGTGGGGGCGGCTCTTCGACCGTTTTCAGCAGCGCATTGAAGGCAGGCCCGGAGAGCATGTGCACTTCGTCGATGATGAAGACTTTGTAGCGGTCACGCGCGGGAGCGATTGCGACGCTGCCGATGATAACGTCGCGCACATTATCCACACCCGTATTCGACGCCGCATCGATTTCCAGCACGTCCATTGAACGGCCTTCAGAGATCTCGCGACACGACGGACAAGCCTGTTCGTCGATCGTCGCACACGGCTTCGCGGTCGGCCCATTTGCTTTGTGACAGTTGAGGCCTTTGGCGACCAGTCGCGCGGTGGTCGTCTTTCCCACGCCGCGGGCGCCGGAAAAAAGATAGGCGTGATGCAGACGATCGTGCTCCAAAGCGTTCTGGAGCGTGCGCGTCAGAACTTCCTGACCCGTTACATCTTCAAATGTTTGCGGACGCCACTTGCGGGCGATGACTTGATAGGACATGAATCGACTTTTAGTTTCGGGCGGTAGTTCTGGTCAGTTCAGGCTTCGGAAATCGCTTCAAGAGCTTCCAAGCGAGGACGATGCTATTGTCAGTGTCCTTGCGTAGAACTCGAAACGCGACCAGCACGTCTGAATTTCTGTAAGAAATTGAGCGTAGAAGGTACGTGGCGTTAATTTGCACGGGCAGTCGGTTGCGATAAGCCACGCCATCAATCGTCTTTCCTGCACCTCCAAACGAGTGCAGCTCCTGGCGCACAGCCGCTTCTTCGCTCGGCGGGTTATACGCGAGGAGAAATGCCGCCGGCGGAAGTTCCGGCGTCACGTTTTCGAGTGGGACTTCGTCGATCAGCGTCATGATTCCGTAATCGGCGCCCGCAAAGCCTACTCTCAAATAGTTCTGCTCTAACTGTATGTCTGAGCCGTAGCCGTACTCGTGCGTGAGGCGAACGAAAGAGTAATAAGCGCCTCCGCCACGGATGGTCAGTTTGCCTGGCTTGTCAGGAACCTCGCCGAAACTCTCGCGCGGCAACAATCGAATCAGCCCCGTGTCCGACTGTTTCAGAAACTCCGAGAGTGCCGATCGGTCGTCGTCCGACGGCGCCAGGAATTTCTCCTGAAGCGTTTGCAGCTCGGCGCGCTTGTTTTCAATCTGCGCAAGCAGTTCCTGACGTGATTGAGCTGGCGCAACAAGATTGACGAAAAGAATGGAAACCGTCGCAACGATTAGACGGGCAGCAGAAGTCTTTCGCATGACTTTCTCCTTTGGCTAAACTCCTTGAATCGGTGCGGAGAGAGCTGGGACGAAAAAGATCAGGTCAGACTCCGGACTTACCCGCAACACACGCTGCCGTTGCTACCGTTGCTCCGTTCCCGGCCTGGCGGGGTTCGCAAGGCGGGCGTTGTGCGGAGCCCGAAGTCTGATAACTTTTCAAAAACTACACTTGCGTCTTCCGGTGCGCCAGCATACGCAACAAACCATTTATTGCCAAATGCAGCATTACATAGGCGATAAACGCGATTACGATTGGCAGCATTAATGTATGGCCACCATCGACTCTCGGGCTCGCTACAATTCCTCTAAACGGTTCGTAAAAAGGATCGGTTACCGCCACAATAAACCGCACGAAACCGGCGCCGCTGCGCGCGGCCATCAACGCCAGCAGAAATCTCATAAAAAGCAGACCGTAGACTATGAAGAAAATGTAATCTACGATCTGTGAGACGCGCGCCAGGCCACGTGAGCGCCCCACTTCACGTTCTGTTTCAACGACCTCATCAACAGCCTTGTCGCGAAACTCGCTCGCCACCTGATCGATCTTTCGGGATTCCTGCGGCGCAGCCTTTTCAGCGGCTCGTTGGGAGATCTCGGAATTAACCTGATCTTCTACCTGACCTTTTACCGACTCGTGTTGGATGCTGCGACGCGCTTCGTCGGCTGCCAGCTTGTTATCTTCGTTTGCCATAACAGAATTCTCGACTTGCGGTTGTCAATTGTCAGTTGTCGGTTGTCGATTGTCGATTGTCGATTGAAAGACATCCCCCGGATCACTGAAATCGACAATCGAAAAATCGCAAATCCTCTGGCGGAGAGGGTGGGATTCGAACCCACGGTACGGTTCCCCGTACACAGCATTTCCAGTGCTGCCAGTTCAACCACTCCTGCACCTCTCCCGCGAGATCTCCGATTAGCGATTGCCAATTGTCGGATTGGAAAGCATCCGCCGGGTTACTGAAATCGGCAATCGACAATCGGAAATCGCAAATCCTCTGGCGGAGAGGGTGGGATTCGAACCCACGGTGGGCTTTCACCCACTCCGGTTTTCGAGACCGGTGCACTAATCCACTATGCGACCTCTCCGCAAGCGAAGCATAGTAACAAGTTTTAACACCTTGTACCAAATCTGGATCGTAAATACGCCCACCGGGCGGTTGGGGGCAACACCGATATCTGCTCTAAACCTCGTGACCTTCAACTTCCACGTAACGCAACATTTCTCAAAGCCTATCCAAAGGTGTGCAGGCTTGTCAGGGTTACCCGGCCGAATCGAGTTCGTTATCCTACGGACTGGTCGTTCACCTCTTGCTGCTCCCCACCCCGCCTCGCGGCGACGCAGTTGCTCTCAGTTACAGGCCCGGAGAGCGTCTTGACCTGAAGAGGACTTTCACCTCTCTGACCACACGTGCTTTCAGGCGCACACACCACAGGCTTCAGCCTCGTGGTCCTTCAACTTCCGCCTAACTCAACATCAAAGGGACCACCCCAGACACCACAGGCTTCAGCCTCGTGGTCCTTCAACTTCCGCCTAACTCAACATCAAAGGGACCACCCCAGACACCACAGGCTTCAGCCTCGTGGAGTTTCAATTTCTGCCTAACGGAGCGAGATTCAACACGTCGGATTGGAGAAGATCTGACTTACCTCACTCATGACCGTGCGCGGAGGCGGATGCTTTTAGGCTGAAGTTGAAAACTCCATGAGGCTCAAGTCTGTGGTGTCTGGTGGGACCCAGGGGCGGGTTCGTTAGGCAGAAATTGAAACTCCACAAGGCTCAAGCCTAGATGTCTTATCGTTCGCCTAGGTTCCACGCCGTGTGCGAAAAAAATCCTGCATCATCTTCCGGCACTCGGCTTCGAGTACGCCGGCAGTAACGGTGATACGATGATTGAGGAAATCTGTCTCACAGATGCCAAAGTGTGAATCAATAGCGCCGGCACGCTCGTCGCGAGCGCCATAGACCAAGCGTGACACGCGAGCCTGTATCAACGCCCCCGCGCACATCGCGCAAGGCTCAATGGTCGAATAGACCACGGCGTCGCTTAACCGGTAGTTCCCCGCCTTGCGAGCCGCTTCTCGCAGGGCAACAATCTCCGCATGGGCCGTCGGATCCACGTCAGTTCGCGTGCGATTACCCGCAACCGCTAGCACTGTTTCGCCACTCACGATGCAGACGCCTATGGGTACTTCGCCACGCTCACGTGCTTCCTGCGCCGCACTGATTGCTTGACGCATCCAGCGCACATCAAGGTCTGTTTCCGCGCTATTTGGCAACATGGTCTTCTAGTGCTCAAACAATGGAAATTGTCACTACAGGTTCGAAAGACTGTCAAGCAGACCCTCCGTCGGTGGCCTCCCGCAGTGAAGGCGGTCAAGGACGGCCACGGAGGGCCACCCTACAATTAGCCACCACCACTTTTAGAGAAAAAGTGCGTGCACAGTAGAAACCGAATCGAGTTCAGCACATTCGCATGCTATTATGACTTCCCGGAGTCCCGGAAGCTCCGCTCTACCTGCCGGCGCTCCATGCAACTCCAAAATCAGGGTCGATGACAACCGAACCACATCAAAAGGGAACCGGCTCAACATCATCAGATCGTGGCACTGGTAGATTACGCCAGTTGTCTCAGACCGAGGCCCCACCCTCTCCGACTGACAAAACGGCTGCGACAACGCCCGCGGCAATGATGCGCCGGATGTCGACCGGTGAATTCAATACCGCGATGATCCATTTTTATCGCGGTGAAGTGCAGCGTTCAAATACCTGGCGAAATCGGCTCGATACCACCACAAACTGGGCCGTCATTACCGCAGGCGCCACGCTATCTTTTGTTTTCAGCTCGGCAACAAATCCGCATTTCGTCATCCCGATCAATTCCATTCTTGTCGCCATCTTCCTGTTGATGGAGGCCCGGCGCTATCGCTATTACGAGATCTGGTCGAGTCGCGTCCGCGTGCTTGAAACCGGCTACTTTGCGCAGTTGCTTGCTCCGGAGAGCGTTCCGCCCGACGAGTCATGGGCGGAACATCTGGCAGCAGATCTGATAACCCCCCACTTTACGATCAGCGAATGGGAAGCTGTGGGCCGCCGCCTGCGCCGGAATTATCTCTGGATCTTTGCGCTGCTGGCGCTCAGTTGGAATCTGAAAGTCTATTTGCATCCATTGCCGGCACGTGATTTTGAGGCCTTCATTGAGCGGGCGACAGTCGGCGTCGTTCCCGGATGGATGGTCTTTGTGGTTGGGGTGCTCTTCAACGCAGCGATTGCGATCTTCGCAATCGGCACAGTTCGTTTGCGCGAAGCAACCGGCGAGGTTCTTCCGCAACATCAGTTCTCGTTGCGCCCCTTGCAGAGAATGTCGAGTTGGACGCGAGCAGCAACCGGGACGCGCCGCACAACGGTACGCGCCAAGCGAGCTCGCCAGCGCGTTCGCAGCAGCACCGCAACTGGCGAGTTTAAGAGACTCGATATTACCGAGACGCCTGATCGAGACTCCCCCAAACGTGATTACTCGGACGCGCCCGATCGCAAGTCCCCGGAAGAGACAGTAACAAGAGGGTAAGAATCATCAGTTGTTTCGCGCGATTTCGTGGATTCTCTTTAATCGTTCAAAGATCCTCGAAATGACACGAAATTATCCTTGGTGGTTGTTCTGCGGATCCGGCGTCCACAGCCTATTTGTATGCTCAAGATCAGTGGTCAGAGATTAACTCTCGAACAGATAGCCGCGGTGGCCGACGGTCAGGAGTCCGTCACTCTCGCCGCGGAAGCGCGCGCCCGGGTTGAAGCTTCACGGGTTGTGGTGGAGAAGATTATTGCAGAAGGCAGAACCGTTTACGGTGTGAACACCGGCTTTGGAAAGCTTTCCGATGTGCGCATCGAGGCTTCGCAGTTGCGCGAACTGCAACTCAATCTCGTTCGCAGTCATGCCTGCGGTCTCGGTCCTTTACTCTCCATTGCCGAATCGCGCGCAATGCTCCTGTTGCGAGCAAACGTCCTGTCCTGTGGTTTCAGCGGCGCCCGCGCGGTCCTGATTGACCGGTTGATTGCAATGCTCGAGCGCGGCGTCACTCCCGCGATTCCCGAAAAGGGCTCAGTCGGCGCCAGTGGCGATCTTGCGCCGCTATCTCATCAGGCCTTATGCGTGATTGGTGAGGGAGAAGCGTTTTACGGAGGCGAACGCCTGCCAACTTCCGAGGCGCTCAAGCGAGCTGAAATTGAGCCACTCGAGTTGGAGGTGAAAGAAGGTCTGGCATTGCTCAACGGAACACAGGCGATGGCAGCAGTGGGCGGTCTCGCTCTGGGTCGGGCAGAGCGAGTCGCGCGTCTCGCCGATGTTGCCGGAGCGATGACTCTCGAAGCGCTGCGAGGCACTCCCGTGGCTTTCGATGAGCGAATCCAGTCCACCCGCCCGCATCAAGGACAGATTGAGGTGGCTGCTCACCTACGCTACCTGCTGCGTGATAGCGAGATCCGCGCTTCTCATCTCGAGAATGATCCCCGCGTTCAGGACGCCTATAGTTTGCGTTGCATGCCGCAAGTGCATGGTGCTGTGAGAACTGCGCTTGCTCATGCGCGCGGCATCGTTGAAACCGAGACGGGCAGCGCTACCGATAATCCACTCGTATTTGCCGACACGGGCGACGTACTATCAGGCGGCAATTTTCACGGAGCGCCGCTGGCCCTCTCTTTTGATTACGCTGCCATTGCACTTGCGGATCTGATGAGCATCAGCGAGCGCCGGATCGATCGTCTGGTCAATCCTGATCTGAACGAAGACTTGCCGCCTTTTCTGACAAGCCAGGCGGGCCTCGGCTCGGGGTTCATGATGCTTCAAGTCACTGCGGCCGCACTCTTGAACGAAGCAAGAGTACTGGGCCATCCCGCCAGCATTGACAACGTACCCACTGACGGCGGCAAAGAGGACCATGTATCGATGGGCATGACGGCGGCAGTCAAGTTGCGATCGATGGTCGGAAACGCCGAGCTGATCACAGCAATCGAGCTGATCACGGCAGCGGAGGGACTCGAGCACCGCAAGCCGCTATCACCAGGCAAAGGTGCACATGCCGGGTATGAGATAGTTCGTTCCCTGGTGCCGCGTCTTGAAAGAGACCGTTCGATGTCTGGCGATATTGAGCGTATTGGCAGAGCTATTATCGATGGGGCCTTCGATTCACTGTTGTAACCCAAGGCTTTTTCGTCGCAGGCGCTTGATCTGGTAGTCTATTAGCTCCCAATTAATCAATCTCTTGGTTTCGGAGGTAGACGAATGTCGGATATTTTTGACGATCGCAGAAAGGGTTTGGAGGAAGAGTATTTTCATCGCAAGAACAAAGAGGCAATGGAAAAGCTGCGCGAGAAGATGGCAGTCGCAGAGGAGGCAAAGGCCGCCGGCAAGTCAACCATGCAGTGCCCTCGATGCGATGGAACGCTCGCAGAAAGCAAATTTGAAGAAGTAGTGATTGATACCTGCGACAAATGCGGCGGTATCTGGCTCGATTCAGGTGAACTGGAACAGTTGATGAAGCGGGAGAGTGGCTGGTTAAGCAGGTTCTGGAAGCGCGGTGACGAGTAACTGCCTGAATCACCAATTCCCAGGAATATCCGAGGCAGGATGAGTCCGATCAAGCAAATACATGCGCCGCATGGTCCAGAGCTGAATTGTAAGGGCTGGCACCAGGAGGCCGCGCTACGCTGCCTGATGAACAATCTCGATCCGGACGTTGCCGAGCGACCGGATGAGCTCATCGTCTACGGCGGGTCGGGGAAAGCGGCGCGCGACTGGAGAGCTTTCGAAGCTATTGTCAGAGAGTTAAAGCAATTGGAGAACGACGAGACGCTGCTGGTCCAATCGGGCAAGCCGGTCAGCGTCTTTCGCACTCACGAATATGCCCCCCGCGTTCTTATTGCCAACTCGAACCTCGTCGGCGCCTGGGCCAACTGGGACCGGTTTCACGAACTCGAACGCAAGGGTTTGATTATGTACGGTCAGATGACGGCCGGCAGTTGGATCTATATTGGGACCCAGGGCATCGTTCAGGGAACATTCGAGACCTTTGCCGCCCTGGCTGATAAACATTTCGGGGGCGATCTTTCCGGTAAGTTTGTGGTTTCAGGAGGAATGGGCGGCATGGGTGGCGCCCAGCCGCTGGCTGCCACGCTTAATGGCGCCTCCTTTCTTGGCATCGATGTCGATCCCGCGCGTATCGAGCGCCGTGTGGCTACGGGGTACTGCGACCGACTGGCGCTGGACCTCGATGAGGCACTCGCAATCTGTGAAGACGCGCGCGAAACCAAACGCCCAGTGTCCGTCGGATTGGTCGGCAATTGCGCTGACGTGCTTCCCGAGCTTGTGCAACGAGGCGTCCAGATCGACGTGGTGACGGACCAGACCAGCGCTCATGATCCTTTGCATGGTTACGTGCCGGCCGGTCTGACACTACGACTGGCGGCTGACCTGCGTAATGCCAAACCGGAAGAGTACGTAAAGCAGGCGCTCGAATCGATGGTGAGACATATGGAAGCGATGCTTGCCCTGAAGCGCGCGGGCGCCGTGGTCTTCGATTACGGCAACAATATTCGGAAGCACGCCTTTGATGCCGGATGCAAAGATGCTTTCGAGATCCCCGGCTTTGTCCCCGAATACATCCGGCCGCTGTTCTGTGAGGGTAAGGGGCCTTTTCGCTGGGTCGCCCTTTCAGGCGATCCTCTGGATATAAGGAAAACCGACGATCTGGCCCTCGAACTCTTCCCCGACGACACCACACTTAATCGCTGGCTCCGGCTGGCCCGCGATCGTATTCAGTTCCAGGGACTGCCGGCGCGCATCTGCTGGCTTGGCTATGGCGAACGAGCGGAGATGGGAGAAGCCATCAACGAACTCGTGCGACGTGGCGATCTGGCGGCGCCAATTGCCATTGGTCGCGATCACCTCGACACCGGATCAGTTGCATCGCCTTTTCGTGAGACTGAAGGGATGAAGGATGGCTCCGATGCTATTGCGGATTGGCCGATACTTAATGCCCTTCTGAACACAGCCAGTGGCGCCAGTTGGGTATCATTTCACCACGGAGGCGGCGTCGGTATCGGTTATTCCCTTCATGCGGGCCAGGTTTCGGTTGCCGATGGAACGGCCGACGCTGCAAAAAGGTTGAATCGCGTATTGACTAACGACCCCGGGATCGGGATCGCGCGTCATGTCGACGCAGGATATGAAGAAGCTGTAGCAACCGCTCGGGAAAAAGGGATAAAAATTCCGCTGCTCCCAGATCCTCACTAATACTATTTAGTTCGAACAACCCGCAAAACATCTTGCTCAACTTTGCTATCCAAACTGCTCGCGAGGCCGGCCGAATTCTGGTCGAGCGTCTTGGACGAGCGATTCAAATCTCAAATAAGGGCGACATCGATCTAGTCACCGAAGCAGATCTCGCGGCCGAAAAACTGATCATTGAGAGGATAAGGTCCTACTATCCCCGTCATGCCATTCTGGCTGAGGAGTCAGGTGCGTCAGATGGCGCAATCAGTGTCGCAGGAAAGAGCGATTGGAGATGGATTGTCGATCCGCTCGATGGGACCACCAACTACGCCCATGGCTACCCCTGCTTTTGTGTTTCGATCGCGCTCGAGCGGGCCGGCCGCATTGAGCTCGGCGTTGTGTACGATCCTACACGCGATGAGATGTTTGCCGCTGAGCGCGGGCAGGGAGCTACCCTCAACGATCGCCGCATGCAAGTCTCGGCGATTGAAGATTTGAACCAGGCAATGCTCTGTACGGGTTTCCCCTACGACGTGCGGGAACGGCGCGACTTTGCGCGCTACTTTACTAACTTCACAATGAAGGCCCAGGCGGTCCGTCGCGATGGTTCTGCTGCGCTCGATCTCGCGTACGTGGCGTGTGGACGTTTCGACGGGTTCTGGGAAGATGGATTGAATCCCTGGGACATTGCAGCAGGCGTTTTATTGATTGAAGAAGCCGGTGGTTGCGTGACCGATTTCTCCGGCGGACCGCTGGACATCTACACGCCGAAAGTTGTGGCCAGTAACGACCTGATTCATGGAGAGATGTTGGGGGTGATCCGTGAGTTACAAAGCTGAGCCGATGATTTCAGCAAGCCTCGCGTTTTCACGGCGGGCGCACGCGCGAAGTTCCTCACCGGCGCGTTGTTCGACCTGTATCACTGGATGATAGACAATCTGAACTTTGCCGCGCCGCGGCAGCCAGCGCCCGATAGGCCACACGCGATCTGCTCCGCGGATAGTCACCGGAAGAATGGGAACTCCGGCTTCCAACGCCATCCTCACGGCGCCCGCTTTGAAGCGGACCATTGAACCATCCGGGCGGCCCCGCCCGCCTTCGGGAAAGATCATTACGGCGCCGCCATTCCGCAACCATTGCAGCGAACGACGAATTGCCGACGGGTCGCTGCCTTCTAGTTGCAGTGGCCACGCGCCCAGAATTCTCATTAACCTGCCGATGAGCGGCCAATTCAAAGCGACGTTCCAGGCCAGATAGCGAATCGGGCGTTTGATTGGAATCGAAATCACGAAAGGGTCCAGGTACGCCTGGTGATTTGAAGCGATGATCAGGCCCCCCTGAAGAGGAATGTTTTCACGTCCATGAAGACGCAGATCCCAGAGCAACCGGCCCAGCGAGCCGACCGCCGGCCGAATTGCGTCGAGGACCCACTGCGGCAGGACCACGGTATCCGTGCGTTGCTTCGTAGCCGTTTGGTTCCGCAAAAAAGTTCGAGTGTCACTCAATGGGCATTTCCCGTGTTCTGCTCCGGTATTTATGGCACTTAAAGCGGCCATTCCTTACCGATGAATTCGATATGGATTCGGGCTATGCCGTCTGCTCCGGTGCTGATCGAGCGCACGGCCGCATGCACCGTCAACTGATATTGTGGGCTGTTCAGGCGGACGAAGCGGCCGACGGGCAGACTCAAGGTTGTAAACAGCGTTGCACCCTTTAGGCTGATGTTTTCCGTAACCGTGTTCTCACTGAGCGCGACGTTGCCTTTCTCGTCCAGGACCTCCACGATCATATCGATAGGAATATTGTGTCGCGTGTGAACGCGCTTGTCACGGCCAGCTTGCTGTTTAATCTCCTCGACGTTTACCAGGGACTCGGCAGCCGACCCGGCAATTTCGAATCTTCGCGTTGGGTCTTCCTCGTAACCGCGCGGCGGGCGCTTGCCGATAAAGGCAACGCCAACAGTAAACAATGGAGTCTTGTCGACTTTGTTGACAGTCGCTCTCAAGTATCTCACCAAACTCCAGACTCGGTATTGGTCCTCCACATGGTCGAACACCCTCAACTGACGCGGCATGGGAATCGTCATATGGAGCAATCTCCCTTTCTCCGTAGGACGTTTGAGCGTAAAGCCAGCGCCAAAAGGCGTAACATCAGTGAGACGCGTTATTTCTACCCATTCAAAATCGGCTGTCTCTCGACAGGTGATTCGCACCGGAAGCTTAAGCTCCAATCGTTCACGAATACGCTTCCAATTTCGTTCGCTCATCTTCTTTAGGTGGCTCTTCCGGTCCCGAGATCGGCATCTGAAATCCTGCGGCAGGGCCTCAATTCGGATTCTGTTCAGTAGCCGTGCGTCACGCCGAAGCTGTTGATTTTATTGGGCTTTTTGGAGGTTTTCATGTTTGCAAAAAAGCGGCTCGCCGCTTACAATGACCCGTACTTCGAATAAAATGTTTCGCCTGTCTTGGATTGTCAATAGAGAGCTTGCATCCGCCGTCAGGAATCGCCAAAAACAACACTTGCAAGTCGAGTGTTTGGTTCTTTTTTTGCGCATCTCCAGGTGCGCAAAAGGGGGAAAGCTTCCGCACTGAACAACGGGCGGATTGTACTGGAAAGGTCGTGGGATGGAAACAACTTCTGAGCGTCATCACATAAACATCGAAGACGAGATGCGCCGCTCGTATCTCGACTACGCAATGTCGGTCATTATCGGGCGGGCCCTGCCCGATGTGCGCGACGGTCTCAAGCCCGTTCATCGTCGGGTCCTCTGGGCGATGCAC
Source organism: Pyrinomonadaceae bacterium (assembly GCA_041751855.1). Taxonomy (GTDB): domain Bacteria; phylum Acidobacteriota; class Blastocatellia; order Pyrinomonadales; family Pyrinomonadaceae; genus PSRF01. The sequence continues at coordinate 14,308 of JBGSWR010000048.1, forward strand.
GAACTCGGCAATACTTACAACAAGCCGTACAAGAAGAGCGCGCGCATCGTCGGTGATGTTATCGGTAAATACCATCCTCATGGTGATACCGCGGTCTACGACACTATTGTCAGGCTCGCCCAGAGTTTCTCGATGCGCTATCCCTTGATTGACGGCCAGGGAAATTTTGGCTCAGTTGATGGCGATGCTGCCGCGGCGATGCGCTATACCGAAGTGCGAATGGCCAGGATTGCGAATGAGGTATTGGCAGATATTGAGAAAGAGACTGTCGATACCCAGCCCAATTATGATGAGTCTTTGAGCGAGCCCAAGGTCGTTCCGACCCGCATTCCGAATCTTCTGGTCAACGGTTCGGACGGAATTGCGGTGGGAATGGCAACCAAAATTCCTCCGCACAATTTAACCGAGGTGATTGAGGCCACGCTGTTGTTGTTGCGCGAGCCAGAAACCCCGCTCGAGTCACTTATCAAGATCGTGACGGGCCCTGATTTCCCCACTGGCGGCTTCATCTATGGTCGTGAAGAGATTCGTAAGTCGTACCTTGAAGGGCGCGGTGTATTGCAACTGCGGGCGCGAGCCGGCATTGATCGAATTGGCCGTGGCGCTCAGGAGCGCGACGCGATCGTGATAACCGAGATACCCTTTCAAGTAAACAAAGCCCGACTGATCGAACGGATTGCCGAGCTAACTAACGACAAGAAACTGGATGGCATCGCGGATCTGCGAGATGAATCCGATCGCTCCGGCATGCGCATCGTTGTGGAGTTGAAACGCGATGCTGTGCCGCAGGTCGTTCTGAACAAACTCTACAAGCTGACGCCGATGCAGTCCTCTTTCGGTGTGATCAATCTCGCCATCGTTAACGGGCAACCGCGGGTCTTGAATCTGAAGCAGATGCTCGAGTGCTTCATCGACTTTCGCCGCGAAGTCGTGCGGCGGCGCACCGAGTACGAACTGCGCAAGGCCAAAGCTCGCGCCCATATCCTTGAAGGCCTCATTAAAGCAATCGACGCCCTCGACTATATCGTCACGCTGATCAGGAACTCGCGATCGGTCGACGAAGCACGACAGTGGTTGACTGGCCAGATGAAGACGATGGCGGAGGTGAAGACCTGGAAAGGGGTTCCATCCGACACGCAGTTAAAGACCTACGTCGGAAAGTTGCAGAAGACTATCGAACGCCTGGCACTGTCTGAACTACAGGCCCAGGCAATTCTGGATCTGCAACTGCGACGTCTCTCTGGCCTCGAACGACAGAAGATTACGGATGAATACGAAAACATCATCAAGCTGATTGCCGAGTTGGAAGAGATCCTCTCAAACGAGCGATCGCTCCGTCGCGTAATTGCCAAAGAGCTTGAAGAGGTCAAGAAGGATTTCGGCGATGAACGGCGGACCGAGATCATCGACGAGGGCGTTGAGTTTTCAATCGAAGATCTTATTGCCGATGAAGACGTCGCCATCACAGTTACCAACAGCGGCTACATTAAACGGACACCCATCACGACCTATCAGCGACAGGGCCGCGGTGGCAAGGGACGGTTTGGCGCGGCTGCAAAAGGCTCCGATTACGTCGAGCACCTGTTTATCGCTTCCACCCATGCTTATCTGATGATCTTCACTGACGACGGCATGGTCTACAAAATTAAGGTCCACCAGGTGCCCGATGCGGCAGCCTCAGCGCGCGGGAAGGCCGTCGTAAACCTGATCAACATCCCTTCGGATCGAAAGCTCGCCGGAGTAGTGCCCGTGCGCGAGTTTTCTGAGGGACGCTACGTGGTGATGGTGACGCGCAAAGGCGTGATCAAAAAGACTTCGCTTGCGGATTTCCAGAACATCCGTACCAACGGCATCATCGCCATCAATATCGACGACGGCGATCAGTTGCTCGATGTTGTTTTGACAGACGGCAACAAGCGCATCTTTATCGCCACCCACAGCGGAATGGCCATTCGCTTCGATGAAAAGAACGTGCGGTCGATGGGTAGAGCAACGCGCGGCGTCAGAGGCATAGATCTGCGGCCGGATGATTTCGTTGTCTCGCTGTGCGCGGTTTCCGCCGACGACTCGGAACGGATGCTCTCAGTATCAGAACAGGGTTACGGCAAGCAAACCTCAATTACAACCTATCGCCTGCAATCACGTGGTGGACGGGGCGTCATCAACATGAAAACGACCGAGAAGACCGGCAAGGTTGTAGCCGTCTTCCCGGTCGATGACGAATCGGAGATCATGATCATCACGCAACAGGGCAAGCTGATCCGGATCGAAGCGGGACACATCCGCAAGACCGGGCGCAGTGCCCAGGGCGTGCGCTTGATCAAGACTGACGCGGGAGACAAGGTGACAAGCGCCTCGCTTGTGGAAGCGGCGGAAGAGGTAGCGGAGGAGACGCCCGCAGAGTAAATCCGAATTAACTTTAAGACAGGAAAGATCAGATCCACGAATTCACGCGAAAACACGAAGAAGGAGGGGTTAGTGTGAATTCGTGGATCCCACCATTGACTTCCGCAGATCTAACCGGCTGATCACTGTGAATTTCTTTTTTGCCTGGAGCTTCTCCTGATACTCCCGCTTCACCTTTAGATATACTGGCAGCGAACGGCTGAAGGTGTTGCGCGTCAGAATGATCCCGCCAATGTTGTTGCCCAGATCGAGCCAGGGATAAGCCCCCAGAGCTCCTGGTGACGAAGCTTCGAGAACCTCTCCTGTGTCGCCGTCATGTTTCTCCAACCAAACTCCCACTCCGTAACGAGCATTTGGAAGATTAGGGTCGAGATGCCCCTTGTCATGAAAGATCGTATACGTTAGCGACGAGCCGCCGGTTTTATCTCGGAGCATTGCCGTCACCGCCTCCGCTGAGAGAACCCGTCTTCCTTCAAAGACGCCACCGTTCAACAGCATTTGAAGAAACCTCCCATACTCGTCAAGTGAACTGCGTGCATCTCCAGCCGGTCGGGGGTTCCGCGTGGCGCCATACGCATGATAATCCGTCTGCTGCATGCGGAGCGGTCCTGCAATCTTTTCAATGAAGATGTCGTTCCAGGCCTTGCCGGTGGCAACCTCCGCAATCCGACCGCCTACATGCATTGAAACGCCACCATAATGAAAAGTGGCGCCGGGTTCGGCTTGCAGGGGCAAGCGAGCTATCGCTTTGGCGCAGTCTTCCAGGCTGCTAGCACGGTTGTTTCTGCATGACGCCTCAGGCGGGAGTCCGGAAGTATGGGCGAAGAGCTGGCGGATCGTAATCTGCGCCTTCTCCTCGTTGAAGTCAGGCAGATAGAGCGCGACGGAGTCATCCAGCGACAGCTTGCCTTCGTCCACCAGTGACAGTATCAGGGCGCCAGAGAGCCATTTCGTGGCCGAGGCTATGGGTAGGACCTGATCGATCTTTAAGTTTCCGAATGACTTGCGGTAAAGAATTCGTTCACTGTCGACAAGCAGTAGTGCCGCTCCACCACCCAGACTCGGCAAGGCATTCTGGAGAAGCTGGTCCAACGAGGAAAGGTCCGACTCCGAGAGCGACGAGATTGGAGTATCGCCACCGGGCGCCGGGGTGGGAGCCGAAACCGTTCTGCTATTTTCCGGTTGTCGGCAATTCGTCACGACACAAAAGCACGTTATCAAAAGTATGCCGGCAAGTACGCGTCCCACCTTGTTCGTTCCTTTCACGCTCGGAATGCCTGAGGATCAGCCGGCGCACCCTCGCCTTCAACCCATACCTCACCGTCCTCGAAGATCTCCTTCTTCCAGATTGGCACAGTGCGTTTTAGTTCGCGAATCGCCCACTCACAGGCTTCGAACGCAGCACGTCGATGCGGAGCGCTGACGGCAATAACCACGCTCGTATCTCCAATCTCCAGCCTTCCGGTGCGGTGAACAATGCCAATGTGAGCAATTGCAAAGCGGCTGTGGGCCTCGGCAGCCAACCGCTCTAATTCGCGCAACGCCATTGGAGCGTAAGCTTCATAGAGCAGGTAGAGAGTGCGTCTGCCACTGGTCCACTCGCGCGCATAACCATCAAGCGTGACTGTTGCCCCGCATTCAGGCAACACGACCCGTCGCGCCACCTCGCCCACATCTATCGGATCGGTGGTCAATACGAAAAAGTCATTGGCGGTGACCGTCTCTGCTTCTTCGCCGCCGCTGACTGGTGGGAAAAGTGCGAGTTCATCCCCGTCACGCACTTCAAGCTCAGTGGCTGCGGCGTATTCCTGGTTGACTGCCAACAAAAGCGATTTACCAAAGCGGCGCAAGTCAGGGAATGCTGCCAGGATCTGCTCGAAAGCGCTGGCTGCATTTGCTGGAGCCCTCAGCGCAAGTTCGACCTCGCCTTTTCCGACAGTGTCGCGGGCGGCGCCAAAAAACAGCACCCGAACGTTGATTAGATTCTTTTGGGGCTCTGTCGTCATTCGAGGTCAATCTTTTTGCCGCTGTGCCCATTGCCACTCGCCAACTGATGGATGCGAGCGCGTTCTTCATAACTCTCTACAGCTCGCCCAAGCATGTCTCGCAGCCTTCGAAGCCTTTCGGAGGTTGAACGCAGTTCGAGAAGTTCCTGTTTTAGCTCCGGCTCGACCTCGAGAGCAGCAGAGACCAGGAAGGAGAGGCGTTGAGGTTCGGTGTCGGATATATCCGGAAGACTAGCCCGTTCATTGTTGATGATCCGCACGGCCCGAGCGATGCGACTGAAGTTCTCGGCGACTTCCTGGGATTTCTTACGTAATCCTGTCTCATCTTCGTCCTCATCTTCGAAAAAGCTCAATCGGGCCAGCAGGTAAGGGTTACCAGAGTCCAGGTAACCCTCAACATGGTAACGAATTACCCCGATCGACAGAATGTTCGAGCGACCATCAGTCAGTAACTGGCTCTCAGACACTTCGGCGACGCAACCAACATGACCCACAGGCGGCACATCTTCCACAGCCGTGCTGCTGTCAAAATATGAGAGGCCAAACAGGTTGTTACTGGCGCGAATATCTTCGAGCATCTGCCGATACTTTGGCTCAAAGATATGCAACGGCAGAGGCACACCGGGGAAAAGCACAACGGGAAGCGGAAATAATGGCAGCTCTCTTACTCCCCGCACTCTGTCCATCGCATCACTCATTAGAAAAACGGTCACCATCCGTGAAGAAGATCTTCACGCATCTCAAAAGCCCTGAAACTCCAGGCTGAAATTTAGAGGGAACTACGGTGCGGCCCAATTATCGCAGACAGAGAAAGAGAAGTCAGCCTCCGCAGCGGGGTGGGTGGCCGGCAGTCACGGGCAGACGATGAGGATTGCGTGCACTTGTTGCGAAAACAAAAGCCCCCGCCGCCCTATGCTGAAAGACCAGAAGACAGCGGGAGCTAAATAACCGCGCCAGAATAGGGATTGTAACGGCGCGGTTGCAGACGACCGCTCAACCGATCCGGGAGCAGCCGACAAAGCCGGTCCCTGTGAAAGCATCAGGCCACATCAAGATGTTGCGTCGGCGCAATGCGGCGCATCGCCGCCAGCAGTTGTTCAATTTCGAAGGGCTTGTCGAGAAACTCATCCGCGCCCACAGCAAAGCAGGCTTGCTGAGTCTCGTCTGCGTCTTCGGAAGTTATGACGATAATCTTGGCATCAGGAACGTGGGCTTTTATGTATTCAACGAGGCGCAGGCCAATAGCTGGCGAATCGAGCAACGGAGGAAGATGAAGATCCAGAATCGAGACGACCGGATTGTAGACGGTGGCTCGCCGGATGGCTGTTTGCAGATCGTTCGCCGTCACCACATCATAGTCATCACAGAGAGTCCAGAAAAGTTGCTGCGTAATTGCTTCATCGTCATCGACTACGAGTATTCGTGGCTTCATCACTGACATCTCCTTTAGTTGCGGGGGCAACCTAAGCACGCAATGCGCATACCTGCGATTCGACGGCCACTGACAAGAGAAGAAACCTCGCTGCTGGCGCTCGATTTCTGAGATGCAACAGATCTTACGTGTCAACTTGCGAGTACAGCTTGATGAGGAATGTGTGCACGTTGGTAGACAGGTTTCGTTATGGTTTGGTAAGAAAAAAATCTATTCCGGCGGCGCCTTGCGCAACATCGACGCTGGCGGCAACGGCGAGACGAGTAAGGTCAATGACTTCAACAGTGCCAGGCTCTGCTCCAACTCCCTCGACTGAGACAAAAGCAAAACGATCGTCCGGGGAAACGATTACGCCATGGAGCACCGTTCGTTTGGTGAGAATTCTTGCTAATTCACGACCGCTCGGCAGCTCAATCACCGAAACGGACTGGTCGCGCTTGTTTGTAGTGATGAGACGTTTCCCGTCTCGCGTAACGGCAAGATTGTAGACACCCGGCCGAGTCGCTATTCGCCGCTTCATTTTCCATGTTTCTGCATCGATCTCGACAATCTCGCTGGACTTGTTGCAGGCGACGAACACCGACGATCCATCAATTGACGGCTGCGCCCATGTCGGAGAACAGGAAACGTCGCCAGGCCTTGGGGGCTCCATGCCATGGCCGCTCATATCATGTTTCCCTGTGTCGGAAGCAGCGGGTTTTCCACCTGGCGGGCCACTCGAGCCCATCTCCTTGCCTTTCGTTAGTTGAAAGTGGCGAGAAACCTTCAAAGTTTGAGTATCGATCTCGACAAGGAGGTCGTCCATCATGCATACGGAATAGTGCCGGGTTCCCTGGGAGTTGAGCCGCGAGCCGTGCGGCATCGCGCAGGTTTCGATGCGAGCGACCTCGAGCATCGGCTCGGTCGCGACCACGGACACCGTCGAAGGCGCCATATCGCCATGAAGGTTGAAATTTACTACGAAAAGCAGACTGCCATCCGCGGAAATGTCCATCGTGGCGGGAAACAGGCCAAGCGTGCTTCTTCCAACGACACGATCGTCTTTCACCGAATATTTCCAGACCGATCCGAACGGCCGTCCGTGCGCAAGCGATACATAGTAGAACTGTTTATCAGGAGAGATGGAGATCCCGTGAGGGCCATCAAGGTCGACAGGCATGTCGCCAGTGGCGATTTCGCGTTCAACCCGGGCGCCGCCTGGTCCAAAGCGGATCAACGAGATCTTGTCGGCCGCCTCAGAAAGAACGTAAACCAGATAGTCCTTTCCCGGTGATGTTTGGGCAGGTGCGGGTGGAGAAATCCGTAGTGGTGACGCAGTGACCGCGCACAAAACTACCAGTTGAGCGATCCTAAGGTTGTTCAGGGGGAAAATCGTCATCATCGATTTCGTCAATGACCTTAAGCTCGGCGCCAAACTTCTGATAATCGCGGAACCGGATCTCGTTCCGGCTTTGGACGACTTGACTGCGACTGACCATAGTAATCAGGATTTCCGAACGTGTAGGCAACAAGTAGTCACGATCGCTGATAGTCACCCAGTCATAGTCGATCAAGCTGCTCGCGGCGGTAATCGGAAAGTCTCCCGGGATCTCAGTGGCAATCTGCTCGAAGCGGAGAACACGGTCCTTTTCGCGGTCGATCCAGACGCGGCCGCGCGACCCAACACCGGCGACCAGACTGCGATCGGCGCTCAATGTCAGTCTCGAGAACGGCAGCTTCACTTCATATTCATAAACTATAGTGCGGCGTCCTTGAAGCACGTCGGTGTCGACAGCCCTGAAAACCGTGCCGGTTTCTGGTTTAAAAACATCCGCGAGGGCGGAGATGTACTCGACGCCACTGGAACTCGCGCCCCCAACATACTTACTGTAGTCCCGGCCTTGAGTTACTTCCTGGCCCAAGGGGAGTCCGTTGACGGTGAGAACTTTGTACTCCTCGCCAATCGCGGCTCGATAGCTGACGGCAATTGCAAGGTTGTCCTGGGGAATCCAATTCTTCGTGTTGCCATAAGCAACCGAGCGTCTGATCTGCTGCCTCACGATGAAGTCAGGCATGGCTTCGGCCGCGGCAAGTGTCGCCGTCCGTGTGCGACCAAGCAGTTGATTGCTCTCGACATCCGGAGGGCGGGCGTAACCGGTTGGATTGACTCTGCGGCGCTCGGCTTCTTCGAGGGTTCGGCGCAACAGCGGATCACTGCCGCTCTTGGTCGCCACCAGTGAGCGCATGCCATCGGTGAGCTGAAAACCGATGCCACGCGTCCTTATTTCTTCGATCAGTTCGTCACGCTTTTCGGGATACCGCGGAAGCTCATAAAGCAGATTGACAAATTCTTTATTGCTAATTGGCTGACTGGGAGTCTGAGCAAGCGCGCCGGAGGGTAGGCAGAGCAATATAAGGAGCGAAAGAACGATTGGTAGACTGTAAATCCGACGCATGTAAAAAGCTCTTAAAATAGTGTTGTTTTCGAATGGTTACTTCAGGTTCCGATGGAACAACTTCACCTCGTGGTTGCCTGAACATGTGTAGCTTAGATCAATTGGCGGGGAAAGCGTAACCGTTCGGGCCATCACGCCAGCGGGATGAGATGTGTAGAGCCCGCACCTCCGTCGAAGCCGTCCTCACCCCCAGAGGGGTGACATGGAGAGCCTCTTCCACTCGCAACTCCAGGGTCCATGTTCTGACTGATCTTGATAATCCTGAGAATCCTGTTAGTTATTCTTATCCCCGGCCAAGATTCGCAATCTCCTCAAAGTATTTCGCGAACGCCACCATGCCCCCTGATGCCTGCTGCCAATCGAAATTCTCGTTGGGCGCATGATACCCATGTTCCGGCAACGACAGCCCTAGGAAAAGGATCGGGCACTTCAGGACCTTCTCGATGCTTGTCATCGCGCCAATGGTGCCGCCGTCACGAACAAAAACCGCGTCCCGGCCAAATGCAAACTTCACCGCTCGCTTGAGTGCCTCCGGCAACGGACCTTCAAGCGATGTGCGAAACGCGGGCGCCGCCGACTCAAATTCTACCTTCACATCCGGGTTTCGCTCTTTCACTGACGCTTTGATGAGTCTCTTGATCTTCTCAGGATTCTGACCCGGTACCAGCCGGCAAGAGGCCTTCACCTCTCCCCGCGGGGGTACGATCGATTTCACGCCTGGCCCCTGATAGCCTCCTGCCAGTCCATGAATCTCCATCGTCGGCTGTCCCCAGATCCGTTTCATGACCTCCAACTGGTCGGTTACGCGCAGTGACTTTAGATGATGGGCCTTCTTAAAGGCGCTTACCGAGAACCCGGAGTTGACCCAGTCTTTCAGCTCTTTCTTTGATGGGGGAATCACATCATCGTAGAAGCCCTTAATCTTGACCCTCCCGCTTACCGGGTCATAGAGATCGCAGACCAGCTTCATCAATTCGCCGATCGGATTTCGCGCGGCGCCTCCTGTTTCACCCGAGTGAACATCTGTCAACCCCGTCTCGAGTGTTAACCGGAAACCAAGCAGGCCACGCAGTCCCGCGGAGCTTGCCGGTCTTTGCCGTGATACCCAGACAGTATCTGAAACAACGACCGAGTCGGTACGGAGATCGGGAGCGGCCTTGGCGATGATCTTTTCAAAGTTGGGTGAACCAATCTCTTCTTCAAATTCCCAGAGAAAGCGAACATTAATGGGCACCCCCGCATCGAGCGCCGCGCGAGCCCCAAACAGAGCCGAAAGCGCCGGCCCCTTATCGTCGGTTGTGCCGCGGGCAAAGTAGCGATCCCCTTTGCGAACAAACTCGAAGGGTTCAGTTTCCCAGGGTTCCGTCTCCTTCGAGGCGGGCTGCACATCGATATGATTGTAGACCGTGACCGTCGGCAGATCCTTTCCTGAATCAAAAACTCCATGGACGACCGGGTTCCCTTTATCGGCCTGATAGACATCGGCCCTACCGCCGAAGCTCCGAAGAGTTTCCACCGTCAGATCAACACCTTTCCTGATGTCCTCTGCGTGGGCGGGATCGACGGAGACAGTCGGGATCTCGACAAAACGACGCAGCAGGTCTTCAAACTGATCGCGATTTGCCTGAGCCGTAGAGAAGAGTTGAGCCCGGTCGAGTTGTTTCGCCATAGTGAAATCCTCCAATTAGTTAATCATCCGAAGCAGGCGAAGCCGAACAAGTCACTCGGATTCGCTCGTAAGTTTAAGTGTGACTCATAGTGCCACACTCCGTGCCAATTGTAAGGACAAAATTGTAAACATGGGTGGAGTGTAAAGGGGTCAGGGGCAACGTTTTCTGACAGCATTAACACTAAACTGCGGGCGTTAAAGCAGGTTTGTTAGGGGCAACCTCTAAAATTCTCTCCTTCGCTGTTCTTCGCAACTGCGCTTCCGCTCACTTCGTATATTCAGGTCACTGGGGTATTCGTGCTATTCTTGCAGCCCGTTTTCGGGCGGGGGTTCCGGAAAATAATCGGATGGTCGAGTTTAGGAGGATTGCGTGAGACAACGAATCGTAATGCCGGGCGCTCTGGCTCTTCTTTTTGCCCTTTCACTCCCCGCAATCATTTTTTCGCAATCGGACCGATCGGCACGACGCCAGCCCGCCACTCCTGAGGCGTCAAACCCGACTCGACCCAGCACCACAAGGCCGGCGACCCCAGCGCTCATCAAGAGCGACCTCGCTGAAGCCCTCGCCATCATTCAAGAAAGCCATATTGACGGCAAGCGGCTCGAGTACAACACCATCTTTAAGTCATCGATCAACGGCATGTTGAATGCCCTTGATCCACATTCAACCTATTTCGACCCCATCGAGTACGCCTCCTTCAGAACCGAGCAGCGGTCGGAGTATTTCGGCATTGGAGCAACGATTGGTGACTTGCGCGTCGGTGACCAGATCGACACCTTTATTCGTGCGACCTTTGACGGCTCACCCGCAGCGCGCGCCGGCCTCCGGTTTGGTGACCGCATAGTCGAAGTCGATGGACAATCAATGCGGGGCAAACCCTACAGCGAAGTGCGTCGCTTCCTGCTTGGCCAGCGCGGAACCGTAGTCAAGGTCACGGTTGAATCTGCCACGAACCAGGAGCGTAAAACTGTAACGATTACCCGCGATGCGGTGCCGCTGCCGTCCATCCCTCAGGCTTATATGCTGAAACCCGGCGTCGGCTACGTGGCGATGACCGGAGGATTCAATCGGACTACGGCGGACGAATTTCAGGAGGCGCTGCGCAGTTTGCGTTCGCAGGGAATGAACACTTTGATCCTCGATCTGCGCGGCAATCGTGGAGGTCTGTTGATTCAGGCCGTTAGGGTTGCAAACACCTTCCTGCAACGCGGTCAGTTGATTGTTAGGCAGAAGGGCCGCATCAAAGGGAGCTCTGAGAACTTCCCCGCAGTCAACGATGCCCCTGATTCGACCCCACTCGTCGTTCTGGTCAATGGCGACTCGGCCTCAGCCGCCGAGATTGTTGCAGGCGCTCTCCAGGATCATGACCGCGCCTTAATTGTCGGTGAAACAACCTTCGGTAAAGGCCTAGTTCAGTTGCCAATTGAACTCGAGCACGACTCAGCGTTGCTACTGACGATCGCGAAGTACTTTACGCCTTCAGGCCGTTTGATTCAGCGCGACTACTCGAGTGCTGGATTCTATGACTATTACACCAACGGCGGGATAGCGCCTGACAAGAAGGACGCTCCGCCCGCTCAGCCGAAGGGTCCGGAAAGTCGCACGGATCTCGGCCGTACGGTTTACGGTGGGGGCGGCATTGCTCCTGACGAGGTCGTGAAATCGGCACAGGTAACCCCTGCCGAAGCGCGGCTGGTTCATTCCATCTTTGCTTTCTCGCTCGAGATCGTTACCGGGCGCGTGCCGGGGTTTGAGATCTACAAAGTCCAGAAGCCGATCGTGTATGGTCACGATCTCAAGGGCTCAGATTTCGAGATCACCGACGAGTTATTCAATGAGATGAAGCGTTTCGTGACCAGCAAACCGGCCTTTAAGGTGACTTCGGAGCATTTGGATCGCGCCCGCCCCTTCGTCTCGACGCGATTGCGCTATGAACTGGCGACGGCTGCCTACGGGACGATGGCCGCGCTACAGGTATTTAATGAGGAAGATCCCCAGGTGCTCAGCGCTGTCGAGGCGATGCCCCGCGCTCGCGAGCTTGCGCAGGCGGCGCGGCGCGCTCGGGTAAGCGGCTCAACACAGACGCCAAACGCGGAACCCAACCGCTCCGTACGAAAAGCGGGTGAGTGAGGGGATTACATCTTGAAAGGCTCCGCTATGAACACGCTCACGTCTTCGTCCATGTAAAGTTCGATAAAGAGGCGGCTCACAAGTCTCTGACGCGCGGATCAATGAGTTCATCCGGGATGCGATTGCGCTCGATGTAATTGTTGATCTCATCTTGGTGATCGCTGTAATACGAGAGCGCATCGAAGACCTGCGCTGGCGTCAGGTGCGGCAAGTGGCGTGTGATTTCTTCCGCCGCGATGCCCATCCGCCACGTCTCGACGATGGCACGCACTGGAGTCCGTGTCCCCTTGATGATCGGCTCGCCGCTCAAGATTCTCTCGTCCGTGACGACATAAAGATGTTCAGTGGCAGTTGACATAAAGCTACGACTTCTTCTTTCGCTGTGGCGCCTTCTCTTTGCCGTGCGTCCGCCGCTATTGTAGCCGCTAAAGCAACTATTAAGAAAGAAGGATGAGGAAGGTTGAAGAGACAACACGCGCAGGATCCAACAAAAGCAACAGCCCCCCAGCGGCCCGAGATCTCCTGTCCAAGTTGGGGTTGGCGTTTACTGCAACGGTTACAGTAACGGCTTGGCCAGATCCCTTGCGGTATGGCTTTGCCAGATCCCTTGCGGTATGGCTTTGCCAATCCCGTGCGGTATGCCTCTGGCTTACCGTTGGCTCTTCTTTCCCATGAGGCTTTGCCTCGTCAGATAAGGCGCAGCCTGACCGAAGGGTAAGGTTTCACGGTAAGCCATAGGCATACCGCAAGGGGAGCGGCAGTGCCTGCCCGATCTCGACTGTTTCGAGCAGCGGCCCGGGATCTCCAAAGCAAGTGTTGTATCGCTCTCTTTCACCTCTTCTCCTGATTTTTCCGCTGCTCTTGTTCTGATCTGCTTTGCTCAAAGTTGGAATTCGTCTCTCTGCTGGAATCTGATTGCAGCTCGGCTTTGATCGAATCGATCTGTACTGTGAGCATCCTGTCCAGTTTCAGTTGGGGTTGGCGTTTACTCCAACGGTTACACTAACGGCTTGGCCAGATCCCTTGTGGTATGGCTTGGCCAGATCCCTTGCGGTATGCCTCTGGCTTACCGTTGGCTTTTTCTTTCCGATGAGGCTATGCCTCGTCAAATCAGGCGCAGCCTGAACGAAGGGTAAGGTTTCACGGTAAGCCAAAGGCATACCGCAAGGGGAGCGGCAGAGCCTGCCCGATCTCGACTGTTTCGAGCAGCGGCCCGAGATCTCCTGTCCAATTTCAGTTGGGTTGGCGTTTACAACAACGGCTACAGTAACGGCTTGGCCAGATCCCTTGCGGTATGCCTCTGGCTTACCGTTGGCTTTTCTTTCCCATGAGGCTAGGCCTCGTCAGATGAGGCGCAGCCTGCCCGAAGGGTAAGGTTTCCCCGTAAGCCAAAGGCATACCGCAAGGGCAGCGGCAGCGCCTGATCGGTTGCTCTGAAACTCTGATGTTCTTATTCTACCCAATCTTGTCTGACCCTACGCTTGCGCTACAATAAAGTTGGTTAGTTGCCACGCCTGCGTTTGGCCAGAACCTTATTATGGCAAAGCTTTCTCCACGATCTGAAAAGACGTTACTTACTCAAGCCATCCGTGAGCGCGCACTCGCCGAGGGTTTCGACAAAGTCGGAATTGTGCGTGCCGGCGCACTTGGCGCCGAGCGCGTGAAACTTGAAGAATGGCTGGCAAGCGGTTACCACGGAGAAATGGTGTGGATGGCTCGCGACCCGGAATCACGCACCGATCCCAGCCGCGTCTTTCCTGATGCGCGTTCAGTGATATCCGTTGCGCAGAACTATTTTACCCCTCACTTACACAGCGATGATAGCGATACCGGAAAGATTTCGCGTTACGCCTGGGGTGACGATTATCACGAAGTGGTTGGCTCGCAGCTTCGCTCACTGCTTTCCTGGATCAAGGACCAGTGCTCCGAGGCTGAGGGAAAGGTCTGTGTTGATATTCAGATGACTATGGATAAGGCATGGGCAGCACGGGCAGGTTTAGGCTGGATTGGAAAGCATTCAAACCTCATTACGAAAGAGTATGGTTCATGGGTATTTCTTGGCGAACTATTTCTGAATTTAGATCTTGATTATGACAACGACGTGATCGAGGACCACTGCGGCAGTTGCACGTTGTGCATTGACGCGTGTCCAACGAGCGCGATCGTCGAACCCTATGTCGTTGATTCCAACAAATGCATCTCCTACGCTACCATCGAATTGCGATCCCCTGAACTGCCTCAAAGCGTCTCGCAGAATCTTTCCGGCTGGGTCTATGGCTGTGACATTTGCCAGGATGTCTGCCCGTGGAACCGATTCGAGCAAGTCACGAGTGAGTCGCGCTTTGAGCCCCGCGCCAACAACGTGAACGCCCCTCTTTCCGAAATTCTCGAATTGACACCCGAAAGCTACGCCGAACGCTTTCGTAAAAGTTCAATCAAGCGGGCAAAGCTATCAGGCTTAAAACGAAATGCGCGCGCGCTCCTCGATGATCGCAACGCGCATCCGCCCCATGATTGACGCGCACAACCGTCCGAACGCTTGATCTCTTTTGCCTTACATATATGCACATCACAATGAGGTCGATTGAATGAAACTGACGATGATTATCCTTCTGTTTGCGATGGCGATGATTCCTTTCAATTCGACTCGAACCCAGGACAATAAGACCCCGGCCGAGCAGCGTAGTCTCGCTCAGGCTTATTACAACTGGCGCAATGAGAAGTTCCCTGTGATTTCGAGCGATGCAGGTCTTCACACCTGGGACCATCGTCTCACCGACTACTCTCTTTCAGCCGTGCTCGCGCGCCGGCTTGAAGTCAAGGAACTGCTCAGCAAACTGAGAGCAATGCCGGCCGATACCTGGGCCAGAGACGATTTCATTGATTGGTTGCTCTTTCGCTCTCAGCTCGAAGGGATCGATTTCTTTAATCGAGTGATGAACTTTGAAGAGACCGATCCGCAGATTTACGTAAATGAATGCAGCAACGGCATCTTCTCGCTGCTTAAAAAAGACTATGACACACCCCGAAACCGGGCCCTCGCCGCAACCGCACGTCTGAAGCAAATGCCGTTCTTAATTGCCCAGGCAAAGCAGAACCTGACCCGACCGGTCCGGGTCTATGCACAACTGGCCATTGATTCCGCGCGCTCGATGGACAGCCTCTTTAATGAGAGTCTGATGACGCTGGCGACGGACCTCTCGCCGGCAGAAAAAAGCGAACTCGTCAGGGCCCGTGATGCTGCTCTCAAATCGCTTCACGATTTTGCGGAGTGGCTTGAAAGAAGGCTCCCCGGCATGGTCCCATTCAAGCCAATGGGTGAAGAGAACTATAACTACCTCTTGCAGAACGTCTATCTATTGCCGCTCAACGCGAGGCAGTTGGAGATGCTGGGTCAAGTTGAGTTGGCGCGCTATCGGGCGCTTGAGTCTCTGCTGCCTGATCCTTCGTTTGCAGACCCTGATCCCGCGCGCAGCAAGGAGATTCCTGCGGACCAGCAGGCATTTTTGAAAGCCTACGAAAGCCGGCAGCAAGAGATGATCGAGTTTCTCAAGACGAACCGCCTGGTAACCATTCCCGCCTATGTTGGTCCGTTCTACATTCGCCAGTTACCTGAAGCGTTCAAGCCAACGGCGCCGGGAGGTTTCATGAATCCTCCGGGTGTCTACGACAAGGATCCGAGCGGGTTCTATTTCATTCCGACCTATAATCCCAAAAGCCGAAATTTCTACATTCGTGCGGCAATTGAAGACCCGCGTCCAATCCTTGGTCACGAAGGGGTGCCAGGCCACTTTCTTCAGCTCTCAATCGCTAACCATCTGAGCAACGAAATCAGGAGGCAGCATGCAGACAACATCCTCATTGAAGGCTGGGCATTGTATACAGAAGAGATGTTGATGCGTACGGGTCTCTATCCGAATAACTCACCAGCGCAAGGTCAGATCCTGCGACTTTCACGTTATCGAGCGGCGCGAATCGGAGTCGATGTAAATCTCCATACCGGCAAGTGGACATTCGATGAGGCGGTAAAGTACTTCATGGAGGCTGGGGGTCTTGATCGGGAAGCGGCGACTGGGGAAGCGGCTGGAGCGGCAGCCAGCCCGACCCAGAAGATTACTTACATGACCGGCAAGTGGCAGATCATGAGACTGCTTGGCAAGTATCGCGACCAGCAAGCAGCGAAGTTTCGTCTGGGCCAGTTTCACGATGACCTGTTGCAGCAGGGTAGTTTGCCGCTTTCGATTATCGAGTGGCTCCTTTTAAACGACCGGTCCGTGCTGGATGAGGCGCTTCGCTGAGTTGCGCCGTTAGTACTTCAGCCTTGTTGAAAGGATTAATTTGCCAAGAAGTCTGCACCGCTTAACCGATGAACAGCTCCTGAGCCTGAGGTTGTGCGATCTACCGCTCCGGATCGACCATTCGCCGCTAGCCGATCGCATCGATCGACTCTATGAAGAACTGGAAACGCGCGGCATCGGCTTTAAACCTCATGTATGGCTGTCGTCGGAGTTTTTTTCCCCTGATCAGGTGCCCGGTGTAGCGATCCCCTTCTACCTGGCGCATCCGCGTCTCAGCGAGCTTGAACGCAGGCAGATGCTCGAGGTTGAGGGCGGCAGCGACATCGAGTGCATGCGCGTTCTTCGTCATGAAGCGGGCCATGCGATCGACACCGCTTATCAACTGCATCGTCGTCGACGCTGGGCCCAGTTGTTCGGTTCCTTCCGGACCCCCTATCCGGTGACGTACAAACCTCGACCCCGAAGCCGTAACTATGTTCTGCACCTGCGCGCCTGGTACGCGCAATCGCATCCGGCCGAAGATTTTGCCGAAACCTTTGCCGTCTGGTTGACACCCAACTCCCGGTGGCGGCAGCGTTACCGGGGGTGGCCGGCACTGCAAAAACTCGAGCTCGTCGATGAGCTGATAAGTGAAATAAAGGGCCAACCAGCAAAGAACAAGACCCGTAGAAAGGTCGAACCGTTGTCATCATTCAAGCTCACGCTCCGACAGCATTACGAGCACAAACGCGAACAGTACTCAGTGGAATGGCCCGACGTCTATGATAAAGATCTGCGCCGCATCTTTTCGGACGATGGGCTTTTTAAGAAGAGACCCACCGCGGCAAGTTTCCTGCGAGACTTCCGCCCCGAGTTGCGTGAACTCGTCGCCGAAGGAACAGGAGTTCACCAGTACACGATCAATCATGTGTTGCAGCATATGATTGAACGTTGCAAGGAGTTGCGCCTCAGGCTTACGCTTCCGGAAACCGAAGCGAAACAGAAATCGATGGTCATGCTCACCGTGCAGATTATGAACGTGATCCATTCAGGCTATCATCGGGTCGCCCTGTAGAACTTCTATGAGAAAACGCCTGCGAGTTCTTGTGCTGGCCCATGAGGATCTGGTCCCACCAGATTCAATAGAGGGCCTCACTGAAAAGGAGATTCAACCCTGGAAATGCGAATATGACGTCACAGCCACACTCCGCGAAATGGGCCACGAAGTTAATGTCGTCGGGCTTTATAGCGAGTTGAATGACCTGAGAAGGGCCATTGCTGAGTTTCGCCCCCATATCGCGTTCAATCTGCTTGAAGAGTTTCACGGTCACCCGCTCTTTGATCAGCATATGGTCAGTTATCTCGAACTATTGAAGCAGCCCTACACTGGCTGCAATCCTCGCGGCTTGACCCTTGCTCATGACAAAGCGCTCTCGAAGAAGATTCTCGCTTACCATCGCATCCATGTCCCCGCCTTTGCCGTGTTTCCGGTAAAGCGAAAGGTCCGGCGGCCGGCCCGTTTGAAGTTTCCCGTCCTTGTAAAATCGATTACCGAGGAAGGTTCAGTGGGAATCTCGCAGGCCTCTATTGTCCACGACGACGAGAAACTCGCCGAGCGTGTCGGGTTTATTCACCGGCAAACAAACACCACCGCGATTGCGGAGCAGTATATCGAGGGCCGCGAGATCTATGTCGGCATGCTGGGTAACGATCGGCTTCAGACCTTCACACCCTGGGAACTAAAGATTGAGAAGCTTCCTGAAGGCGTTGCCAACATCGCTACTTACAAACTCAAATGGGATTACGGATACCAGGAGAAGGTTGGGGTCACAACGGAAGCCGCTAATCTAACGCCTGAGTTGAAGACAAAGATCGCTCATCTTTCACGGCGTATCTATCGGCAGTTGTTTCTGAGCGGATATGCTCGTCTTGATTATCGTCTTAACGATGCCGGGGAGCTTTACCTGCTGGAGGCCAATCCAAACCCAAACCTTTCGTACGGCGAAGATTTTGCGGAAGCGGCGGAGCAGTCGGGCTTGCTGTACGAGCAGTTGTTACAGAGAATCATGACACTCGGTCTTAGCTATCGGCCGTTGAGTTGAATGGTGGTCAGTGGTCAGTTGTCCGTGGTCCGTGGTCAGTTGTTTGGTCTTTGGCCTTTGGTCTTGGCCCGCAAGATCAAAGACAAAAACCAAGCCCAAAAGCCATAACCCAAGACCGAAGGCCAAAGGCCAAAGGCCAAAGACCAAAGACCAAACACCTGACAACGGACTACGGACTACGGACAAGCAGCTGTTTTGTTGCCGAAGTCACGGCGCGGTGGTATAAGAGGGCCACAAAAAATTTCACCGTTACGCATAGGAGGAGACCCCCATGTTTCCTATGTCCGAATGCAACCTGGTGAGTGGTATCTGGTTGTCACCTGTGATGGTTGTAAAATCAAGCTCCCGTTTCTCGGTGATCTGAGCGAGGGCAAATCCGAGATAAAGGGGAGTTATGTGATTACCTGCCCTCAATGCCACCACAACAGCGAGTACGATAGTGATCGGATTGAGCGTTACCAGCACCCGCACTCTGTCGGCTCGTCCTGAAGTTCTAGAAGTTTACGCTCCAAACCTCCTAAATCAATTGAGGAAACCGATGCGCCGATCTGTTAGTCGATTTTCGTTCTGTCTCTCCGCCTTTATGCTAATCGCCTTAATCGGCGTTTCAGCGCAGGAACCGCCGTCAAATGCCGGGCAGGTAAAGACTATTCTGGACGATCCGCGACTCAAGAAGGCTTTTGACCACATTGAAGAGAATCGCGATGAGATCTTACGCGAATGGATTGCCATAACCGAGATAAACGCCCCGTCTGGCCACGAGCAGGAGCGAGCCCGCTATATCGAGAAGCTGCTGCGGCAGTACAAGCTCGAGAACATTCGCTATGACGGAGCCGGTAATCTGATTGGCGAACGCAAGGGGACTGGAGGCGGTCCGAGAGTCGTCCTCGATGGGCATCTCGACACTGTGTTTCAGCCGGGGCTGAAGATCAAAGCCACGGTAAAGGATGGCCGGGTCTATGCTCCGGGCGTAGGTGACAATACGCGTAACGTCGAAGCCATGTTGGCAACGATTCGAGCTTTGGATGCGGCCGGCATTCAAACAAAAGGCGATCTGGTTTTCCTGTTCAGCACTGAAGAGGAGACGGGTCTCACCGGAGCTGAGCACTTTGCCAAAGAGAACAAAGGAAAGGTCGATTACTTTGTGGCGTTAGATGGAGGTTATGAAGGATTCACCTATGCCGGAATCGGCATCAATTGGTATCGACATCACCTGATTGGACCCGGCGGTCACACCCGGTCACGCACGCCGCCCTATTCTGCCAGCCTGCCTGTGGCTCGCGCGATTGCCCGCATCTACGAACTCCAGGTGCCGAACAACCCCCCTTCAAATCTGAACGTTGGCATGCTGGGGGGCTCAGAGGTAGTTAACGCAAAAGCGTCTGATGCCTGGTTTACAGTAGACCTGAGATCGACCGATAACCGCGTAATCTCTGAGTTGGAAGCAAAGATTGCCGCGATCATCGAAGAAGAAGCACAACGCGCCGGCATGACAGTGAAGACCGACATTATTTCGTCGTCACCGGTAGCAGCCCTTCCGGGGAACAGAGAGTCACCACTTGTGAAAATCGCCGAAGCCGTGCATCGCGCCCTGGGATTCAATCCGTCAATTACGCCGACAGGTTCCAACAACTCGAGCGCCGCCCTGCTGGCCGGCATCCCTTCAATCTCGACTGGCGCCGGACCATGCAGTGATGCGCATGCGTTGACCGAGAATTGCGAGATTGAGCCGTTCTACAGGGGAATCAGGAAGGTGGTGTTGCTTGCGGTGTCACTTGCGGGCATGTGAAGATTTGATCACAAGGAGACGTTAATGGCTGAGCTGAAAACGAAACCTACTTCCGAGAGCGTAACTGAGTTTCTCGGTCGTCTTGACGAAAAGCGTCGCAAAGACTGTATGGCCGTCGTTAAGTTGATGAAGTCGGCAACCGGCGTCAAGCCCAGGATGTGGGGCAGCAGCATTGTGGGCTTCGGGACTTATAGGTATCGCTACGAAAGCGGTCGGGAGGGTGAATGGCCGGTGATTGGCTTTTCCCCGCGAAAGACCGATTTGACTCTATACATCATGCCCGGATTTGAACGGTTCGAAAGCTTGATGGAGAACCTTGGTAAGTACAAGACCGGCAAGTCTTGTCTTTATATTAAGAGACTGGCAGATGTTGACGTTGATGTGCTCAAAGAATTAATTACAGAGTCGGTAAATGCGATGTCAGACAAACGGGTTAACTGAGGCGGACTTAATAACCATCACCTCTAAGAATCACGATCATGGTTCGCAGTATGATCTTGAAGTCGAGAAGCAGAGACCAGTTTTCGATGTAATAGAGATCGAGCCGCACCATCTCTTCGAATGGGAGGCGGTTACGACCTGAAACCTGCCAGAGCCCGGTCAATCCAGGTTTCATGTCAAGCCGCTTGCGATGCCAAAGCTCGTAAGACTCGACCTCATAAGCAATAGGCGGTCGAGGGCCCACGATACTCATGTCACCGCGCAGCACATTCAAGAGTTGGGGTACCTCATCAAGACTGGTGCGTCGCAACCAACGACCTACTCGGGTAATCCGTTTGTCGCCATATAATTTGTAAACAGGTCGATCGTCATCGCCAAAGTTTGCCTCGGGGTGACCGGCAATGAAGCGGCGTTGAAACTCGCGATGAACGGCATCATCGGTCTCCTGATACATTGTGCGAAACTTGTAGAAACGGAAGATCCGGCCGTCCATGCCAACCCGGTCCTGGCAGTAGAGAATCGGTCCCTTCGAGTCCAGTTTGATCAGCATTGCGACAATTAAAGAGAGGGGTAGTAGGACGAGACTGGCGGCACTCGCGATCACGAGGTCGGAAGCTCGCTTCACGACGCGGGCCGTGCTCGACAACGGTGAGCGAAACAGCGTGATCATCGGCAGAGCGCCGATTTGATCGATCTCGGTTTTGCGCGGGAGGACGTTAAAAAGGCTGGGTGCGATCCGAAACTCTATTCCACGTTGGCCGCAGCGCATCATCACGTCAAACAGTGCATTACCGCTGACGTTCGGGTCGGCGATGATTACCTCGTTGGCGCCTGACTCGCGAATTGCTTCAGGCAGCCCCGCAAGGTTCGTAAGCACAGGGACGCCCTCGTAAGTTTCCGGCACTTCGGCAGTGATGGGACCATTCTCCACCACGCCGATGACTCGATAGCCCAGCTCGGGTCGTCCCTGAATCTCTTTGATGAAAAGTTCAGCGCCCGGACCGCGACCCACTACGAGCGTTGGAATAAGGTTCAAGTCGCGGCGACGGGCGAACGTTTGGGCGGCGCGAATCATCACCCGCACGAGAGCGAAGCTCGAAAACGCCAGAACAAAATCGAGCACGAAGACGCCGCGGGCATACGAGAAGGCACGAAACTCGAAACCGCCGCGGTACAGGAAGGCCGCCGCCACGATCAACAACGAGCTGACCGCGACTGCTTTGAAGATGCGGATTAAATCGTCAAGAAGTGAGAACTCCCCACGCAGTCTGTAAAGATCGTAGTTTGCCAGCACAACTACGCGGATAAGTACCACAAAGGGCAGCAGTGAGGCATAGGGAGCGAAAGTGCTGGTCCAACTCAGCACTCCCTGCCCGGGAGCAAAGAACTGTTGGCCTTCCCGCACATAGAACGCTACTGCAAACGATAGGGCACTTAGCGCAATGTCTGTCATTACCAAGGCGGTTCTTACTGCAGGCACGACCCAGCGAGGAGCATGGGCTGGAACCCGCACTGCCTTGGGCTGTGTCAACTGCTTCTTAACCGGCTTTGGCTTCATTCAGAGTCTTTAAGCAGAACTTGTCTCTTATAGCGCCGGAGCGTCCTTATTGACAACCTTGCTATGATCTAAATCACAGATTCCCGTCTTCATTCGCTTAGCCGACGCTCCATTTCAAGGTATTAACGTTTTAGCGAGAGTGAGTCCCCCAATGCTTTTTAAGCCCGGTGAATGGTATCTGGTGGTTAGTTGCGAAAAGTGCAAGATCAGATTTGCCTTTCTTCGTGATTTGACTAAAGGACAGTCTGACCTGTCCGGCGGTACGTTCACACTTACCTGCCCTGGATGTGGTTATGCAGCACTCTATAGAGGTAAAGATCAGATTGAGCGGTACCAACACCCAGAAAATCCTCAGCCCGATGATTAGTGATCTCTTAATTTGTAGGGGTGGCCCTCCGTGGCCGCCCACAGTGAAAGAATGTTTCGGCGGTTAAGAGCGGCCACGGTGGGCCACCCCTACAAATTAAGAGACCACCGGATGATTTGAACTCCCAGTCATCGGACCGAGAATTAGGTCCACCACCTGAGCCTTCACCTTTACAGCCCTTCGCGGATCCGGCGCGAGTTTCTTCCTGATCGTAACCTTTTCAACATCTTCTAGAGAGGTGACTTTCACAAGCCGGTTTTCCCGGACCAACTGCTCATCGATTGCGGCCCACTTTCCGGCAAAGGTAGTTATTGCCGGCACTCCCAAAGCGGCCGCTTCCCGATTCATTGTCCCGCCTGCACTAACGACCAGATCGCTTGCGGCAATGAGATTTGCTCCGTCGAGCGGCTGTTGCGGCAGAATGACTCTTGTTCCCGCACATCCTGCATAGGCTTGCTGCTGGGAAGCGTTACGCGCAAGCAGAATTATCCGCACTCCAGGCTGAGAACAGATCCACTCGAATAATTCCGTAAACAGATCATTCTCAAACCGATGGTAGAGCGCATCGCGCGCAGGTGGACGCATGACAACGAGTACGTCTTCAATGCCGACGCCGAGCGCGTTCAGACGTTCCCGAAAGTCTGGATCAGGCTGAAAGTCTGCGAGGTAAACGTCCTCTTTTGTCCCGTCATAGCGGCACACCTTTTCAGAATGGGCCCCGAACTTCCGCAGGCTGTCAGTTGGGAATGCGGCCGGCACGATCACACGAGTAGCGAGCCTGAAGGCCAGATGGTTGGCCGGCTGAAATTCGTAATCCATTAACGTCACGCTTCTCAATCCCAACATGCGCGCCGCAACTAACTGCGAATAAGAATTGTGACTGAGAGCGAGGTCAAGACTCAGGTCGCGCGCCCAACGCTTTAACGCGCGAGCACGCTGGAGGAGATTTCCTGCCTTACGCGACAAAGCTCGTCCTCCATACGCGCCGATTGTTTCTGCTTTCAATCCTGTCAATGCAGCCAGTTCAACTGTTTCAGCGAAGTCTCGCGCGGTGATCAGGATCTCATTGCCGCGCTCCGCGATAGGCTTGAGCAGCGCGTTAAAGAAGGGGACGTGCGGCGAATTGGCAAGATCAATCCAGATGCGCATTGAAGAACTCTAGAGTTGCGTTTGAGGGCCCGCATTAAGCAGCGAATTCATTCTCGAATTCCCGGCCTGGCTCACCGGGACAAACTGGCAACTCCCGCGAGAAGCAGCGACCGCCGTATCGATCTCTTCGTTGATGCTCGAGTATTGGGCGTTCAGATCGACGAAAGGAACTATCTTGGTTGCCTGGTCTCCAGTAACCGGACCTAACTCTGTGCGTCTTCTTCCAGCAGGCGCGCCAGCGCATAAAGCATCCATGCCTGCGTCCATCGCATGAACGGCGTGCGATTGGTAGTAAACCGGCGCCGCTGGTAGAAAAAGAACCCGGACTCGTCGCGTAGGTTGATAATGCTCCAGGCGGCGATTCTCCTCGCCAGCGGCAGCGCCTCTTCACTTATTTGCCGGAGATCCAGGAATGTCACGATTGCCGCAGCGGCCGCATGCGTATCTACCGGATAGAGTCGGTCATGGTAGTACTTCGGACATCCGTCCGCAAGAAAGAAGCTGGCGCGCCAGAAGTTGTAACCTTTAAGCAAAGGTGCTCCAAACTCATCTTCAACTCCCTCGCAATAGCGAATGATCGCCGCCAGTGAGCTCAACAGATAGGCGGTGTGAAAGTTATCAACCCAGGTCTGATTGGCGCCGGCGCCGTACGGCCATGACCCGTCGGCGCGTTGCTGCTTCACGACATGACGCGTTGCCTGGATCGCTTCATTAAGTAAAGCTTTCTCCCCTGTCAGCGCGCCAACCCGTGCCAGAGTTTCAGCGCCGAGCATGCTCGCGTTATATACGCGCGTCTGAGAGTCCGGGGTATAAGCAAAAGATACCTCAGACCCGATGCTGCGTTTTAGGTCTTCGAGAATAAAGTCGCAGGCCGTTCGCGCAGTGGTTAAATAGACTGGATCTTCGAATGCCAGCGCTCCTTCCACTAATGCCCGCACGCAAAATGCAGTGGGCACAATTGCAGGTGTGCCTCGTGGCGCATAAAGAACCCGGCTCTGCCAATCGAAGTTATAGCCCCAGGCAGCACCACTCCATCCCTCCAGCTTCAGGTTCAGCAGTTCGGCGAGCAACTGTTTCGCCTGGCCCGCGCTTTCTTCGTTCTCGAGACGCCGATGATTGGCAAGCGCGCCGAGTGCGAAAAGTGCGATCCCTTTTGGATTCTTTCCCTTCGGAACCAGCGCCAGGCGGCGCAGGTCAACCGGCGAACGCTTCAATAGCTGCGTCCAGAGCAACCGCGCGACCGCAAAATGCTTCAGCGGAGTTGCCTGAAAGAGTCGGCTATTCAACCCATCGAAAGGATCGTGGCCCGCAAACTCAGAGCTCCGGCACCATTCGTAAAGGTCCGCAGCGGCTTTCGCGATATTCGGTTGCTGCATTCCAGGGACGGTCAGGACGCGGCGATAAAGGCGTTCTTAATTACTGCTGCTAACAGATGTTTCGATGCGCCGTGGTGTCTCGATAAAGCTCTCGTGCCATAGTTCGAACATCAGTAGCGTCCAGAGCAGTTTGCGATGGTTGGCAATCCCGCGCTCATGCTCGTCCTGTAGACGCGTGACATACTCTGGGTTAAAGACCCCGGCGCGGCGCACTCGTTCAGGCGAGAGAAGATCGCGGGCCAGCGGGCGCAGCTTGACCTTCAACCATTCGGCTACGGGAATACCAAAACCTTTCTTACTGCGCCGGGTGACGAATGACGGAACAAGATCCCTGACCGCCTGCTTCAGTATGTACTTTGACGTTCGACCGTGAAGCTTGTAATGCGCCGGAAGTGAGGCCGCATATTCGGCTACCCGTGGATCGAGAAAAGGCGCCCGGACTTCGAGCGACACTGACATACTGGCCCGATCAACTTTCGTCAGGATGTCTTCAGCAAGATATAACCTTGTATCAAGGTTCTGCATGTGCTCCGTGAGGTTATCGGCGTCACACTCGGCCACCATGCGGCGAGCGTCGCGATAGATGTCGCTATCGCTGGCCTCGAGAGCTTCCGGCGTCAATAGTTCCATCTGTTCGTCAGGAGTAAAAGATCCAATCCAGACATGGTGTCGCACCAC
The DNA here is from genome assembly GCA_041751855.1 of Pyrinomonadaceae bacterium. Lineage (GTDB taxonomy): Bacteria > Acidobacteriota > Blastocatellia > Pyrinomonadales > Pyrinomonadaceae > PSRF01. Next base: position 40,124 of record JBGSWR010000048.1, read on the forward strand.
ATCATCGTACTTTGCTCCCGTAATGAACCGCAGCGCCTTATAGTCGAATGACAGGTTCTTCGTCTTCACCGGCAGAAAACGCACCGTGGGCTCGATGACACCGCTTTTTAGGAATTGAGGTATCCGGGAATAGAGTTCGGCCAGGCGATGGGCCCCGTACGTTGGATAGCCTGCGAATAATTCGTCACCGCCATCGCCGCCTAGCGCGACGGTGACGTGTTTGCGTGTAAAGCGCGACAGGAGATACGTCGGCACGAGTGAGGGATCGCTGAATGGCTCGTCCATCCACGATCCAATATCGCTCACCAGGTTAGCTGCCAGATTCGCGCTCAAACGTTCTTCGTGGTGGTCTGTGCCGAGCATCTTGGCCACGCCGCGCGCGTAGGCCGACTCGTCAAAAGAGGATTCGGCGAACGAGATGGAAAATGTTTTTACCGGTTCAGATGAAGCGGCAACCGCCAGTGCTGCAACCGTTGATGAGTCGATCCCTCCAGAAAGCAGGACGCCCAGCGGCACATCAGACACCAGCCGCATCCGCACCGAGTCAGCCAGTAGTTCCCGCAGTTTCTCGGTGGCCTCAGCTTCTGTGGGAACAACGTCGGGTGATTTGTACTTCAGCTTCCAGTAGGGGCGAACTGAGATGTGGCCCCTTTCGAGCGTGAGCGTATGAGCAGCCGGAAGTTTGTTAATCCCGGCGTAGATTGAAAACGGCGCCGGAACGTAATCGAACGAGAGATACTGCCGCAGCGCCGGGAGGTTCAGTGACGGGCGGACGGCTGGATGCGCAAGTAAGACCTTCGGCTCGGAAGCGAAAAGGAGAGTATCCTCAAAGTTGGCCCAGTAAAGCGGCTTCTCACCAAAGCGATCGCGCGCAATGAAAAGCCGGCGGCGCTTTGCGTCCCAGAGCGCAAACGCAAACATTCCATTGAGGTGCTGGACCATCTCGAGTCCATACACCTCATAAAGATGCGGTAATACTTCCGTATCGGAGGCGCTGCGGAAGGAGTGGCCCTGAGCTTCGAGTTCACTACGCAGCTCGCGGTAATTATAGATCTCCCCGTTCAGGACAACGGCAATGCTCCCGTCTTCGTTGTAAACCGGCTGCTCTCCGGTAATTAGATCGATAATTGCCAGCCGGCGCATGCCCAGGGCGACGCCGGGCGCGACCATCAGGCCCTCAGAGTCAGGACCCCGATGGACCATGCGCTCGCACATCGAGTGCAGCAGTTCCCTCGCGCCCTCAATCGGGGGCTTGTGAGGGTCAAGGTAGGCCCAGCCCGTTATTCCACACATAGGATTCAGGCTTCAGGGAAGCCAAATTTTTCTCTCACTGCGTAGATCGATTTCGCCTGCGATTCATGATACGTGCGCACAAGCATCTCGGCGAGCAAACCCATCAGAAGAAACTGCACTCCCACTGCGAACATCACGATCGCAAGAATCGGCAATGGCGTCTGCACAAAGTCCGCTTTGTGAATCAACTTCAGGAACACGGCATATAGCCCGGCCAGGATCGAGATTAGGAAGGCGAGCATGCCAAACGAGCCAAACACATAGATTGGCTTCGTCTGATACGATGCGAGGAACTTGATTGTCATCAGGTCGAACACAACCTTCAGCGTTCGCGATAACCCATACTTTGACTTGCCCATCGTCCGCGGGTGGTGTTCGACGGGGATCTCGGAAACGCGCGCGCCGGCCCACGAAGCATAAATGGGAATGAACCGGTGCATCTCGCCGTAGAGACGCACGTCCTGGAGAGACTCGCGCCTGTAAGCTTTCAAAGAGCATCCGTAGTCATGTAACGGGACACCACCGATCCAGGAAATCAACCGGTTCGCAATCATCGACGGCAGTTTGCGAGTGATTAGTCTGTCCTTTCGGTTCTTTCGCCATCCGGAAACCACGTCGTACCCTTCATCTAAACGGTCAAGAAGACGAACGATGTCGGCCGGATCATTTTGCAGATCAGCGTCCATTGGAATGAGCACCTGACCACTGGCCGCATCAATTCCCGCAGCCATCGCCGCCGTTTGACCGTAGTTTCTCCTGAGCGCAATTACTCGCACCCTTGAATCCAACGTCGCTAGCTCGCGCAGGAGTGCCAGGCTGCCGTCGGTAGAGCCGTCATCAACGTAAATGATTTCGGCAGAACGACCCAGTGCGCCAAGAGCTTCGTCCAATCTTGAATGCAAAGGCAAAAGGTTCGGCTCTTCATTGTAGACCGGCAAGAAGACAGAGATTTCCGGCGCCTCCCTTTTGGGGGAGAGCTTAGTCGACTGACGCTTTAGCGTCTCCTCGTCGTCGTATATCTTCATTCCCTTGAGTGGTGTTCTTGAACGTCCAACTAATCCTTGCGCGCTACGCAAATCGCCGATACACCAAACGGCAACGACATGTATCGAAGTACCAAACTCTCAGCACCCAGAATTTTCCCTAGAAGACCATTGAGAAACCCAACGTTGATATTGTTCTCTGATTCCGGCCGTAAACCTGTGAATCGCATCACCAGACGTCCCAGCAGTATCGGACCAAAGAAAGTGATATTGGCATAAGTGGATCGCTCTACTGTGAAACCCGCTCTTTGCAACAACGCCTTTAGCTGGCCCAGAGTGTAGCGTCGCCGGTGATTGCTGACGTCGTCTTGAACACCCCAGAGAAACATAAAAGCAGGGACAAAGAGTAGAGTCCTCCCTCCGGGTTTTAGCACGCGGTGAAACTCACGCAGACCCGCAAGGTCGTCATCGAGGTGCTCGACGACATCCAGACCCGTTACCAGGTCCAGCGAGTTGTCGTCAAATGGCAGAGATTCAGCCTCACCCTGCCGCACCCTTTGAAGCCCGCGACTGCGGCAGAACTCGAGGGCCTCAATGGAAACGTCAACGCCTTCGGCCTCGCCAAATGTCTTGAGCAACTCGAGATTTGCTCCGGTTCCGCAGCCCACATCGAGGATTCGCGGGCGCTTGGCGCCAGGCGCGCCACAGATCTGTTTAAGAAACTGGGACAGAATACGACGACGCCCAACAAACCACCAGTGCGTCCCTTCCACGCGGTACATAATCGAGTAGGTGTGTTGCTGCATCTCCCGGGGCAGCTTGTCGGGCGCGATTTCCGCAGTGCTGGCCATTCGCATCTGGTGAACTGAAGTGGCTTTCGTCTTGCCGGACCCTTAATTCATTGTGTCGCACGCATTGTAAAACAAATTGCCTGACTTGGCCTCTCAGTACTTCGAGTTTGACTCGTGAGAGCAATAATCCGGATGCTAAGATAAAGCGAAAATGGCTGATCAAAGGGTACATTTAACGGGATTCTCTCAGGGCGAACTCGTCTCGTTCGTCGAGCAGTTAGGTGAGCCCGCCTACCGGGGACGCCAGCTCTTCGCCGCGCTTCAACACCGAAGGTTGCGATCGTTCTCCGAAATCACTGAACTACCCATGGACTTGCGCAACCGGTTGGACGAATTTGCCACGGCGTCGTCTCTCACAGTCGAGTCGCGATTTGTTTCCGAAGACGGAACGCGCCGCTACCTGATGAAGACCCTCGATAATTTCCCAGTCGAGACCGTCTTTATACCCGAAGAGCGGCGCGACACGATCTGCTTTTCTTCTCAGTCGGGATGTCCTCTTAAATGCAGCTTTTGCCTGACTGCTCAGCTTGGTCTGTTGCGGTCGCTCACGCCCGGGGAGATAGTTGAACAGATCATCATTGCACTTAACGATGCTTATGGTGTTGGGATAACGCCACCCCGCGGGACGAACCTTGTAGGGATGGGCGCCGGAGAGCCCTTCCTGGCGTTCGAGTCACTACTAAAGGGGCTGCGGATCATGGCCGACCCGGAAGGACTTCACATCGTGCCGAACCGGGTTACCGTTTCAACTGCCGGGGTGGTGCCTCGTATCCGGGAGCTCGCAACGATCCCGGACCGGCCTCATCTGGCAATCTCGCTTGCCGCCCCGAATGACGAGTTGCGCGACGTCCTGATGCCGATTAATAAGAAGTGGCCGCTTGATGAGCTGCTGGCGGCGTGTAAGGAGTTTGAACTTTCACTGCGAAGAGGAGAACGTTTCACTTTTGAATACGTCATGCTCGCCGGAGTGAACGACTCGGAGGAACATGCACGCCAGCTTGGGAATCTCTTGAACCGGTTCGAGTTGCGCACGAAGGTCAATCTGATTCCGCATAACCCTGCCGAGCCGCTGCCGTATCAACCATCGACGCCGCAAAGCATTGCGAGTTTCAGGCGTATTCTCGAGGGAAAGGGAGTCCCGACATTTGTACGCCGGCCGCGTGGGCGTGATATTTATGCAGCGTGCGGCCAACTTGCGGCCCGCACTCCAACCGGTGATCATGACCTCGGAGTGAAAGTGCTCGTTTAATCAGGCCGTTTGTAACGGCGCACGTTGGTGAATCGTAGGCGCAGACCGTAACTGCGCACGTTCGAAAAACCAGCCCTCAGTCTTCATTTCACCCACCCCGTACTGTCCATGCACGCCAAAACCGTGGGTAGCATGTCGGAACTGTGGCCAACTCTGTTGAGTGATGCACAACATTCCCTTGACGTTAGGGCGTATTTGGCTAAGACTCTTTAGGGGTTCGACTCTACCCTGGGGTCCCATCGTGACCGCACCCCCCAGTTGGCACAATTTCCATCAGAGGCGTCCCGCAGTGACTCTGGAAGAAACTACCGCGGCGAGTGCTCGAACTCGGCTTTTTTTGCAGACCTATCAGGCGGCCAAAAACATCCGAATCAGAGGCATACCGTTTTAGTGCCAGCTCCTCGTTGAACTACCTCTTCACCAATTTACAGAGAGACTCAGACAATGAAATCTCAATCCTTGCCGATCAGTCGATACGAAATCATTAGTCAGGTAGCCGGGCTACTGGTGGCGCTGATTGGGGTCGCCGCGATAGTTGGATGGTTTCTGGAATCCGATACGCTTCGCGGTTTCAACTCGTCTTACATTCCTATGGCGCCTAACACTGCCTTGTTGTTCGTTCTCACGGGGGCAATGCTGACAACACGATCCGGGCCCCCAGCCAAACTGATAGTCCTGCGTGGTGGGGCTATCCTCGTCACTCTGGTGGCACTAGCACGGCTTAGTGAATATCTTGCTGGGGCCGATCTGAGAGTCGATCGCTTGGTCTTCAACTTTCCTGCGGAGACTCTTGGTTTGGCGCCCGTAGGCAGGATGGCTTTCTTCACCGCGCTGACGTTTTGTTTCCTCGGAGTGGCCTTTCTACTTATCACATTGAGGAGTAACTGGTCGGATAGTATTGCCAAATGCCTGTCAGTTGTCGTTGCCTTCATTGGCCTAAGTTTCTCCTTGGGATACGTGTATGGCGCTCCACTGATGTATGGCGGCTCATCAATACCCATGGCACTGAACACATCAGTCTGTTTTTTCTTTTCTGGTGTGGGCAGTGGGATCATGGCTTCGCTTCGCGGTCTTAGCGAGCGCCGGCAAACAGCAGAGACTTTACTCAAGCTTGCTTCGATTGTGGAGTCCTCCCATGATGCGATTTTTGGCAAGACTTTGGACGGAATCATCACAAGTTGGAACAAGGGAGCGGAGCGAATATACGGTTACACGGCTGAAGAGGTAGTGGGCAAGCCTATATCGGTCTTAATTCCGCCCGAGCAGAGTGATGAATTGCGGCAGATCCATGAGACGTCCAGCCGGGGCGAAAGCCTCGACGGTTATGAAACGTTGCGTGTGAGAAAGGACGGTAAAGAGATTTATCTCTCACTGTCTATATCGCCGATTAGGGACACGACGGACAGGCTCACTGGCGCCTCGATTGTCGCGCGTGATATCACCGACGCGCGACTGGCACAGAAGGCGTTACAGCAGGCACATGATGAGCTGGAGGCGCGCGTCGAGGAGCGGACCGCACAATTGACGCAGGCTGTGGCTTCACTGGAGAAGGAGATTGCTGACCGGAAAGAAGCTGAAGAAGCCCTCGAGAAGACTGAAGAGCAACTGCGGCAATCGCAGAAGCTGGAGGCCGTGGGACGCCTGGCCGGCGGGATAGCTCACGACTTCAATAATCTACTAACAGTAATCATCGGGTACAGCGACATGATATCCAGGAAAGGCGGGTTGGACGCTCGCGTTACTGAACGAGTGGAAGAGATACACAAGGCTGCCGTCCGGGCCGCATCGCTGACGCGACAACTGCTTGCCTTCAGTCGTAAGCAGGTCCTAAAGCCTCAAGTTCTGGACCTAAATGAATTGGTTGATGGGTTGAGTAAGATGCTTTGCCGTCTTATCCGTGAAGATGTCCAGGTAGTCACCTCGCTTGGTGCGGATCTTGGCAACGTCAACGCTGATCCAGGTCAGGTCGAACAGATTCTTATAAACCTTGTCGTCAATGCTCGCGATGCAATGCCAGATGGCGGTCAGATCACGATCAAGACGGCAAATGCCGAATTGGACCAGGCTTATTCCGAGATGCACATGGCAGTCAAGCCCGGTCACTACGTAATGCTGGCAGTGTCCGACACGGGTGTGGGAATGGATGCCGACACGCGTGCCCGTGTCTTCGAGCCGTTCTTTACTACCAAGGAGGTGGGAAAGGGAACTGGCTTAGGATTGTCGATGGTTTATGGCATCGTAAAACAGTCTGGTGGCAACCTCTGGGTTTATAGTGAGCCTGGACACGGCACCACGTTCAAGATCTACCTACCCTTTATCATCGAGGAATTGTCCATAGACCCGCAATCTGAAGTTTCGGAAGGCTTCCTTACGAGGGCTAATGAAACGATTCTTCTAGTGGAAGACGAGGAGATGGTCAGAAAGCTGGCGAGAGACGTTCTCGAGTCCGGCGGCTACCGCGTTTTGCCCGCCCAAAACGGACAAGAAGCCCTGGCCCTCTGTCAAACTCATCGGGGAGAAATCCAGTTGTTATTGACTGATGTGGTGATGCCAAAAATGAATGGCAAGCAAGCTGCCGACGCCATCGTGGCACTGCACCCCGAAATGCAGGTTCTCTATATGTCAGGCTTTACGGATGATGCGATAGTGCATCATGGCGTGCTTCAACCAGGCATGAATTTCATAGAGAAGCCATTTACCGCGCAGGTTCTCGCTAAAAAGGTCAGAGAGGTTCTGGACAAATCGCGAACGCGGGAGCAAGAGCCATTATTAGTCTAGTTGTAATTGGTATTTGCTCCCGACGAATTGATTCCCTTGATTCACTCGAAAGACTGCGCGGATGGTCGAATCTTTTCGAATGACCTGGAGCACTCTAATCAGACCGTAATCTATTGCAAGTATTGGTGGAGCCGGGGGGATCGAACCCCTGACCTCATGACTGCCAGTTCTAGATTTTTGTAAACCAAAACAATTAAACAGGTTGCAGCCAGCAGGGATTTACTCGGGTTTTCCCGTTTCGTTGTTTGAGGGGAATCCCATTGACCTGATGGCGAGGGCATACCTAGTAGAGAGGGAAGATCTTGTAAGCTGTTCCCATTCGGCCTGATTAAATCCTTTGAACACGCGGTTGAACAGCCCCAGTTCCTTGGCGCCCCAAGTTTAGATACGGCCTCGCCACATGTAAAGTTAGACGCGTAAGTTTACATATCCGCTTGTCGTATGTAAAAGTTCAGCTTGGTTGAGGGAGGAAGTGATCAACAAGTAAAAAGAAAAGTATGGCGGACTGGCGTAGGCAGCTATCACTTGCAGATAATCAGTTCTATTACGGGTTGGGGCTGCAAGGAGTGAATCTCTTAGAACTGCACAGTAGCAGGGTGCCAGCACTGGTCCTACATGAATGTTAAGAAAGATTTAACATCATTGATGATTAGGCTTTTCGTTTGACTCATGCAGGAGAAGTAATAGTTATGACCAAGATAATGGAACCACAAAAACGCATTGCGCTTGTGGCGCATGATAACAAAAAGTCCGATCTGCTCGATTGGGTGCGGTTCAATCGCGAGTTACTTAGTAAACATGCATTGCTTGCGACTGGAACCACTGGCCGCATTTTGGAGGAGGTGCTGGGAATCCCTGTCGAGAAACTTCAGAGTGGTCCACTGGGTGGCGACCAGCAACTCGGGGCAAAGATTGCAGAGGGCCTGATCGATTTTCTGATCTTCTTCTGGGATCCGCTTGAGCCTCATCCCCACGACCCGGATGTCAAGGCCCTATTGAGAATAAGTGTAGTCTGGAACACTCCGGTCGCGTGTAATCGGGCATCGGCCGATTTCATGATTTCCTCTCCGCTAATGTCGGAACATTACGAGCGACTGACACCCGACTATAACTCCTACAGAGATCGTCTCGATCCGACCAAGCCAAGACTCACAATCGAGTCAGATGAAATGGTCCAATGACTTGATGGAATGCGTATTAAGGTCGTGGAAGATAGATCCACTACATCACTCGAACAGATACTAAGTCCACGAAATCACACTTTTTCGCCAACACTGTCAATCGCATGGATCAAAAGAGGACTGAAGTAATGAGAAAGTGTTCTTGAATCCAAGCGGTATGGCATTGGCAATTGTTGTGGCAATCCTCTGGTTGATTGTCTTCTATGCGCATCGCCAGTACTTCAAGCTAGTCAAGTCTGCCACGGGAGTTGGCAACGTCGATTGAGTTGTTCTAAAATCCAGAAACTTCTGGACAACTGACAGAGAAGGTTTTGAGATCGCTGCCGCAATTACACGCTGACAAATGCCACTAAGCGGCGCAAACCATCCTTCGCGAGGTGAAACTGTTTCCAGAATCGATAGGTCAGATCAACAGACAGGGGAAGTATATTATGCACACACCAAGGTTTATCTATACGCGGGTCATTAGTATGACATTTTTGATCTTTGTGAGTTGGACAATCGCCGGCGCCTATACCGTCGTGTTCTACGGCGGAAACCGGGTTGAGATTCCCGATGATTTCATTGTCACTTCGAATGCCGTTATCTACGAAGCTGCTCCAGGCGTTAATATTTCATTGCGGCTGAAATCAATCGATATTCCCGCGACCGAGCGTGCAAACAATGATTCTCCGGGAAGCTTTCTGCGTCGCACTGGTGAGCATCGCGTTCAGGCGCCACCATCAACTACGGCGACCCAGAAAGCCGTTCGGACGATAACCAACCGCGATCTGGATCCTTACGAACGCGCTCGGCTCATAAATGAGGCGACCTCGGAAAAGCGTCGAAAGGAACTGGGTCTTCCTTCCCTTGAGGAAACGCGGCGCGAGGCGGCACGGCGAGAGGCGGCGCTGGATGAATTTCTTGCAAAGAAAAGGCTTGAGCAAGATGCGAGAGATCGGCAAGAGCTCGAGGCTAAGCTTTTCGCGGCAAGGGTTGCGCTAATGAACGCATCTGCTTATCAGGGAGGGCAATATTATTGGCCTACCGGTAGTGGTGTTTTTGATAGCGGCGTGTTTGGTTCGTTCGATTCCAGATTTCGCTTTGGCCGGGGCTTCCCTTTTGGTGTCAATCAGGGATCCCCGTGCGGCTTCAACCCGAGCGCTTCCTGCTTATTAGCTCACCCATTTTCGTTATTCAATCAAGGGTCTTTTCGGGCTCGCCGAACGGTCTTCGGGGCGCCGAGAACAATTGTTGGAGGTAATCGTGGAGGACGCGTTTTCGTAAGACCCGGAAGACGTCGCTGAGACGAGTGTTTGGGCTTCATCGCGCTGATCGTAGGAGGCTCAAGCCAGTTAGCCATTTCACTGCCAGAGAGATCGCCCAACGCGACATCTTCGCCCGACTGCCGATTCAGACCTCCGCATTGCGAATGAGTTTGGCTTCTTAGTGCAGTCCTGTCATTTAATGACATGCAATGCCACTAATTAACAATTCTTCAACAGGTTGCAGCCATCATTGGACCACTCTTCTTATCATTCCTTGACATCAATTCTCATCGATTTTCATCGGGTCAAGTGACGAATCCGTGACCTTTTTGAGCCCGTGGCCTCCGCATTCCCACTGTTACGAGCTTTGGTGATCAACTCCCGGCATCATTCCTGCTCATCATAATCATCGAGTAACTTCTGAAACCTGTCGAACAATTTGTCGAGCCGTTTTTGCAGCTTGCTGTCGCGAGTGTGATTGGCTTCGGCGGCAACATAACCTTGAAGCTCTTCGATGTCATCGAGCGATAACTCAACTCGCAGTCTCTTGCCCTCGATAACGGCGTGGCTGATCAGTCTTGTGTCGACAAACGTAAGTTCGCGGACATCGTCCAGTTCGGCTTGAGAGAAGTAAACCGGCAGTTTGGTTCCGTAGGTAATGCGCTTGCGATTCATTGGATTAAGCTAATGCGCTGTTTCGCTTGCTGGACCGCCCTCTTCATCTTCGATTACGCGGATTGGTTCGTCGCACAGATCGAATACTAGACTATGAAACTCGACTTCGAACCAATCCAGAAACATCTTTAAATTCCGCTCCTCGGGCCAGGCTGCTTCGTCCGTCCACCATCCTTCCAATTGTTCCTCGAAAAGGATGTCGTAAAGCGACTCCAGCAGAGCGTTTTGATCAGAGTCCTCCCAAAGCTCTGGAACGAGGTATGCGGTTGAATCCTGGGCCAACTCCGCGAGAGTGAAGTCCTTGTCTCCATCATCGAGCGTCTGCGCCCAATCAAGAAAAGGTTGCTTGGGCTTCAGGATTAGCAGTGAACGATTGATTTCAGACATCCCATCCTCGCAACTCGCAGGCTACATTATCAGGTGAGTTTCGAGCGGCTCCTAACCTCATTGTAGAAGTGCTCAAAATACAAAATGAGCTGATACCATCAATTACCGTCGGTACTTATTCATATCTACCGACGTTTTGTTGAGGGAGGCCAGTCTGGAAGAGTTTTTGGATTCGCGCCAAAACAACCTGCTCATTTGGCGCGATTAGGCTATTCGCGCCAAAAAAGGCTTGAGTTAGCTCTGAGTCTGTAAGAAATAGCAGGTAGTTTTTCTTACAGAAGTTTTCTTACACAAGTCTTGGTTTTTGATTGGGTGCAAACTATTGATAATCAAGGTCTAAGCAGAAGTTCCGGCCCTAATAAGAGTTGGGAGCCGAAGGCAAAAGTAAGCGTTCACAATACGCGGTTGTTCATAATTCGTGAACAAATGTAAAATGTGAACACCGGAGTTTCAATTGGATACTCTGCGGCTTCCAAATGAGCCAGACATCAACAACAGATCGCACCCACGAAGACATACTGGTTCAGGCGGTTCACAGCCTGGCGGATTCTACCGGACTGCAAGCTTCGATAAGAGCAATTGAACCAACGCCACGAGTCGGGAGCGATGCCATCATAGATCTCAAAGACGGCACCAAGCACTGGCAGTTTCATATTGAGGCCAAGCCTCGATTAACCAGTCACACATTGGGATCTGCGATCGCTGCCGTCTCAGAGATCAAAAAGAAGCATCCCTCTGTCGCACTGGTGTCCGCATATGTGAATCCTTCTCAGGCCGATAAACTACGAAACCTTGGGATTGAATTCTTCGACACAGCCGGTAACGCATTCCTTCAACAGAAGGGCCTCCATGTGTTCATCATTGGCCGAAAGCCTCAAGAATCAAAATCTCTAGGCCGTACTGCCCGAGCTTTCAACCCAACAGGTTCACGTCTCATCTTTGCCTTGTTGTGTCAACCTGGGTTGGAAAACAAATCTTATCGTGAACTGGCTAAAGCGTCCGGTATCTCTCTTGGCGCAGTTAATTGGATCATGAACGATTTAAAGTCTCTGGGTCATCTATCCGATTTGGGCACTCGTGGCAGACGGCTATCGAACAAGAATGAGCTTCTCAAACGATGGGTGTCAGCATATCCAGAACAACTTCGTCCTAAACTTATTCTTGGACGTTACCGAACTGAGCGTGCGCGCGACTGGTGGCAGAAGGTGGAGTTGCCTTCAGAAGCATTCTGGGGCGGTGAAGTTGCCGCGCAGTTGGTAACCCGGTATCTAAAACCGCAAACGGTTACAATCTACGCCGAGTCAAACCTTCCCAAGTTGCAGGCGCAATACGGGCTACGCCGCGACTCAAACGGCGACATCGAGTTACTGCGAAAGTTTTGGAAGTTTGACCGATGGGAACAGAAGCACCTTCAAACTGTACCGCCGTTGCTTACTTACGCGGATCTCTTGATGACAGCCGATGACCGCAATTTGGAAACTGCTGAAGTTATCTATGATCAATATATCGCTCGACTTGTCGAATAAGGTTCCGGCAGAACAAGTAAACATCATTCGCCAAGTCGTGGTCACCGCAGAGAGTCAGGGGCTAAGCTTGTTCATCGTCGGTGCGCAAGCGCGAGATCTACTGTTGCAGTATGCCTATGACTTACCTGTCCCTCGTGCAACAAATGACATCGATTTTGGAATTGTCGTCGAAGCTGGGATGAATTCACGAGGCTTCGAGACGCATTGATCGCCAGCGAGAAGTTTCAGTCACACAAGACAATGAGGCAGCGTTTAGTTCACGAAACCGGCCTCCTCATCGATCTGGTTCCGTTCGGCGATTTGGAGAAACCCAGCGGCCAGATTGCTTGGCCTCCAGACTTCTCCGTCGTCATGACTACAGTGGGTTGTCGCGAGGCTTATGATAATTCTATCGACGTTAGCATCGCAGATGATCTCACAGTGAAAGTCGCTTCTTGAGCTGGACTCGCGCTGATGAAGATCATTGCTTGGGACGATCGCCGATTTGAGCGCGATGCCCAAGACATTGGCCTCATCATGAACCACTATCTGGATGCAGGTAATCAAGATCGCGTTTACAGCGACCAAGGAGACTGCATCTACTCAATGAAGACTTCGACGATGACAAAGCCAGCGCGGGAATGCTGGGACGCGACGTTGGCCGACTGTTGACAGACAGCAGCCGCCCGATCGTTGAGTGAGTCTTGTCAGAAGTGGTAGATCAAGGGAGCGCCAGCCTACTCGCGACGGCAATGGTCAGAAACAATGCCAACTATCATGGCGCCTACGATCTCGCACTAGAAATGTTGGCGGAATTGTGAGTTGGCGCATCAGCTGACAATTAACTAGACAATATCCCGATGGGTCATTCGGACAGTTATGTTCGAGCGACTGAACTAAACAAGCGTGCAGCCGTCGAAGCCGCTCTCCTTGGCCACAATTTGGCCACAAGAGAACGGAAGGCGCCGCGACGGTTGTTGCTGTAAGTGCTTGATAGGATTGGTGGAGCCGAGGGGGATCGAACCCCTGACCTCATGACTGCCAGTCATGCGCTCTCCCAGCTGAGCTACGGCCCCGTTTAGAATCAGTAACTTACGCCAATCTAATGAGGAGATTGAGCGTATGATTCCAGAATTTGAAAGATTTGTAAAAGAGCAGAAGTACCTGAAAGGAGTAAGCGGCCACACAATAGCATTTTACAAGCAAAGCTTCAAAACCTACCAAAGAGTGCTTAGTGGGAGCGACCTAGCCTTGGCCGCTTCTGGTAAACTTGCGCTTCTAGAGAACCTACCCACCAAGCACACCCTGAAAGATTTTGTAACTGGAATGAGGGAACAGGGGATGAAACCAGTTACCTGCAACACGTATATCCGTGGAATGAACTCGTACCTTACCTGGCTGTTTGAGAACGGCCACATCACAGAGCCTCTGAAGATTAAACAACTCAAATGCGAGCAACGGGTGATGAGAACTTTCAGCGACAGAGAGCTTTCGGCAATCGTGTCATTTAAGCCCAAAGGATTTTGCGAGAGGCGGCTTTATGCGCTTGTTCTTCTTGCCCTTGATACCGGCTGCCGGATTTCTGAGCTTCTCACGCTGGATAAAGAAGGAATTGACTTCGACAATCTGCTCATCAGGGTTAAAGGAAAGGGCAATAAAGAACGAGTCGTTCCGTTTTCGTTTGAGGTTCGCAAAGTACTCTGGAAGTTCACCGAAGGGCATCAGTTTAACGTAGTGTTCCCGAATACGCATGGCGGGCGGCTCCTTTATGACAATTGCAGGAGGGACTATAACAGGCTTCTAAAAAAGATTGGAATCGAAAAATGCGACCAGTCTTTTCATTCCCTTCGGCGCGCGTTCGCCAAGAATTATGTCAAAAGCGGCGGAGACGTATTTCATTTGCAAAGAACATTAGGCCATCGCGACCTGAAGACCACGCGCTCTTACGTTGACCTGGACACTGAGGATTTGTCAGTCATGCACCGGAGGACTTCTCTGCTTTCTCGGCTGCGCTAATCGGGGTGATTTTTTGCTACCCACATCTTCTTGTCCTTCAGGCCTTTTATTTTGATCTCTAGGTCTTGGCGGGCGTTTAGATAGGCAGTTCGCTTGGCAATGTACTGGTGCCACTGGTCTACAGTAATGGTTGCCGTGGGACCAGTGTAGTGCTGGGAGACGAGGTGAAAGTCTGCCCCATAGGGCATGATTCTAACTGTCCGTTCTTCTTCGTGAGGGTGCTCGTTCATAAAAGTACCTCAATGTTTAAGGCCCGAAGATCTTCATTACTGATTCTAGGTCATAAGCGACTATAGCTATGCCGCCGCGCCTCCGCACTTCTTCAAGGTACGCCTCCTGCAGGGCTGTGGGTTTATTCGGCCTGATTTTGCACTCGATGGCCAGGAATCTGCCGTCCTTGCAGCAGCCGGTAATGTCTGAAGTGCCAGGGTGGGCCAGCCGGACCATTCGCTGCCGGCCATTTGGATTGGGTATCCGAATCATTCCGCTGTTTGTGCGCTGTACGAAATGACCGCGATAATTCAGGTAATCAATGATTTGGTTAACAAGGTGAGTTTCTTTAATGGGCGTGAGGGTTAAATCATCTAGATAGCGCTGGCAGGTGAGGTTTACAGGTATATATCCTGTTTTAAATCTTGAATGATTTCTAAGACAGATGACAGCTCTTGTAAAAGATGAGTTGGGCCACCTGCTTCAGATGGCTTTACCTGTTCACCCGCTCGAAGAACTGGAGACAACTTCGCTCTTACTTTAGACAGCTCGTTCTTCATTTCCCCAATCATCATTAACACTTCTGGCTTCTTAGATACTTCCTCATTCGTTGGCATTGAATCATCGTACATTTGTTAGCGTAGGTCGCTACCCTGTTTACTTGTTGATTAAATAGTTCACCGCTTTGACCCACAGAAAACCCGGAACGAACCTTGGCTTGCGGTTGAATAGGTGCTGCACCCACCAACGTCGCAGTCTTCGTTGTTGGAGATTTCTCTGGTGTTGGAAACTAGAGGTCATTAGTTTGCTCTTAATATTTGAGGTTGCACTTGCGAAATGAATGTGTTGATGTGCGGCAACGCGGCGATGACCCCGTATTCTCCGACCCGCCGTTTGCCTGGGTACTGCTCGGCAAAGATAAGGGCCTCTTGAAGGGGCGTGATGTAAACGGTCCGGGGGTTGTCGGTAACGATGGCGAGGAAGTCAGCGCGGGAGTGTTCTAAAGCTTCCAATTCCAAACACAGGCGGCCAGTAGTACAGGCAAGCTGGTCATATTTAATTTCAACGGTGCGCCGTTTCCCCTCCGGCGTCATTACAACGAGATCATAATCGCCGAACATGCCATCCGGGACATTCTCAACTTGCCAGCCCCAGGATGAAAACATAGCTGCGACCCAGTCTTGAATGATCCTGCCGCGTTGTCTGTCTTTGAGGAATTGAGCAGTACTCATACCCCCGACCATGATGGTCAGAGGGAATGTATAGATCCCCATCTCACGATGAGGGGCATGACTACTGTCTTAATTTTATCAGGCTGGTAGAGAAGGTCAAACGAGTTATCCCCAGGCTACGGAAGGCGCAGGTAATTCACATAGGCCATGGATTAGACCATCAGAAACTTGTCCTAGTTTGTTCTCATAATTTGATGTGAACGAAAAAGGAGCGGAATTCTATCCGTCAGTGCAGCAAAGTCAAGGATTCACAGGGGCGACATTGCTGGTTATTCTTCTATTACCAGCCAGTTGCTGGCTGCCCCCGGCCAACCGTCGGCGTCACGGCTTTGCCGCTTCTGGACAAACTTGAGCTTGAAGGGAAAAACTTGCCCTTCTTCGCATGGCGGTGAAGTGCTCCAGGACTTAACTAACTCGAAATTCAGGTGGTCAGGGGAATAACCGAGTTCAACTCGTTGATTAGTGGAACGAAGTCTCAAACTTAAACCCGCAAATTTATCTTCCTTCCCCGCTCCAGAGAAGACTAAATCATCTCGTTCTGAAGCTTCGGCAATTAAGCGCGCTGCTTTCTGAGAAGCGACAAATGCGCGAGTTAGTGTCTCCACATCGGCTTCGGACCCATTCCCGGCTTCCAATTGCGGACCTGAGATCTGGTCTGAAGCAATTAGGTCCGGCTTAATTAATAAACCCGCCAGGATTCCAATAATTACCAATATGACCACTCCTATGACCGCGCTGAGTCCGATGACTATGTACTTAGGTTTCATGTCGTCCTCCATGGAAGATTCGCGGCAGCCAGGGCGTTATTCTAAAAGACTTCGATAGTTTCCGCTATTAAATAGCCGTTTTGGCCTATTGACGTGAAATGTGGCCGGTATAGAATGCGGCACCATAAGGTGCGGTGGCTCGGGGTGAGGACCTTCAACCACTAACGCCAACCGATACGAGCCCTGGTCCAAAGCCGGGGCTTTCGGTTTTTAGACCATAGGCGCGACTTTTGTATCCCTCCAAGAAGTACGGAGATACAAATTTGATTAAGGATTATGTATCACAAAGAGAAAGAAAACGGCGATTCGGCGCAAATGGAGGTCGCGGGTTGGCAAGTCGCCAGCCAGTGCCCGCACTGTTGATTTGAACCCAATCAGTAGGGTGGTTTATACAGCGTGCCCTAAAAGCTGTCCTTCATGAATTGTAATTAAAAACGCCACCGCCGAAGTTATTCAGCAGAAGCGTCTTGAATCCAGTCCCATTTAACCAAAAACGAAAACAAATTTTTCGCACAAGCAACGGCAGAGTACCTAGATTTACAGGTATCCGCGTGTTCCTTTATGAACTCTTGTCGTGTAAAAGATTTTCCAAAGTTATTCTCTACCCAGAGACTTGTTGCTACCGAGTGTAGCGCCTTAAATTTTTCCCAGTGTTCTTTTGGTGCCATATAAAAAACTCTCTTAGAGGGGCATACAGCGACGTATACCAACCCCCAAAGAGAGTTTTCACTGTCGCTGTATTTTTAATGATTTGGTTTGGTTAGATCCAAGATGCAATCGACCGGGGTGGGCCTGCTCCCTACATCTCAGTACAGGTAGATTAAGTATGAAGAATGAAAAGAGAATGATCAACCTGTTTTCTTTGGCTTATCTAAGCAGAGAATAAAGAAGGGTCAAATTTATCCACAGGTAATACCAGCATTCCCGCTTAACTAGGGTGAGTTCTACAACGTCTAATAGCTTCTCGAAAATTGCCCTTGATCCTCATAGCTTTTTCCTTATCCCTAACCGTGATTAAGATACTATCACTCTGAACTTCAGTTACTGAACGATTCCCGGTCAACAATGTTTGAACAACTTTAATCGTTTCACCTTTGAGTGCAGGGATATGGACAAATTGAAAGTCATGGAATTGAAAATCTGTTACGCTTTCTGGGTCAAGTTTTATTAGCGGTAACGCATGATAATTGGTAAAACCGTGCTCTAAGTTGTTATTTGCTATATGCTCTTGTTTTATCACGAAGTGAATCGTACAACGAACAAACGGTACTACCGGACTTATTGTAGTGATTGAGTCCTTGCCAGGGAATGCCTTTTTGTCAACAAGAGAATCCCGCATGTCATTTTCTAACGCTTTTAAGATAGTTAATAGGACAGGATCATTTCTCTTTGCGGAGTCGGGTGGATTAGAGTTTTTATCAGGTAGTGGTGGACCGGTAGAAAGATTTTTTTCTCCGGACAAAGCTCGGTCGACTTCAGCACAGGTAGGGTTCATCAGAAAGTCTTTTATCTGCATCCCCAGATAATCGCCACGCGTCCACTGCCCATTTCGCTTCTGAATATACATAGAATCGCTTAGAGCATAGAGGTCGTTCCCCATCCCTTGCTCCCAGTCGGTCCAAGTCTTGTTGTGTAAATCAAAACGTCGTAAGAGTTTTATTGTTAAGTGAATTCTTCCTCGGAACTCCACACCGTTCATTGGATCAACTTGAGAGAGCCGGCCGGGCCTAACCTCAATATTGACGACGCCTTTATACTGATAAACGCTCGTCACAGTGCGGTTTGAACGTTCCTTAGAAGCGTTATATAGCTCTTTCCGGGTTGTCAAAATGGCATAGGCATCTCCTCGGCACGTGACGAACAAATTGCCGTAAACGTCTTGTGCTATTTCCTCAGCTTCCTGCAGGTTGTTTTTTTGGGAAGAAGCACCGAAATTTGAAGCAAGAACTATTAAGGAAAGGACGGCAGTGACTAATTTCATTGGGAGTACTCCTCTATGTGGAACAACTAAGAAGGCCGCCTATATAACCCAAATCTTCACAATCTACAAGGATTCTTAGCCGCATTAGGCGGAACCATGGGTGCAGAGCGTGTGAGTTTTCCACAGGGCATAGTCGAACAATTGTCGGAGTGGGTGGTATTTAGCGCTAGCGTAGCAGCTAAAAATTATTCTTTGTCGAGAGAGCCAGCGAGAAGTCACCCGCTTAAGTATTGAGTATAATGGAGTTAAAGGGCTCAATGTCTTTGCTGATTCGAGTACTCATTTTTGGGTCTATCGTTAATTCTGCCATAGCTTCCGCTACGATGAGCTACTAGCTTGACATTTTAGTAGAAATATGAGATAAATAATAAAGGAAAAGTGTGTAATGAATCGTAAAGATTATGAGCGACTGCGCCGCCAAATAGAGGAGAGAGCTGCTACTGATCTGGCAGCTCTTGATAGAGTGTGGGAGCTTTCTGGCGGGTCCCAAAACGGTTCAACTCACCGTCCTGGTGAACTTGCTGACAAGGTTAAAAAAGCTATAGAACAATTCGGGCAGAATGAAATTTTTACCAAGCGAATACTCACCCTGCGATTAAGAGAATCGGAGCCTTCGCTACCTGAGCCCCTTCAGAATCTCGTCGGTGCAGTTCTCAAAAGATTGGATGATGCCGGTGAGATTGCCCAGGTCCGAGTTGGAAAAGGCAAGCGCCCAACTGAATATATTCGACGTTCGTATGGGACTGATGGGACTCACGGCACCATTGATGATAGTGGCGAAGCGCTTCCGCTCGCCTAGTTGACGCCATACATCTTTGAATTGTGTTTAACACTACCCCTAGTGGTTGTGTTATGATGCGGTTTTGTATGGGCTATTGCCCGCGCAATGGGGCGCGAGTAAGGGCTCTATAAAATACGAGAGCCGGCTAGCTCTGAACTAGTCGGCTCCCTTTAATACCCCGGTAGCAGGGCCCGATTCGGGCCAATCTTGATTCTTGGGCAACCGGAGTTTTCCTGGTGCCATGCGGCACCGGAAAGCTATTTGAAAAAGAGCTGACGAGCTTGATTCACCTTGCTCTCCTCTCAAGAACCCGAATTGGGTCTTGCAAAGGAAATTGTAATGACAGCTAATCCCGATGGGTATGATGAAGTCTTTACCAAATTCATCACTCTGAAGAACGGTCGTCGCATCTATGCTAGCTCTTACGGATTAAAGGCGTTTCGCCTGCGGGTCCGGAAGAAAAAGAAAGAGACGACAACATCAAGCGGCGGAAAAGTCTAGCTGATCCGCTTAAAGCATTAAAACAGGCAATTCGTTGCCAATTCCAGAAAGCTCCTGTTCCTGAACCGAATAGGGGCTTTTTGCTGTTTTGTTGAACACTCAAATATACGCGAAATACGGTGATAAATCAAGTTGACCTAACTCGTTTATTCTCAACGTCATCCGTGAGGAGAGTGTGGATTGTACTGTAATTAATGACGAACGGCAAGCGTTATTTCCACAGTATTGCGGGGAGTACTGTGGAAAAGCTAGTGCTACCTCGCTTAATCAAGCCAATTATTTGCGTTTGACGGCATTATTAATACTGCTACCATTAATGTAACAAAGGTCGCCTCACTCGCAGGTTAGCGAGAAATTCAACCAACAATCAAAACAAGTGAATATCAAGGAGATTGAGGAAGCCCTCATGAATGAGGATGCGTCCCCGCCGGATCTCGCCGCGTTCGGGACCGTCCTGGCCGGCTATTATTCCTACTACGGCCAGATGCTCAAACGGATTCAGTTGCTAAAGCCGGAAAAGTGGCTGGCGATTCAATCGTCTGGGCCAAAGCCATTATCAGACAAGAAAACTGAAATGACCTGGGAATCCACGCCAGACGGCCAAAAGGAAATCGCTCTCGAATGGGAGCTCAAGCGTATCGAGAAAATGGTCAGTTCAATTAACAAGCGGCTGTACGTCGATAACATGGCCGCTAAGAATCATTATTAAGCAATTCCGAGTTGCGGGATGGTTGACGAATTGCCAGTCATCCTGCGCTCGACAAAAAAGGATATTATGAAATTCAACGCTAGCGAAACTATCAAAAGGGCCGAAGAGGATTACGGCCTGGGCAAGGGTCAGTATTTCAAAGTCCAAGAGGGTGCTAATAAAATCAGATTGCTTTCTGCCTGCATCCCTCACCAGTCTACCTACCAGGGTCAAACCAATGTGAAGTTTGTCTGCTGGATTATCGACCGGAAAGACGAGAACAAGGTCAAGGTGTACTTCATGCCCACTACAATCCTTAATGGTATTGGTGGACTTCAGATGTCAGACGACTTTGCGTTCGATGAAGTGCCGATGCCGTATGACATAACTGTCATGGCTAAAGGGGCTGGTACTAAAGAAGTTGAGTACAACGTCATACCGAGCCCTAAAATGGAACCATTAACTTCTGGTGAAGAAGCCGAATTTAAGTCTAAGCCATCGATTGATGAAGTGGTTGAGAAGTTGAGGGAAAAACAACCGATGGTCCAGCAAGAGGCTTCTGAAACACCACAGAATGCTCCAGGTTACGAGAAAGCCCGGACAATGGCTAATAACCTACCCGGCCCCGGCGCAAATCCGCCGGCTACGGGCCGAACAAGCGCTAAGACTGACATCAGCGTGGAAGACATCCCGTTCTAAAAGTTTTAGGGCCAGCTCTCTAGTAGGCTAGAATTACCGGCCCCTTATCGACGGGTTCCAGTGATTCCCTCTCTGTGCACAGAGAGGGTTGCTCACTTTCCCTACGACCAGGTTTGCCAAAGGGCTTATTCAATTCCCAGACGCTCGCACGAGCGAGCCTTAAGAGTCTTTCGGTGCATAGTCTCTAGAGCCTATGGCAAGATAACGAAAACCGTAGCCTGGCGCGGTTGGATAACCCTGTTCGTTATCTGCACCTTTGACGGCAGGGGGTGGTCATTAGGAAAGCGGTAAGCTTTCTCATAGACATCACCTCCTTTCTTTCATTCGCTGAATATACCATATCTCATCACAAAGTGACTTTCTAAACGCCTCCTCGTGGGGCGTTTTAGATTGCCTTCACCATCATTACATGGCCCATATATATCCATCATCCAGGCCACCGCTATAATTCTAAAAGTAAATTAGAAAAGAGGAGCTTGTTCTTCCATGACTGCCTTAGCTGCTTGTTTGAAAGTAGTGACTGTATCTGGATAATCGGGCTTCTTACCATTAAGGATTTCTTGAATTGTGAGCAGTTGAACACGAGGGTATTTTTTACCGGTTATCTCGGACTTATAAAATCCTGCGGTCGCAGCTTCTTTGACCATCTCTTTCGTAAACGGCTGGAGCGAAAGGAACACTCCTATCGCCGCCTTCTCACGGTCCAACACTCCAACGAGGTCACGAACGTCTTTTGAACCAACCTTGCCACTCTTTACCTGAATAAGAATCTGTTTGGCCTTACCGGTTTTATCGTCGAGGAAGTTGATGTAACCATCAATTCCCTTATCAGAACCTTTCTTCTTATCCTGGGCTGGTCTAGCATCAACCATACCGACTGCCCACCACTGGAATTTATAGCGGTCCACATCCTCAGCCAATGCAGTTGCGCCTTTGAGGTCTTTCGGGTCGCCAATGACTTCGTAGTTTCTAAAAGACTTACCGTATGTACCGCTGAGCCGGTGCCTGATGAGGGTTATCGCTAAGTGGGTAATGTCAATTCCTATCCACTTTCGCTTTAACCGTTGTGCTACTGAAATCGTGGTGCCACATCCACAAAAGGGATCTAAAATAATCTGCCCTTCTTTACTGCTGGTCCTGATAATTCGTTCAAGTAATTTTTCTGGTTTTTGGGTGGGGAAGCCTAATCGTTCCGGGCTGGTATTTGGAATTCTGGGTATGTCGGTCCAAACAGATTGGAGGGTTTTACCTTCTTTCTCATCCAGGTAAACTTTCAGGCCATCCATCCGGGGTGTGCCGTCTTTCTTGGTCAGAATTAGACCTGCGTCCCACCACTCTTCCAGTTGGTCTAGTTCGTATCCCCAACCCCGCGTGGGCGGAGGCATTGTTCCTCGCCATGGCCATTTGCCCGAATCACTGTTGGGCCGGCTGGCCGTGAGGTCTTGGCCGGTGTACAACCGTCCGTCTTCGTCTTTCCTATAACGGCTTAACTGCGCCTTGCTATACGCGGTTGTGATGGGATTCCAAATATACTTTTTAGATTTAGTGTAAAAGAAGATTATGTCGTGGATTCGGCCGTACTGACCGGCGGCATTGTGCGCGTTGGTGCGTTGCCAGACAATTTCGTTTTTGTAATTAACAACTCCAAACGCAGCGTCCATTAATAGCTTGATGTAATGGCTGGCTGTTGGGTCACAGTGAAGATAAATACTGCCAGTGGGTTTCAACACCCGATGAAGTTCAACAAGCCTTGGGGACATCATGGTTAGATAGGCCATCATGTCGTTTTGGCCTAAGAACATCCTCAGGGATTCAAGGACACGGGCGAGCTTCTGTGGTCCCTTGGTAATCATCTCATCATATGCGGCCTCTGCCTCCAGCCCCCAATGCCAGGTATCGTCAAAAGCGGTGATTTGCGCTGCTGACTTCTCCCCGCTCTTTTCTTCAAAGAGCACGTTGTACGTCGCTTTAGAATTGAATGGCGGGTCCAGGTAAATCAGGTCTACTGATTCATCTGCGGTATAAGTGCGGAGGATGTCTAGGTTATCTCCGAAATAAAGTTGGTTACGCCAAGCCATCCGGCAAAACTTAGCATGAGTCGAATTAAAGTCAATAAAAAAGACCCCCATTACCGAAGTAACAGGGGTTCTTAGGCCAAGCGGCGTCCCTTGCATGGATTACCTGGCCCTAAGATTTGACGACTGGACACATCTTTGGGGGAAGCTCGTCAATTAAGAGAATGACTAAGTGCTTCTCGCAAAATGTCAGGCCGTAACAGCCGTCGTGTTTCGTGGCAAAGTTTTCAGGCACTACCGAGAAATTCGGTTCAAGATCAAACGAGCCAAGCTCGATGCCTTCCTCAACGGTGGCGTAATTGAGGCGGTTGCCGACTATCTCCAGCACGGTTGCCGGAGGCAGAAGCCGGACGCTCTTATAAAAGTCTTTTCGGGACGGGTGCGAGCCTTTGCAGTTTCCTTGTGAAGAAACGGATGAGTAGGCCAGCGTAGTGATAAGCATCGTACAGGCGGCTATAAGCCCGAAGCCAAAGAGGAGTTGTTTTGTGGTGCATCGCATGGTTTCTCCTTTTTCTGGTAGAGCTTCCATATCCGGGTGATGAAACAGGGGACGTGAAAGGAAGTTCGGTAGTAGGTTATTCGTTTCAGGGAAGTGATTTCGTATCCACAAATTCCACAAAGCATTTAAAGCCTCCTTTTAGGCAGGGAGAGGCAGACGGACTGCCTCTCATGTTTCGGTTGGGGTCTGTGGGGTGTGCTGGGGTGAAATCAAAAGGGCGGAGTGACGTTCTTGATGAAGTTGCCGAGGCGGGCCGTAGCTTGATACTGCGGGATAGGTTTGAGCTGCTTGAAGGAAGTGGTAAAGCTGTTTTCCAGTGACCAGAGAGTGTTCGGTTTAAATTCCTCGTAAGAGGGAGTGAAGAACTCTTGGTCAACTTTCTTCATCAGTTTGATGGGGAACTTGCCATTCACAAACCCTTCGTAGATAAGCAAGCGGGCTTGGTTATCAGTGAGCTGGACGGCTTTTCTGTGCTCCAGTTCTTTCTGGAGGGGTTGCCAGCCTCGCTGGATGCGGTCAACGCCTAGGGTGAGTGCGTCTTCTAGGTCGAAGTGCTTAGAGTGCTTGGCAAGGACGGGCTTGAACTCGCCTTGAAACATCATGTTTGAACAGACAGTGACGTTGTACCCGGCGACAAGGCCCAAGCGCATTGATTTGTCATGAGCGTTCCTTAGGCCGATAGAGAACCGGACATCAAGGAAAGTGGCATCGAGTTGGATAAGTCCGAACATCTTCATGCCGTCAGGAGAAACGACGTACTCATCAGAGACGACGTTGATGTGACGGAAGGAAAGGGTTTCGATTAGGGTTTCAACCAAGGAAAGGTGCGGGATGGGACGGAATGTGTCAGTGGCGGCGGGAGTCTCGATTAAAGCGAGTTCTTCTCTCTTTAATTTTTCTTTGCCGATTAACATAACTGAGCCTCCTCTCTTGCCCGGTAAGGGCGACAGCGGTTGAGATAGGTTGAATCACCCCCCTTAGCAGTTCGAGACTGCCTTGCTGGTTACAGTGGATACAGCGGATTTGCCCCCTGTACTCTTGTCTCAGGTTGCATTGGTGACAAATGACTTGCATCGGTTCTCCTTAAAATGGAACGTCGTCTTCAGGCTTCTCCTCATCAGGCTTCTCAGCCTTTTGTGGAGCATCATCGCCGTTGACTTCTTTAGGGATTCCGATATGGAATTTCACGCCTGGGAAAAGGTGTAACTGGAAGTTAAGCGAGCCATCGCGGTTGTCGAAAGCAACACCGCATTTGGTAAAGAACGGTTTGCGGCCTTCACGTTCAATAATCAAGTTGACGTGCCGGTAGTGTCTTGCCATGGTATTTATCCTCCGTATTTGGTTTTGGAATGTACTAGGGAGACTTAAAAGGGAGACGCCAGGGGGAGTGCGAGGAACGAAGCACGGCTGGCGCGGACGTGCAACGAAGCGTAGGGACGCATGGAACCGCAGAGGGAACGGGAAGGGTGAATGCGGTTGTAGGGCCGCCCGCGGGAATAAGCATCGGGGAGCGGCGGCACGATTGTTTCCCCTGGGTTGTCGTCCCCCAGGCTTTCCCTGTCCTTATATGAAGGGGTGAGAGAGGAAAGAGAGGGGTCTGGGGGGAGAAAACCAGAGGGGAAACTGGTAATGCGTCCCAGCGGAGTGGTACTAGAATCTATCTCCCTGTAAAGAGAGACAGGCTCCAGAGGCTAACGTAAATGAACGACCTTGATAGGCCCGTCGTTAGCCAAGGATGTGCACAATTCTAGGTTATCGAATTGTCTTGATGAATTTGGCCCAAGATTGATTCTTAGGCTTTTGAATGAACCCGGCGCGCGTAGAATAGTAGTTCTTAAGCCACTTCTGTAATTTCTTCTGTCTGGATGCGGTTTGGGCCAGTTCTTTTGCGAGAGCTTGCCTTCGCAGTTTCCTCTTAGTCCCTAAAGGCAACATAGAGCTTGCGAGCCATGCCGAAGGCAACCATCACAGCAGAAGCAAGTGCGCCTAGTCCAGCTATAATGTCAGAGACAACCTGAACGAACAGGCTAATCTCGTCTTGCTGGATTTGTTTGCCCGCAGCTTGGAGCAGAAGCATGACAATCGGCACTGAGCTAAGCAGTAGCCCTTTGATTGTCAGAGACAGGTCTTTCGGGTCTACCGAAGACGCTAACAACTTATTCATTGGTGTTAATTGTTAATAATGAATTTAGGTGAATGTAGGAGTGCCACATATAGTCGTGCCTGTGGTGGTACTCCTCCCAGGTGATAATCTCAATCCTGTTTTGGTAAAAGATTATCGCTGAGTCTTGCATTAGAGGAATTTAAGAGGTGTACACTTAGGTGCAACTACCCAAGGACGTGTGCTGCGATGAATGGCCATATACTTAACAGCAGCCCGGACGTTAGCATCAGCGTCAAAAACAGATAGACCAGCTTTGCCTTCATCGGTTCCTTGCCAGGTGCTGGAAAGGTACTGGAAAACTCCTGAGGCAGATGAGGATTTATTTTTACTAAACTGGTTGTAGCCGCTTTCTTTGTAGGCGATACAAAGTGGAGTTTCAGGTGCGATGCCGTACTGGAGACTGTAATCTCTGATGAGTTGCTCGACTTCGGCCTTAGTGTAATGCCGTCCACTATAAACAGCTTGCGCTTTAGGCTTTGGAGCCGGTTGCGGATTAACTGCTGGGCTGGTGTCCAGTTGCTTACGGAACTTTGTATAGTCAATGAAAATTGCTTCGTCATGGTGTGATTGCTTGAGGGCACTAGCGGCGTGTATTGGTATAGCCCACGCCATTAAAGCTATGAAAGAGACGATAAGAAATCGTTTCAAATCATGGCCTTGAGTCGCTTGTAGTGCAGCACCGCATCCCTTCGATGTCCTCCCTGCATTTTCCAGCGATTAAGTATTATTTTATTTGATTGTTAACAGAAGTGCGAGAACCATCATCACTATTCCAACCACAAGCTGTGCTGTTGCGGAAAGCTGGCGGGATGCGATGACGAGTCCTCCTACGAACATAACTGAACTAAGTAGGGCAATAATGGCAGACATAGATTTCATTTAATTTTGATAACTTAATCATATTCCTTTCAGGTGTAGGGTCAATTTGAGTTATCCACTTTTGATAAGTTATCGGCTTATTTAAGGGATAATTATTCTATGTTGACTACCTTGTTAAGAGGCAGTCAATATAGATTTATTTAGTTAATTATCTTTGAGGAGTGGATCAATGATTGAAGGGTCATCGCGCTGTTGTTTTAAGACGTAGGCGTATACCCAAAAATCTACGCACTCCTCCATGAGCATTTCCAGGACTCCGGGTTTTTTCCACAGGTTGCCGCCATGTTCCTCTTGGCCTTTGCGGTACTTCGCGTCAACGGCCTTGACGAAGGCGTATTTGATTTCGTCTAAATGGGCTTCTTGTTCGGTGGTCATATAGTCAGGTCAGTTTGGATTGAACCGTCAGGCTGTACTTTGGGGTCAACCTTGTGCATCTTGCAGAGGAATTTATAATTTTCAACTGTGTCGGCAAGCAGAACTACTCCGACTGTGCCTTGAATGTTGATGGTTTTGACAAATTCGTTCATAAGGACTGGTTTTAATGCTGAGTTAATTTTAGAAAGGGAAATGGATTTTAAATAAGGGGGATAGGTGTCGAAGTAAAAGGCAGTATCTCCTTCGATGGCTACCAAAACTACGGCGTGATTTGGGTAAGGCTCTGGAATAACAATTTGAATCGGTGCGTGTTTGAGGTGTACCTGAAGGGTACCCTTGTCAGGGGAAAGCCACTCGTAGTTCATGGGAATCCCTTCGGCCTTGCTTAGAACATCTTGAGGAATTACTGAATAGTAGGTGGCCCAATTATAATTCGGTGGTGCTGGATAATCAGCCTCTAGGACAAGGCCAGTGTTTCTGACTGCGTCAGCAACTTTATAAAGGTAGTTTCCCTGGGAGGTAGTGCCGCTTATCTTGGCTAAGAATCTATCGGAGTAATTAACATCTATCCCGTAGAACTTGTTTTGGATTTCTAAAGCGTTGTTCATCGAGAAGCTGACGCATCCCATGGTATCCGTGTTGTCTGAATACTGCTTTTCTTCGTGAGGTAGATGGGCTCGCCAATCCCCAGAGGGGTTTCTTTCTTCAAACGGGATTGTTCCGCCAATCCAGTCTTCGGGTCTTTGCCCGACGATAACTCCAGTATTTTGTTGTGGTATGTCTTCAATAGGCATAGTCTCCTTCCTTATTTAATTCTCTTAATCTTGCACCAAGCTTTAGGTATCAAGTGGATGTCGGTATAGTTGCCGTCGCCTAAGTGCTTTCCGGTGGTGAAGGCGTACAGCAGTTTGGATTCTTTTATATAAATGAGTTCTTGCTCGACGCCTTTTTCCATTTTCTTCATGTATTCGTCGAGGTCTTTCTCGTCGTTCCAGCCCGCGTCTCCGGCAGCGTCTATCCAAAAGATTTTGTATTTTTTGCCGGGAATCATATTCGTATGTTGCTCCATGCCGAGCAGTCCATGCACTGGACTCTTTGGTACTTGCCTAAGCGGTTCATACCGAGTCCACGGCGTTGGAGATTAGTTGAGGAACAATTAGGGCAGTCTTTCAGGCCGTCAAGTAAATGGGGGTGGTTGGGTATCCAGGGAAGGAAGTGTTTGTATATTTTCTCAAGCAGGTCAACGTCGCGTTTGTTGTAGCGGAGCATCTGCTGCCAGGCTTTCGGGTCGCCGTCCATGCAGCCCTTCCATAAAGAAAAATCAGTCTTTATTTTTTTGCCAAACCCCAGGTGTTCGCCGAGGTCGTCTAGTTTGTTGCTGGAAAACTTGAACAGCTTGCGGGCGATTTTTAGCGTGTCTACTGTCCGATAAGGGGAAGGCGGGGAAAGATTGTGGTGAGAGAACCTGGCGTTGGCTTTCTTTACGTCAAACTGGTCGGCGTTGTGGGCGATAACAATATCGGCTTCATCTAAGAGGCTCCAGAGGGATTTTACTAAAGCAAGGTCGCTGGTAGGATTTTTCTTGTAGCCTGGAAAGTCTGGCAGAGCTTTGGCGAAGATTGGGCCATCTAACCACTTGGCGGCATAGCAGAGCAAATAGGATTCTTGTTCAACGGATATGACATTGGTTTCATATCGTTCCCATGTCCAAGCCTGGAGCGGGGTTGTCTCGACATCGAATAACAGGATGCGAGGTTTCATGTATGTGAGGTTTTAATTAACCTAAAAATGCAGGAAAGCCGCTCTGGGTGAGGAGGTAGTAAAACAGCATCAAGCCTACTCCGACCATTCCCCAAACCATCTTGTCTTGGTTTCTTTGCCAGAAGGTGGTGCGGCGGTTTTTGACTTCCTCGGCTTTCTCCAGGTTTTCGAGTTGAATGTCGTGCCGCGCAAGCTTGCCGTTGGCGATGTCGTGCCTCTGGTGACTTTTGGCAAACCCTTCCGCTACTTGGGTGGAAAGATTAGTGAGCTGGTTTTTCAAGTCTTCCATGGCTTTGTCGTCCAGGGCTTCTTTGACTGCCAGCCGTATTTTATTTTGGTCTACATCGACTTGGGGGATGGAGTGGAGTTGGTCTGACATGGGTTTTTAGGCATAGGTATGCGGTAAATGATGAGGTGGGGATAAGTGATATTGACGGTTTGCGGGTGAGGAGTAAGGTTTAAGGTATGGGAATAATCCTAGGAATAATTGCAGCGATAATAATCGTTAGCTGGTTACGGGATTAGTTACTTTGGCGATAATGCGCCAGGCCCTTTAAACGGCTTATCAATAGAATCCGGTAGTTTTGCTGGAAGGTTTATCACGTCTGGGGTAATCATCACATTTCGATTACCTTTCAAAGCCGCGCTGCCCGCTGGTAATAGTCTTTGCGAAACACTTGCCTCGATTTGCTTTAATGCTTGGAGCGCTGCCTTATACTGCGGACTGCCAATGCCAGCTTTTTGAACCAATTTCTGAAGCATCATTCTTTTAATTGGTGTGGCCAGATAATTGTTCTGGAGGATACTAGCAACAACATCACCAGCGTAAGCTCCGGCGAGCGAACCTAAGAATCCGCCTTTTGCGCCAACGATTGCGCCGAGCGTTCTGCCGAAGTAATTGCCAAGTCTGCCGCCCTTAACTGCGTTGCCAGTGATTTTTTCAAGGTTAGCAATAGCGTCATAATGGTCGCCGATATAACTGTTGAGGGATTGGATATCAGCTTCTTCAATGACTTCTTCGATTGTGTTTTTGGCAGCCGTGCCAATTTTTTTATGGACCGTGCTGGAAAACTTGGGCTTCGTTAAATCAAAACCGGCATTATCCCACTGGCCTTGTTTGATAGTATTGAGAGTAGAGTAATTTACTTTTTTCCCAAACTGAGCCTCTAGGTCATCAACAACGTCATCGACGTATCTCAGCATTTTTGAAAACTCACCGCTGGCCTTATTCCGGTCGTTAGAAAGGGCTAGTTTTGCGCTCTGTCGCAGTTTTGAGAGAGGAATATATGCGGATTCCGGCAGTTGCTTGTCTTTTGCCTGTAAAATTTCCTGCAAGACTTCATTTAAGGGCTTGGCATTGTCTCGGATTTTGGTAATGGCATTAGTGGAGTCAATCTTGCCGTTTTTAACTTGGACAATTATCCCGTGTTCGGCCAAAAACCGAGCCGGCGTTTTACCTCTAGTGGTTGATTTCTCAAAAGCTTTTTTGGCTGGTTTCGTGCCGGTAAAAATTTCTTCATACTTCATCTCCAAATCCCGCACGGCCTTACTTGGCACTTTAGCACCATGGCCGGTAGCGCGAGATATTTTATTTAATCCGGTTGATAAAGCACCTACACCGCCTCCTAGTACACCACCAGCAGCACCGCCGATAGCGGCTCCTTTTAACGTGTCCATAAATATCCCGCCAGCGGATTTGTTGTCTTGGGCCGCTTGCCCGCCAGAGTAGAGTCCGCCGCCTAATACTCCTGTTTTGGCTCCTTGAACTGCGCCTTGCTTGACAGCTCCGGTTAGGCCAGTCTTTACCGCTCCAACAGCGCGGCTTGGAGTTACTAAGTATGAAGCTGTTTTAGCCGCATCACCGGCGATTTGCTTAAAGCCTGCCATTCCGCCTTTCTGCGCTTCGATGTCATATTTGCCAAACGGCGTGTCAAGGGAAATATCTTGGCCAGCAAAGTCCATTGCCCGCTGGTTGCCGGTCGCGGATCCGTAGAGTCCAATGCCAGCCTGGGCAATGCGAGTGCCTGGCTTGACAATCAATGTCTTAATCGGGTCTTTAACTAGCGACTTGAAGAAGCCATCACCTTTCTTTTCCGGCTGAGGAGGTGGGGCAGATTTTGTTGCTTGGATGGCAGCTTCGGTCTTGGCTTTAACGAACTGGACATAAGCATCCTCTTTGGCCTTGTCGTAACCTCTTGCCCGGGCCTGGAGCCGGATTATTTGTTCTTGTTGTGGGTTCATACGAATTGTTTATCTAAGTATGCTTTAACTTGGCGGGCAGTTAAGTAACCGCCGCCGGACTTCGGAATGGTGATGTCAAGATGGGAGCCGTCCCCTCCGCCTGGACTGTAAACCTTTCCGGTGTTACCGCCGAGTCCGATGAGTTGGCCTGCGGCAATGCGCTGGCCCGGCTTAACCTTAAAGCCGTCTAAGTGAGAGAGCCATAGTTCTGTGCCGTCATCAGCTTTAATCCTGACTTGCAGGCCAAAACCTGTTGGACTGGTCTTGGTGGCAAGTATCGTCCCATTAACCGGACTTTTTACTGGGTCGCCTTTTTTTAGGTCAACGTCCAGACCCCATTTCCAGTATTTGGAACCGTCCAGTCCGGTGATAGCACCTAGGGTCTTGAGGTAAGGTGTGCTACCACCCTGCTTAAAATTTGGGTTAGGCGGACCGTAGTAATTTTGGTACTGCTGTTCAAACTCATTGATAGTACCTGGTTGGAGTGAGGTTTGTTTTTCAGTAAGTTCACCAATAATGTTCTCGGTAGAAGTTTGGAGACGCTTTAGTTCATTGACAACAATATCCTTGTGAACGTTTCTGCGAAGTGAGGTTGCCGCATTTTTCAAGACTTCCTGCTCTTTATCGGTAATAGGACCAGTACCTTTTAATTTAGAGATATTTTGCAGTTGTAGGAGGGCGATAAGGCGGTCAAATTTAGCCGCAAAGTCTTTGGATTTGCTGAATATGGTGGCAGAGGCTCCAGGGAACGCGCCAGTTGCTCCGCCAATCCCAGGATGGTTAAGAAGTTCACTAATGAGGTCTTTGGTCATTTGCGCCTCATCAAGACCAGCCTTAATTTTAACGAATTGTTCTCCCTGGCCTGGCATGATCCCAACGGCTTGTTCTTTGGTAGTACCGTAAGGAACGCCAAGTTTTGTGGCTTCCTCAATGCTTAATATTCCGGCACCTTGGCCTAGCGCTATGTCATTGTAAATTTTTTCAATCTGAGCTTGCTTCAAGGCTTGGTCTAAGGGGTCATCTGGTTTAGCGAACTGTCCCTGGCCGCTAAGAAGGGAAGTCTCACCTGTGTTCTTGTTGAAAGCTAAAGCTGTGCCGTCTGGGGCAATAGTCATGCTCCATTCATCGGGCAAACCGAGGTCTACTACCTTTTGCTTGAGTTCTCCAGTTTGGGGATCAACGCCATAAAAGAGTACCCGGCCCCCACCAACATTGATTGACTCATATTCAATCTGCTGGGGCTTGGGCCTCATGGCGTTGTAAATCAGTTCGCCAAAGGCGGTGTCTTCATATCCGGCCTGTTTGAATAGGGCTTCTCTCTGCATCGGATTGAGTTGTTCTAAGGCAACGCCGGATTGGGCCAAGACTTGCAAATCTCCTCTAGCTTG
Organism: Pyrinomonadaceae bacterium; assembly: GCA_041751855.1. Classification (GTDB taxonomy): domain Bacteria; phylum Acidobacteriota; class Blastocatellia; order Pyrinomonadales; family Pyrinomonadaceae; genus PSRF01. The sequence goes on from JBGSWR010000048.1 coordinate 72,530, forward strand.
TTCCTGTACTCGTTCAAACTCAGCCATGTCGCGCTCAAATTGGCCCAGGGCTTCCTGTTTCCGCATCTGGATTTCCGCACTAGCCCTATCTTCTATGTTCTGCATGACCGAATTGACGCGGGCGGTCTTTTCATCTTCCAGATATTTGACCTGCTGCTGGTTGAATTGCTGGGTCTTAACCTGGTGGGCTTGTCCGAAGTCGCTGCCCATAAGTCCACTACGGGCTGAAATGGCCCTAGTCTGGCCGCTTCTATCCTCACCGGCTACTTGTTCCTGTTGGATCAGGTTGGCAAACTGCGCGTTAATAGCGTCAATAGATGATTGCATCCGCTGTCTTGTCTGTTCCCGAATGGACGCTTCATCCACTGTGCCTAGCTGGGGCTTGGTAACGGTTGGTGGTTGGGGTGGAGTTGGCTGGATAACAGGAGAACCTGTGGTCATAGGCTGAGGATTGGTATACCGTGCCACAGGGCTGATACTCTGGGCGGTATTAGCGAGGTCTTCGCGGGTCATGCCGCTTTGGGCTTTTACGATGTCGTCGAATTGTAGGGCCATAAGAGGTTAGTTAATTATGCGAAGGCTTCCCAAAGGAGAGTATAGGAGCCAGTGGGACTGCCTGTTTTAGTCCAGGTAATTATGATATTCGTACCGTCAAAAGTAACGACACCTTCTTGTTTGTTAGTTCCGCTTGAACCGGATGTTGTCAGAATAAAGTTAGTGGAGAGAGCATTACTGCCTGTGCCTGTATCAGTGAAAGACATTGAGGACTGAGTGGTGCCGTTGTAAACGGTCATGGATTCTCTGGTTTCAATATTTCCAGCGGCAGGAACAACCCTTGCGATAATTCGAACAAACTTAGGTATTTTTCCTAGTCCGTGGGCGATATTCTGAGTGGTAGAAGCGTCTGCTGCATCTTTTGTAGTAGTTCCATTTTTAAACGTGTCCGTTTTTGTATCTGCATAAGACTTGCTTGCCGCGTCCGTTGTGGCTGTCGGGGTGGTTGTCACGGTAACGTCGCCAGTAGCATTGCGCCGGGCAATCTTGCTTGCAGTAGCGGCTGAAGCGACGTCATCATTAGTTACATACTTATTAGAGCTGGACGGAGTGCCGGAAGTACCAGCTAAAGCATCTTGCTGGTCTTCGGTGAGGAAATGAGCGAAGCGGGGGATGAAGTACAAGGTGCCATCGGGAGTGCCCATACCAATCGGCACTTCAATTGTGCCTGGTGAGCTAGATATACCCCCAGCAGTGTTTGAAGCGTAGTAGGTTTGGCCGTTAGTAAGTCCAGTATTATTGGTATCCAGCCCAAGTAAGAGCACACCGTTAGAAATCGCCCCGCCATCCGTCCCTGCGCCTTGCGCGATACCCAAAATCACGTTCTCGACGGTAGTAGAAGAATCAGCGTCAGACTTTTTCCACTCATTATCAATATCATCAAGATAAATAAGGTTCCCTGCGGCCAGGGTTTCACCGGCTTGCCCGGCAAGCACAATTCTGTTAGCAGGGAAAGAACCGGCTACTACAGAATCAACGTAGGCTTTCCGGGTGAGGTGGTTATCATCTGTAGGATTTCCAACACCGGCAGCGAGTTTTAAGAGCGCAGGTAGTTCGTAGCCGGTCTCACCTGCTAGTGCGTTGCGGAGATACGCGAGGATAGGGTAATCAGTGATTTTTACGCTTGACCCGCGCCGGTGCGCTTTCTTGTTAGCAGAGACTTCTGTTTCCGGCGCGTCTGCATCACAGCCTCGTTTAGTAATGGTGACCGTAGTGCCTGAGATGGTACCGATTACAAATTCTTCGTCAGCCGTGCCTTCGTCAATAACAAAACCGTAGAGACCAGACAGGGCGTTGTCGTCACGGTCAGTGCCTGAGACCACGCTAAACGAGGTTGCGGCTGCGCTCATGGCAGAGGCAAGTGAAGTCTCGAAGAGCGCTGATATTTTGGGGATTAATACCATAGTGTTCTGATTAATTATGCTGCCCGATAGCGGGCGGGTAACTTGATTGGATAAGTGAGAATGTCTTTGAAGGTGTGGGCGGAAACGGAAGCGTAGCCAAGGCCGGTGGCCTCGTAACGCACTTTTACTTCGCGGAATTTCCCTTGCTGGAGTTTTATTTCCTTAATGTAGTTATAGACGTTGGTGGAGGTCTGACCGCCGAGAGTTGATTGGCCGACAGCGTCGGAGCCGATAACTGTGCGGGGAGCGGGGTCAACGTTGCTGTCGCTCCCGGACTGGCTGCCTACTAAGACAAACGGGCTGCGGTCAAATGACAGATAGATATTTAAAGTTTGGTCTGCGCTGATCTCGCCCTGCACCCAAAACCGTTTGACCCGCTTTAATTCTTCCAGTTCGAGCTTGGAGAGGTTGCCTTCCCAAAAGTTGGGGATAGTCGAGGTGTTATCGTCAAAGCCGGAAAACAGTTCGACTACATTTTGAGAAATGGATTCCCCAGCCACTAATGCCCCGTTATAAATGGCAAAGCAAGAAACGAAGTAATCGTACTTTTCCCATAACTGGAGTCTCTTGTTATAGGCAAAGACGGCATTGTTATTGGTGGAGTCTTTGTGGCGGCAGGCAAACAGGATGTAATCGCCCCACTCGATGGCGGCGGCCTGGTCGAAGCGGTAGTCTTTTAAGTTAAGCTGGTCGGAAACAGGAACGGGAATGACTGCGGTGGAGTCTTGCTGAAGGGTAAGGAGCCGGAATTTGGGGTCAGCCTGGTCAAGGTCGTCAACGTAATAAACGCCGTCGCCGGTTTCAACGGCGGCCCGCCAGTTAGGGATGCCAACATGGTCGCGGAAAATGAGATTGGTAGCGTTGGTGTCCGTAGCCGTCAAAGTCAACTCCCAGGTCTTTACCCGGTGCATACAATATTCCACGTCGCTGTAAGTAAGGACGCGCATAACATCCCCGCCTCCATCGTCTTGCCTAAAGACAAAACCTTGACCGGCGGTTCTGGGTGCTGATTTACTGAAGTCAGTAATGCCAGTATTGTTTGAGTTTTCCCACTGATAGTCAGCAGTCCCAGCACCGCTTGCCGTAGTTGTGAAAGCGCCAGTGGTGTAATTGATTGTGCCGGTATTACCGAGTGAGCCGGTTAATATGCCACTGTAATTATCGGTAAATACTTCTCCAGATGCGGTGACTGTGATTTGAACGGCAAAGCAAGTGCGGACAGCCCCAGCAGCCTTAAAAGCCAAAGTACCGGAAGCAACACTTGCGAGGGCTTCAGCGGACACTGTGGTGTAGGCTGCCGCGTCAATATAAGAGCCGTAAATGCCGGTCTTGTCTTTGTTGCGTCCCCAAAGGAACATCCGGTTCTGCTTGATTTTCATGTAGCCCTGAAAGTTCTTGGCAGAATCAGTGAGGTCGGTGGAACTGCCAGGATTGGCGCTCATTATCTTAAACGGGCCGGAGTTGGGAGTAAGGACAAAAGACTGGTTGCCGGCTAAGGAAGCGTAGGTGTCAAAAGAAGCTTCGTCATCTTCAGCGGCGGCGGGAAAAAGATTAGTACCGTTTTCTATCCAGTCGCTCGTTGTTGTGTCGTAGTATTCAAGTTTCCTGCCCCGCTTCCTGGTTAAGACATGTTCGCCATTAGCTTTAACCATGACGTGGAGGCCGGTAACCGCGCCTGTCCCAGAAAGCTGCGTTCCTAATACCTTATAGCCCTTGCGAAGTTCAATCTTGTCCCCTCGGTAAATCCAGTTGAGTATGTTAGAAGCCGCGCCATCGGGTATGGAGTAATCTTCAATGGAAGTAATAAGGCCTCTTAGGAAATTAGCGACGGTTTTAACTCTCATTCTAAGTTGATGGCGTTTTCGCTGTTAATAGCAGTTTCCCCGTAAGGAGTGGATTCGCCGATTGAGGCAAGCTTCCAAGACTGATCCCAGGAGATAATCGCTCGCTTGGTTCGCTGGTAAAACAGTTCCCATTCAGTAAGCCAGCTTCGGCCCTTTTCCCCTTGGTCTATCGCAAACCAGACCCTTGCCATGTGCATCGGGATAATGATATGAAGGCCGGACGGGTATTTCAGTACAGTGGTGTCGTTGGCGGCGATGTCGGTCCCTTTAGTGATGTAGGGGAAAGTGATTGTCTTAGCTTCGTTCTGCGTTCCGGTTAAATGGAATGTCCCACTAAAGAGGTCTACATACCAATAGCCGGAGCGGTTTTTGTACCTTTCGCGGTGTTCAAACGGCACTCCGGTATAAGGGACTTCCCCAACGTAGATAATGGTGCCGGCGGGAACTAAGGCATCGGCGTGAAGGGTGTAAGAAGTGGTGTAAATCCCGCCTACGGTTGTAGTCTGCGAGGTGTCTAGTTTCTTTGAGCACTGGAGCTTGAGTTCGGTTTCAAGTTCTATTCTGGCTTGGTTAGCCAGTGACAGTTCAACCGCACTGTCTATCTGGTCGCCGACAAACTCCCGGAAAGTGGTGAGGATTTCTTGGTTGGTCATTTTAGGATTTTAAGTATTCATCAAGGACGCTTCCTTTTGTTGTCGATTTCGGTTTGGTATTTAGGGTCAAGAATGGGATTGCTTCAAACTGCTCTTTAAGTTCGCTGACGGCAGATTCAATCTTACTGATGTCGGCCTCGAAGAACTCCCTGATCCGAGACATTTGGGCCTCTTTCAGTTCGCCTTGCATATCTTCAATAGCAATCATGCTGGCTTCCAAATCGCTTAGCTTTGAGGTAACAGGGCTAAGGTCTGTTTCGGGGATAGTGATGCCTGAGATGGACTTCTTGATGGATTTTAGCTGCTCTAGGACGGGAGTAATATCCAGCTTGGCCGCTTCGGGAATTTTAATGGCGCGAATCTCGGTGTAGAGTTCGGTAATTGCGCTTTGCAGAGGGAATAAATCAACAGGCTGCGGTTTTTCTGGCTGCGGGAGTGAGCCCACCGCCTCATCAACCAGTTTTTTAATGCGTTGATAGTCAACGTCTGCTCCTCCACCGCCCCCGAATTGCCCGAACTGCGTATACGGGTCAAAGGCCATAACTTGGCCCAAAGCCACAAACTCGGCGGTATTGGCGCTCTTGTAGCGGACAATAATCACTCCTGGGAACTGGAGTTCACTGGGAGAGAGTTCAAGATAATAAGTCCCTGGTTGGTTAGTAGCGTCAACGGCTACCAAAGTGCTTCGGGAAGTAGTTGGAGCTTTGCCATTAATTGACACTTGGGCGGTATTGCCGGCCTCTCCTGTTTCGGGAGTAATGCCGTCAGTAGCGTCTACCAAATGAAGGTAGATGCGGCGTTTTAATGTGTCGTTTTCGCCTATTTGGAAGTATTGCATATTAGAAGCCAAAACCTCGCGTCATCCGTTTGGAAGCGGAAATTCCTCCGGTGTAGTAAGGTTTAGTGGTTATTGAATTAGGGGTGTAAGTAAGGGTTGCATCTTGGCCGGTGAGGACAAAGGAAACGGAAACGGCAGAGAGTAATGAACCTTTAAGTAAATTGAGGGCTTGTCCGGTAAGGGTAAAGGTAGTATGGGAAGCTGTAAGGAGTTCACCAAGAATGAAATTGAGGGCTTGTCCTGTGAGAGAGAAGCTACCTTGGGCCAAAGAGAGGATGTAGCCACGAAGTAGATTAACGGTTTGACCCGTAAGTGAGAAAGTGGCTTGTGCTGCTGTAAGAAGTCGGGAAGCCGTTAATCCAATGGCTTGCCCGGCTAAAGAGAAAGCTCCGTGTTCAGCAGTAAGAGGATAACCCTTGTTTAGATTTATCGCATGTCCTGAAAGACTGAATGAACCGTTTGCTAGACCAAGGACTAAGCCCTTTAAGAAAGCTAGCGCTTGTCCAGTAAGGGTAAACGCTCCTTGCTGGGCCGATAAGGGATAGCCCTTATTAAGGGCAATAGCTTGGCCACTAAGAGTGAAGCTTCCTTGACTTGCGGTAAGCTCCCTTGCAGCGATTAAGCCGGTAGCTTGTCCTATGAGGGAAAAGGAAGCCTGGGCCGCCGTTAGCTTCCTGTCGGCTTCTAGTCCTGTTGTTTGGCCGGTGAGTGCAAACGTGGTGTGAGCAGCAGAAAGAGAATAACTTTTATTCAGCCCTATATCCTGTCCGGTGAGAGTAAAAGAGGACTGGGCGGCAACAAGCTTGTATCCCTTATTCAGTGAGGCGGTCTGCCCTGTTAATGTGAAAGAACCTTGGGCGGCGGTTAAGGTGAAGTTGTTGCCGGAAAACGTTACCTGGTCAGCTCCAATGTCCCATGTCGCTCCTCGGGTCTGTCCGTCTATGTCATCGGAAAAAGGAATGTCTGCGTCTGCTGAGAGGTCAGTGCCGAATTCTTTGGCCCCTGCGTCTGTTCCGTCTAAATGGAAGTCGTCGTTGGCGGAATCAACAAAAGTAAAAGTTTGGTTTATGCGATTGCCAGTACCCCCAAAATCATCAGCAGACGCATCGTTACCGGCGCAATAGTTGACATTGAATGTGTTAGCCCCGCCGATATGAAAACATTTCCGTGAACCTGTTTCTGTACCTGTGTTTTGCGCGAGGCAGTTTTTAAAGTGGTTGACTGAACTTGCTTGACCGTAATAACAGCGGGTGGCGTTAGTGGAAAAAGCGGTGCAATTGTAAGCAAAGAGGATAGAAGAAGTACTAATAACCTCGTTATGGAATACTTCAACCGTGTCGCTGGAAGCCGCGTCAGTAATCCCAACTGTGTTCCACATTTTCAGCGTGTGGGCGTTAGTGCGAATGGAAATTACATCACCTGCCGGGTTCCATAACACGCAATTAGAGAATTGAACTACCCCGCCGTTTGAGAAAGACTGGACTGTTTCGTTTGAGCCGGAACTGGTTTTGGCCTGGATTCCCTTGAACCTAACGTATTCTTCGGAAATGCGAATTGGGGTCGCGCTTTCAATGCGGTACTTCCCCGTATTCCATTTGCCGTCGTGTCGGTTAGCCTGTTCAACCCGGATTTCAATGTAATCGGCGGCACTAGTTGTCCAGCCGTCAATGCTTAAAGTAGACGTGTCTGCAGTCGAACCTTCGCAAATGCACTCAGCGATATTATTGCCGGTGTCCAAGTTCTGCTGCTGGGCGGCTTCCCATTCGGTGATTGAAGCATAAGCGCGGTTAGCACCAGCCGTGGCGTTCGTCGTGCCGTCTCCCCCTGGAGTAGAGGCGGTATTTACATATCGGGTGATTACGGCCATTAGCGTTCAGCCCTTCCTGTTTTTTTATTCCTCATTCTCTGCAAGAAAACTTGGGGCATAATTTCCGCTTGCCGCCCGGTTTGGAGCGCGTTTCGTGCCGCTGCCGGAAGATTGTCAATGTCCAAGCCGAAAGCCCTGCGACGGATTAAATTAGGCTGGAGTTCCTGCGGGTTGCCGATATGCTCTTTGGGGGTGAACTCGTTGACTACGTACCCATCAATTTCCGGTTCGATATATTTGCGGGCTTCGGAGGTGCTTAAGCCGGGAACTTTGATGATGTAAAAAGGGGAATCAGGGGATGGAGCTTCTGTGCATCTGCCGTCCTCGTAGACATCAACAATATCCCCGGCTTTGTAAGAGCCTGGCTTGCGAGTCGGCGAGTCTTCTTTTCTAACGAGAAATTCGGCCATTAGATTTCATAACCGCTTAATTGTGAAAGAACCTAAGCTAACTGAAGCAAGCCATTGGTGCCGTCAAAGTCTATCGTCAGTGTTTCGCCGTCAGCTAGGGTCAGGTTGCTGCCGTAGTCGTACCAGCCGATTAGAGGGTCGGCGGGGGACGTGGGCGTGTCGTTGTAGATAACGACGTAGCGGAACGTGGCTACCGAACCGCCGGACGCGGTCAAAACGAGGTCGGTTAGAACCAGTTTGTATGTGCCGGAGGTCTGGCTAGACGAGCTGGTGGTGATGTCGCGGCTGGACAGGTTGGTGTAAGCAACTTCGGTTAAGTCTGCTAAGACGCTATTTGTCGCCACGGGAGCGTTAGCTGCGGCGCACAAGGCAACTTTAAGCTGATCTGCACCTAAGTTGTGGACTTTCTCTGCAACGTTTTCAACGAAAGCGTTGAACTTATTAAATGAGGCCATTCATGTGAGGTTTAATGATTAGTTAATTGATTAAAGTGAGGATCAGTCAGTTAGACAAATGCGATAGTCGCATCGCCAACATAAGAGGCTGGCACGGTTACGGTAATGCCTTTAATGCACTCGACCTGGTACGTTAATGTCTGCTCGGCAATTGAAGCCTTGATAACAGCAACGGTGTTGCCAACTCCGTCCTTGACAGTGAGGGCGTGTGCCGAAGTGGTGTTGATAGTAATGTGGGCCAGTAGTGAATTACTGGTAGTCACGGTTACAGTTGAGTTGGCATCGCCACTTGAAATTCGCTTGTATTGGTATCTCATTGGTGTGGGTTAATTGCTTAGTCCTAAGCCCCAAAAAGAGGCTTGAGGCTTAGAGTGAGGCATTAGGCTTCTTTGGTCACAACCCCGGCATATCCGGTAACAATCCATTGGTAGCCATCACAGTAAACATCAACATAATTGCCAATGACTGCTGCGATATTCAGATACTTGGTAACAACGGCAGAACCATTAAGATTGACAGCCTGGCCTGCAACTGGAAGCAAGCGAACGATTTGAGCTGCTAAAAGGTGGACTTTTAGAGCTTTCCCTGCATTTCCCTTAACAGACGGTAGAGTGAGAACCAAGGTTCCATCATCGCCTGCATTGTTGAAAACCTTATTTAAATCACTGTTCGTAAGTGTATAATCAGCGGTTTTCGTAACAACGGATGCAGTCCGCGTATTAACTTGAGAATAAATAGGGTTATCCAGCAAATTAACATCTATGTCCCGAAAACTAACTGGACGATTAAATACTTTAGCCATAATTGTCCTATGTAGGAGTTTCCCAAAATAGGGAACTCTTACCTTAATTTATTAAGTTGGGGGTTTAACCGTAATCTACCCCCAAAGGGCTATTTGGTTTTAGTTTTTAGCTAATTTTAGGTGTAGCTTGTACCGTCAACTTTCACATTGACCAGTTTGCGAGCACCGTCAGTGAAGGTCTTCTTGCCAAACAAGGTGTAAGGCTTGATTTTGAACTCTTCAATCCGGTTTTCCGCAGGGTCAATCTGAATCTTCGGGTAACGCTGGATAACAAAGTCAACAGCGCCTTTCTTGCCGAACATGTTGTGATTGATGTTCAGGCCAGTGGAGAAGCCGTCAGCGGCAGCGGTCAGGGTTTCGCTCAAGATAGGCGTACCCACGCCGCGCCAGGTAACGGTTGCCTTGTCGGTGGAGTTGTTGTTGGTCCAGGTAGAGCCGTAAAGCACAGCCTGGTGTTCAGCGGACAGGGCCACATAGCCAGTATCGGTGTCTTCCGCTTCGCTTGTACCAGGAGAGTTTAAGAACTCAACTAAGTTAGCGCGGGTGATATCCACGGTAGATGCAATGTGGACATTTCCGGCGGTAGAACCAAGGGTGGCTTTAAAGGTGATGGTGATGGTCTGGTCAGCAACTTTGATAACGAGAGTATCGCCATCGGTCGGGTTAGTGGCCATGTACAGATCACCAGTGAAGTAACCGGCATTGTGGACGTACAGGTCAAAGCCCATGTACTGTCCGGCGTGGCCGTTTACCGCGAGCTTGTCGCCAAGGATAGATTCCTTGCCTTCAAGCCGCTCTAAGAGAGCTTGGTAAAGCTCCGGGGTCAAGTTAGCGAAGAACTGAGCCTCGCCCGGCTTGTACTTATAGACATTTTGTCTGCCAAGCCGCTTCTGGGCGATGGAGAACATTTTGTTGATGTTCGCCGGGGTGATAGTCGCGCCTTGACCCGATGTGCCGCCAAAGTCGGCGGCGTCAACCACGGAAGTAGCGTTAGCCACTTCTGCGGTGTAGTAACCGTTGATGATGTTATTTAACTGCTCAACGGCCATATCCGTAAACCGTGCGCGGGCTTTCGGAGTGGATTGCAGTTCATCCAAGTCGGAAATGATAAAGGGAATGGTGGGAGTAGTAGCTACCGTCAATTCTTCGGCGGAAGTCGTACCCTCTTGGAACGTCAGGTCGCTGTAGCGGGTGTAATCCTGCGGCACCATCTTTGACGGACGGATGCGCTTGATCTTATCGCCGTCTTTCAGCTCATCTTCCAAGCGGAAGTTGGCTTGCGGACGCCAGACGTTCGTTACCCACAAAACCTCTTGCATTTCCCTAGACCATACGGTCTTAAAAGATGCACTAAGGGCCATTTATGTAGGGATTAATTATTTCTCCGTGTAATCGGAGTATCCCCTTGCTTTTCGTCGCGCCATTTGGTGAAGGCTTGGAACTGCTCACTTGTAGCAGTCTTCGCAAATTCTTCCATCTTGGCGTCATCGCTTAATATCGCTTCAAAGTCCATAATTTCTCCTGCGCTCTTGCCGCCGCTCTTGTCCTCAGCCGTTACCTTTCCAGGTTCAACCTCGGGCTTGATGAAGGCGAAATAGAGTTCGGACAGCTCCTTTTGGTGATAGGGTTCGCCGTCAGGGGCTTTCTCAGTGGAGTAGGCAAGTTTTAAGAGCTTTTCTTTAACTTGTGGGTCAAGGAACTGCTCGCTAGGGAAAGTTTTAGCCAGGGAAGTGACGCGGGTTTGAAAGGCCGCGAGTTCCGCTTGCTGCTGCTTTTCCATCTGCCTCTCTTGCAGTAAGTCTTGGACTTCTTTAGGAAGCTCTGGCTTTAGGCCATCTCTGGCCGTAGCCACGATGTCAGCTAAGATAGTCGGTTCAAGCCCGTGCTTTTCAGCTAAGGCTTGGATTTTGTCGTCTACCTGGGCGGACGGGGCCTGCTGGGATAGAGTTTGCAATTTGGTTTCAAGTTCACCGGCTTTGGCTAATGCCTCGTCCCGTTCCTTTTCGGCCAAATGCTTCTTTTCCAGCAAGTCAGCAATGGGGCCACTCTTGCGAGTGAATTTGCCGGTTTCAGGTTCCCTCGGTTGTTCCGGTTCCTTTGCAGGTTCGGCCTTGGGTTCCTCGGATTTGGCTTCCGGCTTTTCAGTTTGCTCTGGCTCATTTACAGTGCTAGGCACATCCGTTTGAGCTTCCGGGTCGGCTTGCGCCGGTTCTTTCGGTTGCTGTAAATCTTTTACAGCTTCAGCAGGCAAATCAGTCTCAATGACTTCATCGCCCATTTGTACTTGAGTCATAAGTTTCCTTACGGGCTTAATTATTTTGGGTTGTCCGGCCAGGGACAAGAGAGGAATTGAGGCTTCCAATAGGCCTTTGAGCTTTTGGGTTGTGGCTCTAACAAGACCTTAATAGGCTTAGGCAGTCCCATAAAACTTATGGGACTAATAAAGCTACTAAGCAGCTACTTCTTCAGCAACCGGAGCTTCTGGGGCAACTTCGGGAGCTGCCACTTCTTGGACTTCTTCGGACATTTGATTTCCTTTCAATTAATTAATTGACTGAGCCGCCGATTTTAGCGGCGAACTCATTGGCTAGACTTTCCGCACTCTCGCCGTGGATTTCCACGGAATAGCTGCGGACAAAGACACCATTTAAGTTAAGGACATCAAAAGACGCCTTCACTTCCTGGGGAGTCTCTGGAGCTTCAACGGAAGCTTCTGGAGCTTTTTTTCTTGGCATGGTTATTTGTTAATTATCTGACTGATTAATTTGCCTGTGGCGTTTAAAAACTGGGCTACGTTCTTGTCAAAATGCTTTCCGGTCATCATATTCCTGAGGGTATTATCCTCAAACACTCCGTATTTCACCTTACCCTTATAGGAAACGATGACTATCCCCTTTTTAATGTCTGCGGAGATCATCAGGAAATTTCTCTTGGTGGTTCCGATGGTGGGAATGTAATTAAGCATCGACTTGATTTTTTGCAGCATTGAGAGCGGATTTAATTTCTAATTCGAGCGATTCGCGGTCTGAGCCGTGGCCAAGCAGGGACAAACACTTATTTGCTAGTTCAATGCGGATGAACAGTTCAGCGCGCCTCTTATCATCTAAGGTCGGGTCGGTTGAGAGAAGCAGGCGGGCCGCTGTTACCTGGCCTTGCAGGTAATCAAACCATTCTTTGACAGGCTGGTGAGAGAGCATGTTTTCCTTGACTGCTAGCTCAGTCAATCTTTTCTCGTAAGAGAGAACTTCCTCGCGGCTCTCGGCGTCAAAGCCGTTATTGAAGACTATTTCCCGGAGCTGGTCTAATTCGTTCATAGGGCCATGTTAGTCATTTCCTGGCTTTGGCTTGCTGTTCCGCCTGGCGTATTGGCCGCTGGGGCAAACTGCTCGCCATATAACTGCTCGGTGGCAGGAGGCTGCTCTGGCATACCCATTCCGGCTTGCGACCTCATCTGTACTGCTTTGCGGGCCATGTTTTCGGTAGCGATAGGGAGATGGGCTTCGGCTAGGGCCATGAGCTTTTCAAACTCCGGCATATCTAAGTCAGTGTCAGTAGCGTAATCGACAATCTTTTGAACGAACGCGGGAGTTGCGCCCCGATACAGCTTGTATTCTTTTCCATTAAGGCAGTTTTGGATGAGCTTGGACGCTTCGGAGAGGATTTCCTTGTTGTACTCGCCCTCTAAGTCAAAGGCGGAGCGGATGTCGTCATCGTCTACGCCGATTGCTTGCAGTTTCACTTTGAGCCTCCATTTGGGAGATGAGACGGCCAGTTCGTCGGGAGCTAAGGTAGCCAGCATTTCCCTTAATTCTTTTTTCTTGATTGCATCCTGGTAGACGTCCTCGCTTCCCCCTTCAACGCGGATGTCCCATTCAGGGTTGATCTCATTTCTCGTCAAATCATCCCACTCCTCGCCCTGCTCGCCGATAATCTTGACGGCCATGGGCTTTCTGATGTGTTCTTTAAGGCCCCAGAGGAATCGGCGGCCAATGGCCTGCCAGCATTTGGTGTAGCTTTCATAAACTAAGGCGGTGCGCTTGGCTGACTGCTGGACGTTTAGGTAAGCGATGCCCACTTTATCCTGGTCTGACTGGCCCTGGGCTTCGGAATTGACCCCGGTTTTCTCTTTGAGCATCTGGTCAATCCAGGTAACTAAGTTGATGGTGCCTTGCAGTTCAGGGGTTTCAAATTGGTAGATGCCGTCCTCAATCTTCTTTATGCCGAGGCCGCTCTTTGCTTCTACGAGGCCATCAGGCCGCCACTCCAGCTTCTCCGGGTTGGGGAAGATTTCCGGGTCGTAAGCCCGCTGGCCATAGTTGCGCTTGTTTCGGTTGTCAAATTCTTGGTTGACTAAAATGCGGAACATTTCAGCCATCGGCACCATGTCATCACAGGGGCCTTTGTTCCAGAAATTGAACGTATCTCTGTGGGTGGCCCATGAAGTAAACCACCACAGGCCGGACTCAAAGACTTCCTTTAATGGCTCACAGCGGATAGGCAGGCCGGTTTCGTAATTGAAAAGAACGTAATAGCGTTGGCCGTTCCAAGTCGTGCCGGCTTCAATGAATTTGTAAAGGGACTGGCCGGCGTAATTGTAAGTGATGCCGTTTAAGCCAAGGGCAATCAGCCGGTTCTGTTTGGAGTGATAGATATTGTCGTTATCAATAATCGTATCGCTCTTGGTGGCGTTGATGAGCTTTTCGACATTCTCTCTTATGTAAAGGCCTTGCTCCACACCCTCTTTGAGTTCCTCTTTGCCCTTGAAAATATTGTCTTCCATGAGAAACTTGTGGCGTTCCAAGTCCCCTCCGCCCGTGGGGTCGGCGACGAAATCATAATGGTCTACCGGAAGCAGGGTTGACTTGTAGATAGGCTTGCTCTGGGCAAAGTATTTGTTGATAGAGCGTCCAGACAGGGCGGCCAGTTTCTTGCCGTCCGTATCTACCATGTCCCAATCGTAATCGTCCTTGCTTTTAATGGCTGCGTAAAAGGCGGTGGTTTTCTTGGCTGCTTTGAAATCCGCCGATTCCTGCTGCTCAAACATGAGATTGACGTGGCGGGACATATCCGCCTGCCAGGTGTCAACGAAACCGGGAAGGATAGGGACAGGAACGTTGAATTTTCCCTTGAGGGACTTCTTGACGCGGTTAAAGTAAAAATCCTCGATTATCTGCCATGCCTTTTCTCTGTCCCTGCGGTACAAAAGTCCGGCCTGGTATTCCTGGCGACATTGATTGGCAATTTGGAGAGCTTGGGTAGTGGTCATAGTTTATCCTCCGTAGAGGCTGACTGGTTCTGGTTCTGGCTGGTTGTAAGTTGGTTGTTTCAAACCGTTATCCATCTTGTCTTCCACAAGAGCGGCGTAGCGATGTTCATCAGCGCCATGACTAGTCCAGTCGTGAAGCGGCTTGTCCTTAAAAATCTTTTTTTCTTCGTCATACTCTTTCGTGTACTGAGGAATGAGCTTGAGCCAGTCTTTGCAGTTTGTTTTATCAGCCCACAACTTCTTAAAAAACCGTCGGCCCGCGTCTATGCCGTCTTGGACTGAAATGTTTGGGACTATCTCAAAGCTGATGCCTAATTCTTTAGCAACCTCCAACCGGGATTTTCCTGTGCCGAGTTCTCTAACTTTAATATCATGAGGAGCAAAGTGCTTGCCGTAGGTGTAGGATTTTTCTTTCAGGAGCTTAATGGCTTCTGGAAGTCCTTTGCCGGTGAGTTCGACGTAATCAATTTTCCGGCGTTCAAGTCCGACTGCCTGGTAAAAGCCGATTGCCATGCTGTCCCTGATCCCTAAATCCCAAACCGTGTGGACCAAAGCTGCGGGGTCGTAGGGAACGTTTGAGAATCTGCCAGCTTTCTCCGCTTCTTCATATTCTTTCCAGTAGTAGGCTCCCATAATCGCCGCAGTAAATGAACAGTAATACTCTTGCTGAATCATCTCCTCGCTCATGCCGCTGTCCCGTTCTTCCTGGATTACTTCGGGAGAAATTGCCTTTGTGTCTTCAACGGTTAGCTTCTGAACGAACCACTTAGGATTGGTTAGGGCCATCTCGTAGAGGTCATAGCCGTGATTTTTGCCTCGTGGTGTGTAGTTGAAGATTGCCCAGCCGCCGTTTTCTGCCAGTATCGGCCTGATGAAGTCCCAGACTTTCGGATTTTGAAGAGCGTATTCTGAGAAGACGCAGCCAACCGGGTTTGTGCCGACAATGGAATCGTAGTCGTCTGTGCCGATTACTTGGAAGATTGAGCCGTTCTTGTACTCAATCAGCATTTCGGTATTGTCTATGCGTTTGATGAGCTGCGTGGGGAAGTGGGCGGTAAACTTGAAACCCTCTTTGTCCATCCCGTTCCAAAGGATTTTCTTGCCTTGCTTGTAAGTGGGGAAAAAGTAGTAATAAACGCCGACTCTCTCCATCATCTTCTTGGCTACCACGTTCACCAGGGTCTTGTCCTTGCCTGCTCTGCGGTGCCAGATAGCGACAAGGCGTTTTATCCCGCTATCAATCGCTTGGAGTAGGGGTATCTGATACGACCGGGGCTGGTACTGGTGGGGAAGGGTTATCTCCATAAGAAATGACTTTTACTTGAATCGCGTCTCCGTCTTTGCCGGATAACTCGGTCTTGCTTATTGCTTTACCGAACGCGCGGTCCATCAGAGAATCAATCGCTTTGTTGTCGGGGGATTTAGAGGTGACGACGTAATACTTCTCGTCCACCATTCCACCTAAGCCTTCCGTTTCATCAAGAACAGATGTGATTTCTTCAGGGTCGGAAACCAGAACGAACTTCTTGCGCTTCTTTCCGTCCTCATCTTTGTAATAGTCAATCCTGTAAACAAAATTTTGGCCCTCTGCTAAAAACAGTTGCGAATTGAACAGCTGGTCGACGTGCTTGATAACTCGGTCGGTAAACAGCTTTTCAGCCGCTTTCTTTTCAATCGTCCGGGTATCGAGTGAACCCTTAGGTCTACCGGCTCCTGGTCTTTTTCCGCCCTTTGGCATATTGATTTATCAATCTAAGAATCAAAGTTGTATAATGTACTCTCTCGCTTTACATTCGCACTCTCATCGATTGTCTCTTATGAGTAAGAAGAAACGCCAGCAAAACCGTGAACAAAAGAAGCGTGAGGAACTTAAGAGGTGGTTACCTGACTGGAAAAGAGTAAAGACATTTCTGGGAACTCATTGGTTGGGACTATTGGGTATCCTGGTACCTCTTATTGCGGCGTTTGTAATTTACTATTTTACCGTTGCTGAGCCAGATATTCGAGTAACAGAGTGGGTAAAGGTGGAGGAAACTGATAACAGATTGAACGATGGAATATCTGAAACGTACTGCAAGGTTATCCTACGTTTTAAGAACTTCTCATCTAAAGCGGGTTATGTAGACCGGGTAGAGTTTAATCCAGCGTCTCTTAGTCCATCCATATCCGTCAAGGTACTTGATGTTGATAAAGTTAGAATTGGCTGGCGCGAAGAAAGAGATATTCTAATGAGATTCATCCTTACTAAAGACATTAGAAGTATTGCTCATGAGGAACCAGATGGTCCGATGACGGTTAATTTGACCATAAAGGCTTATGACAACACTGGGAAATTAATTCTCAACATGAGAGACACTTCTCAAACGGGCAGACTTCAAGTTGATATTAACAAACGAACGATTCAAAGGTTGCGACCCTTAGATGGTACGCCGTAAAGACAGTTCTTGCCCATCCTCATACTCATTCCAAATCTTCTGAAACTTGGCTATCTCCGTAAACCCGCCAATCGGCTTCTTGAATAACTGCTGGTAGAGGTAGCGGATCTTTTCCGCGTCTGGCAGGTCAGTGAGCAGATTGTTGGTGGGGATTCGCTTCATTGAGCTGTGGATAATGGGCGGGCCTGTCGCTTATTTAAGCCAAGTATTATCACTGGACAGAACTTATAGCTTTGCTAAGATTAGTATATAAACAGTAAAAAGTATCTATGCCTACCCCTCACGCTACATCCGAAGAACACATGACGGTTATTGTCCCAAAGAGCCTCAACGGGGAACTGATGAAGCTAAAAGTCGATTTGGGACTAAAGACGAAAGCGGAAGTGATTAAATTCTTAATTGAATCCCATGAAATACACTCGGTCGTACCCTCACACTAACGAATGGAAGGACAGGACTTATAAACCCGAAGCGGCCCAGTATTGGCTTATCAACTCGCTAATCCTTATTGGCTTAATCCTCATCGGGGCGGGACTGTTCTTAAAAGCAATCCAATGACCGCCTACATTGACCAGTTTATAAGCGAACTCTGCGAACATCCGAGGGACGAGAGGATAGGGAATGTTTGCCAGGTTTGCGGGAAAGAAGTGTATGCGAAAAAGTGATTTGGACGCTTACCTGCGCTATATCGACAGAATGAGGGTAAATTATTGCTTATATGAAACCCAAAACCGGAAGCTCTTGGAGGAAATGGCTTGGAAAGCGGTAGTAAAATACAATGAACAATTATTAAAAAACAATATGAACAAAGACAACCTATTCTCGGCTAACCACCGAAACGTTATGTTGGAAAAGTACGACTATACGGACGCTCTAAGCGTTACTATTGAGCAATTAATCAACGATTATGAGCTATCCCGATAAAAGCTACACGCTCCACATGGAGCATCTAAGAAAACAAACCTACGTCCAGGAGTGCGATTATTGCGACCTCAAAGCTTACTGGCAACGGATATTCAATAACCAAGAGATTGAGGAGCTGTACTAACCGGAGAAGTGCGGGGCAAGTTAAGCACACCGCCTAGAATGAGGGCAATTTATCTCCGTGTTTACATCATTACATATTCATAACTGCTTGAAAAGGGGATAAGTCAGGTGGTGGAAAATCATTAATCTAACCTAAAATGAACCCAGTCAACCTAACCGCGATAGCAACCATAATTCTCGGATTAAGCATGATTCTTCATCAAATATTACATCATTAACCTCAGTAAACATGGACCAACTCATCAAAGACTACGAAGCCTGGCTCAAAAAGCTAATCGCTGGAAAGAGAAAACCAAGACTATGACAGCCATTAAGAAACTTAGACCAATAAATTAAACTATATGAAAGTAGTTAAAAGATACAACCAATACAGACGAGATTTAGATATTGATATGGAGTGTGAATCTTGTGGTGCCACAGAAACTTATACCAGTGCCTATGATGACCACAATTTTTGGGATAATGTTGTGCCGGAGTTTAAATGTAAGAAATGCGGCAAATCTGCCAAAGATTTAGGAATTGAACCAAAAATTATGCCGACACGTTATCCGGAGGGATTTCAAATCTAACCCCCTCCCTTCCTAAATAATTAACCTAACCCAACATGAACCTACTCTACAAAATGTACCATTTCATCTTCGGCTGCAATAGAACCAGGAATGGCTATCGTTGCAACCACAGCTAACCCAAAAGACCGCTAACTGCGGTCTTTAAAATACCCTGAAAAGATAAGGCCACAAAGAACTGCCGGCTAGGGTATCACCAGGCAATCCCGCAATCAGCATCAACCCGTTATCTGAAATCTGCGGCCCTACTGTGTAAAGCCGATTACTGTTCCGGACGCGCGGTACGCCATTGAATCCAACCCTCCGTGTTTTGAGAGAGAGGCAGGTGACCTTACCTTTCATTTATGATAGCAAACTGATGAATCTGGTAAAGAGTTCGACCAAGAAAAAAGCCCCGCCGAAGCGAGCCTATATCTAATCAAAAGTCTGAATGGCAATGAAATCGTTGCCATTTCGCACCTGCAAAACGAACTCCTTAAACGTCATACCCTCTGGACACATCCGGTCAGCCTTAATCCTGGAACCCTTTGCAATACACTCTGGACAAACTGCATAACTACCCACTAGAGCACCTCCCTCCAAGTCAGACTCCGAATAATCCTTATTACAATAATCACAAAGAACTGAGTCACCAATATCAATAAACTCAATATGTGACCTTTCAATTACCTGCATAGCGCCCTCCATAGGACTCCATGCACCAACTCAAACACAACCACAAACCCAATCACTAACGCTAACGCTATCCTCCTCTCAATCCTCCTGCCCTTCTCAACCCCAAGTCGATACCCCCTCTTGAACTCAGTCGAGTTCGGCGGAAACTGGTAACTCATATATCTCCTTCCCTTTTAATTCTCCTCCTGTCTGAGACACACCAGCCGCAGGCTGCGAGGTCAAGGGAGCCTCATAGCTTTTAAGGCGCAGCGAAGCGAGCATTAAAAAACCAGCCCTTCTAGCGACCTTTACGGAGCAGACCGGCTGGTATACTGAAAAGACAGGGAGAAGCTAACTCACTTCAAACGATGGTTCCTTTGTAAACCCCAGAATCCATCTTTGTAAACCACGTGAAACTCTCCCCTCCGACGTGAGGAGGAACTTGTCTTTCATGGCAATATTTAACATCTCCCAAAATCGGTAATTAACCACTACCTTCAATTTCCCTCTCAACAAAGTCACGTACGGAGAAATCGCAAAATCAGTTATTTAACAATCGCTCAGGAGACATTTAACATTGCCTATTCCACTTCAAATTGGAGCGAGCCGGAGGCGAGCAGACTGGCAAAGCCCTGAAAATGGTATTAGTAGGAAACAAAACACGCATGCACCCTATTGTTCTTAAAGACTTTACCGGGATTCCCGGGTGTTCGCTGGTTGCACATCGGGTGCACCTATTGATTGCACACCTAAAGCGAGACCCATGGGACTCTTAGGACTCATGTAAACGGCCCCTAATGGCTCTGATACCGCCCATCTGTGGGGCAGTGTTAAAAATTGGTTGCCCCGCGGATAGTCTTCAAGCAGTTCGAGAATCCTTGAACATCTGGCCTTGGCGGTTTGCTTCCCGTCGATGGCCGTAAAGATTACGTGAAACCGCTTGCCTGGATGGAGCCTGGCGAGCTCAATGTAACGTTGAACTTTTCCTAAGATTCCTTTCTTAGTGAAGTAGTCCTCTGTGCCCCGGTCCACCTCCAAGAAGCAAATGACTCCGTTCAAGAGCATTTGACGGTCAGGCTCAAGACCGAGCTTTTCCATTTCTTCGTAGCCGGCGGGTACTTCCCAATGCTTCATAGCCCCCGTGTTTTCATAAGCCACGTACAAATCGCCGCATAGTTTCTCGTGCTTGATTTGGTATTCGGTCAAAGCCCTAATCGCGGGTAGGAAATAGAGTTCAGGGTCGGTTGGTGAATAATAGGAACTGCGGATGACCCCGTCTTCCACCATGCGCTTTAGCAGACGGATGGTGCCAGAAAGGTTCGAAGGCTTACTCTTTGTCGTCAAGCAGTGACCTTCGCTTGGCTTTCGTAGGACCGCCATCTGTTTCGCGGTTAAGTACGGCTCTCTTTTTAGGTGATGGACTACCCGCTGGCGCGGCGTTAGCGTCGATTCGTTCATTCTCTTTGGCAAGTTTATCAGCATCGTAATACCAGGGCTGCTGATAGATTTCTGAAATGTAGTCTTTTAATTGTGAAGCGGAGACAGGGGCCTCTCGCACGTCAGGGATCCTAATGCGTTTCGGCCTCGTTTTTAAAACCTTGATGACTGAATACTGCTTTTGAAGGTCAGTGTTGGCAAACGAGGCGTCCTCGGGATCAATCTGGCCTCCGTAACCGAGGTGCCTCGCCATGTACTCACGGTCTTCAGGCATTCCAAGTCTAAAGCTAGCGGTAATCTTCGTGTTCGCCAAAACAGCATCCCTTACTACCTTGTCTTCGAACTGACTGAGGTGCTGATGGGAAATCGTCACTTTCAGGCCGGTCTTCTGTTTAAGGGAAAGAGTCTCTGCGAGCTTTCGGTTCGCGAACTTGAACGCCTCGTCAATATAAAGATAGTAAGGACGTGGCTTGTAGTCTGGCTTCTTCTCCTCGATGATCTTGTTAAGCCGTTCGATTGAGGACTGGATTGAGTTGATGACTAGAGTGCCAAGCAGCCTCGAATCGAGCGTGTCGAAACCCTGACCGGTGTCGAGATTCACCAAGACCACCCACTGCTCGCTTACCATCTTCATCCAATTAATACCTACGGCCGGGGAAAACATCAGCCCCATAGGATCACGGAAGAAACGGGTTAGCCTGTTGATTGTGGTTTGGTAGTTGCGATATTCCTCACGGTTCTTAAAGACGCTTTCTAATTCAAGCCTGGCATCTTCGTTGGTCTTGGCCAGTATCATCTTGCGTTCCGCAGCATGAACTCTGCTGGAAAAATAACGGACGTCGCGCAGCGGAAGATGAGCGTCGTACATGGCACCAAGAACCAATGGCAGATAACGTTCGATGTTCGCAGTAAAGGTAGGGTCTGTGTTGAAGAGAACGCGAATCGTATCCAAAAAATCCGTAATGCAGATAGCTTTAAGTTTGCGGCTAGGCTTTCCCTCAGCCGTATAAAGGAAAGGCGAAAGTCCTGGCACCCGGTTGTGTGGGTGGTAACGGTGATAAGGGTCAATTAAACAGACTTTCTTGATCCCTCGGTCACAGCAATATTTCAGAACGTCATAGACTGTTTTAGCTCCGGTCGTGGGATCCAGGAGGCAAACTCCGCTGCCGCGTTCAATATCGTCCCGTATTAAGTGCTCCATGAATTTTGACTTACCCTCTTGGGTAGAGCCAATGATGTGGATGTGGGGTCGCTCCTCCTCAGTGATATAGACCCGCTTATCGAAAGACAAATATCGGAGCGGGTACTTCGTACTCCTTATCGCCAAGCGCCGTTGTATGGCTTCGTCGGCTGTCTCCCTGCGGAGATAATCGTCTTTCTTGATGCCAAGACGGATTTTGTAGATATCAATCTTCTTCGACATTCAGTTCGGCCTCGGCCTTAGCGATATTTTTGTTAAGCAAACGAATCTTGTGCTCTTTGGCGGGGTCAGTATCGCTCGCCATCAGGTGCGCCCGCTCATCGTATAGGCGGAACAGCCGTTTGGTCTTACGGTCAATTGTCTCCAATTCGTCGTCTTGAATTCGGTCGACATTCTCTTGGTCTTGCTCATACTCAGTTCTCCGGTTCGCAAGTTCGATTCTGATCCGCTCTTCATGCTCTTTGAGCCGGATTTGACTAACTTCTCTCTCCTTCTTGATTTCCCACTCAGTTTTAACTCGTAATCCTTCGAGATCCAGGTCGTGTCTGCGTTTCTCTCGGCCTGCTTCAAGAGTATCCTTCTCCCTCTCAAACAAAACGGCCTGATGGTTATCAAGCGTAAAGCCCAGTTCGCCGGCCACGACTACTAAATTCATCCGCTGACGCAATTCAAACAACTCGATTGCGTGTTTCACCACGAATGAGCGAGTCTGAGCATAAGCCATTTGAGACTCATTAACGTGACGGGCCAGCATTGCACCTTGTTCTATCAGGGCACGTTGCTGATCATTCATTGCGGTCAGTAACTTATTGCGAGATTCCGCCTTACCCCGAAGCCACCAGGACCAAAATCTGCCGCGCTGAGGGTCAAAGTCATTAATGAGCGTTTGTATGTTTTGCTTAAAACGTGGATCTACGACGGCTTGGGGGAAAATACTAGCGAGCTCACGGCTCACATCATCAACGAGATGGGTCACATCAGCGTGAGTTAAGGCATCGGGATGCGGTGCACCTTCTCTAGGATTTACCACGATTGGCTCTTCTCCTTTTGAATTCGCCTGAAGTATCAGGATGACAAGGCCTGCAGCGATAACTACTAGGCCCAAAACAATCAAAGAAGAACTCATTATGGCCCCCCTGGAATTCTTCCTCGGGTCCCTGGGCTTCCTGAAGGGGTCCTTGAACCGCCGGGTCCTCCTGAAGGCATCTGTGAACTTCCTGGAGTCCCTGAAGGCATACCCGGTGATAATCCGCGACCAGGGCCAGGATTAGGAACCGGCGAATCGGCAGGTACGCTCGACCTGCCCTGAGTAGATGATTGGTGACTGGAATCTTGAGGCGTTAGCAGGGGAGACTTCTTCCGTACAATTGGTGTCGGTTTAGGGGTAGCTTTAGAGTAACTTTCAACCGGTTTGACTGGGGCGTTCTGTGGCACCGGCTTCTTATCTGGATTTAAGCCTTCTTCTATGGCGTGCTGGCGCAGGCGGTCTCGGTATTGTCTTTGTCCTGGGGAATTGTGGTCAAGCCAGTGCATTGCCTTGCCGCAATAAGTAAATCCGACCCCGAGGACCATGACAACAATGACCCACGGCTTGAGCCACTTGAGCTTTGGGAAAAAGCTTGCAGCGGCCACGGCGGCTGTAAAAACAATTACGATTGCGGCAGTCTTAAAAGTACCGGACTCTATGAGGTCTGGGGAGTACGCTGAATAAAGGCCAGCGATGAGCATGGCACCGCCGATAATAATGAAGAGAAGGGCGATTGCCTTAAGGTGCATGGAGTCCATGTTCAATCCTTGACGTTCAAGTAACCGTATGCGGCGGCAAGCAAGGACAGGCCGGACAGCTTCCAGGTCGCTATGATTAAAAGCAGGGAAGCAACGGCAAGAAGGAACAGTGATGCGCCGACAACCATCAGTTGCGCCCGCTTTTTCGTGCCGCGGTACTGGTAGACAAAAGCAGGGTTGGCGGTTTCAAGCGACAGCCTCTTTTCAATCAAGAGGGTGTCTGCTTCTGCAATGCTCTTTTGGTAGGTCAGGCCTTGCCTCACAAAGAACCCGGCCTTGTAGACGGGATAGACCAAGGCGAAAAAAAGAAGCCCAAGAAACGCAGTGGCCCCCTGACCAAAAAGCCACCCGAATAACGAGTCAAGCATTGGGGATTCCAAAACAAAGGATGCAAGGAACGTGGCGATTATATTTGCGCCCTACAACTATAGCAAGGGTTTTGGTAGAGTGGGTGACTACCTGATATTGGTCAGGAAAATCGGCTGTAAGTTATTGAATTGTAAAGGTGCTTTTCAGGGCGTATTCCTCATGACTGCCAGTCATGCGCTCTCCCAGCTGAGCTACGGCCCCTTAAGAAGTGAACTTTTTTGTCAATGAGGACAGGAAAGAGTAGCGTAGCGCTAAAGAGGGGTCAAGTAAGTATGGCTTTGCGTGGTGTCCTTAACTTGTAGGGGTGGCCCTCCGTGGCCGCCCTTAACCGCCGAAACACTCTTTTCACTGCGGGCGGCCACGGAGGGCCACCCCTACAAATTGGTCTTGGGTATTTGACCTTCGGCCGGTAAGATCCCTGATTCAACGACCAAAGGCCGAAGACCAAAGGCCCAAGGTCAAAGACCGGAGACAATCCTTTTATGAATGAACCCCTTGTTAACAAAGCGGCGCAATCGCAGCGTACCGGCAAGTTTCTTCTGGTCTTTGGCTTCGTCATGCTGGCCACGGGCGCGTACCTCTGGACCCAGGGAACCACCCTCGCCCCGATAGTCATCATTCTCGGTTTTGCGGACCTGGCGGCGGGCGGCTTGCTCATTTTTAAAGGTCGACCCGGTGCTTAACCAGACCGTTGAACTTCGTCACGGCACGCTCACCTTCATTACAAAAGCTGCGGAAGTACTTTGGCCTCTCTAAAATACCGGAGCCCCCAAACGACAAACTGAAGTTCGTCGGACATTGTTCGAAACTTCAGTTTGTCGTTTTCGGACCTCTGAACCTGGAGGGGAAAGGTCAATGCCGGGGAGTTTGACCTTAATTGCATTAAAAGCTGGGAGAGTACTTTGGCCTCCCGAAAATACCGGAGCCCCCAGACGACAAACTGAAGTTCGTCGGACATTGATCGTTCGATAAACTGCAGTGTGATGTTTGGGTCGGTTTGTGTTAGGCTGAAATTGAAACTCCACGAGGCTCAAGCCTGTGGTGTCTTGCCTGGTCTTTAAAAAAGTTTCCTTAGGCCGAAATTGAAGTTCCACGAGGCTCAAGCCTGTGGTGTCTTGCCTGGTCTTAAAAAAGTTTCCTTAGGCTGAAATTGAAGTTCCACGAGGCTCAAGCCTGTGGTGTCTTGTCTGGTCTTTAAAAAGTTTCCTTAGGCTGAAATTGAAGTTCCACGAGGCTCAAGCCTGTGGTGTCTTGCCTGGTCTTTAAAAAGTTTCCTCAGGCCGAAATTGAAACTCCACGAGGCTCAAGCCTGTGGTGTCTTGCTTGATCTTTGGGAGGTTTCAAGAAAAGGTGTAGCGGAACTTGAACAATCCACCCACTTTCCGTGGTGGTTTTGACATGGTCCATCATTTCTCTCTTAGAGTCGAACAGTCGAAACAACCGACCGTAGGTGGTCTTGGCGTATCTCTGCCATTTTCCTTACTCTTCGACTTAATATCCTCTCGATAATCCAGAAAGTTACTGACACTCCCGCATAGACAATCGAGACGTAGAAAACAAGATCGAGCCCCAGAGCGAGGAAATCACGAGAATCAAGTGAGTGCCCCACATCACCTGGAAAAAAGAGGCGGCCCAGGAGGGAAAGGGCTGGTAATTAACTGATTCAGGAATCCTCCAATTGCCAGCAGAGAGTAGCCGAGAAAAACCAGGAGAGTGCAGGCGCTTTTTTGCGGCCTTGTTTCTTCATTCGAGATCAGAACCGTTTAAGGAGGCCCCTCGCCCCTAGACCTAACAGACCAAATAAGCTCGCGTAGATCACAACGCCCATGGAGATACCTATCCAAACAGGCTCAATCATTGCTCCTTCACCAGGAAATCTAAAACTGTTCGCGATCAGAACAATAAAGGGCTCATAGGCAATTAGTATTAACTCCAGAAAGTTGTCTATTACTTTGGACTGCGTTCCCAAGACCACCAATGAAACCAGGAAAAGCACCTGTGAACCAACGGCGACGATGAAGAGTATCAAGTAAAGAATCATGGATTGGCTCATCTCAATGGAGCTAGCAGAATTCTTCTTTTGTTTTCGAGGTACCAAGGGTTCACTTGCTCTATTGTATATCTCTTCTTTGTGTACCAGTTTCCTCCCGGTGCCTCGGCAAATGCCTTAACCGTACCCCACCACGACCGAATAGAGGGCGGATTACACTTGCACTGAATCAGCTTGGCGAACCTAACTAATCTATCCCACGTCGCCTGGGCCATAATCATCGATTTCCCAACATCGTAATCTGTCTTGTCCACGCTGTGAGTAGCCAGATGCCGCGGGGAATGTCCCCACTTGGAATCCGTGTAACCTGAGTGGCTAAAGATGTCCTGCAGATAATGTAAGTAAGTTCCAAGTGCGGTCAGATTCCCAGATCTGCTCTGGGTGGCAAGCATCCAGTGACTATCCAAGAAAGTCTGATGAGTACCTCCATGTAATGCATGATAGAAGGCGTTGATCCCCCGTTGTTGCGAGGTTATTCCCAACGCAGGAACCTTCCCGGCGTCCTCGTCCGCACGCTGATTGCCATTCGCTATCTCACGGGCTTCGCGGTCGCTGAAACATCCGGTCTTAATCGCCAGGTAATACGTCAGATAGTAGTGCACATCGATCTCATACAGACCGAAAGGATCTTTGCGATTAACGGGATTGTTCCGCACGTATGCATAAGAGTTGACACCACCTGCAAGACCGAGCGGGTCCTCGGAAATAAATCTCCCGAGATCCGGGTCGTACCAGCGCGCCCGGTAATACAACAATCCCGTCAGGGGATCGCGCTCGCGTCCCGTATACCCAAAGCGAGTCAAAAGCGGTCCCGCACTGTTACCATACGAGTCGTAGTTGACCTGCTCGGCAACTCTTCCGCGCTGGTCAGTCAGCCCGACCGTGCTTCCCAAATGGTCCTGCATGAAATAGAGATTGATCAGCAGACTTTTCTGCCGCAGCTTGTTGTCGATCCCAGGTCCATTCAAATACTCCGTCGTCAGAAGGTTATTGTGCCGATCTTCGATGACATCCTGACCATCATGCCGGAAGTTTGTCGTTAAACCGTCAGTCAGCCGCTGAATTCCCCTTCCAAGCGCGTCGTACCTGTAGCCAACTCTGCCGCGTGGCGTTGCTACCTGCACCAGCCGATTCTCAAAATCCCAACTAAATTTGGTGGTTCCCCGACTATCTGCCTTGGTAACCAGATTGCCATTGCTGTCATAGACATAATTTGCAGGTCCGGCACTTACCAAACGATTGAAAGGCTCATAAACGTAACTGGCACTGCGATGCGAGGAGGTCCGGTTGCCCACTCCATCATATGAGTACGCCTCGGCCGTCCGAGGAGATGAGGCGGCCACGAGTTGCTGCTTCTCGTCATAGTCGTAGGTGCGCGTACCACCGCCGGCAGTAATTCGAGCTACATTATCCGCAGCATCATAAGAATAATCGGCCGCGGAAATAGCCCGGCTACCGGCTAGTTCTTTGAGGCGAACAAGGCGGCCGAGGCCATCGTAGTCATATGTCGTCTGCAACCCATTGGGGAGACTCCGCGAGATCACACGACTCAACGCATCGTATGTGTAGCCCACATTGAGGCCACTGCCATCCGTAATCCTTGCGACCCGGTCCAGCGAGTCGTACTCGTAGGAGGCTAATAGACGTGAGGATGAGCTCATTCGCGTGCGATTGCCGGCAGAGTCATAACCGTAGTTGAGCACTCCTCCGAAAACGTCCGAAGTCCTTACGATGCGGCCCAGCGAGTCATAGGCAAAACTGACCGTTCCATTAATATTGGTTGCGGTTGTGAGTCGTGAAAGAGCATCGTAGTCATAGACCACTTTGGTCGCATCGGGGTAAGCAATCGTAGTCAACCGGTTAAGCGCATCGAAGCTGTAGTTCGTCGTCCGGCCATCGTAATCAGTGCGCGTGATTCCATTTCCGAGAGCATCATAGCCAAACTCCATCGTCGATCCCGCGCGTTCAGCCTGAACCACTCGACCCAGATCGTCATATGCAAATGTGTACCGCTGATTGTTAGCATCAACCACTGCGGTCACGTTGGATCGGGCATCGTACTCGTAGCTTGTAACGTTCAGCACCGGATCAATTGTGCGGACAAGTCGATTTGCCGCATCGTAATGGAAAGAAGTTACTTTTCCCGCCCTGTCAGTGCGCGTCGCGATGTTGCCGAGCACATCATAGGAAGAATGTTCCTCAAGCCTGTCTCCGTTGGGAATTGCCGGCGGGTACACGACCCTCAAAAGACGATCGAGTTCGTCATAAGTAAAATTGGTTGTCTGGCCCAACTCGTCCGTTGCGCTAATCAGGTTTGAAGCCAGGTCATAACTGAACGTCCTGGTTCCACCGGCAGGATCCGTTTGACTGACCAGCCGATAGGCGGTGTCGTACTCAAACCGAGTGATATTGTTCCGGGCATCGGTTACCCGGGTTCGCCGGCCGGCCAAATCGTATCCAACTTGCAGAGATGTTCCATCGGGTCGGGTCACCTTAATTAGACGGCCCACAGCATCGTAGTGGTAACTGGTGGCATCTCCGAGCGCGTTTTCCACACGAGTTAATCGGCCGCGACTATCGAACTTGAATTTCGTGCGGTTTCCGGCGCTGTCTACACTCTCAGTCAGATTACCGCTGACATCATATGTAAATGTCGTTACTTTTGCGTGGGCATCAGTAATCGACTCTATCTGGCCTTGAGAGCTGTAGGTGAATGTGGTGGTGTTCCCGAGCGCATTGGTGTGAGAGAGTAGATTCCCCTGCGGGTCGTAACTGTTTGCAGAAACTGCGCTCAATACATCAGTCGTACTCAAGACCTGGCCCAGTGCGTTGTAAGTTCGGGTCGTGGTTCCGAGCGAATCTGTGACGGTTAATTCGTTCCCGTCAGTGTCATAGGTATAACTCGTCGTCTGATTGGCCGCGGTCGTGTGGCTCAAGATGTTCAATTGAGCGTCGTATGACCAACTTTTTGACTGCGCTCCTCCATTGCACCCGCACAAACCTTCGACCCGTTCGACCAGATACCGGCGTAGTCCCTTATTAAAAAAATACCTGGTTACACGCCCCAACGCGTCGGTCACGTCGGTTTGGTTATCGTTTACATAGTTCAGGGTGACGCGTCCGACTCCGCCGTGCTTTTCGAAAGCTATAGCGCGCCCCTGGGAGTCGTAATTGTGAGCCTCAAGAATATTGCCGAGCGCGTCTGTAACCGTACTGACTACAAGGTTTGGTGACAAAGAATAGCTGAACTGATATCCCGATCCGTCCGGGTAGGTTACAGACAGCAGTTCATTATTTGCGCCATATGCATATCTGGCGATCTCACCCAGCGCATCTGCGAGAGTTTCAACCCGGCCCTCACTATTAAGCGAAAAGTTCACCGCTCTTCCCGCGGGATCGATGACCGCAGTCAGATGGTCGCTGGCGTTATAGGTTAGAGTAGTTTCGTTTCCGTATCGATCAATCTGCTTTAAGAGACGTCCTTCTGCACTGAAGAGATAGGACCCTCCGACTTTGAACTGAAGGCTGAAGGTTCCGTCTACGTTCTGAATTATCCGGCCATGAAAATCTCCTTCCAGCGGAGTGAATACCCCGGCTTCGGCACGCCGAAAGTTAGTTGCCTGCCCATCGGCGGAGTGGAACCTTAACCGGTTCGAATCCTGAACTACGAGGGCAATGTCGTAGGTCGAAGACCAGCCTCTCCCAAAGAGCCCAAAACGCTTCGACATGCTGTTATAAGTTCGAGTGATGGCGATAGCCGCACCCACTCCCGGCAACTGGAAGTCACTCTGTTGCAGGTACATGTTGCCGTTCGTGACATTTATTGGGCCTCCCCCCACCTGATTTGGACAAGCTTCGCCAAGATTCTCGGCGCCATCACTCAAACGCACGCGGAGGGTTACCGTTGCCGTCGAGCAGGCGCCAAGGTCGTCGCAGAGCCGGTATACAAAGGTGTCGATGCCCACAAATCCGGCATTTGGGTGGTACACCTTTAGATCAGGGTCAGGAGTTCCAGTGAGGCTGCCATGTTGAGGAGGCACAACCAGAGCGGGGTCGAACAATCTGTCGCCTTCTGGATCGAAGTCGTTCGCTCGTAAGGGCCCAATGATAACAGCCTCGGAGACTTCATACTCGTCGTCCCCGCAAACTGGTGGTTCGTTAACCACGTCGAGTTCCACTGTTACGGGTTCGGAACAGGCCTGATACTCGTCACAAACTCTATAGGTGAAGCTGTCAGGCCCTACGTACCCGTGGCCGGGGCCATAAAGCTTTAGGTCCTCGGTTAGACCCGAAATAAAACCATGTTCAGGAAAAGTCAGTTGCTGGTAGAAGATTTTGTCACCCTCTGGGTCGAAATCATTTTCGAGCATCGGACCGATGGCCGTCACCCCATGCACCTCATAACGGTCACCACCCCCGGTGGGCGGCTCATTAACAACGTTGAGCGTCACAATCGCGTCACTGCAAGCTCCGTTGATGTCGCAAAGGCGATAAGTAAAAGAGTCAGGCCCAACATAACCAGGGGAGGGAATGTATCCATAGTCGTTACCAGCAAGCCGGCTTAAGTCTCCGTGCTTTGTCGGAACGACGACTTCCTTGAGGAAGATCGTATCGCCATCCGGGTCATAATCATTCGCCGTTACCTCCGGCGACAGCGGCAGCATCACTCCGTGAACTGTATACGTGTCCGCATTTGCTACCGGTGACTGGTTAAGGCTTTGCTTCTCTGTAATGGTAAGAGCTAAAGCGATCATCAAATAAGAAACAACGGTGAGGATCTCGCGCAACATTTAACAAGCCTTTCGGTGAGGTAAGGGCCCGATGCTCTTCTCAGGACCGAGCACTAAAGTCTCTTTGTGGCCAGGTTCTCTGCAAGGATTTGAGGACTCCTCGCCCGCCTCGGCCTTCACACAGCCTACTCCCTGTCAATTGCCATCAATTGCAGGCGCTCTGGTCAAGAAATTCTTTAATTAGGCTGCGTGGGTGAAACGCGCGCGCAGACTACTGGAAGGAGCTTTCACTGTCAATAAGCATCTGTTGGCTAAAACAGCCAAAGATCACAAAAAGATGGATTGGACCATAATCATGCACTGCGGGAGCAATCGTTTGGTTTTGTGACGATTGCTCATTGGGCCATCACTGCTCCGGAATCCGGAACAGGCAGCAAAAGTCTGACAGTATCTACCAGCCAAACTGGCATGTTTATTGCGAGCCTCCTCAGTGCCCGCAACCCCCTGTCGTCAGGTTAGCCGACAATTCGGTGCTTTTCATCAAGAGGAGAATGAACAGGGGAGGCATGCGTAGTACGATCTTTCTATTCGCTATATTGTTGACATCAGGTGCTTCTTCACTGGCTCAGGAGCGCGGGCAAATACTGGGCAACATCGACTCGCCTCTCATCCAGACCGATAACGTCAACTCCACCGGGGACGCGGCGCTGCTCGAAGTGAGGAAAGGCAATTCCCACTTCGCTCAGAAAGATTACGCCGCAGCAGTTGAATGCTATAAAAAGGCACTCGAACTTAGGCCGGATTACCATGACGCCCAGTATAATCTCGGGGTCGCTAACCTCGATTGGGGACGCTATGAGGAAGCCGCTGAAGCTCTTAAGCAAGCTGTAGCTCTCAGTCCACTCGCCATCACGTACGAGCTACTGGGAGTCGTAAATCAACGCCTTAACCAGCCGCAAACTGCTGTGGGGTACTACAAGAAGGCCTTGGGACTTAATCCGAGTTCCGCTCTCTCCAATAACAACATTGCCTACGCCTACCTCGAGCTGAAACGTCCTGAGGCGGCGGCTGTATTCTTTCGCGAAACGCTCAGGCTTCAGCCGAAATTTGCTGAAGCGACGCAAGGCCTCTGCACGGCTCTGTCGTACCTGCCTGCAACACTCGAAGCTCTCGAGGCCTGTATGAATGCGGTGGAAACTCAGCCAAATTCTGAAACTTACCACTATCTGGTTGGTCTCGCATATTTCAGTCTCGATCACTATCGTGAGGCAATCGAGTCATTTGAGCTGGCGGCAGAGATAAACCCCAACAATGGACTCACGCAGAACGCAATGGGACATGGCTATTACCGACTTGGCCAACACCAGAAAGCATTGTCCCACTTTCAACGTGCCATAGAGATTCAGCCCACCCTCAGCGATGCCCACGCGGGTTTAGGAAATGTCTACTATCGAATGCGTAAACCAAAGGAGGCTACGAAGGCTCTGCGACAAGCATTGGAACTTAATCCGGATTCAGTCGAAGCCAAGTTCAACCTCGCCATAGCGTGCCTAACCCTCAATCAGCGTGATTGTGCGCTCGAGCAATACAATCGTTTAAAGATCGACGAACCGGAGGTCTCGCAAAGCCTCTTTCAGATATTGTTCCGTAACCGCGTCATCGACGCCCGCGACCCAGGCAGTAAGTAAAGAACAAGCCCCCAGGATTTCTATCCTCGCCACTCGTTCAACCCATAACGCCAAGTTATACTGGGCCACCCTACGTTTACTGGGAGGCCTCGATGTCTACCTTTATAGATGTCAGTCATACTGTGGAACACGGAATGACCACTTACAAAGGGTTACCGCCCCCCGCGATCTCAGTTCATCTTAGTCGGGAGGATTCCCGGAAACTATATGAAGAGGGTACGGAGTTTCATATTGGCAAGATTGAGATGGTCGCCAATACGGGAACCTACATTGACAGCCCATTCCATCGTTACAGCGACGGCAGAGATCTGGCCAGCCTCGATCTAGCTTCCCTGGCCAATCTCGACGGCCTCGTAATTCGAACTGCTCAACAGGAAATCACAAGGGGAGTGCTAGGGGATCTGGATGTTCGCGGCAAGGCCGTCCTGTTTCACACGGGCTGGGAAAAACACTGGCGGACCGATAAGTATATGGATGGATCCCATCCCTTTGTGGCTGCTGAGACGGCTCATTATCTCGCAGACGCGGGAACAGCGCTCGTGGGCATCGACTCATACAATATCGACAGCACTTCCTATCCGGGCCGGCCCGCCCACTCGATCCTGCTTAAGAAAGAAATTCCTATTGTGGAACATCTTTGTGGTCTAAACGCGCTGCCGGATAGCGGTTTCAGTTTTTTTGCGGTACCGGTAAAAGTAAAACATTTCGGTACTTTTCCAGTTCGCGCCTTCGCCATTGTGCCCTGAGGTAGAGCGCAGAGGGTTTTAGTACCGGTGTGAAGGCTGGCCGATATGAATATGAGGGCCTGTAGCTGTGCCGGGAATTGGGCCGCGGAAGGCCAAGAACGGAACTCCGTTAGCCCGAAGAAAGTTCATCAAGGATTGCCCTTCAACGCTGTCGGGATGCAGGGAAATGTCCATTGCGTTTCGATGGTCGAGCCGCCAACGATCGTGGATGGCACCCTGGCCAAAAACAGTAACCGGTAGGGGCATCTTAAATGTTTCTTGAAAGAAGCGCTGGACCTTCCAGGCTTCGGACAAGCCCCACCCCGAGCCTCCCTGATAGCGAATATAGGAGGTTGTCCTGACTAGGCTGCCTCGAGGTATGCGAGTTTTCGCCAGTTGAGCTTCAGCATTAGCTTCCAGCAGGATGTTTGCGATCTGTGCGTCCGCGCCCGTCATCTGTTTGCGAGCGTCGTCGATCTTCTCCTGAGCCGCCGCAACCTCAGCTTCATTCTCGGCCAGTTTGCTTCGCGAGATTAAACCTGCGTCGTAGAGGTCCTTGGACTGTTGGAAACGCTCCTGGGATCTCGTCAGGCTCGCTTCGTACGAGAGCAGAAGCTTTTCGAGAATGGCTTTGTAATCGTTGGTAGCCTTAATGAACTCCTCGCGGAGTTCAGAAAGTTCAACTTTTGGCGCCGCAACCTGGGTCTTCCTGCTTTGAGCAGCAGCTTCTCCGGCCAGTCCAGACGGAAAGGCCGTCCAGATCACGGCCAGCACAATCAAGCCAAGTCGTTTATTTAGTATTAGATCCAAGCTTCTCAATCCTGACCGCATTAGATCAAAAATCTTCGTTAGCTTTCTTAATACGTCAAGCTGTCAATGATTGTTGTGAGAATCTGTTGAAGACAGCTCTGATGGAAAAGTCCAACGCCGGGAAAGCCATCGACGTTGGACTTTGATTTAAAGCAGCAGTTTATTCCTGTCCGTCTGTTGAACCCCCATCAGCCCCCGCAGCAACAGGCCGGGCAGGTAATGGTATTTCATGGCCGCCGACGATATCAGGAAACTCATCAAGCTCGCGTTCTCGCGCCTGATCGGCACTCTCGTCCCGCTCGATGTCAACATTCCGGTAGTATTCCATGCCGGTGCCGGCAGGGATCAGCCGTCCCATGATGACGTTTTCTTTTAGACCACGCAGGTGGTCGACGCGGCCGGAGATGGCGGCTTCTGTCAACACGCGCGTAGTCTCCTGGAACGATGCTGCCGAGATAAATGAGTCGGTTGAAAGGGACGCCTTGGTAATTCCGAGCAGCAACGGCTCCGCCTGAGACACCTCACCCGCGAGTTGCCGCACCCGCTCGTTCTCATCCGTGAAACGGAAGCGATCCACCTGCTCTTCGAGCAGGAAGTCCGTATCGCCAACTTCTTTGATCTTCACCCAACGAAGCATCTGCCGGACGATCACTTCAATGTGCTTGTCATTGATATTCACGCCTTGCAGGCGGTACACCTCCTGAATTTCATTCACGAGATATTCCTGCAAACGACTCATACCCAACACGCGCAGAATGTCGTGCGGATTAAGCGGGCCGTCCATGAGGGCTTCACCAGCTCGTACTCGATCACCGTCTTGCACGTTGATATGAGTTCCGCGCGGGATATCGTATTCCCTCACTTCACCATCGTCTCCGGTAATAATTACTTTGCGCTTACCCTTGGCGATTGGTCCGAGTTCGACTGTGCCATCGATCTCAGACATAACCGCAGTCTCAGCCGGTTTGCGCGCCTCGAAAAGCTCGACCACACGCGGCAACCCACCGGTGATGTCCTTGGTCTTGGTGGTTTCACGAGGAATCTTAGCGATGATATCGCCTGGTTCAGCCACGTCGCCGTCGCTCACCATGAGATTGGCCCTGACAGGCATCTGATAGGTCTTCAGCAGTTTGTTGGCTGCGTTGCGTATCTCGAGACGTGGCTGTTTCTTCTCGTCGGGCGAGTCTTTTACAACCATGCGCGACTGACCTGTCACCTCGTCCACTTCTTCGTCAAATGTCACGCCTTCCTTGAGATCCTGATATTTAACGTGACCCGCAACCTCGGTGAGGATTGCGAACGTAAATGGATCCCAGGTCGCCAGCATCTGGTCCTGAGTCACCCGTTCGCCATCACCGACGTGAATATGGGCGCCGTAGACTATCTGATAGCGCGCGACCTCACGACCGCGGTCGTCAATGATCGTCAGGGCTCCGTTACGATTCATCGCGATACGTTCGCCCTTACGGCTCTTGACAGTTTGCACGTCAATGTACTTGATCGTGCCGTCCTGCCGAGCCTCGTGCTTCGATGATTCTTCGAGACGGGCGGT
The DNA here is from genome assembly GCA_041751855.1 of Pyrinomonadaceae bacterium. GTDB lineage: Bacteria > Acidobacteriota > Blastocatellia > Pyrinomonadales > Pyrinomonadaceae > PSRF01. The sequence goes on from JBGSWR010000048.1 coordinate 107,672, forward strand.
GCCGCCGATGTGGAACGTCCGCATGGTGAGCTGAGTGCCCGGCTCGCCAATTGACTGCGCGGCGATTACGCCCACCGCTTCGCCAATTTCAACCGGACGACCAGTAGCCAGGTTGCGTCCATAACACTTGACGCAGCAACCGCGTCGTGATTCGCAAGTCAGCACGGAGCGAATACGCACTCGCTGAACACCCGACCGCTGAATCTCAGAGCCCAGGTCTTCGTCAATCTCCTTATTTGACTCCACAATCACCCGGCCTTCCACCGGGTCGACGACATCGTCGAGCGCCGAGCGACCAACGATCCGATCGCGCAACGATTCGATCTCCTCGCCGCCCTCAATGATGGCGCTCGCGGAGATTCCTTTGAGAGTGCCGCAATCCTGCTCGCTGATGATCACATCTTGAGCAACGTCGACGAGCCGCCGTGTCAGGTAACCCGAGTCGGCAGTTTTTAGCGCCGTATCAGCCAGACCTTTGCGGGCGCCGTGCGTCGAGATGAAGTACTGCAACACGTTCAACCCTTCGCGGAAGTTTGCGCGAATCGGTGTCTCGATGATTTCACCCGAGGGTTTAGCCATCAGGCCGCGCATTCCTGCCAACTGGCGAATCTGTTGCGCGCTGCCTCGTGCGCCCGAATCGCTCATTACCAGAATCGGGTTCAGCTCGCCGCTGGACCTTTCCCGCTCGTCCATTGCCTTGAACATCTCCTTGGCAACTTTGTCTGTCACTTCGGACCAGATGGCGATGACCTTGTTATAGCGCTCACCATTAGTGATGACACCATCAAGGTACTGCTGTTCGACGTCGATCACGTCTTTCTCAGCTTTGTCCACCAGGCCGCGCTTCGAATCCGGCGTCACGAGGTCGTCAATGCCAATCGAGATACCGGCCTTCGTCGCGTAAAGGAAGCCCAGGGTCTTCAGATCGTCTAGCATTTTAACGGTCATCTCATGACCGAGCCTGATATGCGAGTAGTTGACCAGTGATTGCAGGCCCTTCTTTTTCAAAGTGCCATTGATAAAGGGCAGCCCCGCGGGAATGGAATCATTGAAGATCACTCGACCCACGGTAGTATTGATCACGCGGTACACGTCCTCCTGCACCGTCGCGCGCAGAATGTCCTGCTGATCGTGTTCCTGCGTCAGGTCGATTAGATCCCCTTGAATTCGAAGTTTAATTGGCGTTTGGGTCGTGACCTCGCGGGCATCGAGCGCCAGCAACACCTCTTCAAGGGAAGCAAACACTCGCCCCTCACCCTTCGAGCCAGTCTTATCGCGGGTCAGGTAATAGATTCCAAGCACAATATCCTGAGACGGAACGGCGATCGGCTGACCGCTTGCCGGACTCAAAATGTTATTGCTCGAAAGCATCAATACCGCCGCCTCGATCTGCGCTTCCGGGCTGAGTGGAATGTGCACAGCCATCTGGTCGCCATCAAAGTCGGCGTTGAATGCAGTACAGACAAGCGGGTGGATCTTGATTGCCTTGCCTTCCACCAACACCGGTTCAAATGCTTGAATGCCAAGCCGGTGCAGAGTCGGGGCACGGTTGAGGAGTACGGGGTGCTCGCGAATGACCTCTTCAAGAATGTCCCAAACGACTGGTTCCTGACGCTCAACCATCTCGCGTGCTTGCTTGATGGTTGCCGCATGCGCCTGCTTTTCAAGCTGGTTATAGATGAACGGCTTGAAGAGCTCGAGGGCCATCTTCTTGGGTAGTCCACATTGGTGTAGCTTAAGCTCAGGACCAACAACGATGACCGAACGCCCCGAGTAGTCAACACGCTTGCCGAGCAGGTTCTGACGGAAGCGCCCCTGTTTTCCTTTAAGCGTGCCACTCAATGACTTCAACGGTCGGTTATTTACACCACGCAGAACGCGACCGCGGCGGCCGTTGTCAAACAGGGCATCCACGGCTTCCTGAAGCATGCGCTTCTCGTTGCGCACTATTACTTCGGGAGCGCGAAGCTCCATCAGCTTCTTGAGCCGGTTGTTGCGGTTGATGACCCGGCGATAGAGATCGTTGAGGTCAGAAGTCGCAAATCGACCTCCATCCAGGGGCACCAGAGGCCTCAGCTCCGGTGGAATTACTGGGATGACATCGAGAATCATCCAATCGGGTCGATTGCCGGACTTCAGGAAGCTGGTAGTAACCTTCAGCCGTTTTGAGAACTTCAACTTTTTCTGTTGCGAAGTCTCTTCCTTCATCTTCTTGCGAAGTTCGGTCGCAAGCTCCTCGATATTGACCATCGCCAGAAGCTCCTTGATTGCTTCGGCGCCCATCTTGGCAACGAACTGACCGGGATAATCTCGCACCAACTCACGATAACGCTCGTCAGTCAGCAGCTCTCTTTCCTTAATTCCCGCGACGTCGCCCGGGTCAATGACGATATAAGATTCGAAGTAAAGGACCTTTTCGAGTTCCCGCAAGGGAATATCCAGAAGGTGCCCGATACGGCTCGGGAGTCCTTTGAAAAACCAGACGTGTGAACAGGGGCTGGCAAGGTCAATATGACCAAGACGCTCCCGGCGAACCTTAGCCTGAGTTACCTCGACGCCGCACTTATCACAGATCACGCCCCGATGCTTCATGCGTTTGTATTTCCCGCACAAGCATTCCCAATCAGCTACCGGACCAAATATACGGGCACAGAACAGGCCGTCCCGTTCCGGCTTGAAAGTCCGATAATTGATCGTCTCAGGCTTTGTTACTTCACCATGCGACCACTGTCGAATCTTTTCCGGCGAGGCCAGCGAAATGCGAATGGCCTCGAAATCGGGCGCTAATTGCGTCTTCTCTTGTTGAAATCGGAACACGTGTTTTCTCCATTAGGGATCAAGGGAACGTCAATTCAGGATTCCTCTCGGCGGCGTCACTTGAAATATTCCAAGCCCGTTGAATCAAAGGAATCAGAAATCGCCATTCAAAATCACAAATTCTAATTATCCTTCGACACCGCTGGTGACTAACGCTTCACCGACCGCGTCCTCAGTTCCCGCTCCGTTGCCACTCTCAGGTTTATTAATAAGCTCGACATCCAGGCAGAGTGACTGGAGCTCGCGCACCAGCACGTTGAAGGATTCAGGCAGACCCGGATCAAAATCAGCCTCGCCTTTAACGATCGCCTCGTAGATCTTGGACCGGCCGGCAACATCGTCCGATTTGGCGGTTAGAAGTTCCTGAAGGATATGGGCCGCGCCATATGCTTCCAGGGCCCAAACCTCCATTTCACCAAAACGCTGGCCACCAAACTGCGCCTTTCCTCCCAGCGGCTGTTGCGTGATCAGGCTGTATGGTCCAATCGAACGAGCGTGGATCTTATCGTCGACCAGATGCGACAGTTTGAGCATGTAGATATAGCCAACTGTCACCTTCTGCTCAAAGGGTTCACCAGTCAGCCCGTCATAAAGGATTGCCTTACCCGATTCGTTCACGATCTCAGGTAACCCCAATTCCGCGGCTCGAGTACCCGCAGCCTGAAGTCGCGCCTTAATCTCATTTTCCGTGGCGCCGTCAAAAACTGGCGTCGCGAAGTAGAGACCGAGAACGCGGGCGGCCCAGCCAAGGTGCGTCTCGAGAATCTGCCCCACGTTCATACGGGACGGAACACCCAGCGGATTCAGAACGATTTCGACCGGTGTCCCATCAGGCAGATAAGGCATGTCTTCCTCGGGAAGAATGCGAGCAATCACACCCTTGTTCCCGTGGCGGCCAGCCATCTTATCGCCCACCGAGAGCTTGCGCTTCATCGCGATAAAGACCTTGACCATTTTGATAACGCCCGGGGCCAACTCATCGCCCTGCCGGAGCTTTGCGATCTTCTCCTCGTAAATATCGGAGAGAATCTTGATCTGGCGTTCGGTCCGATCTTCGTACTCTTTGATTTCGGCGCCGACGTCGATCCGCCCTGAGGCGAGTTGCACTTTGCGTAGCGCTTTAGGCTCCACCTCCTCCAGCATTTCCCGCGTGATGGTTGTGTTCTTCGCAATCGCGACCTCGCGGTTAACTACGAGATCCGCCGAAAGCTTGCGACCTTCGAGCAATTCATAGATTCGCTCGTCGCGCTGCTCGCGCAGAATACGAATTTCGTCTTCGAGGTCGCGACGCAGTCGATCTTCCTCGTCCTGCTCGATAGTGAGTGAGCGAGAATCCTTCTCCTGACCTTTTCGGGTAAAGACCTGGACATCGACAACAGTGCCGTCAATACCCGGGGGACTGACCAACGACGCGTCTTTCACATCGCCGGCCTTCTCACCAAAGATTGCTCGCAGAAGTTTCTCTTCGGCAGTCAACTGTGTCTCGCCCTTGGGTGTGACCTTCCCGACGAGAATTGAACCCGGTTTGACCTGGGCCCCAATGCGGATAATGCCGCTTTCATCGAGATCGCGAAGCATGTTCTCGCCCACATTGGGAATATCGCGAGTAATCTCTTCCGGCCCCAGCTTGGTGTCCCGCGCTTCGATCTCGAGCTCTTCAATGTGAATCGAGGTGTAGTAGTCCTCTTTTACCAACCGCTCGGACACAAGGATCGCATCCTCGAAGTTGTAGCCACGCCAGGGCATAAAGGCCACCAGGACGTTGCGGCCAAGCGCCAGTTCGCCCCGGTCGGTGCAAGGCCCGTCGGCGATCACCTGCCCCTTTTCGACCCGCTCGCCGACATGGACGATCGGGCGTTGGTTGATGCAGGTGTTTTGGTTTGAACGTTTGAACTTGATCAAGGTGTAGATGTCAGCGGTCACTTCACGAGAAATGGTGCCGTCGACCCTGTGATCGGCCTTGACGATGATACGTTCCGAGTCCACATAGTCGACCGCGCCGTCACGCTTAGCTACCACCACCGCGCCGGAATCCCGAGCTGTAGTTTTCTCCATCCCCGTACCAATGTAAGGAGCTTCCGCCCGCAGCAAGGGCACTGACTGACGCTGCATGTTAGAACCCATCAGGGCCCGGTTAGCGTCATCGTTCTCGAGAAATGGAATCAGCGAGGCTGCCACGGATACGAGTTGTTTTGGAGAAACGTCGACATACTCGATCTCCTCTCGACGAGCCAGAATAAACTCGCCGGCCTTGCGAGAAGCATTGCGCTCGTTAACGATGAAGCCGCTCTCATCCAACTCGATGTTGGCCTGACCGACAACATGTTTGTCCTCTTCCCAGGCAGTCAGATAAAAAGGCCATGGCTCCAAGTCGGCTTTGCGGCCCTCTCCTCCAACCCGCTTATTTGCTTTCTCGACATCTTCGAGCGCGACGTGTTCGCCGGGCTTGAACTTGGTATCGCCGCCGTTGATGATGCGAACGTACTCGACCACTCGACCCTCAATAACTTTGCGGTAAGGGGCTTCAATAAACCCAAACTCATTTATCCGGGCAAAGCATGACAAGCTCGAAATAAGGCCAATGTTTGGACCTTCAGGGGTCTCAATCGGGCAAATGCGCCCATAGTGCGTCGGGTGTACGTCGCGGACCTCGAATCCGGCGCGTTCGCGCGAAAGTCCTCCCGGTCCCAAAGCAGAGAGACGGCGCTTGTGCGTAATCTCAGAAAGCGGGTTGGTCTGATCCATGAACTGAGAGAGCTGGCTCGAGCCAAAGAACTCACGCACTGCGGCCGTTACCGGCTTTGCATTGATCAGGTCGCGCGGCATGGTCGTTTGCATCTCTTGATGAATCGACATCTTCTCTTTAATCGCGCGCTCCATGCGCTCGAGGCCAATGCGAAATTGGTTCTCAAGCAGTTCGCCGACAGCACGCACCCGCCGATTTCCAAGATGGTCGATATCGTCCGCATGATACTCAGACGGGTTCTTCCGCATCTTCAGGACGTACGAAACGACTTCATAGAAATCGTTCGCGAAAAGCAATGGGTCCTCGATCCGATCGCGTTCGGGCTTCCCCATCTTGATGTTGAACTTCAGTCGTCCCACCCGGGAGAAATCAAACTTGCGCGGGTCAAAGAACATTGCCTCGAGAAGTCTATAAGCGGTCTGCACTGTTGGCGGATCTCCCGGACGCATCTTGCGATAGATCTCTAGAAGCGCATCGACGGGTTTGGTGATGACATCTTTCTTGAGCGTTTGAGAGAGAATTGACCCGACATCGTCGCGTTCCGGAAAGAAGACCGAGAAGCTGTCGATCCCCCCTTCCACAATCTCCTGGAGTTTGGCCGGTGTAATCTCGTTGTTAGCTTCAAGTATTACTTCGCCGCTCTCCTTGTTAACGATGTCGGACAGGGCGTATGCGCCTTCAAGCTGCGATATATCAACTTCGACTTCTTTGATCCCTGCTTTGCGCAAGGCCTCGAGGGCGCTCGCTGTGACCTTCTTCCCGCTACGCACAATCGGATCGCTGCCGCGACCCTTGATGTCAAAGTCGACCTTCACCCCCACCAGATGCGTTGGTCCCGACTCCGGCACCTGCACCATTAAGCGGCCATCCTGAACCCGGATTTCATCGGTGACATAGATCACGCGAAGCATGTCTTCATCGGTAAAGGAGGCATTCTTTACCTCCTCTTCGAGGTGAGTTTCGGGACGACCTGTCTTGACATTGATCTCGCTGTCGAACCACAGACCGAGAGCCCGAAGAAATATCGTAGCAAGAAACTTCCGCTTGCCGACGCGGACATAAAGGAGATTCTTCTGGTCATACTCGAACTCTACCCACGAACCGCGATAGGGAATGATCTTGGCAATGTTTACCGGGCCTCGTTTGAAGAAGACGCCGGGCGAGCGGTGCAGTTGCGACACGATCACCCGTTCGGTCCCATTGATGATGAAGGTGCCGTTATCGGTCATCAACGGAATTTCGCCAAAGAAGACCTCCTCTTCCTTAATGTCGCGAATCGACAGAGTTTCGGTCTCCGGATCTTTGTCGTAGACGGTCAGGCGGATCTTCACCTTCAGCGGTACGCTGTAGCTCATGCCCCGTTCCTGGCACTCCTGCTGATCGTGCTTGTGCTTGAGCCCTACGGGTTCACCGCAGTTCTCGCACAATTGCGGACGCACAAAGTTGAAGGTGCCGCATTTTTGGCAAAGGGTCTCGCCGGCGGCCAGCGGATTCACCTGCACAGTTGCACCGCAGTTCTTGCAATTTGAGCGAAGGTAGTTGAGGCCTTCCAGACGCCCGCATTTACATTGCCAGTTGCCGATCTGGTATTCCACGAAATCGAGCGTCGCGGTACCGCGGAAATCCGAGATTGGAAAGACAGACTGAAAGACGGCCTGAAGACCGGTCTTTTCCCGCTCTTCTGGCAACAGATCCATTTGTAGAAAGCGGTTGTAAGACTCGCGCTGAATCTCGATCAGATTCGGTATACGCACAGCCGTAGCAATCTTGGAAAAATCCTTACGCTCGGGCGCTTGACTTGTACGTCTTCCTAAACCGGTGTTCACTGTTTGAAGCAGATTTGCAGACATGAGAGGTTCCTTACTAGATTTTCAAATGCCAATTTGAGATTTTTGATTGTGCTTTCAGTCAAAAATCAACAATCAAAAACACTTAGAGACCGAAATTTCCAAATCCACGCTTTTGAGATTCTTGGTTGTGCTTTCAATCAAAAATCAAACAATCAAAAATCCAAAATACCTGGAGACGCCAAAACGCGGTCAGGGCGCAAATTGCCCCGACCGCTTAATCACCAAAAAAAGCGGTTGAATCTTACTCAAATTTTTTGGGAGTAACGCCAGCGCCCTCAATACTCCCCTAACTTAGACCCTGATGTTTAGAGTGTCAAGCCGGTATCAGAACCGGCCATGCGCGGCAAAGTCCAAAGTTGCGAAGCCGTAAGCTGCGACTTCGGACCTAACCGTTGCTTTCAGGCTACTTGACCTCGACAGTAGCACCTGCATCAGCGAGTTTCTGTCGAATCGTCTCAGCTTCTTCCTTCGAGACGCCTTCCTTGACCGCTTTGGGCGCGGCCTCCACCAGGTCCTTAGCTTCCTTAAGACCCAATGCGGTCACCTCGCGGACGACCTTAATAACATTGATCTTGTTTCCGCCGACGGCCTGAAGGACTACATCAAACTCGGTCTGCTCTTCTGCTGCCGCCGCCGCTTCACCGGCGCCCGCTGCCGCTGCGGGTGCTGCCACCGCAGCCGCTGCGGCTGAGACGCCAAATGTCTCCTCCAGCTCTTTGACGAGCTGAGAAGCTTCAAGAAGGGTCATTCCCTTTAAATATTCGATAACGTCTTCGCGTGTCGCTGCCATGATTACTATTCCATCCTCCTCAGAATCTTGTTTTCAATTTTAGATTGTTGATTTCTGATTTCGACTGACGACTGGATCTTTGCAGCCAGCAATTCTCAAGTTCACAATCGAAAATCGCCAATCTTAAATCGAAAATCCTACTCGGCCTTTTGGTCGCCAATCTGTTTGATGACGATCGCCAGATTTCTGGGCACCGCAGACAACACGGTGACAAGTCTTTGCGCCTGGCAATTGATCAGGAACATTATTTTCGAAATCAACTCCTCGCGCGACGGGAGGCTGGCGATTGCTTCGACCTCCTGTAAGGCAACCACTTTCCCTTCGACAATCCCTGCCTTAAAGGAAAAAATGTCAGGATTCGCCTTTGTAAATTTGGTGATCGCTTTCGAGAGCCCCACCGGATCGCCGGTGCTCAAAGCAACCGCCGTGACGCCCTTAAACTGATCCTTAGCCTGCTCGAGCGGCGTCCCTTCAGCGGCCTTGCGCGCAAGCGTGTTCTTAACCACCGCGTATGACATTCCGGCTTCACGCAACTGATTTCGGAATTCCTGATCCTTCGCAACGGTTAGCTTTTGAAACCCCACCAGCATCGCCGCATTCGCAGCTTTAAATTTCTCTGTGAGGCTTTCCAAGTCCTTCTGTTTTTGCGCTTTGGTTTTCATCGGTCTGGTAACACCCCACTATTTAACGTACGCAACCTCGTCGAGCAACACTCCCGGCCCCATGGTCGAAGCAAGGTTGACCTTCTTCACGTACTTTCCTTTTGCCGTAGACGGCTTCGCTCTCACAACCGCTTCCAACAAAGCCTTTGTATTATCGCGAATCTTCTCCGCGTCAAACGAGACCTTGCCCACAGGCACGTGTACGACGCCGGTCTTATCAACTCGATATTCCACCTTGCCAGCCTTCGTTTCGCGGATGGCTGTCGCAACATCGGGCGTGACGGTCCCAGTCTTCGGGTTTGGCATAAGCCCGCGGGGGCCAAGTACTTTACCAAGTCCGCCCACTAACCGCATCATGTCCGGAGTGGCGATTACTGCGTCGAAATCGAGCCAACCCTCCTTAATCTTGTTGACCATATCTTCCCCGCCAACAAAGTCAGCTCCAGCCTCTTCTGCTTCCTTGAGTTTCTCGCCCTGAGCAATGACGAGGACCTTCTTGGACTTTCCGAGACCATGCGGAAGAACCAACGTTCCGCGGACCAATTGATCGGCCTTGCGGGGATCCACCCCCAGCCAGACGGTAAGTTCGACCGTCTCATCAAACCGCGCAAAGGAGATCTCCTTTACCTTTGTGACCGCCTCTTCAAGATTGTATTTGCGACCGGCATCGATCTTTTCAGCGGCCGCGCGATACTTTTTTCCTCGCTTCTTCATTCCTTACCCTCCGAGGTGCAAACGGCACTTTTTTCCAGTGCCTCCCTCTTCATGATGTTACCGGGTCAACCGCCCGGGCCAACCCAAAGAACCTGGGAACTACTCAATTGTGAGACCCATTTGTCGGGCCGTTCCCTCGATCGTCTTTATTGCCGCCTCCAGATTTGTCGTATTCAAATCCTGAATCTTCGTTTTAGCAATCTCTTCAATCTTTGCTTTCGAGATGGTGCCCACCTTTTCCCGGTTAGGCTTTCCCGAACCTTTCGGAATCCCTGCTGCCTTTTTCAGGAGATCGGCGGCCGGCGGTGTCTTCGTTTCAAAAGTGAACGAGCGATCGGCAAAGACCGTAATCACAACCGGAATTTTCAGATCCGGATCCATCTGCGCGGTCTTGGCGTTAAAGGCCTTGCAGAACTCCATGATGTTTACGCCGTGCTGACCGAGTGCGGGGCCGATTGGCGGGGCAGGATTAGCCTTGCCTGCCGGCACTTGTAGTTTTATGTATCCAGTAATCTTCTTAGCCATGATTCAATTATGTGATTGCCGATTGCCGATTGCCGATTTTGAGTTTCAATTAACGAATTAGCAAATCCTAAAATCGGCAATCGCAAATCGCAAATCGCAAATTCCCTACTCCTCTTCTGCAAACGTCACTTTCTCAACATCCAGGAAATTCAACTCCACCGGCGTTGACCGGCCGAAGATAGTTACTGTTACCTTCAGCGTTGATTTGTCCTCGTTGACCTCTTCTACCTTGCCCGTAAAGCTCTGGAAAGGGCCAGACTTGATTCTGACTGTCTCGCCCGCGGCGTAAGAGAACTTCGGCTTGGGCTTTTCCGCTGCCTCAGTGACATTGTGGACAATCTGATCCACTTCCTGTGGCGTCAGCGGTGTTGGATTGTGCCCTCCAACAAAGCCCGTGACTTTGGGCGTTGACTTGATCATGTGGAAAACGTTATCCGGAATATGCCCCCGCTCGTCACACTCGATCTGCACCAGAACGTAACCCGGGTAGAACATCCTGGTGGATTCAATCCGTTTGTTCCCTCGCATCTCGACCACCGTCTCGGTCGGCACCAGCACCTCCGTAATCTCGCTCTGGAGATCCGTGTCCCGAATACGGGCCTTCAAACTATCGCGTACCTTTTTCTCGTGACCCGAGTAGGTATGAAGTATGAACCACTGCTGCATCAGGTACTTTCCTTGCCCCCATCAATATCCGGTAAGCCAATTCAGAAGCAGATTGAGCTGCGTCAACAAAAACGACCAGATTCGATCGACACTAAACAGATAAATCGCGAAGAAGACAACTGCAATAAGAGTAATGATAGTTGTGTTCTTAACCTCTTTCGCAGAAGGCCATGATACCCGCTTCATTTCAGCGCGCACATCACGAATGTACTGCGCAAGCTGTGCCAAGCGGCCGGGCTGAGAGGCAGCAGACCCACGCCCTCGGCGTGCCGCCTTTTCTACCGAGGGCTTGCCCAAACGACCGTCGCCTGGAATCTCAGCTTCTGGGTTATCGGTCTCGGCCATGCTCTCGTCGACCTTCTTAGACAACAAACGGCTTCCTTGGGACTCTGGCAGGGGTACCAGGATTCGAACCCGGACTTTCGGTTTTGGAGACCGACGTGCTAACCGTTGACACTATACCCCTTCGTCAATGGCATAAGCTGAAATCGATAAGGCTCGAAGGCATCGGTCTCCGTTCATCCTTCATACCTTACCGTTGCTTACTTCGTTTCTTTGTGACCGGTATGCTTACGGCATCGCCGGCAGAACTTCTGGAACTCGAGCCGATCGGGGGTCGTCTTCTTGTTCTTCGTCGTCACGTAGTTCCGACTCTTGCATTCGGTGCACTGAAGCGTAATGTTATCGCGCGGCATAAACTAATTTTTGATTTTTGAATTTTGATTTTTGATTGCTGCTCCTCAGATTTCATTCCCAGGAGATCAATCGCAAATCAAAAATCGCAAATCAAAAATCCCTCCAATCCCAAATCAAAAATTCCCTTCACTCCACCACCTCGCTGATGGTGCCGGCGCCCACCGTCCGCCCGCCTTCCCGGATCGCGAACCGTAACCCCTTCTCCATCGCGATCGGCGTGATCAACTCCACGTCCATCGCCACGTTGTCTCCCGGCATCACCATCTCCACTCCCGCCGGCAGCGTCGCCACGCCCGTCACGTCCGTCGTCCGAAAGTAGAACTGCGGCCGGTACCCAGTGAAGAACGGCGTGTGCCGCCCGCCCTCTTCCTTCGTCAAAACGTACGCTTCCGCCTTGAACTTCGTGTGCGGCGTGATGCT
>JBGSWR010000049.1:0-71392 GCA_041751855.1 Pyrinomonadaceae bacterium
GAAAGAACAAGCCAGACCAGATAATAAGCACCTCACTTCAACTAGTGCCCTGCGCGGCTAGTGCTGTAACACATGATTCCCACGTTCATCCGCATTGATGGTTAATTTCTATGTATCTATTAGCCGCACAGGACACTAGCCCCAGAACGTACAGCAAACCGTTTCAACGGTTTCAATTTAATCAGGCGACCACACGAGCCCATAACGAGTAACAAGTATTTCATACTCTTCCATGAACGTCCTTCGCTTGTGATGTTCTTCTTGGAGAGCTATGTAGTTGGCCACAGTATCCACATCGGAGGCGGAAACTGAAAAAGCACCATAGCCTCGCCCCCATCGAAACTTGCCAAGAACTAAGTTCTGCTCATTTATCCAATGTGACGAGGCGCCTTTGAATAGTTTTGCGGTGTCTTCAATCTTGATTCCAGTGGGAAGATCGATCAGGGCATGCGTGTGCTCCGGATTGAAGTAATTGATCTTCATGTAAATATTGTTTTCTAGCGCATAGTCGGAGAGGAACATAGATGCTTCGGCCGCAGCGCGTTTTGACAACATTGGTTCTCGATTGAGTGTGGCCCAAACTAAATGCAGCCAACATTTGCTATAGGAGTGTAGAGACATGGTGTGAGGAGGAGCCCTCTTAAGTGAGGCCCCTGCGCCTTTCGTGAGGATGTTGAAGCAGCTAGGTATCTAACACATCTCTCTGTGCTAAGGGAAATAAATTAAACACGAATAATTGAAACCGTTGAAACGGTTCACTGTATTTCCGGGGCTAGGACACCTCACTGAAGTGAGGTGTTAATGAGAAGAACCTACGATCCCTTGTCTTCCAGTTCGTCGATTGTGCCCTCCTTCTCATCAACACCTCACTTCAGTGAGGTGGCCAGGGTCCTGCATTGTTTCCGCGAACCGTTTCAACGGTTTACCGCGCGCAGAGGGTCGCCGCGCTGAGAGAAATAATGGAAACCGTTGAAACGGTTTGCCATCCCCCCAACCCTCTCTAACCACCTGACTGAAGTCAGGTGCTAATGAATCTCCCTGTCTCAGTGGATTACTGCTTCCTATCCCACTATCGCCCGAAACGTGTCAGCCAACTTGTCCGCCTGGAGGCTCAAAGTGTAATGCGCCAATGCGTGCTGCCGACCGCCCGAGCCCATGCGACGACGGAGATCTTCATCAACAAGCAACCGCTCTAAAGCATTAACCCACTCGTCGGTTGTTTGGGCCAGGAAATTGGTGACGTCAGGTTCTCCAATCTCGGCGCACGCTCCAACGGGGCTCGTCACAAATGGGATCCCAACCGCCATGTACTGGACTGACTTAAAGCCCGATTTTCCTACTGACCAGTTGTCCTCTATCACCGGGTAGAGCCCTATGTCGAAAGATTGAAAATCACTTATTTCACGATCGAGCCTCCACTTCAGATTCTCGACCTCGACGCCCGGTATCGTGATCTGGTCCCTTCCAGCTCCGACAATCTTTAAGCGAAAAGAATATTTTCGTGCAAGGTGTTGCAGCGCAGGAAAGACTGTCTCCAGATACTGGTAAGTCGAATGCGTACCAATCCATCCGATTACCGGAGTCTGCCCTGTTTTGGGCTCAGTTCGTGGCAGGAATTGATCCGTGTCAACTACTGTTGGAATCAATACCGCTTCTTTCCCTTTCGCTTTTACATACTCGGCGATCGTTCGGTTGCCGCAAGTCACTATGCTCGACCAACGAATCAAATCATCCGTTTTGCTAAACCATTTCAGAGAGCTTACGAGTCTTCCATAAGTTGGGCTGACATAAGAGACGTAAGTAGCATCATCCAGATCAAGCACCATCGGACAACGACCAACGCGCATCGCCATCCACTCAACGAGTGGTGGACCAAAGATCATCGCTTCACGTTGTACAAATAATAGGTCGGCGTTATGTGCGCGCCACACTGTTCCGAGCCGGCGCAAGGATGCTGCTATTAAGCCTAACGCCGTACGAGGCCAGGCCGAACGACTGTAGAGCATAGCGGTGAGTCGCGAATCGAGGAAAGGCTCAATTTTTAGATTAATGCCCCGTTCGGCAAGAGGGCCTACAAATTGGGCGAGACGATAACGCGTCGAAGCCAGTTCGATCGGGTATGAGGCTAACGCCAACACCTTCATAAATGTTCTGCAAGCCGCCGGTAGACGTTAACGTAACCGTCGCGACCAACAGTCGTCAAATCAAAATATTTATGCGCGACCTGCACCGCACGGTCGCGCATGTGACCGTCTTTAGCGAGCGCGAGTGCCTGAACTGCCACGGCTTTATACGCCTTCTCGTCAAAGCTGTGCAAGACGACACCAATCTGCTCGCGTCCTACCAGTTCATCCATGTCTCCGATGTCCGCGTTGCAAACAACCGGCAGTCCAGCCGCTAAATATTCAGGAATCTTCGTCGGCGAAGCGGCGATCTGCGCGAAAGTCGGTTTGCGAAAGGACACTCCTAAACTAGCGCGGCGCAGGTAAGTGAAGACTTCCACTGGCGTTACTGCTTCTATCTTATAATCATGCTCATCAACTCCGGCGCTTTTGAGAGCAGCCGCAGCCTGCTCCGGAGGAGAGGACGAGAGGATGCGCAGAAAAGCATCTGGACGTTGCTCTTTGATGGCCTTAAAGAAGTACCCCATCTCCTCGACCAAATAGAGTCCCCCGAGCGATCCTGCGTACACAACCTCGAATCTACCATTTGCCGGAAAGCGCTCCCGCGTGTCTTGAAGGTTCGACCGGCCATCGAAACGCCCAAAGTCCACACAGCACGGGATGACCTCAATCTGGTCCGACCTTTTCAACTCATGAGCTATTAACCAATCGCGCAGCCGATTGGTAAGCACAACGATCTGATCAGCACGGCGGATGCCCATCTGCTCCAACTTCTTGATCCATCGAAAGGGCCTCGAATTCTGATGCCAGATACCTGCGTCGGCATATTCTTCAGCCATCAATCCCCGAATATCGAAGATCAATTTGACGCGTGCAAACCTCTGCGCCAAAAGCGCCATCGCCAGAGGCACGTGGGCTCGCGCGTGCAGAACATCTATCCTTTCGCTTCGGATGAGTTTAACTGCGAATCGCGCCCCGGCCAGGATGTCGTAGAAGGTCGCGGGGATGGAAGGCTTCTTGTGATAAGGCAGCCAGAACCAACGGATGCCATCCGCTTTCAATAGCGCTTGCTGCTCACTCAGTTTTTTATCGTCCCATTTCTCGCGAAGGTGCGGTTCGAACGTTAGCAGGTGTACGTCAATGCCGGCGCCGGCGATTTGTCGCAAATAGGGCAACACCTGCGTCTGCACGAGCGGTTCACGCAGGCCAAAATAGCAGAGATATAGTGAGCGCATCGGCATGACAGAACGGTATAATCAAAACGTGCGTTCCTGTCATTGTACACTCGGCCAACCTTGTGCGCCCGACATTTCAATCTTGAATCCCGTTAAGGCCCAGGCGCTTGTTTTCTGGTGGCTTTTCAAAGCGAAGGGTCAAGCTACGGCTGAGGCAAGGCGATCCTGATTCTCACCTTGTTACTTGCAAGCGCGCCCTGGCGAATGCTTAACCAGAGATCTCCGCCCTGAGGAAGGTTGCGCGACAGAACTATAACCAACTGCGTAATCGAGCTGAATTCCGAGAGGTTCCCAATGAACTCGATTTCGAGTGGGTACACTGTTTCTTCAGCGTCTTCGGCTTGTGCTGTAATAGCCGTTGAGCCGTTATCTTTGCTCAAATCGAGGTTCTGCCCAAAGATTATTACTCTCGTGCGGCGACCGGAAGCGAATACCGAGTCGTCCTCCAAGAGAAAAGGGCCGGGAACAAATTTCAACGAATGAAGAGCGAGTGCAAAATCAGAGTCTCCGTCGGTGATCAACAACGGAAGGAGCCAGCCTGAGAAACTGGCAATCTTGTGATCATCAAGCTCGTTATAGCTTTGGCTCGAGTTATCAAACTCGTAGCCGCTAATCAATGGAGTTACCGTATAGTTGAAACCTGCAGGCAGATTCTCAAAGAGATAGTCGCCCGATGCGTTAGTCGTAGTCGAGGCGTTCATTGCCCCTGTTAAAAATATAGTCGCCCCTGCTAGAGCTTTTCCATCCGTAAGCGCAAGACGGCCACTGATACTGTAGGTGACGACATCAAAGTCCGCCGTTTGATCCCCATCAATGGAATGGTATGTTCGCTGAGCAGGATCAAACGAATAGGGACTGAGTGACGGCGAGACCGTGTAGTCCAGGCCCGGGAGTAGATCCCAGAACGAATAGTTGCCTGATGCGTTGGTGATTGTCGAGGCGCTCTCTGCTCCCGACAACGTGACAGTCACACCCGGCAGGGCGTTCCCGTTGGGAAGAGTAAGGCGCCCATTGATGCGGTAAGTTACAAGCGTGAAGTTTGCAGTCTGGTCGGCACGAAGATCTTCGAGGGTTCGGGACTTGGGACTAAAAATATGGTTCGGGAATTCTGAAGGGGTAATTGTGTAGGAGCCACCTGCCGGCAAGTCCACGAAGGAATAGTTGCCACCATTATCCGACGTCGTCTCGGCAGCAAATGTTCCGGATAGCTTCACGGTGAGGCCTGCCGCCGGATTCCCCGCGCTCGTGAGTATGCGGCCGGTGATCTTGTAAGGACTGAACACTCCGGTGAAGTTCTTCACCTGATTCCCCGTGGGAGTTGTAAATGTCTCATCCTGTCCAATGAATCTGAACTGTTCTTTGGAAGCAGAGAGCGTGTAAACGCCGCTTGTCGGAAGATTCGAGAACGTGTAATCACCATCGGCATTCGTATTGGTAGTTACTGATTGCGAACCGGTCAGCGTAATTGTCGTGGCAGGCAGGGGAACGCCACTTTCATCTGTCACTCGTCCGCTTATGGTGAAGGTAGGCGGCGGCGTTGCATTGAGGTAATGGTCTAATTCCAGGCGTTTATCTACCTGACACGGAGTGTCTTCGCCACAACGGATAAGCAGGTCGGACCAGTAGAAGTGAGCTGCCGGGTCTGGCTCGCGATCCAGAGTCTCCTGGAATCGCATGCGCACATATTGCACAGGATCCTCTTCATCGCTTTCTGTATTGATTACTGTAGTTATATTGGCTAATGAGTCGATATTGGTGAACTGCGAATTAATGACTGTGAGTCTTCCAGTGTTCTCGTCAGCACGAACTCTGTCCGTATGATCGACACGGGTCAACTTGTCGAGAATGGCATTGCCGACGCTACGTAGAACGATCGCGGCATCTGCATTATGGCTCCACTTGTAGTGCGACTCTTCTACCATTACGTTCTCGACACCAAAAAAGAAGTGCCCGGAAGTGAGAAAGTTTGAGACGTTCATAACCAAACCAGTGATGTAAACAAGGTCGATGGGCGCACTTCTTGGACTGTACCGATCCGGAAGGCTTGAAATTCCCCAGTACCCCCCCTCATCCAAAAAGATGCTGCGAATGTTGACCTCCCGGCGTGGCGAATCGCTGGTTGGGGAAGCTGCGTTGGCAATATTGATCCATGAGACAGGCGCCCCATTAGCGGTCTTGCTAAAGAACCCCGGACGCAATCCGTAATCAACGAAGTGTGTGTCGGTGACAGTGATGCCGTGCCACTCAACGTTCTCTACCACCGGTACATACAGTCCACTTGCCGCAGTCGAGCCGAGGAACTTGCTTAACTCGATCTTAAGGTGACTTCGCACCGCCCTGACGATGCCGCCGCCAGGTATGAAAGTGGCCTATCCATAAAACTCGCAATGGCTGATTACTGCGTTCTTGATGTCACTAAGCTCCAGAGTCACGGCCGCGTCAGTGACAACTGTCTGTGTACCTAAGAAAGCAATGTCCTTAATCAGAAAGTCTTTGAGCCCGCTGATCGTGATCGCTTTCTGAGTGCCAGTGCGCGGATAGATCTCCGAGACGAGATCCAAACCCTTCGCCACATCAGCGCCTGCTGAACCTGGGTGGGCAATCGGTGTAGATGATTCCACCCCGAGGATGGTCACTGAGGTTGCAAGCCCGGAAAAATCCTTAAATACGGGCGTGACGATCGCATATTGCCCGGCCGGTATCAACAACGTGCCCCCGCCAGCCGCTGCCAGAGCGTCAAGGGCGTTCTGCAAAGCCGGGCCATCGTCGCTTACGCCGTCTCCCGTCGCGCCGAAATCAGTCAAGTTCAGAGTGTCGGCGGCGATTGCCTTAGTGGGCCATGGTCTCGTTTCAGTGCCGTAGACCAGCAATGTGGTTCGTGAACCAGCAAGAACTATGCTCAAGAGCATCAGTACGAGAAACGAAGGCGTGCGGAGAGGTACATTATTAATCATGGGATGAGCGATATCTCCGATTCAACTGCGGGTCGAAGGTTGTTAGCGAAAAGCTTCAGAACGCTTTGAGTTTCAACGTGCTAATGCTTTGGTGTGGGCAAGAGAACTTCGTCTCTGTATTTTGGGAAGATCGAGTCGCGCGGTGCTATAGAATTAAGGATACGCGACGGGCCAATAGTACCACAGGGCATGAGGAAATTCGAAAAAAGTTTCAGGCCAGGAAGCGTGTAGCGGAACTGGATCACTACCTCATTACGTATCACGCCCGCTTTTTGCGCCCACGATATTAACCCCTGGATTTGGAAGCCGTCTGAGCTCTATAACTCCGGCTGCCGTCAAAGCCTCTTCAACCTCTTCTTGCGTCCGTGGGTAATCGAACTCAGGAGACAGCATGTCAAAAGTATCAAGGACGGCCCAGTCGTAGCGTTGCTTCTTTGTCAGCGCGCTTTCATTAACATAGTTGGCTACCGGAATTGTAAACATCAAGACACGCCCAATGAGCGGCAGTCGAAACAAGACATTAGTTAAGGGAAACAGTACGGGCATCGCTCCTTTGATACGTGCAAGCAATTTCTGTTTGTCCATCCGCCTCGTCAAGGGACGCAGCCAGTACTTGGCATAAAGCATCGTCCAGGGCTTCCGCTCGTAAGCGGTGATAGCAATGCGGCCACCCGGACGCAAAACCCGAGGCAGCGTTTTAATAGTCCGCTGCGGATCTGGGGTGTGCTGGATGACTCCGATGCAGTAGCAGCCGTCAAACACCGCTGGCCGGAACGGGAGCTCATAGATACTGGCTTGGACAAAGTGCGCATTCTTGCGCCCTGCAAGATTTGATTTCGCAGCATCAATTGCGCTGCTGATGTCCACGCCCACAACTTCCGCTTCGCTGTCAGACGCAACATCAATAAATCGCCCGGCGCCACAACCAAGATCCAGGATCCACTTTTTCCGCAACCAGTCAGGCGTCCACCCTGTCTCGGCGTAGAACCTCTTCTGCGATA
This sequence comes from Pyrinomonadaceae bacterium, assembly GCA_041751855.1. Taxonomy (GTDB): domain Bacteria; phylum Acidobacteriota; class Blastocatellia; order Pyrinomonadales; family Pyrinomonadaceae; genus PSRF01. Next base: position 7,314 of record JBGSWR010000049.1, read on the forward strand.
ATGTCGTGCCGTTGACCGAGTCTATTTGCTCACTCTTAAAAAGGTTCCATTGGAAGCCAAAAGATGACGCGTAATTGTCTTGCTTTACGAATCTGGGGATGCCCGCTTCGATTGGGTAAACTTGCCCGCACTCAGTGCACGATAGCTGCCCTGAAACGATCTCTCCGGTGTCTGATTTTTCCGAGGGGTCACAGTGCAATTCGGCAGAACACTTTGAACACCCCAGCACTTGCAGCAATCTTAGTTGCATTAATTTAAGAAGTAACCACTCGCGCTAACTACGACTCATGCAGATCTGAGCCGATGTTCGCCAACCGCTTCTCCAAAACTCTTACCTGCTCCTTCCGGGAAACTCCCGCCACTACATCGTCGGGCAAGCCAGGCACAAAACCGCGTTTCTGTTTTTCCTCAAGCCAATTGCGGAGATGACCGGCGATCTCAACGGGGTCCGCTGTGACGACCCCGGCTTGTTTCTTCAAAATCATCTCTGCGGCCACATTGCCTGCCGGACCCACCGCCAGTATGGGACGGCGGGCGCCGATATACTCAAACAGCTTGCCGGTATAGACACCCCGTTGGGCCTGATCGGTCCACAGCAAAAGGAGAAGAATATCGGCCTCCATCTGCAACTTTAAGGACTCCCTGTAAGGCACGAGATTCTTCACCTCAACAATACCCTGCAGATTGTAGCGTTCAATCATTTCTCGCACAGAATTGAGATAAACTCCGTGAAACACAACGCGGAACTTCTCTGCGAGTGGGCCTAAGATTCGAAGCGCCTCGAAAACCGGTGACGGATCCTGCTTACCCTCATAGACCACGCCAGTATATAAGATTCGTAAGCACCCATTGTTAAAGGGCACGTGCGACTCAGAGGGATAATCCGTGGCGTCAAAACCGTTCAGGACCACTGTTGTTGGTTTCGCGTACTTGACTCTCAAAGTATCAGCCAGTGGTTCAGACACAGTAATGAAGTCAGCCGCCGAAGCGAGTACTCGACGCTCTAATTTCGTTTCAACGAATCGGCGCCAACCGGGTTGTTGATAGTACTGATGATCGACCCACAGGTCGCGCAAGTCAGCTACCCACGGGATGCCATGCAGCCTGGACAATCTCGCCGCGACGAGCAAGGAGGTCGGCGGCGGCGAGCTTGCCAGGATGATATCTGGTCTCCAGCTCTTGATGAGGTTTGAAGAAGCGGAAACTGCCCTCGGGAACCAGCCTATGTAAGGGTCAGGAAAATACAGTAACGTTCTGTAGACACTGCCGAGCGTTCTCTTAAGAATGTTGATCACATGCCCGTTCGGGGAATCAGAACCTGAAGCCGCGCCTGCCTCCTGCAACACCACTTTTACAGGACCTCGGAGGTTCAACCAGTTCGTATAGACCACGTCATTCGAATCGACCTCAACGGGCAACGTCGGCGGGAAGGGCTGATCTTTAGCAGTCACAACTCGTACATCATGACCGAGTTCCGTGAGGTATTTTGCAGTCTTTCCGACCCTTACGGCGCCGATGCTATTAAAGGGCGGAAAAGCGAAAGAGATAATTAACAGCTTCATCCGATCATTGGCCCTAAAACTTTACAGCAGATCTCTCAGACCACCGGATAACATTCAACCAGCGCCAAACCCGGAAATCAAATGGTTGTTCGGCGGAGTTAAGCGCATCCCAGTGCGCTCTGACGGACTGTAAGTTGAGAGCCGGAATCTCTTGTGCAGCATTGCTATTCAAAACATCGTCAACCCAGGGCTTTAGGGCCCCTAACCACTTTTTCTCAGGAGTGGAAAATCCGATCTTATCGCGTCGATTCAAAATCTCATTGGGGACGAGTCCTTCCATCGCTTTCCTGAATACGCGTTTCGAGGCGCCATCGGGTCCTATCAAATAGCTCTCAGGCAGTGAAAAGATAAAATCGATGAGTTGGTGAGTAAGAAAGGGAACTCGGCTTTCGATGGAATGGGCCATCGAATTGCGATCCTCGTAACGCAAAAGCATCGGCAAGCTGCTCTCAACGAGGGAATTAGCAAGCTCGGCACGTAAGAAGTCCTTGTTACGTTCGATCGCGGGACCCTGTGGATGTATTCCCTGTTTATCAAACCACTGCACATTCAGATCGCCTCTGCCGTTACCACCTAACCGTTTGGCGGCCCCTTTCAATTTAGGAACAATCAAACCCGTCCCACTCAAAATAAGTTTGAGTTCTCCGAAACCCGAAGCAGTCCCGGCAGCATGAGCAAGTCGTTTGGCCTCAAAGAATCTGAGTCGCGACAGCAGGGATGCAAGCCGCGACGACAGATAGTATGGATAGCCTGCCAGGAGTTCGTCGGCGCCTTGACCATCCAGCATTACTTTAATCCCGGCCTCGCGAGCCAGCCGAAAGACACGGTTCTGCGCGTAGATGCTGGTGCTTCCGAAGGGCTCGTCCTGGGTAGACAGCAAATGGTCAAGGTCTGAAACCAATTCCGCCGCCGTGGGCTTTACCTTATGAGCTACTGAATGAGCAGCGCCCGCGATGGTATCAACCCAGCGTTCCTCGCTAATCGAGGGATCGCCCGCGATATAACTAAAGGTGTGCAGATTCAGATCTGGCTCGTGATGGCGCATTGCCATTACGATGGCCGATGAATCAATTCCGCCTGATAACGCCGCTCCAACCGGCACGTCACTCCGAAGATGCAACTTGATGCTCTCGAGAAAGAGTTCCTTGAGTTCCAGCGCAGCAGCTTCGAATGAAAGGGTCGATCGCTTATCGAGGTTAATATGCCAGTAACGTTCAGGTGACCATCTGGCTCCGGTCTCTAACGGCACTACGAGGTAGTGTGCGGCCGGAAGCTGCTTGATGTCAGCAAACAGGGTCTCATCGCCATAATCGGTGATACCGAAATTCAGATAATCGTAGAGCCTCTGTGGATTAACCCGAGTGCTAACAGTCTCGGCTTCAAGCAGCGCTTTGATTTCCGAGGCAAAAACAAAATGGCTGGCGTTGTTGCTGTAGTAAAGGGGCTTAATCCCGAAGCGGTCGCGCGCCAGGAATAACCTGCGCTGAGTGCTGTCTAAAAGGGCGAACGCCCACATTCCGGTGAAGTGCTTTAGACAATCAACTCCCCAGTGTTGGTAAGCGGCCAGGATGACTTCTGTATCAGTTCCCGTGCGAAAGTGAAAACCGTGTGTGATCAGCTCACTGCGCAATTCCAGATAGTTGTAAATCTCACCGTTGTAGACAATCCAACATGAGCCATCGCTGCTCGCCATTGGCTGGTGTCCGGCCGGGGAAACATCGAGAATTGACAGACGACGGAACCCAAAGGCGAGATTGAAGGAATGGTTATCAGTTTCCTCGATCCGTTGATGTCGAACGGCGGGATCTGTATCGGGACCGGAATACTGCGTAAATTGGTTCGAATGCGTAACGGCCAGCAGGTAACCCTCATCGTCTGGCCCACGATGCTTCAAGGCAGAAGTAGCGCGTAGCACAAACTGCAAATCGATAGGGCTATCGGTATGACCTAAAGCGCCAAAGATACCGCACATGCAAATCTACGTTTCTTTCAGAGTCGAGCTGGTCTTCCAAAAACTGTTCGCTCTCTTCTGGTAACATCAGACAGATTGATTTGCAACTTGCGCGGGAGCTTTAATTAAGTTATCTCCAGATTGTCAGCATCTTTGGCGAATGGGGTCCAATCTTTGAAAGCCCGAAGCAAAACACAGTGCTGCTGTCCTTGAGGTTAAGCTGACGACAGACTCTGGGGTTCACTGAGGTCCAGGAACATTCAATGCGCTGGGGGAGCCGTCAATTGGGTTACCACCTATCTTATTGTTACCGAATGACAAGATCTGCCCTCCCAGTTCAAAAAGCAACCCTGTATTGGTGCTACTAGCAACAGTGACGTTTGAGATACGGACGATTGCGTTATTTCTGGCCCTTACGCCGAAGGTATTACTGAAGGCTACGGAGCTCTCAAGATTCATTTGGGCGCCGGATCCGTCGGCCAAATAGGCCGCATTCGAACCGTTGGCGGAGGCAAAACTGCGATTAATAGAAACTCGGCTATTGGTTCCGGCCCTGATGCCAAACGCGCCGTTCTCGATTGTGGTATTGTCGATCGAAGCGCGTGATATCCCGGTAGTGGCAGCAGCAATTGCAATGTTGCCTTGCCTGTTGTTCCTGAGAACGGAATCCTTCACTTGAAGAAAAGAGCCGTTTGCTGGCTGGAAGTCGATCCCAAATTGATCAAACCCTTCGATTTGACAGCTCTCAACATAAAGGATCTCCCCCGCAAGAAACCTGATGCCGTTAAAAACTCCCGGTGTTCTCGTTCCATTGATTGAAAGGTTGCGGAGGACAATCCTAGCGCTAGATGGCGCGTTTATGACCACGCCATTGACTCCGGAAGCTAGTATGCCGGCCGAATTTGTAGGTCCGCCATCGATTGTAATCGATTTTGTTATAGTCACGGCTCCGAAGCCGCCGGGATCTAAAGCGTTGATTTCGCCACCAGTGGCAGTCTTAGAGATCGCTCCAGCAAAAGTTCTGCAAGGCGCCGTACGACTGCAAGGATTGGCATCATCCCCTACTCCTGACACCCAGGTGCGCGTCGCCTGAGCCTGTGCAACACAAATTCCCAACAAGAATACGCTAGTTGCTACCAGTAGATGGAATGTAAGTCTGGGTTTGGACATGGGGACCTCCGTAAGTGTAACTTGAGATTACTCGATTAAGGACGGCGAATGGTCTGTAACAGATAAGCGAAGTTCGAAGACTTGACTCAAATCGGTGGGTGACGATGCAATGACCCGCTAAGAGCTGAACCAAGCTGCCGCAGGATACGAGGGTTCCATCAAGTAGTCAATAAGAATAAAAAAGTCTGCTTTGTGGAGTCACTTTCTTCAATAGTCACTCTGGGTTAGACTCGTCATCCGTTTTAGATGGCTAAACACAGCAGGAGAGAACCATTGTCACAGGACCATTCCGGGATTTCTGAGACCATTGATGACTATGAGAGCGGGTTCTGGAGGGAACGACCTGTGCTAGTTACTGGCGCAGGCGGTTTCATTGCCAGCCATTTGGTGGAGGCACTGCTTAATCTAGGGGCAAAAGTCCGTGCCTTTGCTCGTTATAATTCTCGTCAGGATACAGGTCTGCTGAAACTCTTGTCGCCGGATCTTCTCTCGCGCTGCGAGATCATCCTTGGAGATTTACGTGATGTTGAAGCCATCGATCAGGCGTGCGATGGGTCTGACACTATTTTCCATTTAGGTGCGCTGATCAGCATTCCCTACTCTTATGTTCATCCACGCGAAGTTATAGAGACCAACGTTAATGGCACCTTGAATGTTTTGATGGGTGCACGACGACATGGAGTACGTAAGGTCGTTCACACTTCTACAAGCGAAGTCTACGGCACAGCCCGGTACACGCCGATTGACGAGGACCATCCACTTCAGGGCCAATCTCCTTACTCAGCCAGCAAGATCGGGGCTGATAAGATCGTACAGAGTTTCCATTGTGCTTATGATCTGCCCGTAAGCACGATTAGACCATTTAACACATACGGGCCAAGACAATCAGCTCGGGCTGTCATACCGACAATCATTACCCAGGCTCTGACTCAAGATGAAATCCGACTCGGCAGCCTGGATCCGCGGCGAGACTTTACTTTTGTCACCGATACGGTCGACGCCTTTCTGCGAATAGCATCTAGCCCAAAAACAACAGCTCAGGAAATCAATGTGGGATCTGGAGCTGAAATCTCAGTAGGAGAGTTGGCGTCCAGGATCGTTACACTGATCGGTCGGGAGGTTGAGATAGTCTGTGATACCGAACGGATACGACCTGAGCAGAGCGAGGTTGGCAGGCTCCTGGCTGATGCACGGAAAGCTAATGAGTTGAGCGGCTGGAAACCACAGGTCGGCTTCGATGAAGGACTCCGGATCACAATCGATTGGATCAAAGCCCACCTGGAGTTTTATCGAGTGGGACGTTACGAGGTTTAGCTAATGCGTGCTGTGATACTTGCTGGCGGCAAAGGCACTCGGTTGGCGCCATACACGACCGTCTTTCCGAAACCCTTAATGCCGATCGGTGACATGCCAATCCTGGAGGTGATCATTCGTCAACTTAAGCGCTCTGGTTTCGAGCGAATCACGATCGCCGTTGGCCACCTCTCAAACCTGCTAATGGCCTTTTTCAACAATGGTGAGCGATACGGCCTCCAGATTGAATATTCTGTAGAGGACAAACCGCTGGGCACAGCAGGCCCTCTAGCCTTGATAGAAGATCTTGACGATCACTTCATGGTAATGAATGGCGACGTGCTCACTACCCTCGATTATGCCGCCCTGGTCAACTATCACCGGCAGCGACAGGCCATAGCAACAATTGCAATGCATGAGCGCAACATAAACATCGACTTGGGCGTGATTGAAACCGACGACAATAATGTTCTCACCGGTTATATCGAAAAACCTGTTTATAGCTATCGGGTTAGCATGGGAGTTTACGTCTTTAGTCCAAGGGTGCTGAATTTTATTCCAAAAGGCCAGCGCCTGGATTTCAACGATCTCATCCTAAAATTGATCGCTGCCAAGGAAACTGTGGTGGCGTACCCTTATAATGGATACTGGTTGGATATAGGCCGCCCCGACGACTATGCCAATGCTGTACAGGAGTTCGAGTCGCTACGCAATCAGTTTCTTCCCGGTTAAGTATGATGAACTGGCGGGTCCCTCTCAGCGATATTGAGATTACCGATAAAGACCTGCGAGCCGTAGAGTCCGTCTTGCGGTCAAAATGGCTCTCGATGGGGGCAGTTTGTCAAGAGTTTGAAGGGGAATTCGCACGTTTTGTCGGCGTCAAGCATGCTTTCGCCGTTACAAACGCAACTGCGGCCTTACATTTAGCATACCTGGCACTAGGCCTTGGCCCATCGGACGAAGCGATTTTACCTTCGCTGACCTTTGTGGCTACAGCCAACGCACTCGTATATACGGGAGCACAACCTGTCTTCGCGGAAATTCAAGGTCCAGAAAACTTGAATATCTCAGCCGACGATATTGTGCGTCGTATCACTCCACGCACCAAAGCCATAATTGTCGTGCATTACGCCGGCTACGTGTGCGATATGCCGGCTATCTGCGAAATAGCAGAAAAGCATAAGCTCGTATTGATTGAAGATGCCGCTCACGCCCCGGGAGCCGAATTGAACGGAAGCAAAGCCGGTACGTTCGGTGACGTCGCATGCTTTAGCTTCTTTTCCAACAAGAACATTACGACTGGCGAAGGCGGAATGGTTGTCACTAACCGGGATGATTTGGCGGAAAAGATCCGTCTCATGCGTTCACATGGTATGACTAGCTTAACGTGGGATCGACACCGCGGGCATGCATACACTTACGATGTTACGATGCTGGGATATAACTATCGGATTGATGAAATGCGTTCCGCGCTAGGATTAGTACAACTCAGAGCTCTTGAGGAACGAAATGAGATTCGCCATCGTCTTGTGAATTCTTACGTGGGCAAGCTTGCGGATGTTCGCGGGCTTTCTCTACCCTTTCAGGAAATGCGAGCCGGTTCCGCGCACTATATATTTCCGGTTTTGCTCGACAATCCATCGCAGAGGCTGGATTTCATAAACAAATTACGAGCGTCGGGAATTCAGACCAGCATTCATTATCCTCCCGTCCATCTGTTTGAGTATTATCGAAAACGTTTCGGTTTCCGTGACAACGACCTCCCGCTGACGGAGCAACTGGCTGCGCGCGAGGTAACCCTCCCTCTATATCCAACGATGGGCGAGGAGAGACTGAACCATGTCTGTGAGGAAGTTCGTCGGGCACTTCTGGATTTGTAACCTGAGTTGTACATCGAGTAGGCTTGTAAGCTGACCATGAGTACGCATACCACCATAAACAAAGTGCTTGAAGGCGTTACATTGCTACGCGCAAAAACCCGCCTGCCATTGGGAGACCCAACCATCTCGCTCTGCATGCCGTATCAGCTGCAGATAGCGATGACTACTCGCTGTAATCTTTCCTGCGGCTATTGTGAGAACCCACTGATGGCCAAGGCTGGTTTAGTCGGGGATATGGATTTTGAAAAGTATTGCAAGCTCATCGATCAGTTGGCGGGAGTGAGAATCCTGTCACTACTCGGAATTGGTGAACCATTGCTGCATCCACGATTCCCCGAGATGGTCGAGTATGCAGCGAATAAGAACTGGGGATGGCATATCTCCACCACGAGCAATGGCATGCTACTGAACGAAGAGATGGGCCAACGATTAATTGACGCGGGTCTCAACGAGATGCGCATCAGCATCGACGGTCCAAACAAAGAGTACGTGGAGTTGATGCGGAAAGGGGCGAAATTCGAAAAGATAGTAGATAATTTTCGGAAGTTCCGTCGAAAGACCGATATGCGAATGGCCATGAATGTGGTAATGAGCTCAATCAACCTGGAATCCTTGCGCGGTCTCGTACCGTTCGCAGTGGACCTCGGTGTCGACCAATTACAGGTGATGACACTCAAACCCTGGACGGGGGTCGATCTGGGCAAGACCGACTTTGCGCTTTTCAACCACATTGACCAGAGGCAATTAGATACTATTCGTGAAATTCAGAATGCGGCAGAGGAGGCCAGGCTCGAATTCAGCGTCAGCTACGAACCCTTTTATGGTAATTTTTGTGCCGACCCATGGAACAAGCCGTACATTAATCCGGATGGTCAATTGGCGCCGTGCTGCACATGGACGACTAATTATCTGGATAACGTCTTCGAAATGGGTTTTTGGAAGGCTTGGAACGGCCCCCGGATTCGACACTTGAGACGCGTGATGCTTGAGGGATTCCCCGGTTCGTTCTGCTATCAAAACTGTCGACTTGTTCGCCAAACAAAAGAAGAAGCTACCGGCAAAACCACGAAAAGTGAGAGTTTGACCATTCCCTCAACCGAATGAATCACCCCAGGGTATGATGAAATATAAACTTCATGCCTTATGGGGTATCTTCTACCGCACGCAAAACTATCTGCTCAACAGATTTCCGCGTCGATACCCGGGTGGGCAAGAGGGTCACTATCTGTCCGGAGAGGAGCAATTAAGTAAGATCAAGACGGCCGTAGACGGTCAGCTTTTACTTAAAGGCTTTCAAATTGTGCCCTATGATGACACCTGTCGGGAATGCCAGAAAGTCGCTAATCGGCACTATAACGAGGCAGAGCTTCCGACCCTTCCTTTGCCTAACTGCCCTTATGGCGATCGGTGTCGGGCCATTTATGCCCCCATCATAGATTACGGGCTTTTGAGGGTAACGGAGATCCTGACTGCCCAACCAAAACTGAAAGTTCAAGAAATACGCAAGTTGCTCAGGGATGAATCAGATAACGGACTAACCGAGAATGAGGAGGACAAGTAGGGTGAAGCCTCGTCCATTGAGGCCCCGAGTAGTGACGGTATCACTCTACATGCGCCTTTAACCTAATGCCGAACAGGGCGGCCAATTAAATCGATGTTTAGCCGCCGCCGACAGGGATGCCTGAACTCTTAATACGCGACATAGAATACCTTCGAACCTACGGATGCTATCCCCCACAATCGATCATCAAGTTGGAGGCAAGCGCGGATCTTGAAAGCGCTTCGCAGTTTCGGCTTCTGAATCTGACATTCGATCCTGTTGGCGGAATTCAGACGTTTCGCGATGTGTCTAAAGAGCGGTGGGGCCTGGAATCAAAAGGACGGCGCCGGGTTGATCTATCCTTCCAGCTAGAGTCAGGTTACTACCTACTTCTAACGAAGGCGCGTCAACTAACGGGATTCCCCATTGTCATAACCGATCAACAGAAGCCGGCTCGAATTGCCGTGATCCGACCCGTATTTGCCCAATGGACTTATCACGCCAATGGCTTCTATTTTAATGAGTATCGCGCCCCTGTCGATAGATTGCTCCACACAATTGGCTCAATACCGTTGGTTGGAGGCCGCGGTGAAAGTGGATTGCGGCAAGCGGCGAGATCGCTTGGGATTCGTGGTGTTGATTTTCCTTACAGAGCCTTCCCGGCAAACAAACAGGTCAATCTTGGCGACTTTTATAAGCGGAACTTTCGATGGGACCGGTCACTCTGGGACAGGCACTGGGGGAATATCGAGGGACTGTGGGTCGACGAAATATTATCTGGTATGCCAATCTTCGCAATCCTTGACAGGCACTCTATTCCTTATCATGTATATTCTGACGTCGATCTACACGACCAGAATCCCGCGCTGACATCGTACAGCGCCTTAATCTTTTCGGGCCAGGAGGGAATAACCTCTTCGTATTACGACATGTTGCAGCGGTTGCAAGAAGCGAACGATACTGCATTTGTCCTTTGGGGCGTGCAGGGTTTCGGGTACCGGCAATTGGAGTACAACACCGGGACCGGAAATCTGGAATACGTGGCTACAAGGGGAGAAAACGGACTATGGGGAGACAAGTTGGATGGCCGCGAGACTGACTGGATAGACGAAGCAAACCTATTTGGATTTCATTTCCCAGAACCTGGTTCAGCCAATTGGCGGTACGATAAGCCCTATTCCAGAATCGTGGTCACCGACACAGAACATCCATTAGGTCGGACCCAAAAGAGCGAGTATCGGTATGAGGTTCGCGATCTGAACAACGAGAGCCGGCCAGGTCTCACCTGGGCTGGTGGTGAGTTTCAGAAGCGTGTTGCCACTGACGCTAAAATAATTGCCCATCTGGATGACGATCAAGACGTTATAGGAATCGGGGAATACAAGAATACGATTGTTTTTTCGCCCACCTATCTTCCAGCCTTTTTCGCTTATCAGTCCAGAGAGCACCCAGAAATAGAGACTTGGTTTCTTAAGACACTCGATTATCTACTTGCATGAAAGGCAAGCTCCGCATATGCCTCATGAGCTCCTGGCCCAGCGTGCATACGCATTACTGGCTTAACGCCCTCGTCAGAAGGGGCCATGAAGTACACTTCTTATTACCTCATCAGCAATCGATTGATCTAGGTGCCCTGCCAGAGGGCATTAGGCTGCATAGATTGGGAAAGTCTCCCTTGATTAAAGGGACGGGTCCGCTTTTGCTGAGTCTCGAGCTGCGACGGAAATTAAGAGAGATCACACCTCAAATCTTCCATATTCATTCAGTCTTCGCAGTACGTGGATGGCGGATGCTGCCGTGGGCGCTTGCCATGTCTAGCTTTCACCCTTTGGTTCTTACCGCTTGGGGCGGTGATCTTCTAAGCACCCCTGAGATTTCCAGCAGTGGAAGGTTCTTTGTGAAGGTTGCTTTGCGCAGTGCTGATATCATCACTGCCGATTCAGAATCTCTGCTTAGCGCTGCTCAAAAGCTCGGGGCAGCAAAGGAAAAACTTCATGAAATTCAATTTGGGGTTGATACAGAAACTTTTAAGCCTGAAGTCGAAACGGGACAGATGCGTTTGCTGCTCGAACTGGGCGGTGGTCCTGTTATCTACAGTCCGCGAGCGTTCATGCCAATCTACAATCAGGTAAAGATCGCAGAGGCGATTCCCCTGGTCCTTCAGCGATTTCCTGAAGCTCATTTCATCTTTAAGCGGCGACCCGACCATCACTCTGAAGATAACGAGGCAGAAGTTCTGAAGATTATAGAAACGCATGGTGTGAGTAATTCCGTTCGCTTCGTAGGTGAGCTCGCGTACGATCAACTTCCAGCGTTATACGCGCTATCGGACGTTGTCGTTTCGGTGCCAGACTTCGACGGTACTCCCAGGAGTGTTCTCGAAGCAATGTCATGTGGCGCCTTTCCCGTCGTCAGCAATATCGCGGCGCTGCATGAATGGATCCAGGACGAAGAAAACGGCTTATTTGTGGATGAGCCTAATGCCCATCAGATTGCGACTGCAATCGTTAAGAGCCTGACTGCACCAGATATGCTTAAAACAAGTGGTTCAAGAAATCGGGAAATCGTCGGAAAACGAGCGAGCAGCAATTTTTGGTTTGGGAAGATGGAAGAACTCTATTACCGTGTGGCCACAAGTGGGCTCGAGAGAGGAAAATGAGAGCTCATCTCCAGAAGTTGTCAAAACAGGTCGCGATCTATGGGCTGGGTGACACCGTCACCCGTCTAAGCAGCCTCCTTCTACTCCCAGTCTACACTCGCTTCCTAAGTCCTCAGGACTACGGCAGGTTGGCTATGGCCTTGCTGATATCTACTGTCGTTTCCCTAATCCTTGAGCTTGGTCTACGGACCGCCTTTTTCAGATTCTATTTTCAGGATGATACCCGTGACGGAAAGCAGAGACTTATAGCAACGACACTATTGTTCCTGTTGGTGTCATCTGCCGTGATTCTAACGTTTAGTGTGATCTTGCTCGAGTTGAAGGGAACTGCGCTCTTTAAGGATCCTTCATTAGTACCTTTAGTTAGGATTGCCCTCATCGCGACGTTTTTTGACCTCGGTTCGGTTGTACCCTTTGCGATATTTCGCGCCGAACAAAGAGCAGCCCGTTACGCGGGATTGTCATTCACCAGGTTCTTAATCGGCACTACTCTAAGTATCGTCGCCGTCGTCTGGCTCGAGTGGGGAGTGACCGGAATCATTTACATGAACCTCCTTACTGCGATCATTTTCTTTCTGATCTGCCTTTCCCATGTGGTCGGCTCATTAAAGTGGACTATAGACTTTAAGCTCTTAGGGAAACTACTAGCTTTCGGCCTGCCGCTTATGCCGGCCAGTCTGGCAGGTTGGGCATTAACCTTTTCGGACCGTTTCTTTCTCGAAAGATATACTGACTTGGCTCAAGTAGGTCTGTACTCAATTGCCTACAGCATTGCCAGTGTTCTGAATATGGCGATGGGTTGGTTTAATACAGCTTGGCTGCCTTATTGCTATTCGATGGCAGACGATCCCGAAGCTAAAGTCTTTTACGCCCGGATATTCACGTACGCGCTCGCCCTATTCACTTTTCTAGCCCTGGGTCTAACTCTCTTTGCGGAAGAAGCTCTCTATCTCTTCGCAACGCCTGCCTATTTCGGTGCTGCGAAAGTTGTTCCTCTGCTGGCACTCTCATATCTCTTCTATCAGGCAAACTACTTGATTGCGTTAGGCCTCGATCTAACAGGGAGAACGTCCTACTACGCGCCCATTGTCGGCGCTGCCGCGGTTGTGAATCTTATTCTGAACTTCGTGTTGATCCCGCGCTATGGGATGATGGGGGCTGCCGTCTCGACAGCTCTTTCATACATGGTCATGCCAATTCTCGCCTATCTCATTGTGCGACGACTTTACCCAGTGCCTTACGAACGCAGCCGTTTGCTGCGGCTTATTCTAATAACGACTGGAATCTATCTGTTGGGCGTGACGATAAACACCGAGCGTCCCTGGGTGAATTTCGGAATCGGAGTGTTGTTGGTCATAGCCTGGGGTGGTCTCTTATACGTCGCGAGGTTCTTTACGGGGAGTGAACTCGCCGCCGCACAAGCGGCGAGAAATTCCGTCGCGGACGCATTCCGCGGGAAGGTTCGATATGTGGCTTCCAAGGTGTGGTGAAAGCTGAAAATGTTGAAACGAATCCTTAAGAAAGCTGTTTTCTTCATTAGTGATCGCTTCACCGATCTGATCATCCTACTTGTGCGCCTAAATTACTCCATATTTGGGCGACCGGAAAACTTTGAAAATGCACCAACCGATTGCTTCGATTCCATGCGGGTTAAGGAGAAGGAGCAGTTCGAACTCATCATTGATCGGCCACACAGGAAGCTAAAAGCAGGCTATATTCAGCAAAGAAACTGCCCAAACTGTGAAAGTGATTCCCATCGTCCATTCTTCCTCACTCAAGACCTCTTTGACTATGTCCAGTGTTGTGCCTGTGGGTTCATATTTGCGCTCCAGATGTTAACCCATAAGGCACGCGTCGAGATGTATGGAGGACTGACAGGAAAGGATGCCGTCGATATATGTTGTTCCAGTGCGGGCAGAGCCGCTGACCGTCAACGATTCACCTTACCGCTCAAACTCATTATGCGTCACTGCAAAGGTGGAAGGCTTATCGACGTCGGCTGTGGAGTTGGTAACTTCCTAAACCAGGCGAGAGAAGCCGGATTTCTTGTCGAGGGAATCGAGACTCACGATGAGTTCAGAGAAGCTGCAAAGGAGATTTATGGCATTGATGTACGCACCGGAATATTTGAAGAGTTGAACTTACCGTCTAACAGTTACCAGGTTGTCACAATGTGGGAAACCCTTGAACACATTTACAATCCGAAATCCGCTGTTAGGGCCGCTTTCAATATCTTGTCCGAGCAAGGCACTTTGGCTGTTTCAGTACCCAACCTGACAAACTTTGGTTTTCTTTTGCTTAGAGAATTCAGCGCTCATCGCGGCGGAGAACACATAAATTTCTTCTCTCCGGCAACACTGGCTCGCATGGTGACAGATTCCGGATTTGAGATTTTGGAGTTACAGTCGACTGACAACAGCGATTGGCCGGCCGTGCTAAACTTTCTGAATCTAAACTTGGGAAGACTTTATTGCTACGACAATGTGGGTAGCACTGCAGGGACGTCACCACCGAGCCGTTTCTTTTCAGAGCCCGAGGCTCTCTTTCTCAAAAAGATTGTATTTCCTTTTCTATCGCGTTATGAGCGAAGAACAGGCAGGGGGGGCGGCATCGTTTTGCTTGCGCGAAAGCCGGTCCAACAGTCTAACGGAGCGAAGTAAGCCAACGACCAAAATAACATGCGACAAGTATGTCTTAATGAACGTCAGGAGGTGGTTCTTACTGAGGTACCAGCTCCCACGATATCTCCTGGACGAGCCCTTATTCGAACCGCCTACTCTCTGATCAGTTCCGGAACCGAACTTTCTACTGCGCAAAAAGCCCAATCAACCGGAAGAAGTCCGGTTGATGTCATCGGTAAAATAGGAGCCAGTCTTCAGAGGGATGGCCTGGCATCGACGATGGCGCGAGTGCGGGAACGTTTACAGCCGAAACCATCCTTACAGGGAACGGGCTACCTGGCTAGCGGCGTTGTTCTTGAAGTTGCCGACAACATTTCCGATCTCAAAGTAGGTGACGTTGTGGCATGTGGGGGCGCGTCTGCAAATCACGCGGAAATCATATCAGTTCCTCGTAACTTGATTGTACGTCTGCCTGCGAACGTAAGCCTTCGAGAGGCATGTTTCACCTCAATGGGAGCAATTGCCATGCAAGGTGTACGGCGGGCCGAGGTTAGTTTCGGCGAAATCGTGGTAGTAACGGGCCTCGGCCTGATAGGACAACTAACCTGTCAGTTACTACAGATTGCGGGCTGCGTGGTCATTGCCATTGACCTGTCTCCCGCACGCCTGCGCCTGGCAGAACAGTCAGGAGTTTCTTTCACAGTTGATGCTAAATCAGAAGATCCCGTTGAAGCAGTTCGTCGACTCGCGGGCGATAGTGGCGCGGATGCTGTTCTTCTCTGCGCTGCTACTGCCAGCAGTAGCCCGATAAATGAAGCATTTGAAATGTGCCGGGAGCGTGGGCGTGTGATTGTGATAGGGGACGTGGGCATGGGGCTCGAGCGGCCCACTTTTTACCGCAAAGAATTAGATCTATCCATCTCTCGTTCATATGGACCCGGCCGCTATGATTATCAGTACGAGGAACTGGGAATTGACTATCCCGTGGGTTACGTAAGGTGGACCGAAAACCGCAATATGGAAGAGTTTGTGCGGCTCTTGTCGGCAGGAAAGGTGGATGTAGAACGATTGATTTCTGCTGAGTATCAAATCGTTGATGCAGCCAACGCCTATCAGGCTTTAAGAGAAAACAGCTCAGCGAGTATGGGAGTTCTATTTCGCTACTCTGCCGAATCTCAAGTTGAGCGTTCCACCTCGTTAAAGCTTCCGCGCTCATCGAAGTCGAAAGTCTCGCCTGCCGCGCGAATAGCTCTAATTGGAGCTGGAAACTTCGCGCGAGACTACCATCTGCCTAATCTAAAAAAGATTCCAAACGTTAGTTTAGCTGCGGTGGTGAGCTCAACTCCAGTCAATGCTCGTAAGATTGGAGAGGAGTTTGGAGCGGACTTCTGCACGACCGATTTTCGTGAAGTGTTGGCTGATGAATCGATCGATGCAGTCGTGATAACGACGCGGCACAATCTCCACGCCGTAGTGAGCGTAGCTGCCGCGCAAAGTGGTAAACACATCTTTGTTGAGAAGCCCTTAGCGCTTACCCTGCCAGATTGCGAGAAAGTCTGCCGAGCAGTAGCAGAAGCGGATGTCTTGTTGACTGTGGGTTTCAATAGACGATTCGCGCCGCTGATAACCGAACTGAAGCAGCTCCTCGACAACGCTCCCGGCCCGAAGATGATCACTTATCGAGTCAATGGGGGAGCCTTACCACCCGATCATTGGACACTTGATCCTGAAGTTGGCGGAGGACGGATTCTCGGTGAGGCGTGTCATTTCTTTGATCTGCTCTACTACCTGGTGGGCGCCGAGCCCCGACGCATTAGCGCAATCCAGGCCCGACCGGAAACCGGAAAAGTAAAAGATCCAGCGAACATGAGTGTCACTTTAGAATTTGCCGACGGCTCAGTTGGAACTTTAGTCTATACAGTCATTGGCCATCGGGAGCTGTCTAAAGAAAGGCTGGAAGCGTTCGCCGGCGGCAGGGCGTTTGTCATGGACAACTTCGAAGTTCTCGATGTTTATGGCGAGAAGCGGACAAAGTCCTCCTCGCACGTGAGCGACAAAGGGCATAAGCAATTATTAGATCATTTTTGCAACGCCGTGCTTGGCAAAAATGTCCTCGCAATCACGGCACGCGACGGGTTACGCGCCACGCTTTGCGGTTTGAAGGCTCTGGAATCAGTTAGCTCGGGTACTATCGTGAGCATTACTCCAGAAGAGTTATATGTCTAAACATCGGGAAGAAAATTTGGAGCAAGAAGAAGTCATCGAGTCAAAAGCAGAGTTTTCTCATAATTACAGGCAATGCATGATTAGCTCTAACGATGCTGGGTCTAAACCCGATGAAAGATCCCGGCAATCAGTTAAAGAGAAAGCCCTTGAGGCATCCGTCGGTCTTGCTCGCTGGCTCGAAGCGAATGGATGGGCCGGTTACGATCCGTACGACATTCGCGGCACTGGCTGGTACCGAAGGATGGCTGAATGGCGAGGCTTGGCTGAGCGTGCGCTACGAAAAGCACCTCTCACTTTCATTCAAAAGTATCCCCTCGCCGCTCGCTGGTTGATAACGGAAAAAACAGTCAACCCAAAAGCGATGGGCCTGTTTGTTGCCGCGTTTTGTCGCTTATACCAAACGACCGGTAACCAGGCATACCTCGAAAAAGCAGAGTCGTGTGCCCAGTGGCTATTGGAAAATAACGCCGAACAGTATCCCGGGCTAAGTTGGGGTTATCCCTTTGATTGGCAATCTGTGGTATTCATACCGAAGGGCACACCTTCCGTAGTTGTATCAGCAACCGTGGGAGATGGTTTTTTTCTTCTAGCGCAATTAACAGAAAACAAGAACTACTATGACGCTTGCCGCCAGATCTGCAACTTTATCTTGAATGGATTGTCCAGAACTGAGATTGACTCGGAAACTTTCTGCTTCAGTTACACACCAATAGATCAATTCCTCGTGCATAACGCGAACCTGTTAGGGGCCGAGTTCCTTGCACGCACCGGCAGTCTGTTAGATGAACCCGAGTGGTGTGCTATAGGAGCCTGCGCCGGCAATTACGCGCTACGTGAGCAGAATGAAGATGGCTCACTCCATTACTGGGGTAAATTGCAGAATGCCTACGCGCCTAATCACTTAGATTGCTATCACAGCGGGTTCGAGATCCGTAGCTTATGGGGGCTAGGGAAAGCCACGGGCGATAAGAGATTTCAGCAGGCCGCCTTAAACTATTACGATTGTTTTTCGAAGCTCTACATCGGCAACAATGGAGAGGTGATGACTCTTCCGAACACCTTATTCCCGGTTGACATCCACGCTTGCGCGGAGGCACTTCTCTGCCCAGCAGTTCTACATGAAGCAAATCCTGATGAAAGCCTCGATATTATCTCTAGAGTGCTCCCCTGGACCGTGAATCTCATGCGGAACCCAAATGGCAGCTTCGCCTACATGGCCTTTGAAGACGGCCAGGTCGACCGCACACCGTATATAAGATGGGGGCAGGCCTGGATGTTGCGCGCTCTCGCCGAAGTCCAGTTCGTTCTCGAGCGGAATCAATCAGAGGTTGGGGATTGAAAGGAGTTTTTTCTCGGTGCGCATAGGGATGGTTTTGGAAACTCCTTTCCCTCCCGATATTCGGGTCGAGAAAGAAGCCCGCGCTTTGCACATGGGCAGCCATGATCTCTTCCTCTTGTGTGGTCAAAAGGAAGGTCAGCCATTAGAAGAAAAATCACCTCACTTCCGAATCTCGCGATTCAATGAAGCCTTCAGCGGGAAAGTCTCCAAGGCCGCGGCCCTGCTTCACTACTGGTTGACTACCAGAAAGAAATTATGGGAACGGGAGATAGACCGCTTTGTCGAAGCTAACGATCTCGAAGCACTTCACGTACACGACCTGCCTCTTGTCCCAACTGGCGTTGCCGTCGCGCGGAGGCATCGCATCCCACTCGTTTTTGACATGCACGAAATCTACCCGGTGATGATCCGGGGAAAGACTGGCACCCCAACCGGTTTCATTCGGAAGGTGAACTCGGCCATCCACTCAGCTCTATTCTCGCCAGGCTGGTGGGACCAGGTCGAAACCCGCTCGATCGCAGAGGCCGACAGAATCATAGTGGTGATCGATGAGTCGAAGGATCGCCTTGAGCGCATGGGGATAGAGCCTGACAAAGTGGCAGTCGTTCTCAACGCCGAGGACATAGATAGTTTTCTGGCCATTCCGGCACAAACCGGAATTATTGACAGGAAGAATGGGGATTTCCTCGTCGGCTATGTTGGCGGAGTAGATAATCCGAACCGGGGACTGGACAATCTGGTGAAAGCCTGGCCCAGTCTTCTGGAGCGGATGCCCAACGCGCACTTAATCATCGTCGGTGACGGGCCGATGCGTCTTGCGGTTGAAGAAACGGTTCGTCAACTGGCACTGTCTGAAAGCGTAAGACTTGTCGGTCGTGTGCCCTTCAACGAGGTCCCCGCGTACATCCGCGCTTTCGATGTGGCAGTCATACCCCATATCATCAATGAGCACACAAACCACACTATCCCCCACAAGCTCTTTCAGTACATCGCACTTGGCAAAATTGTTGTGGCTTCTGACATCGTCCCCATCCGCCGGATTCTGCAAGACACCGGAGCTGGAGTCATCGTCGATGAGTGGTCACCGCGAGGCTTTGCCGACGCCATAGTCTCAGCGCACGAACGGTTGCGGTCCGGTACTCACAACCCCGAAGAACAGGAGGCTATTCTCAGAGCAAAGTATGGATACGAAGCGGTAAGTGAGCCGCTTCTAAATCTGTATAGGGGTCTGGAGAAAGCCTGACGGGGTGAGGGAAGGGGGCGCCGCTACACTTCCGGGCCCTTCTCACTTATAAAACTCCGCTGTAGCATTGGTCACGGTAGTCAACATCTTCTCAGTTAACTCCGGATAGATCGGTAGCGCCAGCGTCTCTCTGGCGGCGGCTTCGCTGGCAGGAAAATCACCTGCTTTGTATCCGAGACTTTGAAAACACTCTTGAAGATGCATCGGTACCGGATAGTAGATCTCGGTGCCAATCTTTCTGGTCTTCAAAAAATTCATCAAATCATCTCTTCGATCTACCTGAATCACAAACTGGTTATAGATATGACGACCCGTTCCGGTATCCAACGGCAGACCCACCCGCGGACGTATTCCTTTCCCCGGATCGTGAGAATTCCTCTCAGCAGATGGTCCAGACAATCCTAAATCTGCAAAGAGCTCCCGATAGCGCGTGGCATTCTTCTGTCTGCCCTCGGTCCACTGATCCAGGTACTTGAGTTTTACACTCAAGATAGCCGCTTGTAAGGCATCCAGACGAAAATTGCCGCCCACCACTTTGTTGTAATATTTTGGTCGATAGCCGTGATTCCTCAATAGTTTCAACTGATCCGCATGCGCCGGGTCATTCGTCGTCACCATCCCCCCATCACCAAAACCGCCCAGGTTCTTGGAGGGAAAGAAACTGAAACATCCGAAATCTCCAATCGAGCCCGCACGGCGTCGCTTATATTCCGCTCCAATGGCCTGTGCCGCATCTTCTATCACTACAAGTTGCCGCCTCGCAGCGATCTCCATGATCGGGTCCATGTCAGCCATCTGCCCGTACAGGTGGACCGGGATTATTGCTCGGGTCTTTTCCGTAATGGCTTCTTCGATCTTTTGAGGATCCAGGTTGTAGGTCGCCGGCTCAATGTCAACGAATACAGGTCGCGCTCCGAGGCGAACAATCGCTCCAGCAGTGGCAAAAAAAGTATAAGGTGTAGTGATAACCTCATCACCAGGCTTCAAGTCGATCGCCATCAAGGCTATGAGCAAAGCATCTGAGCCAGAAGTGACTCCGACACCAAATCTGCATTGAGAGTAGTCGGCAATCTCTCTCTCGAACTGCTCGACCTCCGGGCCAAGTATGAAATACTGTGAGTCGGCAACCCGTTCAATAGCTGCAAGCACTTCGTCACGGATTGTGGCGTACTGCGCTTTAAGGTCGAGCAATGGTACAGATTCCACTTCGGTTTTGATGGATACTCCAGAAGATTCAAGATTCAGCATTATCAATTCGCTTTCTACAGATATTATTTCTTGGATCTAAAGCGCTCTATCCTCCGGATAGTCGAGACAACTAAGCGTGCCCTGCTCCGATTCCTGATAACGCCACCCACTCTCCTGGCAAACCAGATTGCCCGAAGTGTCCCTGGTCTTTAGCCGATGACCATGGCGACTCATCCATCCCTTCTGGACTGCCGGCACTCCCAACATCAACGCGTAATCAGGCACGTCACCACGCACAAGGGCGCCCGCGCCGATGAACGCATAACGTCCCAGAGTAGCCCCACAGACAATTGTTGCGTTAGCCCCGATGGTGGCGCCGCGACGTACAAGAGTGCGTTCGTAAAGATGGTGGCGCACAATCTGTGAACGTGGATTGATCACATTAGTAAAGACGCAGGAGGGACCACAGAATACATCGTCTTCCAACTCTACTCCCGTGTAGATTGATACGTTGTTCTGAATCTTAACATTGTCTCCGATAACCACGTCGCTTGCGATGAAAACGTTCTGCCCGAGCACGCAGCGGTTTCCGATTCTGGCATTGCTCGACACATGACAGAAGTGCCAGATTTTCGTCCCCTGTCCAATTTGTGTGGGTTCGTCGACGAGGGCAGTCGGATGAGCAAAATAATCGCGATCGCTCATGAATACGCAGGTTGTCCTTTGCTGGGGATTTCGATAGGCAAAGTCATCGGTTCACCATTCATAACGAGTGAACGCTGACTGGCCTGGAGGACCTGCAACACGCGCAGGCCACTCAGTCCGTCGGTGATCGGTGGTTGCCGGGTTGCAACGGCAGTTATAAAGGCGTTGCACTCCATCAACAGAGGTTCATCCGGCGCAAAATTGACTGGTTCACCAATACCCTTGATCGGAACAGGCTCTCCTTCTTTGATCTCCACTCGCTGGTCGTAAAGCACCAACTCTTTGGTTACATCATCGAAGCTCGCCATCTTTTTTGATCCGACCACTACCAATCTTTGTTCTTTAAAAGGATGCAGCCATGAAACGTATATGTGAGCACGGACACCATTGTCAAAAAGCATGTGCGTGACGGTGACGTCGGCAATATTAGGTTGAACGTAACTGCCCCCGTGAGCTGCGACCTGAAACGGCATCCTTCCAATCAGACGGAGGATAATTGCAATGTCGTGGGGGGCAAAACTCCAAAGGATATTCTCCTCGCGACGGACCTTGCCGAGGTTCAGGCGATTAGAGGAGACATAGTGAATCTTTCCCAGGTCGCCGCTTCTTACTAATCCCAGGAGCTTTAGGATCGCAGGATGATATTCGAGAACGTGTCCGACCATCAGAATCGCCTGTCGCTCATGGGCCAATCGCACCAAATCCAGGCCCTCGTCATACGTAAGAGCCAGCGGCTTTTCAACCAGGACGTCCTTTTTTGCATTCAGAACGCGACGAGCCAGTTGGTGGTGCGTCTCGGCAGGTGTCGCGATCACCACCCCTGCCGCGTCGCTTTGCAGTACTTCTTCGACATCGTCGACGATTCGGACATCCGGGGCCAGTTCATTTGCGGCTTGACGTCCTCCCGGTGTGACGTCACAAACCATTGCCAAACAGCCCAGCTTATTAAAGGTGCGAACCAGGTTTCTCCCCCAGTAACCGCAGCCCACAACAGCTACTGATGGACGTTCTCTCGCTCCGGACTCAGGACTCATAACAGCAAAATCCACGCAATAGGTTCAGTCAAGCTGCGTCACATTTGAGTAGTGTCTTCGTTTACAGGGGTGGCCCTCCACGGCCACCCGCAGTGAAAAGACTGCTTCGGCGGTTAAGGGCGGTCTCAAATTAAGACACCACGCACATTTGTAACTCAATAGTAAGATTCACTCAAGTGGGCTTTTTGTTACGCAGTTTTTCGGAGCAAGGCAGTAAACAAAAAGGGGCTGTCCGGGATGTGCCTCAAGCAATCGGCTAAGGCCTCGCTCGTGAGTGAGGTTGAAGTACGTCCCGCAACTGAGATGCGATCCAGTCGTAAGTCACCTTGAGCCCCTGCTCTAAAGAGATCCCGGGTTGCCAATCTAAGATTTGCCGCAACCGCGTGTTGTCGCTGTTTCTACCTCGGACGCCCTGGGGCTTGCTTACGTCATAACGTTTGCGAATCGACTTGGCTGCAATTCCCGCCACAATGTCTACCAACTCATTTATTGAAACCATCCGCTCCTGGCCGAGATTCAATGGCTCGCGATAGTCGCTCCTCATCAACCGGTGCATCCCCTCAATGCAGTCATCAATATAGCAATACGAACGTGTCTGCCGGCCATCGCCCCATACTTCAATTTCTTCACCGTCATCAGCAAGCGCGATCTTGCGACAAATTGCCGCCGGCGACTTTTCCCGCCCGCCATCATAAGCGCCCAATGGACCAAAGATGTTGTGAAACCTCACTACCCGAGTCTCAAGCCCAAAGTCCTCATAATAATGCCTGCAAGCGCGTTCCATGTAGAGTTTCTCCCAACCATAGCCGTCCTCCGGATCGGCAGGGTAAGCATCTTCTTCCTTGAGCGGGGTTACATCAGCACTCTTTTGCAAATGAACTGGATACACGCACGCACTCGATGAGTATAGATAACGCTTAGCGTTATTGACGCGCGCGGCTTCGATCGAATGCATGTTCATCAGGGTGTTGTCGCGCACGATTACCGCTTTGTTGCTCTCGATGTATCCGATCCCGCCCATGTTAGCTGCCAGCCCGTACACTTCGTCCACGCCGGCAGTCGCCTGCAAACAGTTCTCCCACAATGTCAGGTCCAACAACTGAAAGTCGTGCGCCTCAGTCGCTTCATACTCGGGCTCCTTAATGTCCACGCCACGAACCCAGTAGCCGCGTGCCACAAGATATTTTGTCAGGTGGTGGCCGATAAAGCCCCCCGCTCCCGTCACTAAAACTCGCGCTCGATAAGTCATTGCTAATTTAGGGGCGAAAATCTTTGCAAGCGTTCACAACATATTGTTGCTGCGTTTCAGTAAGTTCAGGGAATATGGGAAGAGCAAAAGTCTCTCGTGCGGCGCGCTCAGCTTCCGGAAAATCTCCTTCGCGATATCCCAGATACGCGAAGCACTGCTGGCGATGCATCTTTCAAGACCACCAACGGCAGTTGGTGGATTGTTCGACTCGACCTACTCAGAAGCGTGAGAAAACAACCGGACCAGCCTAATGGACCACGGGAGATGAAACATCCACCAACTGCCGTTGGTGGTCTTATTGAAGAGCTTGGACCGCGGGGTTTTAGGCCGGGTCGAAACATCCACCAACTGCCCGTTGGTGGTCTTTGAAAGAGCCTGGGCAATGGGATTGTAGGCTGGGTCGAACCAATCCACCAACTGCCGTTGGTGGTCTTAGATGAGCTTGGACCGCGGAAGCTTTAGGTCGGGTCGAACGTTCCAGCAACTGCTGTTGGTCTTTACCAGTCCACACTCTCTAAAGCAGGGAGGGGATGATCCGCCCTTAACTTAACCATGCCGGCTGTCGGTGGCGCCGTCGGAAGGGATGTTTCCCTCGTCCGTTTCTTTCTCTCCGTAATAGCTCGAGTAATAGCCGGAGTAGTAGTAGTCCTGGGTTTCGAGCTTCACATTGTTGAGCACCACGCCGAAAATGTGAGCGCCGACGTCCAACAACTGTTGTTTCGCCCGCCGCACAACGGCACGCGAACTCCTGCCGCCATGAACAACCAGCACTACGCCATCAACCATGGTTGAGAGGATCGAGGCATCTGTAAACGAGATCGCGGGCGGTGAGTCGATGATGATATGCGCAAAGCGTTCACTGAGCAGTCCCAACAGCTTTCGCATTTCCTCCGAACCCAGCAGTTCAGCCGGATTGGGGGGCACGGGGCCCGACGTCAAAAGCTTCAGGTTCGCATTTTTCTCGTAGGGTTGAATCAGGTCTTCAAGATTCGTCTCGCCTGAAAGCCAATTGGTCAAGCCACGAGCGTTGGAAATTTCAAAGTGCGCATGCAGTCGCGGTCGCCGCAGGTCACAATCCACAATCAAGACTTCGGCGCCAGTCTGGGCCAGCATGAATGCCGTGTTGATCGCCGTGGTGGTCTTTCCTTCAGACGGTTGGCTGGAGGTCACCAGAATGGTCTTTGGCGGTTGACCGGCAGAAGAGAGCAACAGTGAAGTGCGCAGGTGCCGGTAAGATTCAGCAATCGGTGAACGCGCATCGTCGACCATTGCGAGCGCGGTGGTATCCGGAGCACTGCTAGAGGGAGAGCTCCCGCCGATTCCCGGTATGAGCCGGCTGCGCTCACCTCGAGTGGCAGGAATCAACGCCAGAGCCGGTAGATGAATGTAACGATCGACGTCCTCGATCGACTTCACCGTGTCATCCAGGAAGTCGAGCAGGAAAGCTAGTCCGATACCAGCAGCCAGCGCCAGTAAAAAAGCGATAATAATGTTTCGAAGGCGTTGTGGTCCTATCGGGTTTTTCGGAAGTCGGCTGGCAGTGGCAATACTGACTTCGTTCGTACGATGGGTCGAGCCCACAACCAACTCACGTTGGCGTTGCAGCAGCGTGTTCAGATACTGTTTGTTTGTTTCAATCTCCTGACTCAGAGCGATCAAGTCGATTTGGTCCCGGGTCTGTTGTGTGGTCGTAGATTTCTGCTGTTCGTAAGCTCGCCTGAGGCTGCTTTCTCTCGCAGCGGCAGCTTCAAACCGACGCTTCATGGCGGCGACAACCTCTGAAGGAGCTTTCTGGAGCTCCGCCTCCAAAGGCTTAATCTGAGCGTCGAGCTTCTTAACTTCGGGCCATTCGGGTGTGTAGACGACCAGTAAAGCGTCCCGCTTCTCTTTGAGCGCCGAGATTCTTTCTCTTAATTTGTCGATCCGTTCCGAAGCCTGCACATCGGGAATCGCAAAGGGATCAGTTTCTCTATTCGCGGATTCGTACTGGGCCTGAAAGTTCTTGCGCTCGTTCTCAGCATCAAGCAGTTGACTGCTTAAGGTAGCCAATCGCTTTACTTCCAGATTTCCGCTTGGGTCGCTTGTTAACGGGAGGTTGTGGTTCTTGGCGTAATTGAATTGTACTTCCTGATCTCGCTTGACCTTCGTTTGGAGACTGGCGATCTCGCGAGCGAGGACATCCTCTGTCTTGGTCGAACCTGCCGTAGCTCGCTGGAGGTTGTTGTTAACAAAGACCTCGGCCAAAGTATTCGCAATCTTCTGCGCTAACTCGGGATCTGCATGCTTGTACTTGATCCTGACTAGATTTGTGCCCGGCAGGGACTCGATCGTTTCGCCGGAGATGATCGCATCCTCATACGGCTCTAATCGCGCCAACTCTTCGGAAGTCAGGGCTTTGTCTGATACTTCACTTTCACCTACCAGATCGAGTTCCTGAGTGCTCGCGGGAGTGGTTGCCGCCCGTTTTGGATTCGAAAAGATCCGCCGCAGTGAGGAGAAGACGCCTCCCTGCGCCTGTCCACCAAAGAATGCAGGATTGTTCTGTAGATCTAGAGTAAGCACAACTTGACGCGCCAGGGCCGGATTCTCAAGCAATTTTAGTTGCGTGCCCCAGAAGTTCGGATCGCTTTGCGCATTGATTACAATCTCTTTGGTCTGGAGGACACTTCTGGGAGTTGGCTCGATGCGGATAATCGTTTCGGCTTCGTAGATCGAGGGTAGCCGGAACATTTGTATCGCGACCAGTGACGTAACCACCAGCACCAGGCTCGCAATGAGCCACTTGCGCTTGAGGATGACAAACAAATAGTCACGGATCGTTGTGGGTTCGGTCGCAGAAACCCCGTAGGGCTTTGACTGTGCGATGTCCGAAAGTGGGCGGTCAAGGCCGCGGTCAAGCGCGGTAACTGGCAGAAGACGATTATCTTGCGACATCTTAATCTTTAACCTTAAAGCAATCCGTTCAAATTACAGGGCCTAAAATAATAACAGAGACTCCAGTTGTAGCAAGCTAAATTGCAATCGAGGCTGTCATAAGGGTAATTAAAAGTGTGAGTCATGATACTACAGTAGCAAGGCACGGAGTAGACTGCGTGAACTCCCCTCTTCCATGAGGCTTGCCATTACCGTGCGGTATGCCTTTGGCTTACCGTGGCCTTCCCCTTCCCCCCAGGCTATGCCTCGTCAGATGAGGCGCAGCCTGAAGGAGGGTTCATATTTCACGGTAAGCCAGAGGCGTACCGCAAGGGGAGTGGCAGAGCCTGTTCGGATGTTGAGCAGTAAATCCAAATGCCAATTCTAGTGACTGCCGAATCGGTGGATGACTCTGCGCTATTCTGTGGCTGAAACAAAATCCATAAGGGCCTCGTGCCAGGAGGGTAGGGGCTCCAACCCGATAGCCGGTGAATACAAACATTTCAAACGCGAATTGCGTGGTCGGGCCGCCGGCCTCTTAAGTGAATCGTTCGAAACCGAGTGAAGCTCCTCAACTTCGCACTTTCCCACTCGAAGTACCGCGCGTGTGAACTCCTCATAAGTTGCGCCGGTTCCGGAATTGACCACGTGGAATACACCGGGCAGGTCTCGATTTGCCAAGTCGAGCAGTCGCTCCGCCAAGTGAAATGCGTAGGTAGGGGTGCCCCAGGCATCGCTGATTACCTTTAGCTGTTCGCCGCGTCTGGCGCGATCAAGCACCGTACTCAGAAAATTCTTTCCTCCTGGACCAAATATGAAACCCGTACGCACGACTATCGTGCGCGCGTACGCTCTTTGGGCGCGACGCTCTCCTTCAAGTTTTGAGTGAGCGTAAATGCTTTGCGGATTGGGGTCGTCTCGCTGAGTGTAAAAGCCTTCCTTCTCGCCGTCGAAAACATAGTCCGTCGAGATGGTGACAAATCCGGCCCCAACCAACCGGCTTGCGTAAGCCAGATTCTCTGGTCCAACCGCGTTAGCTTGAAAAGCACGCTCTGAGTCAGATTCGCAAGCATCCACATCGGTCCATGCCGCGCAATTGATCATGAAGTCTGGCCTGACACTTTCGACTACTGTTGCTACGTCCCTCGCGATCGATATATCCAGGGCCTTCCGGTCATAAGGGAAAACTTCGTGACCGTTCGATTCGCAGTAACTTGCGACCGCCCGGCCCACCATTCCCGCAGCGCCGGTGACCAGAACCTTCACGCGGCCCCGACCTCCATTCCATACTGTTGCCGGTAGTACTCACGATAGGCGCCGCTGCGGGCGCGGAGTGTCCAATCGCTATTGTCCTGATACCAACTGATCGTTTTCCTGAGGCCCGTTTCCCATGTTTCCCTTGGATGCCAACCGAGTTCTGCTTCCACCAGGGATGAATCGATCGCATAGCGGCGATCATGTCCCGGGCGGTCCTTAACAAAGCGAATCAACGAACGCGGTTTGCCAAGCGTATCAAGCAAGGACTCGACGACGTCTATATTGCGGCGTTCGTTCCGGGCGCCGATGTTGTAAACCGCTCCGGGCGCGCCTTTTTGTAGAGCCAGGAGAATCGCGCGGCAGTGGTCCTCGACATAGATCCAGTCACGCACATTTTGTCCATCGCCATAAACGGGGATTGGTTCGTCATTCAGAGCGTTTGCCAGCGCCAGCGGTAAAAATTTTTCAGGAAACTGTCGTGGACCATAGTTGTTGCCGGAGCGGGTGACTACAGTGTCCACGCCAAAGGTATGGTGGGCCGCGCGCACCAGATGTTCCGCGGCGGCCTTTGATGCGGCATAGGGACTGTTGGGGGCAAATGGCGATTGTTCTGTAAAGTAAGAATCAGAATCTTCCGGCAGGCTGCCCATGACTTCGTCAGTGGAGACCTGAATAAACCGAAAGACGCCGCGCGCTCTGGCCGCATCGAGCAGAACCTGTGTACCGAAGATGTTGGTGCGCAGGAAGTTGTCGGCCGAAACAATGCTGCGATCGACGTGCGATTCGGCAGCAAAGTTGACGATCGCGTCAACGCCCTCTTCAAGAGCCGCCAGCACAGCCTCGCGATTGGCGATGTCGCCTCTGACAAACCGATGGCGCTCCTGGTCCAGACCGGCAAGATTGTCAAGATTGCCGGCGTAGGTTAGTGCGTCAAAATTAACGATTTGGCAGGAAGGGAGTTCTTCGAGTATCAAACGAATAAATGCTGAACCGATGAAGCCGGCCCCTCCCGTGACAAAGAGTTTCCGAAAAGATGGAGTCATGACCGACAGCCTACCAACTCAGTAATCAATCCACAACCGCTTTTTATGACTTTGGAGTGCGACGGTCTGGCGTCGCTTTGCTCCCGCGTCGCTTATATTTCGCATCGCTCTGGTCCCGCCTCACTCTGCTCCTGCCTCGCTCTGGTCTCCCTCAATCAAAGGCCGCTCTGCCTGGGGCGTAGGCTATGAATGAGCGCAGCCAACCAGAACTGGAAGCGCAGGCAATCAGAAACCGCAAGCTGAAATAAATCAGAACCGGAAGCGGAGAAGTGCTGAAAAATCGCGTAACCACAACCTCGGTTAATATCAAGCGCCATAAGCACAGCGGCGTCGATTTTTCAGCACTTCGCAGCGACCGGATTGACCTCCCAATTCAGACCCACCTCGGTTAAATCAGAATCTCTAACTAAGCCTATCTCGAACCCGAAGCGCACCCCATCAGAACCGGAAGCGGAGAAGTGCTGAAAAATCGCGTAACCACAACCTCGGTTAATATCCTTCGAGGCACATCCGGTCGCTACGAAGTACTGAAAAATCGATTCCCGCTAGTTTACGACCCTGATCTTAACTGAGATTGTAGTAACGCGATTTTTCAGCACTTCTCCGCTTCCGGTTCTGATTCCCCTCACTTCCGGTTCTGATTCCCTGAACTCGCAGCCCCTGATTCGCACCCTTTAATCGAGCGGGTCGCCTTGGTCATTCAGTACATAGTCAACAGCGTCCAGTATGTCTTGTTCAGTCCAAAGCTTCTGCTTGCTCCCATGCCTCGACCAGGGCGACTTTTTGTCTTTCCAACTGCCTCGCTTTCTCATCTCTCGTGTCGCCCGCGCTTTCAGACTGTTTAAGACTCATTCAGGATCACACAATGCCGTTACTACCACATGCACGTGATTCGTCTACGCATTGACGCCCATAAGCGCCATCTCCTGTTTATACAAGTTTGGCGTATACCGGATGTGAGCGCAATTTTCATAAGAGCCTCTGCCCTGTCGGGTATTATCAAGGGCCCTACCTTCAGTTAGTGCTCTATGTTGGCCGAATCTGAAACTCCACCGGCTAAATGCCCGCTGGTGTCTTTAGCAGGTCCGCCGCTGCACTGCAAAGATGAAACCTTTGTGGTAAGAAGTAGTCCGACATATGCACTATCACCTGATTGGAATTTGCGGCACGGCGATGGCCTCGCTCGCGGGCATGTTACAAGCGCGCGGGCACCTCGTTACCGGCTCCGATGAGAACGTCTACCCGCCAATGTCCACAATGCTCGAGTCACTTGGGATAACCGTGCTAACAGGCTATCGTCCCGAACATCTTATCCCGGCTCCCGATTGCATCGTTGTCGGTAATGCCATCCCGCGTGGCAATCCTGAAGTCGAAGAGACGCTCAAACGAAAGTTTCTCTATCGCTCGCAGGCTGAAGTAGTCAAGGAAGAGTTTATTCGTGGCCGCCGATCGCTGGTGGTTGCCGGCACTCACGGAAAGACTACGACTACCAGCATCGCGAGTTGGGTGATGGACCAGGGCGGCCTCAATCCCTCATTCCTGATAGGCGGCATTGCCCAGAACTTTGGCTCCAGCTTTCGTGTCACCGGTAGCGAGTACCTCATCATCGAAGGCGATGAATACGACACTGCCTACTTCGATAAAGGGCCAAAGTTTATGCATTACCTGCCCGAGTTGGCGATCGTCAACAACATCGAGTTTGATCATGCCGATATCTATCCCGATCTCGCCGCAGTAAAGCTCGCATTTCGGAGGCTGATGAATCTTGTACCGGCCAATGGCCGTTTAATCGCCGGTTGGGACAACAACAATGTCCGCGAGGTCGTTGCTTCGTTTGGTTCCAAACTGTTCACAGAGGTAGAGACTTTCGGGCTCAGCGAAGACTCTCGTTGGCAGATTCGCCATGTCAAATACGAACATGAACTTACTAACTTTACGGTCTTTCGTGAGGGCTCGCGGTGGGCCGAGTTTCGCACACCGCTGATCGGTGATTTCAATCTTCTTAACTGTCTGGCTGTGATCATCGCCGCTGACGCATGGGGCATCGAGCGCGACGTAATTGGGAACGCGTTGGCAACATTCAAGAATGTCAAAAGGAGGGCGGAGGTCAGGGGTGAAGTGGGCGGCGTTACTGTCATCGACGATTTTGCTCATCACCCGACGGCCGTGCGCGAAACGCTGCGTGCCCTGCGCCAAAAGTATGAAGGCCGCCGATTGGTTGCCATCTTCGAGCCCCGTTCGTGGTCGTCACGCCTGGCAGTTTTTCAGGAGGAGTACGCCCGAGCGTTTTCCGCTGCAGACTATGTGATCGTTGCCAGCGTTTTTGACAGTCAGAAAGTATCAGAGAAAGGGCGTGCTCTGGATACTGAAAGGTTGATTCAGGATGTGGCGCGCCAGAACAAGCCGGCATTTGCTCTGCCGGGCGCGGATGCAATCATCGAACACCTGGTTCCGCAACTTCGCGCCGGGGATGTTCTGGCAATTATGTCGAATGGCGGTTTTGGGGGCATTCACGAAAAGCTTCTCGCGGCTTTGTCATGAGGTCAGTACCACCGCGCGGTAGCGGCTGGGTGAAAAGTATAATGATACCCCGATGCTTTGGCTCAAATCCAAGTTCATACAAGCACTAACGCCTGATGGTGTCTGATTCCGTCTCCACGTCCCCGCGTCCCCGCGTCCCCACTCCCCGTCACAACAGTTTAACGAACAATTCGTAACGCAATCGAAGTCGATGATTGATAGATGTTACATAGCCAGGAAGGAGCCAGTTGAAAAACTTCTCGATT
This sequence comes from Pyrinomonadaceae bacterium, assembly GCA_041751855.1. Classification (GTDB taxonomy): domain Bacteria; phylum Acidobacteriota; class Blastocatellia; order Pyrinomonadales; family Pyrinomonadaceae; genus PSRF01. Next base: position 38,973 of record JBGSWR010000049.1, read on the forward strand.
TTCGAGCGGGCTGTCCAGTTTCTGGATAGCGTAAAGACCGAGAACCTCGGCCTGATTTCCAATCTCTCGCGGCATCAATTTGTTACGCAGGAGAGCCTCAGCTTCCGGACCTCGTCGCCCTGCCTCGAGTACGCAGCCTTAATGATCGAAAATGAGTTGCTGCTAAGAACTAACCGCACCGGTCGCATCTATGCTGGCTTTGAAAAGTTCTCCAACTTGCAGCCAATCATCGACCGGTACCTGCGCATTGCAGATATCTCTGAGTCGGTAACCCTTTTCGGCGAGCCCGATTGGATTGCACCACGCCATCCAAACATCCGCTATATCAACTTGACTTCAGATTTCCAACTGGCTCGAGAATGGTTCTTGATTGCAGAATCTTCGACGCTAAGGGTTGCTCTGGTTGCGTATGCCGACGAGATGAGAGGGACGCAAACACCGGAAAGACGACTCTTCACCGCTATTAAGACCAGCCATCCCACGACCGTTTCCCGGCTGGCACTCGCAACTGACGGGGTGATCGACTGGTCGATGGCTGTCTCAAGAGTCTGAAACCTTAGACAGGTCTTTCGCTTGAGTTTGCGGCCAGAACTCCAGCCGGATTGTCTTCTTCCGAAGCCACCAGGACTGGCTTGACGATACTGGCGCCTTCTACAGGAACTACCCGAGCATTAAGCACGTGCCGAATGCGTTTTGGTAATAGTCTGGATGTTGTAGCCACCGCGGCTTCCACTAGATCCACAATGTCGCCACCACCATCCCAATGCTCCCGCAGGATTCTCGGATCTGAACGGTGAAGTAATCGCAACAACGTCAAAGAGATGAGATAAGCATCGTCAATCTGGCCCACAAACGGAATCATGTCAGGAATGAGGTCTAGTGGAATAAGCGCATAAACAATTGCACCCGCCACCAGCGCTTTCTCAGTCTTAGGCACTCGCCGATCGCTGAGGAGGCGCACACAAAGGAGAACCATATTCGGAATAAACATCAAGACATTTCGCGCGCGCCGTTTAACTTGAAGTGCAGACATAAAGGCCCTCCCATCGAGATCGGATTCGCGTAGAGCGGTCCGGATAAAACTACCATGTAAGCGGGCACACATGCATCCCGCGCGCGCCTAGTTTGGATAAGACTTTCTATTTGATAACTACTTAGTTAGACTCCTCAGTTCATTTCGCTGAGCAGCCCTGGTCGAACTATGGATATCCTCGAACGCATCCGGCAACGCGCCGCCGCCAACCTCCAACATATTGTCTTACCGGAAGGTAATGACCCGAGAGCAGTGGTAGCAGCCGCCACCTGCGTTCGTGACAGGCTGGCCCGGATTACTCTGCTGGGAGATGAAGCGCAAGTTCGCGAGACTGCGCAACGCGAAGGCTCGGATCTCGGCGGTGTGGACGTGATAGACCACCGCCGCGCCCCTGACTTAGAAAAGATGGTGGCCCTGCTTTTTGAATTGCGACGGGCCCGCGGTTTAACTCATGACGAAGCCCGGACAATGTTGAATGACCCGCTCTATTACGGAAATCTGATGGTGCGAAGCGGACGCGCAGACGGGTCGGTTGCTGGAGCCACAAATACAACCTCGCACACGGTACGGGCGGCACTGCACTGTATCGGTCCCCGTCCCGGGCTGAAGCTGGTCTCGAGCTTCTTTCTGATGGCGCTGCGTGACGCCAACTATGGGCACAATGGCGCCCTCATCTTTGCCGATTGTGGAGTCGTCATCGAGCCCACCGCTTCGGAACTCGCCGAGATCGCCATCGCGGCTGCCGAATCGTGCCGCGCCCTCTTGGGAGCTGAACCCCGCATAGCCATGCTCTCCTTCTCAACGAAAGGCAGTGCCAAACACCGGCTCGTCGACAAGGTGGTTGAGGCAACAAAAACTGTCCGGGCCAGGGCCCAGGATCTCGAAATCGATGGCGAGTTGCAGGCTGACGCAGCGCTGGTTCCAACCGTAGGCGCATCGAAGGCACCAGCATCGACGGTCGCCGGAAAAGCAAACGTGCTGGTATTCCCGGACCTTCAATCGGGTAATATAGCTTATAAATTAACTGAAAGACTGGCAGGAGCAATGGCAATCGGACCCATTCTTCAGGGCCTTGATCGGCCGGCGAATGATCTCTCGCGCGGTTGCAGCGTCCAGGACATCGTAGCTGCGGTCGCCATCACCGCTGTCCAGGCTCAGGCCAGAAAAGCCCAGGGTACGTAAAGTTCATTGGGCAACGGTACAGTGGCTGCACCCGCATCAAACCGGGCAATTACCAGGAACGCTTTTTTTAGATAGTTAGGTGTACCGTGTACTTGAAAGACCGCTTAGCCACAATAACCCTAATAATCTGCTTACTCGGCACACTTGCGCCCTTGCAAGCGCAACAGCCCGCGCGTCCGGCCCCTTCACCCGAGCCAGCCCCGAGCGAACAGGAACAGGATCCGGTTCGCGTTTTCACGGAAGAGGTGCGTTTGCAGGTCTTGGCCAAGGACTCTTACGGTCACTTCGATCCGACGCTCGAGCCCGAGGACATTCTTGTGCTCGAGGACGGAGTTGCTCAGCAGGTGAGAAGCATTCAAAGAGTACCAGCCAACCTGTTGATTGTGTTGGATATGGGTGGGGGGCAAAGCGGGCTGGGAGGTATGTCCAAACGGACCGACCTGACCCGCGATGTCGCAACCGAGCTCTTGCGCAAGGTAAACAGCGATGCCTGGATTGCCTTAATGCAGTTCAATGAAAAGGTCGAACTACTGCAACCGTGGACAAAGGACCGCCAGGCGCTGAGCCGGGTGCTCAAGAGAAAGCTTCTGGCCGGTAAACGTGCGCATTTCTCCGAAGCTGTTGCTGCTGCCGCACAACATCTCAGTGCTCGACCCGAAGGGACCCGCCATGTCGTGTTTATTACTGACGGTGTGGATTCTTCCGAAGGAGGCACAACCAGTCGAGCAAAAGCCATTCAGCAATTGATGGAGGCTCGCGCTACCGTTCACATCATCAGTTACACCGAATTTGTTCGTCAGAAGAAGAAGTCTGCCAAGGGCGGAGTCACAGCGAGACAGAATCCTCCTGGCTCGGATCCGATCAGGGCCACCGATCCGACATTGCCACCGGGCGCTACGCGCAGTCCGTCATACGGCGTGAGCATTCGATTCGATCCCGCAATGCGTCGCCAGCGCATTGCTTATGAAAATCAAACAAGGGAGAGTCAAAGGCTACTAACGGAGGTCGCAGAGGAGACGGGCGGGAGAATATTTCTGCCGCTTGCCCGCGACGAGATGATTGCTCAGGCTAGAGATGTGGCAACTGAAATTGGAGCGGAGTACGTGGTCACTTACCGGCCGCAGCGCTCCCTTGCCGAATCGAATCCGGGTGAGTATCGTCGAATTGAAGTGGCTTCGCGGAGAGTAGGCGTGAATCTACGGTCCAGGCGTGGATATGTCGTTACCGGACGGTAAGTCTCTGAAACAGGCTATATCGATCTTCAGACGAGGACTTCGAGTTGCGTCTCCAGCATCTCGACCATCCGGCGCACTGCGAAGTCTTCGTTCTTGACCACCAAAGACTGCCGGTGCAGCTCTTCCCAATCCGTTTTTGGCACCCGATGGAACGCTTCAACGACCTTCGGATCAAACTGTTTCCCGGCCCAATCGTCGAGTTCCTGCGCGGCGGCCTCATATGATTTGCCGCGGCGGTACACGCGATCACTGGTCATCGCGTCGAAAGCATCGGCTACGGCAAAGATTCGAGCGCAAAGGTCAATCTCTTCTGCAACTACTCCGAGCGGATAACCGGAGCCATCCCACTTCTCATGATGCTGCGCGACGACGCGCGCGGCCCCTTCAAGGAACTCGATGCCTCGCAAGATCTGTTGTCCGTGCAGCGGGTGCTCACGCATTCTTACCCACTCTTCTTCAGTTAGCTTGGCCGGCTTGCGCAGAATCGAATCCGGTACACCGATCTTTCCGATGTCATGCAGCAACGACCCAAATTCAAGCGCCTTCATTCGATCAGTCGCGAGCCCGTACTCTCGGCCCAGTCTGAGACTGTAAGTAACGACGCGTTCCGAATGCCCGTGAGTCTCCGAGTCTCGCGTTTCCAACGCAGCGGTGAGCGCCTTCAAGGTCGAACGGTAGGCATCTTCCAGTGAGTTAAGAGCCTTATCAAGTTCGGCCGTTCGTTGCTCGACGAGATCCTCGAGTTGCGTTTCGTAGCGTTGTTTGGCCACGACCAGCTCGTGATGTTCGAGTGAGCGCTTGACGACAGCCTCGACCTGGCGTAGATCAAATGGCTTCATTACGTAATCGAACGCGCCCAGGCGCAACGCTTCGATGGCACTCTCGACGGTCTGAATACCGCTGATCATTACGACCACAGAGTGGGGAGCCAGCTCCTTTAAGTGCGGGATCATCTCGAGCCCACTCATTCCGGGCATCGTGATGTCGCTAACGATGAGCTGATACTCGCTATCTTTTAACCGTTCGAGGGCTTCTTCCGCTGAGGCGGCAGTGTCGCACTCGTGGTCGAGACTCAGCAGATCGGCAAGCACCTCAGTTATTCTGGTCTCGTCATCAACTATTAGAATCCGTGCCTTTGGGTCACCTGGCATGTCTTCAGCTCCAGAATTTGCAATATAAGAACAGCAGCGAGAACGCGTGGTGGACGATTAAAATGTAACTTTGTAAGCCTTGGATGAGGGGAAAAACAGTTGGTAGGAGCGGAACCATTCGAACCGCGGGGCTTCCGTCCTTCCGGGCCTTGGCATTCTAACGATTTTTGCCCATGGTGGCAAACATGTTTTTACAAAGAGCGTAAGTTAGCGGCTTTCAGTGGCTTAGACGCACACTGGGCTGCGGGCTGAGCTCATTGGTTTCAGCGTCCGTCTTAAGGTTTGTGTCCGAAGACACCGAAGGCAGATAAGTTTGGTGGTGGCGTGGTGCCGGAGGTCGGACTCGAACCGACATGAGCTTGCGCTCGCCAGATTTTGAGTCTGGTGCGTATACCAATTTCGCCACTCCGGCTGACAGGGTGAAGATAATAAGGCCTCTTTCAGTTAGCGCGCAAGCCAGGTTTTCTTCACCCGTACCGACTTCGGAAACGGTAAGGAAATGACGTGAACTGTGGGATGCTTCTTATCAGGAGAGGCTGTGAGCTGGGCCAGCGCCAGCCTCATAGTATAGATCCTCTTTTTTGGGCGGTGAAAAACCTTAAATCACACTAAATTACACTGCTGCGAAATCGACTACTATCAGATCCCAAGCAAGGTAGTACTTGCCCATGGAGACGCGGGATACGATTTGACATTTGATATTGGACATTTTTCATTTGTCATTCTTAGTGCGCTCCGTGTCCGCGTGACGAACTTACTGTGAACCCCAAAAAGGGCACCACGGAGACTCGGAGGGCACGGAGACAGTTGTATTTCTCTCGGTTATGTTCGTGTAATTTCGTGTGGTTTCGTGGAGGTCTTTCATATTCCTCTCTGTGCAACAAGGTGAACCACTGTTTAGCGAAGTCTTTAGTCGCCTCTCCTTTGGCGGGGCTGCGAGCGCTGCTGATCCTGGAAAGCCCACCTCCTTTTCGCGCGCGGAATCTTTTCGTCAGCGAAAACGCGCTCAACCGCGCGTAAGCGAGATTAGCGTTCGTTTGAGCTGTGCAATCACCTCGTCATACCGTCTGGTTGATCCCTGAGAGCCTCTCCCAGCTCACGAACCAGGGCCGCCTTATTCATAACAAACCTCTCTCGAGTTGCGGGTGCACTCTCAAGGCGATATTCTCCAGCCCGACCTTCCAGACTCCGTCGCCGAATCGCCGGATTAACTCTCCTGATCTCGCTGGTATAGCAACGAACGGTTGGGGATGTTCGGCGGTGTCGGATTCCATAATCGCATCGCCTTTCAGGTGGCAAAGGAAGTGGAATAAAGCACCACAGTGGTTAACTCAGCCCATGATAGGACGTTTTGCAGAAGTATCTCTTCTGGAACGACGGGTTTGCTGCGGATTCCCCTTTATTTAATAACAACAAGAAACTTTTGAAAGGACTGAAAATGAGAAAAAATCTCTACCTTGTCGTCACCATCCTTCTTGCGGTGGCTATTCTCTCCCTGCCGGAGACAGGCGCTGCCTCGAAGTCAAAGTCAAAAACTCAGGAAGGAGGCAGCCTTGATCAACTGATCGTGAGTAAATCAAAAGAAACCTGGGAGGCGTACAAGAACAGAAACGTCGCCGCCATCAAAGCTCTCGCTGCCGAGGATTATGCCTCCTACAGTCTTTCAGGCCCTTCAAGTCTTCAAGAAGATATTGCGAACATCGATAAACTTACCATTGAATCCTATACACTTGACGATCCGAAGGTCTCAAAGGTCACAAAGGACGTAGTTATTCTTCGTTACAAGTGTGACCTCAAGGGGTCGTTTGATGGAAAGCCATTTAGCCCAATCTACGCTACTGAAGTGTGGGTAAACCGGGGAGGTAAGTGGCTGATAGTTTCTTATCAGGAGACTGCTGTGAGCTAGACCGGCGCCAGCCTCGGGCCTAACAATAGAGATCGGAGATCGGTTGCACCACTACTGAGCAATGCTGGAGATGTGAAAGGCCACGATCTGCCATTGGCCATTTCGTCTCATGTACACTTGCGTAAACCTGTTTTCACCGGTGACATCTCGGCCTCTGTCCTTACCTTTTGTTGTAGTGCGGCCAGTCACTATCGCCGTATCACCATGCTGGCGTACGTTGACGTCATCGCTGGAAATTGACTCTATCTTGAGTGCCCCGGCCTTGAAATCCTCGATGACCTGCGCCTTAGTCCGCATCAGGCCCGCAGCGTTGGTAACGACGTAGTCATCAGCGTAAATCCGCTCAATTGCTGCTATGTCTGCGTTCTGAATGGCCTGATCACGCTCAGTCACCAATTTCCTGATTGCCGGTTCGGCGTTTTCAGTGGGAGTTGGGGTTGAGGTTGCGGCGGGTGAAGGCGAAGTTTTTGCTGTCTCAGGGCTCGGGGCACATGCGGACACAGAGATCGTTACTGCCGCCATGCTCAGCATTAATAGGTTTCGCATTTGGAGTCTCCTTTTAGGTTGCAAACTGATGCCTGGGAAATACTCTCGTTTAGTAAGGGGAAAATTCCGCGTAAGAGTGTTCACACGACTTTTGGTCTTAGGTCTTCGGCCTTTGGACTTTGTCCACGCGTTGTCGCTCGATCCATTTAACGAGTGATGGAACTGACGGCACTAACAGGACGTCAGTATCACCACGCGGGAAGCGTTAAGGACTCAAAGCAATTGATCCATTACGGGAAGTTCTTCCGAAGTCCTCACTTACGCCTGAATATGCCTGTGCCCGAATATCTCCTGGCGATGAAGTGCATCGCTGCGCGGATCGCCGGCACGAGCGCCGAAAACCCTCCGACGTGCTACTTGACCCTCGGAGAAAACTGGGGTTAGGAGTGTTTTGACTGGAGTTCATCATTACTATTAAAGCATGCCGTTTTGTAAGGGGTTCCAATCCGGCAAAAGAAAACAGCGTTTTGGGAACTCAAGTTTTATCATGGTATTATCTGGCCAGGCTAATACAAGTAAGCAAGGGCAACCCGAAAGGGCAAGAAATCTCAGCACATAGCTAATACTGAAAATCACCGGATCGGTGTGTACCACTGCCGCTTAATTTAGTGCGGGACTGCTAATGGCTTGGCTATTATCGATTTCGCGGATTGGTTAATAGTAGAGTTCCGTCAGAATATGCGCTTCCCCCCTGTAGTACGTTTATTGATAACCCTCTTTCTGCTCTTAGCCGGCGCAGAGATCAATGAGTTGGTTGCTCAACCGACTTCGCAAGTCCTTGAGCCCGGCGTTACCCTCCAAGGCGAACTTAAGAACAAGGAGATTCATTACCTTCTTAAGATCGGTGAAAGCGAATTCCTCAACGTGGAGATCAAGAGTTCGTTAGGTCTTCCGGTCATCCTCAAACTAGTCTCGAATGGTGGTCAATCCGTCACCAAACTAGATGTACGAAGGTCCCCTTTTCAAACGGCGCGGTTCTTCTTCATTCCAGAAGCTGGCGGCGAATATCGTCTTGAGTTTGTCCAGGACAAACCCGGGAGTGGTTCTTACGAAATTAGGATGGCACCCCTGCGCATCGCCACTGAGAGGGATCGAAACTTGTACGCTTGCCAGCAGCTTTACGCTGATGCTGCCCCGGAAGTAAATGGAAATGCGGAGTTGAAGCGAGGGATCACCAAAGTTGCAGATTGTTTGGCGTTTGGTAAAGATTCGATCGATCTTCGCAGTGAAGCTGAGATGCTATATCTCAAGGGTTTTTTGCATTCACAGGTGGAGGAACTAAGTCTCGCTTTCGACTCATTTACAAGGACCCTGCCACTCGTGCGACAGCTTGGCGATCCTCTCGCCGAAGCGGCAGTCACCTCGGCCCTCAGCAACACCAGTATGGGTTTAGGCGAGCCAGAAAAGGCCGAGCAATATGCAGAAGAGGCCCTTCGATTGCAGCGGGAACTACAAGATCACAATGGCGAGGCCCTGACCTTGCATAACACCAGTGCTATTTATCGGATGACCGGAGAGTGGCAGCGTGCCCTGGCTTATCAGCGACGAGCGCTCGAACTCTGGAGAGGTGGTGGTAGCTCAGAAGCATTTGCGCTTCTCGGCATGGGCCACCTCCATCGAGGTCTAGGCGATCCGGAAAGTGCGATCGATTATTACCTTCAGGCCCTGGCCATCTGGGAAGGACTCAACTCCGATTTCCGGTTTCTCAGATCGATCGCCGAAATCAAAATTGGTGAAACCTACCTTTATCTTGGGGAATGGCCCAAAGCCTTGGAACGAATTAATCGTTCACTGAACTTGGCGCGTGCAGTTGATGCTGGTCAAATAGAAGCAACAGCATTGATGTTTCGCGGGCTGGCATTCCAGAAGTCCGGCGAATTACAGAAGGCCCTGGACACCTTCAATCTCGCGCTAACCAAGATTGGCGTTACTGAACGCCACGATATGCGCGCCGCTGTGCTGCACTATCTGGGAGAGTCATATTTGTCACTGGGAGAGCTCGGAAAGGCAGAAGCTAATCTTAAAGAAGCACTTTCCATCCGACGTTATTTCAACCACTACGAGGATCAGGCAGCAACACTTTCTGCGCTGGCGCAAGTCGAGCGGGCAAAGGGCCAACTCAGCAGTTCACTGGTGACGGTGGAAAGTGCTCTCAAAATAATCGAGTCATTACGAACCAAGATCGTTGGCCCCGAACAACGCGCTACCTTCTTTGCGCAAAGCCAAGATTCTTACAAACTATACATCGACATACTGATGCAACTGCATAAGCGCGAACCAGATGCTGGCCATGCAGCTAAGGCTCTAATGGCCAGCGAGCATGCTCGCGCGCGTAGCTTGCTGGAGACGTTGAACGAATCACCGACCCAACTGCGTGAAGGGATCGAGACGGCACTGCTGACCAGAGAGCGCACCCTGCAGCAAAGGCTAAACGCCAAGGCCGCTCGATTGACGCTCCTCCTAGGCAGCACTCAGACTGGGGAGCAAGCCGATGCAGTAAGAAAGGAGGTTGAGGCCACCTTAACAGAGTTGCAGATCGTTCAGGACGAGATCCGGATCCGTAGTCCGCGCTATGCCGCTCTTACGCAACCAAAGAAACTTACTTTACCTGAGATCCAAACAAGTTTACTGGATCCAGACACGTTACTTCTTGAGTACTCGCTTGGTGAGGAGCGCAGTTACGTATGGGCCATCACACAGCACACCGCGGATGCTTACGAGTTACCTGGTCGCGCAAGGATCGAAACGGCCGCCCGTAACCTATACGAAGCGCTGACGACCCGCAATAAGAAGCGCAAAGGGGAAAGTACGGAACAACGATTGTCGGCCATCCGCGCCGCAGACAAGCAGTCTGCTACTGCGGCCCGAACCCTCAGCGATCTGGTGCTCACGCCTGTGCAAAAGCATTTGGGAGCGAAGCGAGTAGTTGTGGTCGCTGAAGGTGCGCTCCAATACGTGCCGTTCGCTGTTCTGCCCACCCCAAATCTGCGCGTTGGCACCGTCGAGATGTTGGTGGAGCGGCAGGAGATCGTAACTCTTCCCTCGATCTCAACCCTGGCTGTTCTGCGTCAGGAGGTAAGGCAGCGGCAACCGGCTACGAAGTTGCTTGCAATCATCGCCGATCCGGTCTTCGAGCGTGACGATCCACGTCTAAAACAAAACCTGGCTAAAGCGACTAAAGTAAATGCTCTAGTCTCGCTCCAGGCGCAAAGTACGCGTCTGAATGAAGTCGAAAGATCTGCCCGTGATGTCGGCGTTGAAAAATTGGAACGGCTCTATTTCAGCAGTCGTGAAGCCGATACTATCGCTTCGCTTGCCCCGGAAGACCAGATACTAAAGGTGGTGGGTTTCTCGGCAAACAAGGAGAACGCAACCCGTTCCGACTTAGGTTCTTATCGTTTCATTCACTTCGCTACTCATGGATTCATTAATACCCGCCATTCTGAATTGTCAGGTATTGTCTTGTCTCTCGTTGACGAGAGGGGACAACCCATTGATGGCTTCTTACGCTTACACGAAATCTATAATCTGAGGTTAAGCGCAGACCTCGTGGTTCTGAGCGCATGTCAGTCAGCTCTGGGTAAAGAGATCAAAGGCGAAGGCTTTATAGGCTTGTCGCGAGGCTTTATGTATGCGGGCGCACCACGTATAGTGGCCAGCCTCTGGCGTGTGGACGATCGTGCGACTGCGGAGTTGATGGCGTTGTTCTATAAGGCAATGATCGAGCGCAGTCTGACGCCCGCAGCGGCACTCCAGCACGCGCAGAAGGAGATGTCTAAGAAATGGGCTTCACCTTATTTTTGGGCAGGTTTTACGCTCCAGGGTGAATGGCGCTGAGATAAGATTGTTCTCATAGTCACCGATAAGTAGTTCTTCTTTGGCCAATTCGCTAAAAAGACTTTGGACACTGAATCAGGATGCCTTCGAGCAATTGCTGCGCGTTCTTGATGTTGAGCGGGAGTCTGCCGGGCGCAAGTACGAGGATCTTCGGCACGTACTGGTGAGGTTCTTCGAGTGTCGGGGCACCGCCTTCCCTGAAGAACTCGCTGATGAAACGCTTGACAGAATCGCACGCAAAATCGTGGCAGGTGAACAGATTCGGGACGTGAACCATTACAGCCTGGGCGTCGCTCGTCTTGTAGTGCTCGAAGCATTCAAACGAAAGGAAAAAGCTGAGCGGACCATTAACGAGTTTTCCCGCACGAGTGGACCTACTACTGAAGATATAGTTGAAATAGAGAAGGCTGAGGGGTGCTTGCGTCGCTGCCTCGATAGACTGCCGCGTGAAAACCGCGAACTGGTCATGGACTACTATCAGGGCTCCGAAGGGGGCAAGGCCAGTGGCCGAAAGTCACTCGCCGTTCGCCTCGGTCTGACTTCCGGAAATCTCCGTATGCGCGTTTTGCGTCTGCGCAAGAATCTGGAGGAGTGCGTTAAGAAATGTCTTGAGGTGAGACAAAAAAGTGTAACAAATGGACCAGCTACACCACTCAAAGGTGGAGTAATTGATTCCACTGCATGAATCCGATGATCCTGGACGAGCAAACGGTGCGGCGGTACTTGCTGGGACAACTGGCCGAGCATGAACGCGACGAGTTCGAGGAGCGCCTGATCACCGACGGCGACTCGCGTGATGAGGTCGAAGCAACTGAGCGCGACCTGATCGACGACTACGTTCACGATAACTTGACTGAGGACGAGCGGGCGAGGTTCGAGCGGATGTTTCTGCCATCAGCGAGCCGGCGTCAAAAAATTACCTTTGCCCGCGCCCTCGCAAATACGACTTCTGAGCATGTCGCGGAGGTGCCTACCCTAAGGACAGCCAAATTTGCTGCGTTGCTCACACGGGTTCGTCCACCTCTGCGCCTTGCCTTCGCTGCCGTCGTGCTTTTGGTTTTTGCGGGAGTATTGTGGGTGATTCTAGACCGTCGCGAATCCTCAGTGGAGCACCAAACAAGTACTCCGCCCATGAACGCAACGCCACAAAACACTAATTCACAGGTCGCTGTACAACAAGCCGAACCTTCCCCGACTCCGGTAAGCCGCTCTCAGAACGACAGTGCTTCCATAGCCTCTTTCTTACTCTTACCTGGCGCAGAAAGGAGCTCCGATGAGGTGCGGGCCGTCACTATTCCCCCTGGAGTGACTACGATCCGCTTCCAACTGAGCCTTTCCGGCCTTCCAAATCTTGAGGATGTGCGAGCGGAGTTGCGAAAAGAGTCGCCTGAAGGCTCACTAGTTTTTAGCACCGGAACGATCCGCCCCCGATCTTCCTCACAGGGACCCTACGTAGTGCTCGAGTTACCTTCCAGTAGACTTTCTCCTGGCAAGTACGTTGCCCTCCTCAAAGGGACTGACAACGAGATTGAAGCAATTTATGCCTTCAGCGTTCGCGGTCGCTGAGAGCACTCAGTTTCCACCCTTAAACCGAACTTTTTGATTTACAGCCTGTTGCGTGCATCCTCACGCACCGCTTTCCCAACCTGCCGAAAAGATTTTGTGACATCTTGCGTCAACCCGCCACTCCAATGTGAAAGAACTCACGTCTGAGGGAGTTCCTCATTTCAGCGCCCTTAGACACTTGCAGTGAAAACTTTCTGGACTGGGAAAAACGAACGTCTTTGGCGGGTTTAAATGAGGACTAAGAATCGACTCAGAAACAGAGCCTTTTTGCTCAACTCTCTGGTTGCCTTAGTCCTTACCGGTTTTGTGGTGAGCACGCACTCGCATGCAGAAAATTACATCACTGTGAGTGCCAGCTTTTCGGCAAAAGATTCTGTTCGGCCCGACGAGCACATTGAATTGAAACTAAGCCGTTCACTTGAACGAGCGGAAGGTACGCTTGCCGTCTTCATTGGAGAGACGGATTGGACGCGACTCTTCTCGGTCGCGGGGAGCACCTTTGGCTACACGCCAAAGCTTATACCCCTGCCACTTGGGGAGTCTTCATTAACCGTCTATGTTGTGTCGCCCGCGAACGATTGGAAGCAGATCGCCCAATTCCCTTTGCGAGTAGTTGACGCAGCACTTAGCAGTCAATCTGACTCCACGCAAGACTCGACCACCAACCCCAACGGAAGTTCGCCCTTAGCCAAAGACACAGTTGGCACTTCGTCCCCGGATCAGCCCAACGGGGGTCGCAGGGGTTTCTTTGAGACCGCAGAACTCAAGCCCACGCTCACTGTGAACATCCGCTCACAATCGGCGATTCTTTATCATCCCGACACCAATCGACCCGACCGTCTTAACTTTACGGATATCTCAATCCAGGGGAGCCTGCAAACTACTCTCGCTCGCGGTATTTGGCGTTCCCAAAACCAGTTTGATTTTGTTGGGACGTCGAACCAACGCGAAGCCCTGCGCTTCGGTGAGAGCGGTCTGAATGCGCCGCAGATCGATCTTTCGAGCTACACTTCACAACTGCAAATTTCGAAGGCCCGAGTCACCTTGGGTCACAGCTCGTTCGGGTCAAATCGCTATCTCATTAACAGCTTTTCGAGTCGCGGTCTTGCCGTCACGGTTCCTGTTGGCTCCCGGACCGACCTTTCTTTCAGCGCGATGAACGGTACGAGCATAGCTGGCTGGAACAACTTCACTGGCCTGCAACAGCGCCAACACAAAGTCATCTCAGGTACTTTCGGTTTCGAGTTTCTGAAAGAGAGACCAGGGGGCTTGCGCGTTGAGGCGGGCTTATTGCGCGGCTCGCTGCTGCCCATCAATAACTTCAATCAAGCAAATCTAACGGATGCGGAGCGCAGCACCGGCTCGGGCGTGCGTATCGTGGCTTCCGACAGCAAGGGCCGGCTCAGAATCGATGCCGGTTTTGGACGAAGTCGCTTTGACAATCCTGTTGATCCATTACTCAATCAGGGATTCACAGTTGTTCCGGTAAAAGAGACCTCGAAGAATGCGCTTTATCTCGATCTCAACTACCAACTGCTAAACAACCTCGCCCTCCTTAAGGACAGACCTCTTAGCATCTCATTCGCTTTCCGACACAACCGTGTAGATCCTTTATTCCGAAGCACTGCCGCGTATGCGCAAGCCGATCGCCTTGATAACCAGTTCGAAATGAGCGGGTCGTTCGGTGAGATCACTTTTGGCGCTGCCCACAATCGCGCAAACGATAATCTGGATGACATCCTTTCAATACTGAAAACGTTGACACGGCGCAACGGCTTCCAGGTCGGCTTGCCTTTGACTGCCATTCTTGGCGCGAAGGAACAGTATTCAAAATGGCTGCCGAGACTTTCGTATAATTACGACCGGACACACAACTATGGCGCGTTCTTGCCCATCAATGCAGACTTCAGCGACTCGCACGTTCCCGATCAGGCCAGCACCAATCAAAGTCTGAACGCGGAATGGTCAGATCCAAGGTGGAAATTCTCGTATCGCCTGAACGAGTCTTTTCAAGACAATCGTCAACCCGGTCGGGAACGCTCAGACCTGCGCAACCTCGCTCACACTTTCGGCGTGGGAGTGACGCCTAACCAGCGTTTCAATGTAAACGTCGATCTCAGTTCCGAGCGCGCGCACAATCTCGAGTTGGCACAGTTTGAGCGAAACTTCCGCGCCGGCGTTCAGTTCAGTCTTCAAACCACTGAGAAGTCTGCTTTAGCCGCGACCATTTCCAGCGCTTTCGGCGGCGACTCCGCCAATGCTCGGAGCAGCCGCAACGCTGACCTGGATTTACAGTGGTCCACGCGGTTCAGCCTTTACCAGAAAGAGCGCTGGCGCAAAGTAGAGGGGCAGTTCTTTATTCGTTACGCCAACCGCTACGCCTCGGCGCGCGACAACATCTTCTTCTTTAACAACCTGACAAAGGTCCAGACGATGAGTGCGGGTCTGAGTTTCACTTTCTTCTAGGAGAGCTAAGGTGCAGCCGCCAAGACATCGACGCTTAGTCCAGTTCGCCGTGACATTACTGATGACACTTCTGTCTGGCGTTGCCGCAGCGCAGATCCGGGTGAACCCCGATGGCGTGAACATCAATTCACAAGGCTCGACTGTTGTGTTTCTGACCTTTGGTCCGGTGCCAGCTAATCGCGTGGCGGCAGAGGGGTGCTGGTGTGGTGACCTGATTCCGGCCGCTGGAGGGATCGGGTTGGCCTGTAATCCGGCGACTATCTTCGGATGCCTGCCGGCTCGCAATGACCTATCCAGACGAAGTGGTTCCGGTGCGGCGGGCTTTACCGACATCATGTCGATCCCGCCATCGGTAGCTCGACGAGCTTATCAGGCTGCACTCACCGGTGTTGCTTCGCATTTCTTCTATGTTCGGCGCTTCGTGAGCACGATAGGAGCGCCTGACGAATTTGTTAATGTTACTTGTCGCATGGCCGGTGGTGGCGCACGCACACCTTTTTCGCTTACCGACGTACGGCTGTCGTTCGCGATTGACAAGCCAATTCTGATTGTCGAAGGGGATGTGCCACTCCCTCCAATAAAGGCTGAGATTTCCTATAACGGCACGGGAAGATTGAAGGGCCGGTGGGAGGTGGTACTGCCGAGTGAAGAGCCGCCTTCGGAAACCGATCTGCTTACCGCGGCGTCGCTTCCGTTTGAGGATCGCCCGTTACAGCGTCGCTACACGCAACTTTCGACTTTCAATATCTTTCTCCCGCCCGATGGTCGTTACACACTCGAGGGTCCAGAGCCTTCGCGGCTGCCGGTGAAAATCAAGGGTGAGTACCTCATCCTGCTCCGTATCGAAGCGACTGACGATAAAGAAGGTGATTCGAATCTGAGCGTGGTTGGCGCTGGTCCGGCGGTCGTCCATTCAGGAGCCGTCGCCGGCTTTCCCCTGCCTGTTCTGCGGTATTACGTCGGTGGTGGTCCAAACAATCAACTGACAGTGTCGAACTCCACAGCGCTCACCGCATTGTTGCCCGAAGATCGGGCCACCATCACTCCCGGAGAGCCAGTTGAATTTCGTTGGGCTGATTCACCACGCGGCGTGCTTTATCGACTCGAAGTCGAGACAGCCGACGACGCACGGCCATTGCTGACAGCGTTCTTTCAACCGGGCACTGGCATTTATCGGGCGCCACCGTGGCTGCGAGAGAAGGCGGCTGGTTCAATTCTTCGCTGGCGAATCGTGGCGTTGGATGAAAAGGGCGAGGCGGCGGAAGAGACCACCTGGCGCTGGTTAAAGTTTGGTTCCTCAAATTGATGTCGTGCTCGACCAGGATTCGCCCACTTTCAATTCCCGTATTTAGAAAGGAAATCGAGGACAGGGAATACATAGCTTCGATGGCTAGGAGACTTCTTGCGAACCGGATGCGGCCTGCACCCGGCCACCTCAAGCCGGCGAGAGCAAGTGAGAATTATCGGAAAGCAGGAGAAACGGCGGATGAAGAGCCATTTCTGAAAAGGGCTTTCACCATGCTTCGACATCTTTCGCCGCTTTTCGTAGGCGCGACCGCGCTCGCTGGCGGAAAGATGCAGAAGGCGCCCGGCGGCACCCTGAAGAAGGCCCCGTCCGGCGGGACGACCACGCCCCCGCCGAGTACGTCGGTCATCCGAACACCTTCGGATGGGCCCCGAACGTCCTGGAGTTTCCTGCTGGCGAGACGAAGCGCATGACCGTCAACAAAACAGAAGTCACCTAATGGAGGAACCTATGAAGAGAAGAATCAGACATAGCTTCGGCTTGCTCAACCTTTTGATACCCACGGTCTTGATTGCAATGCTCTGTGCTACCCAGGCGGGCGCGCAAACTCCGGAGAGACCCGGAGGGACGAAAACCCTGGGCTCAGGACCTCCCGCTTGCTCAGCATCCGATAAGGTTGAGGTAACGGAATTCTCACTTAACCCACAACAACCAACGGCGGGCCAGTCAACAACCGTGAAGTTGATACTCAAAAGCAAATGCCCGTCCAACACTCGCCCGTTGAGCTTCGACTGGGACATCAACAGCGGCTCACAGCGGTTAGCAGGTGGGAGTGCGCAATTAAATCCAGGCGCGTCAAGCACGTTTACCGCTAACTGGGCCGCCGCCGTTGGTACACACAATATCTATGGTGGTGTGGCGACAGACCTTAACGAGTCGGCCGGCGCAAATAAGCAAAACAATACTCGTCAAGTGACCATCACCATCCAGCCGAAACTGGTGGAACAACTACTCAATCACGTCAAGGCCAAGGAGAATGGCGCCAACTTCACTGTCAACGCCGATGGCCCCACACCATGCTATGTGACCAGTAATGGTGGCGCGTCTATGTCGACGTATGCTGGATCCGACATTACAGAGTTCATTGTTAACTGCTACAACCTCGACTTCGGCGGTAAGGGCATTTTTGAAGCCTATTCCGGATTCACTCTTAAGAACGGATGGAAGATCAAATCCTTCGCAGTAGAGAAGAAGTACGGTGAGAACCCCCGTAAGGGATGGGGTTGGCTGTCAGCCGCTCCCGTAGTGGGTAGCACAAATCCGTACTTTAAGGTGCGTCTCTGGGCCGAAAAGCTCGAGCATATGTCAATCGGTGTGAAGATTCGAATCGAAGGTCCTGAGGGTACAAATCCTTATCAGTGAGTTTGATTGTGCTTACTCGGGAAAGATTAGAAGGTTTACGTGCGTGTTGTTATCATCATCCGTGGTAGTAGCGTGCGCGTTAATGATTCTGCGATGCAAGCGAAGACTGGTTTCCCAGGGAAGGATCTGTATCATGAAAATAATTTTAGTCGTGGTCTTCTGCGTGCTTACGTTAACAGTTTGCGCGCCTGTCGCCGCTCAAGACTCATCGCTCCTGGGCGTTTGGCAATTCACTAGCGGGGACACAAAGCTTACCTTGAAGCTAAACAGCGACGGTACTGGAGCCCTGAATGATGACGCTTTCAAATACACCGTGCGCGGCAACCGTTTGATTGTCGAAGACGAAGCGGGGCAGATAAGCGTCTACCTGTTCAGCATTCAGGGCAATGCGCTCACCGTCTCAGGAGGCAATCTGCCGGGCGCGATGACCTTCATGCGGCAGGAGCGCACTGGCGGTGGGATGTTTGAAAAGAAGCTTGACGGGCAGGGACGTGCTGGTCGCACAAACGAGGGAGAAGAAGAATCCGAGGTTGGATTGCCCGGGGTTTGGCAAAGCGCGAACATTACCGTGCGGATCGCTAAGGACGGAACCCTGACCATTAATGACGACCGTTTCAACTACCGCGTTGATGGCAACTTCATCACGCTTTCCAATAACGAAGGCTCGGCGCGTGTTGAATTTCAATTAAACGGAAACACACTCATAACCAACTATCAGGGAGAGCGCACGGTGTACCGGCGCGTCGCCGGGGCCGGCAATTCAACAACGAGCCAGAGGGCAAATCCTTCGGAGTTAGTTGGCAAGTGGTGCTACATGTCGAATGTCAACGCCAACAATGGTGGGCGCATGTCCAATACGTGCTTCACGCTCTACGAAAATGGCACCTACGATTATTACAGTGAAACCAGTTCAAGCGGCACGTACGGCGGCACGGCTTCGCAAGAATCCGATTCGGGGACCTGGAGCCTAAGCGGCACGATGCTCACGGCGAATTCCCGCTCGCGGGGTCTATTGAAGTTCACTCTGGAGAAACGCAATCATCCAAAGACCGGAGACCCTATGCTTCTGCTTGATGGCGATGCATTTGTGACCTACTCACCCCGCCAGCCGTGGCCGTAGTCGCAACCGTCAACCGTTGCCCCCATCTTGTAAATTTCCGAAATCAACTTAGGCCAGTTGGTCCCAACAGTGGCCCATCCCCTGCCCACGAAAATGCACGCTTTGCCGACCTGATCTAAACTACGATGGTTACAAATGGTGCTTCTGCGATTCAGAGACTTTGCGAAGAGTTTCGACAATCACATCTGAGTTTCAGCGGCTTTGGCAGGTGGAACGTAGTCCCTTTGTTCTTCGATATCCCCGATCCGTCTTTTGCTGCGTCTTCGGAAGGCAGTCAGGCCCACGCTTGCGAGAATCAGAGACCCGCCAATCAATATGCGGGGTAAAAGCCTCTCATCAAGCGTGACTGCACCCACTACTACAGCAACCAGTGGTGTCGCGAGTGCGATAGCCATGGCGGTACTCGATTCAACACGTTTCAAAAGCCAGTAATAGAGCCAGAACGCCACGACCGTTCCGACCACAGCCAGGTATAAGACCGAAAGAACGGCAGTACTAGTCCACCTAAAATTCAGCGGATTGCCTTCCATTAAAAATCCGATCAAGAGCAGTGGCAGAAGCCCACAAGCCATCTGCCCAAAGATCAAACTGGCCGGATGAATCTCAAAGCCAAACCGTTTCGTCAACACGCTCGACTCTGCTGCCGCGAAGGCGCCGGCGACAATCGCTACAGAACCAGCGAAGGCCATCCAATTGTCAACGCTCAGTTGCTCACTAAAGATCGTAACTACTCCGACGACGCCAAGCAGTATGGCCAGGATTTTCCGAGCTGTGATCCGCTCCTCAGGCAGATGAATCCGGGCGGCTAACAGACCGAAAGCCGGGATCGTTGCCTGTAACACAGCCGCCAAACCTGAGGAAATATACTGCTCGCTCCAAAAGACAGTACTGTAGTTGAAACTAAACTGTAGAAAGCCAGTGATTGCGAGCAGCGTCCAGGCGCTCCGGCTTTTTGGAAGAGAGATCCCTTGCAAGCGAATCAACGCCAGCAAGATCATGCCGGCGGCTATAAAACGCGCTCCTGCAAAACTGAAGGGCGGCAAGTCCCTGAGGCCCACCTTGATTACGAACCAAGTCGTCCCCCAGATCACACAAAGCATCAACCAGACAACTGCGTTCATTTAAGCCTTTGATGAAAAACGAGGTATTTCGGCAAGGTAAGATGGAAAGTTGATCCCGTCCTTAAGCCGAGCGTCATCTTCAGGATTCCCCACAGAAAGCCGCAAGGGAATTACGCCGGCCCAGACATCCAACGAGTAATCCTCTTCGTCGTCAATTGGATCTCCGGCGCGCACTTTAGCTGAAGCTTCCTGAAGGGGTAGCGACAGGACCGTTGTCTGAGTTAACTCTTGTTCAGTCGGCGGGCGAACCTGATTCCAACGGCCCGGTGCTATGTGCTCGGTGAATGCTCTAAGTGCGGCAAGCTTTTCACTCTCTTCGCGCACTAGCTGAGCAACTCCAAAAATCACCACAGAGCGATAGTTGATCGAGTGATGAAACGCTGACCGGGCCATAACCAATCCATCAACGAGAGTCACCGTGACGCAGACCTCAACGCCCTGGCTAAGCGCGCGCAACATGCGACTCGCCTGTGAGCCGTGAATGAGCAGCACCGAATCCACACGCGCATAAGCAGTCGGAATAACAAAGGGCTGATTGTCCAGATTAAAGCCTACGTGACAGACAAAACCCTCATCGAGAATTTGATAAATCACTTCACGTTCATACGAGCCGCGTTTTGGCAGTCGTCGAAGCTTTGTCTTTTCAGTCCGTGGTATATCGTCATTCTGTGGTATATCCATATCGTTGCACCAGTTGCAGATTTCTAGTTTTCAAATACCCCCGGCGGCAGCCGCGGGATCGTTCAAGTCCAACCTACAAAAAAGCGGGCACCGGATCTCTGCAAATACTCCCGGCTGTAGAGACTGAGTCAAAATTACCATAGGAAATCTCATTAACACCTCACTTCAGTGAGGTGATTAGAGAGGTCAAGGGATTGGAAACCGTTTCAACGGTTTCTCACTGGCAGAAGCGTCTAACCCCCAAAAAAGGAGACCGTTGAAACGGTTCGCAACTGCTAGCAGGACCTTGGTCACCTCACTGAAGTGAGGTGTTAATGAGAATTCCCTAGATGATCGATTATTGACGCAGTCTGTGTAGCCCGGGGATAGTTCAAGTTCAACCTACAAAATTTCCACCTCCTCGGGGACGACAACCAGCACAATGCAACCATTCTCGGACCGCGCCGCGTGCTTTCCGTTCACTTGCGTGTAGAGGTAGTCGCCTTCGGACAAGTGATCCTTACCCAACTTAATATCGCCTTCGATCACAAAAACTTCTTCGCCGCCCGGATGGTTGTGCGCAGGATAGGTAGCGCCCGGATCAAACTTCAAGAGAATCGTCGGCGCTCTGCGATTCTCTTCGTCAATCCGCATGGTCTTCACGTAGATCCCTGACACGCCGGGCTCATCCAGTGGCCGCCATTTGATAGTGGTGCTGCGAACCAACTGATTAAGAACGGCGGTTCGCGTCGAAGTTCCTGACATTATTTGAACACCTCCGAATCGTTTTAGTAGTCATGCCGGCGTCTCGAATTCTAACGAGAATTGGACTTTCAGCAAGAGCCAATTTCTGGTAAAGCGTGTAGACCAATGTTCGAGTAGAATGCGACCATGATTATCCTGGATGGCAAGTCCTCTCTTTCGCTTTACCGCCAGATTTACGAAGCTCTTCGCGGCACTATTTTGCGCGGGGAGTTGAGCCGTGGCATGTTGCTGCCGCCGACTAGACAATTGGCCGAACAACTGGGCGTATCGCGAATGACGGTCGTCAATGCGTACGAACAGTTGCTGGCCGAAGGTTACATCGAAGGAAAAACCGGGGCGGGAACCTTCGTGGCTGCAACCCTTCCGGAAGAGATGCTACGTGTCGACGAAGGCCAGGCACCCAAACGTGAACAACCAAGTCGGTCAAGTAAGGGCCATCTTTCTCGCCACGGCAAATGGCTAGCATCGACCAGCTTGGCCGAGCTCAGGCTTCAGGGAGATCCTGGCTGTTACGCATTTCAAAATGGTCTGCCCGCCCTCGATGAATTTCCGTTCAAAATTTGGTCGCGCCTCGTATCGCGGCGATTGCGAAAGCCACCGCGCGAACTACTTAGTTACAGCAACCCAGCAGGCTATTTGCCGCTGCGCGAGGGATTAGCGGCGCATTTACGATCAGCGCGCGCGGTTCGTTGCCACGCTGGCCAGGTGATAATTGTGGCTGGTTCTCAACAAGCTATTGATCTGGCCGCGCGTGTGTTGCTCGATCCGAACGATGCGGCGTGGGTAGAGGACCCGGGCTACCCGGGCGCAATTAACGCGCTTCGCGCGGCCGGGGCAAGGGTTGTGCCCGTGCCGGTTGATAAAGAAGGATTTGACTTGAAGACAGCTTTGCGGCGAAGCAAGAGCGCTCGGCTGGTCTATGTAACGCCCTCGCACCAGTTTCCACTGGGTGTCACGATGAGCCTGTCGCGGCGACTGGCACTGCTTGAGTGGGCCAAACGTTCGGGCACTTTTATTATCGAAGATGACTATAACAGCGAGTACAGGTATGCGGGACGACCGCTTGCTTCTTTACAGGGACTTGATGCAGATGGGCGTGTGATCTACGTCGGTACATTCAGTAAGACGATCTTTCCATCGTTGCGGTTGGGCTGCATGGTTGTACCGGAAGATATGGTCGATGTTTTCACGGCGGCGCGTGGCCTTGTCGACAGGCAATCACCTTCGCTAGACCAGGCTACGCTGGCAGATTTCATCAACGAAGGACATTTCGCTCGGCACATACGCAGGATGCGTTCACTCTACGCCGAACGCCAGCAAGTTTTACTTGAAGCCGCTCAGAGAGAGCTGACGGGCTTAGTTGATATCGAGCCGGCCGATGCGGGTATGCATGTTGTGGGCTGGCTGCCTCCGGCGATCAGCGACATCGTGGCTTCCGCAAAGGCTGCCCAACACGGCGTTGAGGCTGCTCCACTCTCGGCTTACAGCACGAAGCCTCTGGGACGAGGTGGGTTGGCTTTAGGTTACACCGCAGTGAATGCGAGGCAGATTAAGGACGGCGTCCGCCGTTTGTCCCAGGCGCTGTCAGAACTTCAAGGGGCTCCGTAAAAAGGAACCCAGTGTAAGGGCTCAGTAAAAAGGGCCCAAACCAAAATCGCAAATTCCAAAAATCACAAATCAAGAATTCTGCGTGCAACCGGTTACAGATTTCAATATATTGTTCGGGCTTTTAAGGCAATTGCGCTAAAGATGGTGAAATCAAAAGGAGCAACCATGTCCCTACTCCGCGTATGTTTTTGTGTCCTCACACTCGTGCTATGCCTGATTATCATTGACTCACCGGCAACGACTCAGGAGTCCCAGCCTGGCCCTGGCGCACCATACCTCAATCCGAAGCTCCCGTTGGAACAGCGCGTAAACGACCTGATCTCCCGAATGACAGTCGACGAAAAAGTCTCGCAAATGATGAACGCCGCGCCGGCAATTCCACGCCTCCGCATCCCTCAGTACGATTGGTGGAACGAAGCTTTGCACGGTGTCGCGTTCTCCGGCGTCGCGACAGTTTTCCCGCAGGCCATCGGATTGGGAGCAACGTTCGATCCCCAACTTCTCCATCGCGTGGCCAATGTGATTTCTGACGAAGCGCGGGCCAAGTACCACGAAGCACAACGAAGCGCTAACTATAGCCGGTTTTATGGTCTTACGTTCTGGTCGCCAAATATCAATATCTTTCGCGACCCACGTTGGGGACGCGGACAGGAAACTTACGGCGAGGATCCATACCTGGCAAGCCGCCTTGGTGTTGCCTTCGTTAAAGGCCTCCAGGGTAATGATCCGAAGTATCTGAAAGTCGTTGCAACTCCGAAGCACTATGCCGTTCATTCTGGTCCAGAACCGGAGCGCCATCACTTTAATGCTGCTGCCAGCCAACGCGACCTGCATGAGACATACTTGCCCGCCTTTCGTGCCACTGTCATGGAGGCTCGTGCAGCATCAGTGATGTGCGCTTACAACAGCACAAATGGCGAACCGTGCTGCGCGAATACCCATCTGCTTGGCGATGTGTTACGTGGCGAGTGGGGCTTTGATGGATACGTCGTTTCTGATTGTGGAGCGATCGATGACATCTACATGCGGCATAAATTCGTTAAGACGGCGGAAGAAGCTTCGGCGTTGGCGGTCAAGAGGGGCACCGATCTTGAATGTGGCGATAGTTACAAAGCACTCGTGAATGCGGTGAAGCAGGGCTTGATTTCAGAGACCGAGATCGACCGCGCCTTAAAACGATTGTTAGAAGCGCGTTTTCGACTCGGAATGTTCGATCCACCTGAGTTAGTGCCCTATTCCAAAATCCCATTCTCGGCAAACGATTCAGCGGCACATCGTCAACTCGCCCTCGAGGCTGCACGCAAATCAATAGTTCTCTTGAAGAACGACAACAACACACTGCCGCTACGTAAAGATCTAAAGTCAATCGCCGTCATTGGGCCAAACGCCGATGACGTTCAGGTATTGCTTGGTAACTACCACGGCCAACCGTCGCGCGCAACGACCCCGCTCGCAGGCATTCGTCAACTCGTTTCATCAAAGACGAAAGTGTTGTATGCGTTGGGCTCGTCACGCACGGAGATTTCGCTAGTGCCCGTGCCGCCTTCTGCTCTGCATGGGCCCAAAGGCGAACGAGGTCTCAAAGGCGAGTATTTTTCAAACAAGACGCTCGCTGGTGCGCCAGTCGTAACGCGCGTAGATCGAGAAGTAAACTTCGATTGGGGAATGTCGAATCCGGCGCCTGGCATTGGGGCCGATGATTTTTCTGTAAGATGGACCGGCAAGCTCACCGCAACAGTAACTGGTAGATATCGCCTTGGTGTAATCGCCGACGATGGGGTGCGCGTGTATCTCGATGGTAAGTTGATCGCTGAAGACTGGACCGAACACGCGCCGGCGCCTATAACCGCGGAAGTCACACTCGAGGCAGGCAGGAGCTACGACATCAAGATCGAATATTTCGAGAGCAAGATAGGTGCAGTTGCAAAACTCGTGTGGCAACCGCCCGGCGTCAGCGAATCACCGTATGATGAGGCGGTTAACGTCGCGAAGCAGGCCGATGCGGTCGTGCTCGTTCTGGGCCTTTCTGCACAACTTGAAGGCGAAGAGATGAATGTACGTGAGCCGGGTTTCTTGGGTGGAGATCGAACGGAAATCGCTCTCCCCGCTCGTCAGCAACGTTTACTTGAAGCCGTGGCGGCAACGGGCAAGCCCGTGGTGCTCGTATTGTTGTCTGGAAGTGCGCTCGCTGTGAACTGGGCCAACCAGCACGTTCCCGCGATCGTGCATGCGTGGTATCCGGGTCAAGATGGAGGACTTGCAATTGCCGAAGCGCTTTTCGGGGATTACAACCCGGCAGGACGACTACCGGTTACGTTCTACAGATCGTTAGACCAGTTGCCGCCGTTCGACAACTATCAAATGGACGGGAGAACGTATCGATTCTTCAAAGGCGAACCACTCTATCCGTTTGGGCATGGTCTTAGCTAC
The DNA here is from genome assembly GCA_041751855.1 of Pyrinomonadaceae bacterium. Lineage (GTDB taxonomy): Bacteria > Acidobacteriota > Blastocatellia > Pyrinomonadales > Pyrinomonadaceae > PSRF01. The sequence goes on from JBGSWR010000049.1 coordinate 64,267, forward strand.
ACTCAATTTAAATACTCGAACTTCGCCGTCTCATCGCCACGCATCTCGGCTACAGAAAAGGTGACGGTGAGTGCGACTGTTGCGAACGCCGGCACTCGAGCTGGCGATGAGGTCGTGCAAGTTTATGTGACTGACTTATCAGCATCTGTACGGGTGCCCATTCGCTCTCTTGCGGGAGTCGAACGAGTACATCTGAAGCCAGGTGAACGGCGCGTTATCAGCTTCACAATTGAGCCACGTCAGCTTGCGGTGATTACAGATGACGGGCGAACAGTAGTCGAACCAGGCGAGTTCAAGGTAACCATCGGCGGGAAGCAACCAGGTTTCACCGGCGCAGCGGACGCGAACACGACCAGTTTCATCGAAGGCGGTTTCTCCGTGACCGGTACAGCGACGGAAGTCAAGCGTTAATCGGTTAGTGCCGGATAATGAGTGCTAGCAAATGCGCTAGGTTGAGTGCTCGATAATGCAGTTCGAGCGCAAAAGACAAGAAGTCTGAACGCGAGTAGGTGTTCTTGCGAGCGCAGATAGAAACCATGCCAGGAACGTCTCTTCCTAAGATCTATGCTAGTCACTATAGGGCAACAAGACAGGATTGGGGCAGCCCTTGTAGCTCCCGTAACTTCTTGATTCCATTGGTGCCCCCGCAGGGATTCGAACCCCGAACCAACAGATTATGAGTCTGCTGCTCTAACCGTTGAGCTACAGGGGCACAGAATGGTAACTGATGCGCGAAATTGTAGCGCTAAGGATTGTAGCGGAAATCGGAATGGGTTCCAAAATGCGAGATCAGCGCACTATTGAACCGCACGCTGTCAGGGCGCGTCCGCAGGCTCAAATGGTGCGCCTCCTTCCCAAGTTGCTTCGGAGTATCACAACACTTGCCTTTCCTCCCAAGGTATTGGGCGTGCGATAACCGCTCAGTTCTGATTTGTCTTTGAAGTGGCCGGGGGCAAATTGGCAAACCAATCGTCAATAATCAATTTGCATTCGTCGGCCTTTTAGCAAAGCAGATGGGCTGAAGAGTATTCCTCCTCAGCCCATTCTGACTCCTTTGCCCCAATATGTTTAGATCGGGAAGGCTTCATCCGGCTTCTTCAGCCAAGCCTCAGACCGCAAGCCTAAGACCAGACTTCAGCCTGTTCCAACCCAAACTTCAGGCTGCAGTCTAAAAAACGTACCGGACCCCGACGACAATGCGCCGACTGCCACCGTTTGTACTCCACTGATTCAGGAACGCCGCGTTCGGCGCACCGCTGGTCGAAAAAGCCCGGCCGTCGGGAATGCCAAAGTTTCGCGTGTTCGTGGCGTTAAATAGATCCGCCCGCAGCTGGAGCCGATGATTCTCACCGATTCGAGTATTCTTCAGAATACCGAAATCGACGTTGTTGATGCCGTCGGCACGCAGAATGTTTCGTCCTGCACTGCCAACACGTTCGCCAAACGCGGTCCCTCTTAATGGCGTAAAGAGAGAATTCCGCAGCGCAAACAGTTCCTCGATCGACATTCGAGAAATGTCCAAAGTCGAAATCAGGTTAGGCCTGATCGCATCGCCAACCAGACCGGCGATCCCACTCAGCGCCCCGGTCGGATCAGAACCATTCAGGACCGTAAAGGGCGCGCCGCTCTGGAACGTAAAGAACGAGTTTACCTGCCATCCTCCCAGGATGTGTCCTAACAGTCCTCGCTGCGAGCGTAGGTACGGCAGTTCGTACACGATGTTGCCGCTCAAGCGGTGCGGCCGATCGTAGGTGGAACGAGCTCGATCGGCGCCGCGGTTGAATGAGTCTTGCGCGACCGCCACTTCGCCGCTTGACGGATTGAAGATCTCGGACCCGTCATCGATGAACGAGCTCCAGGTGTAGTAGAGACCCGCGCTAAAGCCCTGACTCAAGCGTTTGTCGAAGCTGACCTGCATCGAATGGTAGGTTGAAGAGCCCGAATTTGCTCGCAACCGGATCACATTCTGCGTCGGATCTACGCGAACGGTTGAAAAAGGCAGACGGGGATTGCCGTCAAGAGTCTGAAACAGACCAGTTCCTCTTGATCCCACATACCCCAATCGCAAAATCACGTCGCGCGAGAACTCACGCTGTACTTCAAGGCTGTACGAATCGTAGGTCGGCGAATGGAAGTCTTCCGACACCACCGTGCGTGCGAAAGCATCCGGGTTGATAGGAGGATTGTTTAGGTTAGAAAAAGCATTCACTACTCCGTTACTGGCGGCAGTCTCGCCCGGCAACGTCACCGGAGCAGTGGGTGAGATGAAGGCCGCAACAAATGGGAACGCGCTCCAGATGTTCAGAGCGATGTTTGTAAATGTATAGTCATGCGTCCGCGAGTAGCCTCCGCGAAGCACCAGTTTGTCCCCACCGGTCAGAAAACCGATCATCCCATCAGCGCTAGTCTGGAGGTTCCAGTTAAAACCTATGCGCGGCTGAAAGTTGTTATTGTCTCGGCCGGGAATTGGCCCGACTCGAAAGCGCGGATCATTTCCCGCAGCAGCCAGAACCGGAGCATTGAAGTCCACCAGATCCCCGATTGGCTGGCCGGGATTCTCATAACGCAGCCCGTAGGTCAGCGTAAAGTTGGGCCGAATCTTCCACTCATCCTGACCGTAGAAGAAGAAATCGTGCCAGTCGAGGTGAAGCACTTCCGCCACTCCCGGCAGATCCTTGTTGATTGTTGACGACTGAGCTACGTCGTTGACGAAGCGATTGAGGCTTGAATACTGCAATCGGCCTCGCGTCGTGGGTTTGAAAAGCTGGGCCAACTGGTTGCGCCGAATGTCGAAACCAAACTTGAAGGCGTGACCTCCTGTCGTATAGGAAGTGTTGTTCTGCATCTGGTAGGTATTGCGGAATGAGTACTGCGGCAGATTGACACCAAGACCGATGCCTGTACGGTCAGTGGCGGCGTTAAAGCCCACCAGGCCCAGTTCCGTGATCTCGATCGAGGGAATCTCCAGCGCACTGGAATCCAGAGCCTGAGTGTTGGGCGCGGCTCGCAGATAAGCACCGCGCCATTCATTCACGAGTTTGGGCGTGAGCACGCTGGTCAGCGACACGTTGACACCCTGATTGCGCGTCACCTGTTTAGATGAAAATCCCGGCGGAGTCACCTGTGAACCGATGCCCAGAGTATCGCCATCCTGATAGATATAACGACCGCTGAGATTGTGTCTGTCGTTCAGGCGATGATCGACTCGGAATGAGGCCTGCCAATCGTCAAACGCAAATGATGTTGACCCCGTTAGTGAACCGAGCGGCACACTGAACGTCTGGCCATTCGCAATAAAGGAAGCAGAGGTTCCGATTGGTGTTTGCGCCGCGGGCAGAAATCGGAGCAGGGCTGCCACCTGGGGACGGTTCCCTGCCGCAGCCTGGAGAACTTGCCGGCCTGCCTCAGTCGGGGCGCCGCGCAGCGTAGCTCCCGTGCCAAGTTGCCGGTCATACCAGCGCTGAACTGAAAAGAAGAAGAAGGTCCGATCCTTGCCGCTGATGTATCCTGGTCCACCTTCGCCGAATCGCGGCAGGTGCAGGGGACCACCTATTGTTCCGCCCACCTGATTCTCGATCCGGAATGGAGCGTGGCGGCGAGACGGATCGGTTGCATTTGGATTGCAAAAGCCGGCCGCTTTGTTGGTGTTGCTGCACGAGTTGAGCGCATTGCCATTGTGGAACCAGAAAGCAGAACCATGAAACTGATTGTTACCGCTCTTTGTTATGGCATTGAATACTGAACTGCCATTTCTTCCATACTCTGCGGTGAACTGGTTTGTTACCAGTCTCACTTCCTGAATCAGGTCAGGGTTATTGAGCGGTACCGAGGCGCCCGCTACGCCGAAATCATTGTTATCCTGCCCGTCAATCATGAAGTTGTTCGAGCGAATCCGCCCGCCGTTTGCCGAATAACTAACTCCGGATGTCCCTCCGACAGCGCCGCCGGCAAACGCCGTCTGGCCAGTACCTAACTGAGTGACGCCCGGGGCGGAAAGAGCGATGTTGTAGATGTTCCGATTGGGCGCCAGCGGTAGTTCAGAGACACGTCGCGAGTCAAACCGAACTCCCACCTCAGCCGTTGTGGTATTCAACAACGAAGCGTCTTCGGTGATGCTGACTGTCGCTTCCACATCGCCGGGTTTAAGAGAAGCATTAACCACAGCGCTCTGATCCAGCGAAAGCGTGATGCCCGACTGCACGTACTTCCCAAAGCCGGCGGCCTCAACGCTTAATTCATAATTCCCGACCGCAACGTTATTAAAGCGGTACCGGCCCGCGCCGTCAGTCTCGGTCGTGCGAGATTCATTCGTCTGGACATTTCTGAGCGTAACGGTTGCCTTCGGAATGAATGCTTGTTGTTGATCTCTGACTTCACCCAAAATCGTCCCACTTGTCTGGGCCGTCGCGGAAATTGACCAGCAGGCCACAAGTGTAAATATGAGCATCAGGAAGGTTGACTTCTTAATCATAACTACTCTCCTTCGTTCGTCGCTGTTGATATCGGTCGTGCTCAGTTTGGGGAAGATGACTCTGCCGCTTTCCAAAAAGATGGACAATTGACCCATACGAGCACGCAGTCAGTCCGCCACGATGGGCAATGACCGTGCCTGCTACCCCATCAATAGATTGGGCCAGTTCGTCACTCGTTTAGGCCGATTCACCTGATGCTTGTATTGCCGGCGTTGGAGATTCTGGAGTTCGTCCAAAACTAGTTGGCAGAAATGGATCGGAGACGCGTGGAGACTCGGAGGCATGGTCATACAAATACAAGTTTTCGGAGGAATCCGGGTGGTCCATTCCACGTCTACAATGGCTTGGAAGAAGAGAGTCAGCGGAGGGTTCTCAGAGCCAACGAAGGAGGGTTTTGAACAGCTTACGAAGATTCATCGGAAGATCCACTTTCGCTGACGACGCGCACGACCGCCCGGCGAAAAGATGCCGGGTCAAGAGCAGGGTACTTATAGATCGAATCCTCTATGGCTGTGAAGAGTTCGAGCAGACGAGAGGGCTCAATCAGCCCGGCCGACATCATGTCTGCTACATCCCGGCGATCAGGGGTGGATGCCCAGCAGTCGGAGTCTGGGGGCGCCGATAGCAACCGTTAGGGCCGCAATTGTTTCCCGCTGTTCCCAGAGATCCTTAACTCCTGATTCAATCAGGTCCTCGCCGGGCAATCCGCTAGACATAATGATGATTATTCTAACATCATCCGCATGTGGCGAGTCTTGGGAGCGACCGCGAGCTCCCCGAGGCTTCTTTCCACGTAGAGATTGCTGAGAGCCCGCTAGGAGTTTGGCAGGCCACCAACTTCCGTCACTGGCCTCACCTCAACAGTTCCGATGCGCGCTCCGGGAATCTTTGAGGCGATATCAATCGCTTCGTCCAAATCCCTGGCGTCGACCAGGAAGTAGCCACCGATCTGTTCTCGAGTTTCCGCGAACGGGCCGTCCGTGACCAACCGCCTGCCGTCGCGAACGCGAACGCAGCTCGTCTCAGACGTCGGGTGCAACGGTGCGGCGTCCAGGTAATGCCCGCTCTCATGGAGTTGGTTGGCGAGCTGCACCGACTCCTGAAGCATCTGGCGCCGTTCTTCGTCGCTGCGTTCGCCGAATGCTTCCTCGTCATGATGAACCAGCAACATATACTTCATGGTGCGCCCCCCCAATCACTACTTTGCTTCACCACAATTGACCATCCAGGGTATGCCGAAGCGATCGACACACATCCCGAACCCTTCTGCCCAGAAAGTCTTCTCAAATGGCATCTGGACAGTGCCTTCTTCAGCCAACGACTGAAAAATGCGCTTCCCTTCAGCAGTGTCCGTGAGGCTAAGGGACACATAATTGCCCTTGGGCTCTTCATAGCGACCCGGCGGAGCGTCGGAAGCCATTAACATTTGATCGCCTATGGCAAGCGTTGCGTGAATGATCAGATTGCGCGCTTCGGGTGGCACCTCGTCTGCCGCAGGTGAGTCGCCGAAAGTCATCTTGAAGATGATTTTGCCGGCCAGCACCTGCTCGTAAAAGTTGAACGCGGCCTCACACTGGCCATTGAAAATCAGATATGGATTCACTTGCATGTTGAACTCCTTTACTGAAGTAGTAGTTGAAACGGGGATTCGCTATTAGATCGAACGGCGCGAGCCGAGATCGACACTTTCCCCTTCTCTATTTCTACCAGCCGTACTTACCGCGCACGCCGCCAGAGTGTTGGCAATCCAGATCCTTTGCCGGAACATTAAAGCTTTGCTAATCTGCCCTCATACGAACGGCACAGAGTTTACGCTCATGTCCACTCTAGAAACAAAAGAGACGCTGCCAGTCAGCTTCTCACCTCTGCTTCAACGTTATTCGCTTGAAGAGTTCTGGTCACTGCCCGAGCCTCAAGGGCGTGCCCATTACGACCTCATCGGAGGCTATCTGTTCATGGTTCCACCACCTGATTCCCCTCACGGCGACCTCGACAGTCGGTTGAATGACCTTCTCATTATGTACCTTAACGCTCATGGGCGGCCCGGAGTTGTATATCACCCACGAGAGGCTATCTGGATCGATGACACCTATGTCGAACCGGACATGATGTACGTCTCGAATGAATTACGCGAGCGCATGGGGACCCGTCACCACGCCGCGGATATCGTGTTCGAATACCTGTCGGCTAGCACAGCAAACTACGATCGCACGACCAAAGCGGATACTTACCTTGCGCTTGGCGTTCGCGAGTTGTGGTTAGTCGATCCCACAACTCTTACCATCGAGGTGCGGAACGCGTCTGTGAAAGGTGAGCCGCTTGTGTGGAAAGGGCGCAGCTATTCGGCGGGCGAATGGGCTTCATCTGAAGTCTTGATGGGATGGCAGGTATCAGTTGAAGAGTTCTTTGCTGGGTTTTGAAACGACAATGACCAAAGACGAGATCCACGAACATTACACGAAATCACACGAACACACGATCCCCTAACAACGAAACCACACGAAACTACCTTACTCTAGTGTCCTGTGCGGCTAATAGATACATAGAAATTAACCATCAATGCGGATGAACGTGGGAATCATGTGTTACAGCACTAGCCGCGCAGGGCACTAGTTGAAGTGAGGTGCTTATTATCTGGTCTGGCTTGTTCTTTC
>JBGSWR010000050.1:0-16655 GCA_041751855.1 Pyrinomonadaceae bacterium
TCGCGTGTTCGCTCGTGCAAGGCATCGCCAGCAAGATTGCTCCCACTCACGCTTGCACCAGCTACTTGTTGAACGGACAATTGACAAGGTGAACTCCTTTCAGTTCACTAGAACAGCCAGGCTTACCTGGCGCTACCGAACTCACACGAACGAGAAATCTACGACGACGTTCTGTTCGTGTATTTTCGTGTGTCTTCGGGGATTCCTGTCACCTACTCGTAGCGCAAGCACTCAATCGGATCGAGTCGCGAGGCTTTGCGGGCTGGCCATACGCCAAAGATCAATCCAACACTCACAGAAACCGTAAGTCCGGTTACAACGGCCCAGGTAGGAATCGTCGCCGGCAGGCTGGGAACCAACAGCATGATGAGTTGGCTGATCCCCACCGCCAGAACCACACCGAGAACACCGCCGAGGAAAGTCAGTGTCATTGCCTCGAAGAGAAACTGCCGCACAATATCTCGCCGCCGAGCCCCGATAGCTTTGCGGATCCCAATCTCCTTGGTCCGCTCAGTGACACTCACCAGCATGATGTTCATCACGCCAATGCCGCCGACAAGGAGCCCGAGACTAGAGATCGCGATCGCGATCAGTCCAACCATGGCCGTGATACTGTCGAATTGTTCGATAAACTTGTCCGCAGTCTTGATATCAAAGTTGTTCGGGGCGCCAAATGGGACGCTGCGCCGCCGGCGCAGAATCTCTTCTGACTGCTCGAGCGCTTCGAGCACCTGTCCCGAACGCGCGCGAATGATCATCAGCAGGAAACCACGCGCGGGCGCAATCTTTTGCGCCGTGCGAAATGGGATAAAGACAGCATTGTCCTCTTCATTCTCACCGAAGAAGCCCGCCTTTCTCTTCTCTAACACACCTATAATTTCAAAGTTGTAGCCGCCCATCCGGACCTTTGTTCCAGAAATTTGATTCTGTCCGGGAAAGAGAGAATCCGCGGCATTGACGCCAATCACCATCACGTTGCTGCGCTGCTGATCATCGAGTTCGGTAATAAACCGGCCTTCTCGGAGCACGATATTGCTTACGTCATCATAGTTAGGTGAAACGCCCTGCGTATTTCCCCATCGATAATTGCGCCCCTGGTAGGTGATGTTGTCGTCGAATGGACCACCCCCGTAACCAACATTGGGCGCCACGTGGGCGATCTGCTCGACGGCGCTTGCCTGCGCGGCAATTGCCTGAGCGTCAGCTACGGTTAAAGGCCTTCGCGTGCGCTCAGACCGGTCCGAACTAACCCGCGGACCGGTGGACAGGTGAAACGCATAGATATTATTGGTTCCATATTCCTCGATAATCGAGATTATGTTCTGACGCAGTCCGGTGAGAATCGAAGCAATTGTGATCGCGGTCATTACCCCGATGACGATACCGAGCACCGTTAGGAAGCTGCGAAACTTGTGGGCGCGCACGCTGTCGAGCGCCATCGCCACAGTCTCTCGCAAGACACTCTTTGGTAACTTGATCTTCACGCTCTTACGTCGCTTTCGTCAAAGCGAGGATTGGATCGAGTCTCGCTGCCTTAAAAGCCGGATAGATTCCCGCAATCATTCCAATGAGAGTCGACACTATCAGGGCCAGCAGTATGTAACCGATCGTAATCGTCATCGTGATCGAGGCAAGAGTGGTTATCAGATGACACACTCCCCAGGCCAGCGTCAGGCCGAGGATCCCGCCAAACGCACAGAGGATTGCCGATTCAATCAGGAACTGAAGCAGAATCTGTTTGCGTGTGGCTCCAACAGCCTTTCGCAGCCCCACCTCGAAAGTTCGCTCAGTCACACTAACGAGCATGATGTTCATGACGACGATGCCGCCCACTACCAGCGTGATTAGCGTAATCGGTACAACAACCATCGCGATGCTGCCCGTAAATTGATCGATCTGATTGTTGATCTCCTGCACATTGACCAGGCCAAAATCGTCCTCTTCATTCCCCTTGAGGCGCCGCTTGTTTCGCATCGCCACTCGAGCCTCTTCGATGGTGTCCGCGAAGCTCTCACGGTCCCGCGATTTGCCGTGAATCTGCAATCCACCGCGCCCGAAGATCTGCATGTGGGTGGTAACGGGCAGGTAGATGTGTCGATCGAACGAGTCGCCGAAAAAAGCTCCTCGCTTCTCTTCAACACCGACGATTCGCAAAGGCAGACCGCGCACCTTGAGAGTCTTGCCAACCGCGTCGGTGTTAGGAAAGAACTTGTCTTTGATGTCTCCCCCAAGCACACAGACGAGCGCCGATCGCTTCACTTCATCCGCCGAGATAAACCTTCCGTCGGCTATGGTCTTATCCTCGATGTCCACCATGTTTGCTGATGAACCAAAAACCATCGCGCCCGGAAACTCGATTGCATCCTGTTTAAGATCGGTTTGCGTTTGAACCTGCGCCCCCACCTCCGTGCAGGAGAGGCAGTGGTCACGAACCCATTCGTAATCGTCCCAGTTGAGCCGCTTGTTTCGGCGGTTGGCGCGTTCAAACGCTTCGTCTGAAAGCCGCCCCGAATAAGCCATACGCGCAATCATGAAATGGTTGGCGCCAAGGACCTTCGATATTTTGTCAACCACGTAGGTGTTCAGGCCACTGATTGAGGCGCCGACGACTACGACAGACGCAACGCCAATAATGATGCCAATCAGAGTCAAAAACGCCCGCAGTTTGTGCGCAAGGATCGACTGGAGAGCAATCTTCAGGGCGTCTGCATAAAAGGATACGAGGGCTTTCATAACGCTCAAGGGCGGCTAAAATTTCGGACGCCTTTCGCTGTACGACAACAGACTCGGAAAAGTTTGATATTCCACCCCCAATGTTCCAGTGCCGGCTGAACTCGAAGACGCACACACGTGAACTCTTCCGAGGCCCCTACAGCGAGTCCCATCTGCTTAACGCTTTCCTCAGCACGTTATTAACAGGCTCAGGTCAATTCGCCGGCTGGTGGCTCCTGAGGCTTCAGGGTGAACCGCTCAGCCCAGCGGATCCGGCCTGTCACCTGCATAACAATAAAGAGCGTAACGATTGAGCCAATTGTGATTGCCAAACCGGTGAATCCTTTGATGAAAAAGGCATAGGAAAACATCACCAGATAGACGAATTGTGCGAGCGCCGCCTCGCGACTCGCAAAACGCATGCCCACCACAAGCCTGAGATAACTGACTACAAGAAACACTGACACGACCGAAGCAATCACGAAAGCGAGGTGAATCGAGATGTGATCGACGAGGTAGGCAAGCAGCAGATGGAAAGAGAAAAATCCGGCCGCGAGAAAGAAGTAGTTCATCGGATGAAGGTCGATGCCACGCATGGCGGTAATAATGAGCATCAGGAAGAAGAAGAAGAAGAGTGAGACGGGAGCAAAAAAGCTGATTCGTCCGGCCAGTGGGCCGGGTTGCAGTTTTTCCGGCATCGCCATGGCAATTTCGTATCCTGAGAGGAGATTTGTGTAGGACCAGTTGAGATCCCAACCCTCGGCCGTTTCGTTCTTCGCCGAAGGAGACAATGTGTTGTCAGGAAAGTCGATTAGCTTGAAATTCGTTTTCATGCGCAGGTTAAAGTCGCGAACCTGAGTGACGTTGCTGCCAAAACTGTAGCGCCATTCATCGAGCCCCTGAGAGCGATACCCGAGCGTCAGTTGCACTGTCTTACCGGGCGGTACTTTGGTGCTTCCGGTAACAGCGTTCTCAATCGTCTTCAATTCCAATGGCACGCCGTCAACGGAAAAAGTCAAATCATCGTAGATAGCCTGGGCCGTGGGAAACTTCAGAGTGAAATCCACCGTCGTCTCATTATCACTGAGGTTGCGGAACCCATAGCTTCCCGCCAACGCAACCTTATAGGTGCTGTACCAAAGTAGCCCTTTCTGGCGATGTTCTAAATCAAGAGCTACATCAACCGCGCTACTTTCCAGCGGCAGCGGTGTGACCACCGCCTCTTGAACGGTCTTTACAACCTTCTTGCCATTCTCGAGTCGCTCGTCCTGGCGGGGAACCAGAGTAGTAAAAGAAGCGGTAGGTGGCGTCTGGTTCTGAGCCGTGCCCCACGTCGACGCCACACGATTTTGCGAAATCTCATCGAGTGAGTATGTTCGCGAGAAGATGGTGCCACCCAGGATGGCCCAGGCCACAGAGGTGCACAGAAAAATAAATACGATTGCCACAATTCGCTTAGTCATCACATGGCTCCTTGTCCGCGTATTAACCTGAAGTGAATCAAACATTAGGCCCTCGTCTTGCCATCCTTAGGATTGTCAGGAACCGCCTGGCCGAGGACAATGTGGAGACCCACAGCCATCGAACGGCGCTTCTACGGAAAGAAAGGCTTTTCGCCCGGGATTTCAATGAAAGGATTCATTTGGCCCAAGTCGAAATCTACAAACTAAACCTGGTCTTCTCAGGGCCAGGCCCCCGCCGGCGCCAGAAGACTGACATTTAGTGAACATTCCTGGATCCCTCTGCTAGCAAAGCCCTTTGTATCGCAAAGTCCTCGAGCAAAAAAATTTATGGTGCGCGTCCTTACTCCTGGCTACGCATCTGGGCGATCAGCTTCTCCATGTGGTTGAGGTAATTGTCCAGCGCGCGGCGGCCTGCGGCAGTTAATTTGTACTCGGTGCGAGGCAGACGCCCTTCAAAATATTTTGCGCAAGAGATATAGCCTGCCTCTTCCAGTTTGCGAGCGTGGACACTGAGGTTGCCGTCGCTAGTATTCATCAGCGCCTTAAGATCATTGAACGTAAGCGATTCGTTAGCAGCGAGTGCGCTCACAATGCCCAGCCTGAGACGTTCATGAATCAATCGATCGAGCGCAGGCGCGGCGCTGCCGGTTTTGGTGCGCACATCCCGCAGATTAGCTGCCGAATCACGCTTCCTGGCAGTTGTCTGTTTCACTGTGGACTGTTTAGCCACCATGCCTCCTCGCAATTAGAAATCCGAATACTATATGAAGTCCGCCAAAACCAGTTCCTAATAACCAGTTTGCCAGTTCCACCGGAGCAAAAAGCGCGACTGCCCCAAGTGTCATAAAGCAAAGCCCCATCGCGGGAACGATGCCAACTGAAAACATTCCGCCCGTTACTACTGCGGTTCCGTAAAGTAGGAGCCAAATGCCGGGAATAACGTCGGTTAAGCCGGCGCGATACAGGACCACCGTCAGCAGTAGTCCAGCGAAGATTGGCGGCGAAAGACTGAAGACCACTTTTCTTCCGGGGCCTGAAAGGAGCGGCATTCCCAGTCTTCGCGCTTTACGGTCAAAGGACCAACCGGCAATTAGGAGTGCAATCACAGCCTCGCCTATCCAAACACCAAGCCACGCTCTAAACGAGGGTTGATAGGCTGCGAGAACCGCAGCGATTAGGGCAGTGCCGCCAATCGCGACCTCGCCCCATCCGGAGATCCCCGTAAACGCCGATGCGCGCTCCATGGTGTCGCGAATGAAGCGCAGATTATCCATCGCCCGTTCATGCAGGGCGGGCGGTGGCTCATTTGTTAGTGATGGTGTCACCAGTTTCATGGCTTTCCCCTCGGTGTGCATATTAGCGCTGAAAGGCTACTTCGTCAAGTACTTTGCATTACAGAGCACCATTGGGGGATGCTACATATTTTCCATTTCTCATTTGCCTGAACGCCCGACGGCGAGCCACAAGGACAAATGTCAAATGTCCAATGAGAAATGTAAAAGGCCCAGTTGTCTCATCCTCAGCCGAGCCTTTATTGCTTCTACATATTTTCCATTTCTCATTTGCCATTTTTCATTTGGCATTTGCCTGAACGCCCGGGAGCCCAACTCCAGATTTGAGTTATGAAGCCATTTCAAACCTGGGGTGGTGCGGCGAGCCACAAGGACAAGTGTCGAATGTCAAATGTCCAATGTCCAATGAGAAATGTAAAAGGCCCAGTTATCTCATCCTCAGCCGAGCCTTATTGCTTGTAAGCCCACGCAAACTGACGCTGACCAGGACATCGTTTGAGCTTGTGAGTTCGGCAGGTAACCGGATGTTCAACTGCGTGATTCCATCGAATCCCGGCACCTTACCGATGTACTCAACAGGTAGTTGATAGGTCATTAACGAGTCTTCACCTTGGACGGTGATCGCGGAGGTATCCTCACCGGGGAGAAGTTCGAGATTGGCAACAAAGAGTCCGACGCCAACTGACGCTGTGGTACTCAGCGCGATCGCCAAGTCTGTATTCGTTTCGGTGAGAACGATCGGCGGTGCTACAAGATTCTCGACCACAGAAAATGAGATCGTGGTTGACGCACCAGCTACACCGCTCAAGTTCGTGCCTGAATAAGGCGTGACTGTGAGCGTGTGACTTCCCACCCCTAGATTCGCCTGGAAGAACGACCCGTTCAGATCTCCAGCGAGTGCGTAAGGGGCGACACTCTCTACTTGCAGTTGTCCATTGAATTGAATTCTGAGACTCCCTATTGCCGACGATGGGATTATATTGATGCTGAGCGAGCGAGTTGGTAAGGCAGCAAGATTGATCGTACCTCGATCGGAAATATTACCGAGAGATAAACCGCCGGGAGCAGTAACCAGAACATAGTTGATTGTTGTCGCATCCGGTTCCTGAACCCCTCCCTCCAATACCGTCCGGAACTTCTCAGGTGTGACGCTTTCATCTCCACCGTTGGCCGCCCCTGTAATTAACCAATAGATCATTCCCGTATCGGAAGGATCGAAGAGCGGCGAAAGGCCGGAGGCGAGGTGACGCTCCCATAGCCAGTTAAGTTTGCGATCTGAAGACTGTCGCAACCACGTATAGTGGCTTTCGTGAAGCTGGGTCCGGGCATTCTGGTCAATGATGCGCTTCAGATTAGCGCCTAATACCGAACCCAACTCAAAAAAGCTCCAGGTTCCATGGCCGGGCTCTTCTGCATGGTAGTCGTTCCACTCAGAGTGAGAGACAACAGTGACGTACTGGCGCTTGCTCGGATCCGACGCTGACAAGGCCCGGCCGATAACTTCCATGGGCCCGGCGCCAATGATCCAAAGCGGGTCGCTGGCTGATGAAACATTTATCTGGTGAGTCAGGGCTGAGACCGCCGTGCCGGTATTAGCTTTTGCATTAATGAACGCGCCGAGATTAAACCCTCCCCATATACGTGCAGTCTCTTCCGAACTGATTCGCATCGCCTCTTCACGGTTGCCTCCGCTGCATGCGCCGTCGGTCCCGGTGGACCAGATGTGATCGGAGTGACCAAAGTAGACGAGCTTTGATGCATTTCCGCTCTTTGCCAACAGCGCAACGGACATTGCCGCCGAGGTTATGTCGTCGCAGTCATGGTCGTTTCCATCTGCACTGATTGCAATTCGGCCAGATATAGGAACTGCGGTAAAGGATGTTGTTGCCGGGCTCAGATAACTCCCGCTGACGTCGATGGGGATTGAAAGGCCAAACGAACCCGTTATCATTGCGATTATTGCGAACTTGATTATGCTCCTGATCGCACAGGAGTAGTGCTCAGAGAAATGGATCATTTCTGTCTTTCCTTACCTTGAAAATGTTCTGCGTTTCTAATCGGGGATTTAAATCAAAGCCGGGTAAGTGAGAGTCTTCCAGAAAAGCGGAAAAAACATGCCTCTGCGAAGATGGGCTTAAACTAACCTAATTGCCTTGAGCCTGTCAAAAGCACATTCTTTTTCTTTTGGTGGTGTCTTCGTTCTTCAGGAGAAGAATCGCTCCATTCGTCTTCGAGAGGTTCCGCGCGCGCATCGCGAATTACTCTGGTATTCATCTTTGAGGATCGGGAAGGTTCTTGCATCGAAGCAATTATAACCTGCTGCGCAAAACTCTCAGGTTGCCGGAAGCGTGTTGATGATGGCGGTGAATGCGGGCTTAGCCTGGCCCGATCGATCGAATAAGAGCGGGTAGTTCGTCCTTCCTTTCATGGGCCAGTTGTTGAGCCAGGAGTCACCATCGGCTACACCCCAAAAGGTTACCCGGTCGATCGCGTCGCGGTGTTTCAGGTAGACCTTAAACAGCTCCGCGTATCGCCTGGCTAACGCCTGCTGGACCGAATCGGGCAAGCGATCTGTGTACGGATTCAATTGCGGAGTCAACTTGACGTCTACCGCCCAGTCCGCGCCGGGCGGTGTTGTTCGCGGCAGCACATCCACATCCAGTTCAGTAATGTGGACCTTGAGTCCGAGCGCAGAGAAGGCCGTAAGACTGGCATCTTCGTCCGCGATTGAGGGCCAGTCCATTAATTGATGGTTCTGGGTACCGATGCCGGCGATACGAACTCCACTCGCCTTAAGTTTTTTAATTAGATCCACGGCTCCTTTGCGCTTTGCCGGAATCGCCAGATCGTAGTCGTTGTAATACAGTTCGGCCTGCGGGTCCGCTTCGTGTGCAAACTCGAAAGCTTTAACGAGGTAATCTTCTCCGATGATCTTCATCCATGGCGATTGGCGCATCGTACCGTCCTGATTGAGGGCTTCGTTCACAACGTCCCAGCCATGAATTCTTCCCTTGTATCGGCCGACGACGGTAAAGATGTGATCGCGCATCCGCTGCAACAAGGTTTCGCGGTCGACCGGCTTTCTTTTCGCGTCTTGAAAAACCCACTCAGGAGTCTGGTTGTGCCAGACAAGCGTATGGCCCACGATGAACATCCCATGCTTCTCGCCCAACATGACAAAGCGGTCGGCGGCGGCGAAATCGTATTTGTCAGGCTTAGGGTGAACGAGGCCCCACTTCAGAATATTCTCGGGAGTAATGCTGTTGAAGTGTTTTGCCACGATCTCGGCACCCCGGGCATCCTTTTCAAAGATCTGGCGGTGATTGAGGGCCGCGCCAACGCGAAAGTGGTCCTTGAAGACATCTTTCAATATCGCCTCTTGCGAAGATACCTGAGGGGGTTGCGGGACAACCAGGAAACATAAAGCAACAGCTAGGGCAAAAACCAACACTCGCCGCGCATGAATTGGGCAACGTACCAACGACCTCATAAGCCAAGTGTTTACGGTCAATTCATCACGCAACAATTTTATTCTCCTGTTCGTGTCATTTCGTGTTTTTTCGTGGATCTCCAAAATTCGGCCGCCCTCAATTTGAAACCTCAAGTTTCACAGTCTGATACTTGACTGAGTTGGTTCCTACCATGATGTTGAACGCGCCCGGCTCAACCACGTATTCCATGTTGAGATTATAAAAAGCAAGCTTGTCGGGAGTAATTGTAAACTCGACCGTCTTACTCTCACCCGGTGCCAGCGAGATACGTTTGAAGTCCTTCAGTTCCATCACCGGCCGGGTAACGGAACTAACAAGATCCCGAATGTAGAGTTGAACGACTTCATCACCTGCACGTTTGCCCGTGTTCGTTACTGTCACGCTCGCTTTGGCCTGACCCCCTGGACCAATCCGCGCTCTGTCTAATTTGAGATTTGAATACTCGAACGTTGTGTAGCTCAGTCCAAAGCCGAACGGGAAAAGAGGTTCTTTGCTGGTAAACAGATAGCCACGGCGCGCAGTCGGCTTCTGGCTGTAATAGATGGGTAACTGTCCGACAGAGCGAGGGAATGAGATAGTGAGTTTTCCGGCAGGGTTGTAATCACCAAAAAGCACATCAGCGACCCCCACGCCAGTTTCCTGTCCCAGATAGAACCCTTCGAGGATTGCCGGGACGTTCTCCGCGATATAGTTGATCGAAAGTGGCCCACTGTTGATCAACATCACAATTGTCGGCTTTCCCGTCTCCAATACTGCTCTAACCAATTCGTTCTGTAATCCGATCAATTCCAGGCTATCTCGATCCCCAAGATGATTTGGGGCCCAGGCCTCTTTGTTTGTGTCCTCGTTCCCACCCAGGACCAGCAACGCTACATCCGCGCCCTTTGCCACCTGAACAGCCTGTGCAATTAACTTGCGATCTTCTGCCGGATCACTGAGGGTAGCGGTGTCAGCAAACCAATCGCCACCCTCTTTAGTAATCTTGCACCCTTCGGCATAAACCACTTTGATCTGGTCGCCGACTTTGTCCCTAATTCCCTGCAGGACGCTAACTCCGCGCCCCGGATCGTCGCTATAACCGCCAAGATGTACTCTTTCGGCATTTGGGCCAATCACAGCAATGGATTTCAATGAGTTGCGATTCAGCGGCAATAGATTGTTTTCATTCTTAAGTAAAGTGATCGAGCGACGTGCGGCCTCCGCTGCCAGTTCGCGATGTTCCTGAGAGTTCGTGACTTTGAAAACACGGTCAACGTCTACGTACGGACTTTCAAACAGGCCGAGAAGAAACTTGGCACGGAGGTGTCGGGCAACTGCCTTGTCCAGGACCGCTTCTGATACCCTACCCTCTCGTACCAGCTTCACGAGCGTTAGAAAACAATCGGGATCCGGAAGTTCAATGTCCACGCCTGCTTCGAGTGCATGCTTCGCCGCCTCCTCCTTACTCCCTACGACATGATGCAGTTCCATCAACTGACCGATTGCGTAGTAGTCAGAAACCACATGTCCTTCGAATCCCCATTCCTCGCGTAGGATCCTCTCCAGCAGCCATTTGCTAACATGAGATGGTACTCCGTCGATCTCGTTGTAAGACGGCATTACGCTCATGATGCCGGCCTCGACTGCGGCTTTGAAGCTAGGTAGGTGGTACTCGCGCAGAACGCGTTCAGAAAAGTTCGCGGGAGCAATATTGGTCCCACCCTGGGGTTGCCCATGCGCGGCGTAGTGCTTCGCGGTAGCTATAATGTGGTCCCCATGAATCGTCGGCCCCGGTCCTTGCAACGCCTTCACTATAGCTTTGGCAAAACGGGAGATTAGATATGGATCTTCGCCGTAGGTTTCTTCGGTACGACCCCAACGCGGATCCCGCGCTACGTCCAGGTTTGGGCCCAAGACCTGATGGCTGCCGCGTGCTCGCGTTTCGATCGCCCCGGCTCTGAAGATCTTTGTTATGAAGTCGGGGTCCCAGGTGGTGGAGAGCGCAATTGGTTGGGGGAAGCTCGTACTTCCCCTGGCCATGTGACCATGCAGGATCTCGTCGTGCAGAATCGCGGGGATTCCCAGCCGGGTATTCTCAATCAACCACTTCTGAACAGCATTGGCAAAGATCGCGCCTTCGCGGGGGCCTTTCTGTTCTCGCTGGCGAGCGATCTGCCCAATTCCATGCTTCATGACTTCTGCGGCTTTCTCAGGTGAGAATTCACCACGATCGGTTGAGAAGTCCGTCTGCGGGTTCTGTTGTGGGCGGTTCGACCAGAGGGTTGTTAACTGCGCAACCTTTTCTTCGAGCGTCATTCGAGAGAGCAAATCCCTGACGCGCTGGTCGACGGGCAGATTTGCGTTCTTGTAGTCCGGCCTCTGCTCTTGTGAGGTCATATGTGCGATTGGCACAAAGCATGCTGAAACGGCAACAATTGCGCAAGCGCTCAACCTTATGAGTTGCTTCATCAGGCTTCTCGTCCTACCTTTCTACAGTGTTAGGAATTGCTCGCTGCTGGTTAGATCAGCCAACCCGGGAGCCTTACTTCCGGCAGCCTTACATTATGTGGACCAGCGGCGTTAAATCCGGAAGCCTTGCATCCGGTGGCTTACATTTATTTAGACCAGTCCAGCGCTCCTTAGGAATGAGGGGAAAGCACCGGCCCAGCTCTTTCGGTTTTGAATAGCGACAGAAAAAGATACCATGCCAGGGCGTTCAAGCAAACGCCTAACAGCAATGGGGTAGTGCATCACTACCGAAGAATCGATAGTGGTAATCTGTTGAAAGAGCCTAACACCGAAGGTGTTCGCAAATTCCAGCCCACGGTTTGCTTTGAAACCGTGGGAAAGTTGGTGCACGCCCAAAACTCTTCCCAACCCTGAAAGGGTTGCGCCGCCCCCTAAGCTGAACCCTTTCAAGTTAAGCCAGCGAGGTGGGTACGACTCTGCTCAGGGTTTGCTTTGTTACCCTGGGGAATGTAGTTGCACTGCCGAAACTCCTTCCAACCCTGAAAGGGGGTTTGCCCCATCCCCTGACCGAACCTTTCCAGAGTTAGATCTCGTTTATTTGCTGCCTTAGTAGAGACTGAAATTATATTCCAACTGAATGTGCATTGACACTGAACGTCCATCCTTAATAGCAGGGGTGAACTTAATCATGCGTGTGGCTGCAATCGCTCTTTCGGTCAATCCGAAAGGCAATCCGGAAACTACTCGGATGTTTGTCACCTCGCCCTCCGAAGTAAATATCGCCCGCAAGACTACGCTGCCCTCTATCTGATTCTTTCGTGCTTCTTCTGTGTATTGAGGTCGAGGCCTGGAAACTATTTTAGCCCGCTCAGAGACCTGACTACCGTTGTAGATTACGTCTTCAGCTTCCAGCTTCGGCTCCGGGCTTTGACTCGTGTTTGCTATGTTCGCGTTCGGCTCCGGGAATGGACTTAGTGAGGCGGTTGACTCTCTCGGTTTCGGGGTTGGCTCAGCAGTTGGGCTAGCTTTCGGAGCATCTTTAACAGGACTGGGTGCAGAATCAGCCTTGTGGGCAGAATCGGATTCGGCAGGAGTTGAATCATTTTCAATTGCACTATTTGATACAGTTGGCTGATCCGCTTTTGCGACGTTGGTATCGTTAGTTCCACGCTGGACCAGATAAAATAGACCAAGGCCGATTATGAGTACGACAACTGTGGGAATCGCAAACCGCAAGATAGGAAACCTTCTGCTACCCGCCAAATCGTATGTATTCTCTGGTCTGGGTTTCCTCCGCTGGTCTGTAACAGCGGCTCCTGTTGCAGTGGAACCTGTCTTTGGCGAACTTTGTTCTGAAGTGGGAGCAGCAACTGTTGGCATTACCGATGTAGGTTCATGTTCGTCGCTTCTGCGATCTTGAGTAGGACCAGCCACTGTTGATGGCATGAAGGCTCCGGCTCTCGCCTTTCCGCCACTGGTTTGTGTCTGAGATTGATTTGCAGTGGATAGTGACTCCTGTAGCTCAGCAGCAGTGTCATGGCGTTGTTTACGACCAATTGCCAGCGCCTTATTCAGGACGGTAGCCACAGCAGGCGACACCTGTCGATTCAGTTCATTAACCGGCAGCAGTGGATCACGCAGTCCATCCGTCGTCGCCGTCAGACGAGTTAGCACATCGGGCGGCACAACTCCCGTGAGCAAGTGGTAAATCGTTGCAGCAAGCGAATACAGGTCGCTTCGGGGGTCAGTGCCTGTACCTTGAATCTGTTCCAACGGAGCGTAATTTGGGGTGTATCCGAAAATGCTGCCAGACGTAGTGACGCGAGAAATTTGCCCGGCAAAACCCTTCGCCAACCCAAAATCGAGCAACATGATTTTCCCTTCGCTCGTCAACTTGAGATTCTGTGGCTTGATGTCTCTGTGGATGATAGGCGGGTCTTGCGAGTGCAAGTAGGCGAGGGCGTCAAGCAACTGATTGGCCCACCTTAAGACTTCATCCGGTTGAAACGGGCTGGTTCTGCACTGGAGTATCTCTGACAAGTCCTCGCCCTTAATGAAGTCCATCACAAGAAACTGGCCGTCGCCTTCATTAAAGTGGTCAATCACTCGGGGCATCGCAGGATGACGCAGTCTGGCAAGTAATCGCGCCTCCCGCTCGAACTGTTTTCGCAGGCGTTCATCAGTAAAGTGGCACTCCTTCAGAGCAACCGTCGCGTCAAGCCTTTCGTCAACGGCCACATAGACGGTTCCCATTCCGCCTTCACTAAGTTGGTGAATGATGCGGTAACGGTTTTGAAGAATACAATTGGGGCTAAGCATTAAGCTCGACTCGAATTGTCAGGAGGCGGTGTTGAGAGCATGTCTAGTGCGCGAAGAAGAGCCACGGCATGTTAACTGAATTTGATGACAGCCGCTAGTACGTTGAGGTGAAGGTGAACCACGCTCGATCCGGATGCGATGATTCGAAGCCAACGAGACTACTAGCGAGCAACGTGAAATGAGAGAACGACTGTCACATGCGGGCTTCTGCTATCATGGAAAGGATCACCTGAATTGCAGGTTTAGCGGATGAGGAAACTTAAAGGGCGACAATGGTTGGTAGTGCTGGCTTTTGTGCTCGTCGTTTCCTTAACGGGTTTATTCGCAGTGCGAACTGTGCGGCGCGCTATTTACTGGCGTCATCACCAGGATGAACCGATTCGCCCATGGATGAATTTGCGCTACATCGCGCATTCTTACCGCGTGCCGCCTCATGTACTCAGTCAGGCGCTGGGCTTGCCTCCCGGACCTGACCGGCGCCCCATCCGAGACATCGCCCGCGACCAGAATCGCTCAGTCGATGAGGTAATCGCGATCCTGGAGGAAGCGATCGTGCATTCCCGCCCTCCTTATCCTCCGCCATCTCCACCACCTGGTGATCGGGGACGTTCGCCATGAGCATCATCGATCAACTGCTGGCAGCCCTGTTGCTGTATGGTCTACCGGTGCTATTCGGCATTGTTCTGGTTTCATCCGTGGGTGTTCCTTTTCCCGTGACCCTGATGCTGGTTGCTGCCGGTTCATTTGTTCAGCAGGGCGAGATGAACCTCTGGCAGGTTTTGACGGTAGCAGCCCTCGCCGCCATTTTGGGAGACCAGATTGGATACGTCTTAGCGCGCTGGGGTGGCCGGCATTTGCTTGGTCGAATTAGCCGCAGACTTGGTGCCGAAGCCAAAATCAATAAGGCCGAAGCGTTCTTCCAAAATTGGGGCGGTGTAGGGATTTTTTTTAGTCGCTGGCTCGTGACCGGCCTTGGACCATGGATCAATGTGACGAGCGGAATCGCGGCCTATCCCTGGCCGCGCTTTTTATTATGGGACGCGCTTGGCGAGATACTCTGGGTCCTACTCTTCGTCTTCCTGGGATATACCTTCAGTGATCGCGTTCAGGCATTGATAGAGATCCTGGGCAATCTCGGCGGCGTGATCCTGGGACTTGTCGTGGCGGTGATTCTCGGCTGGAAGTTGACTCAATACGCCCGCACAGCCTTTGCGGAGAGCCAGAACCCAATCGGATGACCGAGGAAAGGCTCAACTCTGTGTCGCGGCGGCGCGGTAGTCAAAGAAGACCGCGAGTCGTGTTCCGACATCAAGCGAGGGATATTGGGGTGAATGAGAAGCCGAGAGAGTTTTGCCCAGCCAGGCGATTACGCGGGCGCTGTGGTCCGGCATGAACTTCTCCCAATCCGTCAATCCGTGAGCTCGCCATGACGATTCAACATTCTCTGACGACTGTCTTCCTACTGCTGTTTCTTGGCGTAGCTAATAACTCTCCTTGTCTCGGCGAGGTGCAGGCGACCAAGCTTACTAACATCGAATATGGGCGGGCAGGCGGTGAGAGGTTGTGGCCGGAGTGCTTTGCAAAGGCAGCGCTTGTTGCCAGGTTCTCAATCGCCCAAAATCCATCAATCAAATGAAAAAAGTCACTCGTCGCAATCGACCCGGCATTGGCTTGCCCCATCGTGCCCAGCACAGCGAAGGCCCCACCATCGCTGCGCCCACCCCCACTGCCAATCACGTTCTGTTCAAGGTTATAGCCGCCGCCCGATTGGGCCAGTGCGGAACCTGGAAGCAGCACAAGTAGAACACCAGAAAGAATCCGCTTCATATCACACCTCCACTACTTCGCCTGACACAACTCAGCCTGCAGGTTCTGGGGGCAGACCAGTTTCTTCAGTGCTTCGAGTTCCGTCTGTTGCCGCTGAATCGTTTTCTCTTGCGTCTGAATCTGTGTCTGCTGCTCTTTGATCGCGTTGAGCATGGTCCACATGATCGGATCATTGTTTACTAATAAGTATCCCCGCTCGTTTGACATCACCGCCTCTGGGATAACCTTCCCCACGGCCCGCGCTCCAAACCCGATCTGCTCTTCCGTCGCCACTATGCCCATTGCGTTATCCGCCTTGTACTGATAGCGGATCGGTTGCAACTGCATTACTTCTGGCAGTCCGCGGGTAAACTCGCCATTAATTCGCTTGAGCCGCTCGTCAGAGAAGACTGCCCACGAGCCACCGCCCGATTTGGACGCGTTGCCGTTGACGGTGAGCAGTTGGTCAGGTCCTGTAGTGCCGATGCCCAGTCGGCCCGCCGACGTAAGCACCATCCTGGTAGTACCGGCGGTCGAAAAACCCAACATATCAACGTTGACGCGGAACAGTCCGGTATCCGGATCGCCTTGAAAGCTGATCGGGGGATTGGCGGCACTCCCTAAGCCGACTAATAGCCGGCCCATAGTCGTCAGGTTGCCGCTAAAAAGCCCGTTGCCGGTAACATGAAGCTTTTCGGAAGGGGAAGTCGTACCCACCCCTATGTTGTCCGTGAACACTCCGGTGCCAACCACATGGAGCCTCTGCGATGGAGTAGCGGTACCAATACCGACGTTGACTGAGGTGCAATTATTAGTGGAATTACAATTGTTGAGTCCTGCTATTGCGCCAAGCACGATAGCATGGCTCTGCGACACAACTGCGCGGGCGCCGATTGCCGTGGCGTTGGTGAGTCCAGGGGCACTGAAACCCGCAGAACTTCCAAAAGCTGAGTTATTGTTGCCTATCGTATTCCCGAGGCCTGCACTAGTGCCCTGTGCGGCTAGTGCTGTAACACATGATTCCCACGTTCATTCGCATTGATAGTTAAATTTGGATGAATCTCGGCGCGCAGGAAACTAGTTGGCTAAGTTCTCTTCTCATTAACACCTCACTTTAGTGAGGT
>JBGSWR010000051.1:0-41723 GCA_041751855.1 Pyrinomonadaceae bacterium
TTGCGCAACGCGATGCTACCCCGTCGGGAAACCGTTGAAACGGTTCCCGGGGCTCTGCTCCGTTCCGCCCACCTCACTAAAGTGAGGTGTTAATGAGAAGAGAACTTAGCCAACTAGTTTCCTGCGCGCCGAGATTCATCCAAATTTAACTATCAATGCGAATGAACGTGGGATTCATGTGTTACAGCACTAGCCGCACAGGGCACTAGGTCGAACAATCCACCCACTGCCGTAGGTGGCCTTTGCCTTGGACCGCAATAGACTCACGGGTACTGCATTGTGTAGGCGGGGTCGGAGGAATCCACCAACCTCCGTTGGTGGTCTTTGCGTTGGACCATCATAGAGTCAGCTAGACTTGAGTAGGCTAGTCTTCCGGCCCCCATCCCCGCGTCACCCCGTCCCCCCGTCCCCCCGTCCCCCCGTCTCCCCGTCCCCCTATCCCCCGGCTACTCCCAGTAGCGCTCGCGCCAGTGGCGCTTGCGGAACTTCTCTTCAGTCCAGAAGTTTCGGAACACCTCGATCTGCGGTTCGCTTGAAGCCTCTCTGTCGCCCGGCATGACAATACTGACTACGTCGTACCGGTAAGCGACGTCCACGAGTCCAAAAATACGACGATACGCCCGGGCTGCACGTGCTATCTGCCGCTGTTTCCTCAGATCAACATTGACCTGAGGCGCAGCAAACCAGTCCGAGGCCCGAGTCTTCACTTCAACAAAACATAGAGTCTCGCCATCGTAGACGATCAGATCGATCTCGGCGTTGATCGTTGCGCCAAGTCGATTGCGCCCCACCGGAACTGTAAAGTTGGAAGCGACGAGGTGGCAGCCGGCCTGTTGCAAATAGGCCGCCGCAAACTCTTCTCCTCGTCTCCCCAGTTCAAGATGGTCACTTGAGATTTGTGGGGCCGCAGGTGAGGTCTGCTCGGGCATGATTATTTTCTCCAGCAACGCGTAAGGTGAGCGGGACTATTAGTTCGTCTGGTCGCGATCATAGGCGACCTTCAGCCAGCGCCTCACTTGATCGGCAATTCGACACTATATGCAAGCACCAGGAGCCATTTGGCCTCTCGTCGTGAAAAGATATCGCAGAACGCCTGAGAGCCGGTCTCTTCCTTCCCCTCCTGGTTTCGAATCCGCGCCTGTTGCACCCCGGTAAGTACGGCGATGTCGGCATAGACGCTCACTTTCATATCGTCGGACCAGACTTCCAGAATCTCGACCGGGATCGATGCAATGTTTTTGAGGAAAGCGGCCTTGTGGACGTCTGGTTGCCCGGGGGCTCGATAGACAAAGTCGTCGGCAAGGACAGCGTCAAGGGCCTCGATATCCCTATCCCTGATCGCTGCAAATATCTCGCGCTCGAGGTCACGCGCGAGCGCTTCAGTTTGTGGGCGATTGTTCACGGGTCTGTTTTCCATGAAAGCGAGGAATATATCAAAAGGCTGGTGTGGTCTTTGCCTGGCGACCGGTTTTATTTTCCGGATGGTCAAACGTCAGGAGTTGTGATTAAGCCCGGCGATGGTCCATCAAGGGGCTGGGGCAGGTAGGTAGGATCTGAAACATCTACACATTGACGAGTGTAGGATTAGCGATGGTCCACCAAGGCCGCTGCTGAGTAGGTGGGATCTGAATATCTACGCAATGACGAGAGTGTGTCAAAAATCGAAAGGGTATTCCGGCATGGTCCAGCCGCGGCAACTCTACGCCCGGAGGGGTGGACATGTTATTTCGACTTTTGACACTTGTGAGTAGGCGAGATTTGAGGTTGTTCCCGACGTTGAACCATTCCACTAAGGTTCAGACTAATCGGAACGACAAACTGAAGTTCATCGAACATCGCTGTCCGACGAACTTTATATTTAGACAAGGTTCGTCGTCAGACTAAACGCGATCGCGGACTTCAGTGGTCCCAGCCTGCCGAGCGCAATTCGCACAACAAAAGAATGAACCATTGTCTTCGACGCCATGGCCGACAATCTTGCATCCGCAATGGTTGCAACTCGGCGCCAGCGCGTGAATTGCGCACTCGAAGCTGTCGTAAGTGTGCGAAGCCCCGGCCATCTTCACTTCAAAAGCCTTGTCATAGTCGTTTCCACAAACTTCACAGCGTGCCATCTTGTTCCTTCCCCCTTTACAGGAAGGAAAACAGACCCGGGATACAAAACCATCTCAAGAAGGTCAAATAAGTAAGGCGAAACGCTGGGGAGCTGCTGTTCGTCCGTTTTAACGTCGGACTTCCAGAGACGAGAGGAAGCGGTCGATTTCACTGTCATTCGGGTTTTTGCTGATGCCAAGGATCATATAGGGCCGCTTGCCGACCACATATACGCGCGACTTGACGAATGCATCGTCACGTTCGGCAGTGAACTCAATACCCGGGTTGCCCTCAAGAGTGATCTGTCGAGTCGCACCGGTCAACCGTGCATTAAAGCCCTTTACGAAGTTGTCGCGGTTGGCATTCAATTCAGCCTGGACGCCAAAATTGAAGTTGGGGTCATAGTCAACCCAGGCGACCATATAGAATCGATTGTCCGCGCTTAACGAAAACATGTTAGTCGTATACGGACCCTGCGGGCTGTCTTTGGTTTCTACGTTTTCAGAGGGCGCGCCTGGCACGAGCACAGAGAGGCGGCCCTTCTCGGACGTAAACCTGGTCCATCCCCCGTCTGAGCTGTGTTCCTGACCGTGAACTGCAAATGCCATTAACAGGAACAACAAACAGGCAGCAAACGCTCTGGTTTTCATGTGAATTCTCCCGAAAGGTTCTGCGGTATCAGATTTCAAGGCGCACTACATAAAGATCTGTACTCGATCTGACCTTATTTTTTCAACTGAATAATGCGCTAGAGTTGGCGTTTTGTGCGACGATTTGCGGGGCGCTTGGCAAAGTGACAGACATAGCCTAACTTGGCTCATCGCAAACTAACGGTAGTTGGAGTGGCTGTGCAAGAGGACGGGAAGGAAACTGTGCGGGCAGAAGAGGATGACAGGCAAGCGCCGCGACCTCGAGCCCGTGAACTGCCCCTCGTCGCGATTGTGGGTCGCCCAAATGTCGGCAAGTCTACAGTCTTTAATCGACTTACCGGGGAGCGAAGGGCGATCGTTGGAGATGAACCTGGCATTACGCGGGACCGGATCTATGGAGAGGTCGAATGGGCCGGCGCGCGCTTCGCTGTTGTGGATACAGGAGGCATTGTCCCTGATGACGATGCGGTCATCCCGGCGAACATCTTCAAGCAGGCGGCGGCGGCAATTGAAGAAGCTCAGGCCCTTCTTTGGGTCGTGGACGCAAGGCAGGGAATTACGCCTCTGGACGAGGAACTGGCAAAGTTGCTGCGTGCCACCGGCAAACCGGTAATAGTGGCGGCTAACAAGGTGGATACTGCGCGGCTCAGTGCGGAGATATCGGAGTTTTACCGATATGGGTTCACGGATGTTGTAGCCGTCTCAGCCGAGCAGGGAATCGGCATCGGAGATTTTCTCGATATTCTGGTTTCACTGCTCAGGTCGTCGGACGAACCGGAAAGCGAAGAAGTCTCCAAAGACGAGCGTCGAGAGCTCCGGCTGGCAATTGTTGGTCGCCCCAATGTTGGTAAGTCCTCTTTACTTAATCGCCTGCTCGGAGAAGAGAGGGTAATTGTTTCGCCAGTGGCGGGTACGACAAGGGACGCCATTGACACGATTTTGGAGACGCCGGAAAAGGTGTTTCGAGTCATCGACACGGCCGGTATTCGCCGTAAAGGCAGGACCGATCAGATGGCGGAGAAATTGTCGGTGATCATGGCTCGCAAGAGTCTGGAGCGGGCTGACGTCGCAGTTGTGGTGATAGACGCCGGGGAGGGCGTGACCGCGCTGGATGCTGCGATAGCCGGCTACGCGCTCGAGGCTGGTTGTTCGATCATTCTGGCCGTAAATAAATGGGATGTGATTCCAGACAAGGACACAAGCACGCCATTTGAGTTTGAGCGCAGGTTGCGTGACAAGATGAAGTTCCTCGAGTGGGCGCCGGTGATCACGATCTCGGCTTTAAGAGGGCAGCGGGTCGAGCGAATTTTGCCACTTGCAATTCAGGCGAATGAGGCCCGCAACCGGCGCATCCCGACGGCGCGGTTAAATGCATTCTTTGAGGAAAAGATTGCGCAGCCGCGAGGTAACGTGGCGCCGGCGCCGGTTAAGGGGGGCGTGTCGCGGCTGCACGTTCAGTACATAACCCAGACTGGAGTTCGACCTCCGACGTTTGTGGTCTTCACTGCCGGTGGCAAAGGCGGTCTCCACTTCTCGTATGAGCGGTATTTGCAGAACCGATTGCGTGAAGAGTTTGATTTTTTTGCCACGCCGCTGCGGATTATTGAAAAACACAAGAAGAGGAAGCGTTAGTTTGGTCAGTGGTCCGTGGTCAGTGGTCAGTTGTTCGTTGATGGTCTTGGGCCTTTGGCCTTTGTGGCCTTTGGCCTTTGGTCTTCGGTTCTATATTAGACGAACAACGAAATATTAGAGACAACCGAACCTGGCGGAAGGTGGATGACCAAGATCCAACGCCGACGCCCAAAGCCCAAAGTTTAAAGCCCAAAGACCAAAGACCTAAGACCAAAGACCAAAGGCCAAAGACCATCAACGAACAACGGACCACGGACAATGGACAACGGACCATCAATAGCTTTTGAACTCATCGCGAAAGATGGTGAAGCGCGGACGGGCGTTCTCAATACTCGCCGCGGCAAAATCGAAACGCCCGTTTTCATGCCGGTCGGAACTGCCGGTACAGTCAAAGGGATCCGCTTCGAAGAGCTTGAGTCAAAGGACCTTGATGCGGCCATAATTTTAGGGAATACATATCACCTCTGGTTGAGACCGGGCATTGATGTCATTCGGGCCTGCGGCGGACTCCACCGATTCACCGGTTGGCGACGCGCTCTGTTGACTGATTCGGGAGGGTTTCAAGTCTGGAGCCTGGGCGCATTGAGAAAAATCAGTGAGGAAGGGACGGAATTCCGATCCCACGTCGATGGCAGTCTCCGGTTTCTGTCACCTGAAATTTCGATGGAGGTCCAACACGCGCTCGGCTCCGATATCGTAATGGCTTTTGACGAGTGCGTTCGTGGCGATGCTTCGGCGGAGGAAGCGAGCCGTAGTTTGGAGTTAACCGCGCGTTGGGCCCACCGTTCCCGCACGCGGTTTGACGAGTTGCAACGCCAGTCGCCGGACGCCGGCTCTACCGAAGAGATTAGCGCTTTGAGCGGCCGCCAGGCTTTGTTTGGAATCGTGCAGGGAGCGGCGCACCTTGATCTAAGGCGTGAAAGTCTCGAGCGGACTGCCGCCATTGGATTTGATGGTTACGCCCTCGGTGGACTTAGCGTAGGCGAAGAGAGATCGCAGACGTGGCAAGTGGTCGAGGCCCTCGCCCCAGAACTCCCCGCACAGCGGCCCCGTTATTTAATGGGAGTGGGAACTCCCAGAGATCTCGTGGAAGCGGTTGCCTGCGGCATCGACATGTTCGACTGCGTTTTACCTACCCGGAATGGTCGCAACGGTCAGGCTTTCACCTCACGGGGAAAATTGAATATCAGAAACGCGCGCTGGACGGAGGACAGTAACGCCCTGGATGAAGCATGTAAGTGCTCGGTCTGCCTCCGGTATTCACGTGCTTATCTGAGACACCTCTTCGTGACTGGCGAGATGTTGGCGGGTATATTGCTGACCCACCACAATCTGGCCTTCTTCCTTGACACTATGAGAACCGTGAGGCAAGCTATCCGGTCTGGAAATTTCGCACAATTTCGACAAGAGTTTACAACGCGCTTAGCCGTGGACGATCAGTAAGACTTGTTGGCGTTGGATTGCGTCGAACTGAGTCTTTCGGATAGTTTGCCGGCAGCGTCAGCCTACGAGAAACGTATAAATGACAACCTTCCTAATTCTCCTTCAGGGTGGACTTGGAGCACTGGGCGGCTTGGTGCCAATGCTCCTGATTATAGCCGTGTTCTATATGCTGTTGATCAGGCCGCAGCAGAAACGGCAGCGGCAGTTGCAGGAAACCATCGCCAAGCTGAAAACGGGTGATCGGATCGTGACAACCGGAGGAGTCATTGGAGTGATCACCAGTATGCGCGATTCAAGTTTAATGATTCGGAGCGCCGACAAGTCAATTCTAGAGATTGCTCGCTCCTCGGTTGCGGGAATCGACGAGGAGGAGCAGAAGAGTTAAGCAACCGCGGCAGGCAGAATCCGAGCTAATACCCGGGAATGAAAAAAAGAAATTTACTTCATCGCGGTATCATAATTGCCGTTGTCACGCTAGTTGGCCTCTATATAGTCATCGGGCCGCGTCATCGTCCTACCCTTCAGGATTTCACCTGGACCGGGATCAAAGCCACACTCGCCAACAACATCCGTCTGGGCCTTGATCTAAGAGGCGGTTCACACCTCGTCATGCGCGTAAAGGTCGATGACTTTCTCAAGCAGTTGACGATGGACATCGCCAGCGCGGCAGAGATGGCGGCGACGCAGGCAGGCTTTCAAATAGCCGAGGTGCGAACGGATACGACATCCGGCTACAGCGTGACGCTGGTGGCCTCCGACGTGGCAAACCTCTCGCAGATCGAAGAAGCGGTCAAGAGTAAGGTGGATCTTAACGACTGGTCGATGTCCACCAGCGGCAATGAGATTACCTGGTCCTTGAGTATCACCTCCCAAAGAAGTCTCTCGGAACAGGCAACGCAACAGGCGGAAAAGATTATTAATGACCGGCTCGACCAGTTCGGAGTTGCTGAACCCTTGGTTCAACGGCATGGGGCTCAAAGCGCACATCAGATTCTCGTTCAAATGCCAGGTATTCAAGACCCGGAGCGTGTCAAGGAACTACTTAAGGCTGATTCAAAACTCGAGTTGGTACACATAATCAGCCCCCCAAGCCCTGCGCCTAGCCAAACTTACGCGACCGAGGCGGAAGCAATTGCTTCATTGGGAGGAACAATCCCAGGAAACCGGAGGGTTCTAGCGTATACAGAACGCGATGAGCCCACGGCGGCCGGGCAAACTGCCCCCGAAGGTCCAAAGGAAAAAAGATGGGTGGTGGTGTCATCGCCGCCGGTGGTGGACGGCAGTGAACTTCGCAACGCATCACCCGTGCAGTCCCGAGGCGCAGTTGATGATTATCAGATCTCCTTTTCGCTCAAGCCGGAGGGCGCGAAAAAATTTGGCGCCTGGACCGGGGCGAACATCAACCAGTACATGGGAGTCGTGCTGAACAATGAAGTCCGGTCGATCGCCTTCATCAAGTCACAGATTTACGATCAGGGTGAAATCTCGGGCAGGTTTACGAGGAACTCAGCCGAGGATCTTGCTCTAATCCTTCGTTCCGGAGCATTGCCCGCCACGATCGAGTATCTCGAAGAGCGCACGGTTGGCCCGAGCCTGGGAGCGGATTCCATTCGTGCCGGCGTTCGCGCATCGCTGTACGGGCTGTTGTTTGTCGTGGTCTTTATCCTTTTTTATTATCGTGGCGCCGGGATCAACGCTGTAGTTGCGCTCGCATTGAATATGATCCTGTTGCTCGCGTTACTGATCCTTTTTGAAGCGACACTAACACTGCCGGGGATTGCGGGAATAATTCTCACTATCGGTATGGCTGTCGATTCAAATGTGTTGATATTCGAGCGCATTCGGGAAGAGCTGCGTAGCGGCAAGACCGTAATGTCAGCTGTCGAGCAAGGGTTCGCGCGTGCCTTCGTGACAATTATCGATACCCACGTGACTACGATCGTTTCAGCCCTCTTCCTATTTGTATTTGGAACAGGACCGCTGCGTGGTTTTGCGGTTACCCTGGCGCTGGGCCTTATTGTTAACCTCTTCTCGGCTGTTTATGTCTCCCGCACGATTTTTTTGGTGGTCCTTAGTAGAAAGGGCCGCCGGGCTGAGTCACTGAGTATTTGAAGAACAGACGCGGCCGTCTTGTTTAGTTAGTTTGAACTTATGATCCAAATTTTTAAGAGTGTAAATATCGACTGGCTCTCCCACCGCCGTATCCTGATTGCGATATCGGTCTTGTTGATGCTTGCCGGACTGGGATCTGCTGTAATTCGCGAGTGGGCGCATGGAGGGTCGCAGGCCTTCAATCTCGGCGTAGATTTCAAAGGTGGCACGGTCGTTACCGTCCAGTTCAAGGAGCAGCGGCCATCCGCCGAAGAGATCAGGTCCACCCTCGTTGCCAACGGAATAAGAGATGCAGTTATTCAGCCTGTCACTGACAAACCTGACCTGATGATGATTAAGTTGCCGCTTGAAGGGCAGGGAGGTGAAGCTGAGTCGCAAGTTGAGACCGGACGAAACAAGGTGAGGGATGCCTTAGGTAAGTTCGGCCAGGAACGGGAAGGGTTTGAGATTGTTGGCACCGACGCCGTTGGCGCGGTTGCCGGAGCACAGCTTCGCAACAAGGCGGTTGCCGTGACACTTGCGGCGCTGGTCGGAATGCTTGTCTATATTGCCTTCCGGTTCGAATGGACATACGGGGCGGCTGCGGTGCTTGCCGTCTTTCACGACGTGCTGATTACTCTCGGTTTCTTCTCGATTTTTCAGTGGGAGGTGAGCCTGACGGTCATTGCGGCACTCCTGACACTGGTCGGTTTTTCTGTTAACGATACTATCGTCATTTTTGATCGCGTTCGCGAGAACCGCCGGCTGCACCGTCGCGAGTCCTTGTACAAGATCACGAACGACGCGATTAACCAAACTCTTTCGCGCACCGTGATCACGTCCGGCCTGGTCTTTCTGTCGGTTCTTTCAATGGTTCTTTTCGGCGGTGAAGTCCTGCGGGGATTCTCACTTGCACTGCTGGTGGGCATCATCGTGGGAAGCTACTCATCAGTCTCTGTTGCCGGTCCCGTAATGGTTTGGTGGGAGACACGACTTGAGCGGGCCAATAAAGACGCCGAGGCGACCGCTGGAAGGCAATCGGTCCGAACGCGAAGCAGCGCGAAGGGACGTCAATCAATTTCGGGAATTCCCGGAAAGCAGTCCGGTCGAGCCTGATGCATTTAAATACCGCCCAGACCTATTCAAGGTCTCTGAGTTTTCATAGCTCTATTTTGCGCTTGACTTTACGAGTCGTTGCGGCATAGACTGCGGCCGTTGCTGGCCAATTAAATACTCCGAAGTTGTCCCTTTGCGTTTCTAAACGAAAGATTGGGCGCGGCGGCAGTCTGTTGAGGGGCCAGCGAGTTTTTTTCTCGCACAGCGGCTTTTACTACAACCCTAATCAGAATGCTCAACACACAGCTGCTGTTTACCCCTTCATTTTTTAGGAACTCAAGCGGGCATCTAGTTCGGCGTTTGAGAGTCGGTACTACCCGAGAATTCGCACCCTGATCCCATTTGGCACCGGAATAAGGGAGGATTAGAAAACATGTTCGATAACCTTGTTGAGTCGCATTCGCACAAGGACGATTTATCGCGAAAGGGCTCCTTCGTTCTCGTCACAGCGGTAGTCTACGCGGTGATTGGGCTGGCTGTCTTTGTAATTGGCATCTACTGGTACGATGCCCATCTAACCAGCCAGAACCTCGAGTTGACGACGCTGGTGGCGCCGGTTCCGGTTCCTCAGCAGGCTCAGCCGGAACAGAAGCAGCAGGAGGCGGCAAAACCGCAGAAGGTTGACCAGAATGTTGACATAAGACGCGAGTTGATTGCGAGCGTCGACCGGACTGAGTTGGTACCCAAGGAGATTTCTGCCAAGGCCAGTGATGTCCCACCTGTAAGGCGGGGTGTTACCACTGTGCTGGGCACCGCTGACTCAAATACGGTAGCGCCCGTGGGCGCTCCCGGGACCGGAACCGGAGGCGGAGTTGTGGCGCCGTCGGCAGTTAACATTGCTGACGATCCGCCGCCGCCACCGAAACCGACACCACCGCGTGCTCCAATCTCTGGAGGTGTGCTGAACGGAAAGGCGATAAGCCTACCGAAGCCGCAATATCCAGCGATTGCAAAGCAGGCGCGAGCATCGGGAACCGTGGTTGTTCAGGTGACGATTGATGAGAACGGCAACGTTATCTCGGCTAAAGCCGTCTCGGGCCACCCTCTATTGCAGGCTGTGTCCGTAGCTGCGGCCCGCGGAGCGAGGTTCTCGCCAACGAAGCTCTCGGGGCAGCCGGTGAAGGTGACCGGGGTCATTACTTATAACTTCGTGGCTCAATAACTGCGGAGGGGCGGAAGTGAGGGCGTTTGGGCCCGCCCTTCTGCGAGTTCTCTGCTCGGCATTAATTGTAGAAAAAAACTTCTGGAGGGTTTTACCGTGACTATTCTATTTAGTCTTCTCGGATCAAAGGTGTTCGCGCTGCTGATGTTCCTGCAAGAAGAACCCGATATGGGGGAAATGTTCACCATTACCGAAATGGTGAAGCACATGGGCGGCGTCGCTATAGCCACTGTGATTGTGCTCCTCATCATGTCGGTTTATTCGATCGCGATCATGGTGGAGCGCTACCTGACCTACTCCGCTGCCAAGCGCCAATCGCGTGAATTTGCGCCGCGCGTAGCCCAGGCTCTGAAGAACGATCGCATTGAAGAAGCGATCAGCATCAGTGACAAGCACCGCAAGTCGCACCTGGCAATGGTTGTTAGTAGCGGGCTTCAGGAGTTTCGCGCGCATGGCGAGTCGTCTGATGTCTCGACCGATACCATTGAGGCTTCCAAGCGGGCCTTGCAGCGCGCCATTGCGATTAAAACAGCCGAGCTCAATCGCGGCCTTTCAGGACTCGCCACCATTGGTTCAACCGCTGTGTTCGTAGGGCTCTTTGGTACGGTATTCGGGATTATCAACGCGTTCCGCGGTATGAAGAACGCCGAGTCGGCTGGTATCTCCGCCGTCGCCGGTGGTATCTCGGAAGCTCTCTTCGCGACTGCGCTTGGATTATTGGTAGCGGTCCCCGCCGTCTGGCTATTCAACTATTTCACTAGCAAAGTGGACGGGTTCGTTGTCGAGATGGATAATTCGGCTTCCGAACTTATTGACTACTTTATCAAGAGTCACACGAAGCAGTTGAAGGCCTAAGCCGGCTAGCTTTGCAATTAAGTGCCGACGCCTGACGATCCGCCCCCGCACGCGGATTGTCAGGCGACAGTTTACAAGGCGCAACGAAAGGAAGTTTGTTATGGGAATGTCAGTCGGTGGCGGTGGCAAGGTACAGTCGGAGATCAATGTGACACCAATGGTGGATATCATGTTGGTGCTCCTGATTATCTTCATGGTCGTAACGCCGTTTCTGCAACAGGGCATCACAGTCGCCATACCACGCGGCATGAGGAACCCGGAAGTTGACCAGAATATTATTAAAGAATCATCGGTTGTGATATCGATCCCGAATGATGGGGAATACTATCTCGGCAAGACGAGGATCAGCCTGGAAGAGATGAAGGACAGGGTGGATCAGATGCTTAAAAATTTCAAGTCTGATCAGGACCGTATTGTCTACATCAAGAGCGGTGTAGGAGTTAGTTATGGCGATGTTGTCGGTGTAATTAACGAGGTCAGAGCACTTGGCATTGACCGGATAGGCCTCGTTGCCGACAAGGAGAAGAAGGGCGCAGCCGCAACGGCCCAACCCGCTGCCTGATCCTGAACCGAAGGTTTATGGCTTGGCGAACCCTGTAGTCGCAGTAGTAATTAGAGGAGTAATAGAAGCATGGGAATGACGACTTCGAAACCCGGCACAAAAGCAGTACCCTATATTAACGTAACGCCGTTAATCGACGTGTTGCTGGTGCTGCTGATCATTTTTATGGTGGTCACGCCACTCAAACCGAGCCG
Organism: Pyrinomonadaceae bacterium; assembly: GCA_041751855.1. Taxonomy (GTDB): domain Bacteria; phylum Acidobacteriota; class Blastocatellia; order Pyrinomonadales; family Pyrinomonadaceae; genus PSRF01. The sequence goes on from JBGSWR010000051.1 coordinate 11,800, forward strand.
CTTTCAGGCGGATATACCGACGCAGAGGGACCCGAATGAGGACCTTAGCCAGTTAAAGCCAAACCCGCTTACGCTCGTGGTTACGATAAGTCCCGATTTGCAGATCAAGCTGAATCAGGATGACATGGGATCCGTCAATGAAACTGGCGTTTTGGCCACTCGGCTAAGCCAGGTCTTTCAACAACGGAAAGAGACCCGCGCCTATAAGCCGGGAATGGAAACTCGCACCGATGTGGCTGAAGACGAAAGAATAGAAAAGACGGTCTTTGTAAAGGCGCCGCGTAGCCTAAAGTATGGTGAGGTCGTTAAAGTGATTGACGCGATCAAGGGCGCCGGTGCTACCCCGGTGGGGTTGCAGGTAGACGATTTACCTCAATAGAAGAGAATAGAAGAGTTGCTTAGCGCCGACTGACAGTTGAAACGATCTGTCACTTGCATCTGGTTGGCGACTGAGTAACCTTAGACGGAGTCATGCATAAATGAAACCCTCTCGAAAATGGATCACCATGATCTTGGTGGTCCTTGTTCTTACCACCTCGGGCTGTGGAGTTGTTAATCGCATAAGATCCAAGAACCAGCTCAATGAGGCAGCGCGCGCCTATAAAGCAGGCCAGTTCCCTGAGGCTGAACAGCATTCGCGCCGGGCACTGGAACTCGATCCGGGGAATACAACGGCCCGTTCGTTTATTGCGCGCACCATCCATGCTCAATATCGGGCCGGTGTTCAAACGCCCGAAAATCTTGCGAAAGCTCGCGAAGCCATTCAGGCCTATCAGGAGATCCTCGCGAGTGACCCCCAAAACGAAGAGGCCTATAAGGCAATCGCCTACCTTTACGGCGCTACCAAGGACGATGAAAAGCTCCGAGAGTGGATCTCCGCGCGGGCAGTTGATGAGAACGTCGAACCGCCTAAGCGAGCCGAGTCCTATGTTGTGCTCGCCAGCAAGAACTGGGATTGCTCTTTTAAGATTACTGAACTGCCTACCAATAAAGTGACTACAATCTCGGATGGCAGTAAAGCTACGGTCTCGTATCGCAAGCCAAAGGAGCAGAAGGATTTTGATACCGCCCAGATGTGCGTCAGGAAAGGCCTTGAGGAGATAGAGAACGCCATCCGACTCGACCCGAATAACGAAGCAGCATGGTCATACAAGACTAACCTGCTCCTCGAAGCCTCGAAGCTTGCCGAAATGGATGGTAAGACTGACGCCAAGGCAGAGTATCAAAAGCAATACGAGGCTGCCTTAAAACGCACCACCGAGCTGAGTGAGGCAAAACAGAAGCAGAAAGAGGAGGAAGCAAAACAGGCGGCCTCACCTCCAACCGGTTGAGCCCGAAGACAATCTAGGCCGTTTTTCGCAAAGGTGATGCTCGACTTTACGGTTGGGCATCACCTATTTGTTATACTGCGTCTTTAGAACGGCCATTTGGCTCACAAACAGATGATTCGCATCGAGGAAATCGTCGAGACCGTCTCCCGCAATCATCCCCAGGCGGATCTGGATTTGCTCCGGCGCGCCTATCTTTTTTCAGCGCGCGAACATAAGGGCCAGAAACGGGCTTCCGGCGAATCTTACCTGGTTCATCCTCTCGAGGTGGCCAACATTCTGGCAAACATGAAGCTCGATGAGATCTCGGTTGCCACCGGGCTTTTGCACGATGTAGTTGAAGATACGCTCGTCGACCTGGACACGATCCGGAAATATTTCGGCGAAGAGATTACCCATCTGGTTGATGGCCTCACCAAGATTGCGCAAATCAGTAACATCTCGCGTGAGGAGCAGCAGGCAGAGAATGTGCGCAAGATGCTGCTGGCGATGGTTGACGATGTTCGGGTTGTGCTGGTCAAGCTTGCTGACCGGCTGCACAACATGCGCACCTTGCACTACCTCAGTCCCGAGAAGCGTAAGCGGATTGCCGAAGAGACAATGGACATTTTCGCGCCGATTGCCCACCGTCTTGGAATGGGCAAACTTCGGGGCGAGCTTGAGGATCTTGCCTTCCGGCATCTGCACCCGGACGACTATCGCGAACTTGCCGAACAGTTGGAAAAACGCCGTCCCGAGAATGAAGCTTTCCTGAAAGTTGTGACGGGCCAGATTGAAGACCGAATGGCCGAGGCGGAAGTGCCGTTTGTACGTATCGAGGGTCGCGTGAAACGACTCTATTCGATCTGGAAAAAGCTTCGCCGGCAAAAGATCAGTCTCGATCGTGTTTACGATCTGGTTGCAGCCCGAGTGATCACTCCGAACGAGATTCGTCATTGCTACGGAGCGCTGGGTGTAATCCACAATTCCTGGAAGCCCGTGCCCGGTAGGATCAAGGATTGGATTGCCACGCCTCGAGACAATCTCTATCAATCTCTCCACACTTCGGTAATCGGCTCGAATGGGCAGCCTTTCGAGGTCCAGATTCGCACTGAGGACATGCACCAGATTGCTGAAGAGGGCGTGGCTGCCCACTGGAAGTATAAGGAGGGACGGCGCAACCGCAACGACGATGAACAGGCGTTGCAGGCCTTGCGTTCGTTGGTGGAATGGACCCAGGAAGTTAACGACTCGCGTGATTTTCTGGATTCACTGAAACTTGACCTGTACCCGAAGGACGTCTATGCATTCACGCCAATGGGCAAAGTGATCCAGTTGCCTCGGGGGGCTACGCCTGTGGATTTTGCCTACATGATCCACTCTGAAGTCGGAAACACCTGCACCGGGGCGCGCATCAACGGCCGGATGGCGCCGCTGCGCACTCAGATCCAGAATGGCGATGTGGTCGAGATCATCACTTCGGCCAACTCACATCCTTCGCGCGACTGGCTTAACTTCATTGTTACTTCGCGGGCCCGGAATCGAGTGCGCCACTGGGTTGCCGAGCAGCAACGCGCCGAGTCCATGGAGATTGGTAGAAAACTCTTTGAGAAGGAGGCGGTCCGCTTCCAACTCTCCACCAAAAAACTTCTCGCCGATAGCGACGGTGAGATGCGGCGCGTGGCAAGTGAGTATGGCTACGGACGGGTCGAAGATCTGCTGGCGGCGATAGGCTATGGCAAACTGATTCCGCGAAATGTGATTGCTAAATACCTTGGCCCTGAGCAATTCGAGCAACTTGATCGGCAGAAGGACTCGGCACTTCGAAGCGGCGTTCGGGCCGTTAAGCGTCTCATTCGATTTGGAGACGACTCGATCGTAGTGCGGGGCGTGGATGACCTGATGGTAATCCGCGCGCGCTGCTGCAACCCGCTTCACGGCGAAGAGATTATCGGCTACATCACGCGGGGCAAAGGGGTCGCCGTGCATACCAAGCGTTGCAAGAATGTCGATCAGTTAATGGTGAATCGCGAACGTATTGTCGACGTGGAATGGGCAGGCCGCCCTGACAAGACAGCTTACGCAGTTAAACTGCTGGCCATAACCGAGAATCGAACGGGTATGATTGCCGGGATTACCGGAGCAATTTCCGACATGAAAACAGGGATTCGTGATGCGCGGGCTTCCGTAGCTTCGGACGAGAAGGGCCACATTGAGGTGACGGTCGAAGTGTTCGATGTAAAGCATCTTGCTAAGGTCATCAACTCGATCAAAGGCGTGCCCGGGGTCCTTGATGTCGAGCGGATGCAGGGGGCCGTGTAGGGCTTCCCCCCGTGCCAAAACGCGTCTGAAAGGCGCTGCCCAGTTTTGGCATGGTTCGCCTTTCTGTTAGAATCCCGCTTTTATTTCACCAGTAGGAATGGACTAAGAGTGAAACAGAGAGTGCAAACCGACAAGGCGCCCCAGGCCATTGGTCCTTATTCGCAGGCAATCAAAACGGGAGGCTTTGTTTTCGCATCCGGTCAGATAGCGATCGTGCCGCAAACCGGCGATCTGATTGCCGGAGGTATCGCGGAGCAGACCGAGCAGGCGCTAAAGAATCTGACAGCAGTGCTTGAAGCGGCCGGTAGCAGCCTGGATCAAGTTGTGAAGACGACAGTTTTCCTTCTTGATATGACCGAGTTTGGCGCCATGAACGAAATTTACGGCAGGTTTTTCACTGGAGAGCCTCCAGCTCGGGCCACTGTTCAGGCGGCGCGACTGCCGCGGGATGCAAGGGTTGAGATTGAAGCGATTGCGGTGGCGTAGTTAGAGAAGTGAGGAGTTGCGCGATATTTGTCAGGCCGCCTTTGTTACTTTGCCGGCTTTGATACAGCTTGTGCAGACCTTCATCCGACGCGCGCCGCCTTGCGGCAATTGCACGCGAATCTCCTGAAGATTTGGATTAAATCGCCGTGGCGTTCGATTATTTGCGTGGGAAACGTTATTTCCGAACTGGGGCCCTTTGCCGCAGATTTCGCAACGTTTAGCCATTGGGTTGTAAAACCTCCAAAACTACGAGTACTTTCGTGAGTGAACGAAAACGGGAACCTTAACAAACAGGTTTACAAATCGTCAAGCGCCGCTCAGGGCGGCCACGGCCGAACAGAACTCCCCGTTTGTTAGTGATTTTTAAAAGGAGCAATAAGCTACAGTGCAGATAACCCCAAGTTTGATTAAAACAGCGGCCCTTCTGGCGGTGGTGGCGTTAGTTTCAACCGCGTGCGAATCGGGCGCCGGATCTAACCCTGCCGACAACACGGTTGCCTCCACGGTAAACGGCAAGAAGATCATGCTGGCAGAGGTGGAGAGAGCCGTTAGACAGCGGGCGGGCGGCCGTGAAGCCCAGCTATCGCAACTCGAACTGGCCCAGGCGCGACTACAGGTACTAGACGGTCTGATTCAACGGGAAGTGCTTTTTCAAAAGGCAGAAAAGGAGAAACTCCTTCCGACGGATGAACAGATAGCTTCTGCCATCAATCAGCAGAAGCAGCAAAGCGGCATGACTGATGAGGACTTTGAAAAGAGCCTTCAAGAACAGAAGCTGACAAGAGAGGTCTTGCGCGAAGAGGCGCGCAAAGATCTGGCTATCAGAAACCTTCAGGACAAGTACACGGGCAAGATCAGCATCAGCGATCGAGAAGTAGAGGATTTCTATAATAAGAACCAGCAGCGATTCGTCAGCGCTCGGGGCGTGGCCCTCACGATGATCGCCGTCGACCCGGCTGACAATAGCGCTCAGGGAATTACCCAGAACGATGCAAAGAATGACGCTGAAGCCAAGCTGAAGATCGATAACATCTATCAACGCCTGAGGGGCGGAGCTGATTTTGCGACCGTGGCGCGCTCGACGAGCGAGGATGCGAACAGCGTGCTTCAGGGTGGCGATATCGGGTTTGCCACTGAAGAGGATTTGAAGCAGAACGGTTTTCCACAAGAGTTAATCAACCGCTTCTTTGCTGCGATGGAGGTAGGTAGCTTCACGGAGCCGATCCGCTTCAACTCCGGCCGCTGGTACATCTTCAAGCTTGCCGAGAAGCGCTTGCAAACGGAAAATCTGACTCTCGAGAGTCCTGGCGTTCGCCAGCAGATTACTCAGGCTCTGGTAAAGCAGCAATCCGACATACTCAATGCGGCATTGCTGGAAGTAGCCATGTACGAAGCAAAGATAGTGAACAGTCTGGCTGCTGACATGCTCAGCAATCCCAGTAATCTCGGATTAAGGCCGGCCTCTACAGGCGCGGCCGCGGGCGCCAGCCCACAACAGACCACCTCGCCCAATCAGGAGGCGAGCCCCGCCGCTCCCGGAAGTCCGGCGGCGGTTGAAAAATAGACTGAGCCAATCATTGTTCCTTCCGAGGCGGGTGCCTGCTGGTGCTTTCAGCTCGCACCTGCTTCGTGTGTCAGGGTAACCAGATCTCGATGTTGGGGATTTCAGTAAGAAATGCTTTTTCGGCTTTCAGAAGTTCATAAAGCGTATGGCACCCAGGATGTCCTGCGCGGTGCGTCGCTACAAGTAAATAACAACGAGCACGTTGGTCTTGTTGGTAGGAACGGAGCGGGGAAGACTACAGTTTTCCGCCTGTTGAGCGGAGCGGAGACCCCCGATCGCGGCGATGTCGTGCGGGCGCGCGGTGTTCGTCTCGGCATGCTGGCCCAACACGTGCACTTCGAGCCCGGTTCGACCGTGCACGAGTCTGCCCTGGCGGCCTTTGGTCACCTGCAACAGATCGAGCACGAAATGCATGAATTGGAGCATCGCATGGCCGAAGCGGATCCCGGCCTCGATAAGATTCTGGAACGCTACAGCGATCTGCAACACGAGTTCGAACGCGAAGGTGGTTTTGAATACACAGCAAAGGCGGAAGCGATTCTCCAGGGGCTCGGGTTTGAACGAGATGTTTGGTCGCTCGAGACCGAAAAGCTTTCAGGCGGCCAACAAAATCGCCTTGGTCTTGTGCGCCTGCTCCTGTCTGAACCCGAGCTGCTTCTGCTGGATGAACCTACCAATCACCTCGATGTATCCGGTGTCGAGTGGTTGGAGGAGTTTCTCCAGGGCTATGCATCAGGTTATGTAGTAATCAGCCACGACCGCTACTTCCTGGACCGCACCTGCCGCCGCATCGTCGAACTCGACAACGGCAGGGCTTCAAGCTACACGGGCAACTACTCAGACTATCTGGTCGAACGTGAGGTTCGCCGTGAGGCGCAGCTGCGCGCCTACCAGAATCAACAGCAGTTGATCGCAAAGACAGAAGAGTTCATCAGGCGCAATATAGCCGGGCAAAAGACGAAACAAGCGAAGTCACGCAGGAAAATGCTGGCGAAGCTCGACCGCATCGACGCTGTGCAGACTGACCAGGCTGCGGGTGATTTTCGCTTGCGCGCTATAGATCGCACTGGTAACCACGTTCTGATGGTTAATGAGGCGAGCATTGGTTATGGGGACATCGAACTTGCGCGGAACATTTCCTTCATCCTCAGGCGCGGAGAATGTCTGGGCATCATTGGACCGAACGGTTCTGGCAAGACAACATTTCTGAGAACCATCCTGCAAAAAATCCCGGCGCTGGCAGGTGAGGTTCGCTGGGGAACGAAGGTCCAGATTGGTTACTACGCGCAGCAATTGGACGACCTGGACGATCGGAACGAGATCATAATGGAATTGCGGCGAGTGGCGCCCCCGGGGGCAACAGCCGGAGAGCTGCGATCGTTTCTTGCAAAATTTCTCTTTACAGGAGATGACGTCTATAAACACGTACGGGAACTTTCCGGTGGAGAGAAGGGAAGACTTTCGCTTGCCAAGCTGATTTATTCGCGAGTGAACGTGCTGGTTCTCGACGAGCCAACCAACCATCTCGATATTCCATCGCGCGAGGCGCTCGAAGAGGCTCTTGAAGCATACGAAGGAACGATTGTCACCATCAGCCACGACCGATATTTTCTCGATCGCGTCGCGACCCAGATTCTGGCGCTTGATGGCAAGGGCAACGCGGAGCACTACGATGGTGACTACACTCAGTACCACGACTGGCATGCGGCTAAAGGAGAATCCGGCAGCGGAACGGACGATGCAGGAGTGCAAGCCAGAATGGTGGACGCTGTAACTATGGGCCCAGAGCCGCAAGCGAAAGAGAAAGTTGCAAAGCAGAATGAGAAGAAGGTAAAGCCCGAAGCGACGAAGTCAAAGTCACCGGGAGTTAAGATCGTCAAGAAGAAAAAGGTTGAGGTTCGCAGCGCCGAGGAGATTGAAGCTGAGATTGCCGCAGCAGAGGACGAGTTGAACCGGATTTCGGAGCAGATGGGAGAGCCCGAGACCGCTCGCGATGTCGAGCTTTTGGTCTCGCTGACCAACACCTATTCGCAGACAGAGACACGACTCCGGTCGCTGTATGAAGAGTGGGAGAGTTTGAGTGCAGAAGGGGTGCAATCCAAACCCCGCTGACATTGGGCCAAACTGCAATCCACCAACTGCTTTGGCGGTCTTGGGTGCTGGGCCATCGATCAAATTACACGATGAAACTGTCAACCACTGGTCCGGGCTTTCTTTTCAATATCCACTGCGATGTTGCGCCACCTTCCCTGCTTGAACCGAATGACGCTCAAAGCGCACCGCGTTACGTGACCCACAAGAATCGCAATCCAGATGTCAATTGGATCCAACGTGCTCGTTTGCTGGATGAAGAAGCAGATTCCCAGGGGCACGATTAGCTGAGAAATGATCGAAATGTAGAGCGGGCTCTTGGTGTCTCCCGTTCCCTGTAGTCCGCCCGTATACGTGAGCGCGACCGCAATGAAAAGCCCGGAAACGCTCAGCACGCGCAGGAGCTGAACCCCGATCTCGACGACGGCCGGCTCGTTCATGCCGAATATTGCAAGCAGTTGCCGCGGAAAGAACAGGAAGAAGGCGCCAATGAAAGCCGCTCCGGCCAAACCAAAACGGGCAGCAACATGCACTGCCGCTTCGGCGCGCTCAGGATTACCTGCGCCGAGGTTCTGACCGGCGACGGCAGCCGCCGCGCCCATCAGCCCGACTGCTGTCCACGTGATCAGCGAGAAGAGTTGTGAGTACGAAACCGCGAACGCCGCTTGAGCTGCCGCACTTTGAGCCAGTGAGCCGATGAAGGCAAGCATGAACACGCCGCCCACGTTCATCGCGATGCCCTGAATACCGGTAGGCAGGCCAAACCGGAAAAGTGACCTGATAATGGTCCAGTCCGGACCAAAACCATCCGCTCGCGGAAACGCCACCACCCAGCCTCCGCGCCACAACTTCACGATGGCGTAGGCAGCAACGAGACCGGAGGCGATCATCGTGCCCATTGCCGAGCCGGCGGTCCCGAATCCCGGGATTGGCCCCAACCCACGGATCAGAATGATGTTCAGCACCAGATTTAGCACAGTCAAAGCGATACCGAGAATCATTGGCGTGCGTGCATCCCCGGCGGATCGCAAGGCCCCACTCAGCATGTAGAAGATCAACATGCCTATGCTGAAGAGAAACGCGATGCGAAGGAACGGCAACGCTTCTTCCTTGACTTCGGGAGCCGCATTGACGAGATCGAGCAACGTCGGGGAGAGCAAATATCCGAGTGGCGCCATGATAAAGAGCGAAATACCGACCGCCGTCAGAAAAGCCTGATAGACCACGCGATCTACTTTCTCTTCGTCGCCGGCGCCAGCAAACCGCGCTACGAGTACGCTCATACCGGTGAACAGTGAGGTGATAAAGATGATGACAACGATAAAGATCTGCCAGGCTACGCCAATTGCCGCGTTTGCCCTGAAGCCGACTAGATGGCCCACCAGCACATGATCGACGATACCCTGCAAGCCGCCGAAGATGTTTGTGAGCATTGTTGGCCAGGCGATCTTCCAAACTGCGCGGCGCAGTGGGCCCTCGACTATCGATCTGTCGTACCGCCCTTTGTTGGGCGGCCGTGGAACGGGCGGGGATTTGGGGGCAGTGGCCGCTTCTCGGCCGACCGGAGCAGAGGCGTTAGTCATCAGGCAATTAGACTAGACGTGTCCTGGTTTGTATCGTCTGGTGCTGTTGTTCTCAATGTCTCCCTGGTGAACAGTTTGGGAGCCCTAAGAACAGGTGCACCACGAAGGCACAGAGCGCGCTGCATTGGGAAACACGATACAAAAGATAGCGGTTATTAACAAATGATAAGACCAAGCGTTATCAGCGCTCGAGCTTTTCTGAAAGAGCACGCACTCGCTCTGGCAGGCGCTTGTCACCTATTTTTTCGGCGATCGAGGTGAACTCAGAATTTGCTCCGCGCCAGCGCAGCTCTTCTACATCCTTGAAGAGTGGGGCCTCGATCCTTAATGTCGCGAGGCGCTTGAAAAGGAGTGCGTGTTCGAGGTTAGCGCCAAGAATTTCGGCCGGAAAATCTTCCAGCCTGCCGTAAAGGTTGATGAGGCGAGCGGCCGTTTTGGGCCCGTATCCTGCAATTCCAGGATAGCCATCCGCAGCATCGCCAACCAGCGCGAGATAGTCGGGAATCTGGGACGGCCCAACACCGTACCTGACGCGGATCGCATCCTCACCGCGGATCTCGCTTTTTCTTCGATCAACCTGCACTACCAGTTCGTCGACCACGCACTGTGCGAGATCTTTGTCCGGCGTCCAGATGCAGATCTTTTGCACACGTTCATCCTGGGCCGCAAGATGCGCCGCAGAGGCGAGCGCATCGTCGGCTTCGAGTTCGACCATGGGCCAAACAACCACTCCCATCGCCGCCAGGGCCTCCTCGAGTGGCTCGAACTGCGAGCGCAGAACCGGCTCGATCCCCGCCCCGGTCTTGTAGCCTGGCCAAAGATCATTGCGAAAGGACTCGATCACATGATCCGTGGCGACTCCGATATGCGTGGCGCCTTCCTCGATCATCTGCGCAACGGTATGCAGCACACCCGCCACCGCGCCAAACGGAGGGTCTGTCTTTTTGAACCGCCGGAGCCCGTAGAAGTGGCGGAAGAGTTCGTATGTTCCGTCTATTAGATGGATGATCACTCGGTTAACTCAGGTGTTGGTTTTGACAGTAGCTCTCCCAGTATCTCATTCATCTGGGGATCAGACTCAATCTTCTTAAGCGCGCGCGCCCGCTCGTAGTCATCCGTAAACCAGTCTGGATGGATTTGAGCCCCAGCTTTCAACAATAGCTTCGCGACTTCAACGTAATTGCCTTCCAGTGTTGTATTGCCCCAGGCGTACAATGCCCATTCGAGAGGGGTGCCTCCATAAACTTTATCTTTCGAGTCAACTTTCGTCCCACGTGCAAGAAGCAACTGAACTAAATCGGAATGGCCACCGCAGGCTGCCCAGTGCAATCCAGTGCCACCGTGGTGCTTTAACTCTTCGTTTGCCCGGACGCCGTGGTCCAACAAGAACTCAACTACATCGATGCGGCCAAACTGACAAGCCCAGGCAAATCCGTCGGTCATCTGTTTCCGGGTCCCAGAAGATTTCAAGCGCCCGTTCTTTGTAAAGAAAGATTTCACGATGTCTAGCCTGCCTACTCCGGCAGCTCCTTCGAGATCCAGGTGGGCGCCGCGACTGGCAAAGAACTCGGCGGCCTCTCCGCGACCATTGTGCAGGCAGCCATTCACAGCACTACCTGAGGGGCCCTCAATAATTGCGCCATGAGCGATCAGTAAATCCATGAGTTGAAGCTGTACCCCTGCATCTTCCGGATGCCAACTCGTGGCAGTCAGTCCCAGTATTGTCGATCTCCCGCCATAGGCTTCCGACTCGGCATTTACGTCGGCGCCTGCCTCAAGCAATCTCTTTGTAATCTCGATGATGTTCTTGGGGGTCTTTTGGCGGAAATCCTCTACACCGTTTGCCGAAACATAATGAAGCAATGTCGATTGGTGGTCGCGCGTAGAGCGTTCCTTCACCAACCGGGGGTTTTTGGTGAGTAGCTTGTCGAGCTTCTTTAGATCGCCATTGACTATTGCATCAACTGCCGTTTCAAACTGAGCGACCGGCGAATCAGTCTTGACGATCGCTTCAATATGTTTGGTGAATCGAGGCCAACTGGCAAACCCGTGAGTGCGGGCCACGAAGAATTGGGCATCGGTCAAGGTGCAGCGTTCAGGAGCATCTTTCCTTTTCCGCGATTCGCGCCAGTTTCTCAGGATCCACTCAACTTCATGATCCGCTTTTCTGCGAGCCTCGGGCGTAAGCTTTACACCCTGCAAACGCGCTAGCTTTTCTACCCAGGACTTAGCCCAGTTAAGAATGTCGTCTGGGTTCTGCGATAGGCTGGCGTGCTGAAGCTCTTTAGCGAGCTTCCTGTATTGTTCAATGCTAGGACGTGGTGGAAGAGGAAGTGCATCAGACATACGAATCTCCTTTCATTTGCCTGGAGTCCGCCCTTTCAGGCTGAAAGAAGGTTCGTAGCCTTCGATATTTTCGTGGGAAGGTGGGCACGGCCCTTTCCGCGGACTGGATGCGCCCTTCGCGCGCCCGTCAGTATACGTCGCGCGCTCTAAAAAGTGTACGTTTGGAGCAGATTTTTATATGAGGCAATTGGGGGCTCGTCGTCCGTGGCTTCCTTCTCATGAACACCTAACTTTAGTTAGGTGGCCGAGGTCCTTTATCGCTACCGCGAACCGTTTCAACGGTTTCCTTCCTCCAGAGCGAGAAACCGATTGCTGTAAGCGGTAAACCGTTGAAACGGTTCCGGGTTCTTGGTCCTTTCCTACCACCTAACTGAAGTTAGGTGTTAATGAGAACGAAAGCACGATCACGTTAATCAGAGCTTCAGTTTGTCGCCGTCGATGGACCGTCCAAAGAGTTAATCCCGGCCAACTCCCAGTGCGTCAGCCACCCGGTTGATATAGTTGAACCACGAAGCGATTAGAGTGATCTGGAGGATGTCCCGATCATCAAACCCTACCTCCCGAAGGCGCGCATGATGCTCCGGCGTAATGCGCGTAGCATCACGCGTAATCTGCGCGACGTAATCGAGCATTACTCGATCCGCTTTTGAGATAGGCGCTTTAGTGTAGTCCTCGCGAAGCGCCTTCACCAACTCATCATCTAACGATACCCGACGCAGAAACTCTGCGTGAGATTGGATTCAATAATGGCACCGGTTAGTTACCGAGACTACCGTGGTGATCATCTCGTGTTGCCGTCGTGTCAGCTTTAGCTCGGGCGACAAGAGAACGGCGAACGCAGCGAAAGAGTGGTAGAGCGCATCGGGAATCAGACTATGTGAAGCTACTATCCCGCCCTTTTCGTCGTCAGGCGCGCCCGGTACAGGCACTGCATATTCCTGTGGGTAAAGGAAACGGACCTCGAGCGCCTTCGCCAGCTTCTCATCCGCTTCTTTAGAGGAAATAGTCTTGATCCAGGTCATGTAAAAGCTCCTAAGCAGAAAAATTTTGTCGGCGAAAAATTAGAAAGTATGCCGGCAGCCCCAAAGCAACCACGCCCACGCCGAGAGCTGCCTCTCTTGGGTTATTAGCTGCCAGCATAATAAGCAACAAGGCAACGAGTAGCAAAAAGAGAATCGGCGTAAAGGGATATCCTGGTGTTAGATAGGAAGCACCTTTATCAGATAACTTTCTCAAACGAAAGATTGCTGCAACAGTCAATCCAATAAAGAGGACGACCACAAAGATAAAGTAGGCAATGATGTCCTCGAAAGTGCCGAACAGGACCAGTAGACAGGCCAAGCCAGCCTGTAATGCGATGGCGGCGGCGGGAGTCCCAGTTTTTGGGTGGATCAAGGCGGCGGCTTGAAAGAAGAGTCGATCGCGAGCCATGGCGTAGTAGACGCGCGGTGCCGACATAGTGATGCCGGCGATACCCCCGAGAACGGCTACGATTACAATTGCTGAAAAGAGCTGCCCGCCAAACGCACCAAACATTCGCTCGCCCGCTTGGGCCGCAAAAGTCTCACCAGTGGTAACCGTTTCGACCGGTACCAGGTAGACGAAGACCGCGCTCGTCAACAGATAGACGAGCGTCACAATCAATACTCCATACACGAGCGCGCGGGGCATTGTTCGCTCCGGGTCACGAACTTCTTCCGCCAGTTTGTTCAGATCCCACCAGCCACCGAAAGAGAAGAACGCTGCCACAAAAGCTCCGGCAAGCGCTATCACCAAGGGGGCAGAGCCAGCTCGCGGGGCCACGAAAGGCGTAAAGTTGGACCAGTCACCAAGTCCCGAGCCAAAGCCCCAGACGATAATGAAGAACAGCGATCCTAGCTTAATGAACGTTAACCACCGCAGCAGCCACGCGCCAGCCCGAACGCCGAGAATATTAACGATAGCTATTCCGACCAACGTGCCCATAGCAATCAACTTCAGACCAATAGGGGGCAGGGACATCAGATAGCCGGCGTAACTGGCCATACCCACAGCCAACGCCGCTGTGATCCCCGGATCCATAACGAGAAAGGCCATCCAGCCGTACAGAAAAGCCAGGGGCCGGCCGTAGGCTTCGCGTAAATAGACATAGCCACCGCCGGCTTCAGGAAAGCGGGCTGCTAGTTCGCCATAGCAGAGCGCTCCGCAGAGGGCCATCGCACCGACCAGCAGCCAGACCATGAGGAGCCAGAACGGTGAACCGAGAGATTTCGCCATTCCCGCGGGGGTGAGAAAGATGCCGATGGCAATGGTTTCTCCGACAACGAGCAACGTGGCTGTTTTGAGTCCTAACTGTCGCTTTAGTTGGTTGGGGACCGGATGGTTGATGGCAAAGATCTCCGAGTTTATTAAGAATATTTCTGACCAATCTCTGCCAGTGAAGAGGATTGTGTCCAGTGGTCCACGTGCGTTGCTTAGGGATCTGAGAGCATTTTTCGAATGTAGCCAAGCAACTACAAAAAACCAGCCGCAATGGCTGGCTTCCTATCTCAGCTCTAACTCTAACTCTAACTCTTTTCAGCCTTACTGGGCCGTCTATTTGAGACCCCTAAAGCCCGAACAGAGTGATCTAGACGTCGGCCTCAGAAATACCTGCCAGCTTCATGAGATGCCGCAACAAGCCAACCTTGAGTGGCTTGTTGCTATGGATCGGTACCGATAGCCGCACCTCACTCCCAGTTTTACCGAAAATGTGATGGCTGCCTTGCACCCGTAACAACTCCCAGCCCTGCCGCTCGAGGATCTTTAGAAACTTCTTGCCCGAGACCGCCTTCATACTGCAATCTCAAGCACTCGGCCATTCTCATTGACTTCCTCAGGCGAGAGATCAACTGCTAAGCAACCCTCAATAGCCTCATACAAGTTTTGCAGCAGCTCTTCAAAAGTCTCTCCTTGAGTAGCGCATCCCGGGATCGCTGGTACCTCCGCCCAATAGCCGCCCTCTTCAGCTTCATGAACGATCACTTTAAGTTTCATAACTATCTCCGAACGGTTCCTTTGACGCACGCCTTACAGCAAAGATTCAGTCTATAACTGTTATTGATTGTAAGAGTACCATTCCTCCTAGCTCTGAGTCTGCTCGGATACCGGAAGGGACCTCTATCAAAGCGGGCATGGGGTCGCACTATCCAGAGCGCTACAACTCGCCCACCATATCCACCATCAATAGCCGTCAATTTAGATGCAGCAAACCCGTGCTTTCTAATCAGGTAGTTCCTCTGAATGCGGGCAATCTTGAGAGCTTCCCCCGGAGCATCCCAAACCACGCCATCTCGATCGTCCCCACTTTTAGCATAAGCGATGATGCATCCCCATGAATTGGGCTCTTTTTTCAACGCCGCTGCGAATCCGTCAAGCCGGGCAACAGCATCCTCTGCGCGCTCTCCAAAATTGTCATAGCCAACACCAAACTCATCGTAAAGAAGATTATCTCCTAAATCATCTTTTACACTTACCGTTGGGGTTGGGGCGGGAGGTTGTGCATCATTCGGAACGAGCCACAATTCGACAATGAACTTCTCTCGCCTTCCTCCATCAATTGCAACAATTCTGTGAGGGACTATGCCGCGCCATTCGACCAACCAATTTTTGGCCCTCAAGGCATATCTTAGAGCCTTGCCAGGATTATCATGACGCCCACGATAAGCGATAACGTAAGCTTTTGTAGTTGGTTCTTTTAGCAACTTATCTCGAGAGTCTTCGAGATGCCACTGCTCAGCTTCGCTGCTTCGAATCTTATCGTTGTATGAACCTACCTTACGTGGCTTGTGACTCTGAGGCTCTTGAGCATAAGGTGTTACGAAAGAACTAAAGAGAAGTAGAACTATGGAGAGTATATTAAGATTCAAACTCAGTATTCTCCTCTTGTCCCACAAGAGATTACGACCGACTCCCGCTGCCTGTTTTGTCAGCTTTCTGCCTGACAAAACCACCAGAGCCTACACGTGTCGTATATTTTCCGGAAGGCTCAGCGCTTTAAGAGCTAACGGTTTAGACACATATGCTGTAGCGTCATGGTGCTCAACCTTGACCGAAAAATTATATGCCTACAAATTAGGGGCTTCGCCTCATGGAGCGCAACCTCAAGAGGGAGTTATTGTAGAGAGCCTTCAGGTTGAGGTTGAAACTCCACGATGCTAAAGCATGGTGTAGGTAATTCTGACGATCAGCAGCAGGCGCTGGCTCGGCGTGCGAGCTTCTAGGCGGCCGAAAGAAGCGCTTTCTCCGCCGATTTTGGCAACTCGATTGGCAAGAAATAATCTTCGGGATACAGATAGTCTTCACCCGATTCGTCAATCACCCTAAGGTACCCATCGGCCGCGGCCGCTTTATCTGGTAACACACGATAGACCTTTCTCGGCTCCAAATCCTCGCATCCCTCGTTACGGATACAGATGACGAATTTTCCATCTGATTTAGAACTCTTCA
Organism: Pyrinomonadaceae bacterium; assembly: GCA_041751855.1. Lineage (GTDB taxonomy): Bacteria > Acidobacteriota > Blastocatellia > Pyrinomonadales > Pyrinomonadaceae > PSRF01. The sequence continues at coordinate 27,966 of JBGSWR010000051.1, forward strand.
TTTTCTTCAGTCCAAGTATCGTTTAATCTTGATCTTTCTCTTGCCAACTCCATGCGCTTCATACCAATGCAGTTCGACATCGCAGACTCCTCTGGTTCAAGTTCCCCCTAGAAAAGAGCAAAAGGTCAGGGTCATTCTGGAAACCATTAAAATGGTTTGGGGGGCGTTCTCAGCCGCCTAGCCCCAACCTATAAAGAGAGTGTGTCAAAAATAAGAGAGGATACCCCACCGCTTTAGAGGCTGTATCAAAAGTCGAAATCGAGACATCTCATTAACCTCACCTCAGTGAGGTGGCCAAGGATTGTCTGGCCTTCTCGAAACCGTTGAAACGGTTTCCAGTCCCGTCGCTCTCTGATCACCTCACTGAAGTGAGGTGTTAATGAGATTTCCTCCGATAATAGATTTTGGACACGCTCTCTAGAGCCACTGGGGTATCTTGTTCTGTTCGTCCGTTGCACACCTAGAACGTCAGGCGGGCTGCTAATTGAAAGGCACGCGGGCCGCCCGAGCCGAACACTCCGCCGGCAGTCGTGACGGGATTGCCGAAGCTCGACGAACGCAAAAAGCCAGCGCTAGTTGGGTCGTTGCTGTCCCGGACCAGGACATTCGAGAATCCGGAATAGTTGACGTTTGAAATTCCAAGGATGTTCGTCACATTAAAGAGATTGAACACTTCGACAATAGGTTCGATTCGCACTCTTTCGCCCAGGCGAATAGGTCTTGAGATTCGCAGATCGAAAGAGTTGAAGCTATCACTAAAGCGGGCGTTGTCGCGGACGAGCGGCAATGGACCGACTCCAGGAACACCGCCAGCCGCATTAAGCTGCTGGATAAAGGTGTTCAGCTCAGCCCCGGTCTTAAAGATTCGGTCACCCGCATTGCGTTGTAAGGTCGGAATGCGCGAACTGCCGTCGGGCAAGAGTATGTCCATGGGAACGCCCGAGGCGATGGCCCAGATGGGAGACAGCCGGATGCCAAGCGGCGCGTCGAATGTTCCAGCGAAAGAGAAGCGATGACGCTGGTCGTTTGGCAGTGGCCCATATTCGAGTTGCAGGTTTGTCGGATCGATTGGACCATTCGAGAAGGGGATCTGATCATCATTGGCGTAGTTAAAGGCTTTTGCCAGCGTATAAGAGCTGCGAAAACCAAATCTATTCGAGAACCGCTTCTCTACGCTTAGAAGCAGAGCGTCGTACTTTGTCTTGACGCTCGATTCAAGGTTCTTAACCAGGTCTGGCCCGCCGACTACCGGGTTGAAGACCTGGCCGATCGTGCGTCCAATGATGAAATGCGTGCCAAAGTTATGGACATAGTCGGCGCGTACAACGTAACCGGTCGCGAACTCATGCTGAATCCCAAGGTTGGTCTGCTGCACCATGGGATTCTGAAGATCGTTGTCGATGATATTGATTCCGCCCGCTCCTGCGCCCGGTAAAACAAAGCCTACAAAAGGATTCGCAAGAGTTGGGGCTGGTGGCGGAAACTGCCCGCAGGTTGGATCGAACAGGCACGGTGGTGGAATGAAGAAGATGTTTCCAGCGCGTACCTCGATCGGCAGCGCGCGCCCATCAAGCCCGCGCTCGAGTGACTGGATCTGCAACGTCACGCGGTCGTAGTAAATGCCGTACCCGCCCCGGATCGACGTCCGCCCGTCAGCAGTGGCCCAGTTGAAACCGACTCGGGGCCCAAAGTTGTTCTTGTCACGAGACCTCGTTCCACTCAGGAATGGCTGAACCAATGGATTGATCTCGTTAAAGCGGCTGATGTTTTTTACGTCCGTATCGATCTCCCAGCGCAGGCCCAGGTTGAGAGTCAGATTAGGTCTAATGCGCCAGTCGTCCTGGATAAAGACGGCAAAATGGTTGTTGTTTGCATTCGGAATTACCAGAGGACGATCCGGAAAGGCGCTCCTCAGGGTCACTGCGAAAAGCAGATCATTGTCGTCAACGCGCCCGTCGCCGTTCCTATCAAAATCCGGAAAGTCTTCAATCAGTTCGATCCGGCCCTCCTGGAAGACATCCAGGCGAAATCCCGAACGAACGTGCTGAAAGTCGGCGCCCACACTCAGCGCATGGGTGCCGCGAACAGTGGTAAAGACATCACTGAACTGGAATCGTTTCTGTTCTGTCTGCTGCGGTACGCGAAACGAAGCGCCGTCTTGAATACTGGGAAAGGTCAGTTGCGGGCCGGGCGTGACCGGAACGGTCCGGTTCAAAAAGTTACTGAAACTGAAACTAAAACTGTTGACATCGCGCGGCGAGAGTACTCGAGTGTAATTACTTAAGAAGGAGTGAGTTCTATTGCGACTCGACTGACGTTGGCTGGCCGAACCGATCGAGCGAATAAGCGTACTTGCCGATACGCTCTCTTCCTCCTGGTATGAATGCCGGAAAGCCAGGCTATCGTTGGTGGAGGGTCTCAAGTCGATCCTCACTGTGCTCATCAGATCGTCGAGCGGGGCGACAGAGAAACTCCGCCTGATCAAACGAGCGGTGACATCACGTTCGCCCACGAGCACAGCGCCATCCTGGTTGCGATACTCAAATGCCCCAAAAAACCACGCCCGATCTCTCCTTAATGGGCCACCCAGAGAAAACGCGTACTGTTGCCGATCGAACGGTGGATTTTGCCCGCTGCTGCGATCGAAAGTAGCGGGAAGTCCTTGAAGCCTATCGTGACGAAAGAAGGTGGCTGCTGAGCCATGAAAACTGTTTGTACCTGACTTGGTTACGACATTCATAACTCCGGAACCAGAGCGACCCAACCGAGCGTCAAAGCGATTAGTAGCGCTTTGAAATTCCTGGACTGCTTCCTGAGAGATGTTCTGCACTGGTCCACCGACGACATCGTCATTTGTATCCACTCCATCGACAGTAACGCTGCCGCCACGTCCGAATTGTCCGGCCGAAGAGATCACAACCGAATTGGTCTTCGTGGGATCAAAATTGGGCGCGGGTGAGTTACCGGGCACCAGCAAGGCTAGTTCGAGAAAATTGCGTCCGTTAAGAGGAAGGGTTTCTACCTCGCGCGCGGTGATGACTGCCTCGACGCTCGGGGAGTTAGTGTTGACCATGGGGGTTCGCCAGACTAAGTCGTCGAGGACCCCCTCGATTTCGCCGACTTTGAGAGCAATGTCGAAGATCTGGCTCTGGCCTACTTGTAGAACTACGGACCTGTAGGTTGCTTCGGCAAAGCCGGGGGCAGTTGCGCTGATGTCGTATTCGCCGACCGCCAAATTCTGAAAGGCGTAAAGACCTTCATCGTTAGTGGTTGTCTCACGCCGCGCACCGGTTCCAAGGTGAACGGCCGAAACCTTGACACCCGGGACAACTGCGCCATTCGGATCCGTCAGCCGTCCTGCCAGCGATGCGGTTGCAAGCTGCTGCGAATGTAAGTTAACGGGAGCGAAGATCAGTAACAGGAGGGCTAGTGACAATAACTTCATTCAAAGTGGCCTTTCAAGGAGTCTTTTACCGATGAAGCTTGATCCTGAATTAAAATGAGCCGCAGATCATAATACAAACCGCGGCTATCGGAGATGCTCAGAATCAAAATGTTGGCAAGGCCGACCGGAAGAGTAACTTCGTTTTAGGGACCTCCAGTTGGTGTTCTTGCTCCTTAGGCGCTGCGTTTCGCGCAAAAGCGTATGCTATATTTCCACTTTAGTCCAGTCCTGCAACAAAGATTCCGTTATGAAAATTAGGAATTAAATTAGCAGCTTTAAGAAGGTGAACGTTAGGAGAGACCTGATCAGCTTTTGCTCGAACTCTTTGATTCGTTAGCCTGCTTGTGAGGAACCGCAAAGGTCGCTAGACTCAGCCTGATGAATCAAGCGGAAACTGAAGTAATGGAAAGTGTTAACGCGCTTGTCGATGAGTATCGAGGGCGTTGCTTATGGTTTCTCCGGCAAGATTACTACCCTGAAACCCCAGTCGAAGCCTGCCGCGTTCTGGAGTACATAGAACGTCATGGTGATTCGCTGGCATTTCGGAAGGCCGCGACGCTCCGACAATGGCTCTTACAGAATTCCAGCGCCGAATCTGTCGCTTAGTTTCGCGGCAACGTCTCGAGACTGGCGAAAGCTACGTTGCCGGCGCAGTGGCGCTGAATGCGCTTACAGGCGCGACCCGTATATCTCGCGACATCGATCTTTTTCACGATACTACGAGTGCAGTCGCTGCGAGTTGGGAAGCGGATAGCAAAGTGCTCAGTTCTCATGGCTACCTTCTGGGCCTGCTCAGGGAGCGGAACGGGTTCGTTGAAGCCGAAGTAAGTAAGGAAGGTCAAAGCGTAATCATGCAGTGGGCGGCGGACAGCGCCTTCCGCTTCTTTCCTTTAATACAACACGAGGACTTCGGCCTGACGCTTCATCCTTTCGACCTTGCCACGAACAAGGTGCTCGCGCTTGTCGGTCGCCTCGAGGCCCGTGATTGGATTGATGTCATAAGCTGCCATGAACGAATACAAAGGCTCGGGTATCTCGCGTGGGCCGCGAGTGGCAAAGATCCCGGCTTCAGTCCTTCCGCGATTCTCGAGCAGGCAGGAAGGTCAGCCCGTTATTCTAAATCTGAAATCGGCGCACTGTCGTTTGCTGGTTCTCCTCCAGAACCAAGTAAACTCTCTCAAAGCTGGCATGCAATGCTGGTCGAAGCTCGCGAGCTTGTTGGGATGTTGCCGCCGGCCGAGATCGGAAAATGCGTTTTAGATTTCCAGGGCAATTTGTACTCGGGCGACCCTGGAGAACTGCGACAAAGCCTTAAGGGGAAAAACGTTGCGTTTCACGAAGGTCGTATCTACGGCGCGTTCCCAGTGGTGCGGAATACATAGCATTGTCTGTTAAATAAGATAAAAATCTGCCGATTGGTTGCATGGGGTGGCACCTCGGCGATGGACCTCTTTAGTCGGATGGAAATATTTAGACCTCTGCACGTTTCAAAACGAGTGTCGCTTGCCGTGGCGCTCGTTCTCTTTATCGCCGTCTCATCTTGTCAGCGCGGTCCCAATGTGCCACAGCCCAACTCTCCCGAATATCTTGCTGCGATACGCGCTTTTTACGTCGGTCTCTCGGCATTGCAAGTAGGGGACGACGTGCGGGCGGAAGCAAGGCTTAAGGAAGCTACCCAGCTTGCCCCGGGGGAACCTGCGGCTTGGGCCAATCTTGGTCTACTTTATCTAAGGCATACAGAATTCGATAAGGCTGCTGAGAATGTTCAAAAGGCCGAAGCCCTCGCTCCCGATAGCGCTCACATCAAAGTCCTTCTCGCTCTTCTCGAAAGCAATCGTGGCAACTATGCCCAGGCAATCTCGTACTTGAGAAGAGCAATTGAACTCGATCCGAACGACCTTAAAGCCCTTTACATGCTTGCTTCGGAGATTGAGCGTGAGGCCGCCGAGGGTAGCGAGGCCGAGGTCATTGCTCTCCTTGAAAGGATACTGAAGGTTCAGCCGAACAACCTGGCGGTGCAGCTTGATCTTGCTCGTCTTGCTTCTCGCCGGGGCGATGCCGCTACTTTGCAGAGAATAATATCGGTGCTAGAGGAAAGAGTAGTGTCCTGGCCTGAAGAGGTGCAGGAACAGTTTCGGGCTTTGCAGAAGGCCGCGGCAGAAGATCCGCGCGCAGCGGCCCCACGTGTCCAGTTCTTGCGCAACGTTCTGGTTCGCGTTCCTGAATATCAACAGAGTCTGGCCGCAGTTAAGCTTCCCCCAGACGTCGTTGGCGAGCCTGTCACCAGACTTTACCGGCTTGAGTCTCCCTCACCGCAACCCGCCGCACCCGACGAGGGACTGACTTATGCGCCTGAGAATCTCGGGAATGCAAGCGATGCAATATGGGTTGGCGCTCTATCGCTAACTGGAGAAGGACCATACGAAATAGTCTTTCATAATGGCCGTGAGATTCAATTTGCCAGCGGCGCAAAGCTCGATTTTCCCGGTGCAAATTCAAGTGGCCTGTCTTTACCCGACTCGGTAGCTCCACTCGACTTCGACTATGACTTTAGGATTGACCTTGCGCTTGCTGGTCCGGGCGGCTTCCGACTTTACAAGCAGAATGGTGACGGATCGTTCTTAGATGTTACTGCAAACACCAAACTGCCGGGAGCGATCACACGGGCGGAATTGTATGGCGCATGGGCAGCAGATATCGAGGCTGACGGAGACCTGGATATCGTAATCGGGCCACAGCAGGGTCCGGCCCTGGTTCTTCAAAACAATGGTGACGGAACGTTCAAAGAGATCCGGCCATTTCAAGGCGTCGAGAACCCGCGCGGCTTTGTCTGGGGCGATATAGATGCGGATGGAGATGCTGATGCAGCATTTCTTCAGGCGAATGGCGAAGTGAAGATCTTTGCCAATGAACGCGGGGGACAATTTCGCCTGCTGCCGCCGCCGTCTCCCGTTCAATCTGTCGTTGCACTTGCGGTGGCCGATATTGACAACGATGGACGACTCGACTTTCTGGCGCTACGAAACGATGGGCTAATTCAGCGCCTTTCTTACAAGGATGGCGAAGGGCTGATAGTTGCCGAGACTGTACGTTGGTCCACTCCCCCATCTTCCCTGGCCCCAGGGTCAGCCAAGCTGATCGTCGCCGATCTTGACAACAACGGCGGCCTTGATCTAATAGCGGCGTCATTAGGAGATCAACCCGTTGCGAGCATCTGGCTCAGTACTCCGCAAGGTAGTTTTCAACAGATAAATGCCCCCCTTCCACTGAAGGTCTTTGCCGCCCTCGACACAAATGGAGACGGCTTGGTTGATCTTTTGGCAACCGACACGAACAGACAGGGAGTCCGCGCGCTGGCAAGAGGCACCAGGAACTATCATTGGCAGATCATTCGACCGCGTGCGCAGGAGGCTACTGGCGACCAACGAATCAACTCCTTCGGCATCGGAGGAGAGATCGAGATTCGTGCGGGCCTCCTTACCCAGAAGCAGTCAATCTCGGGACCCCTTTTACATTTTGGTCTTGGCGAGCAGTTGCAGACTGACGTGGCCCGTATCATCTGGCCCAACGGCGTCGTTCAAGCTGAGTTTGAATTCAAAAGCGATCAGGCGGTTCTTGCTGAGCAGCGCTTGAAGGGTTCATGCCCGTGGGTCTTTGCCTTTGACGGCGAGCGCATGAGCTTCGTTACAGATACGCTCTGGCGTTCGCCGCTTGGCCTGAAGATCAACGCCCAGGACACTGCGGGAGTGATGATGACCGAAGAGTGGGTGAAGGTCCGCGGCGATCAGATGCGCCCACGTGATGGCTTTTATGATGTTCGGATCACGGCCGAGCTATGGGAAACCCATTTCTTCGATCACGTGTCCCTGATGGTGGTAGATCATCCAGCTGGCACTGAAGTTTTTGTGGACGAGCGTTTCGTCATTCCCCCGCCACCATTAAAGGTGCATTCACTTTCTCCGCTAAGAGCATTTGCCGACGCCAGAGACGATGAAGGTCGTGACGTGTCAGAAGTCGTCAGCGCGATCGATGGTCGCTACCTCGACCATTTCGGGCGGGGTCGTTACCAGGGAATCACACGCCCACATTTTGTTGAACTCGAATTACCGGCGGACGCGCCCGAGAAGGGGCCTCTCTGGCTAGTTGCTTCGGGCTGGATTCATCCAACGGACAGCTCAATTAACGTTGCTGTCAGCCAGGGTAACCAACCCGGTCCGCAACCATTGAGCCTCGAAGTAGCAGATGGAAAAGGCGGGTGGGTTACAGCGCATCCGGCACTTGGTTTCCCTGCGGGTAAGAACAAGACAGTTTTGATAGATCTGACTGGTGTCTTCCGTCCGAGCGCGCCGCGCCGGCTGAGACTGAAGACAAATATGGAGATCTACTGGGACCAGGTGGCCTGGGCGATCGGATTATCTCCAGAGACTTTCAAGTCCCAGCGGGTGGCCCTCAGTGGAGCGTCGCTACGCTACAGGGGCTTTTCGGCAGTGTCGCAGGCTAATAAGTCGTCACCAGAACTGCCTGATTACAACCGCCTGGCCGGAACGGCGCCGCTATGGTATGACCTGGTGGGTTACCATACTCGCTTTGGTGATGTTATTGAGCTGTTAACTGCCGTGGATGATCGCTATGTGATTATGAACGCCGGTGATGAACTGGTGCTCAAGTTTCCCGCCTACGCGCCGCCGCCGGATGGATGGGTCCGCGATTTCGTTCTGATCTGCGATGGCTGGGAGAAGGATGGAGATCTCAACACTGCGTTCTCAAAGACCGTTCTCCCTTTGCCAACGCATGCAAGCGGCGATTACACTACTGCACCAACACGTCTCGAAGATGACCCGGTTTATCGCCGTTATCCCCAGGACTGGCGAAACTACCATACGCGCTACGTGACACCGAACCGGTTGAGTAACGCCTTAAGACCACAGTAATAGAGATGCGCAAGAGTCTTATCCCACGCGTTCTGCTTCTGATTTTCTTCATTGGGTTGATTGCGACTCCGCTTGTCCTGCGCCATTTTTATCGTAGTCAGGCCCACGAAGGCCTCGATCCCAACACCAGTAAGGAAGCTGCCCTGCGCCGGTACGGTTTCTACTTTGAAGAGGTCTCGCAGGCGTCGGGTGTCAATTTTGTTCACACTGCTCCAAAGCTTGACGCAAAGCTCGACCACATCATGCCACAGGTAGCCTCAATGGGGGCTTCAGTTTCAGTAGTAGATTATGATCGCGATGGGTGGCATGACCTTTACGTTACAAACAGCGGCGAAGGCAGTCAGAATGCGCTTTATCGCAACAATGGCGATGGCACCTTTTCGGACGTAGCAGCAAAGTTGGGGGTCGCCGACATAAATCAAAATGGCGTCTCGATGGGGGCGATCTGGGGTGATTATAACAACGATGGTTACGAGGATCTGCTTGTTTACAAGTGGGGTCGTTCGGAACTGTTGCGCAACAATGCTGGAAAAAGCTTCACGCGGATTACGGAGGAGGCTGGTCTTCCTACCTGGGCAAACATAAATACTGCTATCTGGTTCGACTTCGATCGCGACGGTCACCTGGATCTCTTTCTGGGCGGATACTATGCCGAAGACGTAAACCTTTGGAACCTGAAGACCACTCGCGTCATGCCTGAGAGCTTCGAGTACGCGAGAAATGGTGGTCGAAAATACCTGTTAAAAAATCGTGGTGACGGAACATTCGAAGATGTTACGGAACGCATGGGCATCAATACGCGCCGGTGGGCTCTGGCGGCCGTGGCTGCGGACCTGCGCGGCACGGGGTATCCAGACCTATTTATTGCGAATGACTATGGGGTCTCGGAACTCTTCTTCAACGAGAAGGGCGAGCGTTTTCGCGACGTTGGCGAGCGAACGGGCGTTGGCTTTGCGCCGAAGAGCGGCATGAATGCAGCGTTGGGCGATATTCTTAATCAAGGTAAGTTTGCAATCTACGTGACGAACATTTCGGAAGAGGGGGTGCTCATCCAGGGTAACAACCTTTGGATGCCGCGCGACGGTACTTCCGGTGATGGCTTGAAATACGACAATCTCGCGCGCGTGATGGGCGTTGAGCTCGGAGGCTGGAGTTTCGGGGCGCACTTTGGCGATCTGAATAATGACGGAACTCTCGACATCTATCTTACTAACGGCTACGTCTCGCTTGAACGAGGCACGAACTATTGGTACGACTTCACCAAGATTGCTGGGGGAAACAGCAAGATCATTGCAGACGCTGCAAACTGGCCTCCGATGCACAATCGCACTCTCTCAGGTTTTCAACAGAAGCGTGTCTGGATCAACGACGGCGCTGGCAAGTTCACTGACGTAGCGCAGGCAGTGGGAGCGCGCGATCGTCTGGATGGGCGAGCGGTTGTCCTGGTGGATCTTTGGAATCGCGGCGTGCTTGATGTTGTCGTCGCGAACCAGCGCGGTCCCTTGCTCGTCTACAAGAACACGGTGGTCGCGGAGAATCATTGGATAGCCTTTGACCTTGACGCAACATCGAGTAACGGCAGCGCGATTGGGACACAAGTGCGCGTTTTCTGGGATGGTAAGGAACAGGTTCAGGAAGTGTCTGGGGGAAGTGGTTTTTGCTCTCAGAACCAGCGGCGACTGCATTTTGGGCTTGGTAGGAATGCGAACGTGGAACGAATCGAGATCCGTTGGCCCTCAGGTAGAGTGCAGACATTAGAAAAGCCTGAGCCCAACACGATCCATCGGGTAAATGAGGTGTGAAGTCGAGATACATTAAGAGAGCATCGAAGAAAGACCACCAACGGGAAGTTGGTGGATTGTTCGGCCCCGCCTACGAAGCTGACGGGGTACAGGGGCAAAGTCCACCAACGGGAGTTGGTGGATTGTTCGACCCCGCCTACGAAACTGACGGGGTACAGGGGCAAAGACCACCAACGGGAGTTGGTGGATTGTTGGACCCCGCCTACGAAGCTGACGAGGTACAGGGGCAAAGACCACCAACGGGAGCTGGTGGATCGTTCGACCCCGCCTACGAAACTGACGGGGTACAGGGGCAAAGACCACCAACTGCCGTTGGTGGTCTTTTATGTGGTCCAGGCAGGGCGGTAGGTCAGGTCGAAGAATCCACCAACTGCCGTTGGTGGTCTTTTGTGAGGTCGAGGTGGGGCAGCGCGGTAGGCCAGGTCGAAGAATCCACCAACTGCCGTTAGTGGTCTACCTGTGGTCCAGGTAGCGACCTAGGCCGTGAACCATCCAACTGCCGAAGCTGTGAAATAGATATGGAGGAGAAAGCTTCGGTCCTCGTTTGAGCCCGTTCTCGTGTGAGTTCGTGGATCCTTTTGTTGCGACGGCTAAAAAAGACAGTCCACGAAAACACACGAAGTTACACCTTGACGATCATGTAAAGGGCCAGGGGTTCTAGGGCGTCTAGTATTAAACTCTTTATGGAAAATCAGGATACAGAATGAGCGTTGCGACAGTCCCATCATCGCCAATCACTAAATCCGGGGAAGCAAAGCCTACGAAGCTGCTCGGTATTGATAGCCGGTTTGTCGCGCCGATCTTCATCACGATTATTCTGCTGGTGGGACAGTTGACCTATGGCATCCTCGAGAGCTATCCGACGTTGCTGCTCGCGATCGGTACTGCGATTGTGATCGAAGTTGTTTTCAGCCGCATCTTTGCCGGGAAATGGCCCCATCTCGCAAGTTCATACATCACCGGAATAAGTGTTGGGATCCTGACACGCTCGCCCTATCTCTGGCCTTTTGCTCTCTGTAGCGCCATCTCGATAACGTCGAAATATGTGTTACGGGTAAAGAACCGCCATCTCTGGAATCCTTCAAACTTTGGCATCTGTGTAATGCTCCTGATTGCGCCCTGGGCCTATTCGACCCTCAGCGTGCAGTGGGGTAATAATCTCTGGCCAGTATTCATTATCTGGGCGCTCGGCCTCATCATCACTTACCACGTGGGGCGACTCCACATCACACTTGCTTATGTGATCTCGTTCATAGTATTCGCGTATCTGCGCAGTCTCATGACCGGGCATGCATTTCTGGCCGAGGTAGCTCCCATCACTGGGCCGATGTACCAGCTCTTCATATTTTTCATGATCACAGATCCCAAGACGACCGTTCGCTCGTCCAAACTGGCGCAGATAGTGGTCGCCATTGCCATTGCCTTTGTTGAGATGGTTCTCAGACTGATGGAAAACATTCACGCTCCGTATTACGCCCTTTTCATCGTAGGTCCCACAGCTAGCCTTATCGAAATAGCTTTGACTTCCCGGCGACGCGCCTCCACTACTCCCGTGGAGAAGGTCGCTTGAAGAGCAATCAACTAATAGATTCAAAGATGCTTCGTTCTCTATCCCTCGTAGGCGTTATCTTATTTACGACACTCGCATTGGGCTGTCGCGATGCAGGTCAAGATACCACTCAACCTGTAACCCCGGCAGAGACAGCGGAGGCCACGCCCACACCGACGCCTACTCCTGTGCCAAGACCTACCGGTCCAATCGAATTCACGGATGTTACGGCGGCAGCCGGCATTGGCTTTCGGCATAATAGTGGCGCTTTTGGTGAGAAATACCTGCCCGAAACGATGGGCGCAGGCGCAGCCTTTCTCGACTATGACAATGATGGTTGGCAGGACATTCTGTTGGTTAACTCAACAGGCTGGCCCGGACAGAAGGGGCGCCGGACCACGGCTGCTCTCTATCGTAACAACAAGGACGGAACCTTTACCGACGTGACGCGTGAAGCTGGTCTTGCAGCCCCTGTCTACGGTATTGGCTGCGCGGTGGCGGATTACGACAATGATGGTTTCGTTGACATCTACATCACCGCAGTTGGCGCCAATAAGCTTTATCGCAATCTTGGCAATGGGAAGTTTCAGGACGTCTCTCAGCGCGCCGGAGTTGCTGACCCGGGCTTCGGCGTGAGCGCTGCGTGGTTTGATTACGATAAAGATGGAAGAGTGGACCTGTACGTCGCGAACTACGTCGAGTGGACACCTGAGACCGACATTCATTGCACGCTTGATGGCACAAATAAGTCTTACTGTACTCCGCAGAAGTATAAGGGGCAGAGTCCCGTGCTCTACCGGAATCGTGGCAACGGGACTTTTGAGGACGTCACGGAGCGCGCCGGTCTCGCCGATCCGAGCAGCAAAGCGCTTGGGGTAGCTCTGCTCGACTATAACGATGACGGCTGGATGGATCTGTTCGTAGCCAATGATACTGAACCTAATAAGCTCTACAAGAACAATGGCAACGGCACCTTTACTGACGAAGCTTTGACGGCAGGCGTAGCTTTTGGCGAGACAGGCGCTGCTCGGGCCGGGATGGGTGTTGATGCTGCTGACTACGATGGGTCCGGACGCCAGAGTGTCGTGATCGGAAATTTCACCAGCGAGAGGATGGCGCTCTATCGCAATGAGGGAAACGGATTGTTTATCGATGAAGCGGTGGCATCGGGCATCGGCAAGATGTCTGAGCAGTCCTTAACCTTTGCGACGTTCTTCTTTGACTATGATCTTGATGGCCTCCTCGATGTGTTTGCAGTCAATGGCCATGTCTCGGATGACATTCAGAAGGTGCAGCCACGCGCGCGCTATGCGCAATCGCCGCATCTGTTTCGTAATGCTGGCCGGCGCAAGTTTGAAGAGGTTACAAATCGCGTTGGTCGCGCTCTCGGACGGGCACTGGTCGGCCGTGGCGCCGCGTATGGAGATTTCGATAACGACGGTGATTTAGATATTCTGATAACCTCGAATAACGGTCCCGCCCGACTTTATCGCAACGATAACGCCAACCAGAACGACATGTTGCGGCTGAAGTTGGTCGGCGCCAAATCGAACCGCGATGCTATTGGGGCAAAAGTCACAGTCCGAGGCGCCAATAACTTTAAGACATCAAACATGGTACGGACCGGTTCGAGTTATGCTTCACAGAGTGAACTTCCGCTAACGATGGGCCTGGGCAAGCCAGACAGTACGGAACGCACATTTACGGTCGACATTGTTTGGCCGAGTGGCGGCAGGATGAGAGTGCCCGACGTAAAGGCGAATCAGTCGCTGGTGATTGAGGAAGGGAAGGGAATCAGTAAAGCGGAACCGATTATTTTCGCGCGGCCAGTGGCTGAGCCCTCCCCCAGTCCGACGTTGCCGCCTTCTGAGTAGTGCTGATCTTCCGCGTCACTAGTGCCCTGTGCGGCTAGTGCTGTAACACATGATTCCCACGTTCATTCGCATTGATAGTTAAATTTGGATGAATCTCGGCGCGCAGGAAACTAGTTGGCTAAGTTCTCTTCTCATTAACACCTCACTTTAGTGAGGT
>JBGSWR010000052.1:0-102722 GCA_041751855.1 Pyrinomonadaceae bacterium
CGCTCGTGCAAGGCATCGCCAGCAAGATTGCTCCCACTCACGCTTGCACCAGCTACTTGTTGAACGGACAATTGACAAGGTGAACTCCTTTCAGTTCACTAGAACAGCCAGGCTTACCTGGCGCTACCGAAATCACACGAATTAGCACGAACAATAACTAACCTTCCCCGTTCCTCCGTTTCCGTGCACTCCGAAACAAGATCGCATCACGGGATACGAAACATGTCGCCTCTCCGAGGTGAGACCTGTCCGATTTGAACCTTTAGCTCCGAAAGCTACAGCGCGCCTTCGTCGTTCACTTAATCAATTTAAGGCGAAGCGCGTCGGTCAGTCGCACTCGAAAGAGTCACTGGTCCAATCAGGCCTGAATCTTTTGGGGGCCAGCGAGATGCGGTGAAAAGCCCATCTTCACCCCGGTTCTCTGGGAGCCGGGAAGGGAAGTTTATGTTGTAGAACTTCTTCCACGTAACCCTGCGGCGCTCAAGGTCCGCAATCCTGTTTGCCATAAGATTCGAGACTGCGATCTCGAGCGTGTTTTTATCCCGCCAAAGACTAGCTGGAATCCTAATTCGATAGGGCGGCGCAATCAGTGTTCCGAGATCCGTGCCATTGAAGGTGACGCGTGCGCTCTCAGCAACGCGGCCCAGATCCAGAATCCAATCGCCTTTTCCTTCAGCCGGGCGCGCCAAAGAGATGGTGTACGTGGCCGTCCCGGAAAAGCTCTTCACGGCCTCGCCCCCGAAGTTGGTCCAAGAACCAAGTTGTGTTGTCTCCCTTGCAGTTGGTAGCTCCGGCCCCCCTTCGACGAAGCGAACAGACCACGTGCCCCCAACTGTTTGTGGCGTACCGCTGATGGTTGTGTACGTGAAGGATGGCCCTTTGACGACGGTCGCAAAGGTCCTCAGAATCAACGATTCGCCGGGCGCCAACTGAAGATAGACTTCGCGTCCACCGGTCGTGGAGCTTCGGACATCCGCGATCCCGGCCACCGCGCGCATGGGATCAAAGATCGCGACTGTCTTCCCATCCTGGTGAATGGGGACCCAACCGTCTATAGGCTTGTCGCTGCGATTGACGACGAAGTAATGATGGCCGCCTTCGTAAGTACGGCGCAAAAATTGAACATTTTGATCAGCCATTGATTCGCGCCTGACTCTCGCGCTCGCCAGCAGTTGTTTCAGATCTTCGCCAAGAAGAAACCTTCCTTTCCCAACTTTCGCGCTTCTCACACCGGCGCTATCAGCCTGGCTAAAATCAAGCTGACCGACCAGCTTTTTGAACTCAGCGTGACGTGATTCGAGACCGCCCAATCCCGGGATGTCAGCCGGCAGGTTCCGATGCACGATCACCGTGGCGCCACTCCGTGCCAGATCCATAAGCTTTGCAAAACTATTCAAAGGCATCAGACGCAGCTCCGGCAGTACGATTACCTGGTAAGGCAGATTACCCGTGCGTAGCGAAGTTCCTGAGAAGCTGACATCTGCAAGCTGCCGGTCTGAAATGAGGTCGTAGGCATAACCGGCATCGAGCATCAACTGGGCGTCCTTCTGCGTTATACCAACATCGTGCCCCCCGCCCACATGAACCAGTGTACTCTTGCCGGGTTCGGACCACATGTCATGGATTGCATAATAGAGCAGAACGTCATTGTCGGGCCGCCCTTCCTGAAGGAAGGACTGTGTTCGCGCAATGTAACTATTCAAAGTTGGAAAGTCGTTCCAGAAGGAGTTGCTTGGTCCAAAATGAACGGCTGCGTAGAACAATCGCCCTGGCCATTCCTCACTTGCCGGTGAGAACGGGGTGCCGTGGTAAACGATGTGATTGACACCTCCAAGGAAATACTGGTCGGCTGCATACTTCACATCCGCTAGCGTCGAGATGAAATGCTCATTCAGCCAGGTCGCAGCTTCCGCGGCAGTAATGGGCTTGCCGGTAACGTTGGCTGCTGACGACGCGAACTTCATTCGGACTATGTCAGTTCCTTCAGTCTCCGGGATGTGGCTGGCAGCGTAGAGATCGAGGATGTTAGCCGGCGAACCGTGGGCCTGGTTGCGGATAATGGCGCCCTTGTTTGTCGCCCATTCTCTCCAGGGAATCGTGAACTCTTCGAGCAGCAGGTCGGAGATGGTCTCGCGAAAGTCGTAGAGGACCCGCCTGTTTTTATCAGGGGAATCCTTTCCCACCAGCGCTGGTAGGTGGTCCCGGAGGTCGTAGCCGCGCCGCTTCTGGAACTGGTCGAAGAAATCAGGCGTCCAGTTGGAGTCACCCTCGCCGTCATCCACTTCGTATGAGTCGTTGAAGAATGCGCGCAACGACTTGATGTTGCGTCCTTGGAATGCTTCATCGAACTTCCTTAGATAGTTGCCAAGCGCCTGAGCCGAGAAATGATCGATCACATTTCCTTCGCCTCCGGGAGCAGCGCGTTCCACCATCTTTCCATGCCAGCCCTGAAATAGTGCATATAGCGTCCACGAGCCTTCGGGAGCAATCCAGTTCAGTGTGCCGTTCTGGTCAACCTTGTCGGTCAGGTTAAAAGTCTTGCCTTTATCTGAATAGGCCATTAACGCCTGCAACGGTAAAGGCTTCGGGAAGCGCACTTGATCGATAGCGAGAGCCTGGAGATTTTCATTGGCGCTTATCGGATCCTTCAGCTCTGAAATTCTGACCTGGCCTCTCACGGGGCGCACCAGAGGCTTTTGGACGTGCTGGATTGGTTCCCTGAGGCGTTCGCCGCCTTTCAGCAAGTAAGTCTGATGAACGAAGTTTCGACACGCGTCGTCATAGCCAATCCATGGGCCACCGAATGGCCACCCAGTGCCGGTTGCCATGTCAAGTCCCATGTCCAGTCTGTCGGCTTCCTTAAGAGTATGCTCGAAAAGATCCATCCACTTTGGAGACAGAAAATCGATGAAGTGATCTTCATAGCCTTGGACGCCATAGATCGGCGTAAGTTCAAGCCCGCCGATGCCTGCCTTCTTGTACCTCTCGATCTCTTCCGTGAGTTGCTGCGGTTCGGCGATATTGCCGAGCCACCACCACCTGGTCCAGGGTTTAGACAATTGAGTAATTTCAGGCCACGCGAGAGTGTTGCTTTGACTCTGGGCCCTGACGGGGAGGCTACGAAAGGGAATGACTAAAAGAATTGCCGCGAGCGCCGCTAGAAGAAATCCCAACTGCGGGTACCTGTTCGTTTCCTTCACAATTACCTCCCGTTTAGAAAGGAGAAGTTGACTCCGTTTCGTTTGCTTTGGTCGATCGCGTGTGTTTGCACAACTGACAATCCTGAAGTGCCTTCAGCCCGCGGATCACCAGGGCCGCATTGAGTTCAGCTCCGGACGGACTGGTGTGCGTGTGATCGCCAGCGAATAATGACTGCACTTTCTCTGGACCCAGTTTTTCGTACTCGTCGGCGATTAGCGTAGTCAGATCCAGGAATTGCACTCCCTGGTCCAGGGCTACTTCGCGGGCCCATTGTCCAAACCGTCCTGAGCCACGCTCGACCTTGCCGTCCTTCCAGATATTGCGAACGGTTAGCGAAAGTAGGATTGGTGTTGCGCCTTTCGCTCGTGTATCAGCGATGTAACGTCGCAGGTACCAGCCAAAGGTCTGCACAGCTTCCTTGCCACCATCCGGCCTCATGATTTCCTTAGTTTCTTCGCCCGTTCCCGGAAGAGAGCCGCGGGCCCGTGCTGTATCGAGCGACCCTCCATCGTTGTGACCGAACTGGATCAAAACAACGTCACCGCTCTTAACCTCTTGCAGCACTTTGTCCCAGAGCCCTTCAGTTAGGAACGTCCGGCTGCTACGGCCAGCCCGAGCGCGATTCCTCACATTGATCTTGTTCACGTCAAAGAGCCTGATGAAGGGATCAGCCCAGCCTTGTGCCCCGTTTGCATTGTTGTTGGCAGTCGAATCGCCGATGACGAAGACCGACGGCAGGTGCGCGTTTGCGACGACGCCCGGAGCCTGCTGACTCTGTACGCGTGTGGTTTCAAAAGATAGGAAAGCCATCCCTGCGCCAATGAGGAATATCGCCAATTGTTTGATTCGTTGAGAGCTGAATGGATCCATTTCTTAGCGTCTGCCGTCTGTCGGTCCTGGCCAGTCGTCAGTGCGGAACGGCGAGGCAGGCAGACCCGTTTCATTAGTCAGATTGGGGTTCTCCGGATTGTTGTTGAATGCGTAACGCACGGCGACGGGCCGTGGCACGGCAGCGGCCCAAACCTCGACTCGGTCCTTACCGACTATCTTTGCTTCAGCCCAGTGCCACTTGCGATCGGCGCCCGCTATGGCAAATTCTTGCAGTCGATCGCCATTCCGAAGCTTAAGACCGCTCCCCACTTCTCCAAACGTCAGGACGATCTTTGAATCCGATACCGTGGCCTTCTTAAATGTTGGGCCGGACCAGCTGCGCTTTGGGCCATACACGTCCGCCAGGGCCCATAGTGCCATGCGACGGCCCACATCCAGCTTGTTCCGCGGATGGATGTCGTTTGCTTCACCGATATCGATGATGACAATCAAGCCGGTCTTTGGAGTGGTGAGGGCCGTGCGCCGCTGGGCCTCGCGGAGGTGGCTCCATGGTTCATCAGTGGGCTCACTTTGTACGGTGCGGTAATTCGGGAGTTGAACGATGCCGAAAGGGAAGTCTCCGAAGCCCCAGCGCTCGCGCCACGCTCTGATCATTGTCGGCAAAAGGATGCCGTACTGTTCGGCACGGCCTTCATTTGATTCGCCCTGGTACCAGATGGCGCCCTGAATGCGGAAGGGAATCAGTGGTTCGATCATCGCGCTATAGATCGAACTGGCCTTTCGGTATTCGCGAAGAGCGTCAGGAACGGATGGCGAGGGTTGTGGACGGGCTCCGGTTGCTTTCGCTTTTTCTGCGTTATCGCGCCACTGCTTCAATTGCTCTTCGTATCTCAGCTTCACACGCGGCCGCTCCTCGTCCCAGATCCTGGCACGCTCGACTGTAGGACGGAGATCGTTAGAGGCGAGTAAGTATTCTTCCGGCGTCCAGGCCTCGGCCTGCGAACCGCCAAAGGATGAGTTAATCAGTCCGATGGGGAGCTTCAGATCCTTCTGCAACTCGACACCAAAATAGTAGCCTGCGGCTGAGAATTCTCGGGCTGACTCGGGCGTACATGCTTGCCAGGAGGCAAGAGGTGGAGGCGCGTGCTTGAAGGCGACCTGACGGCTGACGTTGAAAAGTCTGATGGTTGGATGGTGCGCACTGGCGACAACGCCTTCTCCACCGCTTGATTGAATCAGATCCCATTGCATGTTGGATTGACCAGAGACGAGCCACACTTCGCCGACGAGTATGTCTTTGAGTTCAATCTTGTTACGACCAACGATGGTCATTATGGTCGGCGTGACGTTCGCACGCAGAGGATCGAGATCCACCCGCCAATTTCCATTCCGGTCAGTGGTGGTCCGTTTTATCTGACCGGCGATGCGGACAGTTATTGACTCTCCAGGTTCAGCCTTGCCCCAAATAGGTACGGGCGCATCGCGCTGCAGGACCATTGAGTCGCTGATGACATCGGGCAGTCGGACATCTGCATTGGCATCTGTTGCGGCAGTGGCGAGGAGAGCTATCGCAAGGGAAAAGTTAAGGCAGGCAAGTTTTCGTGAAAGCCTCTCGAACATAGGTTTTCTTCAGGTTAAGCGGTTGTCTGAATGAGCAATTGCATTAGCTGTCCTGGGGTAAAACTGGGGCGTTCATCACTCTCAACGCCCACACTGAATTGTTTGATTGAGGCTTAATACTAGCTTGAATGGGGTGGAAATGCGAAGGCTGATTGTGGCTTGGGACGTACTGAAGAGTTGTGGAAATAGTTTAGGCGGATCTTTGCTGATATTCCGTTCATGCTGTCAATAGCGAAACCTTCCCAAGAGCATACAAGACTGCGCAGCCAGGGGACCACCCAAGACAACCACAGGCTGGTGTGGTGTTGGGGTTGGGGTTTCGTTAGGCCAAAATTGAAACTCCACGAGGCTCAAGCCTGTGGTCTCTTGTATGGTCCAGGGACGTTGCGGGTAGGCCAAAATTGCAACTCCCCGAGACTCCAAGCATGTGGAGTCTTGTGCATTGCCGGCTGCCTAACCCCTAAAGCTTCTTTCGATCGCACGCGCCCTATCCTGGTCAACTACCCAAAGGTTTGATGTCCGTAATTAATGGGCTCGGAGGGACGTTGAAACCGTTGACGTCATCAGGATGGCGCGGGTCGTATGGAGAAACATCATCAACAAGGTATCTTGCCAGACCAAAGTCGCCGACCCTGATGCTCTCAACGATGCATCTCGCCAGTTGGTAACTGCCATAGTTATTGTGGTGGGTGTTGTCTTCCGGCGCAAAAGCCTGCTTTGAAACCTCAGGGCCCAGGGCTTCGTAGAAGGGTTTGCTCATCGCGTGAAGATCAATCAACGGTACTGTTTCTTCCTTTGCCACCTGACGCACGGCGTCGTCATAGTCGCCATGAGAATCGTTAATCTTGCCGCCTGCATCGAACGTGCGACGGTGCATGGACGTAATCAGGACCGGGTTACCGCCCAGTTTTCGCGTTTCGCTAACGTAGTGTTTAAGCGATTCTTTGTAAGTGGTGAATGGCCCAACACCTTCGCCCTTCTCCTTCTGGTCGTTATGGCCGTACTGGATAAACAGGTAGTCCCCCGGCTTCATTAGACTTAAGACCTTATCGAGGCGCCGGGCGCCGAGCGAACTTCTCAATGACTCGCCGGACTGAGCGTGGTTGGCAAGGGCTATGCCGGGCTTGAAGAAACGAGTCAGCATCTGGCCCCAACTGTTGTAAGGCTCACGCGGCTGGTCAGTGACGGTAGAATCACCCAGGAGAAACAGCGTGGGAACAGTGTCCGCGGGGATTATTTCAAGCGCGTTCACTGTTGGGCGAGTGTTGTTGAATTCAAGTGTTAGCTTTTCGTCCCAGGCCCAGACTTCCATCGTCTTTTCACGGTCCTTTAGTTTCACTTCACCGCCGCTCGAGATTTGCGGCCTGCGGATATTGACGGTGAAGGTTTCGGTGGCAAACTTGCCCCGTTTTGTCTTAACTTTCTTGAGCATCAGCCGGCGGAGTTCAGCTTTGACCGTGGTGGTCGTATCGCCATTTTGATCGCCGAAGGTTATGCTGACGTTATAATTTCCCTCCGGAAGCGCCACAGAAAAGAAGAAAGGAGTGCCTGCCGTGCAGAGATCACTGCGCAAATGGTCCTTCCCACCGCGGTCTGCACATACAACAGTCGCCCCGGGCTCGAATCCGTAGCCCAGCGTTTTCGTGTAGAGGGTCGTTGGTAAGACTTGAAGATATTTGGATTGGACTTTGCCGGGTCCGAAATCAAACTTAAGAGTCGGCCGGGAGGTTTGCGCAATGGTTTGTGAGTCTGGCAAACCTGCACAAGCCGTGAGAAAGATTACTATAGCGATTACAAAACGAACACTGCGGTTCATCCAGCCCCTCCGACATAGCATTGTCGACAAATTTAGGGAATCGGATTCACAACCATGAACTAGCGCAGTGTATGATTGGGGACTGGTAACGCACAAGCGATTGCTTGTCTGAAATCGGCGCTCATAGCGCCTGTCGCTGTGGAATTTGGGGAACACGGGGGCTGCTTTACGCGTTCAGGTTTACATCAGCTCGGATTTTGCTTAAAACATTTTGAGTCGACCCCTTAACGGACTTTGCCTAAAGCGGAGTAGCATCATGCCATTAAAGTCAGCCAGACTGCTCTTCACCCTCTTGATGTTCTCTTTTGCAATCTACGCCCAGGACGCCAAATCACAACTAAACGAGCAACTATGGGAAGCCGCTCGCAAGGGTGATGCGGCCGCGGTAAAGTCTCTCATCGAAAAGGGCGCTGACGTGAACGCAAAGTTCCGGTATGGCGCAACCGCTCTTTCCTACGCGTGCGATAAAGGGCACACTGAAGTCGTCAATGTACTCCTCGAGAATGGCGCTGAGGTCAACGTTAAGGACACGTTTTATCAGGCCACACCCATCTCCTGGGCTATGCAGAAGGGGCACCTCGAGATCATCGCTGCGCTCTTAGATAAGGGGGCAGAAGGTGCAGATCAAGTGCTTCTGTCTGGTGCGCGTCGGGGCAACAAAGAGATGGTTAGCGTGGCGCTTGCTAAAGGGGCCCCGAAACCTGAGACGTTAACAGCGGCATTGGCTTCAGCAGCGCTGAACAACCGGGACGAAATTGTCGAGATGCTGAAGAAGGCTGGAGCCACTCCACCTCCCGAAGTAGACGCAGCGACGCTCCAATCCTACGTAGGTAAATATAGGAACGAACAGGGTACCGAAATAAGCATCACGCTTAAGGACGGCAAACTGTTTGCGATACCCACTGGTCAGAATCCCATCGCGCTAATTGCGGTTGACAGAACTTCATTTCGACCTGCCGAATTTGAAGGAATTCTGGTCTCTCTAAATATCGAGAATGAAAAGGTGACGGGTTTCAATCTCAGGCAAAACCAGGGGACGACGATATTCAAACGTGTCGAATGAAGTAGTTACATAACTCTTACGGTAGAGGTTTCCAAATGAGACGATTCGTGCTTTCCATCCTCATTCTTACTTTAGCGTTACCCATCATTGGCTCGGCGCAGCACTGGCCGCAGTTCCGTGGACCAGGCGCGACGGGAGTTGCCGAAGGAAAGAGCATGCCAGTCAAGTGGGATGTTGAGAAGTCTGTGAACGTCCTTTGGAAGGCGCCAGTACCTGGTCTGGCCCACTCAAGCCCAATCGTCTGGGGCAACAAAGTCTTCGTGACCACCGCTGTCAGCAGCAACCCGAAAGAGGAGACTCGTTTTGGTCTCTACGGCGACGTCGCGCCGGTCGAGAACGTGGTCAAACATACCTGGAAAGTTTATTGTTTTGACAAGCAGACCGGGAAAGTTCTCTGGGAGCAAACCGCCTACGAAGGGGTGCCAAGAGTCAAACGCCATCCCAAGGCAACTCACGCATCTTCCACTCCGGCTACGGATGGACGGCATCTGGTGGTCCTTTTTGGCTCTGAAGGCCTGTATTGCTATGACCTGAACGGGAAATTACTCTGGAAGCAAAACCTCGGTGTTCTTGATGCCGGATGGTTCTACGATCCCGATTATCAATGGGAGTATGCGAGTTCGCCGGTAATCTACAAGAACCTTGTCATCGTTCAGGCTGATATCCAGAAAGACTCTTTCATAGCCGGCTACGATATTAAGACGGGAAAGCAAGCCTGGAAAACGCCACGAGAGGAGATCCCTTCGTGGGGCACTCCGACTGTTTACGAATCCCGATCGCGTGCCGAGATTATAACCAACGGTTCTAAGGCGGTCCGCGGCTATGACCCGTTGTCTGGCAAGGAACTGTGGCGACTTGGGCCTAACTCGGAAATCACCACGCCCACTCCCTTTGTTGCGCACGATCTCATTTTTGTCACCAGCGGTTACGCTCCAATACAGCCGATCTACGCAATCAAGCCGGGTGCGGCGGGAGACATTTCTTTGCTGGATGGCGCCGAGTCGAATCAACATATTGCCTGGAGCAAGAAACGCGGTGGTCCATACATGCCGACGCCTATTGTTTACGGCGATCTCCTCTATGTCTGCACGAACAACGGGGTGATGAGTGCCTATAATGCCAAGACCGGCGAACGTGTCTATCAACAACGGCTTGCCGGGCGGGGCGGGGCCTTTACGGCTTCGATTGTAGCGTCGGATGGGAAGCTCTACCTTTCGAGTGAGGACGGTGAGATTTTCGTCGTTAAGGCTGGTCCAACACATGAACTCTTGTCAGAGAACCAGGTGGGCGAAGTCCTGATGGCGACACCGGCGATCTCGGACGGCATTCTAATCGTGCGGGGTTTGAAGCACTTGATGGCTATCGCAGAAAAGTAGTTGCTGACCTCGAAAGCCTTGCTTCTGCTTCGAGTAATGGGGAGCTTCAGCCAACTGTAGGCACGGCGGCGTCGCTCTTGCCAAATTCTTCCAACACTTCAAACACTTCCAGAGCATACTTCACATTGCCAAAAGGCGCGGAAACCTGGACGCCCTGAATCAGATCACGCACGTCCATCAGCGATTCGCGAGCGATCTTCAACCCCTCATCGCGTCCTGCCTCTTTGCTGATATTTGAGGCAACTCGCATCCGCTCCATAATCGAAGGCGTCACCCGCACTCCAGGGACTTCGTTGTGTAGAAACTCCGCGTTTCGATATGAAACAAGCGGCCAGATTCCCGCAATGATCGGGATGCGCACATGCTCGATGCTGTTGATGAAATCGCGCAGTTGATCGGTGTCAAACACGGGTTGCGTAATTGCGTACTGAGCTCCCGCCTCGACCTTGTACTCGAACCGCCGCAGCTCCTCGTCGGGATTGATCGCCCCCGGGTTGACGCCAACACCAATGCAAAACGCTGTGGGCTGGCCAATCGGATTGTTGCCGATGTCCAGGCCATGGTTCAGTTTGTTAACCATGTTAGTCAGGCCAATTGCGTCGATATCAAACACCGCAGTTGCATCAGGATAAGGACCCATCTTCGGTGGATCGCCCGTAATCAGTAGCAGGTTTCGGATGCCGAGGGCTGCGGCGCCGAGGAGATCCGACATCATGCCCAGCAAGTTACGGTCGCGACAACAGTAATGAAGGACGGACTCGATCCCAATCTTCTGCTCTACCAGTACAGCAGTGGCGAGCGCGCTCATCCGAGATTGAGCGCGAGCTCCGTCGGGAATGTTCACGCCATCAACTCCGGCATCCTTCAAGAGTTGGATCGAGGCGAGGGTTTTCTCGGAGTCTACTCCTTTGGGTGGCAAGACCTCGACCGAAGTAACAAACTCGCCTAGCGCGATCTTCCGCGACCAGTTCGAGCGCTCCTCGGCGGGCACCACGGTGATATCCGCCGGGGTGATCTCCGCCACAGTCGCTGCCACTCCAGTCGAGATCACCACCTTTTGGGCGCGCGGAGAGGCGGCCCGGACAGCGTCGGCGATCAACTTGATGTGGGCAGGCGTAGTGCCGCAGCAGCCGCCAATAAACTTGGCGCCAGACTGAATAAAGCGCTTCGTAAACTTGGACATGTATTCGGGAGAGCACATGTAGAACTGCCGCCCCTGAACGTCGCGCGGCAACCCGGCATTTGGCTGGGCAGCAAGCTTCTTCTTGGTAACGCCGCGCATCTTTTCGAGCGCAGTCAAGATGATCGCCGGACCGACACCACAATTCAGACCAATGACGTCCGCGCCCCACTCATCTAGCCGTGCAGTGAAGAGCTCCGGCGTGGTACCGAAAGAAGTGTTGCCGTCAATAAGGATGGTCATTTGAGCGAAAATGGGAAGATCACAGATCTCGCGAACCGCGCGAATGGCCTGGCGAATCTCGGAAACATCCGAGAAAGTTTCGAGGATAAACAGATCGACACCACCCTCGAGCAGAGCCGCAGCCTGGGCCTTAAACATCTCTTTCGCTTCTTCGAATGAGGTTGGGCCGTAGGGCTCGATGCGTAGGCCCAGGGGGCCGATTGCTCCGGCAACATAGGCGCGATCACCCGCCCCCTCACGGGCCAGACGGGCGGCAATCACATTGATCTCTTCCAGGTTTGCTTCGAGCCCGTACTGGTGCAACTTGTGTGCGGTTGCTCCGAAGGTATTGGTCTCGACGATGTCGGCGCCGGCGCGGACATACTCGCCGTGGATCTCTCTCACGAGATCTGGGTTACTTAGCGTGAGTTCATCGTAACAGCGATTGATGTAGATACCCTTGTTATAGAGCATCGTGCCCATCGCACCGTCGAATACGTGAATGCCGTCGCTTTCGAGGAGGTTCCTAAAGGGTTCCATAGTAATCGTAGTAGTGAATGGTAAATAGTAAATCGTGAATGAACATTTGTGGACAAGCCTTGCCCTCTTTTCTTAAAGGACTATTCTGGTCGGAATTCACGACTAGCCTTAGTGGGTCCCGTCTTCATGAAAAAACCCGCGCTAAACAACGCGGGACTTCACGAGCGCTCTAGTTGCGGAGGTCGTCCTTCTCGGACTTGCCGAGCTGTTTAGCGGTTTGTTTTACGTGGCCGCAAGTCGCCTTAACTCACCACGTTTACCGATTGTGCTTATACGCCGTGGTTAAGCATCATGTCAAGACGAGAAGATAGTGAATAGGTCCTGTAGGTCGGATAGGCCCAGTAGGTCCTATAGTCTCAGCCCGCTGACCGCTTGACAGCAAACACCTCTTTTTGGCTGAATGGCGGTCTAATCGCGGTCAGTTGCATTCCCAAGAGTCTCGTTTTCCGCAGTATCCAAACTTAGTGGAGCGTATATGAGCTCAATATACTTCTGGACAATTGTGGGTTACATGATCTTTCTCGTAGGCGTGGGTGCGCTCCGCAGCCGGGGCGTGCGCACGCAGGAGGATTTTTCGGTCGCCGGACGCCAACTCACGACCTTCGTGCTTTTCGGGACTATGTTGGCTACGTGGATCGGGACAGGATCGATCTTTGGCAACTCTGAGAAGGTTTACCAGGTCGGCATTGCCGCGATAATCCTGCCCATTGGCGAACTTGTCGGTATTGCTCTTCTTGCGTTTCTCGCCGCTAAAGCCCGCCGGGTTACCGTCATCACAGTGCAGGACATTCTCGAGAAACGCTATAACAAATGGGCGCGGATTCTGGGGGTCATCACATTGGTTATGACGGCGGTGACGATAGTCTCTTATCAATATCGGGCCGCAGCTTCGGTTGTTAATCTGGCCTTGCCAACGCTTGATTTCACCACAGCAGTTATCATTTGCGCTATCTTCATTATCATTTACACCGCGCTTGCAGGAATGTTCTCTGTGGCTTACACGGACGTCGCCATGGGAATCACGATGATTGTGGGGATGATGATTGCGCTTCCGGTGATCTGGTTCCGAGCCGGCGGATTCGAAGGCGTGAGCGCGACGCTCCCTCCCGGCCACTTCAACTTCTTTGGGCCAATCGGCTGGAAGGAGGCCCTGGGCCTTCTTTTGCCACCCGCTTTGCTTGTTCTTGGCGATGCGAATATGTACCAGCGGTTCTTTTCTGCACGCACAGAAGGCATGGCCTATCGCGCCACAATCTGGTTTCTCGGAGGCGTCTTCTTAATGGAGTTCCTGATTATTATGACGGCCCTTGCGGGTTCCGCATTGGAGTGGCAGGGAGGGGAGCTAGAGAGGCCGGGGAGAGTGCTTGCTTACGTAGCTCGGGATTACCTGCCGGTGGGACTTGGCGCCGTTTTGTTGACAACAATTATGGCAATCATCATGTCGACAGCCATCTCATATCTGCTCGTTCCGGCAACCTCGCTTGTTCGCGATGTATATCAGCGCTTTATTAATCCGCGGGCCAGCGAGCGCAGCCTGGTTTGGTTGCTACGCAGTTTGGTAATCGCTCTCGGTGGCATTGCCTATGTGATCTCAACCTATTCAGAAGAGTTTCTGAGTGTGGCGCTGAAGGCTTACACGATCTACGGAGCAGGGGTAACACCCTCGCTTGTTGCGGCATTGATTTGGAAGCGGGGAACAGCAACCGGAGCGGTCTCTTCAATAATAACTGGCGTCGGTACAACTTTGATCTGGGAATTTGGCGGGTTTGCTGCTGCGACGGGGGTCGATCCGGTGATACCCGCAATCGCGCTTTCAGTAGCGGTATTGATTGTGGTTTCGTTGCTGACACCGCCTCCCAGCCACGAACAACTCGCGCCCTTTTACGGAGAAAGGGCCGAGGCCGAGTGATCAGTCCGGCACACAATTCAAGCAATTTAAGGAGACGCACCTGTGATTAAACCACTCAACAGGATTTTGACGATTCTGCTTTTGTTGGCCCTTGCGGCTGCTGCATCTGCCCAGGATAAACTGCTCACCATCGACGATATTTACGATCCGGTTAAGAGAATAGATTTTAGCGGCACCGTGCCTACAATTCGCTGGCTGAGCGATGGTACGCATTATCTGATTACCAATAGCGCCGCGGACACGAAAGCCCCGCGTCTCCAAAAAGTTCACGCTATAACTGGTGAGGCGCAGGCCTTCTTCGACACAAATAAGATGGAGGCGGCCTTTGCTGCGCTTCCGGGATTCAACGCCCGGGACGCGAAGCAGTTGGCGAACCGCGGCTCTTACCGCATGAACAAGGCCGAGACAGCAGTTCTTCTTAATCATGCCAATGACCTCTTTTATTACGAATTTGGTAGTGGAAGCGCCGTGCGACTGACAAACGATCCACACGAGGAAGTAGGGGAGACCTTCAGCCCTAACGGGAAGCTGGTGGGCTTCGTTCGTCACAACAACATGTACGTCGTCGACATCGCGGACCAGAAAGAACGGGCACTGACCACCGATGGGGGACCGAAGATCCTTAACGGAAGACTTGACTGGGTCTACCAGGAAGAACTCTATGGTCGCGGCAACTTCGAAGCTTACTGGTGGAGTCCGGATTCGACGATGCTTGCTTATCTGCGGATCGATGAAACACCCGTCCACGAGTTCACCGTCGTCGATCATATTCCCTATCGACAGATCGTCGAGATCACTCCTTACCCGAAAGCCGGCGATCCTAACCCGACGGTTCAGCTTGGCGTTGTGAACGCCGCTGGTGGGCCAACTCGCTGGATAGATACGTACAAATACCATCCGAGCGATTTTCTTATTTCGCGCGTAGCCTGGACGCCTAATAGTACGAAGGTTGCGTACCAGGCCCAGAATCGCGAACAAACCTTTCTGGACCTTAACTTCGCCGATGCCCGTAACGGCAGAACGACTACTGCTTTCCGGGAAACATCTAAAGCCTGGGTCGAAGTGATTGACAACCCGAAATGGTTAAAGGACGGCTCATTTCTCTGGCGAGGCGGCCGCGATGGTTGGGAGCACCTCTATCATTACAGCGCTGATGGAAAACTCATTCGTCAGGTAACTAATGGAAACTGGGAGATTCGCTCTCTGGAGGGCATTAATGAAGGGGAGGGGACGATCTATTTTACTGCTACCGCGCACAGCCATATCGCGCCTCAACCTTATAGTATCCGTCTGGATGGCAGTGGCTTGACTCGTTTAACTGCAACGGAAGGTTCGCACCGCATCTCTTTCAATCCCACCCATAGTCATTTTATTGGTTACTGGAGTGATGTAAGTACGCCCACCCAGACCCGGCTTTTCGACGCTGAAGGTAAACTTGTGCGCGTCATCGAGGAGAACAAAATTCCTGGCCTTGGGCAATACAGGCTGGGAAAGACTGAATTATTACAAGTGAAGACGCGTGATGGCTTGGTCATGGAAGCAATGATGATCCGGCCGCCGAACTTTGATCCGAAAAAGAAGTATCCGGTATTGACATTCACCTATGCCGGTCCTCAGGCGCCGCAGGTGCGGAATGCCTGGGGAGGACCAACCTTTATGTGGCACCAGATGATGGCCCAAAAAGGTTACATCATCTGGATTTGTGATAACCGTACGGCGAGTGGAAAGGGCGTCGAGTCCGCCTGGCCGGTCTACGGAAACTTTGGTGAACTGGAGTTGCGTGATATCGAGGACGGTCTGACCTGGCTGAAAAGCAATCCCTACGTTGATGTTACGCGTATCGGGATCTGGGGCTGGAGCTATGGCGGATACATGACAAGCTATGCAATGACACACAGCAAGAGCTTCAAAGCCGGGATTGCCGGGGGCTCGGTAACGGACTGGAGGGACTACGACACAATCTACACCGAGCGCTACATGAAGACGCCCCAAAATAATCCGGAAGGTTACCGAAAGAGTTCACCGGTGCACTCTGCTAACAACCTGCATGGCAAACTTCTCTTAATTCACGGGATGATTGACGACAACGTGCACATGCAGAATACGATTCAGTTTGCGTATGAGTTACAGAAGGCCGGGAAGCAGTTCCAGTTGATGTTGTACCCAAAGTCACGCCACGGGGTCACGGATCCGCTGTTGCTGAAACATATGCGCACCCTAATGACGGATTTCATAGTTGGGAATCTTTAATTGGGTTGGCGCTTATTCACCGTTGGGTGGTCTTTCCTCATCCTGTCTGAGGGCTCTTTCTGTAGGCTGGGTCGAACAAATCCACCAACTCCGTTGGTGGTCTTGGCTGGACCATAGACTTAAGATTGAGGTACTGCGTTTTCTAGGCTAGGTTGAACGATTCCACCAACGGCCCACTTCTCAGCGTCTCTGGCAACGGGGGCAGAAGTACGTCGAACGACCTGCCTGCACAACCCGACGAATCCGGGACCCACAGTTGACGCAGGGCTCAGACTCTCGCTCGTAGACGCGCCAGAAGCGTTCGACACTGCCAAAGTAATTCCCCTCACCATCTTCAAGATCGACTCTTAAAGTTGAGCCACAGTCAATCGCTTCCTTCAGTACCTCGCGGATCGCCTGATGCAAGCGCACAGACCGCTTCCGTGACAGCGAATTGGCTCTGACGAATGGACTAACGCGTGCCAGGAAGAGGACCTCAGCCGCATAAATGTTACCCAAACCCAGCACCTTCGTCTGGTCCAACAGCAGTGTCTTCAAAGGCCTTTGCGAGCGAAGCAATGTTTGCCGAAGGTAATCCTCACTGAAGTCTATCGTAAATGGTTCGGGCGCGAGATTCTTAAGTTCGCGACTCTGGGCGATTTTGGCCGTAGGGATTACCTTCAACCGGCCGAATTTTCGCATATCGCAGAATACCAGGCGGCGATCATCGTCTAAATGAAGGACCAGATGCGCGTATGGAGGAAGCTGCTGGTCCGCTGACAGAGTGACAAACTTCCCCGTCATGCGAAGGTGCGCGAGGAGAATACGTTCAGTATCCAGGTTAAAGAGGATGTATTTTCCACGGCGAGTCACTTTGTCAATGCGGCCGTTGCGAAGCTGACGACTGAACGCGGAATTGGAAGTACCACCGGCAATCGATCGCTGCTTCAGTTCAATCTCAAGAACGCTGCGACCTGCGATCGCGCGATCCAGAGCACGCACTACATGTTCGACTTCGGGAAGCTCGGGCATATTGAGAGTTGGTTCTCAGGCTGCTGACGAAACCAGTTCTTCCCCGGCGGAAAGCAGGGCGCTCGTTTTTTCCGGAGAGGTGGCTTCGGCATAAATGCGAAACACCGGCTCGGTGCCTGACTGCCGGAAGAGCAACCATGATTCATCTTCCAGAATCAATTTTGTTCCATCAAGTGGTTTGACTGCGGCAATGGGATAACCCGCGATTTGGCCGGGAGGATCTACGTTCAAGCGGGCGATGAGTCTTTGACCTTGCGCGACTTCGACGTGCAAATCGCCTCGGCCAAAGTAAAATTCACCGAACTCGCGATGCAAGTCACTCAGCATTTCAGATGGAGTTTTTCCTGCTGTGATTATAGTTTCGAGAAACAGCAAAGAATTGAGAATGCCGTCGCGCTCCGGGATGTGGCCCTTAACACCGATTCCGCCCGATTCCTCAGCTCCGATCAGAACGTCCTCCTTCAGCATCAGGTCAGCAACGTACTTGAAACCGATCGGAGTTTCATAGAACCGAAGGTGATGCGCTGACGCAATCCTTCTGAGTAGCACCGATTGAGAAAATGTTCCCACAACACTTCCCGTCTTCCCGCGAACGCGCACTAGATGAAGGAGAATGAGAGGTACGACGTCGTGCATCGTCATCGTCCTGCCTTGCTCATTCACCGCGCCAACGCGATCGGCATCGCCGTCTGTCGCCACGCCAACTAACGCATTTACTTGGACAACTCGTTGCTTCAGCGCTCCCAGATTCCTGTCGATCGGCTCAGGATTCACCCCTCCAAAGAGGGGATCTCTCACGGCGCGAATGGTCTCGACCTGCAACTCTCCTCCTGAGAGAAAACTCTCGATCCAGCTTCCTCCTGATCCATGCATCGAATCGACGACGACTTTTTGACTAGAGTGTCTTAGCCGCTCGAGATCGATATAAGAACAGATTTGATTGTGATAGCTTCCGATTGCCGTTGCGAGCAACTCATCCTCTTTTGCTTGAACTACAGCGCGTTTGGGAGAGCTCTTATCGACAAGCTTTTCCACGGCTGAAGTCGTCTCCGGAGCTGCGCTACCACCCCAAGGCGCTTTAATCTTGAAACCATTAAATTCCGCAGGATTGTGTGACGCGGTAATCACCACGCCACCGGCGGCGCCTAGATCTCTAACAGCCCACGAAATGAGCGGAGTGGGTTGAGGACGGTCAAAAACTGCGATGCGATTGTTATTGGCAGCGAGCACTTCCGCCGCGCGCTGCGCAAAATGCTCAGAGAGGAAGCGGCAATCATAGCCAACAATCACAAGCTGAGAGGTAGCCGACTCGGAACGGTTTGCTGCCAGGTAGTCCGCAAAGGCCTGGGCCACTCGCTCGAGGTTGGCGAACGTAAACTCATCAGCGATCACCGCGCGCCAGCCATCAGTTCCAAACCGAATCGATGGTAGGGCGTTCACTGCCGGGCCGCCCCTGTGATCGTGTAGTCGGTCAAAGATGTCTTGTCGCCAAGCACCGCGTTGGGCCCCACAACCGCAGAACGACCAATATGGCAACCCCTGCCGACGATGGAGTCGATAACCTGAGCAGCCGTGCCTAGCCGAGTATGGGGCCAAAGTACGGAGTTCTCGACGTGCGCGCGCTCCTCGACAAAGCAGCCGGGTCCAAGCACCGAATTGATGATCCGGGCGCCTGGCTTAATCAGACAATCATCGCCGATCATCGAGAGGTCATCTATCTGAGAGACAGTCGCCGCGTCAAAACTGCCACGCCGCTCTTTTAAGTGAATCCGGCCGACTCGATTGCCGATGAGATCCTGATGGGCCTGTAGGTAGCGCTCCGGGGTACCGATGTCGATCCAGTAAGTTCGAGGCGGAACATGCGCAAAGAACCGCTCCTTGCGTTTCAGCAAGTCGGGAAACAGGGCATATTCGAATGAGTAGTTTTCACCGGCGGGAATAAGATCAAGCACCCTTGGTTGGAGAATATATGTTCCGGCGTTGATGGTATTACAGGTGATCTCGTTCTCTTTCGGTTTCTCGAGAAAGCGACGGATAGTTCCATCGCTCTCGGTCTCAACCAGGCCGTAGGCACTCGGGTTGTTTACCGGCGTCAGAACGATCGTTGCTGCTGCGTCGCGATCGTTATGTTCGCGAATCACGGTCTTAAGATCCAGATCGGTTAGGATATCGCCGTTGAATACTACGGTTTGTTCACGAATGAGTTCTTCTGCAAACTTGAACGCCCCGGCGGTGCCCATCGGCTGCGGCTCGACTGTATATTTCAGCTTTACGCCCAAATCCGAACCATCGCCGAGTATTTGTTCGATCTTATTAGGTTGGTATGAGAGCGAGAGGGTGATATCGGTAATTCCGGCGCGCCGCAACGTGTCTATTTGGTAGAGCAAGAAAGGACGATTGCAGATGGGAACAATCGGCTTTGGTGTGTAGACCGTTAGTGGTCGAAGGCGCGTGCCCTTCCCGCCAGCAAGAATCAATGCCTGCATTTTTATCGCTGAGTTGCTTTCTGACGTGTAATAGCGAACGAAAGTCTAACACTCGCGTCCATGCGTATCAAACGAGCAATTTTGATTAGTGTGCTAATTCCAATCCACCACGAAATCAGACCAACGGATACGATGGTTTCCGCACCATTGAGTACAGATGCTTGGCTTGACACTCCTTCAACTAACATAGTACAGGTTACAAGGATGCCGAATCGACAGAATGTATGCTTGTCCTGATAGATATTACGATTCATTTCATTTCAAGCAGGATTTGAGAGGCAACAATGTCAGAATCTAAAGACGCAGTGATCATTAGTGCAGTGCGAACGCCGGTGGGAAAGTTCCAGGGATCATTGAAGAGTTTTTCAGCACCAGAACTTGGCGCCCTGGTTGTTCGCGAAAGTGTGAAGCGAGCCAGCGTGAATGCTGAAGATGTCGATGAAGTCATCATGGGTTGTGTGATTCAAGCCGGTCTGGGCCAGAACCCGGCACGCCAAGCTGCTCTTAAAGGCGGCTTGCCCCCAAAGGTCTCTGCGTTAACCATCAACAAAGTGTGTGGCTCCGGTCTAAAAGCCGTGATGCTGGCGGCCCAGGGAGTACAACTTGGCGATGTCGATCTCGTAGTGGCCGGCGGCATGGAGTCGATGTCTAACGCGCCCTACCTGCTTACCAAGGCGCGCGAAGGGTATCGGCTCGGTAATGGTGTCCTGGTTGACTCAATGATCAATGACGGTTTGTGGTGCGCTTTTGAAGACTATCACATGGGCTGTACGGGTGAGGTGGTAGCTGAGAAGTACGGAGTATCCCGCGCCGAGCAGGACGAGTACGCTTTGAATTCGCATCGTAAGGCGGTGGCCGCAATCAAGGCCGGCAGATTTAAAGATGAAATTGTTCCAGTTGAGATCCCTCAAAAGAAGGGTGGGCCGGTAATGTTTGAGGTTGACGAACCTGCGCGCGAAGACACTTCGCTAGAAGCGCTCGGGAGACTTAAGCCGGCATTCAAAACCGACGGTACAGTTACCGCAGGAAACGCTCCGGGTGTGAACGACGGCGCTTCAGCATTGGTCGTAACGTCTCTTGAACGAGCTCGCACGCTTGGCGTAGAACCAATGGCCCGCATTGCTGCGCAGGCTACTTCAGGTATCGAACCGTCGCTCGTGATGATGGCTCCGGTTGAAGCCATTCAGCGCGTTCTGAAGAAAGCAGGCTGGTCGCTCGCTGAAGTCGATTTGATTGAATTGAACGAGGCCTTCTCAGTGCAAGCGGTCGCTATCATGAGAGAGTTAAATCTCGATCCTGCTCGTGTAAACGTTAATGGCGGCGCAGTAGCTCTGGGCCATGCCATCGGGCAATCAGGATCACGCCTCCTGACAACAATGCTTTACGAACTGAAACGGCGCAACGCGCATCGTGGCGTGGTGGCGCTTTGCCTGGGTGGCGGGAACGCTGTCGCCGTCGCAATTGAACGCTAACACTGCAGGATTAACCGAAGAAATGACCCCCGCTGAAACCATCGGCATCGTTGGTGCAGGCACCATGGGCAACGGAATCGCTCAGGTCTTTGCGCGCGCCGGTTACAAAGTAATCATGCGGGACGTTGGGGAGGAGCTTTTAGAACGAGGAGTCCGAACGATCGACAAGAGTTTGCAGCGTGATGTTGATAAGGAACGCCTCAACGAAGATGAGAAGCGGGCAATCCTCGAAAGAATCACGACCACTACCGACCTTGGCGCCATGAGCGGCGCATTCGCGGTGATTGAAGCGGTGACCGAGGACCTTAAGGTCAAGTCCGACGTTTTTCAATCTTTGGACAAGATCACGAAGCCTGAGGCGATTCTTGCATCGAACACATCTTCAATCTCAATCACCAAACTTGGCTCAGTGACACAGCGGCCTGACCGAGTCATCGGGATGCATTTTATGAATCCTGTTCCCGTGATGAAGTTGGTTGAAGTGATTCGCGGGATCGCCACCTCAGATCAGACTTACGAGAAGATACGGCAGCTCACAGAGACATTAGGAAAGACACCGCTTGATTGTCAGGATTCACCCGGATTTGTTTCTAATCGTGTGTTAATGCCGATGATCAACGAAGCGATCTTCGCCCTTTACGAAGGTGTCGCCTCGCGCGAAAGTATTGACGGGATAATGAAGCTTGGAATGAACCATCCCATGGGTCCATTGACACTGGCCGATTTCATTGGACTTGATGTTTGCCTTGCGATTATGAACGTGTTGCACGAAGGGCTGGGCGATCCGAAATACCGCCCCTGTCCTCTGTTGAAGCGATATGTAGACGCCGGCTGGCTTGGGCGAAAAAGCGGCCGAGGGTTCTATGAATACTGAAACGAATCTGATTACAACGAAGACCAAATGTTACCCGTAGCTCATTATTGTCAGAAATGCCTCGCCGCAAATCCGCTGGGCCAGGACTTCTGTGCCCGGTGTGGAACGCGGTTGATGATCGTGGTTGAGCCCCCGGCTTCCAGGTATGAGAACTCCGAAACGAGCGTCTCGACCGAGGAACATCTGCTCGAGCGAGTTTCGGCGCTCGAGAACAGGTTGACACGTTTAACCGAGCGGTTGGAACGCGGGCTCGATCTGTTACTTCGCCAAGCCCAGAACTCCTATTTTGATCGCTCCCTGGTAAAGGCGCTGATCGCTCTCTTAGGCGAGGACGGAATTGTTCAGAGCGACCGGCTTGAACGCCTTTGGAATGATCGCTGCCAGAAGGACGCGGAGGAGCAGGAAGAGAGTACGCGGCGTGAGGAACTGCGATCCAAGGTGCTCTCAGGCTATGCAGGTCAGCAGCGCCGCGAGTTTGAGCAACTCATCAACGAAGGTTTTCTTCTGATCGAGGATCGGCAGGTGGCGCGGGCCATTCGAGCTTTGAAAAGGGCTGCCGAGATCGCCACCGACAATGTGCCCCTCCTGGCTTTTGTAGGTGAGCAGTTCTTCCGTGCAGGTAAAACCAAACTCGCCCGTCACTATCTCGGACGGGCCCACGACCTTACACCTGGCGACGTGCGGGTTTCGTTGCTGCTTGGGTTGACCTGTGCCGATGAGGGTGATGCTCAGCAGGCTAAGAAATTATTGAACGATGCAACCCGCCAAGGGGGAGCATCCTTTGCGGCTCACTACGGATTGGGTCGGCTCTTCGTTGCTGAACGGAACTGGCAGAAAGCCCTCAAAGAATTCAAACGAGCACTCGCCATACGTCCTTCGCCTGAAGCCCACTACACCCTGGGCTGCCTCTATTACCAACTTTGCCGGGATGCGCAGGCAGCACGCCACCTACGGAAAGCAATCGAGATGGACGAGAGCTATGGGGAGGCGTTTTATCTGCTCGGGCTCACTCTGGAGCGGGCTGGGCTGGAGCAACAGGCCCGGGACGCGTTTGGGAAGGCCAAGATCGGCAGTTTGACGCCAAGAAAGGGCTCTTCAAAGCGGCAGATCAATTCCGGTAACCCTCTCTCTGCGCCCCTATTTCAGGGTTCTAAGGCAGATTTACACAAGTTGGTGACGGGTGGCGACAGACGCCTAGCTGAGGCTCTTAAGCAGGACGCTCTAACATGGCATGCGCAGTTTGGTCGTGAAGGGTGAGGGGGTTCCGACCTTCTCGCGCCTCGCATTGACAGTCTAAGAGTCGCCGCTATAATGATGCCTTTTGTGCACTTACCACCGAAATGCACGATTTTTACAGGTAGAGTGCCATGCAAATCGAGCTTGCAAGCCTAGAGGGAACAGATGGTCGGTTTGCTCACACATATGAGCCGGGTGAACTGATCCCAGGTGACGAAAGAATAAGACTGAGCGAGCCTCCGGCGATTTCCGGGCACATCCGCAAGGTTGAACGCAAAGCTAAATTGGACGGTCGAATAGTTGCACGAGCGCAACTCGAATGTGACCGGTGTTTAAAACTGATTGAGGTTCCGGTCGATACCGACTTTAATGTCGAATACGTTACGACGGAGCAATACCTGGCAAGCGAAGCCGCCGAGTTGGCCGAAGAGGACATGGAACTCTCAGTCTTTGACGGCGAAGTCATTGATATTGACGAACTTGTTAACGAGCAACTCGTGTTAACTGTACCTGCGAGGGCCATCTGCGACGAAAGCTGTAAGGGCCTTTGTCCGGTGTGTGGGGCTAACAGGAATATTGCTGGTTGCGACTGCGAAGTCGACGAAACCGACCCTCGCTGGGCCAGCTTAAAGAATTTTCAATTTTAGATCTTCAATTTTAGATTTTTGATTAGCATGTTTTCGCTAATCCAGTCATTGCACTTTGACAGTTGTCGCGTCACGGATTGAAAGCCTGAGGTCGCGACGCAAATTAAAATTCAAAGATTCAAGATTCTCTGGAGCAATTATGCCAAATCCAAAAAGACGACATTCCAAGGCCCGCCGTGGGAAACGGCGTGCGCACGATGCGCTAAGGGCCCCTCAAACCAACCTGTGCCCGAACTGTCAGGAGCCGCGCCTCCAACATCGAGTGTGCCCCAAGTGTGGATTCTACAAGGGCCGCGAAGTTGTGCAGGTCGAACAGGCTTAGTCAATCTAATCGTTCAAGTCTCCTGTGCGAAACCAGTCAAAGAATGAGAGCAGTCTGACTGGGAAAGTCGTTCTCGATGCCATGGGCAGCGATCATGCCCCTCATGCCGAGATCGACGGCGCCCTTGCCGCCGCTCGCGACCTTGGCATTGGCGTAATTCTCGTTGGCCAACCTGAGAAGGTCGAGCCCGAACTGCGTCGTTGTGGCTGGCGAGGGGACGGTGACCGGGGAATCGAACTCGTTGAAGCGGCCGAAGTGATAGGCATGGACGAACCTGTAGCCGCTTCAGTGCGACGCAAGAAGAAGAGTTCCCTGAGAATTGGAACAAAGCTTGTCACGGAAGGGCGTGCCGACGGGTTTATTTCGGCGGGTAATACCGGGGCGGCCATGGCTACGGCAAAAATGGTTATAGGCACGTTGCCGGGAGTTGACCGGCCCGCGCTGGCTGCCCTCATACCGACCAAATCCGCTCGACCGACCTTGCTTCTTGACGTGGGCGCAAATTCGGAATGCAAGGCGCACCATCTGGTCCAATTTGCCATCATGGGGGATGCTTATTCGCGGGCAGTCCTGGGTACGATCAAGCCTGCAGTGGGCCTAATGAGTATCGGCGAAGAAGAAGCTAAGGGAAACGATCTCACCAAAGAGGCGTTCCCGCTACTTCGGAGGTTAAGCACGCTGAATTTTGTCGGTAACGTCGAAGGTCGAGATGTATTTTCCGGGGCGGTGGACGTGATCGTAACCGACGGATTTACCGGGAATGTGATGCTAAAGCTGTCGGAAGGGCTAACGGAGGCGATGCTCTCTATGATTAAGCGGGAGCTGACATCCTCGGCGGTGACGAAGGCGGGCGCGATGCTCGCCAAGCCGGCGTTTAAAAACATCAAGAAGCGACTCGATTATTCCGAATACGGTGGGGCGCCATTGCTTGGCGTGCGCAGGATCGTTGTTATCGGGCACGGGAGCTCTAATGCCAGGGCTATTTGCAATGCCATTCGCAACGTAAAGGAGTTTTCCGAGAACAGGGCCGGAGAACGAATCGAGAAAGGCATTGCTGAGACTCATGCGGCGCCAGCGGCGGTGGGGGCCGTGGTCAATCTCTAATTGCGGTTGGCTTTTCCTTAACTACTGGATACTATTACCGTCCACTTCAGGCTGAGGAAATTGATGGCAAATTATCGCGCCGGAATTCTGGGCACAGGGCACTCTTATCCGGAGGGCATTCTAACGAATGCGGATTTGGAGCGTATTGTCGAGACCTCAGACGAATGGATTACGACGCGGACTGGGATTAAGCAGCGCCGCAAAGCATCGCCGGGAGAGTACACGTCGCTATTTGCTGTACGTGCGGCTCGGGAAGCGATCGAGCGGGCCCGTCTCGATCCCGCCGACATCGATCTCCTGCTGTGCGCAACGGTTACGCCGGATCAAATATTGCCGTCGACAGGATGCCTGATCCAGGCGGAACTGGGTGCTCATAAAGCGGCGGCGATGGATATTGTCGCAGCATGCTCAGGCTTTCTTTACGGCGTGACTCTGGCTAACACGATGGTTCAGACTGGTCAGTCGCGCTATGCATTGGTGGTTGGCGCCGAGATTCTTACTCAGTATGTCGATTACACTGACCGGCAGACTTGCGTATTGTTTGGGGATGGCGCCGGAGCCGCCGTATTGGGACGGGTCGAGCCGGAGCGTGGCATCCTGGCAACGAGAATAAGATCTGACGGCCGGTATGAAGAACAGCTCTTCTCGCCAGGCGGCGGCACGAGACGTCCGCCGAGCAGTGAAACGCTGGCCGCCGGTGACCATTTCTTCAAGATGCGAGGGAATGAACTGTTCAAAGTGGCCGTCCGTTCAATGGCGGAGGTTTCGCGGGAGGTCCTCGAGGAGGCTAGCCTGCGTCCTGAAGATGTTGACCTCTTCATTCCGCATCAGGCCAACCAGCGGATCACTGACGCGGTAGCCACGAAACTCAACGTCGATAGTTCGCGGGTCTACTCGAATATAGCGATGCACGGAAACACGTCATCAGCCTCTATTCCAATCGCTCTTGATGAATGTGTCGAAGCCGGCAGAATTAAGGAAGGTAACGTGGTGCTGATGACGTCCTTTGGAGGTGGTGTCACCTGGGGCGGAGTGCTAATGAAGTGGTGAAGTAATTAGTGAATGGCAAATCGTAAATGGTGAATGGTAAATGGTGAATGGTAAATGGACAGAACCTTATCGCATTAAGCTTAAAAGAGCCGTATCGTGATTCACCCATTTGCGATTTACCATTTACGATTCACCATTTACCATTCACTATTTACCATTCACGATTTACGAATTAGGATTTGCGATTAACTAGAGAATGCCATTAGCGTACA
The DNA here is from genome assembly GCA_041751855.1 of Pyrinomonadaceae bacterium. Taxonomy (GTDB): domain Bacteria; phylum Acidobacteriota; class Blastocatellia; order Pyrinomonadales; family Pyrinomonadaceae; genus PSRF01. The sequence continues at coordinate 26,423 of JBGSWR010000052.1, forward strand.
TCTTTCCCGGCCAGGGTTCGCAATACCCCGGAATGGGCAAGAATCTGGCGGAGAATTTTTCTGCCGCCCGACTGCTCTTTGAAGAGGCAGATGATTCTGTTGAGTTCTCAATTTCACGGTTGTGCTTTTCGGGACCGGAGGATTCGCTCCAGCTCACGGAAAACACACAGCCGGCCATTCTTACGACCTCGGTTGCGGTCCTGCGAGTGATGCAGAGCGAAGGTTTCCCTGCACCGGATTATGTTGCCGGACATAGTCTGGGCGAGTATTCGGCACTGGTCGCCGCCGGCGCCGTGCCCTTTTCGGAAGCAGTGAGAACGGTGCGATCGCGCGGGCGATATATGCAGGAAGCGGTGCCGGTAGGCACAGGCGGAATGGCCGCAGTCATGGGCGCGACTCTCAGTGACATCGAGCGTGTTTGCGCAGAAGCCAGTCAGGATCAAGTCTGTGCACCTGCCAACATCAACGCTGCCAATCAGATTGTAATCGCCGGCCACTCGGAAGCCGTTGATCGAGCGGCTGAGATGCTGAAGAGTATTGGGGCGCGTCGGGTCGTCAAGCTGAATGTGAGCGCGCCTTTTCATTGTGCTTTGATGAAGCCGGCGCAGGAGCGCCTGGAACAGGATCTAGAGAAGGTCAATTTTAGTGACTTCAACACGCCGCTTGTTACAAATGTCGATGCGGCAGAGATAACGAGCGGAACGGCGGTGCGTGACTCGTTGACCCGGCAGGTATCATCTCCGGTCCGGTGGCTGGAATCGATTGAGTTGATGATAGGGAATGGCAGCGACACGTTTGTCGAGGTCGGCCCCGGCAAAGTATTGTCCGGACTGTTGCGGCAGATCAGCCGGGAGGTTAGAAGCCTGAATGTCGAGGATGCTGACAGTCTCAAAGTTGCTGGTAAGGGCCTGGGAATTTTCAAACGTTAATAGTTCTTTGATGAATCACAGAGGAGCAAAATGATATGCCCGATCAAGAGATCGAGAATAAGGTGAAACAGATAATCGTCGACGAGCTTGGAGTGGATGAAAACGAAGTCACTCCAAATGCCCGCTTTATCGACGATTTGGGCGCTGATTCGCTGGATACCGTCGAACTTGTCATGCGCTTTGAAGAGGAGTTTGGCATCGAAATACCCGACGAAGATGCCGAAAAGATCCAGAGTGTGCGCGATGCATACAACTATATCGATCAGCACAAGAAATAGGGGTTCGGTGAAAAGCGTTGGATTAGCTCTTAAGCTAGCTGCCGATCACTGTTCCGGTGTTGGTGTTCTTCAAGGAGCTTTAATTTGACACGTCGGGTTGTAGTTACGGGGCTGGGCCTGGTAACGCCGGTCGGAAATTCAGTCGAAACAACCTGGGCTGCTCTCATGAGTGGTCGCAGCGGCGCCGACTACATCAAGAGATTTGATACTGAGAAGTTTTCCGTTAGGTTCGCCTGCGAGATTAAGGACTTCGATCCGCTGAAGTACATCGAGAAGAAGGAAGCCCGCAAGATGGGCGCCTTCATTCATTACGCAATCGGAGCGGCCGATGAAGCCGTTCAAGATAGCGGACTGAAGATCTCCGATGATCTTTCAGAGGAAGTTGGCACCTACATCAGCAGCGGCATCGGTGACTTTTGGGCTATCGAGCGTGAACACTCGAAGCTGCTGAACTACGGACCCGGGAGGGTTTCGCCGTTCTTTATTCCATCTGCAATCGTTAACCTCGCCTCGGGTCAGGTTTCGATTCGTCATAACGCAAAAGGGCCGAACTCCGCCACCGCTACTGCCTGCTCGGCGGGCGCTCACGCAATCGGAGATAGCTTCAAGATTATTCAACGCAATGCCGCTGATGTAATGATCTGTGGCGGGGCGGAATCGGCAATCACTCCAATGTCGGTCGCCGGTTTTGCTGCTATGCGCGCCCTTTCGACAAGGAATGACGATCCGCCGCGCGCGTCACGACCGTTTGAGCGCGATCGGGATGGCTTCGTAATCGGTGAAGGCGCCGGGATCATGGTGCTCGAAGAGTTGGAATTCGCGCGCCGCCGAGGAGCACGAATCTATGCCGAACTGGTTGGCTATGGCATGACTGCCGACGCTTTTCATATAACGATGCCGGACGAGACCGGCTCGGGAGCGATTCGGGTAATGAACAAAGCGCTCGAGGACGCGGGTGTGGCTCCTGACAAGGTCGGTTATATCAATGCTCACGGGACGTCAACCCCCTATAACGATAAGTTTGAAACACTGGCAATCAGGAAAACCTTTGGGGAGCATGCGTACAAGCTGGCCGTAAGTTCCACTAAGTCAATGACGGGCCATCTGCTAGGGGCTGCCGGCGGCATCGAGGGAGTTTTCTCGGTACTGGCGATCCATCGGAATATGCTCCCGCCGACGATCAATTATTTCAATCCGGATCCTGAATGCGATCTGGACTACGTTCCAAATGAGCCCCGCGAGACAAGAGTGGATTATGCTCTCTCAAACAGCTTTGGCTTTGGCGGCACCAACGCCGCACTCTTGTTTAAACGATATGAGGAATAGTCAGTTGGTTAGTAGTCAGTAGTCCGTTGTCCGTTGTCTGTAATGACTGAGCTGCGAACTGACTGAGTAACCACTGACCACTGACTACTGACCAACCATGAAACTCATTGTCATGATGAAGCAGGTTGCGAATAAGGACGCAATCCTGCGCATTAACAAAGAAGGAACCTGGATCGAGGAAGCTGATCTCTCGTTCGAAGTCAGCGAGTCGGATGGCTACGCCCTCGAAGAGGCCCTGCGTGTCAGAGAAAAACTCGGCGGCGAAGTAATTGTCTGTTCAATGGGGCCGGCACGAGTGAAAAGCGTGATCAAGGATGCTCTCGCGCGCGGAGCTGATCGTGCAATCTATGTCGTTGGCGATAACCTGGCCCACCTTTCACCTTATGCGACAGCAAGCATTCTTACTGAAGCAGTTCGCGACGAAAAGCCGGAACTGATCTTCACCGGCCTTCAGTCGGATGATTATGGTTATGGTCAGACGGGTGTGATCATGGCGGAGCTTTTGGGCCTGCCACATGCAACTATCGTGATCGAAGTCGACGCCTCAGGCGATAAGCTACGGGTAAAACGAGAACTCGAGAGCGGCTGGTATCAGTGGTATTCAATGTCAACACCAGCATTGTTGACCATTCAATCCGGTATCAGCCAGATCCGTTACGCAACTTTGAAAGGGATCATGGCGGCTAAGAAGAAGGAGATTAAAGAGGTGACGCCACCTGCAGAGTTAATCGAGCGCCCGTCACACCAGAGGATTACGAAGATTTACCTGCCCGAAAAATCTAAGCAGACGCAGTTTCTCGGTGACGGCGACGCCAAAGCCGGAGCCGTCGCGTTGGCCGAGAAACTTCATAATGAGGCGCGTGTGATCTAGAAATGAGCACTGGAATTCTCACATTCATCGAACATCGAAGCGGAGCGATAAACAAAACGTCGTTCGAGGCTCTCGCGGCGGCGCAGAGTCTTGGCCAACAATTGAATCAGCCGGTCAGGGCCGTAGTCTTAGGCGCCGACAACGGTTCTGTCGCGGCCGAGGTGAGCGTTTTCGAACTCGAGAAAGTCCACTACGCCAATAATGCAAAGCTTGCTGAGTACACGCCCGATGGCTATGCGGATGCGATGGAAAAGGTGGTGCGCCAGACAGATCCCGCGCTGGTTATCATGCCGCATACCTACCTCGTTCGTGATTACGCTCCCAAGCTGGCCGCGCGCTTTGGTAAATCACTGATCAGCGACTGCATTCGCGCGAAGGTAGATGGCCCGTCGGTTGTCTTCACCAGACGAATCTTTTTGGGAAAACTCGATGCTGATGTCGTCTCCAATGGTGAAGCGCCCTTGTTTGCAACCTTTCAGTCAGGCGCTTATCGGCCCGACCAGGCAGTGAAGGGAAGCGGCGCACCTGTTGAAACGCTGGAAGTCGAAGTCGGGGAGATTCGCATGACACCCGAAGCGCCTTTTCAGGAGGTAAAGCAAGCTGTCGATCTAAGTCGCGCGGACATCATTATTGCGGTGGGCCGCGGAATCAAGAGTAAAGAGAACATTGCGCTTGCCGAAAAGCTTGCGGAACTACTTGGCGGGGACATTGCTGCCTCACGTCCCATCTGCGACGCGGAATGGCTGCCAATTGATCGGCAGATTGGCTCTTCCGGACAGACAGTGGCGCCAAAACTCTACATCGCGTTGGGAATCTCGGGAGCTATTCAACACCTCGTCGGGATGAAGAATGCCGGAACCATAGTCGCGATTAATAAGGATCCGGAAGCGCCAATCTTTGATATCGCCGACTATGGCATTGTTGGCGATCTCTTCGAGGCAGTGCCGGTCTTGACAGAAGAGATTAAGAAGATCAAAGGCGCGTCTTAGCCGCAACTTCCTTGAATATTAGGCTTAAACGTGGGAACCTCACTATTGTCAGCCATATCCCAATATCTGATCCATGCTTTCAATATGTGCCATTACCTGTATAATATGGCCGAGTTTTGGAAACTGGAGGAGTTCCAATGGAGGACACAACTACAGTCAAAGTAGCGGAGGGGGGAAGGGTCGTCATACCAGCCCGGTACCGCCACAGCATGGGACTTAAAGATGGCGACGAAGTAGTAGTGCGGTTCGTAGACGGTGAACTCCGAATTCTTACGCGTGCCGAAGCGGTCCGCAGAGCTCAGGAGATTGTTCGCCGTCACGTGCCTAAAGGACGCTCTCTGGTTTCCGAGTTGAGTTCCGAAAGGCGCAAGGAGGCCAAGAGTGACTGAGTATGTTCTAGACGCGTCTGCCGTACTCGCCTTACTGAACCAGGAGCCTGGGCACAATAAAGTAGCACCGCTGCTCTCTCAGTCCGTGCTTTCAAGCATAAATCTCTGCGAGGTCTTGGGTAAGCTTATCGATGCCGGCATTGCTGCTTCCGAGGCGAATCAAACCGTGGAACTCTTAGGAATGCCCATAGTTCCGTTTGATGCAGAGTTGGCGCTTACAACTGCGGAATTACGCACTGATACACGGTCACTCGGTCTATCGCTAGGCGACCGCAGTTGCATTGCCTTGGCACGCAATCGTGACGCAACTGCGGTCACGGCCGAAAGGTTATGGAGTAAGCTAAAGCTTGGCGTGACTATAGAGGTTATTCGCTAGAAGATTCACAACGCCTGCCGTGCATAACTGACTGTCAACATCTCCCACTGGTGACCATCGGGTTCGTTCCAGTAGACGATGCGCCCGCCGTTATGCGAGCCGGCTCGAAAGTCTACTGGACCATGCACCTCGCTGCGGTACGGTATTCCCGCAACCTTGATTCGCTCTAAGATCGCGTCGAAGTCATCCTCGTCCACGCGAAAACAGTAATGAATGAGCGGGAAGGGATCGGACCATTCGTCAAAGTCGATAGTGAAACCTTCATTCACATAGACGGGGGCGAATGGCCCTACGCCGGTTTCGGACCACGGCACTCCCAGGAGTTCGGCCAGTAACTTTGCCGACGAGGTCTTGTTGCGCGCCGGCACCATAAGGTGGTCAAGATGAGCCGTCATTTTGGTTCCATGAAACTCCCTCGGCCAAGGAATGAGGATATCTGAAATATTCAACGGGCCTGCCAGACGCTGTCGTCGTCGTAGAGGATGCGAACCACGATAACTTGCTCCGTGAGTCCATCACGCTTCCGTTTGCCAAGATTGTAGACGCTGATTCTCCGGCTTGGCGGTGCGGAAACTAGGATTGAAAGTTCTTTGCGTTTGCCTGGTGCTATCTCTTCGACGCTGGTAAATTCGCGCCGGCCCAGTTCCTCTCCCGTCACCGCGTCCGTGAAAACGTAGTCCCAGTCTATCTCCTTAATGGCTTTCTTCCCGGTGTTATGGACTAAGAGTTTATAGTTGAAGGCGTAACGGGCTGGGGCAGGCTGGCGCTGCTTGGACACCTGCTTCGCTCGTTCAGACCGCCGCTGGAGCACAGACCCGACGTTCCGCTCCCTGCGAAGGCGATGACGTGTCTCATGGAAGTCCTCGATCGTGCCGCTGAACGGGTCCTTCTCCCAGTCGATTCGCTCCTTGGACCAGTTGTACTTGAGAATCTCGACCGGCACTACGGGAGCAGTTGAGCTTTGGGCCTGGGCGCTGGAGATTGCGAAGAGCAAGGAAATTAAGATGACAGCGGCTCTCATACTCCGATACGTCGTCCGAATCCCGTTTGAAATCGCATTAGGTGGTGCATCACTACCATCAACGTCGCTAAAAGGCCAAGGGTGGTTTGGTTATGGCCATCCTGGCGTTACCGGACGCCCCATTCCCACACTCCATACAATACCTTCTTGCTTAACGGATGGTTTGATTGTTTGAGCGATAGGATTATTTGTCCCCTGTGATGTGACTCGTGGGAGATAAGATAGCCAAGAAAAGCTACAACGTGCGGCTTGAATCCCTTTATCTTCCCTCCGGATTCAATACCCTTCGTGAGCAGCTTACTAATCGCAAGCCCGGAATCAGCCATTGACCGGTAGAGCAATCGCTTGTCGGTCGCAGCATCTTTCTCAACCTTCTGCAACTTCTCCAATAGTTCAGGGGCTGCCTGCTTCAACCACATCAGTCGAACATTATGTATATGAGCAAACTGCTCGCCGACATTTCTGCCCTTCGATGTTGAAACATCATTTAGATGCTCTGGCTCAACCGCATCGAGGAGATATAAGTTGATGCGGTTATGAATGTCCCACGCGTCCAGTAATTGCTTATCTTCCATGAACCGGATCCTTCGTTTCATCGCCGGTCCGTGCAATTGCCGCAACGACTGCGACGAGCATGAAACCGGCGATTAAGGCTGCCGTGAATTTCATGGTTTGGCTCATTTCGGAACCCTCTCCTGACGAAATGTACGTCGTCTTTAGATGCGTAGAGATGTGTTACCTATCTTCCCGCCCGTTCATTCAATGACCGCGCGGGATCTTACTGAGAATCTCGGAGATTTCCGCCGGAATGGGGAGCGAATTCATTTCGTAAAAATCTCGGACGCTTCGCAAGACTGACTCAGCACCAGACGCGCTCCGAAGTTTTCTATCATTGTGAATGGTGAGCACTAAGGTTGGTAGATTAGCTTCAGCGCGACTTTGCAGTTCCCGCCCTCTACTGGCTCTCAGTTCGCTGGCAATAAGAACCTGCTCCCTTGCACTCATCAGATAGAAATCGGCGTATCGCAGATAACTGAGTTGACCTAATATGACGAAGGTTGACAGGACGCCAACAAGCATCCCTCCAGCGAAAACTAATGACATTTTGATTTTGTTTTTCATATCTTACTCTCTACAAAATTCACCTGCGGAGTCTGCGTCGAATCTCACATTCAATGCAATTCCAAGGAGTGGAACGGCTGCCCTTGTTTTCGTGGCTCAACGTTCAGTTCACAGCGCTAGTGGGGGTGCAGCAACTTCTGAATCTCAGCCACAACTTCTGCCGGCTTCCACTGGTTTCCACGATAAGTCTTATGAACTTTCCCATCGGGCCCAATGATTGCTGTTCTTAGCCCGTGAACGATCTCCATCTGCTCCGGGTAGTAGTGCAGTCCAAAAAACTCTGCGATCGCTCTTACCTGTTCCTGACTTCCAGTCGCGAATTCCCAGTGCTTGAAGCTCTCCTCTGAATATCGGCCGGTATACGCTGCCCCATAGCTCCTCAATACAGCGGGCGTGTCATATTCAGGATCGAGAGTAACGCTTAACAAGGCGGACTTCTCGTGCAACGCCGGCTGTTTCTGTAGCTCAACATCAATCGCGGCAAAATTGTTACTCATCAGACTGCACTGATCGGGCATCGGACAGCGCGTGTAGATAAACGTCAGCAAAAGTGCTTTGCCGCGATAGTTCTCCAGTTCAATGGGCTTTGAGTCTTGATTGATGAGCTTAAAGTTGGGAACTTCCCCACCAATTTTTGCTTCCACCACTGTATTGCTGGACGGTGCGGTAGTCTCGGTGCTCACTTTTGTGATAACCAGTTCTTCGAGCCAGTATTCGCTGCCATCGACCACCAGCGCAGCCGCAATTCGATCCCCTGGCCCAAGAATGCCGAGCGCATGTTCGTCACGCAAAGTGAACGCCATCGTCATTGCCGGCATGAAGTCGGGTATCTCCTCATGGGCCACCGTCACCTGCTTCCGGTCCGCCTCAACACTAACCACCGTCCCACTCAGTTCATACCGGTCACCCCGCGAGGGTGCAGTTTGAGGCTGGCAGCCCGCAGCTCCAATTAGAAAGATCAGCATTAAAGTCAGGACCGTTCGCATTCGTGTCATTGTGTAAGTTTCTGAAGCTGTTCGTTGTAGAGTCTCTGGTAGACCCAGAAATTGGTCATCACCTTGAAGACATAATCTTTGGTTTGCGTGAACCCGATTTCGGAAACGTAACGAGCCGGATCGCTCGAGCGTGAACGAGCTACCCAGCGGGCCATGTTGTCGGGACCACCATTGTAAGACGCCACCACCGCCTCGGGCAGGCCCGTAAACTCAGCAAACAGATTGGCGAGGTACTGGGAACCGAACAGAATTGCCGTATCGGGTGCATAAAGATTGTCTTGTCGAAAAGGATTCATGCCGAGCTGGGCTGCTACCTCATCTGCCGTCGCCGGGATGAACTGCATTAAACCGCGCGCCGCAGCGATGGATTTTGCATCGGATTGAAAACGAGACTCCTGTCGCGCAATCGAGATCACAAGGCGGGGATCGACTCCTTTCGCTGACGCGTGTTTAAGAAGGGAGTCCCGATAAGGTAACGGATAAAGAAGATCGAGTAGTTCCTGCGGTGCGACTTCGACTACATAGTCCGCCGGCACAGTACGCCAGACTTGTTCTCCGAATCTCACTGTGCGATTCGCGAGACCTCCTCGCAGAAACAGAATCGCCAACGTGTAATCGACATCGGCAGCAGATCCAGCGTGCGCGGCACTCAATCCCGAACTACGCGCTGCTGAAAACTCAGGAGCACCTTCATCTGGTAAGCCGAGAAAAAGCAGTTCGTCGGCAAGTGACTGAACGGACGGCTTCTCGACGACCTGTTGCCGGCCTAGCGGAACCAAATTGAAAGAAGGAAGCGTGTACGCAGGCAAGGCCTTGTAGGTCTGCCTCAGAATATCCAGGATCGCTTTTCTTTCGCTCGTGCCCACTGTCAGACGCAAAGCATCCTGTGCGAGAACGCGTGCCTGCTCATGCTGTCCGGCGGCAAGCGCTTTTTTGGCTTCCGAGCGAAGAGAATTGGCCCGCGCTTCAACAACGCCACGAAATTTGGATTCTGTCGCGATCGCCTGGAGCCGCCGGGTTGCCAGTCCGCCATAGTACTCGTTCCGGCCATCAGGCACTGCCAAATAACCAGCCATTGCTGCATCGGTGCGTCCCAATTGATCGAGTGCGTAGGCGCGGAGAAACGTTACTTCACTCTTCGTCGCTCCTCCCGGTACTTGTGTGCCCCCAATATCCTTTAGCTTGAGTAACTCTTCCGTGTCTGCAACCACCGCGGTCCATGCGCCCTGAGCAAGATGAATCCTGGTTTGCGCAAATAGAGCGATTGCGGCGCCAAGTTGTCCCTTAAAACGCGCGCGTGTCTGCCTTACCCACTCGAGGGCCTCATTGTGGCGGCCAGCTTCATGCAGCGCGTCGATGATATTCAGGTAAGGTCGTTCGGGATTGGGTGCATCAGGGAATTGTTCGATTAGACGGCGGTAGGCGGTGATGGCGTCGTCCGTTCGCTTAAGGCGGGTATATGAACCTGCTGAGAACGTAAGCGCATCGCGGGCACTCATGCTGTCAGGAAACCGGGTCAGCACGTGCTGAAAATAGTCGAGCGCCTCGTCATACTGTCTCTGGAGATAGAAGCCGCGGCCAATCTGGTAAAGAGCGTTCGCTACTGAACCACTCTGTGGAAACCCTTCCACCACTGCGGCATAATGCCGTCGGGCGGCTTCAAAGTCGCGATTGAATTGATACACAGACGCGCGGAGCAGGTGTTCGGCTTCTGCAAGCTTGCTCGATGCTTCGGTAGCGTCAAGTCCGTCGAGATTTCGGACGGCTGCGAGCGCATAATCATCCGGGCGCGAGGCGTCCGGCATTTGCATCAAGATCCTTGTGAATAACTGGCGGGCCTCATGTTTCTGATCGGCTTTTAGAAAGGTCTCAGCCGTTAGTGCCTGGGCCGCCCGCGCAGTTACTTTATTGCTGGAATTCGAAAGTGACGCGAGTACTGAGATGACTGCAGGATAGTCAGCGCTTTCAAGTAAGCTCTCTGCTAACCTCATCCTGGCCGCATCGCGTACGAGGAGTGCGGTAGTCGTGGCAATTAATTGACGCAGGTACTCCCGTTCATGAACAAGGTCGCCGGTAGATCGGGCTATTCGTGCCAGGCGCCACAGCGCGTATCCTGCAAGCAGGGAATTGCGATCAACAACCTGCTGATAACTTGTTGAGCCGCCCATATTTCCGTTCTGTTCGTGCAGCCTTGCCAGCAAATAATCATAGTTATTGGCGGCAAAAAGCGCGGGGGAGGCTTGCCGAAATGACTCGAGTTCCGAGATTGCTTGCGGCAGATTGTCTGTCTGCACTGCCGTCTGGATCTGTTGATGTCGTTCCTGAGGCGTCTGGGCAAAGATGGCTGTGGCAGATATTAAGAGTAGTAATACCGGGATTGGCTTGCATAAACGCGATGATTTCACGTCACAGATTATGAGGTACCGCACCGCAATTTCCAAAACCGTCTGGGTTTTACTCGCATCTTAAATCTGAAGGTGGCCATCGCGCAAAACATCCATCCACTAAGCCACACGAATGAACACGAAAAAAGTGTTCGTGGTATGTCGTGGGTTTCGTGGATCGGTTCTTACTTACAAACTTCTGCCCTCACAAATTGACCTCGAACTTCACAGGGCGCTCGATCTACGAACGGAAGTGATATAAAGTCAATCAATCAGTTCCAAATCTGTTCCAAAGGGTTCTTTTCGAATGTTTACGCTCGAACAAGCTGGTAAAAAGGCGGTCCTACTCGAAGGGGGTAGCCTTGCAGAAGAGATCAAACGCGAGGTGGCCGAGGGTGTGCAACGCCTCGAGCGGGACTATGGCGCAAAACCGTCCCTCGCTGCTGTCCGAGTCGGCGAGGATCCTGCTTCAGCGGTTTATGTCAGGAATAAGATTCGTGCCTGTGAAGAGGTCGGCATCCGGTCAGAACATCTCGCCCTGCCGGCAACGACAACTTCAACTGAACTGCTCAGTCTGGTTGCTTCTCTAAATGCCCGAGATGATATTGACGGTATTCTGGTGCAACTACCGCTGCCTTCCCAGATTGAAGAGGCTGCAATCATCGAAGCTGTTGATCCCACCAAGGACGTAGACGGTTTTCATCCGGTAAGTGTTGGTAAACTCAGTATGGGACGTCCGACATTCGTCCCGTGCACCCCCGCGGGAGTTATTGAACTACTTGAACGAAATAAGATTGCAATAAGTGGGAAGCGAGCGTGCGTCGTGGGGCGCAGTCAGATAGTTGGCCGTCCCATGGCCCAGCTTCTATTGCAGAAGGACGCGACCGTCACTATCTGCCATTCGCGGACGCCTGATCTCCCATCCGTCACCCGCCAGGCGGAGATATTGATTGTTGCGATTGGCCGTCCGGCCTTCGTAAGAGGGGAGCACATCGGGCCCGGTGCAACAGTCATCGACGTCGGCATGAATAAGATCACCGACGAAGAGACGGCGCGATCATTGTTTGGGGAGGATCTCGAACGCCGGCTCGAGGCCATTAGAAAGAGGGGTTATACGCTCATTGGCGATGTCAACCCTGTCGAAGCCGACCGGGTCGCAGGCCGGCGGACCCCCGTGCCGGGCGGTGTAGGTCTGTTGACCGTGGCGATGCTAATGACTAATACATTGAAGGCTGCAAGAGTGCGGAGGGCGGATACCAACCAATCAATTCCGAAGGCCGATTGAGATGCTTCGTGTAGGTTTAACCGGATCGATTGCTGTTGGCAAGTCCTTTGTAGCTGGAGTTCTCGGGGAACTTGGTTGCCATATTATCGATGCGGATCAAACAGCCCGCGAGGTGGTCCAGCCGGGAACCCCGGGTTTGCGGGCCGTCGTCGAAGCCTTCGGCCACGATATCCTTCAGCAGGATGGCTCTCTGGATCGAAAGCGACTGGGGTCACTCATTTTTGCGGATGAAGAAAAGCGTAAACTCTTGAACGCTATTCTGCATCCTTACATCATCGCCCGGCAGGACGAACAGTTGCTGGCATGTGAAACACAAGATCCGAGGGGTATCGCCGTAGTTGATGCGGCTCTGATGATCGAGTCCGGCGGCTACAAACGCTTCGACAAGCTCATCGTTGTTCATTGCCTGCCTGAAATTCAACTGGAACGCGTCATGACGCGGAACAATCTCTCTCGTACCGAGGCCGAGAAGAGAATACAGGCCCAGATGTCTCAGGAGGAGAAGCAGAAGTTTGCTGATTATCTGATTGACACCTCGGCAGGATTTGAAACGACACGTAAGCGCACGGAGGAAGTCCACCGAGAGTTACTGAGGCTTACGGGAAAACCCGACGTAGAACCCGATGAGTCAATTCAGTTTAAATTGGAAAACACTCAAACTTAGGCTTCGTCGCCATAGGCAGCGTTATCAGGCACCAATGCTCGCACTCTTGCTCGTGACATCGGTGTTGATGCAACCAGGCTGCTTCACCGGCTTTGGGGGACAGGATTACTACGGGCGCATAGCTGTGCCGCGTTCGCAGGATTTTCGTTGGAGCAATGGCGGCCTGCCTCAGACTTTTGACCCTGCTTACGCCGTCGCGCCGCCGGACACCGATTTAATCCGAGCTATCTTCGAAGGCTTGACTGACTACGACCCGCGAACGCTGGCCCCAATTCCTGGAGTGGCCACTCGTTGGGAGCCATCTGATGACGGGCAGACCTGGACGTTTTATTTGCGCCCTGATGCGCGCTGGTCTAATGGAGAACCAGTGACGGCGCTGGACTTTGTTCGCTCATGGCAACGAACGGTAAGAATCGGAGAGTTGGCGCCACACACGGATTTGATGAGTAATATCGTCGGCGTCAAGGCTCAACTGTCGCCCGCAATCCGGACTGGACCAGTCAAGCAGAAGCCAAATGCCAGAGGTAATACGCAGGACATCCCTGAAGCTGACAAGAATTTCGGGGTTACCGCGATCAGCGAGCATGTTCTCGAGGTTAGGCTGGAGCGACCGGACATGAATTTCCCCTCTCTTGTCTCACATCCCGTATTTCGGCCGGTCAAGCTGGTAGACAAGGAACCAACAACGCAACGCCTTGGTCCCGAGGAGGTGATCTCGAATGGGGCCTTTGCGATTGCCTCAAGAGAAGAGGATGAGGTTCTGCTCGAACGCGCCGATTTCTACTGGGATAAGGGCGCAGTTAACCTGAACCGCGTCCAATTTGTCGGCGCCAGGAACGCGGAAGAGGCGCTAACTGCTTATCGCGAGGGAGAGATTGACGCCCTGACCAATGCTGCCTTCGAACCTCTTGCCATCAAGTTGCTGACTCCATACAAGGACTTTCGCCGTGAAACCTATGGAGCGCTGAACTATTACAGCTTCAATGTCAGAAAGGCGCCTTACGACGATGTACGTGTGCGGGAGGCGATGGCATTGGCGATCGATCGCGAGCGCATTAGCCAGGACAATCTTGCGGGCTCAACTGAGCCGGCAAAAAAATTTCTGCCCGATGCGATGACTGTCTATCGCGAACCGGTCATCGCAAAATCCGAGTTGCTGGAAAAGGACGTGGCTCGCGCCAGAGAGTTGCTTGCTGAGGCCGGGTTTCCCGACGGCGAAGGTTTTCCTACCGTGCGGTTGCTGATTAATCGGAACGAGCAGCAGCGCCTGGTGGCGCGGTCAATTGCCGGAATGTGGCGGAGCAACTTAAACATTGAGAGCGAAATCATCATCAAGAACTGGAATGAATATGAAGCCGCAATAGGCGCGGGTGATTACGATCTTGTCCGGCGTGGCGTAGTTATGCAAACAACGGATGAACTTACGAATATGCGGATGATGTTTCGCCAACGAGAGGACCCCACCAGGCTGCATGGGGGAGGTCCACAAGGCCCGAGCGGCACAGATCGTTTGGGCGAACGAAAAGCCCCGGGATTACTCGAGATTGAGTCCGAAGCTCAGGCGTTGAATGAGTTAAGAGCCATGCCCATCTATTTTGCTTCGTCCAGTTCACTCGTCAAGCCATACGTAGTAGGTTTTGACACTAACGTTTTCGACGCTCCATCGCTGAAACATGTCCGTATCGAAACTAATTGGAAACCATCTGGTTCTTCACGTCTTTCGGCAACAACATGGTTTAAAAGACATCCAGAGGCGACGGAATATGGCAGATGATCTGGCGGCGGTACCATGACCCGCAGATGGTGTGCTCAACAAACTTTCCTTTTCAAATTAGCCTCTAAACTGTTCTCCTGCTTTAATAACGAGAGGCGCTCGTTTGGTTGTTAGCTGTAAAGTGTCTTGATGAAAGCTCTATCGCGTGATAAGTTGGCCCTGCCTGCTCCATTGCGAAGAACGGTGTTTCTCTCCTGGCGTTAAGATTTAGCGGTTACTCTCCTTAGCTCTGTTATTAAAAGCTGCTGCGGGTCTCTTTCTCGCGTAGACCGGTTGGCAATTGAATTATCCTGATGCGCGGCAAGGTTAAAAGGAAGGAAATCTCGATGAGCAAACTTCATTCAAGCCAAGTCATAGCTGGGTTTGCGCTCTTCGCGATCGCATGGCTCTCTCTATCATGCAATGTGGCTATCGGTGATGAAGCTTTCTTTGGCTCCACCGTCCCGCCCCAAAGAAACATCCTTCGCTATGTAACCGGTGACGAACCGGAATCCCTGGATCCGCCCGTCAGCTCGGGTCAACCAGAAGCCCGCATCTATATGGCGCTGTATGACGGACTGGTTGAGTACCACCCGAAGACTTTAGATCCTATGCCAGCCCTGGCCGAACGCTGGGATGTCAACAACGACTCTTCTGAGTTCGTATTCCACTTGCGCAAGAATGGTCGGTGGTCCAATGGGGATCCGATAAGCGCGCAGGATTTTGTGTACAGCATTCGCCGCGCTCTGTCTCCTGAACTCGCTTCCAGGAACGCATACCTCGCCTATTACATCAAATATGCGCAGGCGTACAACGAGGGGGCCGTGTTTGTGCGTGATCCCGCCACTAGTAGCTTTCTTCAGGCCCGAGACTTCGATCCCCAGGCTACAGAACATCCGGTGCCCTTAAGCGAAGAGCAAGTGTCAGATGAGAAACCGGAATTCAGGCCTACCGCCGAAGAGCCTGAACCTGATCCTGACACTGCTTTCCATCAGTTTATGCACTCGCCGTTGCGACTTACGCTTCCGGGAGACGAAGAGTCGCGCAACGAGCTTCTAGAGTCGAATGCAAAGCTGAAGGCCGCCGTCGCGAACAAAGAGTTTGTGAAGGTAGCGGGAGAGCACATCGGTATCGAGGCGGTTGACGATTACACGGTGCGCATCTCTTTGGTCCAAGCGGCGCCGTTCTTTAGCGGGCTGGTAGCCCACCAGTTCTTCCGGCTGGCCCCCCGCAAGGCGATCGAAAAACATGGTATTCGCTGGACAGAACCGCGAAATATAGTTACCTGTGGGCCGTTCAAGGTAAAAAGCTGGACACCGTATCATTCGCTGGTGGTTGAGCGCGACCCCATGTACTGGGATGCCGCAACCGTGCAACTTGATGAGATTCACTTCTTCCCGATGCAAGATAATCCCAGCATCATGAATCTCTACAAGGTCGGAGAGGTTGACGCCGTCCTTAACCATAGTGTCCCCAACGCCTGGCTCGATTTTGTTCGCCACAAGAAAGACTACATGGAGGCCCCTGAGGTAGCTATTGATTACGTTCAGATCAACACGACGGAACCGCCTATGAATGATGTTCGTGTCCGGCGCGCCTTCAATATGGCCATCGATAAGGAGGCCTGGGCCACCTGGAGAAAAATCGTCTTGCCGTTGACCGCATTTTCGCCGGAAGGGATCTTTCAAGGTTACCCGCAACCAAAGGGTGATCAGTTTGACCCGGAGCGAGCGCGAGCTCTGTTAGGTGAGGCGGGCTTTCCTGTTACGCAACGAAGTGATGGTAGTTTTGAATGCAAGAACTTTCCGCCTGGCCAGGTTGAGTACATCTACAACACTCAGGAATCCAACAAGGCGATGGCTGAATTCATGCAGGCGCAATGGAAACAGAACCTCGGGATTACCGTGCCGCTTCGTAACATGGAATGGAAAACCTTCTTAAATGTGCGGGCAAGGCGCGAATATAAGGGGTTCTCTCGTGCCGGCTGGGTAGGAGACTACATGGATCCATTTACCTTCCTTGGCCTGTTTTACACGCCGGAAGGTGATAACGGAACCGGATGGTGGGATCCGAAATATGTAGCAATGCTTGACCAGGCAAACCGGACGCTCGACAAACAGCAGCGTTACGAACTGCTTGCCAAAGCCGAGGCATTCTTACTTGAAGCGCAGCCCGTTATTCCGATTGATACGGCCGCGGTTAACTGGGTTAAAAAACCGTATGTTAAGGGGATGTATCCTAATCCGGCATCCCTCTTTGCCTGGAAATATGTTTACATCGAGCGCGATCAAGGAAAGTGGGATTACGGAACGCCGAGCCTGGCAGAGTGAATAATCGAAACGAAAGGTCTGATCGAAACTTGCCCGTTGGTTTGCCTGTCTGAGTAAACATGCTGCGATTCATCATTCGCCGTCTGATTATCACCATACCTACGATCCTCGTCGTAATCACTTTGACCTGGGGATTGATAAGGCTCGCGCCCGGAAACTTCTATTCCGGAGAGAAGCGACTGCCGCCTGCAATCGAAAAAAATATCCGGCAAAAGTATGGACTCGATCAACCGTGGTATGTTCAGTACGCGCGAACCATGGGCCAGATCCTCAGACTGGATTTTGGAACGTCCCTTCGGTTCGAAGGACAATCTGTAAACGGAATCATTGCTCGCTCTCTACCGATCTCAGCCGCACTGGGACTGTCTGCTTACATTCTCGCATTGATTGTGGGAATTATTGCGGGCTCGATTGCCGCGTTGAAACAGAATTCCCGGTGGGACTATGCCTCGATGGCTATGGCCATGCTGGGCATTTCTGTGCCTAATTTTGTACTTGGCCCGATCCTCGTCCTGGTATTTTCCCTGACCCTTTACTGGCTACCCCCCTCGCGCTGGGGTGGGTTCCCAAGTTGGAATCTTCTCCTTCCCACGATCACCCTTTCGGCGATCTATATGGCTTATATAGCTCGTCTGACGCGCGCCGGTATGCTGGAGGTATTGCGCTCGGATTACATCCGAACTGCCCGCGCTAAGGGCCTCAGCGAAAAGGATGTTCTTATAAAACATGCGCTGCGGGGTGGCTTGATGCCGGTTATTTCATTTACCGGACCAGCCCTGGCCTTTCTTCTGACAGGAACCGTAGTCGTGGAACGCATCTTTGCGTATCCGGGGCTTGGCAACTACTTCATTCAAGCGGCGCTGAACCGCGACGAGCCATTGATCATCGGAATCGTCGCCTTTATCGCAATCACACTGCTGCTCATGAATTTGCTGGTCGACATAGCCTACGCCTATCTCGATCCACGCGTGCGATATTCATGAAAGACGACCGGCCCAAAACCAGCGCTGAATCAGAAGTCGCACGCCAGGACGCGGCTCGCGGGGAAGTTATTCATACTGCGCCCGAACTCGCTTTCGCTGGAGCCGACATTCACGTCGGAGTCGGGACCGATGAACTGGTCGTCGGCACATCACTGTGGAAGGACGCCTGGCGACGCTTAATGAAGAATCGCCTGGCTGTCTTCGGGCTGATTGTAGTTGTTCTGGTTACCCTCGCATCGATCATTGGACCACCCGTAATTAAAGCCACAACCGGCTATACCTACGACTACATTCCCGCCGACGTCAAAATGATCAAGTCAATGCCGCCTTTTACTGGCCCGGACGGCTCGTTCTCCTGGGCCCATCCGATGGGTACAGACAACGCCGGTCGGGACCTGCTGGCCCGCGTGTTGATCGGCGGCAGAATCTCGCTCATGGTCGGGATCATTTCGACGCTGGTTTCGCTGCTGATCGGAGTTAGCTATGGCGCCATTGCCGGTTATCTTGGCGGTCGCGTTGATAACATTATGATGCGTCTGGTAGATGTGCTCTATTCATTGCCCTACATCATCATCGTAATAGTGCTCCTCTCGATGTTTCGTAGTCAGACGCCGCTTGGACAACTGTTTCTCCTTTTTGTTGCTCTTGGCTCGGTTTCCTGGCTGACCATGGCGCGCATCGTCCGCGGCCAGGTGCTCTCGCTAAAGAACCAGGAGTTTGTGCTTGCCGCCAGGGCTACCGGAGTTTCGACGCCGCGAATCATCTTTCGCCACGTTGTGCCCAATACACTCGGTCCCGTGATTGTCTACGCGACCCTGACGATTCCGACGGTGATGCTGACGGAGGCGTTTTTGTCGTTTCTCGGGTTTGGAGTGCAGGCCCCACTTGCTTCGTGGGGTAGCCTGGCGGCTGACGGAATTCAGAACATTGCTATCTTTCCCTGGCAATTGATCCTGCCGGGAGTAACGATGGCACTCACGCTCTTTTCGCTCAACTTTTTGGGTGATGGCCTACGCGACGCGCTCGACCCCCAGATGCGCAAGTTTTGATAATGTAAATGAACTCTACTAACGGAAAACTGCTCGAGGTCAGGAACCTTCGAACCTACTTTGAAACTGAAGACGGCACCGTAAAGGCCGTCGACGACATCTCCTTCGAGATCACGCGCGGCGAGACACTCGGGATTGTCGGTGAGTCCGGGTCGGGAAAATCTGTTACTAACCTGTCCATCATCCGGCTCATTCCAAATCCACCTGGCAGAATAGTTGGTGGTGAAGTTATTTTTGACGGACAGGACCTTCTGCTCCTTTCAGAAAACGAAATCCGAAAGATCAGGGGCCGAAGAATCGCCATGATCTTTCAGGACCCGATGACTTCGCTAAATCCGTTCCTGAAGATCTCGAGGCAACTCATGGAAATGACGCGCTTGCATCTCGGGCATTCAAAAAAGCAGGCCTACGAGCATGCCGTTAAGATGCTTGAGACTGTCGGTATGCCCGATGCCCGCTCGCGAGCCGATAGTTACCCCCATGAGTTTTCCGGTGGCATGAGGCAGCGCGTGATGATTGCCATGGCGCTCTCGTGCGAACCCGAGCTTTTGATTGCCGATGAACCCAGTACGGCGCTGGATGTGACGATTCAAGCCCAGATACTTGAACTGATTAAAAAGCTGAAGCGTGAGACCGGTACGAGTGTCATTCTCATTACGCACGATCTGGGTGTAGTAGCGGGAATGACCGATCATGTAATCGTCATGTATGCCGGCAAGGTTTTCGAGCAAGGGCCAACCCGAGAGCTGTTTGCCTCGCCGGGCAATCCATACACAAGGGGACTGCTCCGTTCCGTTCCCGATCCTACTGCCGAGCAGGGTGACCTTTATCAGATACCAGGATTGCCACCAGACGTCGCTCGCCTCCCTCCCGGCTGTCCCTTTGCCCCGCGTTGCGATCGAGTGGAAGAGATCTGTCGCAATGAGTTTCCGCCGTTCGTTCAGTTGACCACAGATCGTCACTCTTTGTGTCATTTCGCTAAAGAGGTTTATGAGGAGTCGCTCCAGAGAACCAAATGAGTACTAATGAAGTAAGCATTGCAGGAAGGAGACACGCGGGCCCTCCTCCGGGCAACGGTCAGGGAGAACCGTTGTTAGCTATCCGCGACCTTAAGGTCCACTTCGATCTGGGTGGAGGATCAACATGGGACAAGCTCCTGGGGTCAAGCCCCGTCCGGAGGATAGTCAAGGCCGTCGATGGCGTCTCAATTGACATTTATCCAGGCGAGACACTGGGTCTGGTTGGAGAATCCGGGTGTGGAAAAACAACGCTCGGGCGGGCTATTCTCCGGCTTACGGAGCCTACATCCGGTAATGTGCTCTTCCGAAATCGAGACCTTGCCCATCTGTCGCTTCGCGAGATGCGCGAACATCGTCGTCACCTCCAGATCATCTTTCAGGATCCGTACGCTTCACTGAATCCACGCATGACAGTTGGTCAGATCGTCGGGGAACCGCTTGAGACCTTTGGACTTGCCCAGGGTGTTGCGGCCGAACGACGCGTGCAGGAACTCATGGAAACTGTTGGTCTCAGTAAGCGTTTCATCAAACGCTATCCACATGAGTTTTCCGGCGGTCAGCGTCAGCGTATCGGAATTGCAAGGGCCCTTGCTGTCGATCCGGACTTCATAGTTGCCGATGAACCGATCTCGGCTCTGGATGTATCCATTCAGGCGCAGATCATGAACCTTCTCGAGAAGCTACAGCGGGAAAAGAATCTCACGTACCTTTTCATTTCTCACGATCTGCGCGCGATTCGGCACCTCTCGGATCGTGCTGCGGTCATGTATCTGGGGAAACTGGTAGAAATTGCCGACGCCAAGACGATCTACGATGATCCCTTGATGCCTTACACCAAGGCGCTGATCTCCGCTGTCCCCGTGCCTGACCCGGAAATAGAGGCCCAGAGGCAGCGAATCGTGCTCGAGGGGGACGTTCCTTCACCGATAAATCCTCCAGAAGGTTGCCGGTTTCACACGCGTTGTCCCTACGTTATCCAGTCTTGCAAGGAGGTGATTCCCCCGCTGGTCGAAATCAGGCCCAACCATTTTGCCGCCTGCATACGCATCAGTCCCGACCAACCGCAAATCGAGGACGTACGGCCCGGTGACGCTCCCGGTCTGAATGCCGCCCAAATAGCATCTTTAGAATGACCCTATAATGCCCGCAAGTGTCTGTCCCTCACGACATTACGGCGTGAAATCTTTACGGTATTAGTCGTATAGGTGAGGCGTATCTTGTGCTTTATGACTCAGTTCAGGTTCGCCAGCATACACTTCTGATCGCGCGCCTTGTTCAGCGTGAATGGGAAAAACTATACTCTTGACGGGGTAGAGGCCGCTAACCCACCCCACGCGCCAACAGTTCGCGCCATCTGAGCTTTGGCGGAGCCTTCCGCTCCAGCCGGTTTTCCCAGGTGGAAGTACGACTTTGAATGTCTAAGAAATCCCCCACCCAGAAGCCTGTTATTGCTCAGGAACATCCGGAGGCTGTCCCTCCTGGCTGGCTTGAGGTCCAGGAAGACCTCGCTGAGGCCTCTGGTCTATCCGTTCTGCTGGTCGAGGGACATCAACCTCCAGCCCTCGCCATCTCAAATAACAACTCGATTTGCGAGGCCTTTCAATCCTCTCCCGAGCATGTGAAGCTCTGCGAAACTTATTGTGGAATCGCTCACCTCAGAGCAACCAGCGCCGGGTCTGTGATCGAGTACAAGTGCCACGCCGGGCTGCATTGCGTGGCGCTGCCTACACCGATTGCAAAAGGGAGGACCCTTGCGGTTATCGGTGGCCGGGCATTCTTAAAATCCACTGATTACCGAGCTCTTGTAGAAAGGTTTCATTCTGGTGATTTGCAGGAATTAATGCCCCGAGACCCATTTGCAAATGTGATCTTCGCCGATCAAGCGAAGCTCGAACAATTGGCTGAGCGTATCGACAAGCTGGCTCGCACCTACGCCAACAAGAGCGCTGCGGAGAATGGTCTAACGAAGAAGCGAGGCAACCAGACCATCCGGCCGGCAATCAGGCTCCAGGAAGAGGTCGAGCGGCTGCGAGGTGAACTCGAGTATCGCGCTCGTTTCTCGGAATCGCTGCAAAATTTTCTCGAGCGAATCAGTTCGACTGACCCCGACAAGACCTATCTCGCGGTGCTCACAAACTCGAAAGAACTGCTTCAGGCTGAACGGGCCTCCCTCTTCATTTTCGATGCCACTTCAAACGAGTTAGTGTTAAAGGCCTCAACGGGATTGCCGGTTGAAAACTCCGTCGTGGCGCCTGTCAGACTCGGGGAAGGAATCGCCGGTGGGGTTCTCGAAAAGGGCAAAGCGCTCGTAGTCGAAGATATTCACAAGGCAGGCTTAAAACCCGCCCCGTCCGAACGGAAATATAAGACGAGATCGTTCATCAGTTATCCAATTACCATCAGTGGCCGCAAGATTGGCGTCCTGAATTTGACCGACAAGCGGGGTGGCGCGAAGTACGATTACGTTGATCTCAGCCTGCTGGAACTGATTGGACCTCAGGTGGCCCTCGCGCTTGAACGTACGGAGTGGCAAGAGCGGGCCACTCAATTTCAACTGATGTCAATTACCGATCCGCTTACGGGTCTGCCCAATCGACGTTATCTCGAAGAGCGTCTAACTGAAGAGTTGAACCGGTCGAAACGTTACGATTATGCGATGAGCTTTCTGATGATAGACATCGACGACTTTAAGACATACAACGATCTCAATGGTCATCCAGCCGGCGATCTGGCCCTGCAGATCGCTGCCCATTGTCTTAAAGCTTCTCTCAGATCTGCTGATGTGGCGTCGCGCTACGGAGGGGAGGAGTTCTGTATCCTTCTGCCACAAACGTCTCTTAATGAGGCCGCAGTGATTGCTGAAAGAATTAGGCAGCGAGTGGCCGAGGCCAGGTTTCCTCACGGTCTCGGGCAGCCGTTGGGGACGGTTACGATCAGCGTTGGGGTTTCGACTTTCTCGAAACCGATCGACACGGCCGAAAAGGTGATCGCCGCCGCGGACCGTGCACTTTACATCGCCAAGAGCAAGGGGAAGAACCGCGTCGAGCTTTATCAGGAAAAGCTCGCGAGCGGGATTCGAATTGATGAGCCCAGATAACGAAAACATAGCACGGCGAATAGTCGGCAGAGTATCGCGCAACGAGTTCGTCGGGAGGGGCGCGGAACTCAAACGCCTGATAGCCCACCCGTATCAGACGGAGGGGCCGCGCGGCCTGCTCTTGATGCTTGCGCCCACCGCAGGTGTTTCCGAATTACTCCGTCAAGCGTACGACCACCTCTTCAATCAACGCGGAAGCATAGTTCCGATCTACTTTGCTCTCAATCAAACCGAAAGCACGCCAGTCAGTGCTGCGATCGATTTTCTGAACACGTTCCTGCGACACTATGTAGCTTACCGCCGCAACGAGCCGTCTCTCTGCGAAGCCTCGCTTACGCTCAACGACCTGGCCCAGCTTGCTCTTCCCACCGATTTTGAGTGGATCGGTAAGTTGGTTGAGGCCTACAACCGTGAACGGTTCAGCAATGATGATCAGGCGCTCGTGCGGTTCTGCCTCAGCGCGCCCCAGCGGGCGCCACGACGGCACGAGCGTCCTTTGCTGATAGTCGATGGCGTGCGGCTAGCTCAGCAACCCGACCAGGCAATGTCGTTCACCGTGGAACTTGTGAGGGCGCTCACCGGTTCAAACCTGCCTTTTGCTCTTGCTGGTCTTCGCCGTCACATTCGGGAGGCTTCGCACCGGCTCAATGTGGACTTTGACTCCATCGCAACTCTGAAGCTGGGAAGGTTGTCTGAAGCGGAAGGAAGCCGGTTAATCGAGCATGTGGCGCAGCGCCATCAAGTCCCAATTAGTGAAGAGACACGCGACCTTCTGGCACAGCAGCTCGAATGCAGCCCATTTTTTATAACCTCTATCTTTCAAGCAGCGAGAGAGAAGAATTCGTCTCTCACCACCTACAGGGACTGCGAGCAGCTCTATGTCGACGATCTAATGGGTGGGCACATTCACCGACTGTTCTCGTCAATTCTCGAGTCAATCGTGCCGGGAGCGGAGACGCGGCGCGCATTGGTCCGATTGCTCTATGAAGCAGCAGTAGCCGACAATCGACGCTTTTCCTTCGAGACCTGGCGCAAGCAGTTGCACCTAGAAGCCGATCAGTTTGAAAAGATCGTTCGCGGGCTGCACATTCAGGAGTACGTGAATTGGGACGGCGGAACAATCGAGGCAGGGGTCGGTCGCGGTCCATGGCGTGATTATCTCAAAATTCGCTACAGGCTGGAGATACTTGCCGAGCCCCGGGCATTGATCGTTGGCGACACAATCGCCGCATTCCTTAAGCGGGCGCCGGGAACGATGGCGAGCCACTATCGACGTGTAGCCAGTTTGGCTTTGCGAGACATCGTCAGCAAGTTCGATGGCCAGAGAGTGCCCGGCAGCCTGCTCCATTATGGCGAATTCAAAAACCATTATCGCGGCTCCTCTGTCGACGAGATCCATGCTGGTCTGGACACTGAAACCGAGTTGGTCCGGCTACCTCAAGTGATTCATCTTGCTAGCTGTGCTTCTTACAACCCCGAGCTTGAACAACTGTGCGACGAGGATCGTTGCCTTGTTGCCCACGCCTTTGAGCGGGCCATCTATACCGACGCGAACGAGGTAGTCTGGCTGGTTGCCGAGTTGGAGTCGAAGCTGGAAGTCGATCTGGACCTTGCACAGGTTTGGTGGCACCGCCTCGATCAGGTTGCCAGGGAATCGGGCTTTGGCCGTATCTGTATCTGGCTGGTTTCAAACGAAGGCTTTTCTGACGAGGCGAGCCAGTTTCTGAAGGAGCGCAAGGCCTGTACGTCGAGCCGTCAACAGGTGGCTTTCCTTACTGAAAGGCTCGAAGAAGAGCCCATTTCCGGCCTCCCATCGGCAGCCGATGAGTTCGTGATGGTGCTCCCAATGGGCGAAGATAACGAGCTTATCGCCGCCAATGCTGCTGAACAAATTGCCCGCAAACTCGACTTCCAACCCGAGGCAATTAACCAGATCAAGACCGCTGTTGTCGAAGCTTGTATCAATGCTGCTGAACACAGTTTGAGCCCGGATCGAAAAATTTATCAACGCTTTCGCGTCGAAAGTGATAGATTAGTGATCACTATTTCGAGCCGCGGCATCGTGCCCGCTAATATTGAGGCTCAAAACGGAGAACCCGGCACTCCAACCAGTGACAACGTGGCCGGAGCCAGTGGGAGACGGGGTTGGGGTCTTAAACTCATCAGAACCTTAATGGATGAAGTAGAGTTCGAACGAGTTGATGATGGTACCAGTCTCCGTATGACCAAGTACGTGCGCAATAGTTCTTCCGGTAAGCATTAATAGCTAAAAATACTTTACTCAGTTGCATTCGTGGCGCGGAAAGGAGCTATCGAGTGGAAGAATCAACTGGATCTTCCGTTCGCTCGCATTGCGTGGGAAGTACGGCCGTGATCTATGCGAGCGACTATCTCAACAAGCTAAGCGGGGAAAAGATTGAGCGCGAGTGTAAACGCCAGCTAGACTTTGGTTGTCGGGCGTTGGTTATCGATTTTGGTAACACCGAGTTGGTCAACAGCATCGGGATTTCAATTCTCCTGGGCATTATTGACATCGCCGAAAAGAATGGCGCCCAAGTGGTTTTTTCTGATGTTAATCAGCAGACGGTGGAACTCTTCGAGATGCTCGGTTTGACCCGGCATGTGGTTCTCGCCAGTGACGAGCGCGAGGCCCTTTCGACTCTGGCCCGCCTTAAGGTATCCGTGGCCGTAATGGGAAGTTGATCGCCCCGCTATGGAGCCAACCACACAAAAGCTCATCTACAATTTTGCCGCCCTTGCGGACCTGGGTGAGGAGATCGCTAACACGGGCGATTTCACTGAGATGGTCCGTACCTCCTTGCATCTTTTGCTGGGCACTCTGGCAATTCGGCGCGGCGCCGTTGTTGAATGCCTGCCGGACGAGAACCAGTCGAGATGCCTCGCAATTTGGGGGCTCGACAGCGGGTTTGATTCGGAATTCACTCTTGATCCAAAGTCGCGGGACGAGTTTCTCACGTTGGGGATTCTTGCGCTCAAACAAGACTACGCTCCGGTGTCATTAAGTACATTCATCGACCGATATAACACGAGGTTGCTCGAGCAGGGCCTGGAGCTCGTTGTACCGATGATTGTTCGTTCGCAACTCACCGGGTTGGTACTGCTGGGCGGAAAAGCTTCGGGGCAGCCCTTTGTGGACGAAGACTACGCAATCATTCGCGCAATGGTCCGACACATTGGTGTTGGTATTCATGGTCGTCGACTACTGACCCAGGTTGAGCAGCGCGCCGCGGAGAACCGGAGATTATACGAGGATCTGCGGGCTATCTATCGCGATACTGTGTGCGCTTTTGCTGCGGCAATCGATATCAAGGACAAGTACACGCAAGGCCATTCGGATCGGGTTGGTAAATACAGCGAGGTTATCGCCCGAGAGTTGGGCTGGCCTGACGAGGAGATTGAAGGCATCGCGATAGCCGGATATCTTCACGACGTTGGCAAGTTGGTTGTCGAAAGGGACATCATCAATGCGCCGTATGCGATTGATGCCAAAGCGTCGACCGAACTGAACCGTCATCCAAATGCGGGTTACGAGATTCTCTCGCCGATTCATCATCCGTATGCCGATATTCCATTGATGGCAAAGCACCATCACGAGCGCTTTGATGGCCGCGGTTACCCAGACGGTCTGGAGGGAGATCAGATTCCTTTAGGTGCAAGAATCGTGACACTGGCCGATTCATTTGACGCGATGACTACCGATCGGCCCTACAAGACACGCCGGCCATTCGCGGATGTGATTGAGGACCTCCGGCGAAATACAGGCAAGCAATTCGATCCAGAGGTTGTAATCGCCTTTGCACGTGCGTTACTCAGGGAATTAACAGGTGAGGTAAAGGAGCGTCGAATCATGAAGATTCTCGGCAAGAACTATGTTGATCCTGAGCTTGCGGTGCCTTTGGTCAGGAATCTAATCGTCGAACTGGAATCCGCAAAACACTCCGCCGCCGCGATCGGGAATTAAGCAGATTATCGAGGTTGGATGCGGAGGACAAAACTACAAATCGAGATCTTCTCGTCCGGCGTCACCTCCGTGCGCTCGTCCCGCGGTAGTTCTCGCTCGCGCACAAACGTCGGATTCCGGCCTTTTGGAACAACCCAATATGAGCCGCTATTCTCCCGCACCAGCACCGCGTGAATGCGACTGACCTCCGGGTCACCCTTGAGTGGTAGGTCAACCGTGATACTGCGGGATCCTCTGCCAATCGTGATTTCGGACTTCGTAATGGGAACCACCGACTCGCGCACACCATCACGCCAAATCTCGATAGCGTAGAGTTCCTTTACGCGCGGGCGGACGACTGTTTGCTCGCTCCCCGAACCCTCGGCGCTTTCGGCAGTCTCCTCAGTGACACCGACTCCTTGAGCTTCCATTCTTGAGCGATCGATGCGCGGCGTCACGGTGGTGTGACCACTCTCGGTTTCGTCCCAAACCGCCTGTACGCGAAACTCCCCTTTATTGAGAGTGCCGTCGACTCGCAACTCTACGGCAAAAGACTTCGCTGCCAGCTTCGTTGATCCGGCCAACTCACGGGCCCTTTCTGAAAGCACATGGAAAAGTCCTTGTTCCAACCCGCGACGCTTGTCACCCTGCCAGTCGCGATCGTCGTCCGAACTCAGATAGACGATATATTCACGCGGGATGTAGGTTGGTCCGCCGGGCGGAGTAAACATCTCCTGCTGCATGACGGCCTCGACCTCGCGCGCAATCTTGACGAGAAACTCTTCCCAGATCCGGCGTGGTCGCGCATGTTCGCCCGCCACCTCGAGCGGATCGTCTCCCGCTTCGCCGTCTATCCATTTTCTGATTGATTCAAGCAGTCCCAAACCAACTCCTTTGGAATGCGCCGAGCCGTCGGCGCTTTTAGATCTGCAAACGTAGATCGCTTACTGAGAGGATCGTGTTCTTGACGGACTGAAAAGCGCCGCCGTCCCGGCGCCCTCCAAAGTTATTCAAATCTGACAAACCTTCCATTGAGCCAACCCCGGTCGGCAGAGTTTGGATCCGTTTTGGGTCGCCCGTGTTCGAGCACCTGAACTTCAAACCAATTATTGCTCACCTTCAGAATCTTAACGCGCGAGCCCAGCGGCGCCACTCCGACTGGCGGGTTCGAAGCGCTCGCATCGGGACGCAGATTGACATCGGTCGTCGTCCAGCCCTCGCGTCCCACGACAGTAAATTCTCCTAACTGTGGGAGTCTAGTCAAAGGGTTCCAGTGGGTAGTCACATACTTGTGAGTAGCCAGCAGCATTCCTGAGAACGCCAGGATTAGAATCAAAGCAACGACAAAGCGCCGCGAGCGGCTGACGTAAGGCGATGCGGCTGGCGCGCTCTGTTGGTCTTCAAGAGCGGCTGTGCGTGCTCTTCCGTTCGAGTGCCGCCTGAGAGAATTCGCAGGCCGCTCACTGTCTGCCTGCAAGCTTGAAACAGGCACCACGATCCGCGGTCTTTTTGCCGCTTCGGCCTCAGGAAAAGTAATGGCGTAGTCGCGAGTGATGCGTGGAGTCGAAGCAGCGACGGCGAACCGTGGCTGAGGCGGTGCCTTTGTGATTTCGTCCAATTCGAGTAGTAAATCTTCGCTCGGCCTTCGTCTTTCTACAGGACGCTCTGCGACCAGCGAACGAGTCGGGGTAAGCACGGCGTCTGAGAGTTCGTCCCAGAATTCCAAAACTGATTGATAGCGCTTCTCAGCGCGCGTCTGCGTGGACTTCTCAAGGACCCGCAATAGGGGATCAGACCAGTACTCGTTAGCGATCCGCTCCGGTAGTTCGGTAATCGGGTGTTGGGCAAACCGGCGTGGGGATTCGGCGGCCAGCAGGCTGTATGTTGTTTTAGCAAGCGAATAGATATCGGCTGCCGGTGTCAGCGAACCTGGAAACAGTGGCAGCGAGTTGGTATCCAACTGACCGGTCTGGACCAGGGGACTATGTTCGGGAGCTGCATAGATATTGGTGCCGACGCGCGTGATTGAGCCCTCGCTTGCATTCAACCGAGCCACACCGAAATCGGCAATCTTGACGATCTTTTGGTCGGCACTCAAAAGCAGATTCTGGGGCTTTATATCCCGATGAATCACGCCGCAACGATGAGCGTGAGCAAGCCCGGCGCAGACCTGCTCTAAATAATTGATTGTTTCCTCGAGTGTCAGCGGATTATGTCGCGAACGGGCTGCGAGATCGCCACCCGGCAGGTATTCAAGGACGATGTAATGGAAGGTTGTTTCTGACAAGTCAATCGCGGTGCCATGTCCAAGGCGGCTGATAATGTGCGGATGGCGAACCAGGTCCAGCGCTACGGCTTCATTCTGAAAGTTAGCTACGAGTGTGCGTTCGAGATCTTCGTCAGGCGTTTCCTGCAAGAAGACGTTGAGAGCCTTAATAACTACCGTAGAAGGGCCGCCTTCAGGTGCGGCGTTATCCCTGGCTACATAGATTTCGGCGTAGCTGCCACGCCCGAGGCACTCCAGCACGTCGTACCGGCCATCGAGTCTGCTCTGTTGTAATTTCAGTTCCGGCATCAGCTATTTCGACCGCTACTTTAGATGCTTCCCGGAAGAATCACAGCAGTGTCGCGACGGAAGAGCCTTCTGTCATGGGGAGTTGTTAATGGCGGGTTTTTGAATCATCTCGTCCAAATGAGTCACCGCCCGGGATCTATCCAAACCTGTTTTAAGACTCACAGCCGCCAATCCGAGTGTTGCCTCTTTGCGAACAATTGAGTTGCGTAACCCTGATTTCAGATCAGTGGTCGTTATTGCCGCCTCAAACGCTTTCCCGGCCTCTTCAGCATTTCCGGTCAGCAGGGAAGCGCGACCGTAGAGATAAAGAAACTCCGGATCCACCGAATCAAGTGGATTGGTTATTCCCTGGCTCGCAAGCTTTGCATTGAGCGGGTCCTTCAACCACAGGTGGGCGTCGCTATCAACTTCGCGCCGGGCTTTTTCAAACCTCATCACCGGATCTACTGAAGCTTGCTCAACGGGCGCCTCTCGTACCTCCGGAATGTTGGAGGATGCTTGCCCGAAGAATGGCAACTGATCTCGATAGCGGGCGCCGGCGATAAATGCACCGGCAATCGCGGCGATAACAACGAAGAAAAGGAAGAGACGCAGCAGGATCCGGCCGACACCTCCCGTCTCTGCGGGCTGAGGGGGAATAGCGATCGGGCGCTCCTGATATGAAAGATCGGCTTGATCCGTGCTTGCGGGAAAGGCGATTCGCGAAGGAGGAACCAGGCCGTCCGTCGTTGCTTCATAGGGATTCTCGATCGGTTCGGCATGAGCGAAATCCGGAGATATTGTCCGTTCCAGTTCATCTCCACGCTCGTCGACCGAGATGCGTTGGCCATATCGCACCACAACGGCAGTCAGATTGTCTTCTGCGCCTCTTTCGTAACAACGCTTCTTCAACTCCTCGCAAATTAAGGATGTGTCCTCTTCATTGAT
The DNA here is from genome assembly GCA_041751855.1 of Pyrinomonadaceae bacterium. Classification (GTDB taxonomy): domain Bacteria; phylum Acidobacteriota; class Blastocatellia; order Pyrinomonadales; family Pyrinomonadaceae; genus PSRF01. The sequence continues at coordinate 56,746 of JBGSWR010000052.1, forward strand.
CAATAACTGTCTGATCTCTCCATCCGAGAGGTGCCGGGTAATGCCATCGGTGCAAAGCAGAAACTCGGTACCGCTTTCTACCTCGAGGGTTTTCATATCAACTTCAACATTGTCCTCAGCGCCAAGGGCACGGCTAATGACGTTTTTGCTCGGATGATTCGCCGCCTGCTCCCGGGTCATGCGCCCGGCTCGCACCTCTTCCTCGACTATCGAATGATCTTCAGTCTCAAGAATCAAACGCCCTTCCGGCGTCAATCGGTAGAGACGAGAATCTCCCACATGTCCGATAGTGGCAACGCTTCCCCTCAGATGAAGCGCAACGATTGTGGTCGCCATCATCGAGAAGCGCTCGTGCTCCTGCGCCATTTGATGGATCGAGGCATTCGCTCGCTGGATAGCAAGTTCCATCAGATCCTCGATGTCGCCGCCGTCAACCTGATGACGAAAGGCCTCATCTAGGACCTCGATAGCCGTCTGGGAAGCCACTTCGCCGGCTTCGGCGCCACCGACACCGTCGGCGACTGCAAAGATGCTGCGGCTGGTGTCTTCCAGAAAGGCGTCTTCGTTTATTGGCCGCCGCTCATTTAAACCACGATCTGAGAGCGCAGAAGATTTAACAGTCAGGGATGTCTGGGCCTGGTTCATTGGACCGCCTCCAAATTAACTGATGAGCGTCTTGCCGGGACTTTCTTCGTTACCATCTTGTCACGCGCATTGCGGTGAGAAAAGGCCATGAGCATGCCCAGCATTGCAAAGCTTGTAATTAAACTGAAACCACCGTGGCTCACGAAAGGCAGGGTGATGCCGGTCATCGGTAAGGCCCGCAGTATGCCTCCGATATTGACCAGCGCCTGAAAACCCACAAAAGCTGTTAGGCCGGCAGCACAGAGCTTGGTAAACATATCACGCGCATCAAGTGAAGTGCGAACGCCTGACGCCACAAACACTATAACGGCCAAAATAACAACGGCGCCCCCTAAGAGTCCCAGTTCCTCGGCGATGGCCGCGTAGACATAATCCGAGTCCGCAATCGGAATCACTTCAGGATAGCCAAGGCCAAAACCCCTGCCTGTAGTCTTGCCGGAAGCTATACCAAACAACGCCTGAGCCGGTTGAAAAGCAAGCTTGTCGAACCAGATATCGACGTTGACATGATTCTGCATCGCCGGACTCATTTGCGCGAGTTCTTTCAGTTTTGGGTCTCTGTCGAGCGCATCATCATACTCCGTTTTCCACCACGAGACTTCCGGTGATGGAGGATCGAAACCGTTAATCCAGAGATGAAACCGCTGCTGAATGCGGGCGGGCAACGCTGCCTGCACCGGTCTTGCCATGGTGGGCAACAGCGGCACTTTTTCCTGGATATCTCGTGGCAACGCGCCAATAACCAGAATGCTGATGACCAGCATTACCGAACCCACAAAGAGAAGTAGTTGGGGCCAACGGCGTACGGCAACCAGGTAGAGCGTTGTGTAAGCACCGCTGAAGATTAGCATCTGTCCGAAGTCCTTTAGTGCAAAAAAGGGCACGAACGGAATCATTGCCATCACCAGCAATGGTACGACGTCACGGGCGCGTGGAATCCCCCAGTAGGTCTCGGCCAACTCTTTGTAGCGGGCGGTCAGAAGGCCGGCAAAGCCAACGAGAAAAGGGATCTTTGAAGGCTCCCAGGGTGTCATGTTGCCTAGCGCCTTCCCACCGCTTGAAGTCACTACTGCAATCGCAAGTGGCAATAATGTAAACAGAACAATTATGAAGGAGTTGCGCTGCAACCATAAGAGGAACGCGTCGTTCAGACAAAATGAGTAGGCTATCGCGAAAGCAACGAAAGCCAACAAAGGGATCCAGGTAGAGGTCGCGGTCAGAGCATTCCAGAAGGAGTAGGTCGACTCGCGCCGCGGAAGTTGCCTGAAGTCAACTGGTTGGGCCGGGGTCGCCGGTAAACCCATCAACTGCTTCTTCGCTGGATCATAATTTTCCATGATGTAGCGCGAGCGGAGCGCCTCCATCTTGGCCTGACGGGCTGCCGCTTTATTGCGGGCGTTGTATTCAGGATCGCTGAAGAGTCGATACTGTATGAGAGTACCGACCGAAAAAAGCACGATCGCCGTGGTAAAGAGCGCCCAACTTCCTGCAAACTTCTTTACTCGCGATAACCAGATCACGAGCGCCAGCAGTGGAAGGAACGTCAAGAGGTCGCGAACCGCACTAATGACTGAGGTTTCATAACCACGCAATAAGCCCGCCCGATGGACCGCCAGGTACCCGACGATTTCCAGCACGACGATTCCGAGAATAACGAAGAGATGTGATGATGCGCGGTTTTTCAATTTCTGTCAGTTCTTCGTGTTAATAATTATTGGGAATTGCGGCCTGTTCGCCGGGCCTGGCTCTGTTCTGGCTGTTCTTTTCGTTTTGTGGATTCAGCGGCGAAGTAGCCGAGTTCCTTAGCCTTTAATACCAGTGCAGCGGCAATCGGCGCGGCAGAACGCGATCCGTATCCGCCACCTTCTACGACAACGGCAATCGCAAGCTGAGGGCGCTCAAGAGGAGCAATACAGAGAAACCAGCCGTCAACGCGCGGGTTGTCAACATTCATGATCGTTTCTTCGTACTCCCGAATGATGTTCCCGCGATTATCCCTTTCAACCTTGTGCCTTGTCTTTGGCTCACCGGTTTTTGGATCGTAAACCGGGACGACCTTCTGAGCAGTTCCTGTTTTACCGCCGGAACTGATTCCGGCTGCTTTAACCGGCGCAAAGACGCCGCGCGCTGTGCCGCTCGCGCCGCCTGTTACAAGGCCCATGATTTGACGCATCCTTTGCGCCGCTTGAGGCGACGTTACTTGCTTGAACACTTCCGGCGGACGATCAAACTCAATTCTGGGCTTTAACAGCTTGCCTTCGAGATTTGCGACCGCGGCCGCAGCAAGGGCCATCTGTAGCGGCGTCATCTGACCTGAATAGCCCTGACCAAATCCGATGAGCGCGAGGTCATACCGAGTGACGTTCTTGCCGGTTACGATCGTTGCTTCGCGTGGGGCCAGGGCGCGCTTAACCGGGTCATTACTTGCATTCCAGATCTCAGGTTGCTTGCGGCCGCGCAGCGCCTCAGCCGGTGTATCGTAGGCGCCAATCCCGAGCAGTTGTGCGGCATGCTTCATTCGCTCGTGCCCAAGTTTTACCCCTAACTGGGCAAAATATTGATTGCAGGAGACTTCAAAGGCACGTTCAATACCGATCCGGCCATGGACTGAACCACCATCGTCGAAGATCACATTCGCGCCCGGGGCGGCGTAATATCCGCTGCCGCTACAGACAAACTCAGAATCCTGCATGCCGGCAATGTAAGCTCCAATCATCGTGAAGATCTTAAAGGTAGAACCGGGGATGTAATACGTCCCGAGCGCGCGGCTAACAAGCGGACGATCCCGTTGATTAGCGTCTAACTGTATCCAGGTCGCTTCGTTCTCGACTTCCTTCAAGCTGTACGAAGGCTCGCTGTAGAGCGCTAGCACTTCGCCTGTTTGCGGGTTGATCGCAACGACAGCGCCATGCTTTCCTTTCAATTGCTCGAGAGCGGTTTGTTGAAGGTCGCGGTCGATCGTCAGCCTTACATCACCACTTCCTTTGTGTTCGATGCTTTCTCCCCGCACTACCTGGAGCGCCTCTGGCAAGGCGCCACTCTCCAGTCCGAAAAGCGCCCGCTCGAGACCGGGATCTCCTCGCTCGGATCCAAAGATGTGGGCCATGGCCTTGTCCATGGGATAGTGGCGCGTGATATTGCCGTTCGAATCGCGACGATAGAGGGCCAGCGCCCGGTCCAGTCTGCCGCTACGGTCCAATATCCAGCCGCGCAAACTGGATTCAGCCAAACGCCGGTTGCGAAGGTCCTTATAGGTTAGCTGTTGAAATTTTGGGTTACTTTCTGCGGCATATTGTGCCCAGTAGACATGAAAACCAAACAGTCCAAAGGCGAGCAGTACAAAGAGTATCCGCAATGCGCGCAGGCCTCGATTGGTTGAGGTCAAACCGAGCCGTCTTTTTACCGCGGTGGGAAGGTCTTCGGTAAGCGTTGCTAGGGCCCCCGGCCCTTTTTGTCGATTGCGGACCAGGGAGATCAGCAGAAGCAGGACGATGAGCACCAGTCCGCTGACATATATCAGGGTAAAAAGGGCGGGCATCCTTTCGGGAACATGCGCAACAACGGGAGTAGCGGTTGGCGACTGTAAAAGAAAGAGCAACATTTTAGTGGTTGTGAACCTCCTGCGAGATCGGGTTCTCAATTTAGTGGGGAGGTTCTGAGGGGTCGAGCTTACTCCATCTTTCGAAAACGCACTTCCACTTCACCAAAGCCCACCACGTCGCCGCCCTCGACATGCCGCGCCTCTCCATAAGAGATTCGGCGCCCGTTGATATACGTTCCGTTTGTGGACCCCGTATCCGCGACGAGCAGCGTGCCCTCCAGATTCATGACCAGGGCCGCGTGGATTTTCGAGACGCTTGCATCATTCAGAGAAAGGTCATTGTCTGCGGCACGACCGACATTCAAGCGCCTGCCTCCTGGCCGGAACAGCAGGGTGATGTCGCGGGTTCCTTCGCGCGAAGTCACGCGCGCCAGTATCGGGGTTTCAGAGATCTGATCGCCTTTTGGAGCAATGCCGTTCCTTGCTGCGCGCTTTGCCTCATCTTCTCTGCGCAGTTCGTCTTCAAACTCACCAAACGTGGGGTCAATAGAGATGCCGGTGGTGAAAATATCCACCTCTGTCTCGATGTGAATCGGGGCAAGCGTGTTGTAGCGATGGTCGTTGATGTGGTCAATGGCAGCCGCAAGAACCTCGTGCTCGAGTTCCTTAACGAGCTCGGCGGGCGTTTCGGAATGCGTTCCCCACTCGAGCTTCATTTTGAGATTGTGGGGAGCAATGCGTCCTCTTGCGTCATCCTCGCGAACCCTTTCGTCAATCGACTGTTTCATCCGTTCAATCAGTTTTGCTGTGGTGAGGCCGCTGCGGGGATCGATTGTGCGCCCGAACTTTCGGTCGACAACATCGCCAACGCCTTCAAGGACGCGCCGGAAGAGGCGTTCAGTCAGCGCTTCTTCTCTCTTTTTCTGTGGTGGCTTCTGTTCTTCAGTCATGAAAAACAATACGAAGTTTCGATCGAGTTCGTTCTGGAGTCAGGCAGCGCCCTCGTTCCAGGATTAATCGTTTATTGCGGATCGCAATCATAATTGTACAATACAGCGGCGATTCAATGCCTCTGCCGTTGACAAGCAACCGCCTGACGGGGTGATAATTCGTCGCCATCATCTTTAATCAAGCCACTCGATGCTTCATAAACTCCATTTTCCCACTGCGCCACTTTCGAGGTTTGTCGAAAACATCTGGTATTACGAAAGCTACGATCCGACGCATACCCGCGAGAAGATTCTGCCGGACGGGGCCATCGAGTTGATTATTGATCTGGGGGACAGGCCACAGAGGATATACGAGGATGAAGGGAGTCTCCACTTCCGGCCCTGTAAGAAGGCCTGGATCTCGGGTGAACGGACCAAATATATCGTCATCGGTGTACAGGGCGGTTCGATGATCGGAGTAAGATTTCGACCCGGAGGGGCTTATCCTTTCTTTCGGTTTCCCATTTCAGAATTGAGCGACTCAGTCATTGAACTAGACCTGATCTGGGGCAGCTTAGTTGAAGAGATCCGCGACCAACTTTTGGAGATTCCAGCGCCGGAAGAAAAACTGCGGCGCTTTGAAGAGCTCCTACTGCAACGCGTTCAGCGTCCCCTCGAGCCCAATCGCCTGATTAGTTATGCCGTGCAGCAATTGCAACAATCACCTCAGTTCATAGCTATTCGCGATCTCGCCGGCACAATCGGGATCACGCAGAAGCATCTGATCTCACAGTTTGAAAGGATTGTGGGGTTGCGGCCCAAGGTCTTTGCCCGCGTCTGTAAATTCCAAAAGGTGCTGAATCTGATTGAAGCGCAAAGCCGGATCGAATGGGCAGCGGTTGCCTACGAGTGTGGTTATTACGATCAGGCCCACTTCATTAAGGAGTTCCAGAATTTCTCGGGAGTGAATCCCTCAAGCTATCTTACGCAGCGTGGTGAGTATCTAAACTTTGTTCCACTCCCCGAACCAACCCGCCAGATCGATCAGTAGAAGCCGGCCCCTAAATTGCCGGCAGGTTAATTTTTTACAATACAACGGGAACCACTCGATCGAGAATGACGCTTAATATTCTTGAAAAGGAGTCCCGACACAATGGATCTCTCAACTATCAACTATTTTGCTGTCCTCGTTGCAGCACTTTCAACGTTCCTGATTGGTGGTTTGTGGTATTCGCCGCTGCTGTTCGGTAAGGCCTGGATGCGGGTTAACAACTTCTCGGAGCAGGAGCTTGAAAAGTTCAGCAAAGCGCGCATGTTTGGCTGGTCCTTCGTCTTTTCGCTGGTGATGGCGTTCAACCTCGCCATGTTTCTTGCCGGCCCGGATACCAACGTCACCTGGGGCATGGCTGCCGGAGCGCTCGCAGGTTTCGGTTGGGTGGCAATGGCAATCGGCATTATCGCCGTATTCGAGAACCGCTCGTGGTCCTATATTGCGATCAACGGTGGCTACATGACCGTTGCCTTCATCGTAATGGGGGCCATCCTCGGCGCCTGGCGCTGAGAACGCAGAGATTCTTCGCTCTACATCGCCTTGCTGTTTTTGTGAATCCGGTTAAGCTCGCGCCCGTGCCGCTTTGCAGTCGCCGCACTCTTTAAGTTATCTTCACCATCAAAAAGGAGGCGTCGACATGAAGATAATCTCTCTTGGTTCTATTCTTGCGCTTGTTCTTCTTCCGGCAACGTTTGCCTACGCATCGGCCCAGCAGATAGTCCGTACTCCGCGGGCGAGTCAAAAGGCAAGCGTCACGCAGACGGTTGGGGTCACTGATTTAACTGTTACCTACAGCCGGCCGGGAGTAAAGGACAGGGCCATTTGGGGTGACCCGCCCCCCACAGCGGCGGGCACTGCTACCCTGGACAACGCGTCGCAACGTCCAAAGGATGCTGTTCTGGTCCCTTACGGGCATGTTTGGCGCGCCGGAGCAAACGAGGCTACGCAGTTCATTGTGAGCGATGATGTGCTCGTCAATGGGCAACCTCTGAAGGCGGGATCATACAGTCTGCACATGATTCCGGGTCGTGAAGAATGGACCATAATCTTCAATGCTGACGCAGGCCAATGGGGCAGCTTCAGCTATGACGAATCCAAAGATGTACTGCGCATCAAAGCAAAGCCTCAGACCGTAGCTGAGCATCAGGAGTGGATGCTTTTCCGCATAGATCCTGTGTCGGAGAACACAGCCCAGGTGGGTCTCCGTTGGGAGAAGTTGAGTGTTCCGTTTACAGTCGAGATCAAGGATGTAAACGCCTTGACGATTGCGAAAGCTCGGGCGGCAGTCGCGGCTGCCAAATCTGATGACTGGCGCACCCCATTACAGGCGGCAAATTTTGCCTTCCAGAATGGCACTCCAGAGGACCGTGCCGACGCAATGCGATGGATCGAACAGTCAGTCAAAGTGCAAGAGACTTTCCAAAACATGAGCGCTAAAGCCCGCATGTTAGCTGCGCAAGGTAAGACTGCCGAGGCTATTGCGGCCGGTGAAAAAGCAGTGGAACTCGGCAAAGCTGCCAAAGCGAATACTGCCGATATGGAAAAACGGCTTGCTGATTGGAAAGGGAAGAAGTAATAGTTTGAAGGACGTGCGGAGCAGGCGAGAGCATAAAGCCCGGGGGGCGCCAGCCCGATGCCATGGGTTTTTGTGGTCATCTGTGATTAAAGACATTTCACTCCTCCCGGGGTGAAGGAATCCATGAGGCATGTAGAACCCAACGGTTTTTGCACACTCTCTCACGACCTATGACTTCGCCTGCTCTCGCGGGCTGAGAGTTCTGGACTACGCGAGAGGCCCAACTCTTTTGCACATTGCGGTTAGCATGGTCCAAAAACGCTGCCTGGTACTTCTCTTTGCGCTCTTAATGCTCCCCCTCTCCTGTTCCCCCTCGGCGCATGCTCAGGAGGAGATCTTCATTCGCCTCAATCAGGTTGGTTATCGACCGGCGAACTCGAAGGTTGCCATCGCATTTTCTCGCAAGCAATTGCCGGAAACTTTCAGCATTATCGACATCAGTACGAAGGAAACTGCTTTTACCGCACCACTGAAACCAGTTACTGGTAGCTGGGGAGAATTTGATCACCACGGTGAGATCGACTTTTCTGGCTTGAATAGACCTGGTCGATACGTCATCCAAGCCGGCACGGTCCTGTCGCACCAATTTGAGATCAACGATCGAGCGTTTTCATCTCTTCCGGATCAGATGCTGGAATTCATGCGGCAGCAGCGTTGTGGTTACAACCCCTGGCTTGATGCGGTCTGCCATTCTTTTGATGGACGTACGGCTTATGGACCACTTCCCGCAGGTAGTTATCTGAACGCTACCGGTGGTTGGCACGATGCCGGCGACCTGCTGAAGTACCTGCTTACTTCCAGCAACGCCACTGCGCAGATGCTGCTTGCCTATCAACTGACAAGTTCCTCGAACCGGAACATAACTTTTCCCGATAGATTCAATGAGTCAGGTCAACCGGGCGCCAACGGCATTCCTGACATTCTTGACGAGGCGCGGTGGGGACTCGAATGGATGCTGAAACTGCATCCGGCTCCGGACCAGCTTTATCATCAGGTTGCGGATGATCGGGATCATATGGGTTGGCGACTTCCGCAGAATGAGACCGTTGATTACGGCTGGGGTGCGGGAAGCTATCGCGTTGTCTATTTCGCGGATGGACGGCCCCAGGGCCTTCAAAAGTACCAAAGTAATTCCACTGGCGTTGCAAATCTTGCCGGGCGTTATGCCGCAGCCATGGCTCTGGGTTACCAGATTTGGAAGGACGACCCCAGGCTTCGATCCTATGCTGAAAGACTGCTCCGCGCCGGCAGAGAGGTCTACGCTCTAGGAAAGGCTAAGGAGGGCGTACAACAGGGCAATTCCTATGGCGCACCCTACCGCTACGAAGAGACTACCTGGGCGGATGATATGGAATGGGGCGCCGCGGAACTGTTTCGCGCTACTCGCGACAAGCAATATCTGACTGATGCAAGACGGTATGCTCAATTGGCGGCTGCGGAATCGTGGATGGGTAAGGAGCAGGCGGGCCACTATCAATACTACCCGTTTATGAATGTGGGCCACTTTCGGCTTTACGATCTTGTTGATAGGAACTTTAAGAAGCTGCTTGCGAGCTATTATCGGGAAGGCATCGAGCGGACAGTAAAGGCGGGCGAGGGAAATCCATACCGGGTAGGGGTACCGTTCATCTGGTGCTCAAATAATCTGGTTGTGGCGCTGGCGACGCAGGCCTTGCTTTATGAACGAATGACCGGAGACCGGGCCTATCGTAGCTTTACCGCCAAACAGATCGACTGGTTGTTGGGACGGAACCCCTGGGGCTTTTCGATGTTTACGCAAATTCCCGCCGATGGAGTCTATCCCCGAGATGTGCACCTGATGCCCAATTCTATTCTCAAGCGAGAAGTGCGTGGGGGATTGGTGGATGGACCAGTGTACCGAAAGATCTTTGCCTCACTGCGTGGGGTTAGTATTACTGAACCCGATCCCTTGGCGGCGTTTCAGGACGACCGGGCTGTGTATCACGACGACATCAAGGACTACTCGACAAATGAGCCGACAATGGATGGCACAGCTTCGGCGATCCTTCTGTTTGCCTTGCAGTAAAGGCAAAGTAGTTAACGTTAGCTGAATCTTGATAAGCTAATCCTCATTCAAATCTCCATGGACTCCGTAATACAAGTCTGCAACTACTTGCTTTGATCGCAGAGTTTTAGCCCTAATCACCTTTGAGAAACTGTTTTATACGCGGCTGGTTGCATGAACTTCGACTACAGAGGCCAAGCACATTGGAAACGGAGGTGGCCGGAATCAGAACCGGAAGCGGAGAAGGGCTGAAAAATCGCGTTACCACAGCCTCAGTTTGATCACGAAACTTAAATATTGCTACTCGATTTTTCAGCACTTCGCAGCGACCGGTGGGAACGTGAAGGATTAGGCCTACCCAAACAACCGTGGCACCGTCAGATGGTTCATCCGATTTCTGCGTCCTTAAGGCGAGTCTCTGGCTTCGCAGGTTAGACCGGTCGCTACGAAGTGCTGAAAAATCGACTCCCGCTATTTACAGTCCGTGATCAACTCTGAGACTGTGGTAACGCGATTTTTCAGCACTTCTCCGCTTCCGGTTCTGATTGGCTCGCTTTCTGCTTCCCATTCTCCTGTCCCACTGGAATCAGATTACCCAACCGACTCAATCATTGGTTGCGCCAAAGGCCGCGCTGTGGCTGCGTGGTGAATCTCTTTTTGAACCGAAAAATGGCGCCACGGGGCACGGAGAAAACTACAATTTCGAAGCTCGCGAAACGGACGTTTGGCGTTTACGCACTTCAGGGAGTCTCGCTAATTTGTGCACTGCCCTCTCGGCTTCTGAGATCAGAGTTTTAGGCTGAAAGGATCTGGCCTCTGTTCCCTTTGTCGGGCGGCCTCGTAGAGCACTATCGCGGCAGCGACCCCTACATTCAGACTCTCTACTTTCCCCTGCATGGGAATGCTAACCGTTTCATCGGTGACTTCGATCTCTGCCTCGGAAAGGCCTGTTGACTCCGGACCAACAATCAAAGCCCTCGGCTCCGTCCAATCGATCTCAGTATAAAGAGAGCTGCCGCGGGCGTCAGCCCCAACTGTTTTGATCTTATGCTGCGCACACCAAGACAAAACATCTGTATACGCAGCCCCCGTCCAGATCGGTAAACGGAAGGCCGATCCCATCGCCCCACGCAGAGACTTTGGTGAGAAAGGATCGCTCGTGTGCTGAGTTGTTATGGCTCCCGAGACACCCACAGCCTCCGCGGTGCGCAGGATGGCCCCTACATTCACTGGATTATTTATTCCGTGCAGGATCACGATCAAAGGCGGCCGAGCGCTGGTCTCTTCCAACCTCGCCCGGCCTGAAGTAGGCCTTTTGGCCAGCGCAACGATCCCCTGAGGAGTTTTCGTATATGAGATTGTCTCGAGAAGTTTTTCACTGACAGAAGCAAGACGGTTACAAACGCCGCCCAGTTCGGCTATCACTGCTGCCGCTCGCTCTTTCTTACTTATCTCTTCAGAGAAGATTACGGAATCAATTTCCAACCCCGAGCGCAGCGCTTCTTCGCACAGCCGTAACCCTTCGATAAAGATTAGACCTTCGAGCTTCCCGTCGCGGACGGCGCGTGCTCGGCGGAGCAGAGAATTGTCGCGACTGGTGATGTTAAGTATCACTTGATTCTCTCTGGCTTAGATCTATTTCTACCCAGATGGGCCAATGGTCCGAAACATTTAAAGGTCGCACAATGCCCCAGCGCGTGACTGTCAACCCTCGAACAAACACCCAGTCTGCATGCAGCCGCAGTCCCGCTCCCCGCCACGTCGAGGTCCCAGTTGGAAATGGGGTTATATAGCCTCGCGATTCGAGCAAACCCCGTGTCTCAACACACTTCCGGCCGGAGAGGGTGTTGAAGTCGCCGAGCATAACGGCAGGTAGTGAGGACTTCTCCGCTTCCGCCAGCATCACCTGGAGTTGTTCGATCTGTCCGTTGGCGGAAGAGTGCGGATCGATGTGCGAGTTAAAGATCTGTAGGGCCCTTTCGCCGGTCCGCACAGTAGCGCCAATCGAGAGCCGCGGCCGCCAGGCGCAATCTTTCCACGGAAGGTCGATGCGTCTTACATCCTCGAGCGGAAGATGACTTAACAAGGCAACCCCTGTGTCGCCCGGATCGTAGAGCCCAATCTGTTCCTCAAAGTCGAGCCACCACTGTCGCGGTTGAGGCTTAACGCCTCGGGGAATCCCGGCGGCTGCATGCACCCACGACATGTTGAGTTCCTCAGCCAGAGCGCGGGCCACGTGATGCCCACCGGCGCGAGCAGTCCCGTTATCGGCCTCCTGGAGAGCCAGAATGTCGACCGGCGGTAGCTTCGAGGCCTCGAGAAACGTCCGGGCTGCGGCGCGAATGTTAGCCGCAACGTTTCGTGATCGATTTTTGGATTTGAAGAGACCAGCCTTGCGGAGCAGTCCGGTCGAGATAAGGTAGCGGCCAACAGCATACCGAATGTTGTAAGAAGCGATCACGAGCTTCGTCTCGACATCAGATCTGCGGCGCGGCGGAATATTCCCGAACTCCAAAGGTGCTGCTTCAGGCAGTGCACGTTCAGACTGTTCTAGTAGGGCCATCAACAGTATATTAAGTGATATGAATCGAACTGTAATAGCGGCCGTTGACGATATGATGTTTGCGTCCAAGATCCGGGCCACGGCTGAACATCTGGACGTGAAGGTTCGTTTCGTGCGGAATGTTCAAGCGGCGCTAACTGCGGCGAAGGAGAGTGCACCAGATCTGTTCATTGTCGATCTTCAATCGCAGAAGCTGGATCCTTTTGAATTTGCCAGAGAATTGCGATCGATGGACGAGCTCCAGGCAGTTCCAATGGTCGGGTTCTTTTCGCATGTAATGACTGAGATTCGTGAGCGGGCGATTGAGTCAGGCTATACGCAAGTCGTCCCGCGATCAGTTTTTTCCAGCAAGCTGGCGGAGATACTGGCCGGGTGAGTTCAACCTAAATTGCTCAATCTCCTCGGTAAATTTCCCCGCCTTTCATTCACCCCAACCTTAGAGAGTGTGTCAAAAATCTATTATCGGAGGAAATCTTATTAACACCTCACTTCAGTGAGGTGATCAGAGAGCGACGGGAATGGAAACCGTTTCAACGGTTTCCTTCGAGGCAGAAAAGTCTAAAAGCCGAAAATGGAAACCGTTGAAACGGTTTCGAGAACGGCTGACAAATCCTTGGCCACCTCACTGAAGTGAGGTGTTAATCAAATTTTCCCAATAGATTTTTGACACACACTCTGTCGTTTGGGGGATTTGGCGTGTGATGGTTGCTGTTGGGTAGGGCGGACCTGAACGTATCCCCACACTCACGTGTGGGGGATTTTGGGCGGGGGCTCTTTGGTTCTTTGTAGGCTGGACTTGAACGTATCCCCAAACTCTGCCGCGCGGGGAACTAGGCTAATGGTTGGGAATCGTATCCGCCCTTTGGGCTATTTGGACCACAATCTCAACTCTACATTTCAAAAGAAAAGGGAGGCGTCTGCCTCCCTCTCCGGAAAAACAAAAATCGACTCTTACGCCTTCTTTGCGGCGGCCGACGGCTTCTCAGTCGCCAGCAGACTTCTTAACATCCAGGCAGTCTTTTCGTGAAACTCCATCCGCTCAGTCAGCAGGTCAGCCGTCGGCGCGTCTTTGGCATTCTCTGCCGTCCCAATTATGGACCGCGCGGTTCGGTTGGCGATCTCATGCCCTTCAACCAGCAATCGAATCATCTCTTCCGCCGGCGGTACGCCATCTTCTTCCTTAATCGACGTCAGCTTCGTGAAGGCTTTATGCGTAGCGGGCGCTACGAAGCCAAGGCTGCGTATCCGTTCGGCGATCACGTCGTTAGCAACCCATAAGGCGTTGTACTGCTCCTCGAACATCAGGTGCAACGTTCGAAACATTGGGCCAGTGACGTTCCAATGAAAATTGTGGGTCTTCAGATAAAGAGTGAATGTGTCGGCTAAAAGCTTCGACAGACCTTCTGCAATCTCTACTCGTTCATTCTCGCCAATGCCAAGGTTCATAGGCATTGCTTTAGTCTCTGCTCCGGTATTTACTTCCATCATTTTCCTCCCTTGTTCCTTCAACCTACGGGCGCCGGTGTAATGACCTCATGGATCGCCCGCACCTCTCTAACCAGTTCTTCGTACTGTTCCACGGTAAGCGCCTGCGCCCCGTCTGACAAAGCGTGTTCAGGCTGATCGTGGACCTCAATGATTAAGCCATCTGCGCCAACAGCAACTCCCGCTCGAGCCAGTGGAGTAACCATAAAGTTCTTTCCGGTTCCGTGCGATGGGTCGACGATTACAGGCAGATGTGATATTCGCCGCACTGCCGGTACCGCGGCAAGATCCATCGTGTTGCGCGTGTGTTGCGCAAATGTCCTGATGCCGCGCTCGCAGAGGATGACCTGATAGTTGCCTTCAGCCATCACGTATTCGGCCGCGAGTAACCATTCGTCCAGCGTAGCAGACAGCCCGCGTTTTAAAAGCACCGGCAATCTGGTTTTACCAACCCGACGGAGCAAAGAAAAGTTCTGCATGCTGCGCGCGCCGATCTGAATGACGTCCCCGTAGCGTTCGACCAGATCAACTCCGTTCTCATCCAGTGCTTCCGTGACAATCTTAAGGCCATAAACATCACGGATCTCTGCCAGTATTCTCAAACCTTCCTCACCCAATCCCTGAAAAGCATAGGGTGACGTGCGTGGCTTAAACGCTCCGCCGCGAAAGAATCGGGCGCCACTCCGCCGCACAGATTCAGCAACGGCAAAGGCTTGTGCGTGACTCTCGACAGCGCAAGGGCCTGCGATTATGGCCAGTTCGTCTCCTCCAATCGTGGCGTCACCAACGCGAACGATTGTCTTTTCGGGCCGGAGATCTAAGCTGATTAACTTGTAAGGCTTGCTGACGCGAATTGCCTCAGCCACGCCTGGCAGAACCTCGAAATGCGAAGCGTCAATCATTCCCTGATTGCCGGTGATACCGATGGCCGTGCGAGTCGCGCCGGGCATGGGGTGGGCCTTATAACCCAATTGTTCGATAACGCCCACTACGTCGTCGATTTGCGCGTCGGTCGCGCCAGCTTTCATCACGATCAGCATGGTCTCTTATACTCTCACGTTTCGTTAAATGTACAGCCTGCCTCTACATTCGGGTTGTGTCTTAATTTGTAGGGTGGCCCTCCGTGGTCGCCCGTTTAACCGCCGAAATTCGGACACGACAGTACACTACATCCTCTCGGGAACTTTGATGCCCAGCATTTCAAGCGCCTTCGTTAATTGCCGGCGCGCAATCTCCGCCGCTGCGATCAACACGGCGCGCCGGTCCTGGTCCTCTTCGGCAATGATCCGGTGTCGGTGATAAAAGAGATTGAATGCGCGCGCGAGATTAAAGGTGTACTTTGCAAGGTTAGCAGGCTCGGCGGAAATGGTGCATTGCATAACCACTTCATCAAGCCTCTGGGCCAGCATAATGAGAGACCAAATCTCGTCGCCAGCTTCCTCCTTCAGTGCCTGTCCCAGGTTCTTACGCCGTTCCTCGTCCGTTTCAGACTCCTTGATTAGAGCGTGCGCTTTAATTTGTGAATTCTGATCGAGCTTGCGAAAGATTGAGTTCGCCCTCACTGCGGCGTACTGGCAATATGGTCCAGTTTCACCTTCAAAGGAGAGCGCTTCGTTGAAGTCGAACGCTATAACCGAGTTTCGGGTAAACTTCAGCAGAAAATATCGCAAAGCGCCGACCGCGATTTCGTGCGCTGTCGCCTGTTGCTCCGCTTGCGGAAGATCTGTATGGCGGGTCTGGACCTCCTGTAAGGCATCAGCTTCGAGGCGGTCGATCAGATCGTCGGCCTTCACGCCCAGTCCTCTGCGGCCGCTCATTTCGATAAAAGCCTTGTTGCGATCCTGGTCCGATAACTGTATTCCCAGCTCTTCACATGCTGCGGGCGAAAGGGCTACCATCTCGTATCCAAAATGAACGCTGGCATCTCTTCCGGCTTCCGGCACGAGAGCCTCCACGCCACGGGCGACAATCTCCTGCGGGTACGCCTGTCGTGAATCGATAACGTTATAGACGGTCACGCCATTGCCGAACTCGGGCGCTTCCTTCTCACCGGTCGGTTTTTCGGTTGTGGTGACCCAGGTGGTATGACCGTCTGGATAATGCCGAAAAGGTTTGTAGTAAAAGTCCAGCCCCAGATGGCCCAGTTTCCAAAGTTGATAGGCGATGTCTTTTCCAGTGTAGGTGACTGTCCCGTTTGAGCGAACAATAATCTTATCTGCTTCATGTTCATCCGTTCCTGTATGTGACTCGAACGGCATGACCCAACAACCCCTGTTGCGGCCCTCTGTTTCAAATCGAATGACCCCCGAATCTTTCATGAGTGAGAATGCACGCTCCCAAAAGTGAAGATGGAGTATCTCGGATTCGCGCGCCAGAAGGTCATAACGAATATCAAGCCGCTCCATCGTGTCGAGAATACATTCGACGTTTCGCGTTGCTACATAGTCGGCAAGTTCGGCTGTAGGATTATTGCCTCCCTCAATTGCGTGTAGGACTTCGTTGCGCAGCTTCACCTTTTCCGGATTGAGCTCGGCGGATGGATTGTCGTCACGGTAGAACAGCCCCACCCTTGTGTAGAGATCCCAGCAGTAGTAGTCAAAGGGTCGTTCCGGAGGCAGGGAACTGTCGATTGATTTGATTTGATCGAGATTCAAGCCTTCGATGTGTATGAACCCCACCACGACGTCAGCTACCTGGACTCCAGTGTTGTCGATATAGTTCTGTACTTCCACACGTCGATTCGCAGCCTGGAGGATGCGGACAAAAGTGTCGCCGAGCACAGCGTTTCGTACGTGACCAATATGGGCAGCTTTGTTTGGGTTGATACTGGTGTGCTCGACCATGAGCTTTGGTGCCTGCTCTTCAGGAGAGTTCGCAGAGGCTAAAGCTTCATTGGTGAAGGAGGCCAGCAGTCTTACCCGATCAAGAAAGATGTTGAGGTATCCCGCGCCAGCTACCTCAACCCGCTCAATTTCCGGCGTTTTCTCCAGTCTGCTTTTAAGCTCTTCGGCTATTGATCGGGGAGCTACCTTGGTGCCTGTACCGAGCTTAATCAGTTTCGCCAGTTCAAACGAGATGGGAAATGCTAAATCCCCAAGATCGACCCGCGGCGGGGCTTCAGCGTTTACTTGATCTAGTTCAATGCCAAACAGCTCAAGTGCAGCGGCCCCGATCTGCTGCTTTAGTTGGTTATGAAGTTCGGATAGTGCCACGTCGGCTCCTTGGGTCATCGGAAAACCGCAGAGTATAGCCTAGGGAGAGCGCCTGACGAAAACCTCCGCTCCGTGCCTCAGTGCTCCGGGTCTCCGCGGTGAGGTCTTCATAGCTAAAGACGCTCCACCACGGAGTCACCGCACGACCTTTGGCCGCCACCAAATGATTTAGTCGGATGGGTAATCTGATTTAAGTAGGGACGGGAGAATTCGAAGCAGAAAAGCGAGCCAATCAGAACCGGAAGCGGAGAAGTGCTGAAAAATCGCGTTACCATAGTCTCGGAGTTGATGACGAACTGTAAATAGCGGGAGTCGATTTTTCAGCACTTCGCAGCGACCGGTCTAACCTGCGAACCCAGAGACTCGCTTGACAACGAGAAATCGGACGAACCATCTAAGGGTACCAGTTTGCTTGCTCAGATCGAATTCCCCACGTTCCCACCGGTCGCTGCGAAGTGCTGAAAAATCGACTAGCAATATTTAAGTTTCGTGATCAAACTGAGGATGTGGTAACCCGATTTTTCAGCTCTTCTTCGCTTCCGGTTCTGATTCCGGCCACCTCCGTTTCCAAGGTGCCTGGCCTCTTTAGTCGAAGGAGAAACGGAGCGGGTTTCAGCTGCAACCAAATGAGCAGAAGAATAGATGTCTGGAGAGAGCTCTTAGCAACAGGTCCTCACCTGTTGAGCATGCTCTTGTTCAGTCTGCCAAAGCAACAGGTCCCCTTGGCGAACGCTCCACTAAGATCGGGGTTGTAGAATGCGATCACTTCAGCTCCATCTTTCAGTTCGGCGAACGCTTGGGGTGTCAAGTCAAGGGTCAAACTATGATCGCTAATTACAAGAAGTTCCGGGCTTGTAATACGGAGGACAGGGTCCCGGCAACTTGACACTTTTCCGAGGCGCTCTGCTACCATCCAACTTTTGCAAATGCAGGCAGCTAAACAGCCCGTAATATCGGAAGAACTGCGCCGGCGGTTTGCTCAGGCGCGATCCGTCTTGGTCCTTACTGGAGCAGGTGTCTCTGCCGAATCTGGCGTGCCTACCTTTCGTGGTGGAGGAGATAGCCTGGTCTGGAACGGGATGCCATTCGACGTGATCTCATCCGCCGAAATGGTTGAACGAGATCTTCCGGCTGTCTGGGAATGGTTTGACTACAGACGTAATCTGCTTGCTGAGCTTAAACCGAACGCTGCGCACTTGGCGCTGGCAGATTGGGAAGACCACTTTGAAACTTTCTCGATCGTTACCCAGAACATTGACGGGCTCCATCAGTTAGCCGGTTCAAGCAATGTTACAGAACTTCACGGAAGCATCTGGCGGGTGCGGTGTATCCAATGCCACGCTCGTCTCGATATCCCGCGAACCGGTTCACGTCCTGAAGCCTGTCTCGAATGCGGAAGCCCCGTGCGACCTGATGTCGTGCTCTTTGGCGAAATGTTGCCGGCAGGTGCCTTCGAACTTGCAGCCGAAGCAGCCTCGCAGTGTGAACTGTGTTTTGTTGTAGGCACCTCTGCAATCGTGTATCCAGCGGCAGGCCTGCCCGCTATTGCTCGCGCTGCTGGCGCTTTTGTCTGTGAAGTGAATCCTGAAGCGACGCCACTTTCCTCATCAGGCGATGAGGTTCTGACAGGACAGGCTGGCGCGGTCCTAACGCAGTTCTTGAAGCTATGAAGACTCTCTATTTCGATTGTTTTGCCGGCGCCAGCGGCGACATGATACTCGGTGCACTGGTGTCCGCTGGGGTAGACCAGCGAGCGCTTCTGGATCAGATCGCGCTGCTGGGCGTCGAGGGTTACAGCATCGAATTTGAGAAGGTAGATCGCGCCGGTTTAAGCGCAACCTACGCCCAGGTGAAAACGACACCTGAACTCGGACACCGACACCTGAAGGATATTACGAAGATCATCCACGACTCGCGTTTGAATGAAGGGGTAAAGCTACGCGCGACAAACATCTTTTCACGGCTCGCAAAAGCAGAAGCCCGGGTACATGATGAGCCCGTTGAAAAGGTGCACTTTCATGAGGTCGGCGCGCTGGATGCCATTATCGATGTCGTTGGTGCTTCGATAGGATTCGAGTTGTTAGGTATAGAACGTTTTCTCTGCTCGCCAGTTCACGTGGGCAGCGGCTTTGTAGAAATGGACCACGGTCGGTTTCCGGTACCACCACCGGCCGTTGCAGAGTTGTTAAAGAATGCCCCCATTTACTCAACCGATATCAAGGGCGAGCTGGTGACGCCGACGGGTGCGGCGATCATCTCAAGTGTATGCTCGGAATATGGCCCAATTCCGAATCTTAGATTGGAGCATACCGGTTACGGCGCAGGCACGCGTGAGTACGAAAACTTTCCGAACGTGCTGCGAGTTCTCATTGGCGAAGATCAAACTAAGACCTCCGATGAAGTACTGGTGATGCTCGAAACAAACATCGACGATATGTCGCCGGAGATTTTTGGACATGTCATGGACGAGGCCCTGCGGCTGGGCGCGCTCGATTGTTATTTCACCTCGGTGCAGATGAAGAAAAATCGACCCGGAGTAATGCTTTCGGTTCTCTGCCGTCCTCAAGATAGCGAGAAGCTTGAGGAACTGATGTTCGTTGAAACGACGACACTGGGGATTCGTTCTTATGACGTCAACCGGCGCGCCCTCGAGCGCGAGACAGTCAACGTAAACACGCCTTTCGGTTCCATCGATGTTAAGGTAGCCCGATTGCAGGGCCGAGTCGTCAACGCAATGCCCGAATACGAGCAGTGTCGCCGGGCAGCGCATGAGGCTAAAGTAGCGTTACGCGTGGTTGAAGAGGCGGCTCGGCTTGCTTTTGCGCAATCGGATGAGAAGAGTTGAAAAGGACATATGACAGCCAAAGTTCCCAACGGCAAGACGAATTCAGAAAAACGGTCAACGACGCCAGATCTGGAGAAAATAGCCCGGGGTGTTCGCCTGATCCTGGAAGGTATTGGAGAAGATCCGGAACGTCCCGGCCTTCAGGAGACTCCTCAGAGAGTTGCAGAGATGTTTGCAGAGTTAACCGCAGGAATGCACCAAGATCCCCATGTTCATGTAGTCCCTCTACCCGGTGACAAACATGACGAAATGGTAATTGTGAAGGACATTGATATTGCTTCGATGTGCGAGCATCACCTGGCGCCATTTGTGGGCAAGTGTCACATTGCCTACATCCCGAAGGGCGGCCGGATTCTTGGCCTGTCGAAGCTGGCCCGTATTGCCGAGACCTTCTCGCGGCGGCTCCAGCTACAGGAGAGGCTAACGACCGACATCGCAAACACTTTGTTTGAGGGTTTGAAACCGTTGGGCGTGATGGTGGTAGTTGAAGCTGAGCATACCTGCATGACGCTAAGGGGAATCCGCAAAGCCAATGCGAAAACGATTACCTCGGCAGTGCTGGGAGGTTTTCGTACTGATCCGCGGACTCGCGCGGAGGCGATGTCACTGATAACAGGTAAGGGATGAAGAGATTTTTGATTTGCGATTTTTGATTTTTGATTGCTTTTAGATCCGGACCACGCCAATTACTAGAGACCCAAGACCAAGACCAAAGGCCCAAGACCAAAGCCACAAGACCAAAGCCCCAAGGCCAAAGACCACAATTTTTATGTCAACCTTTTACGTCACCACCCCAATCTATTACGCCAACGCCTGGCCGCATCTGGGGCACCTGTACACCATGATTGTGGCGGACAGTATTCACCGGCATAAAGAGCAGCGCGGGGTAGAAGTCTATTTCCTTACTGGTACCGATGAGCACGGCATCAATGTCGAGCGCGCGGCAGCCCGAGAGGGCCGTACGCCATTGCAACAGGCGGACTATGTTGTCGATTACTACAAGCGGATGACTGCGCAATTTGCTCTCGACACCGAACACGGCGGATACGACACTTTCATGCGCACGACGGCCCCATTTCACGCCGAGGGCGTTAGTGCCTTCTGGCGTAAAGCTGCGGCCGCAAAAACTCCGAAGGGTCGCGATGCGATCTATAAAGGTCATTACGAAGGCTGGTTCTGCGCGCCCTGTGCCGCATATAAAACCGAGGACGAATCCATCAAGCCGGAGAAACCCGGTGATGCTCCGCTCTGTTTAATCCATGAAGCACCTTTAGATCGGGTCTCAGAGGAGAGCTATTTCTTTCGCCTCTCTGACTACGCTGATGCCTTGCTTGAGCTCTACGAGAGTCGCCCTGACTTTATTCGCCCAGAGTCGCGCCGAAATGAGGTGATGAGTTTCGTGCGGGGCGGACTTCAGGACCTTTCAGTCAGCCGGCTCAAAAGCTCGGTGAGCTGGGGAATAGCCGTACCGGACGATCCGGACCACACTATCTATGTCTGGTTTGATGCGCTGATTAACTACATCACAGCCATCGGTTATGGAAACGAAGAACGCGAACGCGCGGTAGGCTTCGAAAGATTCTGGCCAGCTTTGCATCTAGTCGGCAAAGACATTTTGCGTTTTCATGCTGTTTACTGGCCTGCCTTCCTGATGGCCGCAGGCGTAGAACTACCTCGCGCGATTGTCGCTCACGGCATGTGGGTGGACCAAATCGGACGAAAGATGTCCAAGACTCTTGGCAACACTGTCGAACTCGACGTGCTCCATAAGTACTTTTCGATCGATGCCATTCGCTACTTCTGCCTCAGGGAGATGGTCTTTGGTCAGGACGGCCGGTTTGGTTATGAAGCTCTGATTGATCGGACCAATAGCGATTTGGCTAGCGGGTTGGGCAACCTATCCAGCCGCACGCTCACCATGATTGGCCGCTATTGCGAGGGGCGTGTTCCGTCGGGCCGAATTTCTGAAGAGAAGCTTCTATTGGCTAAACGTACCGGGGTGGATACAGACGAGACGACGATCGCAGGATTCATCGAGCACGCTCGCGATCAGTTTCTGCTTAACTTTGAAAACCTGGCGTTCAGTCGAGCTCTCGAGGCGGCCTGGTCCATTGTCGCCAGGATTGACAAGATGATTACCGGAGCCAAACCCTGGGATCTGGCGAAGGACGAAAACCAAGGACAGACACTAAATGCCGTGCTTTATCGCGCGGCTGAATCGCTGCGTTGGCTCGCTGTGTTGCTATATCCGGTAATGCCCACTTCAGCGGCAGCAATCTATTCGCAATTGGGTCTGGAGGATTCACTGGCAAAACAGGATCCAGCGCAACTTAAATGGGGAAGTTTGGTGGAAGGGACCCAGATTGCCGAAGTAAAGCCACTCTTCCCGAGAATTGATAAAGAGAAGACGATGAAAGAGATCAAGGAATTGAACGAGCCTTCGGGCGCTCACGCAACTGAGGCCGAAGCTGTATCCAGTGAAGCGGTCAACGCTCAGACTAAACCCGAGAGCCCTCCGATGCAGGGGGCTACCGAAGCCAATGCAGTGCCTGGCGTCTCTAATCTGATCGAGATAGACGACTTTGCACGCGTGGATTTGCGGGTTGGTGAGGTCTTAACGGCCGAGCGCATTCCCAAGGCAGACAAGCTTCTGCTCTTAAGCGTTGACATCGGGGAAGAGAAGCCGCGCCAGATTTTGGCCGGGATTGCGCAGTATTACGAACCTGAAGGGCTCGTAGGACGTAAGGTAGTCATTGTGGCAAATCTGAAACCGCGTAAGCTTCGGGGTTACGAATCACAGGGCATGGTTGTGGCCGCTTCGATTGGGGATGAAGGCCGGCCGGTAATTGCGACCTTTACTGAGGATGTTCCCAACGGCGCGCGACTGAAATAAGCCTGTACTCACCCGATACCAATAACGAAATGCGGACGAGGAAATACGATCATATGAAACGAAATTTCTATGCTGCCAGTTTGTTGGTGCTCTTCTTTGTTGTCGCCGTCACGCTTGCCCAGTCTCCTGCACCAGATACGGCGACCAAGTTGGCCGAATATATGAACGCCCAACTTCAGGTGAATAAGTTTTCCGGTTCGGTGCTTGTTGCCCGGGAAGGTAAGGTACTCTTCGCCAATGGTTATGGCATGGCTAATCTCGAGCACAAGATTCCCAATACCACAGCTACCAAATTTCGCCTCGGCTCGATTACCAAGCAATTCACTGCCGCAGCTATCTTACAACTGCAAGAGAAGAAGAAGCTCAACGTAGAGGACCCAGTTTGTAAGTTTGTTGACAAGTGTCCCAAGGCCTGGGCTCCGATAACCATTCATCATCTCCTCACGCATAGTTCGGGCATTCCAAACTTCACCAGCTTCCCGGATTATCAGAAGACAATGATGCTTTCGTCGCCCCCGGAGAAGACCTTAGAGCGCTTCCTTGAAAAACCGCTCGACTTCACGCCCGGGGAGCGTTTCAGTTACAGCAACTCTGGATACGTCTTGTTGGGATTGATCATCGAGAAGGTGGCTGGTCAACCCTACGATAAATATCTCAGGGAAAACATCTTCAATCCGCTCGGGATGCATGACACTGGATATGATTGGAGCGAAACCGTTATTCCGGCCCGCGCGTCCGGATACGAGCGGCGACCAGGATCGACCTTTGCGAATGCCACTTTCCTTGATATGACGATTCCGCATGCTGCCGGCGCGCTCTATTCGACCGTCGAAGATTTTGTGAAGTGGGAACAGGCGCTTTGGTCCGAGAAGGTGCTGACCAAGGCCTCGCTTGATGCCATGTTCAAACCTTTCCGCGGTACTTACGCGTATGGGTGGAATGTTCGTGAAAGTGCCGGCCGCAAAGTCATCAGTCACGGAGGCGGCATTGACGGGTTCAACACGCAATTCATGCGCTATCCTGATGACAAGCTGATTGTCGTGGCATTTAGCAACGTTCAGGGGACAGCGGTGGGCCGTGTGGCCCAGGATCTGGCAGCAATCGTTCTTGGTTTACCGTATGAGTTACCCAAAGAACGCATTGAAGTAGCAGTTGATCCAAAGATTCTGGACACTTACGCGGGTCGCTACGAGTTGTCGCCTACATTGTCAATAACGATTTCGCGTGAAGGTGAAGGATTGGTGGTTCAGTTGACGGGGCAATCAAAACTACAAATGTTTCCGGAGTCCGAGACGAAGTTCTTTTTGCGTGCCGTTGACGCGCAGATTAGCTTTGTTAAGGACGCGAATGGCCGCGTGACACACCTTATTCTTCATCAAGGGGGTCAGGACCAGAAGGCAGGACGAGTCGAGTAGGCTTTGCAATGTTTGTCGACTCTCATGCGCACCTTGATGGTCCCGAGTTTGATGCGGACCGCGACGAAGTAATCAGCAGAGCGACAGCGGCCGGCGTCAATACAATACTCAATGTCGGCACCGGCGATCCGCATAGTGGAACTCTTGAACGCGCCATTACTCTAGGAGACAAATACCCGCGCATTTTCACTGCGATCGGGGTCCATCCTCACGATGCACGCTTCTTCGACAGTAAAGCTGAGGAAAGGATACTTGGCTTAATCACATCATCACCCCGGATTGTTGCCTGGGGCGAAATTGGCCTCGACTTTCATTACGACAATTCGCCGCGTGATGTGCAATTACAGGTCTTTCGCCGGCAACTTCAGTTAGCGCGCGACGTCGGACTTCCTATCGTGGTCCATACGCGAGAGGCCGAGCAGGAGACGTTTCAGATACTGTCAGAAGAATGGGCCAGCGCCGGTCTGCCTGGGATCATGCACTGCTTCAGTGGCAGCCTAACACTGGCTCAGAACGTTCTCGATCTGGGATTGTCGATCTCTTTCTCGGGCATAGTCACTTTCAAAAAGGCCGAGGATCTACGTGAGGTTGCGCGACAGGTACCGTTGGACCGCCTGTTGATTGAGACGGACTGTCCTTATCTGACGCCAGTGCCTTACCGCGGCAAGCGCAACGAACCTGCATTCGTCGTCGAAGTAGCCAGGTGTTTAGCGGAGATTCATGGAGTAACACTTGAAGAAATCGGTAAGATCACAAGCCGAAACTTCAATCGTGTGATTGCGGCTTCAGGTCTCTTTCCCTCTTAAGATTGTATTCCCGTGTCTCCATGCAAGAAGTGATAAGCAAGCTCGTTGGGGGAATTTTGGATCAAGGCTCGGGCGTCTTTCTTTGTAGGCAGGACTAGAAAGCGCTCCATCACTAATGTGATCGCGCGGTAGGATCATTGCCGAAGAATCTCTCCGCCTCTCATTCACCCCAACCTTTAAGTGTAGGGTGCGTTCAAATTCGGCCGGGGAGAGGTTCGCAGCACGCGTCTCATTCATCCCTACCTTTAGGTTGGGATCTTCGTCGAGTTACGCTCCATCGAACCATTTCAATGGTTTCAGAATCGATCCTGGCCAACGAGAAAACCACTAAAGTGGTTACAGTTCTTCTGGGTACTGTACCGCTATTCCCCAAACTAAGCGCTGCCGTGGGTGGGATTTGATGGACCAGCTTTTAACCTCTTTGTGGACCGGAGTTGAACACGTTCCCACACTGCCGTGTGGGGGGATTGATGGACCAAAGAGATCATCGTGCTTTGGTGGACAGCACTCGAACGATCCTCCATTGCTGTGTGCGGGAATTACTTTGGGAGATTCAGAAACTTTGCCAAAAAAACAGAAAGTTGCAGACTTTGTAACGCGGAGGCAGGAAAAGCCGGGAAGAAGCCTGCGCAAGCGACAACTTTCACATGCTGCTGGTTTGATGTTATCCTCACTAGCCCAGCAAATTAGAGAGTCTTAATCAGCAGGACCGAAAAGCGGATGGCGCAGCAGAATTCCTTTGATATCGTCTCTCAGGTCGATCGATCCGAGGTTACCAACGCAATCA
The DNA here is from genome assembly GCA_041751855.1 of Pyrinomonadaceae bacterium. GTDB lineage: Bacteria > Acidobacteriota > Blastocatellia > Pyrinomonadales > Pyrinomonadaceae > PSRF01. Next base: position 82,520 of record JBGSWR010000052.1, read on the forward strand.
ATCAGACCATCAAAGAGGTCCGGCAGCGGTTTGACTTCAAGGGGAGCTCGGCGAATGTCACGCTCGAAGAGAAAGCGCTCTTGCTGACCGCCGAAGACGAAACAAAGCTCCGGAATATGAACGATATTCTTCAGCAGAAATTGGTCAGGCGTGGTGTCCCCTTAAAAGCTCTCAGCTACGAAAAGATCGAGCCCGCGGCGGGTGGCACAGTTAAGCAAGTGGTCCAGATCCAGCAGGGAATACCCCAGGAAAAAGCCAAGGAGATTGTAAAGTTCATCAAGGACTCCAAGACTAAGGTGCAGGCTGCCATCCAGGGCGATGTCGTTCGCATCACAGGACGTGATCGGGACACTTTGCAAGAGGTGATTGCGAATTTGAAGGCCAAAGATTTTGGTATCCACATGCAGTTTACAAACTACCGATCTAACTAAAGGGCATGCAGACATCGGGTCACACTATCGCTTTTGAGGAGGGGAAGCTGTCAGCCCGGCGGATCCTCAGCCTGATCGCGCCGGAGTTGGAGCAGGTTGAAATCGAGTTCGAGCGCCAGGCTCGGTCCAACGTTCAGGTCATCGCCTACATCGGTGACTATCTCCGTTCTTCAGGTGGAAAGCGCGTCCGTCCGGCTCTCACCATCCTTTCAAACTACGCGGCCGGCGGTGATGGTTCTCGTTATAACTCCATTCGCATGGCCACCGTAATGGAGTTTCTTCATACGGCGACGCTGGTCCATGATGACATTATCGACGAAGCCAACACGCGCCGCAGCCAGCCTACAGTGAATGCCCTCTACGGGAATGATACAGCCGTATTGATGGGCGACTGGCTTTATATGTCGGCTTTTGAAACCAGCCTGGCTGAGCGATCTCTGGCAATCCTCGATATTCTGACCGCAGTAACTAGAAAAATGACGGAGGGCGAGTTATTGCAGTTAACTCTCCTGGGGCACACCGAAGTTTCCGAGGAACAGTATCTCGATGTGCTCAAGCGAAAGACTGCGTACCTCTTCAGTGCCTGCTGTGAAGTTGGCGCCATCCTGGGCGCTGCCACTGAGACGCAGCAACAAGCTCTGCGCGACTACGGAATGAATCTGGGAACAGCGTTTCAGCTTGTTGATGACCTGCTCGACTTCACTGCGAGTGATGACAGTCTTGGCAAGGCCGCTGGAGTGGATCTGCTGGGCGGAAAGATGACGCTACCGCTGATCTACCTGCTTGAAGAAGATGAAGCCAGCCGGCAGATGCTGAAGACCATTATGCGGGAAGGGAGCTACGCTACTGCCTCGCGCGAAGCACTCTTACAGGCGGTTGAACGAACGGGAGCACTTGAAAAGGCGAGGGCACGAGCGGACCAATATGCCGAGTCGGCCCGCGCGTGTCTCGACCTACTTCCGGATACGGATTACAGCGACTCACTCCGCGCAATTCCTACCTATGTATTGGAGCGGGATCGCTAAGGGGCTCTCCCCCAGCGGTTCATCAACATCACGAGGAATTACCATGAGATTCTTTGCTGTTGTAGCTCTATTCTGCGTCACCTTCGCTTCACTACAGGGTCAGCCCTCTCCGCCTGATTGGGAAAACCCGCGCATCTTCGGCATCAACAAGGAACCCGCTCATGCGACCCTGATTCCTTATCCGGACGAGCGGTCCGCCCTCCGAACTGACCAGCAGAAGTCACCATTCATCCAATCGCTTAACGGTGTTTGGAAATTCTGGTGGGTCCCTACCCCCTCGGAAAGACCGATGGAATTCTACCGGCCCGACTTCGACGTGAGCGGCTGGAAAGAGATACCCGTACCTGCAAACTGGGAGATGGAGGGCTCCGGTACTCCGATCTACTCGAATATTGTCTATCCTTTCCAGAGGGATGCCCCCAAAGTGACCTCCGAGCCGCCGCAGGATTGGACCGCTTATAAGGAGCGGAACCCGGTGGGCTCCTACCGCCGAACTTTCACTGTGCCGAACGAGTGGTCCGGGCGAAAGATCTTCCTTGTCTTTGGCGGCGTATCATCCGCTTTTTACGTTTGGGTCAATGGCCAGCGCGTAGGCTACAGCCAGGATAGCCGGCTTCCATCCGAGTTTGAGATCTCGAGATATTTGAAGCCGGGCGAAAATGTGCTGGCAGTCGAAGTCTACCGCTGGAGCGATGGAAGCTATATAGAAGACCAGGATTTTTGGCGACTGAGCGGTATCTTTCGCGACGTACAACTCGTATCGCGTGCCCCAATCTACATGCGCGACTTCTACGTGCGCACCATCCTTGACTCCGACTACCGGGATGCGACGCTCAGAATAAAGGCCGAACTAAAGAATGCGGGCGAACAGGAGCAGCCGGTGACCGTCGAAGCGAAGTTGCTCGATGAACGCGGCCGCAGGGTATTCGAAACGTTGAGCAAGAAAGCGACGCTGGCTGCAAAATCCGATTCCACAATCTCATTCGAGAAACAGGTCATCAATCCTAAAAAGTGGTCAGCGGAAGCGCCCAATTTGTATACGCTGCTTTTGACTCTGCGAGATGGTGCCGATCGAGTGGTCGAGACTATACCCTGGCGTGTTGGTTTTCGGTCATCCGAGATCAAAAACGGTCAGATACTCTTTAATGGCAAACCTATCATGCTAAAGGGAGTGAACCGGCACGAGCATGATCCAGACCGTGGCCAGGTGGTGGCGACCTCACGGATGATTGCTGAGATTAAGTTGATGAAGCAGCACAACTTAAATGCCGTGCGCACGAGCCATTATCCGAATGTGCCGGAATGGTACGAGCTATGCGACCGCTACGGGCTCTATGTGCTCGATGAGGCCAACATAGAGTCGCATGGCTATGGCGCAAACCAAGAACAACGTATCTCTACGGGAGAAGATTTCACGGCCGCCCATGTCGACCGTGTCGCACGTTTGCTAGAGCGCGACAAGAATCACGCTTCAGTGTTCATGTTCTCACTTGGGAATGAGGCTGGCGTGGGCCGAAATCTCGCTGCATCACGAGAATGGGCCAAGACTAACTACCCTGACTTCTTGATCGCCTACGAACCGGGCCAAAGCCGCCACGGTGATGCTTACTCACCGATGTACACGCGACCCGACAGAATGTTGCCTGACTGGGAGAAGCATGGAAAGGGCAAACCAATGTTTCTCATCGAGTATGCTCACGCCATGGGTAACAGCGTAGGTAACCTCCAGGAGTATTGGACGGTTATAGAATCGCACCGGCAGATGCAAGGCGGTTTCATTTGGGACTGGGTGGACCAGGGTCTACGCAAAGAGGGGGCCGGTGAAAAGCCGTTCTGGTTGTATGGCGGAGACTTTGGCGACAAGCCCAACGATGACAACTTTTGTGCGAACGGGCTTGTCTTTCCTGACCTTACTCCTCACCCGTCTCTGACCGAAGTGAAGAAAGTCTACCAGTTCATCAAGGTGGAACCGGTGGATCTACAAACGGGCCGGATTCGCGTGCGAAATAAATATCTTTTTCAAGACCTGTCGTTTGTTGTGGGAAGTTGGGAGTTGGAGGAAAACGGTGTCGTAGTGAAGAAGGGGCGATTGCCCCGCCTTATAATCCCGCCCGGGCAATCGCAGGAACTCACAGTTGGACTGAAACCTCTACGGATGGCGCCGGGAGCTGAATACTTTCTAAAAGTCACCTTCGCACTGGCGAACAACGCCACCTGGGCCCAGAAGGGACACGTCATTGCCTGGGATCAGTACGAAGTTCCTAATCAGTCTCCGACCCCTGACCGGAAACCGACGCGGCCGGGTGCGCTGCGGCTCGAGGAGACTGACGCGGATTACACCGTCTCAGGCGCGCAGTTTACCGCGAGCTTTGGGAAGAAGAGTGGCTCGCTTGAAACGTATGAGTTCGCTGGAAGGAAGTTGATTTCAGGAGCACTGGTCGCGAACTTTTGGCGTGCGCCCATAGACAACGACCGGGGCAACAAGATGCCTGAACTGTTGCGAGTCTGGCGAGATGCCGGGCCCCTCCGGCGGGTGACTGCGGTTAAGGCCGAGCAGGTTACGCCTCAGAGTGTAAAGATTGTTGCCCTGACGAAGCTTCCCGCGGGCGATTCTGAATATACGAACACCTATACGGTTTTCGGTGATGGAACGATAGAGGTTGAAAGCTCAATTGCTGTTGAGGACAAGTTACCAGAGTTGCCACGCTTTGGGATGCAGCTTCGGGTACCGGGCCAGTTTCGTACTGTCACCTGGTATGGGCGTGGGCCACACGAGAATTACTGGGACCGAAACACAGGCGCCGCTGTCGGCCGTTATACCCTGAACATTGAAGACCTGTTTGTCCCGTACATCGAGCCACAGGAGAATGGCAACCGGACAGACGTCCGCTGGGTGACATTGACGGATGGTAAGGGTGTCGGGCTAAGGGCGATCGGAATGCCGTTGCTGTACTTCAGCGCCTGGCCTTTCCCGATGGAAGAATTGGAAAAGCGCAAGCATCCTTTCGAGATTGTTCGCTCGGATGACATCACTGTGAATCTTGATCTGCGTCAGATGGGGGTGGGTGGCGACAATAGTTGGGGAGCCTGGCCGCACGCGGCATATCGGCTCACTGAGAAACACTACGAGTACAGGTTCCGCCTCGAACCGGTAGGATTACGTTAGAGCAGGCGCCACCCTGGTATTGTTAAAAATTCCATTTCCATTTAAGATTTGCTCCGATGGACCGGCCTAACGAAAACCTTCTTTCCCGACTCGAGAAGAGCTTGCGCCAATCACGTGCAGCCCGAATGCACCTGGCAGCGCGTCTTCGGGAACTTGAAGCGGAAGCAGATGCGGTCCGCGCCGAACTCGCAGAGATGGACACGCTGGCGAGTCAAAGTGAGGCGGCAATCTACCGGCTGCTATCTTCGGTGCTGGCCTCAAGCAATCTAACGAGCGGCCTTCCTTCTGACGCTGAACTGGAAGCGGCGATGCGACATCCTTCAACGCCCGCTCGCAGTTATACGGCGATTGAAAAGCGGCAACAGATCCCGCCTATTCGTAACAACATCGAAGCGATGAGCGATCGATTTATGGACCGGACGATTCCGCAGGCAGTAACGCTCCTGCTGCGTGAAGAGGGCGCGCCGCTTCATGTAAACGAGATCTACAACCGTCTGCTCGAAGGCGGCTTTAAATTCACCGGTCAGAATCCCACCATCAGCATCGCGGTCTCATTGAATCGCAATAACCGCTTTCGCAAAGTCGCCCCCGGCACCTTTGACCTCATCATCCGCGACGCCTCAAAGGCTTCATAGCATTCGTCAGCCCGTACGATCACGCCCTTGACTCACAAGTAGCTCTAAACTACACCGAAGGTGTTACTGGAGTTCTTTATTTCATATCAAGTCGTAATCTGAGGTCCGGTCATTCGTTTACGACTGCGCCGTCGAATTTGAGTCGATCGCATCCTTCGCCGTAGTAGAATAGGCGAGCATGCGCGCAATGATCCTTTCCGCGGGATATGGCACCCGCCTTTGGCCCCTTACCGAAGATCGCACCAAGCCAGCAATCCCCATCTTAGGCAAGCCCCTCGTCGGCTATGTTGCCGAATACCTCGCCAGATACGACTGCCGTGAGATTGTAGTAAACCTTCATCATCGGCCGGAATCCGTGCGCGCGGCACTGGGTGACGGCAGCCGTTTTGGCGTTAGTCTCCATTACATCGAGGAACCGGAGATCCTTGGCACGAGTGGCGCCATCGATAATGCCCGAACATTCTTCGAGACGGAGACATTCGTCGTCATCAATGGAAAGATCATTACCGACATCAATCTAACGGCTGCACTCGAAACCCATCGGAGTACTCAAGCAATCGCAACTCTCGTTCTACTACCTAATCCCAGGCGCGAGCGGTTCTCGACAGTGAAAATTACGGACGGTTTGATCGAAGGCTTTGGAGGCATGCCTGATGTCTCTGGAAACGACTCGGCACCGATGATGTTTACCGGAATCCAGATACTCGAACCGGCGATCTTTAGATACATTCCTCCCGGTGTGTTTTCCCATTCGACCACGGATGTCTATCCGCAAGCCATCGCCGAAGGCGAACGCATTGCGGCTCACGTGGCAACCGGAAAATGGTACGAGTTGTCCACGATTCAACGTTATTTGGAAATCAGTCTGAGCATGCTCGCAGAGCGGGGTGAAACGTGGACGGCAGGGGCAAGATGCATGGTAGCCGATCCGAGCGCCGTAACAGACGCTATACTGTGGGACAACGTGGTAATAGAAGCCGGCGCGCGAGTGAATCGAGCCGTCATTGGTGATGATGTGCGCATAAGCAGCGAGGAAGTGATTGAGAATAGCGCGGTTGTGAGCGCCCGGCTGGTGCGGGGCAAGAGCCCTCCCCCCAAGGCACTGAAGGGAGAGTTCCGAAGAGATAATTTTGTCGTGCCTCTGACGCAGTGATACAATCTCGCACCCGTACCATGCAGGCGCGGCGGTACTAACTGTTCGACTTTAGGAAGAATTGAGACCGCCCAACCCCAATTTCAGCCGAATGAGCTCAGCAAAACAGATGACCAGGAGTGCTTTTGAAGCCCCAGCTTCTGAACGGCTGCACGACTTCCTCAAGAGCCAGGAAATCCACAGCGCGTCTATTGATCCGCTGACTCCCGACGCCTCGACCCGCAACTACTTCCGAGTTGATTGGAAAAAAGGCAAGGCTGTCGCAGCAGTCTACCCCGAGCCATTCGATCCTGACTTTCATCCTTATCTGGACGTAACGCGGTTGTTTCGGGAAAGCGAGATCCCGGTGCCTGAGATCTATGCCGTGGACGGCAAGAGCGGCATCATCGTGCAGGAGGATCTCGGCGACCGGCAGTTGTTTCACGTCCTCGAGACGGCCTCCGAGGATGAGTGCGAGGAATACAAAGAGCAGGCTATCAGTTTAATCGCACGCATTCAGAAAGCGACTGAGAATGCCCACTCTCAGCATTCAATTTCCAGTCGACTGGCCTTTGATGAAGCCAAGTTGTCCTGGGAACTCGATTTCTTTGTTGACCATTACTTCGGTAGCATGCGCAAGGAGTCGCTGCGCCACGCGGAACTTGCAGAGTTGAAGGCGGAACTAAATGATATCGCAGCCGAACTGGCCTCAGCGCCCCGCGTGCTTTGCCACCGGGATTTCCACTCGGCCAATCTGATGGTTGATCGTCAACAGAGGCTGCGAGTGATCGATCACCAGGATGCCCGAATGGGTCCCGCAAGTTACGACCTCGTATCGTTTCTTCTCGATCGCCAGCCCTGTCCCCCATCGCTTGCAGAAGTGCGCGCCTACCGCCTGCTACTGTTGGAGGAGCGGCGGCTCCACGGACTTACCACGCTCGACCCGGATGAGTTTGCGAGCGAGTTTCGATTGATGACGATTCAACGTGGCTTAAAAGCGATTGGCACTTTTTCTTATCAGACTGGCGTTTGCAATCGCGGTGAGTTTTATGAGCCGTTCATCAATCCTACCTTAGTGATCGTGCTTCAGGCGGTTGACTGGCTCGAACGCTTCCCAACACTTAGAAGAATGATCAGTACAAGACTTGACGGGGACAATATCACCTGAATGCCAATCGAAGGATCATCAGCGCCGGCTAAATCGCGGCAAACTTACATTAATCAACTAGCGGAACACGTCGGCGAAGAGGTCACGCTTAAAGGGTGGCTCTATAACCTGCGTTCGAGCGGAAAGATCCTGTTTCCTCAGTTGCGGGACGGGACCGGGCTTGTGCAGTGCGTGGCTATGAAGAACGCCATTTCACCCGAAATCTGGGACGCACTGAAGAACCTGGGACAGGAGTCTGCTCTGGTCGTGCGGGGCACTGTGCGCGCGGATCAGCGGGCGCCCGGCGGCTTTGAACTGGATCTGTTGGACGCTGAGGTAATCCAGGAGGTCCACGATTATCCGATCACTCCTAAAGAGCATGGCACCGAGTTTCTGATGGACCACAGGCACATTTGGCTGCGTTCGCGCCGCCAACATGCCATTCTCAAGGTACGGCATACTGTCGTACAGGCGGTGCGAAGCTTTTTGGACAATGACGGGTTCATCCTTTGCGATGCCCCAATTTTTACTCCCGCAGCCTGCGAGGGAACCACTACGCTATTCGAGGTCGACTACTTCGAAGGCGAGAAGGCTTACCTCACTCAATCCGGCCAGCTTTACAATGAGGCAACGGCGGCAGCTTTCGGTAAAGTCTATTGCTTTGGCCCCACCTTTCGCGCAGAAAAATCCAAGACCAGACGCCATCTGACAGAATTCTGGATGGTAGAGCCAGAAATGGCGTACGCCACGCTCGATGATGTAATGATGCTGTCCGAACGCATGCTCTCGTACATCGCAGCGCGCGTACTGGAGGATCGAGCTGAAGAATTGAAGATTCTCGAGCGAGATACAACGAAAGTACAAAATATCGTCGCTCCATTCCCGAGGCTTCATTACGATGAGGGAGTGAAAATGCTTCAGGAAGCGCACGCAAAGGGCTTAATGGAGACAAGATTCGAATGGGGTGGAGACTTTGGCGCACCGGACGAAACCTATCTTTCGAGTCAGTTTGATAGACCCGTAATGGTCCATCATTATCCAGCGGCAATTAAGGCCTTTTATATGGCTCGTGATCCTGACCGCAGTGACTCCTCGCTGAGTGTTGATGTACTGGCCCCGGAGGGGTACGGCGAAGTTATCGGTGGAGGCGAGCGCGCGACATCAATAGATTTCCTCAAAGAGCAGATTGCACTGCACGGGCTGCCGCAGGAAGCTTTCGAGTGGTATCTCGATCTGCGCCGCTACGGCAGTGTTCCGCATGGCGGATTCGGAATGGGTATCGAACGCTGTACTGCCTGGATGTGTGGCATCGAGCACATCCGAGAGACTATTCCATTTCCTCGAATGCTCTACCGAATCCGTCCCTGAAATGAACTCAGCGAGGCTATGAAGAAATGACCGACAGGTACAATAGGTACTCGTCAGAGTTGTGTTCGTGTCGTTCCTGTGTTTTTTAGTGATCATTTTCCTAGCCAACCACAGACAAGACACAGAGCCACACGAAAAGACACCAACAGGGTTGCCCTGATACCAATGATATGAACGAAAGTCTGCGTGAGGAGTTTAACGAATGGGCCAGAGCCGGCCGCGGTGAAAGCATGGAACGCGGTCATCGTCCCGTCGGCGAGCAGGCAATTGCCCGGCTTAACATAACGCCGGATGCGCGCGTTTTAGATATAGGCTGCGGGTCCGGGTGGGCCAGTCGTCTGATCGCAGTGCAGGCTCCCGAGGGACACGTCGTTGGCATTGATATCTCGGATGAAATGATCAGAGTTGCTCGCAAAAGTTCGGGCCAGTTTTCGAACATTCAATATCAGGTGGCCAGCGCAGAAAGACTGCCTTTCCCCGATAATGATTTTACCCACGCGTTCTCGATGGAGTCTCTTTATTACTATTCAAACATCGTAGCTGCTTTAAAGGAGATCAATCGAGTTCTGCAACCGAAGGGCTTCTTTGTCACCGTTCTGGACCTTTATCAGGAGAACGTACCCTCACATCAATGGATTGAACAGTTAAAGGTTCCCGTTCAACTCCTGAGCATTCCGGAGTATCACGAGCTCTTTACCGCGGCAGGCTTCGCAGATGTTCAAGATGAAAGGCTTTTCGATCCCTCGCCAATTCCAGAGACCTACAGCGGCACCTCTTTTAAAACCTATGAAGACTACATCGCTTACCGTCGCACCGGTTCGCTGATGTTAATCGCCGAGGCCGGAAAATGAGCGCTAACGACGAACGCATAGTAACGATCTTTGGCGGCTCGAAGTGCTGTGAGACCGACCTCGAGTATGCCGAAGCGAAACGCGTGGGTGAGCTGTTGGCCGAAGCTGGATTCACGATCTGCACCGGCGGTTATCTCGGAGTGATGGAAGCAGCGAGTCGTGGCGCCTTTGAGAAGGGCGGTCGGGTGCTGGGCATCCTCATGAACCAGTTCAAGACGCAACCTAATCAGTACCTGACCGAGAAGGTTGCGACTGCCCATTTTTACGAGCGGCTGCAATACCTGATTACAAAGTCAGTGGGCTTCATCGCCATGCGCGGGGGGATGGGGACGGTGACGGAATTGTCTCTGGTTTGGAACAAGATCCAGACTCGAGTAATCGAACCGCGTCCGCTGGTGCTGGTGGGCGAATGCTGGCCCCCAATCGTTCAAGAGTGGCAACGAAATCTTGTCGTTAGTGATGAAGATGTCCGGGTTCTCGACTTTGCTGACAATGCAGAAGAGGCGGTAAGGATCATTCAAGAAAGAGTACGTTAGTCGACAAGACAGATGGCGCGGGAGGGAACTAACGCAGTACACTTTCCTGGAATCGAGCCGGGCGGTTAGAGCAAATGGTCTTAACGACAAACTTAAAGAGTTCCGAGTCGGGGACGCCGGTTGGCAGCGTCAGTATTCTGGGAGTTCCTCTCGGCTATGGCGCAAGCATGGCAGGCGTGGATATTGGACCAGCCGCTTTGCGGGTGGCGCGAATTAACGAACGCATAGGACGGCTCGGGTACCAAGTGCGCGATCTTGGTGATCTGCGGCTCGAGCGTCCGCAAACTATTCCCAAACCGTCAGAGAAACTTAAGTATCTGCGCGAGATCAGCGACGCGTGCGAAAAACTTGCGGTCGAGGTCCAGGGAATACTTGCAGAGAACGAGTTTCCGGTAATCGTCGGCGGCGACCACTCGATCGCGATTGGCTCAATCGCTGGTGTCGCAGCCTCGTGTCGTACACGCGGCGAGACGCTGGGGCTGATCTGGTTCGATGCTCATGCCGACATGAACACTCCTGAGACCAGTCCCTCGGGCAATATCCATGGAATGCCACTCGCAGCCCTGCTCGGTTATGGCGCACCGGAGCTCACTCATGTAGCAGGGTTTGCCCCAAAGGTTGAACCGCAGTTTATCGCCCACGTCGGAGCTCGCGATATCGATCCGGGCGAACGCGAATTGGTAAAGAAACTCGGCGTTCGCTGTTTTACAATGCGGGAGATTGACGAGCGTGGTATGAGTGCTGTTATGCACGACGCGATCGCCATTGCTTCACGTGCTACCGGTGGCTACGCAGTAACATTTGATGTCGACGTGCTTGATCCCGGCGATGCGCCTGGTTCAGGGACGTTGGTGCGCGGGGGGCTAACTTATCGGGAATCACATCTTGCCATGGAGTTGATTGCGGAAGCAGGCGGGATGCGTTCCCTCGAAGTAGTCGAGATTAACACAGCGCTTGACGTGAATAATAAGACAGCCGAGCTTGGCGTCGAGTTGATTCTGTCGGCGCTAGGTAAGACGATACTTTAAGTTCTGGCGTGCGGAGGAATAGCTAACTTGGTTAAGAAGCTTCGCGTGGGGCTCATATTTGGGGGACGATCGGGAGAACATGAGGTCTCGGTTAGGTCAGCTCGTTCAGTGCTTGACGCAATTGACCCCGCCAAATATCAAGTGGTTCCCCTCGCAATCACGAAGGAGGGGAAGTGGCTTTCACCTCCTGAAGCCGCCAGACTTCTGCCGGCTAACGCTCAGAAACTACTTGCGCCTTCGGCTGTTTCACACGTCGGAGGGGACGTTGCTATTCTGGGAGACCCTTCGCATCAGGGGCTGATCTCACTTGCCGCAAACGGCCGCTCAGTGCCTGCCGAACGTCTTGACGTAGTTTTTCCCTTGCTTCATGGACCTTACGGCGAAGATGGAACTATTCAAGGACTACTTGAAATGGCGGATATTCCGTTTGTCGGTTGTGGTGTGCTTGCATCGGCATGTGGCATGGACAAGGTAGCCATGAAGTCACTCTTTCTCGCAGCCAGCTTGCCCATCTGTAAATACCTCTGGTTTCTGCGTTCTCACTGGACAAAGGACCAGGCTGGGCTTCTCCGACGAGTCAGCCGGGAGATTGGCTTTCCCTGCTTTGCAAAACCAGCGAATCTCGGCTCGTCAGTTGGGGTTTCCAGGGCAACAAACAGGGCATCGCTGATCAGAGCCATAAATCTGGCGGCCCAGTATGATCGGAAGATCATTATTGAAGAAGGACTTGATGCGCGCGAGATCGAATGCGCTGTGGTGGGTAACGATGAGCCAAAGGCAAGTTTGCCCGGAGAGTATGTTGTTTACGATGAAGCAGCGCGCTTCCTCGACTACACTGAAAAATATACAAACACGGGCCACGTGCAGTTTGTGGTTCCCGCGAAGGTATCAAAGGCTTTGACTACGAGGATTCAGAGGTTGGCCATTAAAGCGTTTCAATCGATCGATGGGGCGGGTCTGGCGCGAGTCGATTTTTTTCTGAGACGAGATACCGGAGAACTCTTACTAAACGAATTGAACACGATGCCGGGACTCACCGAGGTCTCCGGCTACCCAAAGTTGTGGGAAGCCTCGGGAACTACCTTTACCCGATTGTTGGACCATCTGATTGAACTTGCCTTTGAGAGACACCGTGATAAGTCTTTGAATAGGGTAAGTATTTGACGTAGCCGGGCTGGTCCAATACTCAACGCTTTGGCGCTTGATAACCTTTGCGCGTCCTCACTACCGAATCGCTTTTGGAAACCTTCACTTCAAGGTTACGCCACTTACCATCTCGGGCCGTATTCATCGGCCGGTAGGCAATCGTGTACTGACGCCCCAGTTCTTCCGCAATACCGGCAAACGCTTCCCGCAAACCCGGTCCACCGGGCGTGGCGACGAAACGTCCACCGCTTTTCTCCGCAAGACTCTTTAGGACTCCGGCGCTACGCATGTTTCGCGTTGCGCCCCCCGGAATGCCAGACATATCTACTGTATAGATGCTCGCTCCAACCGCCAGCGCGCGCTCCAGCGCCTTATCGGCGGAGGCCCTGCTGTAAGTGTCCACGCCGTCCGACAACACCACGATTGCTTTGCGATTCTCGGGGCGATCCGCGAGAGCTGCCGCAGCCTGAACGATGGCGTCGTTCATGGTTGTCATCCCACGAGCCCGAATGCCGTAAGCCATCTGGGCCAGATCACGTCCGGATGAGAACTCCTGAATCGGTTCCACCTTGTAATCAAACTTGTACACCGCGGCGACGTCTTCAGGTCTCAGACCATCCAGAAAGCGGATTGCGGCGGACCGAGCCAATGACATCCGGTTCTCCATGCTCCCGGAAGTATCCAGGAGAACAACGGAGGCAAAAGGCGCCTCGTGCACGCTAAAACTGGTGATAAGGTGCGGCCGCACTTCCTTGCCATCTTCAAAGATCTTGAAGTCGGCAACCTTGAGCCCGGAAACATACTGGCCTGACTTGTCAGTAACGGTGATGTTCAGAATTACCAACTCGGTATCAACGCGGATAACATCATCTACCTCTTGAGCCACCAGCGATGCGGGCATGACTGCGAGGAAACACAAAGCTGCAAGCAGGATGAACCAGAGGATGTTTGGTGGGCTGAACTTTAAGGGCAAAGTTACGAGGTCTCCTACCGAGACATACCGCGGACAATATTTATCAGTTCAAGTAATACATTAGCTTCATCGATGACTGAAGCCGATACAACCTGGCGGGGGGTCTTCTCAACTCGCTCTCGTAGAGAGTCGGATATTTCCGCAACGCGATCTAGGGCCTCAGTCAAGTCTCGGGGCCGCTCCTCGATCTTTCCACCGTCTTCTGAGCCGCCGGCGTTACTCCGGATCTGTTTTGTGAGCTTCTCGATCTTCTCGATCTTCTTGAGATCATCTCGATCCAGTGCTCTGTTTTCTTTGAATGATGAGTTAACGACCTTTGCGAGTTCCGCTACTTCCTGCGCGCGATCAAGGTTCTTCTTGTAATTTTGCTCAGCGTATTTGATAGCTCGCCTCGATCGCATTTCGTCCTCGATAGACCCGAGTCTTTGATCGTCATCCGAGAAGGGACCGCTCCGTTGCGCGTCTACAATCTCCCTCGGATTAGGCGGTTTTATGCTTTGGGCAGAGATTGAGTACTGGCAGGCACAGAGAACGACAACAATGAGTGTGAGCTTTTCTAGCTGGCGAAACTTAGGGGCAGACATCTGTAATGTAATGCTCTCCAGAACTTTTTAATCGCTCGTGGCCTTCTTGTGACGACTCGCAGTAATCAGAGGTTGCACCAGGCCACTGTCTAATATTCAACTTTAACTTCGGTCGTCGTGCCGACTTCTCAGGGATAACTTGAGAGGACCAGGCGATACGGTACCATCAGAGTCTTGAGACCTCAGAAGTCACGTTAGCACCGGTGACCAACTCATGGTACCCGAGCAGGATTATCCGGGCTGTTGAGAAACTCATCACTTTGACCCTGTCTGTTCGCTGGTATCATCTCTGGTTCAATACGCTCGCGTGGACGTTTCTGCCCCGGAAAGGTTGTATAAGCGATAAGCATCGAATCATTACCACCTCGCAGCCCAAGGAGGCGAGCAGCGCTGTAGTCCTTAGCCTTGACTTTAAGCACATACCGCCCTTCCTGCTGCGGCTCGAGTTGACTTGGCTCGAGTTTGACGACGGCCTGGTCGATGATCTTTCCTGAGCGCGGGTAAAGCTCCAGTTCCACGCTTAAGTTTGTTATTGTCCCGTCGGAGATATTCTTTACTGTTCCGCCAATCGTAGTTTCGCCTGCTTTCAGCATTGCGTCATCGACCAGAACCTCGACTTGTGGCGGCCCGGAAGGGAGATTCGCGGGAGCCGAGTCATTTACGGCAATGCTTGCTGCTGTCTGTCTTACATGGCGATTCCGGAAGTAAGCATATCCGACCAGGAGGAAGGATGTGATGAGTACTGCGGTCACTCCCGCTACCAGCGGGAAGTTGAGCGGCTGTCGATTAACAAGAGTTTCTTTGGTTTGTGATGACTCAGTTAGCATACTTCGCAAACACGTGGCTAGTTCTCATGAAACCGGAGAGCAGAACCTAAGACGATACTTTAACTCTTTGGGCTCGTATCCCTATCTGGTCCATCCCGGCGGTGGCCCTCCGGTTATCTTAGTGATTAGTTCTGCAAGGAACTCCTCCTCGGCCGTCCCGAGGCTCGGGAGGGTCGTCCATTCGGCGCCCGTGGCGCCGTCTGTTCGGCCTTCGATCTTTGCGTTCACTGAGACGTTGGCGCTAGTTGCGTCAATTGGTTGCACCTCGACCGTCAACGTATAGCGACCGCGTGTCCAGCCTCGTGAAGTTGTGCTGGAGACTGCGGCATAACGTCCTAGCTCAGACTGCGAGACGACCGCGCCCTTAATAAAGGTGAATGGCTGACTAACCAGAATACCCTCCTCCGGACGAGAAGCGGCTTCGTCGAGAATCATTCTCTGATCGCGCATCACTTCCTGAACTGCATTCATTATCACGTCACGTCGCGCTCCCAATCTGTAAGGATTCGGAATGGGCGGTGTCTCTGGCGTGCGGTCGCGGCCGAAATCGATGCCGCGCCCGGTGCCCGCGGGCAATCGAGTTGTACCACTATCACGCACCCGCTCACTCTGTTTATCAACTCCCTTACCTTGCGGCAAAGCTATCGAGGTTGCGAAGATTACCACCAAACATATTGTTAGGAGCCGCATCATATGTCACACACCTTTGTAAGCTACACGACAGTGGATTAGTTGGAGGCTTTCACATCGAGAATAGTTTAAGGGCACTTCAAATTCAAGCGCTCCTCGAACAGAATTTCATTTCGAGCCATTACTCTCCTGTGCCTTTTTCTTGGCATTTTCCCGATCTCTTTGATGCTCCCAATTCCTCAAGGCCTGCACGCCTACATAAAAATCTTTCTCATTACTATAAAAATTGTGCGCTCCATCATTGCGCAAAGGCTCACGCACATAGAAAAGGTAGTCCGTTGACGCAGGATTGAGCGCTGCGGAAAGAGAGCTGGCGCCGGGGGATGCTACCGGTCCAGGCGGCAGGCCGGCTCTCAAGCGCGTGTTATAAGGCGATCTGCGTTCGATGTCACTCTTATAAACTTTACCGTCGTTGCGCCATTTTCCGTCGATCTTTGCTGCATAGATCACAGTTGAATCGATGGCGAGCGGCATATCCTTAATCAACCGGTTGTAGATCACTGAGGCGATTAACGGTCGTTCGGATGAAAGTTTGGCCTCCGTCTCAATTAAGGATGCAATTGTCACAGTGTCTCGCGGCGAAATCTTTAGACTCTCGGCTTTGGCTGACCATTCAGGCTTCCAGGCGTTCCGGAAACGCTTCACCATAGTCGCGATTACAGCCGAGGGTGCAATGTCATCAGGAAGCTCATAAGTATCCGGGTAAAGATATCCTTCGAGATTTTTGGCGGCGGGATCTATATCTTGTATCAAGCTCACATCATCCATTAACTCCAGCGCTTCATCTACTTCATCCAATTGAAGTTCGGGTATCTGGACCATTGCCCGAGCAATATCCCATCGCGTCCATCCCTCGATAATCGTCAAGCGAATTACGCGTTCCTCTCCCTCCTTGAGCCTGTCGAAGACTGCGAAAGGTGAGATGGGCGATGGAAAGCGGTATTCCCCAGCCTTGAAACGTGCCCCCTCACCAGTAAACCTCACGTAGATTATCAATGGCCACTCGTTACGAACCACGCCGGCCGCAGCCAGCTTGCGAATGATGACAGTGGGTGATGAACCTCGAGAAATGTCTATGTACTGGCTGGACTTATCATGATGAACAGATGTTCGTAGGCTGTGATAGACCCATATTGCAATTCCGCCGACGCCAAGAACCAGGGCTAAAAGCGCAAGTGCTACTATTTTTTTCATTAATCCTTTTGAAGAAGCCTCCACTTTATGGATTAAAAACTAAAACTCTGTTCTGCCCCTCCTGAAGAAAATCCCTCAGTATGATAGCAGCAGACTCGCTATCGATCAGAGCCCGAATCTCATCGGGCTTGTAACCCTCATCTTTGAGTCGACTTTCAGCTTCAGCGGAAGTCAGCCGTTCATCCTGTAGATAGACTGGAATCCTCAACGAGCGCGCGAACTTTTCCGCGATGTGTCGAACTTCGTGAGCGGCGGAACCTTCTACGCCATCCAATTTGAGCGGAAAACCAATTACCAGGGTTTGCGCGTCAAACCTCCGCACGAGGGCCGTCACTGCGCTGAGCAGGTGCTTCCAACTGGACCGGCGAATCGGCTCGACTCTGGTTATTGAAATTGAAAGGTTGTCGGACACTGCTACTCCGATTCGTTTTTGTCCCAGATCCAGTGCAAGCACGGGAGTTGAAAAGGCTTTATTTTGCTCGCCGTTGTTCACGTGTTGCTGCTACAACTTTCATCTATTGATGCTGATAAATAGAAACTTGCACGCTGCTGGCACCGTCTGTATGATACGACTGACCAACGGGAAGCAGGTACATTTGCAGAAGTTTGAGTAATAATCGAGAGGTCACCGATGTCGTTTCGTTTTAAATTTGTCTTGATTCTAATATCGGCCACGCTGGCTCTTTATACAGTTGTTGGTGGGTGGATTTCTACCCGCGCCCAACAGCCCGCTAACGATCCCAAGGCTCAGCTTCGGATTTTCGAAAGCGTCCTACAGCACATTCAGAACGACTACGTCGACGAGCCCAATATGGAGAAAGTGCGGGCTGGTGCGCTGCGTGGTCTTGCTTACGGACTTGATCCCTACTCGACTTACCTGACCCCCGAACAGGTCCGGGAGTATAGCGAAAAGAAGGACAATAGCGGCATTGGAGCTGAGCTTTCTCAAGTTGCTTCTTACCTTTATGTCATCGCCCCCCACAAGGGATCGCCAGCAGACCAGGCGGGGCTCCGCGCCGGCGACATTATCGAATACATAGAAGGGAAGGCGACGCGGGACATCTCACTTTATGATGCCAAACAGTTACTCAACGGCCCGACGGGGTCCGAGGTCAAGCTCCGAGTCTTACGAGCCAATTCCCGGCCGTTAACCATTACGGTTAAGCGTGGCACATTCCAGTCACCTGCGGCAGAGACGAGGATCGAAGCGGGTCGCATCGGCGTCCTTCGGGTTAATAGTCTTTCAGATGGCGACGCCGCGGAAATACGTAATCGAACTCAGGACCTGCTCAAGCAAGGAGCGCAGAAGATCGCTCTGGACCTTCGAGGTGTCGCAGGTGGCTCATTGACCGAAGCCGTAGCGGTTGCGAACCTCTTTATCGCTGAAGGCACAATCGCACAGACGACGGGACGTGAAGGTAAGGCCATTCAGAGCTTCGCTGCGGAGCCCAAAGACGTGATCTTTCACGGGCCACTGGTGGCCTTGATCGACACTGGCACAGCGGGCGCGGCTGAAGTGATTGCCTCTGCGATCCTGGAGCGTAACCGCGGTCAAGTCGTTGGCGAAAAGAGTTTTGGCGCCGGCGCGGAGCAGCAACTCTTTACACTTCGAGGTGGAGACGGATTGCTCCTTACCACGATCAAGTGGGCATCGGCAAATGGCAAGCCTTTTCTCGGAGAGGATCGCGCCCGGTCTGGAGTGACGCCTTCCGTGGAAGTTAAGCGACCCGAGCTTGCCGAGGCTCTTGATCCAGAAGAGTTGGCAGGCGAGAACGACGCGGAAGCCGGCGTGACACCCGATCCGATCGAGAAGCCTGAAGCCACTCCGATCAAACCGGCGCCGGAAGATGTGCAGTTGAAGAAGGCCCTGGAACTGTTGCGCGAAAACAAACCCGCGCAGTTGCCTCGAGCCGCGTAGACTCAACGCATTTCCTTCCGATTAGTCTGTAAATCTTCTACCGATCAAACTAAGCCCAGGGCAATGCCCTGGGCTTAGTTTTGTAGGAGCCGCTGGTTGAACGTTTAGCCACCCCCTCGAGATACCAAAATTTGAATCTGAAGGAACAATTCAGGACTTCAGGATCTGAGTCCAATTCGGTTTGAGGAAGTAGGCCGACTCTGAACCATGAAAGCCATCATTAACCATATAGGTGTATTTCGCCTCACGCCCGCTAATTACGTATGAGCGCTTAATAATGGTCTGCTGCAAACCGTCATTCCCATCAACGGTCCCAACCTGATTCTGACTCACGCTTGTAATCAGGAAATGGTGGAAGCGACCCGCGGGACTCGCGAGACCTACATCGCCGGGCTCCAGGAGAGTTGAAACGTTGGGACCATCCAGCAGGTAGAAATCAGGCTCCGCAGCGGGAGTTGTCACATCGAAGGACGTCTGTGGCGGATACGAATAGGAGAGTGTACGCTCCCAATTGCGCAATTTGAGTCCCGAAACCTTAAAAAGGTAGGTGACAAGAATCCCGCACCAGGAAGGGATATCAATATAATTTCGCTCTTCAGCGGTATGTTTTTTCCCAACCCATTCACCTTGACGGTGATACATGTCGTAGGCCCTTTGCGTGAGCCAGGGGCATTTAGTTGCATCTGAACCGGCAATCTGAAAGATCTTCGCGAGGGTCAATCCTCCCTGGCGGGTCTTTGACGCTTCTATGGCCCATTCCCTCCCCGCGATTCGGGGACTTATGGGATCGGGCTTAAAGTGTTCCGAAGGGTTCTGAGACCAGCCCCATAAAGACAGATGAGCAAGTGCCGTATCTACGACTCGCTGGCGAGCAGCTGCTATCGATTCCGGCGGCACAACGATTTCGATTAGCTTTTCAAGAAGTTTGTAGTAGTAATCCAGAGCAAGATGGGTTTTCTCGCCCACGACGGCATCCGCTGACAGATTGCTCCGTCGCTGAAACTCCAAAACTCGGGCGTGCGTTTTCGGTCCAAAGATACCATCGGTGGCAAGTTTCGGCAGATTGGTCGGGGCGAGGTTTATGCCCTTTTGTAAGAGTGTTACTGCGGGACCGGAAGAACCAAAACGAAGCATTGGACGATTCACGAAACACCTCCATAAACGGTCAGAGAGCGGGACTGATTGCCTTTTCGCTAATGACTATTGTCAAACGGTTTAGGCCGCTATATTTGCAAAATTAACATCCGGAAACTACACGAATAGACATGCCGTCCGGAAATTCTTTTCTACAATCGCGAAGCTCCATCCTCTTTAATCTACGTAGTCAGCGGAATCGGCGGATTGCCCTTGCAACCTTATCTTGACCATTTACCGCCCCACGGGGGCGGCATCATTTCTTACAGTGACTCTTAGCTAGTGCCCTGTGCGGCTAGTGCTGTAACACATGATTCCCACGTTCATTCGCATTGATAGTTAAATTTGGATGAATCTCGGCGCGCAGGAAACTAGTTGGCTAAGTTCTCTTCTCATTAACACCTCACTTTAGTGAGGT
>JBGSWR010000053.1:0-6263 GCA_041751855.1 Pyrinomonadaceae bacterium
GCCTTTTTGAGTAGTGAATCTACCGATGTGTGATCGACTGCCATGGGCGCATTATATAAGGTTTATCGTTTGGCGTCAGTTTCACTTCATCTTCCGTGTACCAGTTGGGCTGATGTCACGATTCTCGATTATTGCAATTGCTGCCCGCCCATCAGACTTTGTCGACTCCCCTTATCTTCCAACTCCCACTTCGAGCAGTCCCAGTCATTACCGGAAGCGGCCCAATCAGAACCGCAAGCGTCCCAATCAGAACCGGAAGCGGAGAAGTGCTGAAAAATCGCGTCACCACAACCTCGGTTAATATCAGGAGCCATAAACACAGCGGGCGTCGATTTTTCAGCTCTTCGCAGCGACCGGATTAACCTCCCAATAGATCACAGTCAGAAAAGCCTCTCATTTCACTCCTACCTTTAGGTTGGGGAGTTTCAGCTTTGACCTAACAACGGCTCTTTCTTAACCCAGATACCCGAATGCTTCAGAGAGTGTGTAAATAACAAGAGAATACCCCACTGCTTTAGGCGTGGGGTTGTTTAGTTTCGGCCTAACAGAAGCCGTCTCCCCTTATAAATACCCGAATGCTTCAGCTTGGGGAGTTTTCAGTTCAAGCTCCCCTCCGTGGCACGGAGGGCGCAATATAAACCGTGAACTCAATGCGATCCCTTGCCGGCGGATCATCCGGGGTGGGCAGAGGGAATAACTTTAGTGATTCTCCATTCCTGACTCAACCTACGGCATACTTTTCCACAAGGTTTACTGCCCAATACCCCGTCGATTAAGATTTGAAGGTTGGATGATATCCGACTCACTAACTGCAGTTAGGACCCTAATCGTAAGAGCTATGAAAAGTTGCCCTGCTTGCAAGCGAACGTATTCTGACGACACGATGGCTTTCTGCCTGGTGGATGGGTCGATCTTATCTGTCCCATATGACCCTCCGCTAAAGAGGCCTGTTTCAAATGACGCTCAATCCAGCCCTGACGCTACTCTAATTCTGCCCGAGAGTGCGTCCACACCAGAAACGGATTTGCTGGCGCCGACTATCCCTGCGGTGCAATTTTCAGAATTCAAGCCTCAACACGAGTCGAAGCCACAGAGGGCAGCTTCTAAGCGACGAATCTACGTGCCAGTAGTTGTCGCGTTAGGTGCGTTGAGTTTGATTATTGGTGGCGGCCTGCTTCTCTTTGGCAGAGGTGAATCACAAGGACCGACAACTTCATCTCCAGGGAGCACAGCCGGTTCAACCACAGGTGAGAGTACTCCTTCCGCAATTTTTGGGTCCGCTGGGGGCACTGCTACTCAGAGCGAATCCGGCGTTGAGAAAAGTACAACTGCGGAGATTCCTTCACGCACTGAGAGTCCCGCTGCTTCTCAACCAGTGATTACTCAAAACGAAAAGCTCGCGCGTTACGAGGCCGTGGCCATGAAAGCGAAAAGTGTACTTGAGGCAGCCGAGAACGCACTCCAGGAGCAAGAAAAGAAGGTTAAGGCAGCGAAAGCAGACCTCGACCGCGAAAATGCAAACCTTCAAGTGGCAGATCGTGAGCTGAAACGAGCACAGAGATTAATGGACGCGAAAATACTGTCACAGGGGGAATTCAACGGGATAAAGTCTAGGTACAGTGCGAGTCAGAAACAACAAGCAAATGCGCATAACCTCTATGCGCAGGTACAAGCTTCGTATCGCCGCGCAAAAGAGGGCTACGATGAAGCACAACGAAACTTCCTAAACGCTCAGAAAGCTCTTAGAGATTTGAAAGCAGGGATGAATAATTAGAACTTGCTGAAACATTTGGTCACAAGTCGCAACCGGAAGCGGAGTCGAGTCAGTACCGGAAGCGGCGTCGAGTCCAGTACCGGAAGCGGCGTCGAGTCAGTACCGGCAGCGGTCTCGAGTCCAGTACCGGCAGCGTGGCCTCAGTCAGTACCGGCAGCGTGCTCAGTCAGTACCGGCAGCGTGGCCTCAGTCAGTACCGGCAGCGAAGAAGTGCGGAAGAATCGCTCACACACTCTCCCCGTCACGAACCTTACCGCGATTCTTCCGCACGTCGCAGCGACCATATTAATCTCCCATTACACACACCGCGATAACCAGCCAGCTTCCTTTCACCTCCACGAGCAATGTTGGCCCTGTAATAACTGAGCAGCAACACACGCACTGAACAACCACCATCTAAGCAACGACCCCGTTCGCTCAGCCGGCGCGGAGCTTCAAACCCCAGGGCGTATGCTTCAGTAACGGTCCTCTCCTGGTGCCAGCAGTCCGCACGGTTCGCTGACGCCATAAATTCCAACCAAGTCCGCATCGACGATTAGTTTTTGGTTGCGTATGACAAAGATCGAGTCTTGAAGTTGCTGTTCAAGAGCGTTCCAACGTGAGGTATTCATTGTGAGGATCTCCTTCTACCAAAGTACGACAAACCATGAGGAGTTGTCGCAGACCGTGGTTAAGTAAAATGGTTACTTCTTCAGCGCTTTCGCCCGAAAACCTATCTGTTTCCTCTTGGACGTGGGGGGCGACAGAAGCTGGCGGATCGCTTCAAAGACAACGCTAAACCGATGGTCGTAGTTCTTTTCCAAATCATCGAGTCGGCGAGTGAGTTCAGCATTCGACGCCAGCATCTGCCGCAAGCGTACAAACGTCCGCATTATCTCTATATTGACCTGAACTGCACGTTCGCTCTTCAGAACGCTCGAGAGCATGAGTATGCCATGCTCAGTAAAAGCAAAAGGTCGATATTTTATATGCTGTCCTCGCTTTTGTTTTAAGGTCACATTTTGTGACCTTAAAGGAGGCCGCTTTGTCGCATTCCACCAATCTCGGGCCTCTTCCATCGTGAGTTGAAACATGGTTTTATTCGGAGTGCAACTGCTCGACGGATGGGAACGCCCAAGACATGCTGCGGAACATGAATGGAGTAGACTTCATCCCGACAAACCCAAGCTTTTCGTAGTACTGCTTCAGTTTTTCGGTCGCCTTTTTTGCGTCACGGGGTAGGTCTTCGAGTCTAAGGCGTTTCGCCCACGCCGAAGAATCACGGGACTGCTTAGGCTCGAGCTGTAAGGGAAACGGTTTCATGCCTACTACTCCGGCGCCTGCACCGAAACGTTCGATTAGTGAAATAGGCACTAGCAGTCCAATTCCACCGCCTCGATACTTGGGAAGTAACTCGACACGGTCGCGAATCAAGAGATTAAAGTTCCAAATCTCATCCCCCAGCAGCTTTTGTAACCGCGCTGAGAAAGGTGCTTCATTCGAGCCCAAGATTGCTTCGGCGTACTCACAAGTATGCTGGTACGTATCTAGGACTTCAAACGCACTAACGCCGTGATTCTCCGCTGACTCTAAATCCGCATAGTACACTCGAAAGCGGCCGGCGATTCGATCCTTCTCATCTTCTTCGGTGCCACAGAGAATCTTTCCGCACACTTCATACATAAAGTCTTCTGGTTCTTCCGGTGTTAGAGGTATCGGCCGAGTCGGGTCGAGCCGCAGCGTCCAGAAAGAGTCTTCTACCAGTGTCATAAATGCCGCTGTCTTCGCCTAGTCGTCAATTTCGAGATGAGTTTTTGTTTCTATATCCAATCATAATACGCGATCACTTGCATAGTTACGCCGAGCAAATAATCAAAGAAAATAATAGCGGACAGCGCTACCCGCGGATCATAAGAGAGATCCATAAGGAGCCCAACAAATGAGATTCTTACTTGGCGTACTCGTTGGCTACAGCATGCGAGGCAAAAAGAAACTCTATTAATCACAGTCCTGGCGACCGGGCGTTCATTGTCTACATAGTCTTGCCGGCGGTCGCACTCTTGGCGCTACGTTTGGACGTACAACGGGAGCGCCAGTCGAGACCAGCTCAAACCAGGGTTCCGACGCTCAAAGGATTGAGTTATGAAAACGCCGAAACCAAACTCCACAGATACGAGGAAATAGCTATGAAGACCTTAACTCAGAAAATCGGAGGTGTTGGTACGGCACGCCGGAAGCGGGTCGAGGCCTGCGCTGCCGCGCTTATTGCTGAGGAAATGACTCTGCAGGAACTCCGCCAGGCCCGCAAGCTGACTCAGGTGCGGCTGGCGAAAAGGCTCGGCATCAGTCAGGATGGCGTCTCGCGACTCGAGAAACGGAGCGATCTGTTACTCTCCACCCTGCGGAAGTCGGTCGAAGCCATGGGTGGAACCTGTCCTTGGTCGCTGAGTTCCCGGATCGCGAGCCAGTAGTTCTATCCGGCATCGCGGCAACAGCGGTTGATCCCAAACCTCTGCGCCGGAAGCAGGCTAAGGCCCGTCATTAAAACGCGGAGGAGTACAGGCGGGAGATTCTAATGTCAGGAATAACGACCTCTCTTTCTGACATGATTCGCTTATTTTAGTTTTGTCGATTTCAAAAATAAGTGCGAACTGGACGTGGTTGCCCCGGCACTTGACCAGTTTTCACTAGCAATCACCCCTCCACACCTTGAAAAGAGTTGGGCAGAAAATGGCGCGCTGATGTCCACGAACCTGCCGACGAGACAATGATGACGACCCTACAACTGCTTGCGGAGAAACCAAGTATTCCTACCACGACAGCGTGGTACCTGGCTGATCTCGGCGAAGCTCGTGGCAAGCAGGAACTCTTCACCAAGCAGTCACCGCAGCGGCTCAAGGTCTTGCGCGAACATGCGCTGATCGAGAGTGCAGTCTCTTCCAACCGTATTGAAGGAGTAACGATCGAGCAGTCTCGCGTCAAAGCAGTCGTGCTCGGGAAATCCTTGTTGCGGGATCGCGATGAACAGGAGATCCGCGGATATCGCGATGCCCTCAAACTTATTCATGAGCAAGGCGCAAAACTTCCCGTCTCTGAGAAAACTATCCTGCGGCTCCATCGCCTGAGTCGGGCCAATATCGGCGATGCCGGCAAGTACAAAGAGAAGGATAGCGACATCATCGAGAAGTCTCCGGATGGACAAGTGCGTGTGCGGTTCAAAACCGTGACTGCGCGAAAGACGCCTGCTGCGATAAGGACGTTAATCGACGAGTGGGGTGACAGTCTTGACGAACGGGTGGTTCAACCGTTGATTGCAACGGCAGCGATGAACCTGGATTTCTTGTGCATCCACCCGTTTAGGGATGGTAATGGTCGCGTCTCGCGACTCCTGCTGCTCTTGCAGTGTTATCACCTGGGGTACGAAGTCGGGCGTTTCATTAGTCTTGAGCGGGTGATCGAAGAGAATAAGGATCGGTACTACGAAACGCTGGGACAAAGTTCGCAAGGCTGGCACGAGGACAAGCACGATCCCTGGCCCTACATTAATTACATTCTTTATATCCTTAAGACGGCCTATCGCGAATTCGAAGAGCGTGTCGGTACGCTGTCAACTGCCCGAGGGGCTAAGACCGCTATGGTCCTTGACGCGATTGAGCGTTTACCGGATAGCTTCAGAATGATCGATCTTGAGCGCGCCTCTTCCAACGTCACGAGAGATATGATCCGCGTGGTGCTGAACCGATTGAAGAAGGACAACAAGATCTACTGTGAAGGTTACGGAGCGGCCGCGGTGTGGCGGAAAGGATCGAAAAAGCGCTGAAGTACTATGGTGGTAATAACTCACCAGTGGTGGTAATAAAGGTGGTAATAACCCACCGCTAGAGGAAAGGTAATGTATGTTTTTCAACTGATCTTAATTCTCAATGGCAGTTTAGGCGGAAGGCAGGGCTTGGCGAGCAGTCTGAGGTTATGTCACTCTTCTGACTCGCGCGCACTTTTAACGCCAGTCCACAACTCTAAGTACTTCTCTCTGACATACGGGTCGAGTTGCTGAGCGAATTCAGAGTCGAGCTTTTTCAGCTTGATCAATTCCTGGACATCAGCAAGGTCCCGCAAACGATCCGGAGCAGTCATCCCGGAAGCCAGCTTTAGCTCTATTAACTTCTCCAACCTTAGAATTCGGATGCCATCTATCTCGACAGCAGACTGAGTTGGATCGGGAAACGAGACAGGCTTGGGTTTCCCGTCACCCGGATACTCGCCAGTAATTATCAGGTCAATCTCGATGCGTGTTGATGCATCGCGAAATCTCTTCCGCGCGCCGGGAAACAGGGGTGTATATCCAAGTCCCACTAGATTCTCTTCAAGACGATCTCGACCCTCAGCGGTTACCAGAAAATCCACATCGATCGTTTCGCGACGATACCCGTGCAGCATCAAGGCCATCCCGCCGGCGAGCGCATAGTCAATCCCCTCGTCCGTAAGCCGGCGCGCCAGAGTCGTCATCGTC
>JBGSWR010000054.1:0-4215 GCA_041751855.1 Pyrinomonadaceae bacterium
GAAGTAGTCAAACACTACCCGCTCATTCTCGACGTCATTGAACGCGCCGCCCGCACCGGCGGCAAGGAAAACGCTGTCACCTTGCTCGCCTCCCATGCTTACGAGGACTTTACCGGAAGCAAAGATGTCCCTAACCCGATCGGTGTGGCTCTCGCCAAAACTGCCGGCGTCAAGCTTATCGGCAAGCAGGTCGGCGACTACACCAGGCTAATTACCGAAACCGGCCTGTCGCCTGCAGCTCATGCCTGCATTGAAGGAATAAAGAACGTACCCGGCGAACACGCCCAATTCCTCGGCGTCTTTGGCTCCGGACAGGACAAGGTTGTGGAAATGCTCCAGATAGATCTCTCCCCAAGCGAACTCTGGACCTTCACCACCAACCCCGACGAGCGCAACGCGCGCGCCCGGGTCCAAAGCATTAAGCCCATGTGGCCCATGGCTGTAGTCATCGCCTGGCTCGCGGAACGTTACCCCCGAGGCCTAACTGCCCAGGGACTCACTGACATTGACGAGTCCGAACTAACTAACGAATTACGAGTAGCTTGAACAGACCGAAATTCCGGAAGAGGGACACCTGCAAATGCGCCATCTATCATTCACCAGACAACTCCTCATCGGCCTACTACTCGGCCTAATCATCACCCCGGCCCAGCCAGCCAAGGCCCAATGGATCACTCACGACCCAATAGCGTACGCGCTCAAGATCCAGGAGTTCGCCAAAGAGATCGATTTCTGGCTCCAGACCCTAGAGCACTACTCCCAGATGTATGACAAAGCCGTGAAGCAGGTCACCAGTCTGGGAGGCATCCTCACCACCATCGACAAGCAACTAGCTCGTAACAAGAGCCTCGTATCCAGCATCGCGAGTATCGGGCAAACCGTGCGCCAGATCTACATGCTTAAACGGCAAATTGAAAACATGGTCCAATGCCGTATCCGCGCCGTGCGCTCCCTCGAATCAAGACTCAAAGCGGGAATCTTTAACCCGCAACAAGATTTGCAGGATCTCGAAGAGTACCTCCGCAACTCCATTGGCCGCGCCTCACAAGACACCGTGGCCAACATCGAACGTCTCGCAAATATGGACAACGAGTTCGAGCGTCTCCGTTACGAACTCCAAAACGCCTACGGCCGTCTCGCCGAAGCGCAAGCCGTTCTCAAACAGTATGAAGACATGCTAACCACCGAGATGGCCAAGCCTGAGGACGAGCGCCATTCACTCGGCATCATTCAAACTCAAATCTCTAACACCAAGATTCAGATCGAACAGATCAAAACTCAAATCAACGACCTAACAGAAAAGCTCGCCGCTAAAACTCAACAGTACGGCATTCAGCTTGAGACCCGTGCCGACTACGGCCAACAGGTCCACCAAACAAACAAAGCCTGGGAGGCTACGGTCCCGGTACGTAAAGACATCCTCGACGAAATCGACAAGACATTCGAAAAGGACGAAGGCATCGACGACGATCCCGCAGACGGTAATAACTAGGCAGACACCTCGCGGCCATACACCGACAGCGAACAACGTAAGCAGATTCAAAAGGAACAAGGATGACAGTCCCACAGCCAACTACAGCCAAACATAATCGCTGGCGCCACCTGATTCCTGTTGCGACCATTGCGTTAATTACAATCATTCTGTTCATCCTCACACCACCTTGTTTTGCTCAAGGCAATGGAGACCCATCCCAGTCCGCTACACCGCCGCCTGCATCGACTCCATCGCCTCCTTCGCCTCCTTGGGAAGCCGGCCAACCAAGCGCACAGATGGTCACCCTGATGAACCTCGTGCGAGAACTCGTTCCTTACATGCGCCGACAGATAGAAAAACCGCTCCTAGAAAAATTCAGCTTCCTGGCAATGATCCTTGCCAGCATCGTCCTTCTCTTTTCCTTTATCAGAACCATTCGGGAAAACGACGGCGCTTCGAGCGATCTCTATTACTGGTTTGGCCGCGCCGTTTTTTGCATGGCCCTCTTTGCGATTGCGCCTGCCGCAATTTCTACTCTCTATAAGATCGGCCGCACACTAACTATCCCGATCGAGCCCATGATCGAGGAAAAGCGCACCGCCTTCAACGATCAGTACTACGCGTTTGTGCAGGGCCACTTCATCATCAAAGACGAAAAGAACGTTTTCATTCAACCAGCCTATATCGAGCCCGGCGAATACGGCTGGGTCGGTATCCTCACTGATCACGAATCCGGCGACGGCAAGCTCAACGGCTTGAAAGCTATGGAAGGCGCTACCGACATGACCTCATGGTCCATGCCTAAGCTTTTCTTCGGCCTTAACCTTGCGCGAGGCATCCTTCAGGCAGGAGAGATATTCCTTCTTGTATTAAGCGGCTTCATCATGATCGGGCTCCGGCTCGCAGTGCCCTTCATGGTCGCCGTCGCCGTCGACAAGAAACTCGCCGAACGAATCTCCTACCCATTCATCTGGGGAACCGTCGTCTTTACAATGATCTTCCCCGTTGTGCGCGACACTCTCACCTTCATCGCGTATACGGTCGGCAGTTTTGGACTATCGCTCTATGACGGCGCCGCTCCTTACACAATCGACGAGCGTACCTCACAGATCATCAAGAACAATGCCTACGATCCCACTCTGATAATTATCGTCACGCTCTGTATCATGCTCATCAACGGCATGATGCTTTGGCTCTCCCCATACCTGGCCTATCGCATCGCCACCGGCCAGCTCTTCGAGGCTGTTTCGAGCACCGCCTCCGGATGGATGGCCGCAATCATCGGCTCAGCTGTCGAATTCACCGGCCTGAAAAC
The DNA here is from genome assembly GCA_041751855.1 of Pyrinomonadaceae bacterium. GTDB lineage: Bacteria > Acidobacteriota > Blastocatellia > Pyrinomonadales > Pyrinomonadaceae > PSRF01. Next base: position 2,790 of record JBGSWR010000054.1, read on the forward strand.
AGGGGCGGCATTACAGCGCCAGGCAGAGAACACACAAACCCAGGGCGGATACCAAGCTGAAATGACCAGAGCTAAAGGTTCGCTCGATGCCTCTAACCTCGGCGCTAACGCAAGACAGATTTCCGGGCACGCGAACATTGAAGGCAATAGACAAGCGACTCTGGCGGCAATCGCTGGCGGCGCTCAAACAGCGCGCGGGATGGCCCAATCAAGTGCTAACTTCACGGTCGCCGCCACGCACGCACAGGTTGCCGATACGAATCGTCAAATGTGGGCTCGCGCCAACCAAGCCAACACCCAGACAGGCATCTCACAAGGGGCAGAGTCGGTCCGCATAGCCAGCGAAGCAAGGGCTCGCAAGCAGGAAATCTGGGGCGGCGCATCCACCGCGATCCCCTACGCCGGCACTGGCGTTATCAATCCCCTATTCGGGAACGTTGCCGTGGGCAACAGAACCCGCAACCTCAACCGAGCTAACAACGAGTTTTCCACTAACACCATACAAAACGAAACAGCCACCGCGAACACCGTACAAAAAAGTCAGTTCACCTATCAGAGCGACATGGAAACCGCCACCAAGGCACAGCTCGATGGCAACGTATCGGCCATCAATGCCGGAGCCGGAACCGCCGCCGGCGGCGCTAACCGTGGCGCAGCTATATCCAAAGCCGGAATCGATCAGGCGTACTCCCTTGAAGTGCAAGCCAACCAGGTTCAGTTCGGCAGTACTAAAACTGCCGCCGGCCAAATCAAGGATGCAAACCTCGAGGCCGCCCATCTCCGCGAAATCTCAACCATTGTTACCGGCGTGGCGAGGGATATGGACCGCCGTATCGAAGAGGGAATGCGCCAGCGCTACTAACAGCCGGCGAAAGGTAAGGATAACCATGGTCGCATCTGAAAAAACTCTACCCATCAACCTAGCTGCAGCAGCTGACCTGCCCCCCGGAGCACAGCAGCAGCAGTACTCGCCATTGCCGTCTGTCTTCCGCGCGATTGAATACAACCTGCCGCCGAACTACCGCCGGCTGCACGATACCGAGCGCGGCTACCACTGGATCTACCGAGTCACGAAAACCAATCTCAGCGCGCGCATTTATCCGAACGTTGACGGAGACACCATTAACATTTCCGTCTTTGATGACAACAAAAACCCTGAACTCACCGCCAACGGCAGCGAGGTGATTAAGATGTGGTCTGGAGATCTCCGCATGACCGGAAACTGGCGTCGTCGACTCCGGCGCGCCTCCGGTGAAGCCCTCGTTCTCGTCAACCAGCGCCCGAGATGCCCGAACTGCAAGAAGCCTCTTGTCTTGCGCGAACGCCGCGACCATCAACAACAATTCTTCGGATGCGAGGATTATCCGAGGTGTAACGGATCAATAACCATCATCGATCACGACGTGGACAGAAAAAGGGCGGGCAG
>JBGSWR010000055.1:0-7697 GCA_041751855.1 Pyrinomonadaceae bacterium
AAACACGTTGAACGCGCAACATACGGAGATATTTGCGACCATAGACGCTGAGCTTCCACGATGGTCCCGAACACCACCAAGCGCGCTTCTCCCCTTACTTGGCAAGTCAGAGTTCGCCGAAATGATTTTTGACACAGTCTCTGCCGTTGGTGGATTGTTCGGCCCGGCCTAGCCATAAGGGTGAGGAAACAAAACCGGAATACCCCCAACGGGAGTTGGGGGATTGTTCGACCCAACCTAGCGGACCCTGGGACACAAGCACTCCCCGATCTTAGGCAGGGTCGAACCATCCACCAACTGCCAGTTGGTGGGCTTGATCTCCGCATCGAGTTTACTTACCAGACGTTGGTTGAGAAGGCTTTATGAAGTGGAAACTGCTATTGCTGCCGGTGGTTTTGGTAGGGATGCTTCTTCCCTGCCCCGGAACGCTGGCCGCTCTCAAAACTCTCGATATCTACTTCATCGATACTGAGGGTGGAGCAGCGACTCTGATCGTGACACCCGCGCGCGAGACTCTACTCGTAGATTCCGGCTACCCGGGTGAGCGTGACGCTGGTCGCATAGCCAGGGTGGTTCGTGATGTAGCCGGGCTTAACGAGATCGATCACTACATCACGACGCATTGGCACCGCGACCACTTTGGTGGAATTGGGGAGTTGGTCCGAATGATTCCAGTGAAGCGCTTCTACGATCACGGCCTGCCAGACCCGCTACCGAAAGACATCGATCCGAACCTTGTCGCCGCTTACAACGAGGCTTCCCAGCAAAACTCGGTCATTATCAAAGCAGGTGACGAGTTCAAATTGAAAAGAGAACGTGCAGTGCCGCGTTTAAGAATGCAGGTTCTGGCAGCAGACGGTCGGGTCATCGGCGAACCTCCGGGCGCCCCCCAGATTCGTTCCTGCGGCGAGGCCCACGAATCCAAACCTGAAGATGTAAGCGACAATGCCCGAAGCATTGGCTATCGGCTCACTTTCGGCAACTTCAAATTATTTGCTGGCGGAGACCTGACCTGGAACGTCGAGCACAAACTGGTCTGTCCGGTAAATCTGCCCGGCCCTGTAGATGTCTATGTCGTCAATCATCATGGCCTCGACAACAGCAACAACCCGGTACTACTCGACGCCCTCAAGCCGCGTATTGCGGTAATTAATAATGGTGCACGTAAAGGCGGCGAACCGCGAACGTTGAAAGATCTGAGCCTGTCCGGTCTCAAAGCAGTTTTTCAGTTGCATCGGAACGTGCGAATAAACGAGCGCGAGAATGCACCATTTGCTTTCATAGCCAACCACGACGAGCAGTGCAGCGGTGAGTACATCAAGCTTTCCGTCGCTGCCAACGGACAATCCTTTGCGGTGTCGTTACCAGCAAAGTCCCTTACTTATACATTTTGACTCGGAAGTTACAACGGCAGTTGGGGGATTGTTCGACCCCACCTAGCCAGAAGGTGAGGAAGGAAAACCGGAATACCCCCAACGGCAGTTGGGGGATTGTTCGACCCCACCTAGCCAGAAGGTGAGGAAAGAAAACCGGAATACCCCCAACGGCAGTTGGGGGATTGTTCGACCCAACCTAATGGATGGATAAAAGCACTTCCCGATCTTAGGCAAGGTCGAACGAATCCACCAACTACCGTTGGTGGTCTTTGAAGAACTGGGCCATTGACGTTTTAGGCGGGGTTGAACGAATCCACCAACTACCGTTGGTGGTCTTTGAAGAACTGGGCCGTTGATGTTTGGCAAGGGTCGAATTATCCACCAACTGCCGTTGGTGGTCTTTGAAGAACTGGGCCATTGAAGTTTTAGGCGGGGTCGAACGAATCCACCAACTACCGTTGGTGGTCTTTGAAGAACTGGGCCATTGACGTTTTAGGCGGGGTCGAACGAATCCACCAACTACCGTTGGTGGTCTTTGAAGAGCTGGGTTGACGTTTTAGGCACGGTCGAACGTATCCACCAACTACCCGTTGGTGGTCTTTGAAGAACTGGGCCATTGACTTTTTAGGCGGGGTCGAATTATCCACCAACTACCGTTGGTGGTCTTTGAAAGATCGTTTGAGCGTAAGTCTAAGGACACGTGACCCCAATCGAGTCTTACCGGAAAGGGATATATCTCTATGCATAGTAAGAAGATGATCTTGTTGTCCATCCTGGCGTTCAGTACCGCATTCGGATCGAGCGGCTCGAATCACCGTGAAGTGGTCCATAACTTAAGAGGCGCAGCCCTTAAAGCGCAGTCTCCCGAAGCAGTCCGGGGTGACGTTCGACTCGCAACCCATACGGAAGCTGAACGCGACAGGCGCCTGAAATGGTGGCGTGAAGCCAGGTTCGGCATGTTCATTCATTGGGGCCTGTACGCGGTACCAGCCGGAGAATGGAAGGGCCAGCTCATTCCGGGAATCGGCGAGTGGATCATGAACCGCGCGAAGATTCCCGTTACGGAGTACGAGCAACTGGCCCAGCAATTCAATCCCGTCGATTTCAATGCCGAGCAATGGGTCAAACTCGCCAAAGACGCCGGTATGAAGTACATCGTGATCACGGCCAAACATCACGATGGATTTGCGATGTATGACTCGAAGTCTAGCTCTTACAACATCGTGGCTGCCACTCCTTTCAAGCGTGATCCATTGAAGGAGCTTGCGACCGCAGCCCAGAAGGCAGACATAAAACTCTGCTTCTACTACTCGCAAACTCAGGACTGGCACGATCCCGACGCGGTCGGAAACGACTGGGACTTTCCCGATGAAAGCAAAAAGAATTTCTCCCGCTACCTCGAAGAGAAAGTCAAACCTCAGGTTCGCGAACTGCTGACCAACTATGGGCCAATTGGTCTCATCTGGTTCGATACGCCCCGCAACATAACGCGCGAACAGAGTCAGGAGCTGGTAGACCTCGTGCACGAACTGCAACCGGACTGCCTTGTGAGTGGGCGGGTTGGACATGGCGTCGGCGATTACGATTCTGTGGGGGATAACCAGATCAGCGTTGGCGAGGTGAGACGCGACTGGGAAACGCCGGTAACACTAAACGATACGTGGGGCTTTAAAAGAGATGACGAGAATTGGAAACCGACCGCAATACTAATCCGGCAGATGGTCCAGGTAGTGAGCCGCGGCGGTAACTATCTCCTGAATGTCGGCCCCACCGCGACCGGGATCATTCCTGAACCCAGTGTTAAGCGCCTCCACCAGGTCGGCGAGTGGCTGAAGAAAAACAGTGAAGCGGTTTACGGTAACGGCCCTGGTCCCTTTCCTTACGAATTGCCATGGGGGTTGATCACCACGCGACCGGGAAAACTTTATCTGCATGTCTTTGACTGGCCGGGAAAGGAGCTACAGGTATACGGTTTGAAGGGAAAAGTTCAGAAGGCTTATTTCCTTACGAATCGCAACCAACTCAAATTTACACAGAAGACAGAACCAAAACTGGACCACCACGCGCTTACCATTCAGCTCCCCGCAAAAGGTCCCGATGAATACGATTCTGTAATCGTACTTGAAGTCGAAGGAGAAGTGGCCGCCGACACGGCGCTGATGCAGCAACCTGATAATTCGGTCACGCTGCCGGCCTTCCTCGCCAACGTCCACAACATAGCCGGTGAAAACAGTCTACGGTTTGACAGCCGAGGCGTCGTCGAACGATGGCTGAATAAAGAAGAGTGGCTCGATTGGGACTTCAAAGTTACGCGGGGCGGCGCGTACAAGGTCATCGTGCTGACTTCTGAACAGAAGTATGGTCGCGATTGGGAAGGCGGGCACCAACTCCAGATCGAGGTCGCCGGCCAGAAGTTATCCGCAGCCGTCAATAACAATGGAAAAGAAGAGAATCCGGCCAACCCCTACTGGAAATATGTAATTTCCGAGTTAGGAACAGTGAAGATTGACGGCCCCGGCAGCTATCGCCTCAGCGTCAAGCCTGAACTTGTTCGCTCAGAAAAGCAACTCGGCATCACGCTGGTTTCTGTCAAACTTATCCCGGCCGGCAGATAGCAAGACCAGGCGAATGGAGGATGTTGATCGCTCGAATGATTGGGTAGACGTTTTCCGCGATTAAAGCTATCCACGAATTCACACGAACAAATACGAAATACAGATCATGAGGCTTTCCTATCGAGTACTGGGCCAATGTTTCACCTTCCTTCTCTCCTGTGCTGCCTGGCACGCAGCGCTGGCCCAGGAACCACGCGTCTTTCTTATCGATGCCGGCAAACTGGAGAAGACCAAACAAAGTATCCGGGCCGGGGATAAAACGTTTGCGGCGGCGCTCGATAAGCTTGACAGCGACGCGCGGAAAACCCTTGGAGCGGGGCCATTCTCGGTGGTGACCAAAACCACGACGCCACCAAGTGGTGACAAGCATGACTACATGAGTCAGGCGCCCTACTTTTGGGCGGATCCCGCAAAGCCGGATGGATTGCCATATATCAGGCGCGACGGCGAACGCAATCCCGAGATCAACAAGATCTCGGACCATCAGACCATGGACCAAATGGTCGCCGGCGTCGGGGCTCTTGCGCTTGCCTACTATTTCAAAGGAGATGAAGCCTACGCCAAACATGCGACACGCTTGCTGCGAGTCTGGTTTCTGGATCCCGAAACCAGAATGAATCCCAATCTCCAGTACGCGCAGGCCATTCCCGGCATTACCACCGGGCGCGGGATTGGTCTGATCGAGACCCGCGGTCTGACACGAGTCATTGACGCCATCGGATTGCTCGCCGGCTCGGAAGCCTGGACCGAAGTCGATCAGCGTGGGCTCGAAAAATGGTTCGCCGATTTTCTGCGATGGATGCAGGAAAGCAATAACGGACGCGACGAGGCAGCGGCAAAAAATAATCATGGCACCTATTACGATCTTCAGGTCGTCTCATTTGCTCTTTTTACCGGTCAAAAAGATTTTGCGCGTAAGGTTCTCGAAGAGGCCAAACAGAAGCGGATTGCTGCGCAGATCGAACCGGATGGACAACAGCCCCTGGAACTGGCGCGCACCAGATCCTGGAGTTACAGCGTTGGCAACCTCGATGGCCTGACCCTTCTGGCAATGCTCGGCGATGCCGCCGGAGTCGATCTTTGGGCCTATCAAACTGCCGACGGTCGCAGTATTCGCAAGGCGCTCGAATACCTGTATCCGTTTGCTTTGGCCAATCAGACATGGACGTATCAACAGATCACTGAGTTCGCGCCTCGCTCTCTATACCCGCTCATGTGGCGCGCCGCGGCTCGCTACAAAGACGACAGCTACAAGGCAATGATGTCGCGGCTCCCGCCTCGGGATCCTGCGGATCGGGGGAGGCTTGTCAGTTGAAACTGCAACGATGAGGAGGAGGCGGTTGGTCAAGAGAAGGCAAGACACCGGGACGATGTATTCGCGCAGGACCTTTCTCGCGACAGCAGTTGCGGCGCCTGTCATTGTTGCAACATTGCCGGAGATCGCTGGTGCGCTTTCCGAACCGGTCAGGATCGCGAGTCCGGACGGCAACCTCGAGTTTCAACTGTTAAGTGACCAGCCAATGTTGCGCTATCGCCTTGTCCGCAACGGAAAAGATGTGATTAATCCATCGCGATTGGGAATTCGGTTGAATGGCGTCGATCTGGGTGATGGTGTGAGGTTCGAAAGAAGCGAACGCTATAAGATCCGCGAGAAGTATGCGACTCGAGGCGCTCATTCCCTTGCGGTCAATAACTGCAATGGCGCAAAGCTTCTTTTCAATCATGCTGGCAGTAACTCCAGTTTCACCGTTGAAGTAAGGGCCTTCAATGATGGGGTTGCCTTCAGGATTCTGGTATCCGGCGACGGGCACCGCGTGCCGGACGAAGCGACATTTTTTGCGCTGCCGGCGGGAAGTACGGTCTGGTATCACGATTTCGAAGGACACTACGAAGGCATTCACGCGAAAAAGCTGATCGCCGAAATCAAAGAAGGTGAATGGGCCGCGCCGCCGTTGACATTCAAACTACCAAATGGTGGAGGCTACGCATCGATTACCGAAGCCGCACTCTTGAACTATGCAGGCATGGGTTTGCGAGCTGATGGTCACGGTAGTTTCCGAGCCGTGTTGGGACACGAACTACCGGTCAGTTATCCCTTCCGGCTTCGCTATGGCGACAATGAGGGGAAGCGACTGGCAAAACCCGCGACGTTTACCGGGCCTGTCAGAACACCGTGGCGTGTCGTAATGGCCGGCCCAGACCTCAATGCATTAGTCAACTCCGACATAGTTAACAACGTTTCGCCAGCGCCAGATGCAGTGCTGTTTCCACGGGGGCTTGAGACGGAGTGGCTGCGGCCCGGACGCGCTGTCTGGAAATATCTTGATGGCGGCGCCAACACACTTGAAGACATGAAAGAGTTTTCCCGCCTCGCGGGTGAGTTGGGATTCGAGCACAACGTCGTCGAGGGCTTCTGGCAGAAATGGAGCGAACAGGAAATGCGTGAACTGGTCGACTATTCGAAACAGTTCAAGGTCGGCATCTGGTTCTGGAAGCACAGCCGAGATCTGCGCACGACTGAAGCACGACAGAAGTTCTTCAAGTTATGCAAGGACGTCGGGGTAGTCGGCGCCAAGATCGATTTCTTCGACCACGAGGCCAAGGAGATCGTCGATCTTTATCAGGAACAGTTACGCGAGGCTGCCCGGCATAAGATCATGGTCAATTTCCACGGAGCCAACAAACCCGCGGGCGAAGCGCGTCAATGGCCCAATGAGATGACTCGTGAAGGTGTTTATGGCCTCGAGCACAGGAAGATCGAAGCCTGGGCACGGCATAACACCACGGTGCCGTTCACTCGCATGTTAGCTGGTCACGCCGACTATACGCCTTTGATCTTTGGCGAACGCCGGCGTGAGACTTCCTGGGCCCACCAGATTGCGACGGCGGCCTTTTTTAATTCCCCTGTGTTGATCCTCGGGGCCCACCCGCGGAGCATTCTGGACAATCCCGCTGTTGAAATGATCAGGAGCATTCCCAGTCTTTGGGACGAAACCATCGCGCTACCGGCCTGTGAGATTGGAGAGTTGGCGGCATTTGCTCGCCGAAATGGCAGGCGGTGGTTTCTGGCAATCATGAATGGCCCAGAAGCCCGCTCCGTTACGATTCCGCTCTCGTTTCTAGCTCGCGGCAGATACAGGGCGTTGCTCGTTCGCGACGAGCTTGATAACGCCGCGGCCGTGAAACTTGAGAGCTCTTCGATGACTCGCGCCGATCAACTAAAGATCGCGATGCGCCCGGGCGGCGGGTTCATTGCGAGGTTTGATTTATAGGGTTAAGGGGATCGGATAAGGCCTGGCTTCGCGCCTTAGTGGTGTCGTCTCTGGGATCTTTGGTCGGTTAAGAAATGATCAACCAAAACACCCAAATAAATGGATGGAAAATCATATGGATCCCGGATTCCGACGGCTTGATAGCTTTTCAAAACTTCAGCGGTTAATGATCCAGCCTACGGACAACGCACGATCGATGGCAGCGCAAGACCAGCAACGGAAGTTGGTGGATTTGTTCGACCTGGCCTACGGAGCACGCGGCTTCCACCAACGCGCCAAAGACCACCAACGGAAGAGACTGTGTCAAAAGTAGTTGCTGTTAGCGAAAGGATGAAGCGAAAAAAGAAATAAAAGCAAGAGCAGCTAGTGGTATAAACAGTCAGCACAAGAGAGGAGCTGACTGGATGGGTTATGTAGAAGGAGAGAGTCGCGAT